>JBJMWM010000046.1:0-189323 GCA_045810105.1 Steroidobacteraceae bacterium | reverse complement strand
GAACTTCGCGTCGATCTGCAGATCGTTGTCTGGTGTACGTCCAACCGTCGTCTTGCGTCCAAGAACGTGTACGACTTCTGTATCGCCATCCGTACGAATCAACAGGCGGGTGGCCCCATCCGCTGCCGGTTCGCGCTCCGGGGGGCGGTCGCTATCCAACCGGGTAATGCTCTTCTGGATGTGGCCGACCAGCACGGCGCTCGCCGCGGTCTCCTGCTCGAGCCGCTCGATCAGGCCGTCGCGGTCGGCAATGGCATGGCGCGCTTCTTCGACCGTGGCGCGCCACTCGCTGTTGATCTTTTCGAGCTCCTCAACCCGCGCACCCTTGCTGCGCGCATCGCCCTCCAGACGGTTGAGGCTCTCTTCGGCGGCGCGCAGGTCGTTTTCCAACTCTTTCGCGCGGGCCATGCCGGCGTTGGATTCCGCCTGCAACTGGCGAACCACGTCCTGCTGCTCGCCCACCCGGCTCTCGAGTTCCTGGATCCGTGCGTCGCCGGCGGCAATCCGCGCCACGTGCTCATTGCGCTCGAGTCCGGCCGCCTGCAAAGCGGAAGTGGCTGACTGCAGCTCGGCGCGAACGGCTGCAATCTCGGTTTCGAGCTGCTCGATCCGGCGCCGCTGCGCCGGGGCATTCGCCTCGTGCTCGCCGAGCCGGCTCTGGGTGGCCCGGCTGAGCGCTTCCAGTTCCTCCACGCGCGCGGTCGCGCCTTTCCATGCCGTCTCGAGCGTGGCGGCGGCCGCCACCAACTGGGCCCGCTCGGCGATGGCTCGTTCCAACTCGCCGCGCATCTGCCCGGCAGCTGCGGCTTGCTGCGCGACCGTTCCCTCGAGCACTTTCACACGATCATTGCGCTCGGCCAGGGTTCCGTTCAGGGAGTTGATAGTGTGTTGCAGAGACGCGCGCGTACGCTCGCCATCGGTCTGCTGTTCGCTATGTTGAGCCAATGCCGCGGTCAGTGCGCTCACCTGTTTGTCCAGAGCGGCGATGCGTGCGACGCGCTCGTGCAGCTGCGCTTGTAACTCGCTCTCGTGCCCGGTTTGCCTGGAGAGACCGTCTTCGAGCTGCGCGATGCGCGCATTCCGCTGTTCGATGTCGTGTTCGAGCGTGGCGAGCACTTCTTCAAATACGGACCGGCGGCCTTCGTTGGACTGCAGGGTCTCCAGGTACTCGGCGTTGAGCTCGCGCGCGGTGCTCAGATCCTTCTCGAGACGGGCCACGGCTTGGCCGTGAGTGGCGAACCGGGCTTCGAAGTCGCGCTGAGTGGCGGCGAGCTTGGCCTCGAAATCACGGCCGCTGCTCGCGAGCTGCGCCTGGATCTGTTTGTTGTGCTCGACGAGCCTGGCATGGGTGTCGGCATCGCGCGCCTGGCGCGCTTCGTCCGTGGCCTGGCGGTCCTGCAGCGCCTTCTGCAACTCCGCGATGCGAGCCTGAGCGGCGGCGGTGGCCGCTTCCGCTCGTGTTACCTCATCAGAGAGGGAACGGGCACGCTGTTCCGTGACGTTACGTTCCGCGACAGCCAGCTCGAGCGCCTTCTCGATCTCGAGCAGCCGCTCGCCCTTGCGTGTCAGGCGCTCTTCGACGTCGCGGAGGGTTCCCGACAATGCCTGCAGGTTGACTTCGAGGCGGGCGCGATTTTCGTCAATGACAGTGTTGGCGGCCTCGGAGGGCTTGCGTAGGGCCGGCGGCGGGATGTGCCAGGTGTCAGTCGCGCTGAGGGGGTCGCGTTCGTGTGCAGTGTTGGCAGCAACACTGTGCTGCGCGGTGGCAGCAGCTGCGGAGGCCACGTTGGCCTCGTAACTAGCGACGTCCAGAACGGGCAGTTCGGCCGTGACCTCGAGATCAGCCTCTTCGGATGGCGACGATTGGCGTTGTTGTAGGTTCATCGCAAGTCTCCTCGCGCGCTCAATAGTGCTCGCGCGCGGTCCCCGGTAGTCAATCTGGCACCCACGGCGACCGTGGGCACGTTAGTTGTGCCCCAAAGTCTAGCCGCTGCGGGCCAGCGCTGAGTGCTATTCAAGACTAAAGTGTGAGAGCTGTAGCGCAGATGTGACATAAACACCTTGCCGCGGCGGGTTTGCCGGCTCCCTTGCACCTCAACCGCGCAGAAAGTCCTTTGTTGACTCGACGACAACCTCGGGGGCCACCTCGAACAGGCCATTGCCATGCTCGGGCAGGTCGATGAAACGCGCCTTGGAGAGCAGCTCCCGAGCACGCAGGGTGGCCTCCCAGAAATCATCCTTCGGCCGCAATACCAACGCTGTTTGTGTGACAAGCGCAAGCCGCTCGCGCGATGCGTACTGCTGAGCCGCAGCCAACGCCCAGGCCGCGTGGACGCCGCTTTTCAACTTCTCGGCGAAAGCGCGCGCCCGCACTTCGAGTGGCAGGCCCGGCCCGTAGGAGTCCAGTGTACGCTTCCACTCTGTAATTAGATGACTGCCATCCTCCGCGGGCAACCACGATCCGCGCCGGAAAGCGTCCCGCTCCGTGTCATTCAAGACGGGCACGGAGACCATGACAACACGGCGGATCTGGGTCGGCCGTGCGATCGCAAGTTCCGCGGCTATTAGTGCTCCGGCCTGGTGGCCGAGCACATCGATCTGGCGGAAGCGCATGGTGTCGAGGAAGTCGCCGATCGCAGCGGCGTAGTCCGAAATCGATGGACGCGATGGCGGCGGATCCGACTCCCCAAAACCAGGCGTGTCGGGTGCGTAGACGGATCGATCCCGTCCCGCTAGCGCCAGGAAGCGCTCGAATACCCTGCCCGACCCCGTCGTGTGATGGAGGCACAGCAGTGGGGTGCCTTCCTCAAAGCCTCCGCCCGGAGGGATGGCGTTATGGACGTGCAGCTGTCCATGACGACTCTCGAAGTATCCGCGGCGGACGCGAGGCTCCGTTGCTACGGATCGGTTGGTGACAGTTCCTTTAGCCATGTGCGTGCTCCGAACAACCCCGCAGAAAGCGCCAAATGACGGTTTTCTGCAATAAAAGCATAGCGAGGGTTACGGTTCCGTCCGCAACCTGCGCCCTTGGGACCAAGGGTGATAGTGCCATGAACCATCCCCTGCCATCTGCGCCGGGTCGCGTAGACCCGGTCACGAATGCGAAGGGCGTGCCTTGCATGAAGGTGACGCGCCAGCTGAAGCTTTCGCCTCCAATGGAGGTCCCCATGGCAAGGTCACTCGTGTTGTTGTCGCTCGTGCTCTCATTGACGGCTTGTGGTGTTGCCGAAACGGGCGCGGCCGCGGCTGCCGCCGGCGTCTCCAAGGCTGAAGAGGCCCGTCAGGGCTTGCAAACCGAGGCTCGGGTGCGTGAACAACTGGACGCGGCAGCCAAGCAGGCTGCCGAGCAGCGCAATGCAGCCGAAGCTGCTTCGCAATAACCCCCTAAAGCGCGGCTCTTGCCGGCGCGTCCTCGCGCCGCTACTCGTCGGGGGTCGCGCGGACGCGCGATCCCCCTTGAACCCCGCGCTTTAGCGCGTGAGAACCGGCGCGAAGACGCGCCGGGAAGAGCGGCACCCCACCCACGCCAGGCGGGGCTGCCGCTCTGTCACTTCTTGCTTTTGGCTTTGCTCTTGGCCTTGCCTTTGGCCTTGACCCCGGCGCTTTTCCGCGCCGCAGAACCCCGTTTGGCAGTGGTGCTCTTCTTTGCCGCCGCGCGCTTCGGCGCGGACTTCTTGCCGGCCGCCTTCTTGGCAGCCCCTTTCTTCGCCGCCGCACCCTTCTTGACGGCAGCGCCTTTCTTGACGGCAGCGCCTTTCTTGACGGCAGCGCCTTTCTTGGCGGCAGCGCCTTTCTTGGCGGCAGCGCCTTTCTTGGCGGCAGCGCCTTTCTTCGCTGCAGCGCTCTTCTTCGCCGGAGCGGCTTTCGGCGGTGCTCCCTTGGCGAGGACCGGCGCCTTCTTGGCGGGGGCCGCCGTCTTTTTCGGTGCTTTCTTCGCTGCAGCGGGCTTTTCGGCGGCCTGCGGGGCCTCCACTACCGCGATGGCACCGCCCTGAGGATCGAGAATCTGCACGATCCAGGAACCGCCTGGGACCTCCATGGGGCCATTCAGAATGCGGCCGCCAGCGGCCTTGGCCGCGCTTGCCGCCTTCTGCGCATCCGGGACGCGCACGTAGCTCAGCCAGTTCGGTGGGGTCGCGTTGTCGTGCGCCTTGTAGATACCGCCCACATCCTGACCGTCATGAGACACAAGCTGGTAGACACCCATGTCGCCCATGTCGTTGCTAGCTCCCTTGGACCAGCCAAACAGCTCGGAATAGAAGCCGAAGGCCGCCTCGGGGTCGGTGGTCGCGAGCTCGTGCCAGGTGAAATCGCCCACCGCGCCGCTAGGCGGGATTTCCTCGCCTTCGACCGGCTGTGGGGTGAACACCGCGAAGGCAGCACCCTGTGGATCGGAAAGCACCGCAAAGCGCCCGACATTCGGAATATCCGCCGCGCCTTTGAGAACCTTGCCGCCAAGTTTCTCCACAGCCTCGACCGTCGCGTCGACGTCAGGCGTGCCGATATAGACGATCCAGTGTGGTGGGGCGGAGGCGTTCTCCTCCGGCAGAGCCATCAGCCCGCCGGCTCGGTACTTGCCCGACATCCACAGTGTGTAGGAAGGCATTCCCGAGTCCTGCGTTTTCCATGGGACGACGTGTGAATAAAAATCACTGGCAGCGTCCGTATCGGTCGTCATCAACTCATGCCAGACGAACCGTCCCCGAATCTCAGCGTTGCTCATGGCGAGTTTTCCCCTTGTTGGAGCGAGCCGCGCGACATTCTGCACTGTCTAATGCGCGAACGACAGACTCACGACGCCGACAACAATACATACTGCTCCAATGACCCGCTCAGGTGTCGTTCGTTCACGCAGCAGTTTCGAGCCCATGTACGCGCCAGCAAGGGTTGCGAGCTCTCTGGCGGGTGCGATGTGACTTATCGGCGCGACCCGCATGGCGAACAGAACGAGAATGTAGCCAAGTGGGCCAAGCACGCTGACCACTATGGCGGGCGCGGCGTACTCGCGCGCCTCGCGCATTGCTGCGGCTCGGTCTCGCCATGCGATCGGCGTGAGCACCAGGATGCGCATGACGTTGCCCGTGAAATCCACGATGAATGGCGAGAGGGCCAGCACTTTGACCGCCCATCCATCATTCAAGGTGTACGAGGCAATAAAGACGCCAGTCAAGAGGCCGAAAAAGATTCCTTTACGCGGTGCGCGATGCGGTTCGCGCGTAAGGCCGGCTACGAGCAAGATGCCGGCGACAATCAGTGCGAGACCCACCCCGGAGAGTACGGTCGGGTGCTCCCCCAACAACAGGACGGCGCCTGCGAAGGACAACAAGGGACCAAAGCCGCGGGCGATCGGATAGACAAGTGACAGATCGGACGCTCTGTACCCGGCCTGCAGTGACAGTGAATAACCGAGGTGCAGTACGCTGGTGGCGGCAAGAGCGAGATAGTGACGCGGCTCGAAGTGTGGCCGATGCTGGATGAAAATCCAGACGATGACAGGCAGATACAGAAGCGTTGAGCCTACGGAGTACAGCCAGACGAAGTGCCGCGAGCCCGCGGCCCTTTTTGCGGCAAGATTCCAGGTGGCGTGCGCTGCCGCGGCGAGCAGCACCGCGATCAGGGCAATAGTCGGAATTTAGTTAAGTCCTGCGGGCGAGCGCAACGAAGTCTCCCACAAACGATCCCATCTCGTGCGCTGAATGAAGCAGGTGCGCACTCAGCGTCATGCGGGCGCGTCCGCGCCGCTGGAGAGTCAAGAGGAATCGCGCCCAGGCGGTGTCATCCGTAAACCTGCACTCTGCATCGAAGTCCCCGGCAATGGGCCGCTCGTACTGCATCGAGCTGCGCTGAATGACCAGCTGTGCGTCCAGCCCTTCGTGCTCCAGGCGCAGGTGCAGCAGCGACCAGGCCGCCAGGGTCGCGAGGACGACGCCGCTGCCGCCGAAAACGGTCTGGTGATGGTTGATGTTGGGCGCAAGTGGCGCCGACAAAAGCACCTGTACAGGGGTGGCCACTTTGACGTGCACACCCATTGCCGCGGAGAGAGGGATATTCGCGTGCAGGTAACTCTGCAGGTCGGCCGTTAAAGTCAAAGGTGTATCGCTCAAGGCTGCGTCGTGTGGGCCGCTATCTCCGCAGCAAGCGGAGGGCCGCTGCTCAGGTGCTCCCGCCAGATCAGGTACAGGCCGCTGGCAATGACGATTCCGCCGCCGATGTAGACACGGCTCGTGGGGAACACTCCCCACACGACGCGATCAATGAGGATGCCCCACAGCAGTGCTGTGTATTCGAAAGGGGCCACAACGGAGGGTGGTGCATTTCGGAATGCTTCTGTCAGTAGATGTTGAGCAATGGCCGAAAATACGCCGATGGCCACAAGCACAGTCCAGTCCTCGGTGCGAATGGGAACCCAGTGCGGCGCGGCGAGGATCAGGGCGAGCACGGTCATGAGGCCGATCATCCAGAAGACGACGCTGGCGGTCGTATCGGTGCGGGTTATCACGCGCAGCGCGATTGCGTTGAAGGCATAGCCCGTAGCCGACAAGAGTGCGGCAACCGCTCCCAGGGAAACCAAGCTCGATGCGGAGGGGTGCAGCATCGTTATGACGCCGGCCAAGCCAACACAGATGGCCAGCCAGCGCCGCCAGCCAACATGCTCGCCGAGCAGCGGCACGGAAAGCGCGGTCATGATCAGTGGGGCTGCGAGAAAAATAGCGTAGGCGTCCGCCAGGGACAGGGCGCGCACCGCGTAGACGAAGGTTATGAGCACCAGGAGCATCAGTACTCCCCGCATGAGGTGCATGCTGATGCGTACGGGCTTCAAGGCGCTCAAACGGCCCATCACGATGAGGGGCAATAGCATGAACGGTATGGAGGAGGCGCCGCGCAATGCGACGACTTCCAATGGGGGGTAATGCTGCGACAAGACCTTGAGCAGCGAGTCCATGCCACTGAACGCCGCCACCGCGGCAAGCATGAACCCGATGGCTTTCAGTTGTCGCGCGGCCTCGGGCCGAACCGTGTGTGCGGTGTTCGTCTGCAGACAGGCCTCAGGCGACCGAGTCGGGCTCGGCGCGGTGGGGCGGCTGCGTAACGGCGGGGCGATAGCCGCGACCCAGTAGCTTCGCGGGCAGTGGGAATGCACTGGCCAAGGACACTATTAAAGAGGAGGCGTACGGCACCGACTGGATCAGCAGTACCACGATCCAGGCGAACCGATCCGGGCCCCGCGTTTGCCACGTCGTCGCGTGGGACACGCCCCAGGCCGAAAGCCATAGGCCCAGCATCATGATGGTTTCATCCCGGGCCGCACCGAGGGCTTGCAGAACCCGCTGCGAGTCGCCGTTTTTTGGTGTGCGGAAAAACGGCTCGCCGCGCGTAAACAACCCCTTCATGACCGCAGTACCGATGGTATGCGTCAAGGCTAATCCCGCGATGGCGGCGGCAGCTGTCTGGCGGAAATTCGCGCCCACCCTCACGCGGTACAGGTGCACGAGCTTTGCAAGCTTGAAGGTAAAGAGCGATAGCGGCAGCACCGAATACATGACGAGTGGCGGGTCGATCTGCCGCGGCAAGCAAATCATCGCGGCGGACCAGGCCAGCGCCGCGATGTTGAAAAGCATGTTGCATCCATCGGCCACCCAGGGAAGCCAGCCGGCGACGAAATGATAGCGTTGACCGGGAGACAGGGAGCCGCCTTCGGTGAATAGCGAGCGAGCGTGGCTCTTCAGGATCTGCATGGCGCCATACGCCCACCGGAAGCGCTGCTTCTTGAAGTCGATGAATGTGTCGGGCATCAACCCGCGGCCGTAGCTGGTGGGCACATAGTTCGCCTGATAGCCAGCTTCGAAGATGCGCAGACCGAGCTCGGCGTCTTCCGTAATGCACCACTCGGCCCAAGCGCCGCCGCCTTCCAGGCGATCACGGCGCACCAAAGTCATCGTCCCGTGCTGAATGATGGCGTTACGCTCGTTGCGCGTGATCATGCCGATGTGGAAGAACCCGCGATACTCCGCGTAACACATGGCCTTGAAAGCGCTGTGGCTCTCGTCACGGTAGTCCTGCGGCGCCTGAATGATGGCGATGCGGGGGTCCTGGAAGCCCGGGACGAGCTCGCACAGCCAGTTCGAATCGACCACGTAGTCGCTGTCGATCACGGCTACGATCTGCGCGTCCGCGGCGGTCTGCCGCAATGCGAAATTCAGGGCTCCGGCCTTGAATCCGTCCAGTGGCGCGACGTGGAAAAATCGGAAGCGTTCGCCCAGCTTTGCGCAGTGCGCCTCGACTGGCCGCCATACGGCCTCATCGCGCGTGTTGTTGTCTATTACCAGGACTTCGAAGTTCGAGTAGTCGAGCCGCGCGAGAGCGTCGAGCGTTTCGATCACCATGGCCGGCGGCTCGTTGTAGGCGGGGACGTGAATGGAGACCTTGGGTTGGGGCTCGCCATTCGCGCGCATCGGCGGACCCAGGCGCCGGCGGGAGGTTACCCAATGCGCTTCCGCCCACTCGTGCGCCTCCGCCAGCAGCACCAGAACTACTCCCAGCATTCCTAACAACAGCAGGACGCCCGAAACGACACTGGAGACCGTCATGTACTGCTGGGTGAAATCGTAGAAAACCCAGACTGTGATCGTAGCGGCCGTGTACACCACGACCGCCAGGAAACTGCGCCCGCGGTTACGCAAGGTAACGCTGTTGAAATAGAACGCGAAGAGGATGAACAGGGCCACCGCAACGGAAATGGCGGCCAGCGTGTGCCACTCCGGTACGCGCACGATGGCGGCCGTGAAGGCAAACTTGGGTTTGCGGTTGACGTCGTAGACGCCCCAGTAGGATCCAACCGCCCCTTCCTGATACGCCTTCCAGGGCTGATCGAAGGCTTCCATGATGTAGTAGATGAGCTGATCGTGCTCGGCACGTTTCAGGAAACGCCTCAGGAACAGCGCTTCATTCGCATCCGAGGCAACAGCATTCACGTGGGTGCGGCCACGGCTCGGCCAGCCGACCTCGGCAATGATGACCTGCTTGGTCGGGAAGGCCTTCTGGAGCCGATGGAACTGCGCGATGGAGTAGTCCACCGCAGTATCAACCGGTACACCTTCCCAGTACGGCAACAGGTGGACGCCGATGAAGTCGCAGTGCTCAGCGAGCTCGGGATGCTCGAGCCACACGTGCCAGGGCTCCGCGGTTCCCACCGGCTGACCGATGGCCGCGCGGGCCCGGTCGAGGTAGCCTTCCAGCACTTTGATCGGCACGTAGCCCTGCAGGACAACTTCGTTGCCGACGAAGACGCGCATTACATTCAGGTGGGTTCGCGCGAGCTCGATGGCGGTTTCGAGTTGGCGTTCGTTGGCATCCCGGTGATCGTCGATCCACGCGCCCACGGCGACGTTGATTCCGTGGCGTTCGGCCAGCTGCGGTACGTCAGCGAGTGAGCCGTTGACGCCGTAGGTACGAACCGCGTTGATCTTGCCGGCCAGCAGTTTGAGGTCGGAATCGATCTCGGCATCGGTCGGCAGGACGAGGTGAGTTGGATCCTCGCCCATGTGAAAGGGCTGGAAGGAGAATCCCTGGATGTGGGCGGGCCAAGGCGGCTCGGCCGCCGGGCGGTTCAGGAACGCCCAGACAGCACACGTCAAGGCAGCGAAGGCCGCTGCGATCAACAAGCCAGGTAGACGAGACTTCATGAGTGCACGCGAACGTGAGGCAACGCATCATACGTGATTGCGAGGAGGGCAGAAGAATGCCAGTGGGTAGCTGAATAGAGCCTGTCGGGCAGGCCGTTCAGGCGCCGTTTTATGACAAGAGGGTGAGGTCAGGCGGGGGAGGCTCGCCGGACGGCCAGCCTAAAACGGCCAGACGGGGCAGACCAGGCTCGCGACACCCGTTGACGGCGGGCTGCCGATGCACGAGCTCGGTCGCGATGGTTACCAGCTGCCGACGTTCTGCATGGACTTCCAGGGTTCGGCCGGCTGCCGCGGGGACCCCTTCTGAAGCAGCTCGATGGAGATGTCGTCGGGTGAGCGGACGAAGGCCATCCACCCGTCGCGAGGTGGGCGGTTGATGGTGACTCCGTGATCCATCAAGCGTTGGCAGGTGGCGTACACGTCGTCCACCTCGTACGCCAGGTGCCCGAAGTTTCGCCCACCCGGGTAGGGCTGCGGATCCCAGTTGTAGGTGAGCTCGACTTGGGAGGTCTCGTCCCCCGGGGCTGCCAGGAACACGAGCGTGAAGCGGCCTTGGGGAACGTCTTTGCGGGACAACTCCTTCAGTCCTAACGCGTCCCGGTAGAAACGCAGGGAGGCATCCAGGTCAGTCACGCGCACCATGGTGTGCAGGTATTTCACGGCGGCCCTCTCCTTGTCAGAACATTTCGGACGCGCCCGGCGTCTTGATGTTTACTTTGTAACGCGAGGGGATGAAGTCGCCGGTGATCATCTCGTCATAGCTCTGACCGGGGCCGACCATCGGGTACACGCCCGCGTCGCGATCGATCATCACCTCGAGGAACGCCGGACCGGGGAACTGGATAAATTCCTGGATCACGCGGGGCACGTCTTCCTTGCGGTCGAGGCGAACGGCATGGCGGAAGCCATCGGCCTGCGCGGCCTTGACGAAATCCTTCTTGTGCAGCGAGCGGTCGCTGGCGGACAGGCGGCCCTTGAAGAAGAGCTTTTGCCACTGTTTGACCATCCCATCGCCGAAGTTGTTCAGCACCATGACTTTGATGGGCAAGTCATAGGTTGTGACCGTCTCGAGCTCTCCCATGTTCATGCGGATGCTCGAGTCCCCGTCGATGTCGATGACGAGCCGGCGCGGGTTGGCGATCTGCGCACCGATTGCGGCGGGCAGGCCGAAGCCCATGGTGCCCATGCTGCCGGATGTCAGCCACAGCCTGGGCTGCCGGAAGTCGCAGTACTGAGCGGCCCACATCTGATGTTGGCCAACGCCGGTTGAAATGATGGCTTCACCGCCGGCGAGCTTGTTGACCTCTTCAATGACGTAATACGGCTGGATCAGGTTGCTGGCACGATCGTAGTTCATTGCGTAGACGCGTTTCAGCTCCGCGAGCTCGCCATGCCAGTCCGCGTAGTTCGGCTGAAACTTTTTCCGCCGCCCATAGGAGGTCAACACTTGCAGTGCTTCCGTGAGGAGGCCGACGTAACTCCAGTGAACTCGCTTCACCTTGTTGACCTCAGCCCGGTCGATATCAAAGTGCGCAATGCGTTTGCAATTACGGGCAAACTTCGCGGGCACGCCAGCGACTCGATCGTCGAATCGCGCCCCGACTGCTATCAGGAAGTCAGCGTCCTCAACGGCGTAGTTGGCAAAGGCAGTGCCATGCATGCCCAGCATGCGCATCGAAAGCCGGTGAGTGGTGTCGATGGCCCCAATGCCCATGAGGGTGGTCACCACGGGAATGCCGAAGGTTTCCGCGAACTCTGACAGCGCAACGGCGGAATTGCCGTTGATGACTCCGCCACCGGCGTAGATCAACGGCCGCTTGGAATCACCCAGCATCTCGAAGAACTTGGAGGCTTCGAGGTCATCGAGCGTGCGATGTGCAAGCTCGTTCATCCGGCGCCGATAGCCTGGTATGGGCAGCATTCCGCCGCCTTGGAAGACGCCCTCCCAGTTCTGGACGTCCTTTGGAATGTCCACGACGACTGGGCCGGGGCGGCCAGTGCGGGCGATTTCGAATGCCGTGCGCATGGTCGCTTCGAGCCGAGTGGGGTCGGTCACGAGAAATATGTGCTTTGCGACCGAGCCCATGATCGAGGGGACCGGTGCCTCCTGGAAAGCATCTGTACCGATTGAGGCGCGGGCCACTTGTCCACAGATGACGACCATTGGCACTGAATCGGCCATGGAATCGCGCACGGGCGTAACAGTGTTTGTCGCACCCGGTCCCGATGTGACGATGCAGACGCCTACCCGTCCGGTAGCCCGGGCGTAACCGGCGGCCATGAACGCTGCGCCCTGCTCGTTGGCGGGAACAATCAGCGGGATCTGCGGCTCGCCATCGCGCACCTGCTGCTCGTTATAGAGGAATACTGCGTCGTAGGTGGGCAGAATCGCGCCGCCGCTATAGCCGAAGATCGCGGTAACTCCCTCATCCGCAAGGACTTGCATGATCATCCGAGCACCAGACATCGTCTGGCCGGTGAGTGGGTGCCCAAAGGGGCGTGGTTGGATGACCGTGTCGCTCATGGGGGCGCGCTCACAATAGGCGGTGACAGGGGGACGATACGAGACTAGCAGCTCTTCTCATGCGCTGCGCGCAGGGTTCAAGGGGGATCGCGCCGAGGAAGAGATGCTGACTGGCCACCCAATCCTTTATTCTGGCCCGCGATCCACTGCAGTCTTCAATAGCTATGCGTCACATCATCGCCATCCTCCTGCAAAACGAAGCTGGTGCGCTTGCTCGCGTGGCGGGCCTGTTCTCCACCCGGGGCTACAATATTGAGTCGCTCTCCGTAGCCCCGACGGATGATCCGACGGTATCGCGCCTCACGCTTGTTACCACAGGCTCCGAAGCGGTGATGCAGCAGATCGCGAATCAGCTGAACAAGCTTGTAGACGTGGTCAGCACGGAGGACATGACCGGTGGTGAACATCTCGAGCGCGAGCTGATCCTACTGAAGCTCAGAGTCCGGCCCGAGCGTACGGATGGTGTGCGGGGGTACGTGGTGCGGACGGGTGGGCGCGTTTTAGACCCGGCGACCGATGGGTTCATCGTTGAGCTCACGGCCAGTGAAGTGGAGATCAATGCATTCGTGACTGATCTGGCTCAGCAAGCGGAATTGTTGGAGGTTGTGCGCAGCGGCGCCTTGGGCATAGGCCGAAATGCCCGCCCTTTGAGGGTTGTACGGTAGTGTCCGTGTGAATCGTGCTCGAATTCTGATTGTTGATGATCTCCCGGAGAAGCTGCTGGTCTACAGCACTCTTCTGGAGGACATCGATGCCGAGATCATCCAGGCGCGATCGGGTACCGAGGCTCTGAAGCGTGTGCTGGAAGGCTCGTTCGCGGTCATCCTGCTCGACGTCAACATGCCGGACATCGACGGACTCGAGACGGCCACGCTGATTCGTGGGCACCGCAATGGTCGGCATACGCCGATTATTTTCATCACCGCCTACGCTGACGAGTTGCAGACAGCCCGCGGTTACGCCCTTGGTGCAGTGGACTACATTTTGTCGCCCATTGTTGCGCCAGTGCTCCGAACGAAGGTTCAGGTGTTCGTGGATCTGTCCAACGCCCACGCGGCGCTGGCGCGGTCCAACCAGGAGCTGGAGACGCGGGTCAAGGAGCGTACTGCAGAGCTCGAGCAACTCAGCAGGTTAAAGGATGAGTTCCTGGCAACGATGTCCCATGAGCTGCGTACGCCCCTGAACGCTATCTTTGGCTGGGTCACCCTGCTTCGAACCCGGCGGCTCGATGAGCCTACACAGGAACGCGCGCTGGAAACGATCGAGCGGAATGCTCGCGCTCAAAAGCGCCTGATCGAGGATCTTCTCGACGTTTCGCGCATCGTTACCGGCAAAGTTGCCCTGGAAATCATGCCGGTCGATCCCCGGCGGGTAGTCGAGGCAGCACTGGAAACGATGGCGCCGGCAGCGCAGGCTAAGCAGATTACCGTGGTGCCTCTGCTGGACACCGGTGTCGCGACCGTGCGTGGCGACTTTGCACGTTTGCAGCAAATTGTCTGCAACCTGCTCTCCAATGCCATCAAGTTCACGCCTTCTGGCGGCAAGGTAGACGTGTGCCTCGCGCATCGGAACGAGGAAGCGGAGATTAGCGTGAGTGACAGCGGGCAGGGGATCAAACCGGAATTTCTGCCGCTCGTCTTCGACCGCTTCCGCCAGGAAGATGGGTCGATCAGCCGTCGTCACGGGGGATTGGGGCTGGGCCTGGCGATTGTCCGACACCTGGTCGAGCTTCACGCCGGGTCTGTTGAAGCGTTTAGCGCTGGAGAGGGTAAGGGGTCGCGATTTGTCGTGCGGCTGCCTACGCGATTGGGAGCAGCCAAAGGTAGTGCGGCGGATGAGGTGGTGCCCAGCCACACAACGTCATCCATGTTGGCTGGGGTTCGGCTCCTGGTGGTTGATGATGAGGCGAGCGCGCGTGACCTGATTGCGAATGTGCTGCAGGGGTATGGCGCGGAGGTGTGTCTGGCCGAGAGCGGGCAGGCTGCACTGACGAAGCTCTTCGAGCAGCGGCCACATGTGTTGGTGGCTGACCTTGGGATGCCAGGGATGGATGGGTACGCGTTGATCGAGCAGGTGCGGGCGCTGGATCCGGACTTTGGCGGGCAGACGCCGGCCATTGCGGTTACGGGGTACGCCTCGCCGCTAGACAGGCTTCGGGCGCTACAGGCCGGGTATCAGAATCACGTGGCGAAGCCTGTTGAGCCGCAGGAGCTAGCGATTGTGATCGCCAGTCTGACGGGGAGGTCGGCTCAGGATAAGCGGGCAGGGTCCGGGTACGAGGATGGGTGAGGCCCGAAGGGCCGAACGCCCGCCATGGGCTCGCCGCATGCGGCGAGCGGGTGGCCTAGGATGGCCACCCTGGGCTTGCGCGGAGCATGGAATGCGCAGCGCAATGGCGGGCCGGATCTGAGCTCCAGGGACGGACGCCTGCGATTGCGGTTAGCCGAAGGGCCGAACGCCCGCTGCGGCGACGCAGACTTCAGGGGATGAGCACGGTGGAGCCTGTGGTGCGACGGGCCTCGAGGTCCGCGTAGGCTTTGGCGGCTTCGGCCAGAGGGTAGGTCTGGCCGATATGCACTTTGACTTTCTTGCTCTTCACCGCGGCGAATAGCTCTTTGGCGGCAGATTCGAGGTCCTGCCGCTTCGCAACGTAGTGGCCCAGGCTCGGGCGCGTCAGGAACAACGATCCGCGCTTGCTGAGTTCCAACGGAGCGAACGGCGGGACGGGGCCGGAGGCGTTTCCGAACGTGACCATCATGCCCAACCGTCTCAGGCAGTCGAGTGATTGCATGAAGGTGTCTTTCCCGACGGAGTCGTAAACGACCGCAACGCCTTCGCCACGAGTGATCTCTTTGACGCGGGCGACAACATCGTCCTGCCCCAATATCAGCGTGTGGCGGCAGCCATTCTTACTGGCGAGGTCAGCCTTTGCCTGGCTACCCACGGTGCCGATGACCTTCGCTCCCAACGATTTGGCCCATTGGCACAGGAGCAAACCCACGCCACCAGCTGCAGCGTGAACCAGGATGTGATCGCCCTTGGCGACTCGATACGTTCGGCGGAGCAGGTAATGCGCGGTCAAGCCCTTCAGCATGATTGCCGCCGCCTGTTGGTCGGATACTCCCTTGGGAACTTTGACCAATTTGTCAGCTGGAACGTTAGCTAACTCCGCGGCGGCGCCCGGCTTTGGGTTCCAGTACGCGACGCGATCGCCGACGCGAAAACCTTTGGCCTTACGGCCAACGGCGGTAACGACGCCCGCAGCCTCGTGACCCACTCCGCTCGGAAGCGGATGCGGATACAGGCCAGTGCGGTCGTAGACGTCGATGAAGTTGAGACCAATGGCGGTCTGGCGGACTTGGGCTTCATCAGGCGCCGGCTTCCCCACTTCGATGTCTTCGAGGCGCAGGACTTCCGGGCCACCGGTTTCGTTGAAGCGGATAGCTTTAGGCATGCGCGGAGTTTAGCTGACCCGCGGAGCGTGCGGCTCTTCCCGGCGCGTCTTCGCGCCTCTTCTCACGCGCTAAAGCGCGGGGTTCAAGGGGGATCGCGCGGTCCGCGCGACCCCCGAGGAGTAGCGGCGCGAGGACGCGCCGGAAGAGCGGTTATCCGGGCTTAGCGCCTTTAAAGAGCGGCGTCGTCGGTTTCACCGGTGCGGATGCGGATTACGCGCTCGATTTCGGTGATGAAGATTTTTCCATCGCCGACTTTCCCCGTTTTGGCGGACTTAAGGATGGCTTCGACGACCTGGTCCACCAGGTCGCTACGTACGGCGACTTCGATCCGTGTCTTTGGAACGAAGTCCACTACGTATTCTGCACCTCGGTACAACTCGGTGTGGCCACGCTGCCGTCCGAATCCTTTCACTTCGGTGACCGTCATGCCGGAGACGCCTATATCCGATAGCGCGGCACGCACGTCGTCGAGCTTGAACGGTTTGATGATCGCTGTGACCAATTTCATGTCGCGCTCTCCGTCGGAGTTTTCGATGCTTTAGTTATACGCAGGATCTCTACCCTAAACTTTTTTGCAGCTTTCATGCCACGCTTGGCCGTGCGACTAAATCACGGAATTCGCGCGGCTGCGGCTGCCCTTCGATCTCGCTTTGCACCGTTGTGGCGCGATCCTGCGCGCTTGACGCCCACCAGTGGTGCAGCACCTATCCAGAAACTTCGGCTATGCTTCCAACCATGTTCGGACAGATTGTGATCGTAGGGGCCGGTCAGGCTGCCGACCAAGCCGTTCATACACTACGCCGCAAAGGCTTCACGGGGAAGCTGGCTGTGGTCGGCGACGAGCCGTGGCTGCCCTACCAGCGGCCGCCCCTGTCCAAGAAATATCTGGCTGGCGCATTGGACCGGGAGCGCCTGCTGCTGCGGCCTCTTCACTTCTATACGGAGCACTCGGTCGAAACGCACCTGGGCCGGCGGGTCCAGGAAATCTCGCGTGTTGCGCGCCGACTGCGGCTGGACGACGGCTCGGTGCTTCCGTATGACGCGCTCCTTCTGGCGACTGGCAGCCGCCCGCGGCCGCTCACAGTCCCCGGTGCCGATCTCGCTGGCATCCATACATTGAGGACGATTGAGGATGTGGAGCGGATTCGCGCCGACTTCTCAGCCGGCCAACGCCTGGTGATCATCGGGGGCGGATACATTGGGCTGGAGGTTGCGGCGACTGCTCGCGAGTTGGGACTGGATGTCACGGTGATCGAGATGGCCGATCGCGTGATGAACCGAGTTACGTGTAAAGAGGTCTCGGATTTCTACGAGACCGAGCACGCCCGCCACGGTGTTCGCATCATTACGGATTCGAAGGTTCAGGCGCTCGTTGGTGATTCCAAGACGGGCCGTGTGAAGGCTGTGGTTACAGGTGACGGTGCTGAGCATCCGGCCGACGTTGTGGTGGTCGGTGTTGGTGTGTTGGCAGCTGACGAACTCGCTGTGGCTGCGGGAATTGAGTGCGCGAACGGTATCGTGGTGGATGAGTATTGCCGGACGTCGGATCCGGCCATTTACGCCGCCGGTGACTGCACTAATCATCCTAACCGTCATTACGGGCTGCGGATCCGCCTGGAGTCGGTTGACAATGCGTTCGAGCAAGCGGCGAGCGCTGCTCACAATCTGCTCGGCACGCCCACTGTTCACGATAAGGTGCCATGGTTCTGGTCCGATCAGTACGACTTGAAGATGATCATCGTCGGATTGTGCCAGGGACATGACACTGTTGTAGTTCGGGGATCGGCGGCATCGCGAAGCTTCAGTGCGTGCTACCTGCGTGCCGGGGAGTTAGTCGCCATTGACAGCGTCAACAGCCCGAAGGATCAGATGGCGGCCCGCAAGTTGATCGCAGCGCGGGCCCGGCCGAATCTGGACAAGCTTGCCAACCCCGGTATTCCTTTGAAGGATGCCATCTAAGTTCAGCTCGTGAAGCGCAGCACATTGCACATTGACCCCCGTATGACATGCTGCCAGGGTAAACGCGGCAGTTTTCCATAACATGCCGCCCCGGTCTGGCTACCGGTTTGGGGGATCCTTTGGGAAGTTTTGCGCGGCATGCGCTGGGCGTGGCATTAGGCTGTTGCGCGGTCTCGGACGTGACGGCCGCGCCCGCATTCAGAATCCTCTATCACGAGGCGATACAGCCACAGGTTCAGCAGGTTTCCGGGCACACCCGGAACATGAGCTTCGAGGCATACGGCCGCCACTTCAATTTCACTCTGCAACCCAATGAGCCCATTCGACGGGCGATACCGGCGGGCCGCTCCGACATCGAGCCGTTGAGTGGCCAGGTGGAAGGGCAGCCGGGATCCTGGGTGAGGCTGACGCGCACGCGCACCGGCTGGCACGGAATGGTTTCCGATGGCCAGGAACTGTATGCGATCGAACCTGCCGCCGAGATCGCGGCGGCAGTGGTTCAACCTCTTGTGGATACCGTGGGCTCCGCACCGGTGATGTATCGACTGAAGGATGCGTTGCTGCCTGTGGGACCGGCGTTTTGCGAAATCCTGAATGTCGATGGCACGCCGTACAGGGGCAGTGACGGGATTTCGTCAACGAATACTGCGGCGGCGACTCAGGGCCGCATGACGGCCAAGACGCTGTTCGACTCGATTGTCAGGGACACCGCAGCGGCTGCCGGTCCTGACCTGGAATTGATTGTCGGGGTGATTGGCGATTACGAGTTCTATCAGGAATACAGCGGCGATCCTGAAGGCACGATCATTTCGCGCATGGATATCGTTGATGGCATCTGGTCCAGCCAGGTTGGAGTGAAGATCTCGCTCGCGCCGCTCACTGTGTTGACGACAGCCAATGAGCCGTTCACCAAAACGGTCCCCGCCGACTTGTTATCCCAGGTACGCAGCTACCGAAGCTCGCATCCGGCGCAGAAGCAAACGGGTGTCACTCACTTGATGACCGGGCGCGACCTGGACGGAAACACCGTTGGTATCTCGTATATGGGGTCGGTGTGTGATAGTCAATATGCGGACAGCGTCTCGGAAGGTGGACATTCGACGCTGATGTCGGCGCTCATTGCCGCTCACGAGCTGGGCCACAACTTCAACGCACCGCATGATGGTGAGGCGGGCGCATGCGCGACGACGCCGCAGACTTTCCTGATGGCGCCAAAGGTCAACTTCAACGATCAGTTCTCGAGCTGCAGCCTGGAACAAATCAACGCCTGGATCAAGACGGCGCAGTGTCTCACACCGTACGAAGCGCCCGATGTGATGGTTGAGTTGCCAGTCACATCAATTGGCGCACTCGCCAACTCAGCTTTCACGCTGTCCTTTGTTGCCCACGCGATAGGCGACGATGCCTCGAACGATGTAACGGCCCTGGCGGCGCTTCCCCCGGATATGACTGTGCAGTCCGCCGTCGCAGCGGACGGGACGTGCACGATAGATGGGGGCTCCTCAACGAAGGGCGCCTCGGTCACATGCTCGCTGGGAAAGCTGATGCCGCAGGAAACCCGGCGGATTGATTTGACGGTCGTGGGTACCACCACGGGCAGTAGCACCGCGACTCTTTCGGTCGCATCACCGAACGATTATGTGGCGAGCAACAACTCCGCCCAGGTTGCCATTCAGATCTCGCCAGCCGCGGCAGCTCCGACCGCGAGCAACACGTCCGGTAGCGGCGGTGGTGGCGGGAGTATGGACCTGGAGATTCTGGCGGCACTGGGTGGGGTTGCTGGATTGGCCGTGAGACGGCGTACCCGCCTGCACCAGGAGAGCTTCACATTATGAATAGAGAGGTTTAGATGAACGCTGCGACTACGGCCACTTCCTTCAAGGGCATCACCTACGCTGTCATTGCAGTCGTCTTGCTGCTGGCACTGAAGATGTTGTGGCCCTTCTACTCCGTGCCGACCGGCAGCCGGGGTGTCGTCACGCAATTTGGCCGGATCGTTGGGATCGAGAACGAGGGGCTGGCAGTGCTGCCGCCCTGGCAGAAGCTCGCGATCTTCAGCATCCGTGCCGAGCAGGCCAACATCGACAATGCCGGCGGGTCGACGTCGGATACTCAGCCGGTCAATGTCAGTCTGACGGTGCGTTACAGCATCGTGACGGACAAGGTCGCTGAGGTGTACGAGAAGTACAGCCACAATGGTGATCTGTCGTCGTACGTTCAGACGGCGACCCAGGAGGTTTTCAAGGCAGTTACAGCGGGTTACAGCGCTCCTGACCTCATTGCGCAGCGCGCCAAGGTCTCCGCTGATATCAACGCGGCGCTGCAGGCCAAACTTGCATTGTATGGGGCGCAGGTCATCAACATCGACATGCGCAACTTCGAATTCTCCGAGTCGTACATGCATGCCATCAACGACAAGGTGACGCAGGAGCAGTTGCGGCTGGCGGCCGAGAACCGGCTGAAGACGGTGGAGTCCGAGCAGAAGCAGAAGGTAGCCGTGGCGGAAGCCGAGGCCAGCGCGGTGCGAGCACGTGCGGATGGCGATGCTTATGCCAGCCTGAAGGTAGCGACCGCGCAAGCCGAGGCGCTGAAGATTCAGAACGCGGCGCTAGCGCAGAACAGGGACGTGCTGGAGTTACGGCGGATCGAGGTCGAGCGGGTGAAAGCGGAGCGCTGGAATGGGCAGCTGCCGCAGAACGTGTATGCGGGGGCGCCGATTCCGTTTTTCAATGTAGGGCATTGAGCAACCGCGACAACATCGCGCGGCCCGCGGTTGGCCACCGCGATCACCCTGGACGGCAAGACACCGTCCAGGGCATTACCTACAGACCTACTTGGCCAGCTCGAACAGCGGCGAGGGAACCCAGCCTTCGTTACCGAGCTCGTCGCTCACTTTCCACCAGATCTTGTCCTTCTCACCGGTTGGGTACAGCGTGGTGCCCGGGTCGAGGTCGCGGACGACCTTGGACTTGTTATTCGGCTGGTCATACAACTTGCCGGGCTTGGCCATCGTGACTGACTGCTGAGCATTGTCAGTCTTGGCGTCGTGATCCATGCCCTTCACGTCGTTGACGAGCTTGCTGAATGCGTCGAGGTAGGCCACTGCCACCACCTGGCCGATCTCGGTGTTCGCGTAGCTGCTGGCTCCAGCGGCGGCGAACGCTCCGAAGAATCCGGCACCGCCACCAGCCCAGCCGAGGTCGGTTTTCTTGTAGTGGCCCTGTTCGAGCGCGACCTGCTCTGTCGAACGAACGTCAGTCAATGTGAGGACGACGTCGGCGGTCTTGCTCTTCATGCTGACACCGCCGGCTACCACGCCTGCGATTCCAGGGAGCAGTCCGCCCAACATCCCGCCGATCCGCTTGCCGCCCGAATCGTTGTTTTTCATGGCGACGTCGGGCACGAGGACGTAGTCGGCGGCTTTCATCTGGCCTTTGCCGATGTTCGAACCACCGCGCATTTCGCCGCCGCTCGCCAGTGCCCGCTCGGTCTGGGCGGCCGCAAGGCCTTTGCCACGGTCGACCAGTGAAAAGCACTTCGATTTCGAGACAAACACCTTGATCAGTGCTTCGGGCGATTCCAGGTTGTACTGGAGCCACCAGCGGTTCTCCGGTTCGGTCACCGCGAGGGTGCCGATCTTCTTGTCACAGGTCGGAACTTCCGGCTGCGGCGCATCAGCCCGGGCGGCTGCGGCCGCACACAATAACATCACGGTGAACGCCACGGGCGCGGCGTTCTTCGCCTTACGGTGCAACACTGATAAACCCTCCGAGATCAAGCTGTTTTTGTTCAAACGGTACGCGTGCCTTGGCAGTGTAAGCCCATCGTCCCGCCGTGGAAACCGGGGTCGATCCGCGTTGGGATGGCCGTCGCACGCGACTGTCTCGACCGCAACCAGTGACTGCAGCAGGTGGGCGGGGCGAGTGGCCGTTTTTGAATGGTGCCTGTCTGGCAGGCCTGTGGCGCTAGCGCGGAGCGCGCGGCATCATGTGTCCATCAGGTGCCTCGAGAGGCACGTACACCGGAAACCGCAATGAAAACCGCCACCTACAAGACCGCATTACTCGTCATCGACGTGCAGGAATCGTTTCGGGCTCGCCCCTACTGGCAGCCCGGCGAGTTGCCGCCCTTCCTCGCGAATACACAGGCGCTGATCGATGGCTGCCGGGAACGCGGCATCCCGGTACTGCAGGTATTTCACCAGGAGCCCGGCGAGGATGTCAGCAATCCATTCCATCCTGCATCCGGTCTCGTGCGGGCGATGCCCGAACTGAAGCTGGATGCGGACGCGGTGTTCTATAAGGAAGTGCATTCGGCGCTGTTCGGCAAAACTTCGGCCGGCATTACGCTCGAGAAGTGGTTACGTGATCACCGGGTGGAGGAAATCCTGGTCACGGGCATCCGAACGGAGCAGTGTTGTGAGACCACCACGCGCCACGCATCAGATGTTGGATTCAAGGTGCGATTTGCGACTGATGCAACCTTGACGTTCCCGATGCGGTCACCGGCCGGGCGGACGTTTTCGCCTGCCGAGATTCGCGAGCGGACGGAGCTGGTGCTCGATGGGCGTTTTGCGCGAATAGTGTCGGCGGCCGAGGCGCTTGCCTGACGTGACCGGTCAAGGGCGGTGCTGACATGAAAGACGTGCACTTCGTGGTGTTACCGCAGTTGGTTCTGCTCGATCTGGCGGGACCCGCGGAAGCGTTTCGAATCGCGAATCGGAAGGTGCCGGACAGCTATCGGCTGCATTTCATCGCGCCCGCGCGTTCGATCGAGGCGGCGATTGGCTTGCAGCTCAGCTCTCTTGACCCATTGCCGACGAAGCTGACCGAGAACTCGATTGTCGTCCTGACCGGTATCAGCGGTGAATCGGTGGATTGGAATGAACCTTCGGCTCAGCGTGTCGTTGCGTGGCTGGAATCGGGAGTTACTTCACCGGGACTGCTGCTATGCGTGTGCGCGGGCAGTGTGATTGCCGGGAAAGCGGGGTTGCTCGCCGGCCGCGAGTGCACGAGCCATCACGCGCACATTGATGAGTTGCGCGCGGTCGCGCCTGATGCACGGGTCCTTGATAACCGGATCTTTGTCGAGGATGGGGCTGTGCTCAGCAGTGCGGGCGTGACGGCCGGACTGGATTTGGCCCTGCACGTGATTGGCAATCAGCTCGGGCCGCGGGTAGCCGCGGAGGTCGCGCGGGATCTGGTGGTGTACTTGCGCCGGTCAGGGACCGATCCGGCGCTTTCACCTTGGGTACAGCATCGCAACCATCTGCATCCTGCCGTGCATCGTGTGCAGGACGCGGTGGCCCGCAAACCGGCCTCATCGTGGACTTCCACCGAGCTCTCAGCGGTTGCCTGTACGAGCCCGCGCAATCTGGCGCGGTTGTTTGCGGAACACGCGCATTGCTCGCCGCTCGACTATGTGCAGTTGATCCGCTTTGCGTTCGCCAAGGAGCTGGTTACGCAGAGCAAGCTTGATTTGGAGCGGGTTGCTGCGCGCGCGGGATTTCGGTCGGCGCAACAGTTGCGGCGGGTGTGGGCGCGGTGGGAGCCCCGGCCGCCCAGTCTGTTCAGGGCGGCGCATGAGGTGCGGGATACGGGGGCTGGTTAGTAGATCGCGACTTCGCGGCGGCCGCGTGAATCGCGGGCACCGCGAAACATGCCTTCGCAGTTGAATTCCAGCGTGATCTGGCCGGTGCGGTCGATAGCGATGATGCCCCCATCTCCACCCGCGCGTTTTAGTTTTACCTGCACGACTTCCTTTGCGGCGTCCTCCAAGGAGAGCTGTTTGTATTGGACGAGTGCATGGATATCATGTGCGACGACGGAACGGATGAAGAACTCGCCGGAGCCGGTGGCTGAGACGGCACAAGACTCGTTGTTAGCGTATGTACCGGCGCCGATGATGGGAGAGTCTCCGACGCGGCCGTAGCGCTTGTTGGTAGTCCCGCCGGTAGAGGTGGCTGCAGCGAGGTTACCGGCGCGGTCGAGGGCGACGGCGCCTACTGTGCCGGTAATTGTGCCTGGAACCTGCGCGCCTGGGTCGCTTTGGCGTTCTCTCTGTATCGCACGCTGCAATTCTTGTTGGCGATACGGTGTACGGAAGTAGGTGTTGGGCACGAACTCTAAGGCTTGCTCTCGCGCGAACTCCTCTGCTCCCTCACCAATCAGCATCACGTAGGGTGAATTGTCCATAATGCGCCGTGCGAGGTCGATGGGATTTTTCACGTGACGGATGCCCGCGACGGCACCGGCACGCGGGCCGCCGCCATCCATAATTGAAGCATCGAGCTCCGCCTCGCCGCTGTGGGTCAGCACGGCGCCACACCCTGCGTTGAACTGCGGATCGTCTTCCAGTAGACGAACCGCTTCGGCCACGGCGTCGAGGCTCGAGCCGCCACGCTCGAGAATCGCGTATCCCGCATCCAGTGCTAAGGATAGTCCCGAGAGATATAACGCTTCCCGTTCAGGCGCCATCTGGGCGCGATCAATGACACCGGCGCCCCCATGGATGGCAATGGCGAGGGGACGTGCTCCGTCAGCTTGCATACCAGGCATTCAACGCTTCCCAACAGCGGCGGAGTGAGGATTTTTAGCGAGACACCGGTTCGGCGGGTTCGCTATAGTTTGGACGCTCTTCGTACGCTTTCTCATGTCGCGTATTATAGTGAACAGTCCCATTGCTGACTGGCATGCTTTTCGCTGGCAAAAACCACGCTTTTTGCCAGCGTGCCGAATACAGCTGCTGGGTCGGCCCGCGCAAGTCGCCAACGGCGATTTGCGCCAATTACACAAGTGAAACCCTAGATGCCGCAGCGGATCCGTAGTCTCCTGGTTGCCAATCGTGGCGAAATCGCCATTCGTGTCATGCGCGCGGCAAGCGAGCTGGGGATCAGGACAGTCGTCATTTACTCGCAAGAGGACCGCTTCTCGCTGCATCGAACCAAGTCCGACGAGGCCTATCTCGTCGGCCGCAACAAAGGCCCCATCGAGGCGTACCTCGACATCCCGGACATCCTGCGAATCGCGCGCGAGGCGAACGTTGACGCCATCCACCCGGGCTATGGTTTTCTATCCGAGAACCCGGAATTTGCGGAAGCCTGTGCTGCCGCCGGAATCATCTTTATCGGTCCGAGGCCGGACACGATGCGTTCGCTCGGCAATAAGGTCGCGGCTCGCAACCTCGCGACCTCGGCTGGCGTGCCGGTGATGCCCGCCACCCCTCCTCTGCCGGCGGAGATCGAGGAGTGCGAGCGGCTTGCGAAGGACGTCGGGTACCCGGTGATGCTGAAGGCGAGCTGGGGCGGTGGCGGCCGTGGGATGCGTGTGGTGGAAGACGATGCGCAACTCGCGGAGATGGTGCCCGTCGCACGGCGAGAGGCGAAAGCCGCATTCGGCAACGATGAGGTCTACCTGGAGAAGCTCGTGCGACGCGCACGGCACGTCGAGGTTCAGATTCTCGGCGACAGTCAGGGCGGACTCGTTCACCTTTTTGAACGCGACTGTTCCGTACAGCGACGCAACCAGAAAGTGGTCGAGCGCGCGCCAGCGGTTTTTCTGACGGAGGCGCAGCGAACGAAGCTGTGCGAGGCGGCTCTCGCGATTGGGCGCGCAACCCGGTATCTGAACGCGGGAACAGTTGAGTTTCTGCAGGACGCGGACACGGGTAACTTCTATTTTATCGAGGTCAACCCCCGCATTCAGGTCGAGCACACTGTCACGGAGTGTGCGACGGGCATAGATCTGGTGAAGGCACAGATTCGAATTGCGGGCGATGCGCGGATTGGTACGCCGGAAAGCGGCGTGCCGCCGCAGGATCAGATTCGGATCAGTGCGCATGCACTGCAGTGCCGCATCACTTCCGAAGATCCCGAGAACAATTTCATTCCGGACTATGGCCGCGTCACGGCGTATCGCAGCCCTGCAGGGTTCGGGGTGCGGCTGGACGCTGGCACTGCCTACACAGGGGCGATCATAACTCGCTCATACGATTCGCTACTGGTAAAGGTGACGGCGTGGTCGCCGACCGCCGAGGAAACCATAGCGCGCATGCACCGGGCGCTGTGGGAGTTCCGCATTCGGGGCGTGGTGACCAACCTGCGCTTTCTCGACCAACTCATCACGCACCCGCAGTTTGCGCAGGGCGAGTACACGACCAAGTTTATCGATACAACGCCTGAGCTGTTTCGGTGGCCGCGCAAGCGTGATCGCGCAACGCGGATTCTGAAGTACATCGGTGAGACCGTCGTCAACGGCAATGCGGAAACGAAGAGCCGCGCTCGACCGGCGCAATTCAGCCTGCCGCGGCTGCCGGTGGTAGCGCTGGACGGCGAGCCGACTGCCGGGACGAAGCAGAAGTTGGACGAGCTCGGGCCCGAGCGCTTCGCCAAGTGGATGCTGGGTGAGCGGCGGGTGCTGTTGACTGACACTACGATGCGCGATGCGCATCAGTCGCTGCTCGCTACTCGCGTGCGGACACTCGACATGGCGGCTGTTGCGCCTCACTACGCACAATTGCTGCCACAGCTGTTTTCGATGGAGTGTTGGGGTGGTGCGACCTTTGATGTCGCCATGCGCTTTCTGAGCGAGGATCCCTGGCAACGGCTGGGGATGTTCCGGGAACGTATGCCGAATCTGCTGTTGCAGATGCTGCTTCGGTCGGCGAACGCGGTCGGCTATACCAACTATCCCGACAATGTGGTGCGGTTCTTCGTCAAGCGGGCGGCCGAGCGCGGCATCGATGTGTTTCGGATCTTCGACTCACTCAACTGGGTCGAGAACATGCGCGTGTCGATCGATGCGGTGCTGGAGTCGGGCAAGCTGTGCGAAGCGTCCATCTGCTACACCGGAAACCTCAGCGATCCGGGTGAGAAGAAATACACGTTGGACTATTACTTGAAGCTGGCGCGCGAGCTAAGGGCTGCCGGGACGCACGTGCTCGGTATCAAGGACATGGCTGGCCAGTGCCGGCCCGAGGCGGCGCGGTTGCTGGTAACAGCCTTGAAGGAAGAGATCGGCCTCCCGATCCACTTCCATACGCATGATACGAGTGGCATCGCGGCGGCCAGCGTGCTGGCTGCGGTTGACGCGGGCGCTCATGCGGTGGACTGCGCCATCGACTCGATGAGCGGGCTCACTTCACAGCCCAACATGGGGTCGATTGTCGAAGCGCTGCGCTTCGGGCCGCGGGATACCGGCATCGATCCGGCCAAGATCCGCTTGCTGTCTTCGTACTGGGAACAGACGCGCAAGCTGTACAGCGCGTTTGAAAGCGATATCCGCTCCGGTGCCTCGGAAGTGTATGTACATGGCATGCCCGGCGGGCAGTATACGAACCTGCGCGAGCAGGCACGCTCCTTGGGCATCGATGACGCGCGCTGGCCGGAAGTAGCGCAGACATATACCGACGTCAACGCGATGTTTGGCGACATCATCAAGGTCACTCCGACTTCGAAGGTGGTCGGCGACATGGCGCTGTTGATGATGACGAGTGGGTTGAGCAAGGAGCAGGTGCTGGATCCTGCCACGGATGTGGCCTTTCCGGAGTCGGTCGTACAACTGTTCCGGGGTGACATCGGACAACCTCATGGTGGGTTCCCGGAGGCGCTGCAGGCGAAGATACTGAAGGGAAAGAAGCCGTTGACGGACCGGCCAGGCGCGCATTTACCGCCGGCGGACCTCGACGCAGAGCGGGAGAAGATCCAACAGAAGCTGCCCCGCCCCGTTACGGACGATGACCTGGCGTCGTATCTCATGTACCCACGCGTCTGGATGGACTATGCCAGCGATCGGCTGCTGTACGGTGATGTAAGTATTCTGCCCACGCCGGTGTTCTTCTACGGCATGGAGCCTGGGCAGGAGATCAGTGTCGATATCGAGCGTGGCAAGACTTTGATCGTGCGGTATGTCGCGGCCAGCGAGGCGCACGAGGATGGGACGCGGACCGTATTTTTTGAGTTGAACGGGTTGCCGCGGTCGGTACGTGTTCAGGATCGCAGCCAGGTTGCGAAGAAGGCGCCACAGCGGAAGGTTGAGCCCGGGAATGTGAAGCATGTCGGCGCGCCTATGCCGGGGACCATTGCAACGATCGCGGTCGCTGTTGGGCGCAAGGTTGCGCGCGGAGACGTGCTCGCCACGCTCGAGGCGATGAAGATGGAGACAGCTGTTCGGGCGGAGACGGATGGGGAGGTCGCTGAAGTGCTGGCGCGGCCGGGGCAGCAGGTGGATGCGAAGGATTTGTTGGTGGTATTGGTGTGAGGCCATAGGTAGCGCGCTGCTCACGGCCGCGCTGACGTGACGCGGGCAGCGGTGGGCAGCGCACCGGAAATGTCGCAAAATGCCACATCAAAGCCCGGCCGCGGCGGCCGCCGCAAGCTCCGCTCCCTTCACCGAACACGGTGCCATTTGCAAGCAGGCCGCCGACTCGCTCCTGTCGATTGCCGATCGGGTCGCCGCCGCCGGCATCGAGCCGATGTCGATGGAAGAGATCAACGCTGAAGTGAAGGCCGCGCGTGCTGCGCGTAAAGAGCGTGCGCGCGATTCTTGATACCAACGTGCTGCTCTCCGGGCTGCTCTGGCACGGAAAGGCCGCACACTCTGCTCGAGCGCGTCCGCGACGGCACCGTCACGCTCGTCAGCAGCCCGGCGCTGCTGGCCGAGCTGGCCGAAGTGATCGAGCGGCCTCACTTCGCCAGCGTCCTCGCCCGATCAAACACCTCGCGCGAGCGCTCCCTCGCGGAGGTTCAGGCACTCGCCGAAGTCACCGCTCCAGCACCCTTGCCAGCCCCGGTCTGCCGCGATCCGGATGACGGTGAAGTGCTGGCCCTGGCCCGCGCCACCCAGGTCGATCTGATCGTCTCCGGCGACAAGGACCTGCTCGACCTCAACTCCTTCGAGAGCATCCCGATCGTGACCCCGGCCGAGGCTCTGCACAGGATCGACGCATCGGCGTAGCGCGGTTACAACTCAGTACACCCTATCTGGAATAAGTCGTTCCAACTATTCTTTTCAGCTTCTTGGAAATCCGGTACTCAACGAAGCGTCCATATTGATTTCCTCGCGGATTGTCCATCGTAATGTAGTCGGTAGCCCCATCGTGACCGATTTCACTCGGGTTCACTCGGGGGAGGAATGCGACTTTAAACTCGCGGTCAGACTCGGAAACCGATACGAATACGTTGTCCTCGTCAGCGCTTGGCTGATCCTTTTTTAACTGGATGAGAGCTATCGCCGCCGCATTCAACTGTGCCAATGATAGGCACGTCTCTTGTTTGCCCATCGTGCATTGAGTGTCTGAGCCCCGCGCCAGTACTGATGTTAAAAGGAAAACTGCAGCGACGACTAAACGATTCATGACGACCTCGACCCTTGATACGAAGCAGTCGCCATCAGAATTTGAATGGCGACGGAGATGAAAAGATCCCGGGGACATACTGAAAGAACTGGCCGCTGGGAGTCCCCAAGTATCGAACCCAAGGCGGATTGTCATGAGAGCCCGGCACGCGGGGCGGTCTCCACCCCAGATCGGGACGCGAGAAGTGGTCACTGTTGAATTTGTCACCAGCCTGGTCGGTCCGACAGGAATTCGCGTCGCTCCAATCACCATGAGTATGGTAGTCACCGACCGGTGTTTTACCCGTGGGATAAGGTAGGTGTAGGGACTCACTCCCTTGAGGCCCGGTTGGAACGGGGGGATACGCGTAATAGAGGTTAGTAGCAGGGTCTGATAGATTATCCCCGCGTATTCCGTGTTCTCGGAGATGGACGTCGGGTTTGCGTATTGCAGCGCATCGTACGCCGCAGCTGCTCTGGAAGAAAACGGGTCCCCCGGATTCAATCCAAGTGGATCTGTCCAACTGATCGGGTTTCCGCCGACATAGGCATACGTGTTGATGCCACCGTTGAGGCCGATCGGATCGGATTCGGAGCGCCTTCCAGTCGCCAGGTCATAGTCTCTGAAGTAGCTGTAGTGGATCAGTCTGATGCGCGTCGTGCACGCAGGCGAAAGCGCCTTACCCTGATTGCGGTTTGACAGCCAGTTTTCTAAAGTACACTACCAATACCACATAGAAGGCGAGCGCGAGCACCGGTCTCCAGATCCAGCTTTCAAGTCGCTGTGCTCCATTAGAATCTAAGGCCGGGTGGTCAACGCTCGGCAGCGACCCAAATACCGCATACACAAAGAACATGCCGATTCCTATCCATCCGACAAAGCGCAGGGCTTTGCTTCGCAAAACGCTTCCCACGATTCCTAAAGCCAGCAGCGCTTGGTCCGTTATGCGGAACCAAAGCGCCAACTGTTCAAAAAAAAGAGATGGGAAAGACAGCAGAGCCATAGCCACTATCAAAAGCGAGGCGGCAAAGAGCAGAGATTGCGGTTTATTTCTTTCCGCAGTCATTACACCACTTCTTGAGGTCGGCTTTGCTGTTTCGATTGGCATGCTTGTGTCCATCTAGGCCCGCCCGCAAGGCGGCCTCCGAATAAGGCTCACGCTGGATAATCTTAGAGGCCTGCCATAAATAGATCAGCGCAACGTAGGCCTGCGGATCGTACCAACGGTTATACGCTGCCTCGGTGAGCCAATTCTCGCCTTCACGCCAAATAGGGTTGTCGTTTTTCCCGCCAACTGCTTCCCTCAGTCCCTTCGCGGCTGAGGCGGCCCTACTCACGTCCCAATAGATGTTGTCGTTGGATAGTACTTCACAAATCCAGGCGCGAACTTCAGGACGCACATCAGGTCCACTCCATGGCTTCGGCCATGTTGGCGTTGGTCCAAGCAGGAATCCATAGGCCTCCCGTCCATCTATGTCGTACTCCATAGTCGGCACGTTATTCACATAGGCATATGTATTGCTGCCTCCCGCCATACCAATCGGGTCGCTCTCATTGTACCGCCCCATTTGCGGGTCATAGTCCCGAAAATAGTTGTACGCGAACGTTGTCTCTGAGTCGTAGTACTGCCCCGGAAGGCGCAGGTTATAGACGAACGTCCCGAGATTGGACGGATTACTGTCCGGAGCGGCGCTTCCGAAGGGGTCTCTGTCCCACCGCCATACAATTGCATTGTCGGTGGACGGGTAATCATCCGCGGTGCCTTCAGGCAATCTTTGTGGAGTAATCGACCCCGGCCGGTTCTCGCGCCACCAGTGGAGAGATGGCTTATATCCAGGAGTGTTATTGACCAATCGACGCGGGCATGTTTCATCTAATCTGCACGTAATCGAGCCGAAACGACTCTTTGGGTGTTCGGGTCAATATCGAGCTGAAGTATGTACACGTGATCCCATCCTGTCACTTCCTGTTTTACAACATAGCCACAGTACAATCGTTGCACACCGCAAGAGGAGGGCTTGCCCAGCATCCTCTGCATTTCCTCGGTGGTAAGTCCGATCAATATTTTCCGCTGCAAAAGATTATAAACCATTGGGTATCGCTGGTCCTCCTTTACACTGCGCCACCGCTCCGAGTCAAAATTCTCTCTCGGCCAGTTTTCAGGTGAGCCACAGGATGTCTGAAGGCAGACCAGCGATACGACCAAGAGGCGTGACAGTACCCGTCTCATGGTGCCGCCATGTGAATCCCACCCAATGCGTACAACCCCCCATTCTTCAGTTTGTCCATGCACAAATCGACGCATCGCTTCTTTCCATTTTTTGCGACGCATCGCCCGGCTGCATTGTTCATCAGGTCCATTTGAAGTTCATCTAATGGCTGGTGATGATATTTATCATCCATAGATTCGTGGACGAATCCAACTATTGCTGCCTTCTCCGCACCAATTGACCGGCTCATGAGACAGGACCATGTGCAGTGTCTGAAGGCATCCGCCTGTCCATTCCAAGAGCCCGGAAGGTCACTGTAATACGTGGCTTGTTGCGCAGCCTCGCTGTCTCGATAACCCTGGAACGCCGCATACGGTCCCACTGCCGCAACTTCGGCGACAGATGTGTGAACGAAGAACCCGAAGCTACTTGTAAGACCCAAGCTGTCGACGCGACGGATGGGGTCATTTTCTACATAAGAGTACGTGTTGATCCCACCGCCCAGTCCTACCGCATCGCTTTGGACATATCTGCCCGTCTGCCCGTCATAGTACCGCGCCATATTGTAGGTGAACCCCGTCTCCGCATCGCAGTACTGCCCTGGGAGGCGCAGGTTATAGACAAACGTCCGGAGGTTGGACGGATTACTGTCCGGAGCGACGCTTCCGAAGGGGTCTCTGTCCCAGCGCCATACAATCGCATTGTCGGTGGCGCGGGTGATTAGCCGCGGTGCGTTCAGGTAATCCGTATGGACGTAGTAGACGTCAATGCCGCCACCTGCCTTTGGCCGCAGCGTCGCAATTGGGATGTCTTCGAGCCACACGGTTTCTTGGATCAGGGCGCCGGTGCTTGAGTACTCGCCGAGCAGGTGGCCGGCCTCGTCGTAGGAAAAGAGCGTCCGGCTTGCGCCGTTCTTCTGGATGCGCTGACCCATGGCGTTGTAGATGTAGCTGGTGGCTTGCGATCCAGCCGTGACGCTGGACAGGCGACCGCGATCATTGTAGGTCATCGTGAGATTCGCGGCACTGTAAGTCGGGCCGGGGGCGCCGCCTTGGGAGAGGCGATTTCCGACCGCATCGTAGGTCCATGTCAGATGCGCGTTCGTGTTTGTAGCGGTGGTGAGCCGGTCCAGGCTGTCGTAGTCGTACGACCACGAGAGATTTGAATTGGCGGCATGATCGGCTCCGACGACTCTGAAGGCATTGTCAACCGTGTAGCTCGTCGTCTCGATGGCGCTGATTTGGCTGGGGTTGCCATCTTCGTCATACAGACGCACTTCCGCTGAGTTATTCCCCCACGTCCAGCCACGAGTGGGTCCAAACGGCTGATAAAGAACGCCAGAGATCAATGGCGTGCCGTTTACGGCAACGCCACTTACTTGCCCATTAGCGTAGGTGTAAGTGATCGTCTGCCCGGATGGAGTTGTAAGGGAGGTCAATCGGCCGTTCGTGTATGAATAGCCAACTGACGAGGTCACTCCGGACACTGTCTGTGTCTTGGACACAACCCGGCCGCGGGAGTCGTATTGCCACGTCATCGAGTGCGCACCGTCTGATGCGCGGGTCAATCGCGTTTTTCCATATGCACCCGCATCGTATGAATACGACAGGATCTGGTCACCATAGGTGGCCAGAGTCACGCGATTATCCGCGTCGTACGTGAAATTGCCGGTTGCATTTCGAGCATCCGTTGCTGCCGCACGTTTCCGGATGGGTCATATACTTTCACGCTCGTGCCGGTCGCCGGGCTAAGTTGCTGCAGCACTTCTCCGAACCCATTGAATTGGTAGGAGGTGACTTGGCCGGCTGGATCGGTCACCTTGGTGACATTGTCGTTCGAATCGTATTCCAGCTTCGTCAAGCCACTCGCCGGATCGGTGATTTGGAGCATGCGGTTCAGGGCATCAAAGGTCATCGCGGCGTTCCGGGTCAGGGGGGCGTTGATGGAATTTTGATTGCCGTTGGCGTCATATGCATAGGTGGTAGTCACGCCTGTGGTGCCAGCTGCGCCGATCCACTGCGAGAGCTGACCCAGCGTGTTGTATACGGCACTGCTGGCCGTAGCCAACACGGACATTGGATCGTAGGTGCTGCTTGTAAGTCGGTTGCCCTGCGAGTCAAGCGTATACCGTATTTGATTGCCAATCCCATCCTTTATTCCGGTCAACCGATGTGCATCGTCGTAGCTGAAGTGCAGAAAACTGTTATCTGGACGCGTTATTGTTTTTAACTTCCCGGTCGGATAGTAACTGAAAGCTGTTGTTTCTCCCGCGACGGTGGACGAGATTAGACGCTGGCGGGCGTCGTAGGTCAGAGTGGTCATCACTCCATTGGGGTCCGTGACTGTCAGCGGCTGGCCATACGCACTGTAGGTATTGTAGGTAGTGACGTTGCCCATCGGATCCGTCACCGTGTGCAGCTGACCACAGGCGCCACCTGTCGAACAGCTGTAATAGGTGTACGTGGTGGTGGTATCCACATCCGAGCGGGGTCCTTTTGCTGTCAGGACCCTTCCATTGTTGTCGTAACTAAACGTCCACACGCGCGAGGTGTTCGGATTCGCGGTCGTATCGGTGATCGACACTGTGAGCGGATTTCCCGTACCGTCATAACCGATTGAAGTCGTGCGCGTCGGTGCGACGATCTCGACAGGCAACCGGAACGCCGCGCTCCAGGTAGTCACCACCTTACGCTCGGCACTGCCTGACGCCGGAGTGTAAGCTGCGATATCCGTGGGGCAACTTCCGCCCGGCGCAAGCCCCTCGAGGCGGGCGAGCTCGAGACCGCGAACCGGGTCGTTCTTGAAGCAGGTCAGGTTGCCATTGTAGTCGGTTCGGCTGGCCACCCACCCAGCACTATCATATGTGGTGCCAGCCTGATCCACGCACCCCGGACATTGGGAACCGCTTATGGACGCGCTACGGTTCTCGTCGCCGATGCGTGTGAATCCAAACGTGCGTAATGCGCCAAGTGTGTCGGTGACGGTCACTGCGCCGTCTGCGTTGTACACGAGCGAGGCCGAATTAGCGCCACCCGCCTGCTGTGAGGAGACTGCTCGCTCCTGCGCGTCATAGGTCCAGCTGGTCAACTGAATTCCATACTCATCGGTCTCGCTGGTCAGCGCGTTCGAAAATCGCGTGTCCGTGTATCCGTACGTCCGCGTGGTTGCGTCCATGTTCGTGACGGTGGCCAACCGCAATCTGGCGTCATACCCATAAGCAACTGTACCGCCGCCGCTTACTGCCACACTTGCGATACTTCCTTGAACGTTGCGCGTGAAAGTCAGAGCATTGCCAAAACTGTCAGTCACAGAGCTCAGAAGCCCGTCGTTATCGTACGCGAGTGTCTGCACAACACCGGCGCGATGGGTGATCGACGTCAGGACGCCGCTGGCATTGTAGGTTTCGACGCTATCGTCATCGTCCGTCACCGTGAAGCCCGCGGCTGTCTGGGCAAGCCGCGGGGAAACTCCGGGTGGACCCTCGAAGACCCCGTTGTGCAATCTGAACCTCAATTTTTGACCGTCGTCGCGAATAACGTCGTATTGCCATGGTGGGATTGGAAGCGGCACGATGGGATTGGTAAAAAGGGGCACCGTGTCGATCGGTCCTGAACTACTCGACAGTACGCATACCTGATTCTCATAGCTGGCGGTCGCGGTCAGCCAACCCGGAACGGAGGATTGGATGGCCGCAAAGCCCTGAACGCAGGCAGACGCAGCGTCGGAGTACAGCGCGGAAACCCAAGGGCTCTGCCCGGGGTACTCACGTGGATACCCAAGGCTATGGATCACCACAATGGAGCGATCATAGGAGTGGCGCCATCCCGGCCCCATGTCGGTGCCAGCCGTATCGGCACTGCTGTAAAACCGTTCAAACATCAGCGACCGGGCGATGCCCGTTAATGTAACGTCCTGGACTGCCTTATTCACGCTGCCGCTCGCAGGGTCGATCGGGTCACCGACCGGGTCACGAGGCTTGCCTTGGGACGGCTTGGCTTCGATCCAGTACGAACATGAAAGCGGCGGTTGCGCTTGAGACGCAGGCTGTTCGGTGGTGTCGGCCCAATGCTGGGGAGGCTTTGGCCCGCACAATCCAGGATTCTCAGCGCAACCTTCGGGCGACCCACTGACGCTTGACACGTTGTCACAACTATAGCTTGCGTCATGAGTCGCAAGTGAGCCCCTTTGGAGCTTACCGATTTTGAAGTTGCTCGTGCAGGTGAACTGATGGGCGCATTGATAAGAGCCGTTCTCCGCGCCGCCCTCATCGCACGAGGTTTGAGGGTCGGACCGTGGTTGAGTCAGGGTTCCATGTGGCGTGCTCCAGTAATAGCAGCTCTCGGTTTGTGCTGACACCTGGCCGGCCACGAGCAGAGTAAGCGCAAGCCACTGGCCTCTTTTGATAGATAACCCGGGAATCATCTTGGAATCCTTTGCACGCGAGTGATTTCCTTAGGGCGTCGTCTGAATGCTGATGAGGTTGCCTGCGGCATCGTAGACGTAGTGGGTGGCGCCTCCACCAACAGTCGTCACGGTGGACACTCGGCCGTTCGTGTCATAGGTGGTTGTGCTTGAGGATGTGCTCGGCCCTGAACCACCGCCCGGACCGCCGGACCCAGAGTCTCCGTTGGTGTAGACGATCGCCGTCCGGGAATAGGCACTCGCGTTATTTGCGGAGTCCACCGCGCGAACCCGGTAGCTGAAGATATTGAGTGGCGTTAGGCCCGTATCATCGTAGGCAGTGCTGAGGGACGTACCGATCTGCACAAAGTCTGTGCAGTCTACCCCCTCGCATCGTTCTATAAAGTACCCCGCAACCGCGACGTTGTCGCCTGATGCTGCCCAAGTCAGATCTGCTCGACTGTTGGACGTCGCCACTGCGACAAGGCTGGAGGGCGCAGATGGCGCACTGACGTCTCCGGGATTGGCCGACCTAAACGCCGCCAGTTGCATCACCCAATAGCCCGAACTGGAGGTCGAGGTGGCACTGTAGTCACCGGCCACGTTGGCGATCGCATCCTCCACCAGGTTCCAGTCGCTAGCGAGAATTTTCGTGTATCCAGCACCAACACCGTTCTGCGTGTGCTGAACGTACCCACTAGCCACCAGCAGTTCGTTGGGGCCGGTGGTAGTGAGACCGCCGCTGTTAAGCGCGGTGCCGTTTCCATATGCGCCGACTCCGACATCGAACGGACTCGTCGTGTCGATGCCCTTTAATTCCAAAATTCGTACGTCCGGATAGCTGACCGGCCCGCTGAAAGTCACCGAGATCGTGTTTGCGCCAGCGGCCGCGCCCGCAATGTTCTTGGCGTAGTACAGCCGTTGTGTCGCATTACCAGGACTTACGGTTGGTCCGACGGCGGCAACATACGTATTGCCTTTGGAATCAGCGATGGATTGCACGGTCGATGTCGCATCGCTCCAGCCCACGAATACTGCGTTCAGATCCCCTGCGATTTGGGCCGCTGGATACGTCACGCTTATCGAACTCGCGGACGTTGACGTCCGCGAGTTGCCTTGAACAAATCCAGCTGCAGCAACGGCAGTCGTGACGCTTGCGAAATACGAGTAGCCGCTGAGGTTACCTACGGCGTCTGACGCGCGAACGCGGTACCTGTAAGCAGTCGAGGTATCCAGGCCAGTGTCAGCAAAAATCGTCGCGCTGGAAGTACCGACTTGCGAGAAGCTCGAACAGCCTGTTCCGGTACAGCGCTCAATCAAATAGCCGGAGACACCTACATTGTCCCTAGACGCCCTCCATGCCAGATTGACCTGGCTGCTCGATCCACTGGTAGCGATTAGGTCGGTGGGTGTGCTCGGCGGTAAGGTCTCTCCCCCCGTGGCTGCGGCCCGAAAGGCCACCAATTGCATGACCCAATAGCCGGATGTCGCGGTCGACGTCGCGTTATAGGCGCCCGTCGTGGTGACCATCGCGTTTTCGACGAGGTTCCAATCACTCGCAAGAACCTTCGTGTAGCCGGATCCAGGTCCACCAGTATAGGAATGCTGTACGCTGCCACTCGCCAAAAGCAGATCATTGGCTGTCGTCGTGGTCAACGAACCGCTGTCGAGGTTTTCGCCGTTGCCGTAGGCACTGACCGCCGCATCCACGGGGTTGATAGCGTTAATGCCGCTGTATTCCAGTATTCGAACGTCCGGATAGCTGACCGACCGACTGAAGGTGACGGTAACCGTATTCACCCCCGCTGTGGCGCTGGCGATATTCTTCGCGTAGTAGACCACCTGTGTGTTGTTGCCTGGATTGACGCTCGGGCCGATGGCCGCTACGTAGGTGTTGCCCTTTGAGTCGGTGATCGACTGCACAGTGGAGCTTGCGTCACTCCACGCCACGAAGATGACATTCAGGTCTCCTGCACCCTGGGGGACGGTGTACGCCACACTCACGGTACTAGCCGCCGTTGGAGTGCCGAAATTGCCTTGGACGTAAGTAACTGCCGCCTCAGCAGCCTGAGGCAGTCCCACGTATGCGAGGGCAAAAATGGCGGCGATCTGCAGAATGCACACTGAGCGACTCACCGTTGCCCTGCAGATCCCGCTCTGCGCCACCGTTTGGAGCGCCAAGTAACAGTTGCTCAACGCCTGCTCCCTGCGAATTGCTCGAGGTCTCGTTCGTTCTAAGCGTGCAGTCAGCCGATCGAGCCGCTCACATCGGCCGGATCAACGTCTCGATTGCGGGCCGAATCAACTCCCGCCAGAGGTGCGGCCCTGATTCAGAGCACGACAGGAATCGGTTATGAAGGGCCGGAGTGCGAGGTGAGAGGCGCGAGTCTGCCAATGAAGCCGGCTCTCGATGATGTTGAGCGCCAGCGGCGTATTTTGGCCCTGAGGAATGTGACTTCGATGTCCAGCGTCATCCATGGCTCCCCGAAATGACTTGCTTCAGCGAACCGAGACCGCCTATCGCAACAGCCGGCTCGCTCGCTGCGGTTGTGGTCATCGACCTGAGTCCGAAGCAATTGCGCCGATAGTCCACGATGCCTGCATCAGTGTCAATCGTGTTACTCGGGGAGTAGCAACAGCGGCTCGTCGAGGGTGGAGATAATCACGCGGATTCGACATACTGATAGGCCACTTCCTTAGTGATCGACGAAAGACTCGTGCTCAAACAAGGCATGTTGCTAGCCATCATCTGCGCCCTACATGGGACGATGGCCTGGGTTTTCGAGCACAGCCGGCGCTCGACATCCGGTGAGCCCGTGTCACCCACGTTGATAGTGACGGGATTCGTTCGACCGAAGATCGAGGAGCATCCCCTGAAGTTGACGCCGGATCTGTCAAGAATTGTGGTGCGGACGGACTTCCCCCTCACCGAGCTCCATCTGGCGCATCCCGAAGTGGACTTCTCAGTGCCGCGTAATGGGAACGCGTTAATCGCGGCGCCAGTTCTGCAACCAGATCAAGGAAGCGGAATGGATCAGTACATTCGCGAGGCAGCGTTGCTCCCTGGGGAAGGAGCTACCGTGGTATTAAGAGTCGAGGTATTGGAGTCGGGTCAGCCCGGCCGTATCGAAGTGGATGGCTCAAGCGGCAGCCGGCAAATCGATCGCGCCGTTGTCGAGTACGCGCGCACTCGCCGTTGGTACGCCGCACGCGTCGGCGGCGCTCCCCGAGTCACATGGATTCGCTGGGGTGTGCATTTTCAGGCACCCTCAAAGTCCGCGCTGTCGGGCTCTCATCTATAGTCCCGACCGATCGGTTACTTCTGAATCGTGTAGACCAAATCCGCGCCGCGAGCCTGCCCTACTTCCGTTTTGATCGTCCAGCGGTCGCCGAGGCTGTAGCGTAGTTTGAGGACGTTGAGCTGCTGTGTGAGTGCGATTCCGTAGCTGACGTAGAGGCGCGGGGAGAGGTAGCGGCCTAACACCAGCGAGGTTTCGTTGGTGAGGTCGGACTCGAGGCTCACGTCTTCGATTCCGACATGGGAGCCGATCTGCTGGGCGAGGATGGCGCCGCCTTGGGCGAGGAGCTCGTTTCCGGCGCCGGCCTGGCGGTTCTGGGCGGACTCGAGGGAGCCGCCGGCGAGGATGAGGGAGACTATCTGGGATTGGGTGAGCGAGGGATCGGAAAAGAAGCTGATGCGCGGCTGGAGCAAGGTGCCGCGCACGTTCACACCTGCAGTTACGTCGGGGAACACCTTGATGGCGCGGATATCGATTCCGGGGTTGCCGATGGGGCCACCGGTGAAGATCAGGCGACCGCGTTGAATGTCGAGCTTGCGCGCGTAGGCGGTGTATTTACCCTGTTCGATGTTGAGCTCACCGGTTGCGCTGGTGACTTTGTCGTAGCCGCTTCGCACGGTAATGTTGCCAGCTAGTCTCCCGGTGAGGCCGGTGGTGTCGATACTCACACGGTCGGCCAGGCTCAGCGTTATCGTGCTCACGACTTCGAAGCGCTTCAATGGGTCTGTCTGCTCCTGGCCGACGATCACTTCGTCTGATGATGAGCGGACGGCACCCGTCAGGTCGGCGGGGACGATCTTGGCAAAGGGGACAGCGACGACGCCCGTGACCTGTATTTTGCGGCCGTTGATATCAAATTCGAGATTGGGCGAGGCGTCGATCTGCGCTTCGGGGACATCGGTGACGCGCAGGTTCGCACCCTCGACATTGACCTTGCCGTAGGGAAGCGAGTTTCGCCATTCGAGGCGGCCCTTTGCCTTGGCAACCCCGGAACCGAGGCGTGTGGAGCCATGGAAATCCACGCCGTTATCGGTCAACTTGGCGTCGAAAGCGAGCTGGCGCAACCCAAGATTGACTTGGTAGTAGTCGATCTCGCCGTCGGATATCTGCAGATTACCGTCAACGAGCGGTGTGCCCAGCGTACCGGCGACTTTCATGTCGGCATCCAGGTGGCCTGCGGCACGGTCGATATCGGGAACGTACAGCGTGATCAGGCCCAGCTGATCCGTATGGGCGTGAATCTCGCCCTGCACGGGCATCGCTTGCCAATCGTCAGCATTACGCTGTGCGACGAGCGTGCCTCTGATGGTTCCAACGTCGCCCGATTCCAACCCCACCTGACCACTGACGGTCTGCCGGTTTGCGTTGATGTTGATGAAACCTGAGCCGATTTTGGAGTGACTGATGCGCCCGCTCGACAATTTGTGTGACAGCTGGGCATCGGTGAGATCGATCCGAACGGAGCCTTGCGCAGGGGCCTGACCCACGGCGGAGATGCGCGCCAGGAAGTTGATTTGACCGCTGTAGTCCACCGCTCGCGTCAGGCCGGCGGTAAACGTGGCCAGCGGCATGTGGTTCGCTGTGAAGGTGGCGTTCCATTGCCTCGGGTCCCATTCCCCGTCGGCGCACACGCTGCCGGGCTGACCGGCCACGCACATCCATTCCGCTCGGACGGCGTCGGCGGAAACGAGCAGGCCGACCGGCCGCTCGAGCTTCAACCGCAGGGATTCGGTGCCGACAATGTCCACCGAGTGGAGTTGGCCGTTCCAGGCGCCGTTGTTGTATGGCCCGTTGCCTTGCGCGCTCAGCGACATGCCGAGGGCGGCCATGTCGAGCCGGACGGCATAGTTGCCGGGCTTGCCGTTGAGCTTGAAACTGAGACTGTCGAGTTTGTGCTCCTTGTAGACGAGGTTGCGGATGCGCGCGTCGATCTTGGATTCGTACTGCGGGTTCGGATCGAAGTCGATGTCCGCATCGACATCCCCAACAGCAATACCTTCATGCAGTATGCCATTGCCGTGAATGTTCGCTGCAATGGTCGGCTCTCTGTATGTCCCCCGGACGGTGCCGTTGCCTTCGAACTGACCCCGGCTCTGCGGTGCCAGCAGACTGAGGTCTTTGGCCGTGACCGCAAAGTGCAGGTCGAATTGCTCGTTTACGCGGCCATCGACAGCGAGATTGGTGCCGCCCAGGCTGGCGCGCAGTTTGTCGAATTGCCAGGTCGTGCCGCTGCGCATGAATTTGCCGCCGCCAGTGGCGGGCACGCCGCGCAGCCGGCCCCCGATATCGCGCACTTCAACGGAGAAGTCGCCATTGCCATCAAATCCCAATCCGCGGGTGGCTATATTGAAACTCAACTTTCCAGGCAAATCGGGACGGACGAGCGCCGGATTGATGTCAGTTGCATGTCCAACAGCCGACCAACTATCAACAGGGGCCCAGATGGCTTCACCACTCAGGGTTGCGTGACCGCCGTACAGATCAACGTCAGCCTTGGTGAAAGTGAACCGGTCCTTGGCGAGGCTACCGTCGATCGTCGTCGGCATTGGCGGCAGATCACGGGCTTGCGCCATTCCTGTTCCATGAACGGAATACGGCCACGTTCCTTGCAGCGTGAAATCACCCGAGGCGCTGTGGAATGGCGCTACCTTGCCGCTGAGAGGCCAGCGAAAATCATTCCAGGCGCCGCGCAGGTCGAGGCGCGGCCCGTTCTTGACCACCTCGATCGTGCCACCGCCGGTCGCATGTGCACCGGTGGTGCGATGCGTGATTCCGATGTGCTTGGCCCAGAGAATGTGGTTGGCATAGGCGCCTTCGAACTCGGTGTCGAAGAGGCCGACTTTGAGTCCCGCGGAATCCATTGGACCGTGGGCCGCGAATCCGTTGTTGTTTCCCTTCAGGGCTAGCTGCCCTGACAGAAGCCCGAGTATGCGGTTGCCGCCCCAGGCGGTGACGTCCAGATCGTGCACTACGGCGTTGCCCTGCCAGTGCCATTGGCCGGTCAGATTCAAGGCCTGACCGGTAAAGTCCGACCTGAACGGTGCGATGGTGTGGATCGTCAGGCCAAGAATGGCCAGATCACCTTTAGCGCTGGTATCGAAGACCCACGCGGGCTGATCGGGTGGTGTCCAGTTGATCTTGGTCTGCAGATCCAGACGCAGCGGATCGTAGGCTAGCATCTGTCCGGAGCCGTCCAGGCGTGCATTGCCCAGCTGCATGCCAACTTCGAAGAAGCGGATTTTACGATAGCGGGCGATGCCTGAGGCGTACAGGTTGTTTGCTTCGAGGTGAGCTCCATTGAAGACGGCGAGATTCACGCTGCCGATGCGCGCTCGATCCGCGCTCACGATCAGCCAGTGCGGCAGAAAGAACGGTGTCGATGGGATCGGGGGCCGTTTACGGCGTTTGATCTCCACGGTCACAGACTCGATGGAGGTTTCCTTGGTGCGAATGGTCTGCAGCAACAGCGGGATCAGCTCCACCCGGGCTTGCAGGTTCTTAACGGTGAGGTGGACGAGATGATGGTCAATATCCACCTGTTCGACACGGATGCCGTGCGCCACCGTGCCGCTCGCGTCGAGCACGTCGATCGTGACGCCGCCGACCCTGTGCGGAATGCGGCTGACCATGAACTGAAAGCCGCTCTGTGTGAATGCGAAGTAGTAGACGGCGGCCGTGGGCACTGCGACTGCTATGAGAATCAGCGCACCGGCAATGAGCAGCAGCAGACGGCGCATGGGGCGGCTTCAGAGTTTGGGCGAGAAGTTGATGTGGAGCCTGGGACTGGCTCCGGGCCGGGAGATGGGCTGCGCGATGTCGACTCCCAAAGTCACGACCGGGAGGCGTAGCCGGAAACCCACACCTACCGAATACTCCAGCGGGGTACCACCGAAGCGGTTGAAGGCGTTGCCATAGTCGAAGAAGGTGGCCACGCCGAAGTTGCGCGGCAAATCCCGGATCACTTCCACCGTGCCCGTAATGATATCCTTGCCACCTGCCTTGACCGCGCCGATGACGGTACCTATGCAACTGCCATCCGGATTGCGCCCTTTGCTGTCACATACATTCTCGGTAGGTGACAGGGAGTTGTATGCAAATCCCCGTACACTGTTGTCGCCACCCGCGAAGAACCGCTCCACCACCGGTAACTGGCTGAACCGCGACGCCATCGTCGCGCCGATCTCATCACGCAGCAGCAGGTGCCACTTCGGGTAGAAGTTGAACACGCGCACGCCAGTGAGATGCGCTTGTACAAACCGTGTGTTGGTCCCGACGAGCCCGTCCGCGCCCTTCAGTTCCAGGAACAGACCGTGTTGGAATATGGGCTCGCCGAGGTAACCTTTTGGCACGGACGCGATGTCAATTCCGGGTATGAGCAACCGGTCCGTGCGGGTTTCGGCCGCGGACTCGCCGGTGGTTTTCAGCGCCTGCACAAACCATACGTACTGCCAGTTCCCCGCGACCTTGGTGATTGACGGCTGCAGGTATTCATTGCGGGTGGTCACATCCGCAAGATCCCGCTGCTCGACGACACCCTGTAGTGTCAGCTTCTCGACCGCTGGATCACCGATCGGAATGATGTAGTTGCTCTGGACCTGGTACTTGGTGACTTGAGCGGCCTGAATGATGACATTGAAGCGATGACCGCGCGTGTTGATCCGGCGGTTTTCCCAGGTCAGGGTGCCGCGGGGCCCGGTGTCGGTGGCGTATCCGGCACCGACTGAATACCAGTTGCGGCGGCTGAGATCCGCCTTGATGTTGACCGGTACGAGATGGGCGTCGCGGTCCGGTTCGGCGGGCAGCACCTCGAGGTTGGCAAAATACTGTGCATCATCCAGGGCAAACTGGGTCCGCAGGATTTCTGTCAGGTCGAACGGCTCGCCCTGCTGGTAGCGCAGGTAGCGGCGTACGAGGGCGTCATTGACCGCCTTTTGCTGGATGGTTGTGGCTCCAAAGCGGTATCTTTCCCCGGTTTGCATTTCCAGCGAGATGCTCGCTTTGTGGCTCCGCGGATCGACGATGAGCTCGTTGCGTGTCAGCTTCGCATCGAGGTATCCGTAAGTGGCAGCCGTGCGCTGCAGATCCCCTTTGAGGGTATCGTAGGTCGCGTGGCTCAACCGATCGCCCCGGTGCAGCGGCAGGTTGTCCGTTATTCTGGTGAAAAGGGCATCCTTATCGCCGGGTCCGTGCACTTGTACGTCGATCAGATCGATGAGTACGGGTGGGCCCGGATCGATGTCGATGGTGATTCGCCAGTCACCTTTGCCCTCGTCGCTTAGTTCGGAGTGAACCTTCGGGTCGTAGTAACCGAAGGGGCGCAGGGCGGACTGGACTTCGCGCTCGACGCGCTCGTGGAGCCGCTCAATCGTGTCCGCGCTCAGGTCAGTGGTTTTCTTGTAGCGCTCAAAGCTGAGGTAGGCGAGCACGTTGGTGCGCAGCTCGTCATCCACACCGTGTAGCTCCACGGTGACATTGGCGCGAACGGGTTGGTAGGCGATCAGGCACATGAGGATCAGTGCGGCTCGGCTGTGCCCCAGAGCCTGCATGAAGGAATTGCGCTGCGCCATCAATAACGTGCGATGTCACGGAAGTGGCCAGATTCTAGCTGGGGTCGCCCAGCTCTCGCTCGAAGCTATTACGGGTTCCTGACCTGGTCTGGAGTCAACGCAGGTGTAGTGGTTGCGTTCACAGCCAATCGTCCGCGTGGAGGCTGAATTGAGTGTCGGCAATCACAATTCCCTCGGGATCGAACCGGCGCTCCGTCAGACAGACGGTGCCGGAGCGTTCCAGCAGGACTATCGTGGAAGAACGCGTTCCATAATCCGCGTTCCGGATGAAGGGCGATGAGAGCAGCTGTTCCCACTCGGACGACACGCCAGTCTTGGGCAGTTGCTCGTTGATTCCCGCCTGGGTGGGATCACTCAGGATGGCGAACAACTCGTCTTTTGAGACCCCACTGCCCTGCATCAGCAGAGGGTCGAAGCGCCGCCGCACGCGTTGGAGTTTTGGCCACGGCGTGTCCAGAAACTCATTCGAAAGGCCATAAATCCCGGGTGGCAGGGGTCTTGCGAACTGTTCGGCGCGGTTGGATGCGTACCACAGAGAGTCTCTGTCCGTTAACAGCAGGTTGAAGCCTGAGTACCCGGCCGCGGTCGGCTGCAGGTCCATGAGGTAGCGCTCTGCTGAGGCCTCATTACGTAAATAGTCCGGGATGAGATTTCCGCGTGAGCGCGCACCGGGCGCCGGAGGCTGCAGCTCGCGAAAGTTCGTGACGATCCCAAACCGTCTGGCACGGTCCATGGCAAGCCAAGTACCACCGGCACGCAGGTCACGGCCTGCGATGATGTCATCGGGCGGCGGCCATTTGGCCATGCCCGCCGTCGGCCGCACGTGAAACTCGTCCCGATTGGCTGCAACGACCAAGCGGTAGCGGGGGTGGACCTGCCAGGCAAGCACTAGCAGACACATCGATCAGGTCTGCCGCCGTAAAGATTGCCCTTCGGACTCCAGCCACGTCGTGATGAGGCGGTAGGAAATCGAATGTGACGGGGGCACCAGAGGTAACCCATCGGAACGGATTTCCTCACGCGTGAACCAGCGGGCGTCTTCCAACTCCTCGCCCGTGCGGATGGCGCTGCCTCGCTCGGCCTGGGCCTGAAATCCGATCATCAGCGATGACGGAAACGGCCAGGGCTGGGATGAGTCATAGCGGGGGTTGGTGACATTGACGCCGGTTTCCTCGAAAACTTCGCGCAGCACGGCGTCTTCCAGACTCTCTCCGGGCTCGACAAAACCGGCAATGGTCGAGTAACGCCCCGGGGGCCAGTTGGCCTGGCGGCCCAGCAGGGCGCGCTCGCCATCAGTGACGAGCACGATGATAGCCGGGTCTATGCGCGGGAAAAATTCATGCGCTTCGGTTTGATTAGTACAGCGAATCACATGGCCTGCGCGTTCGGGCAGTGCAGTGAATCCGCACACGCCGCAGAAGCGTTGGCGTTTGCGCCAGATGCTCAACGCACGCGCATAGGCGAGCAGACCAGCCTGCTCAGCGGGCAAGAGGGGGGAGAGGGGCCGCAGCTCCTCGAAGCTCGCGCCGGGCGGCGGGTCGAAATTCTGCTCCGGGCGCAGCTCGGCCAGTACGCACCGGGCGCCCTCGTACCAGCCCAGAAGCACCAGGGAGTGGGGATCCGGCTGGTGCAGCACCGGATGGTCGCGAGTGACAAATGCAATACGCGGCCGTGGCCCTGTGTACACCAACTGCGCGGTATCGCGAGCCACTATATATAAGGTCTTCGGGTCGGACAGCGCGGTTGCCGGCCAACCGGCTTCTTCGCGCACGTCGGCGCGGCGATCGATGTAGGGACCTGCAAAGAAATTCGGCCGAATTTGATCCATGAGCGCGGTTTCGTAGCGACGGAGCTGCGCCATTGTAGAGCACATGGATGAAAATCAGGTCGCCGGGTGCCTGCATCGGGCAACGGCGGGCATTGGTGGGGCGAGCGAGCGTGGTGTGGGTCGGGCGGTGCGCGGTGGGTGCGCCGTGCGTGGTGGTTCGCGCCGTGCGCTGTGGTTCGCGCCGTCCGCTGTGGTTCGCGCCGCGCGCTGTGGTTCGCGCCATGCGCTGTGGTTCGCGCCATGCGCTGTGGTTCGCGCCATGCGCTGTGGTTCGCGCCGCGCGCTGTGGTTCACGCCGTGCGCATCGTCACACAGGCACACGCCAGGCATGTTCGCGTCCGGTACGGATATGGCGGCACGTGGCGCGCGCCGGGCACCACAGCCAGGGTCACCGTGATCGAACTGAATTGGCGCAATACTGGCAGCGCCTTTCGCGCAGCGGGAACCTCTCGATTACCAGCAGGCCGCCGCATTCCCGGCAGCAGCCGAGTCTGAGCTGATCGCCGCGGGCGAGTGCCACCGCCAGAAATACTGCGTGTTCGAACGAGATCTGGGACGAGGGGATTGTCGTCTGATACGTTTCGTACGCATAACACAGCTTTTCACCACGCGCGACGGTTGGTAGTGAGCTTGCGAGCTCGAAGCTCGGCTGCACGGGCACCACGGTGAGCAGACTCAACAGGCTCGCGAGTTGGGCAGTTTCCCATTGCACCCGCAGGGAGCGAGTGAAGTACGCCACCTGGTGTGGCGATTTGCCTCGGTGGCGCGGAACGAAATGGGCGCCCCGGCTCATGTAGGACCGGTACAGATTTCGTATACGGTCGTCAGTCAGACCCGTCCACGTCCGTATGGTTTGGGTGCGGGCCTCGTGGCGCAGGAACCTGAGTGCCAGATCGAGGCAGAGCCGCTCGCGGTTGTAGCGATCGTCCGAGATGCGCATGACACTTCCTGTGTGCTACAGGTGACCAGCACAGTTTTGGGAAAAAATTCCCAAAACACAAGCATCCTAAATTTGGTCATTTTCGACCAAATACGTAGGTGCATCGCCCGGCTGCGCCGTAACGGACCGTAGGGGTGGCCAATTGCCATTGAATCCGAATTCGAGCACTCTGCGGGACGCAGGACCGTTAACCGCGCTGAAGTAATACGGCCCGCCGCCACAGACCACTACTGCTTCGCGGCGCCACGCACCAGAATCGCGAAATACCGCAGGCAGACACGCCCGCTGGCGGGAGCGAAATGATCGTGACGGTCGAGCGGCGGTTGCAACGGAACATCCTTCTACGTGAGGCGAGAAACGCCATGAAGGACGCGAACGCCTGCTCTCGAAGGCTCACACTCTTGTTGAGCAGACTCGGGATGAGGCTGCCCTTCTGCTCGAGCCATGTACGACTGTCAGTGGTCATCGGACATTTGCCAACGCTCTATGGGCGCCTCATGGACACTGATCCCTCATCGACGTCACGGACCCGGCGCCGAAGCGGTTCACCAGGACTTCTTCCAAATGCTTTATGCGTCCCTCGAATTTTCGTCGCTCGAATTGGGCCCCCCAGGCGAAGTAGCAGACAGTAATACCGTGCTCGGCGGATTGCGCCGACACACGGTAGGATCCATGACTGCACTTGAATGGCAATTGATTGGAATCAGGGCAGGTCAGCTTGGAGTCAACAGCATACGCACGAACTATCGACACTAACGCCTGTGCAGACGGTCCATCGATGGCGAAGGCCGCAGTTTCCGGATCCCTGACTTCAATTCTACGATAGAACATCGCATCGCAGCCGCATTGTGCCATTGCCATGGAGGCGATGACGACAGCGCGCCACGCCGGTTTCGGCGCCAGCTTCATTGCATGCTCAATGTTGCCGCCATGGGTCTGGATTCTGTGAATGCGGACCTTGTTCGAGCGCGTTGGAAAAGTGCCAATCGCCGGACATTATCTCCGAGCCGATGCCAAATATGATATGCGCCGGCAGATACAACGGCCCGAGAATTTCGGCTTGGCTGGTATGCTGCATCTCCTGGTACCCGAGAGTAAAATTTTCCCCCTTGCCTATGGATTCCGGCGAATAGTCCGATCCGCCGGCATAGATGATGACATTTCCAAATGTCACGGCTGACAGCATCAGCGGATTGTTGGTGAATTGCACCGAGTTGTATGCGAACAGCACCCGTGAATCCATTCCCATCATGAGACCCAGCACGTCACCGACTCCACCATAGATCAGTCCGACCACGGTACTCGGCAGTGCCCAGAGCTTCGCGGGAAGACTGAGTACGTCGGCTGCCACCCCACCTCGGTTGAGTTCACCCCCCATCGTCGTCTTGCCGCTGATGCGACCCAACACTTGCAATGCCAGTAGCCCTCGATTGACCCAGTTTACGTTGATCCCGTTCCGCACAGCGATACGGTCAACCACCGTATAGACCTCGTAGTTAACGTACTCTCGCGCCACGGCTGCGGCAAATCCTCCGGCGCCACCCACACCTCCGGAAAGATATCCCCCCACTCCCGCCACTATGATGTCAACGCCGCTTGCACCGTCTATTCGCGCAAGATGTGCGCTTGCAGCGGCACATCCCCAAGGCCCGCCCCAATAGCAGGCGGCAGCGCGCGCGAGCGGCTGCAGCCAGGGATACTTGACCAAGGTCTTGTCGCCCAACCGGGCTCCGAAGATCACACTCTGTGCAAACAGATCGAACTTGAAACCCGTACGCAGAATAGACAGCCCCACATGCCCGAACGGGTTCAGAGGGTTGTCCTTGGAGAACGGGTTGAAAAGAGACCCAAAGCTGAAGAATCCAGTCGGGTCAGTGCCCGAGAGCGGATCGTTCATGATGTAGCTGTAGCGGTTCAGGCTCTGCGATTGCAGCGGCGCCTGAACGTAAGGATCCGCGGAAAGGAAGCGCCCGATTGTGGGGTCATAGACGCGACCGTTCATATGAACCAGGCCGACGTTGTCGAGCTGTTCATGACCGGTGAAACCCCGATGCGTCACAGCGGCAATGGAGCTCCAATCCGCAGGGGGCGGACTTCCGCCCCAGCTTGACGAACCTCTTCGATTGCCGAACGCATCGAAGCTCAGCTTGACAGTAGTCTGAGCGGATTCATCCGTGATGACGGCGACGCTTCCGAGATGGTCCGTGTGAAGGTAGCGGGTGTCGTTGACTGCGTTGCTTCTCAGAGTGCGCAGGGCAACCGGTCTGCTTCCCCCCATGACATAGTGCTTGTATTCAATTACCCCACTCGGCTTGGTGACTTTCTCGAAGATACCGCCGACGTAGATCGTAGTCTCCGTTCCAGCCGGCAATGACCCACCGGTAGCGGTCACTGCCACCTCCTTGGTTCGCTGGCGCGCGGCGCCGTACAGGAACTGAGTGGTGTTACTTCCTTGAGCGATCTGTGAAGGAAGATTGTACGAGGTCCACGTAATGACGCTGCCATCGCGACTGGACATGTTGCCGTTTCCGTCATACCCATAGGTATGCGACCCAGCGGTAACGACAGCGTGCTTACGCGTGGCATCATAAGCCCAGGTACTGCCCGCGCTGATATCCGACTTGGAGGTGATATTCCCCAGCGAGTCATAGTTGACCGACAGGTTCGTTGTCGCGGCTGCGGTCCCGACCTTCAAAGTCGAGGTCTTGAGCCGGTTCAGCGTGTCGTAAGTGAAGTCCTCGGTCAGACTCTGACCCGCGTCGGCTCGCTCTTTCAGATTTCCAACCTTGTCCCACAGATAGGACAGGTTCTGAATCTGACCGGTGCTGCCGGTGGTGCGTGATCCAATCAGCCCATTCACGGCATCGTATGTCGATAGCGTGTGAAGCCCATTGCCATACTGCTCATCGACCATCTGTCCCGCGGCGTTGTTGACGATATTACGCCAGTAGACGGTTCCGGGCGCATTCGCGTCCGTGATCGACGCAAGCATTCCGTGCTGGTAGCTGTAGTTCAGCTGCAGCCTCGAATTCGCCACCGCTGTGGTGCTCAACGGGTACGTTACCGAAGATAACAGGCCGGTCGTGCCATCGTACGCCGACGAAACAACATAGCTCGTCGAATCGATGACGGTCGTCGTGTCTTTGGACCTGCCATATTGATCGTACGTGTAGATCTCAGAATAGCCACCTGGCGATGTTATCGTCTTGATGTGACCCACGTATTTGGCGGACGCGGTGTTGTCGCTGAGGGTTCCCCACGTCCAGCTGGTCATACCCTCCGCCTCTATGCGGGTCAGGTTGCGGCCAATTCTGTCGTACGTGTATGTCGTCACCTGATTCTTTGCATCGGTCTGTGTCTGCATCTCTCCTGTCGGGTAGTACGTGTAAGACCAGTGCCCCAAGTCCGAATCGTCGGACGTAAGCCTGAATCCACGGACATTGTAGGTAGCCCCAATATGGTTCCCCGCGGGGTCCTGCGTGGAACCGAGGTTTCCGAACGGCTCATATTTGTAGCTGGCTACCCCGTTCGCCGCATCCGTAACCCGCACAACCTGACCCAAAGAGTTCAACACCTTGGTCTGCGTGTGGCCATTCGCGTCCTGCAGCGTCTGCGTCAGCTTCGAGTAGCTGATTTGCGTGCTCTGTAGGGTAGAGTCCGTCTCGCTGACCTGCCGTTGCTCGGAAAGTGGTCTGCCTATGAGGTCATACGTGTAACTGGTGTAATAGGTTGGCGAGCCGGAAAAGTAAGGTCGCGTCTTCTGAACGATCCGTCCCTGGTTGTCGTAGTTGGTCCGGACAATGGACGTCACGCCGGAAAGAGTCTGCACTTCGGTATACTTCGGACGCCCGAGCGCGTCTACGCGCTGAGTTCCGAATTGGATGACCTGTCCCGTTGAATCGAGCTGCTGCTCATATACCTGGAAGCGTAACAACGCATCGCCGCAGTATGCGGTTCCGACTCCGCAAGCGGTGTAAATCCAACTGGACGACGTGCCGTCGGGGCGAGATTCCGTCTTCTTGCGACCAAAACCGTCGTACGTCCACGACGTCGGAATCCCGTTCGGATCCGTTGACCTGATGGCTACGCCGAGCGCGTAGTCATAGCCGGAAATTGAGACCGCCCCCTCCGCATCTGTAACCGTAGTCGCAAGAACACCCTGCGAGCCATAGCTCACAGACGACTGCCGCGTGGTAACCCCGCTGGCCGTGACTGTTTGGGTATTGACATGCCCAAATGAATCGTACCCCAGCGTAGTCGTGACACTGGACGCCGCTGGTGTTGGCTCGATGATCTGCTGTTGACCACGGCACTTATCCAAGTTTGCCGTGTCCTTGACGAACTGCGTCGTTCGCGTCACCGCCTGCGGCGACCCCGTCGGCGCCTCCGATGCCGGAATCGTCTTGGTGACAGTCTGTTGAGACATGAAGTCCAGACACCAATTAGTGGTGTCCGCGAGTGCGATCGTATTCACGGTGTGCGTCGTGTACGTCAGACCACTGCCGGTCTGGTCTATCGTGTTAACCGTGATGTCCGTCGGGTTGCCATACCCGTCAACAGCCGTGTGGGTAGATACGAGTGTTACCGGCTGACCGTCAATCGACGAATTGGCAGCGCTGACCTCGTTCGACTGTTCGGTTTGATCCGACAGAATGGGGAAATGCCGATCGTTGAACTGAGTCGTGCTCGTCGGCTGGTCCACATAGGTATTGACGAGTTGCGAGATGACGTGCCCGTTGGGCTGCACGGATGTAACACTGTAAATCGTTCCCGATAGTGGGAACCCCTGGTTGTAGACCAGGTCAGTGCGGATACCCGTACGACCATCCGTCTCGGACCGGTTTGCGAACCCTTCGATTCCCCGTCCCTGCATGTTTGCGAGCAGATGTTTATAGGACTCCGTCGTAGTGAATGACCCGCCGACACCATCGGTGGAAACGAAGCTGCTGACGACATGCAGGGGGGACTTGACCGCGAACTCGGGAAATGCCGGTAGGGTTCCTTTCGTATACAACGAGCTGTCGGTCAAGGCTCCGTAGCTCACTCTCACGCCGTTGCCGAAGCCGTCTGTAACCGCGTTTACCAGATCCGCTGTCAGCCCCTGACGGAGGCGGTAGCGCCAGACATTCGACGAATCAGCGTAGACGAAATCTTCCAGGCCATCGCCGTCGACGTCCGCGACCATGGCGTTTGCCGCGCCGGCGGCTGAGACGCCGATTTCCACTGGCGCGCTGAGAGTTGTGCCAGTGGAGATCATGACCTGCCAGTTACCGCTGGAACCCGCCTGCAGCAGGTCCATCTTCCCATCGCCGTTCCAATCGACGACCAGAGAATTGACGAGTGACGTCGCTACGGCCGCGCCGGTGTTGACCTCGGTACTCAAACCGGTGCCCGTGCCGAAGCGAACGCACCACACCGTCGTGGATAGGACGCACGGATAGGCAACATCCGACAAGCCGTCACCGTTGAGATCCAGAACCCTCCAGTTCACGTACGCCTGCCCGAACAGATTCCGTTCAGTGTAGGAGTTGCCAACGAGGCCGGTTACGTAACCGAAACCGGTCGACAGCAGCAGTTGAGCCACGAGTCTGGTCGACTCATGCGGAGCCGGCTGCTCACTCGCAACCAGGATATCCACCCGGCCATCCCCATTGAAGTCCGCAAATTGGATGGACGAACGATAAACGTTCTGGCCCGGCTGGAACGCCGACGTCGAGAAGTACTGGGTGGAATTGAGGGTATAAGCCAGCGTGGCAGACCCAGAGAATCCGGTGGCGCTGTTGAAGTAGACGAACAGCTGCCCGCCCGCCGAGGTGGTGTCGTAAACGAGATCCTGGCGGCCGTCGCCGTCAACGTCCGCAACCCAAGCGTTGCCCGCAACGGTTGGCGCCGTGATGTTCGTCGAGATGGGCGTGAATCCGCTTCCGGTTGACTGCAGAATCTGCCACTTCCCATTCGCATCCGGGACCAGCAGGTCGGTCATCCCATCCGAGTTATAATCGATCGGAATCGCGAAGGCATATTTCCCATTGTGCGCAATCGAGGTCGGTTGAACGGCGCCGTATCCCCCGCTGGCCGAAGCGAGCATGAAGGACCAGTTCGTAGTGGACGGGAAGAGCAGGTCCGCACGCCCATCACCATCGATGTCGATGGGAATCGCTGAACTGGCGAACGACCCCAGGTTCGCCGCACTCAGCTCGGCGCCGAGGCCCGTCAGACCATCCTGCCAGCTGATCATGGTGGGCGACAGGCAGTTCGAACTGGTATCGCACTCCTGCACCGCCTCGAGCCTGCTGCGCGCGTTCTCGCCGCTCGTGTTGTAACTGAGCTGATAGCGCCTCACGAGCCGGAATGCACCAACCGCCGGGTCGTTGTAGCGAGTCTCGATCCGATTGAGTCGCTGCGTTTCGTGCACGAGGCCGCCGGCCGCGTACTCGGTCACACTGTCTGTGGACGGCCGGTTTTCGTAGACAAATGAGACCCGATAGGCGGCAGCCAGCCCCGCGTTCGAGTTGCTCGTGTAGTCAATGTGATCGGGCCGGAAACTACCATTGGGCGCACCGTCTTCCTGGTAGATGACCGCCAGCGTATTGCCATAACGGTCGCTGATTTTGTTGACTGCCCAGACCCGCGCCGTGGCGGCTTGAGCTGAATTGACCGCCTCGATCCGCGAGTCGGCGGTATTTCCGTATTCGAATCGCAGCCCATTCTTGGCTTCGACCGTGAAATAGGCCGGCCCGTTGCCAGCGGTACCATGTGCAGTAATCCGCGAGAACTGCTCGAACTCCGCCTGGTAGGTAGACCCGTCTGCGCCGTAGGCAGCACCACTGGTGTTGCGCAGCTTGTTACCATCGAGGCAGAAGAGATCTGTCGTCGCAAGCGCCGGCGAATCGTTGGAACCGTCCTCGGCAAGCGTCTTCTTGCAGCGTTCGATTTGTGACAGGCCGGTCAAATTCCAACCGACCCCCAGCAGTCCATTACCCATACCACTCTGATACGAAATGGAGAGCGACGGCTGCATCCCGGCGACGCCGGGCGGTACCGTGATGGGAAGAGAGTAGGTTGCCGTACCCATATCTGATACGGCGAAGGATCCGGGAGTCGCGCCAACTGCCGTGGCGGGCACCACGCCCGTGGGCGCCGCCGGGCTGTGGGTGGTCGTACTCACCGACGTGCCGTTGACATTTCCCGCGATTGAGTTTGTGCCTGAGGGATCGTGGGCCTGCAGGTACACGCTGGTGTTGACGCCGGTGCCGGCAAAGTTGGCCGCCATCAGACGATTGGAGTCAGATGACCAGGCAACGTTGCTGGCCAAGGCGGTACCTGTCGAGAAGATCGCCCCCGTGCTGTTGCCGGTCAGCATGAAGCTGCCCTTGGCCGCGCTCGCTCCCTGGACCAGCACCCCACTGCAGGCCGGACAGCCGGTTGCAGTGTTGAACTGGCCGACCACTGGCGTGCTGCTGAGCGGAGACCAATCGACTCCGAAGGCGTTGCGACTCCACGCCTGTGCTCCCCTGACCGTGAATACCGCGCCCGGGGCTGTCGTGAGCACACCGTTCATGTTGGGTGGGTACGTCGGTACCGGGAAACTCACATCGTAGTCAATGACCACGAATTTCGGACGTGCCTGTATCAGCAGGTCCGAGAGGCCATCGCCATTGAAATCGCCGATGTACAACTTCGCTTCGGCGGTTGACCATCTATAGCCAAGGAAAGTATCAGTCCAGGTCTTCCACGGCGCAGTAGCAGCAAGATTGACGATGCCCTGGTACGTACCCGTGGAGTCGGTCAGAACGACGGCGTTCAGTTCGGTACTACTGGTCGCCTGCAGGAACAGATCCGTAAACCCATCGCCGTTGAAGTCACCAGCAAGGATGCGGTGCTTGTCCGCGGACCAGCTCACTCCCTGCGTAGTATTGGGAACCGTCTCGCTGATACCGTTGATATTGCCGCGCTGATCGGCCAGCAGCAGGTAATGGTCTCCTGGTGTCGTGCTCTGCAGGAAGATGTCCGCATGACCGTCGTCGTTGAAGTCGCCGATGATGACGTTGTAGTGGTTGCCATACCAGGGAATACCGAGGTAGTTGCTCGGCCAGGACTGGAACGGAATGTTGGGACCGGCGCCATCGGACAGGGCTATGCCGCTGACTTTGGATGCATCCTTGGCGACATACAGAATGTCGGTCTTGCCGTCCCCATTGAAATCACCTGGGTATAGGTCATAGTCCTGGGTACTCCAGTCGGTGGCACCTCGAGCGAGCTGATCAGTGAGCACAACAGCAGGGCAACGACCGGCAGTGATTTCTTCTTCATGTTTCCTTGCTCGTCCCTATCCATAGTCGCCAGGGCCGCTGGCGTTGCTTGGTACGCGCCAATTACATCGGTTGCGGCGGCCTCGGGTCCGCCTGCGCAGCTTTTGCCCGCTCCTGTGCGGCAACGATCAGTGAGCCGTCCAGCGATAGGTCCTGCAGTCTTCCTTCGCGTCCTACCGTGACGTGCATCGCGATACCGCTGGCAAGCTGACGGAACATCTCGACGGCCTGATCGGGATCGGAGAACGGCACGCCGTCGATCGCGGTTATGACATCACCGCCCCGCAGCCCCAACTGGCCGAACACGTCCGCCCGAACACCGGCGTAGACCTGGTAACCCGTCAGGTTGGGGCCCTCGAATACGGGTGTTGGCCTGATGTAGTCGGTGAATTCTTCCGAGGTGTTGGCCGTGGCCGGCTTGCTCGGAACGTGGCCGCCTACGACCAGCAGATCGCTGGCCGCCTGCGGCCTGCCGGCACCTTGTCGATCGGCCAGATACAACCGGGCCGTGCGTCCCTCCTGTTCAAGAACCACGTAGTCCTTGTAGATCTGTGCCAGGCGGGCGCCGTTTGCCAGCATCGCGCCGGCAACGTAAGTCTGGGGGTTGCGTGGATCGACGCCGATGAAGGCGCTGCCCTCGTGAGAACTTCGGCCGAGTACCGTGCCCGTCAGGACCAGTTGCCGGGGAGTTTCGGAGACCGAGGACTTGATCCCCGGGAAAGCGATGGCGGGGTCAAGGTCCTTCGGTAACGCAGCGCGCAGCGCAGGTTTGATTTCAGTGGACGTAACAACAGGCGGCGCCGCAGTGGGCTTGCCCTGGGTCGAGTACAGCTGCGCCGGGTTGAATCCCGATACCCACAGGGTGATGAACGCCAGGAGCGCACAGGCCGCTATCAGCCAGACGCGAAAACCTGCCGTCCGCCGGCCACCGGATCGCACAGGGCGATCGGGGGTGAGTTCAGGCGAGCGCATGACGCTACACTGGCGCCGTTGCTTCTGGGACCGGGTTATCCGGCAGCTTCCGTATCTATCTGATAGACCTGGCAGAATCCCGTGCCATCGGTGGGACTGGTGTAGATAACGAGCGGCTTGTCAGCTGCATCACCGCGCATCCACAAGCCCGTTACGAAGGCAAGCATCGGCTTATTGGTAGCGGAGACCATCATCCAACTGTAAGTCGTGTTTGAACAATTGCCTGGCAGCGGCGTGTCGATCATGATCAGAAGGTGATCCCCGACATAGCTCACCCGACTGATGTGACCGGTCTGGTAGTCAGCAGCGGCGTGGATCGGGATCGCTGCGAGCATTGCCGTGGCACCGAGTGCCGCCATGCGTCGCCAAGACCTTGCGCACAAGGTGCGATTCCATACGCTTGGTCCTTCTTTCAAGGCCGACCCTCCCATTGATCGCCACTCGCATCGTCGCACTTCATTGGGTTGGCGCGATCGATCCGCGATGTTTGTTGGAGTCTAGCCATGACATCGGCCGCGTTGCAACAAAATTCGATCGCAGTACTGCGCTCGTATATAAGGTGCTCGCGGACGGCACGGTCAGGCAGGATGATGAGTAAACAGCTCCGCTCCACCCTTCACCGCGTGCTCCGCCATCAAGAACGCAGCCGCACTCCAAGACTGGCCCGGCATCCCGCGTGGCGCCAGCGTCTTCCCGTGTAACCATTCCGTAAACGCCCCGTCATGAACCGCACAAGAGCGCGCCATCCCCACCAGGTCGCGCTCAGCCTGTTCACGTCGTTTCCAGGTGGAACCGCGCGCCGGACGTGTATTCCTTCAGAAGTTGCCCGTAAGCCCCGGCGGTCAGCCGCGCCCTGCGCGTGGCTGGAACTCCAGCGAGGGGTGTTGTAGCGGCGCACTCGGACCAGCGATGGCCCGCAGGCGCCTGCCCCTTTACGAACTCCTGAAGAAGCAAGCGCCGGGCGTGTTTGGAAGCACCCGGATCAAAGCCAAGTTCACGAAGTTCCTCAGCGCCTCAACGAGTCACACTGACTATCGCCTCGGCCATGCGTTGCAAAGCGTCCTGGAGGATAGGCCGCGGACAGCCGATATTGAGGCGAATGAAACCCGCACCGCCGGGTCCGTATACACGTCCGCTGTACATGTTGACTTTCGCCTTGTTCAGGAAGAACTCCTGCACGCCTCCCGTCCGGTCGTCGATTGGCCGGGCATCGATCCAGACCAGAAAGGACGCATCGGGGCGCATTGGCCGCATACCAGGCAGGGAGGACCCGGCGAAACGGGTCACGAGCTCAAGATTGCCCCGAAGGTAGGTAGTGAGTGAATCAAGCCAGGGTCCTCCTTCCCGATAGGCAACTTCGAGGCCCAACCGGGAGAAGAAGTTGGGGTTGGTCATGAAAGAGAAGCGCAGGGTATCGAACAGCCGCGCCCGCCATTCGGGATTTGCCACTGACACGACGGCGCATTGCAAGCCCGCCAGATTGAACGTCTTGGTCGGGGCGACGCAGACGAATGACCGCTGCCGTGCGCTCTCGCTGATGGAGGCGAACACAATGTGCGGCGCCGCACTCAAACGAATGTCGCAGTGGATTTCGTCCGAGATTACGATGATGCCGTAGCGCTCGCAAATATCATTGAGCGCGGTCAGTTCGCCGACCGTCCAGGCGTGGCCGCAAGGGTTGTGCGGATTGCACAGGATGAATGCCTTTGCGCCCGAACGCGCCAAAGCCTCGAAGTTTTCGAGGTCCAGACTGTAGGAATCGTTTTCCAACCTCAGCTCATTGACCAACAGGCGGCGTCCATTGCCTGTGATGACTTCGAAGTAGGGAGAATAGACCGGGGTCTGGACGATCACACCGTCGCCAGGTTCGGTGAAGCTGCGAATGATCGCCGCCACGCACGGCATGATGCCCGGGCCGGGCAGCAGGCTCTGCAAGTCTGGTGTCCAGTTATGCCGAGCCGCAAACCATGACTGAACGATCTCGAAGTGGGTGGGATCACGCAAGGTGTATCCATAAATGCCATGCTGGGCGGCATCTATCAGCCGGTCGACCACGGGTTTCGGGGCGCGAAAATCCATATCGGCTGTCCACAGCGAGAGGACGCCCTCACCCGCGATTGCCGGCGAGTACTCGTCCCACTGATTGGCCCATTTCGCCGATCCGTAGGGTTTTCGATCGTGGATGGTGTCGAATTCGGATTGCTCGACCTGCTCAGAAGGCGCAGCTGAGAACTTGAGCCCCGTCATTTATGACGGATCCGCTTCGGGGCGTGTTGGCATCCAAGTGCTCGCCAGCTTCGAAATGCGAAAGCGGAAATAAGCCCAGCTGCAGACAAACAGGCCACAGACCAGCAGCAGAGCTGGCCGACCGGCTGAGCCGTCCATGAGTGCCGAATAGACCATGCCGGCTGCGGCCACCAGCGTGACCACTGGGACGAGGGGATGTAGCGGGGCTTTGAAGTAGCTTCCGCACATAGCCGTCCGCCGGCCAATCAACACGGCCGTCGCCAGCAGCAAATATTCGGGAATGTTCTGCATCGAGGTGAAAATCAGCAGCGTTCGCTGGCCCGCGGCCATGAGAACGGCTGAGCCGAGACACACAACCAGGGTTGCCAGCATGGGGGATCGTGAGCGGGGATGGACATGGGCCAGCACCCGGTTGACGGGGCCAGGCCAGATGCCGTCGCGACCCGTGGAATAGTAAAGGCGGCCAAAGCCCATTATGTTGACGACCAGGGCGTTAAAGATTGCGATCACCAGAACAGCGCTTATCACTGCGGTGAATTTCGGCCCGGCGACCAGGGTCATGTAGGCTACCACCGGGGTATCGGAGCCGAGAATTCGCGGCAGATCAGGCGCACTCAGCACCACGAGGACCAGGGGCACAGCGATGATGAGGGCTGCCAGCCGACCAATCCTTGTAATCAATGCTCCAATTCGACGGGGGGCATCCTTCAACTCCTCGCTGAAATACAGCGCCCAGTGTGCGCCAGAGCAGGTAGAGATGGCCGAGACCACGGCGAGGCCCAGGGTCGAAGGCGCTAGCGGCTTGGCTACCGCATGATCCAGCGAAACCGGATGGATCAGCACGCTTACCAGCGATCGGGACGGATGGGCCAGAGCCACCATGGTCAGAAGAACTAGTGCGATCAACTCCAGCATGAGAAACACGCCGGTGAGGACGGCGCCGGTGCGCACGCCCAAAACTGCCACCGCGCAGGCCACCGCCAGGCAGCCCAGCGCGACGGGAACTTCCGGTAGGTCTGGCGCGAGCACGCGTACGTAGTCGGCGAAACCCAGTAGGCCAAAGGCAGTGACGGTAGGCGCCGCCATCATCATCATCGTGATGTATGGAAAGGCCCAGAACGGTCCGAGCACCCCAACCAGGCTGGGGTAGACTCCGCCCGCTTGGGGGAAGGCCGCCCCTAGCTCGGCGTACAGGTATGCGGCCACCGCTGCAATCAGCCCGCCGATCAGGACCGCTGCAACCGCCCCTGTGCCGGCCATGCGCAGGACCCCGTCCCCGTAGATGAAAACCGACATGGCCGGTGACAAGGCTGAGAAGACGAGGAACACCAGTTCCAGTGGCCCGAGCGTGCGGTGGAGCGTGCGGGGTGTCCGCAAGTCGGATTTCATCTTGTTGTAGGTCTCCAGGGCCAAGCCCTCACGGAAAGCTTGCATGGCGCGCTTGGGCTGACAAACGAAATCGACTCATGTCTGGCCCTGACGATGGACGTCAGCCCTGCGCCCTCTTCCGCTTGCAGGAGAACGTTGACTTTTGGCCTAAGCGTTGCGAACCAGGCCCGGTGCGGTCGCTGATGAGGCGTGCTTCGTCGCGGGAACTCTCGTCCACAGCCGCAACGGCGTCGTTGCCACCGAAAAGATCGCTCGAGACGCGATAATTGGTTTACTTTGCGTCATGAGCGCGAAGTCGAGACAAAGCCGCTCGGGGCTGTGGAGATTCTCCGAGATGCGCATGTAACAGTTCCCGTGTGCTGACCGGGTGTCATCGCAGGTTTCAGAGAACGAGGCCTTGCCGTCCTCCCTTTCGTCCTCCGAAAGATCTGCGCTACGGCTCGGAAATCTGAATCATCGTGACCTGGCACACTGTGTCGACCGGCCGGAGGGTGTCGTCGACAAACAAGGTAATAGTCTTCCCGGTCTGCAATGCTGTGAGGAGCTGCGCTAACAGGTGGTTATCCGTCTTTGAGAGGTCCGCGGCAGTTGCGCCAGCGCGCGGACTGTGTCTAGACTTCGCGTACGACTACAGATCGCAGCTGTTATGTTCGCTTCAGCTGCGACGGCTCGAAAAAAAGGGAGGGTCGCGCTTGAACAGACAGTCAATTACGTGGACATCCGGCGCGAGGTCGCCTGCTCGATTACTCTGTATATTTTCGACGCTTATTTCGTCAAGCGCCCTTGCCGCGTGGCAGACGACCCCCTCCATAAGCACCGTCAATGTATTTTCGGATAATGGAGTGACGTACGTTTCCGGGTTTACAACAGTAGGAAACTGCTCCAATAACCGACTTGAAATTCGCGAGTCTGGCGATTACTACGGTAACCTCGAGAACAATAAGAGGTTGTTTGCGCTGGTACTCACCGCGCAGGCGACGGGTAAGCCCATGCAGCTCATATACAACGACACAGACGGTCCCGGATGCCGCCTCGAGGGAGTCCTTGTGCAGTGGTAGGCATGGGTCTGGACGGCGGACGGACCACCAGGAGTTCATGAGAGCTGGGCGCCAGTAGCCGCAGCGGCCGCTGGCGTATCGGCAACCTGCCAACGTGAAATCCCCAGTGCATCGGCTGCTGATGACAAGCTGGGACCACTGCACCAACGCCGAGCGGTTCGCCGGCTCTGCTGGACTAGACCTGCTCTGCGTGATGACTGCTATTGAGTTACTTCGGTCCAAGACCCAATAGCAGGTCGACACACCTCTCAGTATGTGACATGTCTGATATAGCAGTATCCTTGCGAACTGCGGTACGTATCCTCCGCATCTATCGTGATCGGTGTTCCGGCCGTTTTGGCCGCCAAAAGCATCGCGAATTGCCGCGAAGCCTTCGCATCATCCTTGAGTATAAAAAGCACCAGGCCGTTGCCTTGTTTCGGGCAATTGCCCAATGAGGTCACGCCATCCAGTGCCAGGTAATCTGCCTCGGTTCCCCAGGACGAGTCGGCGGACACGATCGCATAGATCGTCGCGGTTACGGAATATGTGGCCGCGTGTGCGCCTTGCGCGACAACTAACGATGCCGCCGTCGCAACAATCGCCGCCAGCTTGCCGACCCTGTATCGCATGCGTCTGCCGATACGGCCCACTTTTTTGTCAGCCCAGTCCCTCATATCCCGCTTCCTTTTGGGTTTCTTCGACACTAACGTGATGCTGGCGTAAAGATCAACGAGCCGGCGTTTTCCTGTTGGTGTGCGCGCACGCGGTAGCTAAGGGAGAGTCATGTAAGCAACAGCGCAGGTGGAAGAGCCATCCATGGTTCGCACTGAAATGGACTGCCCAGCCAAAACCGCCGTAAGCACCAGCGCGTAATACGGATAGGTGAGGCTCTGTCGCACACCGCTGGCGACGCGTCCTAACGTGCTCCCTTCCGTCCACACGACTACGCGCCATGCGGACAGCACACGACCTCCCTTTTGAATTGTTTGACTTCTCCCTGCATGAACTTAGCAGATCGAATATCGAACTTACAATAGTCACCGAATGCTTGCCGGCGCTGGCATATAACACTCCTGTGTGCTGGCCGGCGTGATCCGACAAACGCGCGTCAGGCGAATGCGCCAGCCACCGGCTGTAAAGGTCTTCGCTATTCCCTGCCGCCCATTCCGGGGCCTCATCAGCATCACGCACGTACTCACCGTCCCAGAGTTCGAGCGTATCGATCCGGAAGACGCACTCGCCGGATGTCTGGACTCGAGCACCCGATATTATTGTTAACTTGCAGGCAACGGGAACAGCACGCTCTGCGGATGCGGTCTGTCAGGCCGGTCCAGCTGCGGATGTCTCGGTACGCGCCTCGCCTCAGGCCGGCCCAGCTGCGGATGTCTCGGTACGCGCCTCGCCTCAGGCCGGTCCAGCTGCGGACGTCTCGGTACGCGCCTCGCCTCATCGCGTGGCACCTGAGTGCAGCTCGAGCTATAGCCGTTCGCCGCTGTAGCGATCATCCGTCACGCATCTCGCTTCCTGTGCGCTACGGCGGTGCACAGGCAGTTTTGGGAAAAAATTCCCAAAATGTAAGCACCTTAAATTTGCTCATTTCCCACCAAATACAGTGATGCATTGCCGGCTCAGGTGGGTACGATAAGGAGGGATGCAGGGAGGCAGGTCATGTGGCAACACAGCGAAGTTGAACGAAGCGCGCCCGGCAGTGGTCCCAACGATTGGGAGCAGCCGTGGTCTTGTACGGAGACGCTCAAGACGCTCGCGGAATTGAACGAGCACTGTTTGGAGCTGCTGACCGAGCAGGCACTGCTGCGTACCTCGCCTGCCCCGCCGCTGTTCCGGGAGCTCGTTGGTTTATGGAGCCAACTCGATGCAACTTCGCGGCGCCGGGCAGCCGCGTGTCCTTACCTGCTGATTGATGCCGGGTTTGCGGATCCGTACAGATGGAGGTGGGTCGCAGAAAATCCGGTAGGCGACCGGGAGCCTACCGCTTACGCTTCGTTCTTTACGGCATCTGGCGCTACGGACGTAGCTCATCAAGTGTTCAACAACGCCTGGTATATCGTGCGCACGCAACCCATCGGTGCACCGCTGTATCTGGGCATGCCGGCTCATTGTGCAAACTTGCTACGGGCATGCACAATGCGACAGGTGACGCAGCTCGCCAATCAGCATACGGGCTGGCTACGGCCGCGCTGGGCAGGACGCGTGAAGATCTGGCGGGAGCTGTTGGAGGCTGCGATTTCGGGCGAGGGTCTCGCGCTGGAGATGGCGCGCTTGCACGGGGTGCAGCTGCTGGCGACGGAGTTGAAAGCGTTGGAGCAGGTGAATGCGAAGGAGCCACGCGGTGATCGGCGTAACAGCCGATAAGTTATGTCAAGCATGTGGTGTAAGCGGCTTCCCCCAGCGCCACGAGTGACACCCGTTAATTGGACCGTTATGGAAAGGGCGCTCGCGACACGGCAGCGTGTCCTGCGCCCGCCATTCGGAGCGTTGCATCGCCATCTTTCTGGATCGACTCGTTGAATCAGAATTCCTGCCACTCGCTGTCGCGCGCCCATCTCGTACATCAACTGACGCACGATGGTGAGGCCAATGCCAGCGTTACCGCGGCAGGAGGTCCGCTTCGTACGAGTTGATGATTGGCGGGCCCGACCGCATTCCCCAACGTCGGTCACCGGGATGCGGCTCGTTGCGCGATGGAGCTAGCGCGTTCCTACAGCAGCGTTCCCTGGTCGGCGGGCGCGATCAAACTCGAGTCGTTCGGTGTTTTGTTTGCATAGAGCCGGCGGCTGACCTGCCATGTGACCATGAGATCGGACGGGTATGGTGTCAGTGCCGCCTTAGCCTCAATTGCGGAGCCGCGCAACCAGGCATCGTGATCCTCTTCCCGCAGCACTGCAGGCATGCGGAGCTTCTCGTTGTGGACATGAGCCATCAGCTCATTGGCCGGGGTGGTGATCAGGGCGCAGGAGAGCACCTCGGTGCCGTCGGCTTTGACGGAGCGATCCCACAAACCTGCCACGCCGAAGATTTCGCGATCAGCGAGGTGTACGTAGAAGGGCTCTTTGCGTCCGTCTTCGAATTTGTGAGGCTCGTAGAAACCCGCCATAGAGAGAATGCAGCGTTGGCGGCGCTCCCAGGGGCCCTTCCAGAAGTAGTTGTTCTCCAGGTTTTCGGCCTTGGCGTTGATCAGAACTTTACCCGTCGGCTCGCCGTGATTTCGATAGGGCACGAGGTCCCAGCGCATCATGCGACCCGTGCGCTGCCCGTTAATCGCTAACACGATGGGAACGGGATCGGTGGGCAGCACGCGCCAGCTTTGCTCGAATTGCCAGAGTGGCTCGATGAGTTGCCAATAGCGTTCGGCGGCGGACTGGGCGGGCGTTTGGAAGCGGGCACACATGGGGCGCTACAGTACCGTAACGTCGGCCCCGCTGCTTCCGGCGTATCGGCGTCACCACTGGAAACCGCGTAACAAACACCCCGGCTATTTTCGGGCGCTCCGCGGGCCATCGCCGCATCGGTTCGGAAGTCCCTCGTACCTCGTGCAGGTTGGCTGCAGGACGGGCGAGCCGGGCGAGTGAGCGATTACGCGCCGCTCACAGCGCGCCGAAGACTTTCTTGATGAGCGAGCTGGCCTGCCCCATCGGGTCTTTGCGAATGGCGCGCTCTTCTTCGGCGATGGCGGCGAACAGACCGTCGAGTGCTTTGGCGGTGACGTAATCGTTGAGGTTGGCATCCTCGGAACTGATCAAACCAACCTGTGCGGCTTTCCCGGCGTACTGGTCGTACAAGCCGTGGAGCTTCAATTGGGCGGTTGCTCGAGCGACGATGGGTTTGAACCGGGTGACGAGCTGGGCGCTGGTGGCCTGGCGGAAGTATTGAGTGGCTGAGGTTTCACCACCGGTCAGGATGCCCTTGGCGTCCGCAACGGTCATACGTTGCGCCGCTTGCTTGAAAACTGGCTTCGCATCTGCAACGGCCATCTCCGCCGCGTGGTTCATGGCGGCCTTGAGCTCGTCGGCATCGCCTGACAGGCCAATCATTCGCAAGGCGCGATCAGCCTTTTCGAGGGCCGACGGCAGTGGGATGGTGTACTTCGGGTTTGCGAGGAATCCGTTGGGCGCGCCCAGCATTCCGATTGCCTTGTCGACTCCTTGAGAGAGTGCAGCGCGCAGGCCAGCGGATGCGTCCTTCGATGACACGGTATCGATCGAAGCGGCCGCAGCTATGAGCGGCGCCGACAGAATCAAAAGCCAGCACGCCAGGAGCTGGCAACGGTGAGCGGCTGAAGCTAATCGCATGATCAATCTCCGGGTGCATGCATCGTCGCGGCAAACGCGCGTAAGTATCCTGCAGATCGCTGCGCAGCAATCGACGCATTACAGGCTTTTGGCCTGGGCAGGAGGAGGGCAGCCGCGCGCGCGCCGTGCTGGAAGCCCGCTGACCCCTTGACCCCGGCTGCATGAATATGCACAATGCGCGCCCCTTATGCGCTTAATATGCGTCGGTGCTGAACGATACTCAACAACACGAACGCCGTAGCGCCATCGTGCGCATCCTGCGGGAGGGCTTTGTCCGCAAGCAGGAGGATCTCGTACGCCTGTTGAAGACAGAGGGCCACGAGGTCACGCAGTCGTCCGTGAGCCGCGATCTTCGGGATCTGGGCGTATTGAAAGCCAGCGGGCGCTACGTTTTGCCACCCGAGGAAGTCACGCGCGCCAATGGTGATTTCGGGATGCTCGCGCAATTCGTACGTGGGCTGAAGCGAGCTGGTCCCTCGCTCACGATATTGAAGACCACTGTAGGTGCCGCTCAGAGCGTCGCCGTTGCCATCGACAAGGCCGAGTGGCCGGAGGTGGCAGGCACGATTTCGGGTGACGACACTATATTCATTGCCACTGCCAATTCACGTGCGCAGGACGAGCTTCTCGGCCGCCTGCAATCGATCTTCCGAGTCGTTTAAATAATCATGCCTCACACTGCCGCTAACGCGGGCTCCAAGCCCATTGTCCTCGCCTACTCCGGTGGGCTCGATACCTCTTTCCTGGTGCCCTGGGTTGCGGAGAACACTGGCCGCCCGGTTATCACCGTCACCGTGGACACCGGGGGGATCGATGCCGCTGCCGCGCGCACGCTCGCTGAAAGAGCGCGTGCCCTGGGAGCGATCGAGCATCATCAAATTGACGCGCGCGCGGACTACTTTGAGCAAGTGCTGCGCTTCCTCATCATGGGCAATGTGAAACGCGGTCAGCTGTATCCGCTGTGCGTGGGCGCGGAACGCGTCATGCAGGCGCAGACGATTGCGCGCATGGCGCGAGAGCTTGGCACGAACATGATTGCGCATGGCTGCACCGCCGCCGGCAACGATCAGGTACGGTTCGAAGTGGCGCTGCGAACGCTGGCTCCGGATCTCGAGGTGCTCGCACCCGTTCGTGACAAAGCGTTCAAACGGCAGGACGAGCTCGACTATCTGCAGAAGCGCAACCTGCCGGTCCCGCCATTCGGGGCTGCGTATTCGATCAATCGCGGGTTGTGGGGTGTCACGATCGGCGGCAAAGAGACCCTCACCTCGACTGGCAGCATTCCTGACAGCGCCTGGGTGCTCACTCGCGATGCGTTCTCGAATCCGCGCGCGCCGCAGCGGCACGTGATTTCGTTCGAGCGAGGCCGGCCTGTGGCCCTCGATGCTAATGCGATGTCCCCGGTGCAGGTCATCGAGTCGCTGGAGTCCGTGGCAGCGCCGTTTGGCGTCGGGCGCGGTATTCACCTGGGCGATACCATCATTGGTACCAAGGGCCGGGTCGCTTTCGAAGCACCGGCAGCGGAGACATTGCTCACCGCGCATCGCGAGCTGGAGAAGCTCGTGCTGACCGGGCGCCAGCAGCGCATCAAGGAGTTGGTCGCACAGCCTTATGGCGACCTGGTGCACGAGGGCCAGCTTCTCGATCCGGTCTGCCGCGATATCGAAGCGCTGCTTCAGTCCTCGCAGGAGCGCGTGACGGGCGATGTGCACGTGCTCTTCAGGCCGGGAAGTCTCTTCATCGAGGGCGTCGAGTCCCCCTACTCGCTGATGGCGGCTTCCAAGGGCGTTTACGGTGAAGCGGTCGGTGAATGGACCGCGGCGGATGCGCTGGGCTTTTCGAAAATTGTTTCGCTAACTGGCGTGTTCGCTCGGCGCGCGGGCGAGCGGGCCAAGGACGCTTGAACATGGTTAACGGTATGCGAACTGTTGTTGTGGACAAAGTGGCCTCGGTAACGCAGGCCTGTGGGCTGGCGCACGAAGTGCGCGTGTCCCCCGACATTCCTGCAGAGGAAGGCGTCGTCGTCGCGGTCGAAGTTCTGACCAACAAGTCCACTTACAACACGCTGGAGCTGACGAGTGGCCGCATGGCCAAGGTTGGCAAGGGTGATATCGTCGTCGGAGCGCTGGGCCACCGTAAGGCGCTGTTCGGCTACTCCGGCCATATTCCACCGTCCGTCCAGCCCGGCGACATCATCCAGATGCTCAACATCGGCGGTGTGCTGGGCGTGTGCGACTCGGTGAATCCCGATAAGGGCAAGCCATTCGATTGTCGCGTGATCGGTGGGGTCCTGCATTTCCCTTATCTTGGCGAGCGCATCGGTGTGCCCGCCCGTGTTGGTCGCAAGCGGCTCGATTTGGACGCCAAGCTCGACACGCGCGGAGTGCCGGTGGTCGCGCTGGCAGGCACGTGTATGGAAGCCGGAAAGACGGCGGCCGCGTGCGCGATCATCAGCCGCATGCGGCACCGTGGTCTGGTCATCGATGCATTCAAGGCTACGGGCGTGTCGCTCCGGCGCGATATCCTCGCGATGGAAGATGTCGGGGCCCGGAACTCCATGATCTTCACTGATCTGGGTATCGTGACCACGACGAAAGCCAACGGGCCGGCGCTAACGCGGACGATGTTGACCGCACTGGCCGCTGGCAAGCCCGACGCGATCGTCTTCGAGCTGGGTGATGGCATTCTGGGTACATACGGCGTGGATGCTATCCTCGAATGCCCGGATATCCGGGCGGCGCTGACGGGTGTCATTCTGTCTGCAAACGATCCGGTGGCCGCCTGGGGCGGCGTGAAACTCTTGCGCGAGCGGTTTGGGATCGAGCCTTGTGTAGTGACGGGGCCCTCGACCGACAACCAGGTAGGTGTTGAGATCATCACCAACCAGCTCGGCGTCTCCGCCTTCAATGCCATGACCAACGGCGCCGCGCTCGGCGACCGCGTGATCGAGGCAATCGGCGTCAAGGCGCCGCAGTGAGCGCGAAGATCCCCACTGTCGTCCTGGGTGGAACCGGCTACGTTGCCGGGGAGCTGCTGCGACTGATTGCTGGGCATCCGCAGTTCGAGCTGGCCGCGATCATGTCCGACAGCCAGCCCGGCGAGAGCGTGTCGAAAGCATTTCCTCACCTCGCGAGCGCCTACAGCGACGTACGCTTCCAGGCGCAGGCGCAGATCGAAAAGCTATTGGTGGAAACACCGCAGTCCGCCGTGTTCGCGGCGGCCCCGCACGGAGTATCGGCGGCCCTCATCGACTCATTGTTGAGCATCGCGGCACGGGCGGGTACTCACCCACGAGTCGTGGACATCTCCGCTGATTTTCGGTACTCCTCGGCCGAAGCCTATGAGGCCGTATACAAGCATGCGCATGGAGCACCGCAGCGAATTGCGGAGTTCACCTGCGCGGTGCCCGAGCACTTGAAGAAGCTGGAAACTACACATGTAGCTCATCCCGGCTGCTTCGCCACTGCTACATTGCTTGCGAGCGTTCCGCTTCTTGCACTGGGCCTGACTTCACCGACATTGTTTGTAACGGGTATCACCGGGAGCACGGGTGCCGGACGCAAGCCGATTGAGGGGACTCATCACCCGCTCCGGCACAGCGATCTGTACTCATACAACGCGCTGGCGCACAGGCACGCGCCTGAGATTGCAGCCTGCGCGCGAGCCGCTTCCGGTGTTGAAGCGGACTTTGCCTTCGTGCCGCACTCCGGCCCGTTTGCACGCGGCATCCATGTCACGGTGCAGGCGGCACTCAAGAGCGCGGTGGATACGCCGAAGGTGTTGGCGGCGCTGCGCGAATTTTATGCAAACTGTCCGTTTATCCGTGTGGGCGAGCAAGCTCCGCGTGTGAAGGAGGTTGCCACCAGTAACTATGCGCATCTGTCCGCTGTGGCGAACGGTCGGACCGTCGCCGTGATGTGCGTTGTCGATAATCTCAACAAAGGTGCGGCAGGCGGCGCCGTGCAATGGATGAACCGGATGTTCGGCCTGGCTGAGACCTCGGGTCTCACTGCTCCCGCGCCCGGATGGACCTGAAGCGAGAATCATGAACTCATCGATCACAGCAACCCGGCCGGCACTGGCCAGCCACGATTTCCTTGCGCCCGTGTTTGCGCAATACCCCATTGAGGTTGTGTCAGCCCAAGGGGTCTGGCTAATGAACAGCCGCGGCGAGCGCGTGCTCGACCTCTACGGAGGACATGCAGTCGCCGCTCTCGGCTACGGGCATCCGGGATTCACGCGTGCGCTGACGAAGCAGGCGGAGTTGTGCAACTTTCAGTCGAATGCCGTTGCGATGCAGGTACGCACGCGTGCGGCCGAACGGCTGGTCCGTTTCTCCCGGTTACCCATCGCGAGTGTTTTCTTCGTGAACAGCGGCGCGGAAGCCAACGAGAATGCGCTCAAGCTCGCATTCCGGCTGACTTCGCGCCCCCAGGTGGCCGCGGTCGTCGGCAGCTTCCACGGCCGCACGGCCGGGGCGGGCGCCGTGACCTGGGGCGCTCAGCAGAAGTGGTACGGTTATCCGCGCACGCCGTTCGAGGTCAGTTTCATTCCCCGCGGTAATATCGACGCCATCCCGGGATTCGTGACTGACAAGACCGCGGCTGTGATTGTCGAGCCGGTGCAGGGGCTCGCGGGCGCGGTTGACCTGGGTAAGGAGTTTCTCGAAGCGCTGCGCCGCCGCTGCGATGAAGTGGGCACCGTGCTGATTTTTGACGAGGTGCAATGCGGAATGGGCCGTGTCGGCCATCCCTTCGCGGCCAACATGTACGGGGTCACCCCTGACATCATTACGACCGCCAAAGCCCTGGGCAACGGCTTTCCGTGCGCGGCGGTGCTCGCGACACAGAAAGTCTCCGCCGCACTCAAGCTGGATCTGTTGGGTACCACCTTTGGTGGCGGCCCGATGGCCTGTGCAGCGATGGAGGCCGTCATCGAGGCCATCGAGTCCGAGAATCTTCTCGAGCGCGTGCGTCGGGTCGGCGGCTACATCCGCCAGACCTGCATCGTGGGGCCTGTGAGCGGACACCAGGGCGCGGGCTTTCTCACCGGCTTGCGAACGACGCGGCCGGCGAAAGAGATCCAGGCCGAGCTGTTGGAATGCGGGATCCTGGCGGGTACGGCCACGGACCCGAACATTCTGCGGTTGTTGCCGCCGTTCATCCTGCAGGAAGAGCAGGTTGACATGCTGCGGGACACGCTCGCGGACCTGCCTGCATGAAGCGGTTCCTGGATCTTGCCGATTTCGAGCGCGACGAGATCAGCGCTCTGTTGGGTCTGGCGCGGCGACTCGAGACGAGTCCGGAGCCGCGCGCGCTCGCGGGCAAGATACTGGGGCTGGTGTTCTTCAATCCGTCCCTGCGTACGTTGGCATCCTTCCAGGCAGGCATGGCACGTCTCGGGGGTAACTCGTTCGTCATCACTCCGGGACAGGGCACCTGGCAGCTGGAGCACCGGTTGGGCGCTGTGATGGACGGCGCCGCTGCCGAGCATGTGCGCGAGGGAATCCCAGTTCTCGCTTCGTATTGTGACGCGCTCGGGATCCGCGCGTTTGCCGATGGTAAGGATCTGGCCAACGACCTTGCCGAGACGAATTTCAAGGCCATGGCCGAGCTGGTCGATAAGCCCCTCATCAACCTCGAGTCGGCGATCAATCACCCCTGCCAGGCGCTTGCTGACTGGAAGACAATGGACGATTTCGGCGTGCCGCGAAACGGCCGCTTTGTTTTGTCCTGGGCGTATCATCCGCGCGCGTTGCCGCTCGCCGTGCCAGCGGCGGCTCTCCAGATGGCCGCGATGCGCGGCATGGACGTTGTCGTCCTCAGGCCGGAGGGCTTTGCTTTGCCTCCTGAGATCATGAGCAAGGCCCGGTCGGCTGCGGCCCGATCCGGCGGGTCACTGCGCGAGACAGCGGATCGGAACGACGCGCTGGCGGGCGCGAATATCGTCTACGCGAAAGAATGGGGCTCGACGAGTTGCTATGGCGACGCACAGGGTGACGCCAAGCTGCGCAGCGAGCTGACAGGCTGGTGTGTCAGGAACGACTGGTTTACCCAGACGGCCCCTGACTGCCGGTTCATGCATTGTTTACCGGTACGACGCAACACCGCGGTCGCCGACGAAGTCCTGGACAGCCCGCGCAGCATCGTGCAGCGCGAAGCGTTCAACCGGCTGCTCGTGCAGATGGCCGTGCTTTATCAAATGCTCAAAGGAGTATAGGGACTCACATGATCATGCATCGAGGCGAACAGACTCTGGCCATCCGGGCGCTGAAGAGCGCCGCTCCTTATATCCGCATGTACAAGGGTAAGACCTTCATCGTGAAGGCCGGTGGTGGTGTGTTCGGCGATGCCGACGACACACGGGTTCTGATCGAGCAGATCGCGATCCTGCACTATTTCGGCGTGCGGGTCGTCATGGTGCATGGTGGCGGCCCACAGACCACCGAGATTTCCGAGGCACTCGGGATACCGACGCGCATGGTCGAAGGCCGGCGTGTCACCGACCAGAAGGCGATCGATGTCACGGCGATGGTCCTCAACGGCCTGATCAATACGCGCATCCTTGGGTTCTGCCGGGATCTCAACATCGATGCCGTCGGGATCAGCGGCGTCGATGCGGGACTGGTGCGCGCACATCGCCGCCCGCCTGTTAAGGTTGGAACGAGCGGTGAATTGGTCGACTACGGTTTCGTCGGTGACATTGATGGCATCGACACGACCGTCATTCGCAAGTTGCTGGACAATGGTTTGATGCCTGTCGTGAGCCCGCTCTCGGCTGACGAAACGGGTGTGCTGCTCAATATCAACGCGGACACGGTTGCCGCGGCGATCGGGGCAGCGCTGGGCGCGGAGAAGCTGATTCTGTGCACGGGCGCGCCCGGAATTCTCGAGCGGGTGGAAGATCCTACCTCTTTGATTTCGTACACGGACCTGCGCGGACTCAAACGACTGCGCGAGGAAGGGCGAATCGTCGAGGGCATGTTGCCCAAGGCGAAGGCCATCGAGAACGCCATTACCGGTGGCGTCCGGCGCGTCCACGTGGTGTCGTACAAGTCACCGGAAGGAATCCTTGGTGAGGTATTTACCAACGAGGGCACGGGGACATTGATCGTCGCCGACGTGAACGCGCTCACGCCTGCCGAGCAGACCGCACAGGGCGGTGGCTGAGCCTCGTCATGAGCCGCCTGTGGGACAAGGGTGCTCCCCTCGACAGCCGGGTGTTGCAGTACACCGCGGGCGAAGATTATGCGCTGGACGAGCGACTGGTACGGTATGACGTGGCGGCCTCGATTGCGCATGTTGAAATGCTGCATGCACAAAAGCTTCTGTCGGCCGACGATCTGCGGGTAATCCGCTTTGGGCTGACAGCGCTGGGCGAAGAGCATGCGCGCGGTGAGTGGCACATTTCGCTCGAGGACGAGGATGGGCAGACGGCGCTGGAGAAGCGGCTGACCGAGCGAATTGGGGCGGCGGGCGGCCGCGTGCATCTCGGGCGGTCACGAAACGATCAGGTGTTAACCGCCATTCGGCTGTATTTGCGCGACGTCATCGAGGACTTGAGCACCGGCGCCACTCATGTCGTTGATGCGTTGGATCGGCTTGCGTTGCGCGAGGCCGATACGGTGCTGCCGGGTTATACCCATATGCAGCAGGCGATGCCGAGCTCAGTTGCTCTGTGGGCGGGTGGGTTCGCGGCTGAGATTCGCGACGATGCCCAGGGGTTACGGCAGGTGCAGCGCCGGGTTGGGAAGAGTCCGCTCGGATCGGCTGCCGGCTACGGGACACCGGGTCTGCCGCTGGATCGTGGCGCTACTAGCGCCAGTCTCGGTTTCGAGGTCACGCAGGAACCGGTGACCGCGGTGCAGCTGTCGCGCGGCAAGGCCGAGGCCCACCTGCTGTTCGAGATCGCGTTGCTCGTGCAGGATCTCGGGCGATTTGCCGCCGACGTGCTGCTCTTCTACACCCAGGAGTTCGGGTTCCTGCAGCTGCCGGACTCGTTCACGACCGGCTCTTCGATCATGCCGCAGAAGCGCAACCCGGATGTCTTCGAGTTGATTCGGGGGCGCTCGGCCACAGCGCTGGGATGTCTCACCGAGGCGTTGGGGATTTTTGCCAAGCTGCCCTCGGGATACCAACGGGATCTGCAACTGCTGAAATTTCCCTTGTTTCGCAGTATCGACCTGGCGTTGCAGACGTTGGATATCCTGCCGCCCGCGATCGATGCGATGCGCTTCCGGCCGGAGCGGATCGAGTTGGATCCGGGGATCCATGCCGCCGAGGAGGCGTACCGGCTGGTGGTGCAGGAAGGGATTCCGTTTCGGGAGGCTTATCGGCGCGTAGGGGCGAAGCTCAAAAAGTGAGCCGCGCAGCGGCCGAACGCCGCGAGGCGATCAGGCCGCGTCGGATTGTGCTTCGGGTACTGCCTTGGCGAATGCGGGTAGCGCTTCGAGATGCTCGCAGATGCCGCGCAATGTTGGGTACGGCGTAAGATCGCATTTGAATCGTCGGGCGTTGTACATCTGCGGGACGATGTAGATATCCGCGATCGTGACTGTTGAGCCGAACATGTGCCGGCCGTCCCCGGTGGCGCGGCGAGCTTCCTGCTCCAGACCGCCGAATCCAACGGCTATCCAATGCCGATACCAGGCGTTGACGGTATCTTCGTCGTGGCCCAGTGGTGAGCGCAGATAGTTCAGGACGCGAAGGTTGTTGAGTGGGTGCATGTCGCATGCGACTGCAAGTGCCATGGCTCGGACGCGCGCGCGGTCCACTGGGGAACGCGGCAGCAGCGCAGGCTCCGGGTGCACTTCATCGAGGTACTCGATGATCGCCAGGGACTGCGCAATAGTGGTTTCTCCGACCACCAGCGCGGGCACCAGACCTTGTGGGTTGACCGCCAGGTACTCGGGATTGTGCTGACCAGTCGCGGGCGTACGCAGATCCACATGAAAGGTCTCGCACTCGACGCCTTTGAGGTTGAAGGCGATGCGCGTGCGGTAGGCGGCGGAGCTGCGGAAGTAGGTGTAGAGCTTCATTTGGGCGCATTCGCAGGCGTGATACCAGGGGTGACCGTATTGCGGAGCGTCTCGAGGCCGTCGACGCCGCATTCGATTTGGTCTCCGGGTTTGAGTGGTCCGACGCCGGCAGGGGTCCCGGTGTAGATCAAGTCGCCGGCTTTCAGCTCGAACAGTGTCGATAGCTCAGCGATGATCTCAGATACGCCCCACATCATTTCACCGACGTCGGACTGTTGGCGAATCTCGCCGTTGACGCTCAGCCAGATACGTCCGCGTTCCACATGGCCCAGTGAGGCGGGACGTATCGCCGCGATGGGAGCCGATGCGTCGAATGCCTTACCGGTGTCCCAGGGCAAGCCCTTCTTCTTCGATGCTCCCTGCAAATCGCGCCGAGTCAGATCATTTCCGACGGCATAGCCGAATACGTGTCCGAGCGCCTGCCGTGCGGCGATGTTCCGCCCTGCGCCGCCAATTGCGAGGACCAGCTCTACTTCGTGGTGGAGGTTCTCGGTTCTGGATGGGTAGGGTATCGCGGCCCCGCTTGGGACTATTGCGTCGGCGGGCTTGGTAAAGAAAACGGGCGGCTCTTTCGCATCGGAGCCCATCTCGCGCGCGTGATCGGCGTAGTTGCGTCCGACGCAGTAAATACGATGCACCGGGAAGCGTTGCTCGGTTCCAGCGATTTCGACGCTTGGAATTTGCGGTGGCAGGAAGACATATTCGATCGTAGACGTGGTCATCGCACTGCTCCGGCCCGGCGCGGACTCAAGGGTAGCGGTAGACTACCTCCCATGAGTATTTGGCGCACCCCGACTTCGGTCGAGCAACTTCAGACGTATTCACGCAATACCCTAGTCGACACTATTGGCATTCGTGTGACGGAGATCGGGCCTGACTATGTCCGGGCGACCATGCCTGTGAGTCCCAGAACTCATCAACCGACGGGTGTTCTGCATGGCGGAGCGTCAGTGGCACTGGCTGAGACGGTAGGAAGCTTGGCTGCGAACTTGTGCGTGGATCAGACGCTATACGCCTGTCTGGGGCAGGAGATCAACGCAAACCATCTTCGTCCGATCTCATCCGGCATCGTGACCGCGACGGCGCGTCCCTATCATATTGGGAAACGGACTCACGTCTGGGGCATTGAAATCCGCGACGAGCAGCAGAAGCTGGTGTGTGTTTCACGACTGACCATGGCGGTGGTGGATCGCCCGAAAGACGTACCATAATGATGCCATGGCCAATAACGTGAACCCTAGCGTGACGGTTTCAGGCGAGCCGGTGGACGCTTCGCTGGTTTCCTACACTCACATCATCTATGCCTTGCATTCGCTATCGGTGCTGATCGGGCTGACGTCCGCGGTCACGATTATCGGTAGTTTCATCTTTGGGTTGCCGTCAATCATAGCGGTGATCATGAATTATGCGCGGCAGTCGGATGCCCGCGGGACATTCCTGGAGTCGCACTTCCGCTGGCAGATCCGGACCTTCTGGTTTGCGTTGCTGTGGGCCATTGTGATCCTGGCGGTGTCGTTGCCGTTGATGTTGATCGTTGTAGGGTTGTTCACGGCGTGGATCGGTTTTGTGTTGCTGGGTATCTGGGTGATGTACCGCATCATCCGCGGATGGTTGGCGCTGCGTGACCACCGACCGGTGAATCCGTGAGGGGCTTCGTGATAAAGGGCCTGGTGATGCTGTGTGCGGTGTTGGTTCCGCTCACGATGACGGCCGCATGTGGACAGAAGGGGCCGCTGTACCTGCCGCCTCGCAACGGAACGGTCGTCACACGTCCTGCGGGATCAAACACGAATCCCCCGAGGGGAGCGGCGCCGGCGGATCAGCCGGCGGCAACACCGCAGGGTACATCACCGCAGACATCAGCCCCGCAGGCTACGCCGCCGCAGGGTACATCACCGCAGGCATCGGCCCCGCGGGCTACACCGCCGCAGGGCGCACCGCCCCAGACAACATCCCCGCAGACGCCGGGATCGGCGTCCGCGGGCAAGAAGAACAACAGCGACAGTTCGCAAACGCCGAAGTAAGCGGGCCGCACGTCACGCGCGGAGCAGGCCCTTCATAGGTCTCGCGGTTGCGCTGCTGGGAAATACCGAGGTCTCCAGCGCCTTGGAGGGCACGAGCAGGTGCTCCGACAGTACGCCCTTGAGCACGGACCGCAGGTCTGTGGTGGGTTTCAGGTCGCGACCTTGATATAGCGAGTGGGCCGATAGGCCTGGCCAATCGGCGAGCACTCGACCACCTTCGACGGCTCCGCCTAACAGGAATGCCGCGGTGGCTGTGCCGTGGTCAGTTCCACGTGTACCGTTGGCGGCCGCGGTGCGTCCAAACTCGGTGGCGAGAAGGACGACAGTGTCAGCCCAAGTTGGACCGAGTTCTGCCTTGAGTGTTCTCAAGCCCGCGTCCAGCGCGGCGAGGCGGGCCGCGAGTTGGCCCTCGGCGCTACCTTCGTTGGCGTGGGTGTCCCAACCTGTGGTATCGAAGACGGCCACCTGGGGGCCGTCGTCGCGACGGAGGAATCCGGCGGTGGCGCGGACCAGCTCGGTGTAGCGCATGGGTTTTGCGCGCTGGAAATTGGGCTGGCAAGAGATGTTGGTTGGCGCATTTGCGCAGGAGTCGGGGCTGCTTGCGGCCGTGGCGGCCTGCGTGGCGATGGGCTGCATGGTGGGGGCCCGCGCTGGCGGAGTCTCGGTGAATGCGACGGGTCTTAGTGCCGAGCCGGTCGAATCGGCAATGGCATCGGCGGCGAGCGCATCGGCGAGGCGGGCGGCCAGCAGCGGATCGGCTGCATACAGGTCGGTGATTCGCTCCAGCGTGTCTTCGTCGACGGCCGCCAGCTTTGATGGCGACCAGGAAGTTACGGATGCGGGGCCGCGCATGACGAGCGGGATGTTTTGTCCGAGGGCGACACCCAACTCCTTCGACTGGCCGTGGGCGGGCTGCAGTGTCGCGAGTGCGCGATTGAGCCAGCCTGTTTGTTCGGCATGAGCCTGAGTGGAACCGTTTTCCAACACGTCCTGCCCGTCGAAGTGCGAACGCTCGCGGTAGGGGCTGGCGACTGCGTGGAGGACGACGAGCTCGCGCGCGGTATACGAATCGTGGAGAAATGTGAGACTGGGATGCAGGCCGAAAAAGCCGTCGAGGGGCAAAGCACCGCCGGGGGTCCCCGGGGCTTTTAGCGCGAGCTCGCGTCGCAATGCGCGGTAGTCAGGATCTCCGTAAGGCGGCGCGGCGGCGAGGCCGTCTAGTGCCCCACGCATTACAATGAAGACGAATCGTGATTTGGCGTTCCCGGTCCCCGCAAACGCCAGTCGTGAGGTTAGGAAGGCGCCACCCAGCGCCAGTGCGCCGGCGTGCAGGAATTCACGGCGCTTCAGCGTGCGCATAGCATGCTCCAAGTAAAATGCCGGGCATGGGTCGGATGCGGGGCATGGGTCGGATGCGTGCCAGTCATCGCCGCATGAACTCCGGCGAAGATAGCAAGAGTGTGATTGCCTGCGAACTGCTGGCGGCGCGCGCGATCGCGGTTCTAGTCGCTGGCGTCAGATTGTCGCCCAGCAGCTGAGGCGCCAATGCAACCGCATCGCGTCGTGAGCCAACACGTTCACCTACTGCATCCGCCCATTCGATTCGTTTGATCAATGCGGATGCTCCGTCCCAGTCCGCACTGCGGTCAGGCCAGCCTGCGGGCGACCCTGGGCTGTAGGTTCGCTGCCCCATCAATTCGAACGGGGTCAGTGGCGAACGGCCGGCGTCGGGTGGCAAGTCGAGCCCGCGGAATGTCGACACGATGTAGTCGGTGGGCGTCTTGTATTTCGAGAGCGGCTGCCCCCACGATTCGGGTGTCTCAATGAGAGCGCGGTAAACCGTTGGAAGGTGACCGTCACTTGATAAGAATGCGCCGGCGATACGCTCTACCGCGCGAGGCGGCGGGTCGTCCGCGATGAAATGACGAGCCAGCTTGGTGGCTATGAAGTGAGCCGTCGCGGTGTTTGCCGCGAGATCGCGCAGTACCGCGACTCCCTGGTCGTAACCCGCATCCGCATATCGCTTCCCGAGCACGACTTTCGCCCCAGGCTCATGGATCTCGGGGCGAAATAGGAACTCACCGGGTTCACCACGTGGCAATGGGCCAACGTCACCGCCTATGGACCACCCAGTGATTACCTCCGCAAAGGTTGTCACATCAGCCTGTGTGTAGCCCCCGTGCACTCCGAGCGTATGCAGCTCAAGGGTTTCTCGCGCAAGGTTCTCATTAATGCCGATTCGGCGTCCTCTCTGGCGTCGCTCAAGCAAACGAGCGGCCCTGGAGTGCGGCCCAACAGACATGTGATTGTCGAGGTACAACAGCATGGCTGGATGCCGTTCGACGGCAAGCAGCATGTCTGAGAAACGTCCGAGTACATTCGGACGAATTGCTTCGCGCTCCAGACTCCCTGCCAGGCCCAGTACGATGGCCTTGTCGATCGACACTGCGAAATGATTCGTCCAGAAGTACGTGAGTCTTTCGACGAATGGACGATCAGTAGTGAGCGCCTGACGAAATCTCGCGGTAGCTTCGGTTATGTAGACGGGCCGATATATCTGACCGACTTTCATGAGTGCGGCTACCGCGTTCGCTTGATTGGGCGAATCCGTGGAATCGGACGACTGCGATGTGCGCTCAGCTGCGGCAGCGCGCTTGGCGGCGCGGAGGTCTCGGCGTGCGGCCAGCGCTCGGGACAAGGTGTCTGCAGAACTGCGAAGCTCGGTGTCCGTCAATAATGGTGGGGTGCCCGTGAGCTGTGCTCGCAGCCAGTCTCGCGGCTGGGAGCCGATCTGAGCCAATTCGCCGGGGCGCGCACCCAGGCCAAAGCGATTGGCTGCTACTGCGGACGACAGGCGCTCCAGCACGTGGAAAGTCCTCGTTTTGCGCAGGCATTCGCCTGCTCACCGTCGGTCCAGGGCAATCCTCGCGGATTGCCCGTGCGTCGCATGCTTCGCACCCGTTGGCGGTTGTTCCCATAGCGCGTCAGGGCGCCGCGCGTTGACCGGCCCCCGCCCGAAACGGTGCACGGGTCCGTTATACTTCTAGTCCCCCTGCGTTGGCCCACCTCATGACCACTTCTCCCGACCTGGTTCTCGTCGATGGCTCGTCTTACGTTTATCGAGCCTTTCATGCCCTGCCCCCGCTCACCAACTCGCGTGGTGAGCCGACGGGCGCCGTTTACGGCGTGCTGAATATGCTTCTGAAGTTCGTGAAGGACTACCAGCCGCGGTGCATCGCGGTGGTATTCGACGCGCCTGGCAAAACGTTTCGCGATGATCTGTTCGCCGAATACAAGGCGCAGCGCCAGCCCATGCCCAACGACCTTCGATCGCAGATAGAGCCTCTGCTGTCAATCATTCGGGCCCAAGGTCTGCCGATCCTGCGGATCGAGGGCGTCGAGGCGGACGATGTCATCGGCACCTTGGCCTGCCGTGCAGCAAAGGCCGGCAAATCGGTGCTGATCTCGACAAGCGACAAGGATATGGCGCAGCTCGTTGACGGGTCCATCACGCTCGTCAACACCATGACCAACTCGGTGCTGGATCGCGCCGGCGTCAAAGCCAAGTTCGATGTGTATCCGGAACAGATCATCGACTATCTCGCGCTGGTGGGCGACAGCTCCGACAACATTCCGGGAATCGAGAAGGTCGGCCCCAAGACGGCCGCGAAGTGGCTCAACCAGTACGGGACCCTGGACAAGCTCGTGGCGAACACTGAGCAAATCAGCGGCAAGGTGGGTGAGAACCTGCGCGCAGGGCTGAAAACCCTGGAGTTGTCCAAGAAGCTCGCGACCATCCATGTTGACCTGGAGCTGCCGCTCGAGCACGACCAACTCACGCCGACCACACCTGATGCCGTGAAGTTGCGCGAGCTTTACACACGCTACGAGCTGCGCAACCTGTTGAAGCAGTTGGAGGGCGGAGCTACGGGTGATATGCCCACCGACGCCTCACAGGCGACCGCGCGCAGTGTTGGGGCCGGCGCCGGCAGTGTCGGGTCGGGTGCGGGGGGCGTTGGTGCTAGCGGAATGCAAGGCGCGCTGTCCGTGGCCCCGGGCCGGCTGGCGCCAGGAGCGCCCTCTCCACTCGAAGGCGTTGAGCGCCAATACGAAAACATCACGCGCTGGGAGGACCTGGAGCGGTGGCTGGATCTGCTGCGGGGCGCAGATTTGTTTTCGTTCGACACCGAGACCACGAACCTTGATTACATGAAGGCGGAAATCGTCGGGGTGTCATTTGGCCTCGAGCGCGGCAAGGCGGCCTATGTGCCCCTGCGCCACGACTACACGGGCGCACCCGAGCAGCTCGACCGCGACAAGGTGCTGGCCGCTCTCAAGCCGATTCTGGAAGATCCGGAGCGCGGCAAGCTGGGGCATGACCTGAAATATCATGCGCATGTACTGGCGAATTACGGCATCCAGCTCGCGGGTATGCGATTCGACACCATGCTCGAATCGTACGTACTCAACAGCGTCGCCGCCCGGCACGACATGGACTCGACAGCTCTGTGCTATCTGGGCATCAGAAAGATCACGTACGAGGATGTTGCTGGCAAGGGTGCCAAGCAACTTCCGTTCAACCAGGTGCCGGTGGACAAGGCGGCCGAATACGCGGCCGAAGATGCGGATATCACGTTGTGTCTGCACCGGGCGCTCTGGCCCCAGCTCGAGAGCTATCCGCGTCTAAGGCAATTATACGAGGAGTTGGAGCAGCCACTGGTACCGGTCCTGCTGCGCATGGAGCACCAGGGGGTACTCGTAGATCGCGAGCTGTTACGTGCACAGAGCCGGGAATTCAGCATTCAGCTGCAGGAGCTGACGGCACAGGGGCGCAAGGAAGCCGGTACGGACTTCAACATGGACTCCCCCAAACAGCTGCAGCAGATTCTGTTCGAGAAGCTGCAGATACCGGTGACCCGCAAGACCCCTACGGGCCAACCCTCCACGGCCGAGGACGTGTTGGAGGAGCTGGCCGTTTCGTATCCGCTGCCCCGGCTCATTCTCGAGTACCGGGCGCTGGCCAAGCTGAAATCAACTTACACTGACAAGCTGCCGGAGCTGGTGGATCCGCGGACCGGGCGTATTCACACCTCCTATCATCAGGCCGTGGCGCAGACCGGCAGGCTGTCATCCGCCGATCCTAACTTGCAGAACATCCCGATCCGCCGCCCGGAAGGACGCCGTATCCGCCAGGCATTCATTGCTCCGCCCGGGTACGTGCTGATGGCAGCGGACTACTCACAGATCGAGCTGCGAATCATGGCCCACCTGTCGGGCGACGAAGGCCTGCTCTCGGCATTCGCCGAGGATCGCGACGTGCACGAGGCAACTGCCGCGGAGGTGTTCAGTGTGCCCCTCGACTCCGTGACTTCAGACCAGCGACGGACCGCGAAGACGATTAATTTCGGGCTCATCTACGGTATGTCCCCATTCGGACTGGCTCGGCAGCTGGGAATCGATCGCGGCTCCGCTCAGCGATACGTCGAGCGCTATTTCACCCGGTACCCCGGTGTTAAGCGCTTTATGGACGAGACGCGCCACAGCGCTCGCGAAACTGGCTATGTCGAGACCGTGTACGGACGACGTCTCTACCTGCCCGATATCCGGTCGGGCGCTGCCGCACAGCGGCAGTACGCAGAACGCAGCGCCATTAACGCTCCAATGCAGGGCACGGCGGCTGACATCATTAAGCGGGCAATGATCGCCGTCGATGCGTGGTGTCAACGTGAGGACGCCCCGGCCCGTCTTATCATGCAAGTGCACGATGAATTGGTCCTGGAAGTTCGCGCCGAGGCGGCCGATAGTGTGGCGGCGGCGATACGAGAGCGGATGACTACCGCTGGAGAGCTGCGTGTTCCGTTGAGGGTGGACATCGGAGTTGGCCCTAATTGGGATAAATCACACTAGCTCTTCGCGCGAAAAGTAACCAATTTCGCGGAATAGGAACTTTGTCGGCCTGCCAGCGTCTGTACGTAGACCGCAGGCCGAATGCTGTCGCTTCACTGCAACAGTCAGCTTCAGCCTGCGGTCCTCAGTCTTGTCGACAACGAGGACACTATGCGCAATCTCCTGATAGCTGCGACGCTGGCTCTTGGCGCAACGGCGGCTCACGCCCAGCTACCTGACGCCTACGTCGGTGCGGGCGTCTCCCGGGCACGGCTCGATGACATTTTCGGCTCCGGACGTGACTTTGACCTGAACAACACCGCCTGGAAGGCCTTCGTTGGGGTCAAACCGCTCCCTTTTCTCGGGGTGGAGGCCAATTACATGGATCTGGGCGGTGAGTCGGGGCGCTTTGGGTTCGCTGGGTTCAGTGACCGGGCGCACGTGGACGCCCACGCGTTCTCGGCCTTCGCGGTCGGGTTCGTGCCGCTTCCGCTGCCTATCATCGATATTTTTGGAAAAGCCGGATTGGCGCGCTGGAATCTCAGCGGCCATACCGATTCGTCGCTTTTTGCCATCGACGATCACGGTACCGATTTCGCCTGGGGCGGAGGCGCCCAGGCGCGCTTCGGCGCACTGGGCTTAAGGCTTGAATATGAGCAGTTTAATGTCCGGAACACCGATGGCGTGAAGGCAGTCAGCCTCGACGTGAGCTGGCACTTCCTGTAGTGAAAATGAGACAGCGGAATAGCCAAGCCACTGATATGGATGGATTTTTTTAAAAATTCAGTCGGAACTTCCGGTGCGCCCATCCGTCCAATCCCCTGAGAGCTCACACTCTCCCCGCTTCCCTCCCTGAGCGGGTCGATCTGGTGCATGAGACCTGTGCCAGATCAGTCTGCCCCGATGGCCTGTTTCAGGTCATCGGGGTTTTTTATGGGCGGTCGCCGGGTCCATCAGGGGGAAATACCTTGTCCTCGAGCCACGCAGCAAGCGTCCGCTGGGCTTCATCTATTCCGGTCTTCGCCGGGACAGAGAAAAGCTGCGCTGTGGCGCGTTCCGTGAGGACGGCCTTGGTTTCCCGCAGCACTTTGCCTCCCTCGCTGCGGTTCAGCTTGTCCGCTTTGGAGAGCAGCACGTGCACGCGCAATGCTGGAGCTGCCCAGGCGAGCAACGCCTCGTCACCTTCTGTCAGGCCGCGGCGGGAGTCGACGATCATGAACAGACCGCGCAGTGATTCGCGGCCCCTCAGGGCGTCGATGAGAGGCTGCCAGCTGAGGCGTTCGGCCTCAGGGCCCGTGGCGTAGCCGTAACCGGGCAGGTCAACGATCCGTTCGTGCGTTCCGAACTCGAAGAAGTTGAGCAGGCGAGTGCGGCCAGGGGTCTTGCTGGTCCGCGCCAAGCCATGGCGCTGAGTGATTGCGTTGATGGCGCTCGACTTGCCCGAGTTCGAGCGTCCAACGAAAGCGACCTCCGCACCAAGGTCGGGCGGAAATTGCCCGGGTGCAGCAGCGCTGATCAGAAAACGACCCTGTGAAAATCGGCTCACGTCCGTAGTGTACAATTCGGCGCCCTCGCACCACGGGACAAAGCGGAAAGAAAACAATGGCGAAGATGATGAGGGCCGGTTGGGCGGGTCTCGCTCTACTGGCCACGACGCTCACTTATGCGCAGACGACTGCAGCACCCGATGACCCATTTTCCACTGGCAAGGTTGAGGCCGGAGCCTCAAAGACGGCTGTTTGCACCGCTTGTCATGGCCCAAGCGGAAACAGCGCGAATCCTGAGTGGCCGCGCCTTGCTGCACAAAGCGCCGTGTACATCGCGGAGCAGTTGAAGCTATTCAAGGCGCAGGTACGCGACAATCCCGTGATGATGCCCATGGCTGCCGGGCTGAGTGATCAGGACGTGAATGACGTCGCTGTTTACTACCAGGCCCAGACGCTGCAGGGCCTCGAAGCCGATCCTTCATATTGGAAGGCCGGTGAAGCGCTGTACACCCACGGCGATCGAGCACGGAACATCCCAGCTTGTGCCGCGTGTCACGGTCCTGCAGGCCGGGGCAATCTTGCGGCCGGATATCCGGCACTTCGGGCTCAACAATCGGTCTATGTCGTCAAGCAACTGAACGACTATGCGACTGGCAAGCGTTATCCCGGCGCGAAGAATCCGGCTCTACCGAGCCGCAATGGCGCAATGATGCTGACCATTGCAAAGCGGCTCACGCCGGAGGACATGCGCAACGTCGCATCCTACGTTCAGGGCCTGCGCTGACCGGCGCCGCACCCACACTGAGGCAATCCGATGATCCGATCGATCGCTCTGACTGCGTTCCTGACTTTGATCGTGTGTTCCTGCGGGCGCGCCTCGCAACATCCGACCACCCAGGCCGCGAAGCCGCAGACACCCTCTGTGATTCAACAGGAAACCCCGCCGCCCGCGCCCGCTGCGGAGGCAACTCAACAGAGCGAGACTCAGCAGGCCACGGCCGCGCAGGAAAAAGGCGACGAGCCGGAGGATGATCCCCGCGCTGCCCGCGGTGACGCAGGCCTCGAACGGCTGGCGCAGCTGCCCGCCGATCAGCAGTTGCCGGCCGGCAAGTGGAAGGCAGGCCAGAACTACGAGCCGCTGGTGCCCGCGCAGCCGACGAACGTGGGTCCTGGGAAGGTTGAGGTGGTCGAGGTGTTCTGGCTGGGGTGCCCGCACTGCGCCGCGCTCGAGCCGTACATTCAAAGCTGGCTGAAGAACAAGCCCGCGTATATCGAATTTGTGCGCGTCCCCGTGATGTGGGGTCCGGCTCATCGCGCCCATGCCCACTTGTTCTATACGCTGGTCGCGCTGAACCGCCAGGACCTGATCCAGAAGGCCTTCGATGCGATTCAGAATCAACACCAGATGCTGTTCGGGCCCAGCGATGCGGAGACTCTGAAGGCGCAGCAGGCCTTCGCGCAGGCCAATGGCGTCAGCGCGGACGACTTCGCCAAGTCGTATAACTCCTTCAGCGTCAATTCGAATCTGCAGCGCGCTGAGCAGCTCACGCAGCGCTATCACGTCGAAGGCGTGCCGCTGTTCGTCATCAACGGCAAGTTCACCTCCGATGTCGCGAAGGCGGGCAGTCAGAGTAATCTGATTGCGCTGGTTGACGATCTGTCCGCGGCGGAACACAAGCACTAGAAGGCACCAGGCAGGCGCGGAATGCTGAACGTCTACGTTCCGCGCCCTAATGGCCTTGCCTGCGCAGAGCTTCAGCCGGGCGCGCCTCTCCCGGCGGATGCGGTGTGGATCGACTTGCGCGAGCCCACCCCCGAACAAGAACAACTCGTCGAGACCGCACTCGGAATCGATGTGCCGACGCGGGAGGAGATGCGCGAGATCGAGGCATCGAACCGCTTCTACGAGGAGAACGGCGGCCTGTACATGACGGCGACGCTGGTCACCAAGCTCGACACCGATCTGCCCGAAAGAACTCAAGTTACGTTCATTCTCACGGGCTCGAAGCTCGTGACGAATCGCTATACGGATCCGCTACCGTTTCGGCGCTTCATTGCGTACGCCGCGCGGCACGCTGCGGTGGCAACTTCGGGAGCCATGGTGCTCGCCGGATTGCTGGAGGCCATCGTCAATCGCATTGCCGATGTGTTGGAAAAAGTCGGCGGCGATGTGGATGCGATCTCCTCCAAGATCTTCTTCCGCTCGTATGACACGAGCGCGCCCCTTGATTTTCGTCACGTGCTGGAGCGGATCGGGCAGAGCGGTGACCTGGTCTCAAAGGCGAGCGAAAGCCTGGTCAGCCTGACCCGGCTGTTGGGATTCGTGCAGCAGAGCGGCAATTCCCAGGTGACGCAGGAGTCGCGCACCCGCTACCGCACGTTGTCACGCGATGTACTGGCCATGACGGATCATTCCAACTTCCTGGGGAACAAGGTGCAGTTCCTGCTCGATGCAACCTTGGGCATGGTCAGCATCGACCAGAACAACGTGGTGAAGATATTCTCCGTGGTCACGGTGTTCTTGCTGCCGCCGTCGGTCATCGCCGGGTTTTACGGCATGAACTTTGAGCACATTCCCTGGTTGCACGAAACCTGGGGCCCTTGGGTCGGCATCACCATGATGGTGGTCTCCGCGGTGGCGCCATACCTGTACTTCAGGTGGCGCCGCTGGTTGTAGGACACCGCCGCGCAGGCTGACCCCGCGCGACGGCCGGCTTGAGCGCGTGATAGGCGCCCAACTGCAGCCGAAACTGCGTGCCTTCTTAACGCTGGCGCATCTCTGCGAAACCGGCAGCCGCCTTCTGTACATCCGCCGGGAAGTCCTCCATCTCCTGCACCTGGCGGATCTCGATCACCTCGTTATCGCCTCCGGGGCACTTTTTGGCCCACTCGATCGCCTCGGCCCTGGAGTTGACGCGGATCATCCAATAGCCGCCCAGCACTTCCTTGGACTCAGCGAAGGGACCATCAGTGACCAGGGGTTTGCCCTTCGAGAATGACACGCGAGCGCCCATGGAGGGCGGGTGTAAACCGTCGAGCGTGATCAGCACACCGGCCTTCTGCAGTTCCTGGTTGTACTTCATCATCGCCTCCACGGCTTTGGCATCGGGGACCGTTCCGGGCGCGGCGCTTTCGTAGCCCTTGGGGATCATCAGCATCATGAATCGCATGGAAGAGAGCTCCTGTAGTCGGTGGCCGCGCCCCGTGCGCGGCCTCTGGTCCCGAGGACGGATGGAGGATGGCGAGGTCGACAATTTGCAGCCAGCGCCAAGTGCATCATTTCGGAGGTGGCCAATACGGCCGGCTGAAGGCCCCGGCCTCAAGCGCAGTCTCAGCGCAGGGTCTGACCGGCAAGCTGCTCCAGTGCTCGCCTGGCGACGATGTCATCCGGTGCTACGTTCGCGCGCAGGCGACGCGCCGCTTCGCGCAATACCTCGTCTCCTACGTGATGACCGAGCGAGGCGTTTATTTCAGTTACGTTGCGCATGTCGATCAACAGGAGGGCAACGGGCGCGGCGCTGTCCGCTCCCGCAACAATCTCTTCGAGCTTCTTTTGAGGCAACGCGCGGTTTGGCAAACCGGTGAATGGGTCGTGATGGGCCTGATAGGGAATGTCCGCTTCACGCTCAGCAATCTTCTTCTGCATGGTGTTGAACGTAGCTGCCAGGCTACGGAACTCAGCCCCACCAGCTGGCCGTCCGCTTTGCGCTGGGCCCGCTTGCCCGGTAGACTTCGCGCCCCTCATAACGCGATTGGGAGTCTTTATTCATGGGTAAGGGAGATAGCAGAAGCCGCCGCGGCAAGATCTACCAGGGCTCGTTTGGTAAGTCCCGGCCGAAGGATCCGGCTAAGAAGAAAAAGCGCGCCGCCGCCAAGAAGTAGGCCGTGACGGCCAGGCCCGCATTGACGCGGCAGCCGGCCCTCCGATGTGCGCAGTCTCGTCGCCCGTTGCGGCCCCTCGGCCGCCCGCTTCAACTGCACGAGGGCGTAGTGCCACTGGCTGGCCGCCCACAATAGTGCGAACCCGCGGGGCCAAGCCCAAAATGGGCCAGCCCAGATAGCCCGCCCGCAATGAGCAAGCCCGGTTAGGCCGGGCGCAATGGGTCACGCCTTTCCTAGGAAGGCTCCTGATTGGTCAATACCTTCTTTGCTTCCATCACGTCCCGGACGATTTGCAGAGCGCTGCGCTCGTTGGGGGGCAGATCGACTTTGCTCTCGCCGCGCGGGCTCGTTCTCTCACCCCAGCGCACGACGTGCGCGCAATAGGTGAGTCCTCCGCCGAAGCCCGGCATCAATAACAGGGCGCCAGGTTGGATGCGTCCCGCCTCGAGAGCCTCGCAAAGGGCCACTGGGACGGTTGCGGCAGACATGTTGCCATAGCGTTGGATGTTGATATACACGCGATCTATGGGGACGCGTGTACGTTTCGCCACGGCTTCGATGATTCGCAGGTTGGCCTGGTGGGGGATCACGAGGTTCACGTCAGCGGCCTTCAGGCCTAACTTGCCAAGTGCGCTTTCGCTGGCTGCTCCCATTCCGTGCACTGCTCGTTTGAAGATTTCCTGTCCTTCGAACTGCCAGCGGACCGCTCCATAGAGGATTCCGCGGTTGGCATATCGGCCACCCATGCCGTGCACGCGCAGAGTTTCCCGGGCATCTGCGTAGCACCCGAGCTGCTCCGCGAGCAGCCCTTCTTCCCGGGTTGTCGCCTCTAACACGACAGCGGCCGCACCGTCACCGAATAACACCGCGACGTCCCGGTCAGTCCAGTCCATGAAAGGTGAAATGAGCTCGGCGCCTATCACGAGCGCATTGCGAACCACGCCGGTTCGAATCAATGCGGTGGCTGTGGAAAGGCCATACAGAAAGCTCGTACATGCCGTGTTGATGTCCATCGCTGCGGCTGACGCCGCACCGATTCGCACCTGCACTCCGGAAGCCATATTCGGTACCTGGTCTTCGTGGCTGCAGGTGCCGAATACGATCAGGTCGATCGCGCTGCCCTCGAGTCCTGCTGCCGCCAACGCTCGGGCGGAAGCGACGTAGGATAAGTTGGCGAGCGTCGTGTGTGAAACCCGACGCTCGTGAATACCCGTCCGGCTGACGATCCAGTCGTCACTAGTGTCCACGAGGGTAGCCAGGTCCTGATTAGACAGCACGGCGGGGGGCAGGCACTTGCCCCACCCAGTGATGGCTGCGTTGATCACGCTATTTCCCCCAAGAGCATCGCGAGGCTTGCAGCATATCAGGGCACCCTCATTGCACGCCGTAGCCTGAAGCTTACCGGGACCCTACGAAGGGTGCGATGGAACGTCGCTTGCGACCGAGCGTTGTGTTCAACCCGGCACCGCTAATGGGCCGGGCTGTCGACCGTCAGACAGATAGACAGCTATACAGTGAGGTGATCTCTATGAAACGCAGTCTTCTTTTGTTGTGCTTGAGCGCGCTCGCGATCGTGGCATGCTCGAAGCAGCAATCGACGTCGCCCAGTGCTCCGGCCGATACTACGACCACGGCGCCGGCCGCCCCGGATAGCTCGAACTCGATGCAGACCACTCCGCCGCCTGCTGACCAGACGAGCCCGTCCACGAGCCCGCCGCCGGATTCAAGCGGCACCACGACGCCCCCACCGGCTGACTCGAGCACACCTCCTAAGTAATGATTTCGTAGGAAATCTGCGCTCAGGAATCGCCGGTTTTCCTGTACCGTGAGCCGGCCCCCTTCTCGGGGGGCCGGTGTGTGCCCGTTGTTGGGCTGCCCGGAAAAGGATCGTTTTTTGAAGTTTGAGCAGGAGTGAGATCTCATGACCAAGTACGCGCTACCGGATCTTCCATACGACTACGGTGCTCTCGAGCCGCATATTTCAGCAAAGATCATGCAGCTGCATCACGACAAGCACCACAAGACGTATGTAGACGGAGCGAATCAGACCCTCGAGGCGCTGGCCGAATTACGCGACAAGGGCGACTTCGCCCGGATCGCGGCGCTCGAGCACCAGCTCGCTTTCCACGTCTCGGGGCATGTGCTGCACAGTATTTTCTGGAAGAACCTGTCTCCCAATGGCGGCGGCGAACCCACTGGTGCGCTCGCCAGCGCCATTGACCGCGATTTTGGCGGCTTCGCCAAGTTCAAACAGCAGCTCACGAAGGCGGCGGCCACCTGCATGGGCTCAGGTTGGGGCGCGCTCATGTTCGACACGTTGTCCGGACGGCTGATCACCACGCAGATTCACGATCACGAGTCACAGACGGTACAAGGTGCACTGCCTCTGTTGGTATTGGACGCGTGGGAGCATGCCTGGTATCTGCAATATCTGAATGAGAAGGTGAAGTTTTTCGACGCGATCTGGAATGTCTTCAACTGGAAGGATGTCGCCGATCGCTACGAGCGGGTGCGTGGAGTAACGCTGATCCCGGAGCAGAAGGCCGTAGGATAAGCATCGGCGTCCGTCGCCTACTCGATAACCGGTGTGAGGAAAAAAAACGCGCGGCGCTTCGTCAGGATACGAAGCGCCGCACGTGCATATCCTCCGATCTCTGACTATGCCCTGATTGGCGACTGCCACTCGGCAGCGTTGATTTCCCGCGCCGGCTCTATCGACTGGTGCTGCTTACCCCGCTTCGACTCTGACAGCTGTTTTGGGCGCCTGCTCGACTGGCAGCAGGGCGGGCATTTCATTGTCACTCCCCAGGGAAAGGTGCACGTCAGTCGCGAATACGTTAAGAACAGCCTCATCCTGGTCACAACCTATAAGTCCGGCCGAAACCGGGCTCGCGTAATGGACTTCTTCGCGATGCGTGAGGGCGGACGACGACGCCCGCGGCGGGAGCTCGTACGGATAATAGAAGGCGTCACCGGGAGCATGCAGTTTGAAGTTTCGGTGGTGCCGCGACTCGACTACGGCGAAGTCAAGCCGTGGATATTCTCGGGCGGGCCTAACACGCATTTCGCGTGCGGCAGTAACACCGGGATTCGGATATTCGGGGACGTGCCTCTGCAGGTTGTCGATGATCATGATCTGCACGCGCAGATCACCGTTCGGGCCAAACAGAAGTTACATATCGGGCTGGAGTTTGTTGCTCCAGAGCGAGCGCACGCCGCACCTATGCAGAAAAGGGCTGTGCACGAACTGCCGGCGCACTGCAAAGAGACGCTCGAGTGGTGGCGGAACTGGTCTGGCAAGATCGTTTATGAGGATGGGCCCGGAGCCAACATCATCAGATCGGCGATCACGCTGAAGGCGCTGACGTTCGCGCCTACGGGCGCAATTGTTGCAGCTCCAACCACGTCGCTGCCCGAGCACCTGGGAGGTGAGCGCAATTGGGACTATCGCTATTGCTGGATTCGAGACTCCATTTTCACGGTGTGGGCACTCAACAGCACCGGCGCGGAATCCGAAGCTCAAGGTGTCAGGCATTTCATTCGGCGCTCCGCGGCCGGTAATGCGGACGATCTGCAAGTGATGTACGGCGTCGATGGCAAGCGCCGCCTGACCGAAATCAACTTGGATCATCTCGAGGGTTGGCGTGGTTCGCGTCCTGTGCGGATCGGCAACGGTGCGGCACGCCAGTACCAGGCGGACATGTATGGGCTGCTGGTCGAGCTCGAGTGGCAGTGGAGTGAGCGCGGGCATGCTCCGAGCCGGGCCTATTGGCGATTTTTGCGGGAGACGGTCGAAGCCGCTATTTCAAGGTGGCGGTCGCCGGACCGCGGCATCTGGGAGGTGCGCTCCAAGCCACTACACTTCGTACACTCGAAGGTCATGTGTTGGGCGGCGGTCAACGGGGGCATTTCTCTTGCAGAACAGCATGGATTCGCGGCACCGCTCGAGCGGTGGCGGGTTGCGCGTCAGCAGATGCGCGATGCGATCGAGAAGCGGGGTGTGGACCACAAAAGAGGTATCTTTGTTCGAAGCTTCGGGCGCAAGGACGTGGATGCCGCGCTGCTGCTGCTGCCCATAGCGGGTTTTGTGGCTCACGATGATGATCGTATGATTCGTACCACGCAGGTCATCTGCGAACAGCTCATGCGGGATGGCTTGCTGTTGCGCTATCGCAGCGAAGACGGCCTGGCCGGGTCAGAGGGGATGTTTCTGGCGTGTACATTCTGGCTGGTGGCATGCCTGGCGCGTCAAAGGAAGAAGACGCAGGCGCGGAGGATCTTCAAACGTGCCTGCGCCAGCGCGAATGATCTCGGGTTGTTTGCCGAGGAGTACTCTCAGCGCGGGCGTGAGATGTTAGGTAACTTCCCACAAGGACTGACGCACTTGTCGCATATCGCTGCTGCGCTATCGTTACTCGACGTGCGGCACCCGCGCGGCTGATGTATGACCTGGCGGCCGCATAGATCGCGCGCTGCTCTTGTACTCAAGGCTATCTGGGAATTGCTGCGCGATGCCGCGGATGGCTGGCTGACTCACCGTGCCGCCAGCACGGGGGCAGCATTGGCGTTTTACACAATATTTTCCCTGGCACCTGTCCTGATCCTGTGTATTGCGATCGCGGGGTTTTTCTTTGGCCAGGCTGCCGCCCGCGGCGAGATCGTGGATCAGATCGGGAATCTGGTGGGCCCGCAGGGTGCCCAGCTGGTGCAATCGGTTCTGCAGAATGCCGGGCGTCGGGACGCCGGCCTCATTGCCACCATCATCGGTATCGTGACACTCATATTGGGCGCCAATACTGCGTTGGCGGAATTGAAGGCCGGACTCGATCAGATCTGGGATGTTCCGCCGGAACGGCGCACCGGCTTCTGGTACTCCGTGCGTACGCGGCTACTGTCGGTGGGAATGATCCTGGTGCTGGGCTTTCTGATGTTGGTCTCGCTGGCGATCAGTGCTGCGCTGACCGCATTGGAAAGGCTCTCGCGCGGCGAGATGTTCATGAACACGGTGCTGGGCTGGGTGAATTCTCTGTTTGCGTTCGTGCTGGTGGCGGCGCTGTTCGCGACCATCTACAAGGTGTTGCCGAGCGTGCGGATTGCGTGGCGCGACGTCATCGTGGGCTCGTTGGTGACGGCGCTGCTGTTTACGGCTGGCAAGCTTGCCATTGGGATTTACCTTGGCAACAGCGGGTTGGCCTCAACTTATGGTGCCGCGGGCTCGGTGGTGCTGCTTCTGATCTGGGTGTATTACTCGGCGCAGATACTGCTGTATGGGGCCGAGTTTACGCGGGCATTTGCGTATCGTTATGGCTCGTTTACCTATGACAGGGTCGCGGCGCAGGCGGTGCATATCGAGCCGCGGGTCCCGCCGCGTTATAAACGCCCGGGCACATGAGGCGCGGTCAGTGCCCGGGTCGGCGCGTTGCGGCGCGCCGCGATCGAAGAAGGCGTTTGCCGCGCCTTACAAAATATATCGGCTCAGGTCCTCGTCCTTGACCAGGTTACCCAGGTGGTCATCGACATACTTCGAGTCAATGCTCACTGTCTTGCCATTCTGATCCACCGCTTCGTAGGACACGGTCTCGAGCAGCCGCTCCATCACTGTGTGCAGACGACGGGCGCCGATGTTCTCGGTGCGCTCATTCACGTGGAACGCGATTTCGGCAATCCGCCGCACGCCATCCTCGGCGAAATCGACCTGAACCCCTTCGGTGCTCATCAGCGCGCGGTACTGGGCGGTCAGGGAGGCGTCAGGCTCGGTCAGGATGCGCACGAAATCACCCACCTTGAGCGAATCCAGCTCCACGCGGATTGGCAGGCGGCCCTGTAACTCTGGAATCAGGTCGGAGGGCTTCGAGAGACTGAATGCGCCGGAGGCAATGAACAGCACGTGATCGGTCTTCACCGGTCCATACTTGGTGGCCACCGTTGAGCCTTCGATCAATGGCAGCAGATCTCGCTGCACGCCCTCGCGCGACACATCCGCGCCCATGGTTTCCTGGCGCCGGGTCACCTTATCGATCTCGTCGATGAACACGATGCCATTCTGCTCTGCGTTGAAAATGGCCTGGATCTTCAACTCCTCCTCGTTGACCAGCTTGCCGGCCTCCTCGTCGGTCAGGATCGTCAATGCCTCGCGCACCTTCACCTTGCGCGCCTTCGTCCTGTTGCCGCCGAGGTTGGCGAACATGGATTGCAGCTGTTGCTGCATCTCCTCCATGCCAGGAGGCGCCATGATCTCCACACCCATGGGCAATGCGCGGGTCTCGATCTCGATTTCGCGATCGTCCAACTCGCGCTCGCGCAGCATCTTGCGGAATTTCTGGCGAGTTTCCGCATCGCGCGGCTGGCTGGGCTCGTCTGTGGAGAAACCCAACATTCTGGGCTTCGGCAGCAGCGCATCCAGGACACGCTCTTCAGCCGCGTCGGCCGCACGCTGCCGAACTTTCTCGACGGCCTGCTCGCGTGTCATTTTGACCGCGACGTCGACGAGCTCCTTGACGATGGAATCAACATCCCGCCCGACATAACCCACTTCCGTGAATTTCGTGGCTTCCACTTTGACGAAGGGCGCGTTGGCCAGCTTCGCGAGGCGGCGCGCGATCTCGGTCTTACCTACCCCGGTGGGACCGATCATGAGGATGTTCTTGGGGGTGATCTCCTGGCGCATCGGTTCCGCCACCTGCATGCGGCGCCATCGGTTGCGCAAAGCGATGGAGACAGCGCGCTTGGCAGCGTCCTGTCCGATGATGTGCTTGTCGAGCTCGGAGACAATTTCACGAGGTGTCAGAGATGACATTAGGCGGCGCCCTGCTTCAGTTCGTCGATGACCATATTGCGATTGGTGTAGATACAGATGTCGGCGGCAATGCCCAGCGAACGCTCGACGATGCTGCGGGCATCCAGCTCGGAGCCCTCGAGCAGCGCGCGTGCCGCAGCCAGCGCGTACGGACCGCCGGAGCCGATGGCCGCCACGTCATAGTCGGGCTCGATCACATCGCCATTGCCCGAGACGACCAGCACTTTGCCGGGATCGGCTACGAGCAGCAGGGCCTCGAGCCGCCGCAGAAAGCGGTCGGATCGCCAGTCCTTCGCGAGCTCGATGGCCGCGCGAGTGAGATTGCCGTACTTCTCGAGCTTGCCCTCGAACCGCTCGAAGAGCGTAAAGGCATCTGCTGTGCCACCGGCAAAGCCTGCGAGCACTTTCTCATCGTAGAGCCGGCGCACTTTGCGCGCGTTGCCCTTCATTACGGTGTTGCCGAGCGTGACTTGTCCGTCACCGCCCATCGCAACCGCACCATTGCGGCGAACGGCGACAATGGTTGTCCCGTGTGGATTGAATGCGTGGTTTTCGGTCATACCTGTCCTCAATTGGGCTGCAATCGCCTGGCTGCGATTGCAGCAGAATCCAGGCCAGCGATCCTTTTGGCGGCCGGCAAAAAGCGCGGCTTTTGCCGGCGAGATACCGTGAAGGGCGCTTCGACTACGTACTAGGGCTTTCTCCGGGCGCGGGGATGAGCTTTGTCGTAGATGCGGGCTAGGTGCTGGAAGTCAAGATGGGTGTAAATCTGAGTCGTCGCTATATCGGCGTGCCCGAGAAGCTCCTGCACGCCCCTCAAATCACCGCCAGATTCAAGAAGATGCGACGCGAACGAATGGCGGAACAGATGCGGATACACGCGCATGCTCACGCCCTGTCGGCGCGCCCAGTACGCCACACGCGTCTGCACCGCGCGTCTGCCGAGGCGCTCGCCGCCGCGACCTACGAACAGCGCTGTTTCATCTGATTTTGCGATCGAGGCGCGTTCTTTCAGCCATTGCGTGAGGGCGTTGGCGGCCTCGGTTCCGACCGGCACGATTCGCGCTTTGTTACCCTTACCGAGGACGTGCACCGTGCGGTCGGCGAGATCTAGGCCGCTTACGTCCAGGCCGACGAGCTCGGCGAGGCGTAATCCCGATGAGTAGAGCAGCTCCATGATCGCGCGATCGCGCGTGACGAAGATATCGCCTGTGGGTATTTCGAGAAGCCGGCCCATTTGATCGGCATCGAGCGTCTCGGGAAGACGCCTGTGCGCCTTGGGTGCTCGCACTTCGTTCGCCGGGTTGTTCTGGATGTCCGCTGCGCCCGTTGAACGTTTTTGCGCACGCTGCTCCACGACGCTTTCCCGTACGAGAAACTCAAAGAAACCACGAACCGCGGAGAGCCGACGCTGAATGCTGCGAGGCGCGAGTCCTTTGGCGTGTGAGTGCGCGGCGAACGAGCGAATGTGCTGGCTGTCGACCGCGCTCCAGTCTTGCAACCCGTGAAGGTCGCAAAATTTTATGAGGGCCGCGAGGTCGCGCGCATAGTTGGAATCAGTGTGCGCGGACAAGCGGCGCTCTGTGGTCATGTAGCGCCGAAATTGCGCTACTCGCTCGAGCGCCGCGGGGAGCATGGCAGGTCAGGCGGTGGATTTCGCCTGCACGGCGCTCGGGCCCGGCATCAGCGCGTCGGCGATCAGATCCGCCATGCGTGCCAGGAACTCGGTGCTCATACCGGGGTGAAAGCGATCTCGATCCGTGCTGCCCAATGCGAGCAATCCAATGCTGCCCATCTCGCCCAGCGGCACCAGGGCCACCGAGCCGATGTCATTGGCGTCCGACCCGAAGAGGAATTCGCGCTGCGAGTCGCGCGCCTGTCCGCATCGCGGCTTGCCATTGGAGAACAGCGTTTCGAACGATTTCAAATTCGGATCGTCAGCACGTACTACCCTGACGAATCTCTGCGGTGTGACATCGGGGTGCGATCCGATGAGCACCAGCACGGAGTGAAACGCGTCGAAATCCATCCGAAGGCCAGATTCCATCGCCGCGATGACGCCTTCACGCGAGCCTGCGCGCAACAGTTGCCGCGTAAAGCGGTGCAACTTGTCGGCGAGCGCATCATTCGCCCGGGCTACGCGCACGAACTCTGCGAGTTTGCCCTCGACGGCAGCGTGCTTGTCACGCAATACCTCGATCTGCCGCTCAACGAGCGAAATGGTGGACCCACCCCGCGCATGCGGCAGCCGAAGACGCGCCAGCACTGCATGATGTCGTTCGAAGAAATCAGGATTGTGCTGCAAATAAGCGGCAATAGTTTCTTCTTCGGTTTCCACGGCCGCCACGCCGCGAGCTTCTCGTGTCGTCATATGTGTCAGACCTCGACGTGACCTTCGAACGATACTTCGGCCGGTCCCGTCAACCAGATGTTATCCCCCGGACGCTCCCAGTTTACCCGCAACTCGCCGCCACGGGCCCGTACAAGCACTGAGGCGTCAAGGAGTCCACGCTTGCGCCCAACCGCGACTGCCGCACATGCACCAGTGCCACATGCGAGTGTCTCACCGACCCCGCGTTCGTACACGCGGAGCCTGACGTGCGAGCGATCTATGATTTGAACGAATCCTGCATTCACGCGGTTCGGAAAACGCGGATGCTTCTCAATCGCGGGACCCAGAGTCTCGACGGGGGCTGTATCGGTTGAATCGACAGTCAGCACCGCGTGCGGATTGCCCATCGAGACGGCACCGATTTCAACCTTCTGCCCACCCACCTCGAGACTATACGTATCAGCCCCTTCAGGGGCATCGAACGGCAGGCTACGAGGCTCGAAACTGGGTACGCCCATATCTACCGACACGACACCTGCGCTCTGCACACGCGCGTTAATGATGCCAGCCGGGCTGTCCATCGTGACGGCACCAGCGCGTGTCTCTCCGCGGCGGTACAGAAAGGCAGCGATACAGCGGGCACCGTTGCCACACTGTTCAACCTCGCCCCCATCGGAATTAAAGATGCGGTAGAACACCGCGGTATCGGGGCGTCGGGGTTTTTCCAGGACCAATGCCTGATCGAAGCCGATGCCTGTGCGCCGGTCGGCGAGCTTCCTGAGTTGCTCGGCCGAAGGCAGTGCATGCCCGACGGGCGAATCGAACACAATGAAATCGTTGCCAGCCCCGTGCATCTTCGTGAAATCGATGCGCATATTGCCAAGAATAGCCGAATCATCCCAGTGCGGCACGATCCCTGAACATACAGCGATCCATCACCGTGAATATGCCCGCACGCGCGGCCTTCTCAGCAGCGTCCTGATCGATGACGCCGTCCTGCAGCCAAAGTGCAGGCAAGCCCAGTCGGATGCAGTCCTCGACGATTGCCGCAACATGCTCAGGCCGGCGAAAAACTTCGACTACGTCAACCCGCTCGCCCGGCTTCAAGAACTCCGAGAGATGATCGAGGTCGGGAGCCGCCTGCTCGCCGAGGATGGAGGTCGTGGTAGGCGTGACCGGGATGATGCGGTAGCCGAAGCCCTGGAGGTGCCGGGCCACGCGGTTGCTGGGCCTTGAAGGGTCGGGGGAGAGTCCAACAATGGCGATGATCCGTGCCGAGCGCAGCAACTCTGTAATTTTTTCGATAGGCGGGTTCTTGAACACAACGGTGACTTGGCCCGTGAGGTTTATACGCCTAGTCTGACGTATGGCTGCGCCCGAGTACAAAGTCCTCATTGAGCCCCACGGAAGGCATATCACCGTTTCCGCGGATCGCTCGGTGCTCGAAGGTGCGCTCGCGGCCGGCCTCAATCTGCCGCATAGCTGCAAGTCGGGTCATTGCGCCTCGTGCCGCGCGCTACTGCGGGCTGGTGAGATCGAATACCCGAACGGTATCCCGGTTGGACTCACCGCGGAGGAAGCCCAGGCGGGCAACGTCCTTCTCTGCCAGGCTCGCGCTCGCTCGGATCTCATTGTTGAGGCGCGACTGATCAGAAACGTCGCCGAAGTCGACATCAAGACCCTCCCTTGTCGCATTGCGCGATTGACACCTCTCGCTCCGGACGTCCTGCAGGTATTTCTGCGCTTGCCGGCTGTAGAGTCGCTCCGCTTCCATCCCGGGCAGTACCTGGACATTCTGCTCGACGGGGGCAGGCGGCGCAGCTTTTCGATAGCAAGTCCTCCCCACGACAGTGACTTGCTGGAGCTGCACGTACGTCGGGTCGCCGGCGGTGGCTTCACTGCACAGCTGTTTGAGGCTCTGCCGGTCGGCTCGCTGCTGCGGATTGAGGGGCCGATCGGACAATTCGTCTATCAGGAGAATGCCCGGCCCCTGTTGATGATCGCGGGGGGGACTGGATTTGCACCGCTGAAGTCTATGCTGAGGCATGTCCTGGAAGGCGGTCTCGACCGTCCAATCCACCTCTACTGGGGCGCACGCCAGCCACACGACCTTTACGAGGAAGCGCTCGTGCTGAGCTGGGTACGTCACTATCCGCAGCTACGATTTATAGCGGTTTTGTCTGAGGCGACCGTGACGAACGCGCCTCATCAGCGGCTCGGTTTGGTTCACGAGGCCGTGCTGGCTGATCATGCGAGCCTCGAGCCCTTCGATGTGTATGCCGCCGGGCCACCGGCCCTCATCGAGGCTATCAGGGCAACCTTTCCGCGGCAGGGGGTGCAGGAGGGGCGGTTGTTCTTTGACTCGTTCGATTATGCGTACGACGGCGCTGCCGTCGGCAACCGCGCAGGGGACCGTCAGTGACGATCGTCAAGCCCGCGTCAGATCCGAAATCGTTCGCGTAGCTCACTCGCCATCCGACGGCTGACTTGGAGCGGCGCCTCGCATCCGCGCAGCCTCACGAAGTACTGCCCGTCGTCGGCGTTACGCTCAATCCGTTCGAGGTAGCGCACGTTCACCAGCGCGTTTCGATGGATACGTACGAAGGTCGATCCGAACTCGTCCTCGAGCGCACGCAAGGAATCTTCAATCAGGTCCTCGCCTTTGAGGTGTCTCACTGTCGTGTATTTTTGCTCCGCGAAGAAGAATTGCACTTCATCGAGTGGAATCAGGCGTAACCCTTCGCGATGCTTCGCAGCGATGTGCGAACGACCCGCGGTCTTGTTTCCCAGCTTCTGCAGTTGGGGACGGGTCAACCGGTTGGCGTGCGCGAGCGCGGCGGCAAGCTTCTCCTTGCGGATCGGCTTCAGCAGATAGCCCACCGCTTGCGCATCGAAAGCCTTCATGGCGTATTCGTCGTAAGCTGTGGTGAAAATCACCGCGGGAGGTTGCTCCAGCACGTTCATGTGCCGCGCAGCTTCGATGCCGTCGATTCCGGGCATGCGGACGTCGAGTAGTACTACGTCGGGTGCGAGCTCGATGGTGCGCTGGAGTGCCTGCTCTCCGGTAACCGCTTCGCCGATTACGTCCGCCTCATCCAACTCGGCAAGCAAACTACGCAATCGCTCGCGCGCCGGTTGCTCATCGTCGACGATCAGCACCCTGAGCTTCATGTGGCCAGCTTCTTCAGGTCTTCAACATGCGGAAAGCGCAGTGTCACAATGTACTCGGCGTCGAACCGTCCCGATTTCACCAGTCCGCGCTCGCCGTACAACAGTTCCAGGCGCTCGCGGATATTCGCAAGCGCGAGCCGGTTGCCCTCGCGCTCATTCTGATGATCACCAACGGGATTGCGCACGACTATCGTAATGAGGCCGCTTGCCAACTCACCGGTGACGGTGACGACGCCACCTTGAGGCTGTGGCTCGATGCCGTGATAGATCGCGTTCTCGAGAAGGGGCTGCAACATCAATCCGGGCACGAGCGCATTGCGTGGCAGGGAGTCGATCCGCCACTCGACGCGCAGCCGCGGCCCGAGCCTCAATTCCTCGATCCGCTGGTATGTGCGAGCCACCTCGAGCTCCTGATCAAGCGTGATTATGTCGCGCTTGTCGCTCAGGTTGGCGCGGAAGAGATCGGCGAGGTCCTGCACCGCCTGCTCAGCTACCGCGGGGTTGGAGCGTGTGAGCGAGGCGATGGTGTTCATGCTGTTGAACAGGAAATGAGGGCGAATGCGCGCCTGCAGCGCATGCACGCGAGCTGTCGCTTGCATTTCAATGTTGCGGCGCCATTCGTGGGTGACGTAGAAATACCGCAGAGCGAGCGCCGTCACTACCAGACCGATGCTGAGATTACGGATGAGGAATGTAGTCAGGTTAGGAGGAAACAGGATGGCGGCCCCGGCGTCCATCACGAGGTTGGAGCGCCCGAGAATGAACGTGGCGGCCGAGACTACTGTGATCAGGCCGGATATCAACATGAGAACCGCCGCGGAGCCCCGGCCAACCTGCAGGCGGTTGAGCGGCGCACGCATCCAACATAACAATGCCGCACCGGCCAGTCCGATCCACAACAGGAAGAGTGAGGTGCGCGACAGGTCGGTCCAGAATCCAACCGCCAGGTTCTCGCGGGCCAGGGTGAGCACGACCGCCGTCAGCTCGACGATCAGGACGTTGGCCAGAGCTGCGCGCGAGGTACAGAAATCGGGAAGGTAGAGGGACTTGCTGGCGCCGCCGGAGCCGTTACTCATGCGTCTTTTTTGGGCGCGCCGGGCTTGCCGGAGCGTTCGAACAGCTCTTCCTTGAGTCTGAAGGTCGCGGAGATGTCCTCGTCCCCGTAACCACGGGATACGAGCTCGGCATACTCATCGAGCATGCGCTCCACGACTGGCAACGCAACCCCAAATCGCGCCGCCATGTCGCGGCAGATTCCAAGATCTTTGGCATGCAGGCGCACGCGGAAGCCGGCGGGGTAAGTGCCTCGGACCATGTTTGGTGCGCGGTGCACGAAGTACCAGCTCGAGCCGGCGCCCTTGCCCAGAGTGTCCACGATCTTCTCGAGCGGCAAACCTTGTGCGCGGGCGAAGGCCATGGCCTCGGACACCGCCTCAATGATGCCGGCACACATGATCTGGTTGGTTGCCTTGGCGGCCTGTCCGCTGCCGGTCGGGCCGAAGTGAGCGATGGTCTTACCCAGAGCGGCGAGGATGGGTTGCGCCTGAGCAAAGGCTTCGGGCGTGCCGCCCGTCATGATAGCGAGGGTTGCTTTCTCTGCGCCTTCGATGCCGCCGCTGACGGGAGCATCGACGAACTCCACCCCAGCTGGCTGTAGCAGGTTGCAAGCCGCTCGAGCCGTCTCCGCTCCGATGGTAGAGCAATCGATCACAAGGGTGCCCCTGCGCAACCCCGGCGCTAATGCGCGCACGACCTGGAGGACGTCGTCGTCAGCCGAGACGCAAGTGACCACCGCATCGACGTTAGAGGCGAGGCCTGCGAGTGTCTCGGGTGCCTGGCAGCCCAGCTCAGACGCAAGCGTTTTGGCTTTTTCGCTGGTGCGATTCCAGACCGCACTCAGCAGGCCGGAGCGATGGAGGTTGCGCGCCATGTGTATGCCCATGGCACCAAGGCCGACAAAGCCCACGCGCATCTCGAGACATCCGTAGTCGTCGGCCGGATCGGCCTTCAGGGCGCAACTATAGAGGGTCCCTATCCCGGGGACTACTCACCTTGTGGACTGACCGGGGGCCAACGATCGACACCGTGGCCATATCCCGGTACGAGGGGCCGGATAGGTGGCGAGCTTACTTGGCCGAGTTGCCGCAGAGATCCTGCATTTCCTGTCTGGCTTTGACGCGATAGGCATCTGCTTCCGCCTCGGAGAGATACTCGCGATCGGCGGGGCGGTCTTCGTCCTTTGCTGCTGGCTTCGCACCCTCTGCAGGCTTAAAGATACGGCGTGCCTGGATGGCTTTGTCGTATCGGTCCTTGGCTTCTTTGCACTGTTGCTCGCGGACTTTGGCCATGTCCTGTTTGACCGCCTTCTGCGCGTTCTGGCCCGCAGCAGGATCGCTCCCGGTTTTCTGTGTGGGGGAGGTCGGACGGGCGGAATTGGAGCTCGTGCTTGTGGGATGCGGGCGGCCGGATTTTATGACCTCAGACCCGGGTACCCATTGATCGCTGTAGTGGACACCACCGTGGTCGTCTACCCAACGGAAGACGTCTGCATTGGCGACGGAAATGCCGCCCACGAATACTAAGGAGCTGATCGCTAAAGTGCGCAACATAAGAAGACCTCCCCGGTCTTGGGGAAGTATCGCCGGTCACCAAAGTCCGGACTATAGAACTCCGTCACATCGCACGGGGGCGGGGCTGCGGTGGTGCACGTTTCGGGCGCTCGGGCGCTCTCATACGTTAAAAAGCCTCGGCCTGCCGGAGGCAGACCGAGGCTTGAAGCTCCGTCAGGGCACCCGAGTAACGGGTAGCCCTCTGTGTGAGACCCCCGGTTACATGTCGTAGGCGCGTTCGCCATGTGACGTGATGTCGAGACCCTCTCGTTCTTGTTCTTCCGTGACTCGCAGGCCGATGATCGCCTTCACCACCAGGAAACCAACGGTGGCCACCACCGCGGTCCAGACCGTGACGAGGGCCACTGCTTTGATTTGAATGAGGAGCTGGGGCCAGATGCCGGGATAACCCACTGTGCCTTTCACCCAGTCCTGAACGGAGCCGGGGCCACCAAGTGAAGGCGCGTTGAACACGCCCGTCATGAGGGCGCCGAAGATTCCGCCGACGGCGTGAACACCGAACACGTCAAGCGAATCGTCGGCCTTGATCAGCTTCTTCAGGCCGGTGACGCCCCAGAGGCACACGATGCCGACACCGATACCGATCGCGAAGGCGCCAGGAATTCCGACGTTACCTGCAGCGGGGGTGATCGCCACGAGGCCAGCAACCGCACCCGAAGCTGCGCCGAGCATCGACGGCTTACCCTTGACCAGCCACTCGCAGAACATCCAGGACAACACTGCGCAGGCCGTTGCGAGATACGTGTTCATGAAGGCGAGTGCAGCGGAGCCGTTCGCTTCCAAGGCAGAACCTGCGTTGAATCCGAACCAGCCGAACCAGAGCATGGAAGCACCGATCATCGTCATCGTCAGGCTGTGTGGCGGCATCGGCTCTTTGCCGAAACCAACGCGCTTGCCCAGGATTACGGCGCCTACGAGACCAGCGACGCCCGCATTGATGTGCACGACCGTCCCGCCGGCAAAGTCGAGAGCGCCCCATTGCCAGATCTTGCCCGCAGTCGCGGTCACCGCATCCGCATTGGCGGTCGGGGTGTAGGCGTCGGGGCCGGCAAAGTACCAGACCATGTGAGCCACTGGGCAGTAGCTGAAGGTGAACCAGATCACCATGAACACCAGGATTGCGGAGAACTTGATGCGCTCGACGATGGACCCGAGGATCAGGCAGCAGGTGATCGCCGCGAACGTGGCCTGGAATGCCACATACACCAGCTCATACAGCGGCGTGGCCTTGCTGAACGTGGCCGCCATTGAGAAGTTGCCCGTCGCGGGGTCGAACGTCCCGTTGAGGAAGGCACGACTTAGGCCGCCGATGTATGCATTCCCTTCGGTGAAGGCCAGGGAATAACCATAGACGCACCACAGCACGGTGATCAGCGAGAAGACGACGAACACCTGCATGAGAACCGACAGCATGTTCTTCGTCCGTACGAGGCCGCCGTAGAACAGTGCTAGCGCGGGTACCGACATCAGCAGCACGAGTGCCGTGGATGTGAGCATCCACGCTGTGTCGCCCTTGTTGGGTACGGGTGGCGCATCTGCGGCCCAGGCTAGCGTGGGCCCAAGCGCGGCGAGCGCCAGGCCCATTGTTGTTAAGAAGGTCTTTGAAGCGGTGCGCATGTTTTCTCCCGGACGGTTTTTAATACATCTGCCGAAGGTGACCCGGGGCCCGCAGCCCTGCGGTCACTTCGACCCGCAGGACGCAGGGGTGCGGCGTGTAGGTCGCACTTCCGCCCCGCTCAGTCTCTTGGTCGACATATCGCTTGATTCGCGCAACAAACACCGGCTGCCCCCAGGCTCGAGTGGTACGTATGCTTGTGAAGCGCGCATACAAAGTGCAGATTCCGTGCCACAGCAAATTTCAGTGCAGTTTCCACGGCTTGCGTCTGAAAGCACCTTATTGGTGCACCATTTTGGAGCTGCGGCTAAAGGCCCTGCGTCAAATGAGGGCAAGGAAATGAGACGCAGCCGGCAAAATGCCGCGTTTTTTGCCGGGGGCGCCTAGCCTTGGGGTGTTCACCCGGGGGGCGGGGCGTCCAGGCCGAGAGCGCCTAGCCTGGGCGCCTAACCTCGGGGCCTCCAGCCGGCGGTGAGGCTGCATGTCGGCCGATAAGCGCCCAAGGCTGCGCGCGCGGGAGACTTCGGCCAATGAACGATAGAGGTACGTCACATGAATGGTCCGCGTATTGATGAGATTGCCCGGCGCCTGCTCGAGAAGGTGCCGCCGGGTGTGCGTGCGGTGCAGCGGGACCTGGAGAGCAACTTCCGCGCGGTGCTGCGCGCGAGCCTCTCCAAGCTCGACCTGGTGTCCCGGGATGAGTTCGACGCGCAGATGCGGGTTCTGGAGAGGACCCGGGCGCGGTTGGAGGAGTTGGAGAGACGGGTTGCTGGGATTGAGGGTGTTGGCGCGGATTCGAATCCGCCCTCGCAGAACTAACAGCAGCAAAATTCGACCCGCCGCAGCGGGCATTAAGGCGTCGAGTAAGCACAGTTCGGGCAACCCGAACCGGTGTTCCACGACCAGTCGCCGCGACCAGTGCGCGGGCTCGCGATCGCCCATCAGTGCCTTGACATGCAAGTCGCTCCTTGCCTATTCTATACGCAAGTGATTACTTGCATATAACATATGGCAGAGCGCCACGACGCCGACATGCTGTTCAAGGCCCTGGCCGACCCCAGCCGGCGCAAGCTGCTGGACCTGCTCAATGCGCACGACGGCCGCACACTGAACGAGCTGTGCGAACACCTGGATATGACGCGGCAGGGAGTGACGCAGCACTTGGACCTACTGGAAGCGGCGAACCTGGTCGCCACCGTGCGGCGCGGCCGCGAAAAGCTGCACTTCCTCAATCCGGTACCGCTACAGCAGATCTACGAGCGCTGGATTGCGAAGTTCGAAAAGTCGCGCCTCAAGGCGCTTTCGGACCTGAAACAACGACTGGAGAAAGCCAATGACTAGGTCAATGTTTGTATACGTCACCTACATACGCACCACGCCGGAGAAGCTGTGGTCAGCGCTGACCGACGACGTGGAGTTCATGAAGCAGTACTGGTTCGGCACGCACTGCGAAAGCCAGTGGACGGCGGGATCCTCGTGGAAGATGGTGTCCAGCGAGGGACACATCACCGACGCCGGCGAGATCGTCGAGGCCGAGCCGCCACGGCGGTTGGTGATCCGCTGGCAGCATCAGAGCAAGCCCGAGCTCAAGGCCGAAGGCGAGTCGCACTGCACGATACAACTGGAACCCATCGGACCGGCGGTCAAGCTCTCCATCACCCACACCATCGAGCGCGAACCTTCCAAACTCATCGGCGCAGTGTCCGGCGGCTGGCCGAAGATCATCTCCAATCTGAAGTCCCTGCTGGAGACCGGCTCCACCGTTCTGCAGAACCCATACCCCACTGAGGGCACGCGATGAAACTCCATCTGTTCCCGCCGTCGGGGCGCATCGTCGGCATCGTCGCCCTCAAGAACTATCTGGCGCTCGACTGCGAGTTGAAGCCGGTTGACCTGGGACAGGGTGATCAACGCGAGCCCGAATATGTATCACTGAATCCCAACAGGAAAATCCCCACACTCGAGGACGGTGACATCGTCCTCTGGGAGTCAAACGCCATACTGTTCTACATGGCGTCCAAACGCCCGGAAAGCGGCGTGTGGCCTTCCGATCTGAAGGGCCAGGCCGATGTTCTGCGTTGGCTTTTTTGGGAGAGCGCGCATTGGGACGCCGAGTCGTGCGGCATGGTTGCATTCGAGAAAGGCTCGAAGGATGTGCTCGGCCTCGGGCCACCGGACCCGGCCTTCATCGCCCGAGGTGAACAGAACTTCAGCCGCTTCGCGGCGGTGCTGAACGACTCACTGAAGGGCAAGACCTGGGTAGTTGGCGACCGGCTGACAATCGCCGATTTTTCCATCGGAGGTCTGCTCCCATCGGCACAACGGATGGCGCTGCCGATAGCGCGCTTCCCGGAGATCTGCCGTTGGTACGAAGGGTTGGCTTCACTGCCTGCTTGGCGGGAGGCGCTTGCGGCAAGAGAGGCTGCGCTGGCGTCCTGGTTCTCCAAGAGAGCGGTCAGGTGACGGCCCTGGATGCTCTCGGCACCCGTCGATGGAGTTGCACGTTAAACATTGGCGCGCCTGGCGAATACACGGTTGATCTCATGCATTGATAACCACAACCGCATTTCGGGTGGTTCGCAGGACAAACAGCCACTAGCGCGCGCCGCGCGATGGCACATAATCTTTAATACCGCGTAACACTGCATTCTCTCAGCCGCGTACCCACCAAGGAAGGTTATGTCGGTCGCCATCATTGCCTGCCGCGCGCAGATCGGACTGCAAGCACCGCTCGTGCGTGTGGAAGTCAGCCTCGGTTCAGGGCTCCCGGTCTTCAACATCGTCGGGCTGCCGGCCACTGTCGTAAAAGAGAGCAAGGACCGCGTCCGCGCGGCACTTCTCAACTCTCATTTCGAGTTTCCTGCCGGTCGTATCACCGTGAATCTCTCACCTGCCGACATTCCCAAGCGTGGTGGGCGGTTCGACCTCCCGATCGCATTGGGCATCCTGCTGGCATCTGGGCAGATCAGATCGTCATCTGCGCAAGAAATCGAAACCGTGCCCGGCGAATTCTATGGCGAACTCGGATTGAGTGGTGAGTTGAGGCCGGTGCCGGGGCTGTTTCTGGCAGCTGCGCACGCCGCCCTCGAGGGGAATGAAGTTCTCATACCGCGAGGGAGTGCAGAAGAAGTGAGGGTGCTGCTACGTACACAGGCGAATAGCAGAGCGGATGCAACATTGCCGCGCTTGTATAACAGGGATCTGTTGGCCCACGAGACGGGGCAGGTTCTGCGAGTCGAAGATCATCGCAGTACGTTAATCGTTCGCGCTGCAGACCATCTTCTTGAGGTGTGCGCGCACGTGATAGGGGATATGCCGCTTCCTCCGCTCACGGCGCCAGCATCCTTACCAATCGGCATTGCGTCGGACAACGCGATTGATATGCGTGACGTTCGCGGTCAGATCCAGGCAAAGCGCGCGCTTACGATCGCGGCGGCAGGCGGACACAGCATGCTCATGATGGGGCCGCCCGGTACCGGCAAGACGATGCTTGCGACACGGCTCCCATCGATTCTGCCGCCGATGACGGAGACAGAGGCGCTCGAAGTCGCTGCAATCGCGTCAGCTAGCGGAACGGGGTTCAACGCGGAGAGCTTCGGACGCCGCCCCGTACGCGTGCCTCATCACACAGCGTCCGCTGTCTCGCTGATTGGCGGCGGTTCACGTGCCCGCCCCGGTGAGGTCAGCCTTGCTCATCATGGCGTACTGTTTCTCGATGAGCTCCTGGAGTACAACCGGCGCGCATTGGAGGCGCTACGTGAACCGATGGAATCTGGTGTTGTGTGCGTTGCGCGCGCCGCGGTGCAGGCTCGTTACCCAGCGGAGTTCCTGCTCGTGGCCGCTATGAACCCGTGTCCTTGCGGGCGGCATGGCGACCCCATCGGGGACTGTAGATGTACTCTGCCGCAGATTGCGCAATATCGTGCGCGCGTCTCTGCTCCTCTGCTGGAGCGCTTCGACATACACCTGGAGGTGCCTCGGGTCGATTTAAGCGAGTTCGAGGAATCGGCTCTGCCGAACGAGAACAGCGCCGCCGTCGTGGCGCGAGTGACGCGCGCGCGTGAGCTTCAACTCGCGCGTCAGGGCAAGTGCAACGCGCGACTGTCGGATGCGCAGATCGACCGCATATGCTCGCCGGACAAGGCCGGGCGCGAGCTGCTGGAACGCGCCATGAAGACGTTCGGTTTTTCCGCGCGAGCCCGGCAGCGCATATTGAAGCTGGCGCGGACGATTGCTGATCTCAGTAATGAGGCGACAGTGGGCGTGTCGCATGTGGGCGAGGCGGTGACGTATCGGTCGTTTGATCGGCGGCCGCCACCCTCGCCCCCTGTGTGAGAGAGCAGGCCCTAAAACCGCCGGTATTCGCCGAAGAGCAGGGCCCCAACGACGCGGGCCCTACGAAGGGGATCGGCGGGCTTACTTAGCCATGTCGAGCATGTGGTCCACGGCGGCCTTCACGAGGTCGTCGGGCAGGTCGGCGCGACCACCCTTGGCGGGCATGACGCCCGAGCTTCCTTGGAAGCCCTTTAGCGCGTGGTCATAAAGCACTTCCTTGCCCTTGGCAATGCGGGGCCCCCACGCGGCTTTGTCGCCGGCCTTGGGGGCACCGGCAATTCCGGCTCCGTGGCATGCGCTGCAGACCTGCTGGAAGGTGTCATCACCCGACTTCGGCACGGCGGGCCCGCTGGCGCTGCCGGCCTGACCGGCTCCCGCATCCGCTTTGATGGCGAGAGCGGAGTTGTCCTGACCGGCGACGGCTTCCTTAGCGGCGGGCTGCAGGTGCGCTTCAACGCTCTTCACGTACTGGCTTTCCAGCATTACCTGCTTGTCCTGGGTTTCACCGGCGACTACACGCGCCAAAGCGAATATCGCGATGGCGATCACGATCAGCAGACCGATGACCATGCTGAAGACGTTAAAGAAGTGGGTGTCCTGCTTGCTCACGTTTGGATCCGCGTAGAACGCCTGTAAATCGGCGGCGCAGTATAGACCAGCGCGCGAACTTGCGCCCTTCCCCCGAGAAACATCGCGCAGCCGGTGGCAAAACAGGGGCGAAGTGCACCGTTTGGGGCCCAATCGCCAGTGGCGAGGCTATTCGCGGACCGGGCACGGCGACAGTTCGACGGATTCAGGAGGGTCCTAGTCCCCCCGCGTGCGCTGCCGGGTTGCGCGGTAGGCGCTAGGGCTTGCCCCCAGCAAACGCCGGAAGCGTCGGTTGAATGTAGACAAGTCGCTGAATCCCGCCTCGAGCGCGATAGCGGAGATCGGATCGCTGGAGCAGCTCAGGCGCACGGCAGCGCGTTGCAACCGTGTATGCAACAAATACTGATGGGGCGATATTCCTGCAACGGCACGGAAGGTTCGCAGGAAATGGTAGGGACTCATCGCAACTTCGGTCGCCAAGTGCTGCAACGATAGCGGCTGATCACAGCGCGCCTCTATACGGCGCAGGGCGTCTGTAATTCGCCGCTGGTCGCGAGGGCTCGGATGACGAGCGAAGTGCGTCCCCCGCGCCGATGGGCTCATGCCCGCCAAAGCGATTTTTACCTCGGCGACCAGAGACAGCGCCAACTCCTCAAACGAGATCGCCGCACTGCCGTCCCGCGCGGCTGCCGCATTGGCGACCAGCGGTATCAGTTGTGGAAGCGGCGGGAGATTCGGCAGCGTGAACGCGAGCTGGCGCGCACCCGGTAGCTCCGACGCGACACACTCAACAAGCTCAGGGGTGAAACGGAACGACAGACAGCTGTCGCCAGTGCCGTGCTCGTGTCCGCACTCGAAGCAATGTCCGTGATTACCTAACAGGGCTGCCCCAGACGCCAGCACGGCGGTTCCCTGACTCGTGCGGTAGGTGAACGTTCCGCCAGTCACGATAGCGATGCACACCCCATCGTGCTGCTCTTCGAATGGCCGGTCGCAGGGCCCGGAAGTACAGCGCACTTCCTCGACGCGCCAACCACGCCCAGATGCCAGTAAGAATGAGGTCATGGACATGAATTGCAGGGTAGCAATTTTTCCCAAGACCGGGCGTAGGCCGGTTCCTGAAAATGAGCCTCATCGTTTGGCGGGAGACTCGACATGACCAGCCGCTCGGCATTTAGCACGGCACTCTGCTCCGACGGTCCAGCCCCCGATCGGGCTGAGAAGCTGAATCTCTACGGCTGGCTCGTCGGCAGCTGGCAAATGCAAGCGAGCACATTTGACGCGCAGGGTACAAAACATACCGGCCGTGGCGAGATTCATTTCGCATGGGCGCTGGAAGGCCGCGCGCTGCAGGATGTATGGATACTGCCGGGCGTGTTTTACGGTACGACTCTGCGGATCTACGACCCCGGCATGGATGCCTGGCACATCATCTGGAGCGATCCTTTGAGGCAGTTCTACGCGCGGCAGATAGGACGCGCACGTGGCAAGGATATCGTGCAGGAAGGCACTGACACCGCAGGCGCCGCGATTCGCTGGACGTTTACGGATATAACTCTCAACTCGTTTCGATGGCTCGGGGAGCGGTCCGATGATGGTGGCAGGACGTATTGGTTGCAGGCCGAGCTTCTAGCGACTCGCGTTTCAAGGTGAATCGGGCTTCAATCTTAAGGAGGTTCAGATCATGATTGACCATGTTTCGATTGGCGTTCGCGACATCGCGAGTGCGAAGAGATTCTACGACGCAGCCTTGCAACCCCTCGGCTACGAATGCCTCAGCAAGTCAGAAGGCTCGCTCGGTTATGGACGAGGCGTGGTTACATATTGGATCAGCACGGTCCAACACCCGGTCCCGCCTGATCCGGGCTCAGGACTGCACTTTTGCTTTTCCGCCCCAACACGCAAGAGTGTTGATTCTTTCCACGCTGCGGCGCTGAAAGCGGGAGGACGCGACAACGGCTCTCCGGGAGTTCGCGCCGAGTATGCCGAGACCTACTATGCTGCGTTTGTCGTCGATCCCGATGGCTATCGGCTCGAGGCGCATTGCGACAAACCGTAACTTCGCCGCCGACAGGTAGTCCTTACTCCTGTCCGACAATCAGCTCCCGCAGTGGCAAAGTGCGTTCTCGAGCAGGGGTGAATCCAGGATGTGCTGAGTTGCATCGTCCAGCGCGCTGTTCAACGTCTCCTGGTAGTTCTCGATGCTGCCCGAGTAGCCATAGTTGCCACCCTTACCCTCCGCGAACTGCTCCATGCAGACCTTACCCGATGGCGACTGAACGCGGGCGATCAGGGAGATCTTGGCGGCGTACCCCGATCGATGCCAGATATTCTCCTCCGTTCTCAAAGCACGCAGCTCGACGAGCAGCTTGGGCCCGCTGGGTGCTGGGGGCAGGCCCTTGGCCGAAAGGATTGTCTGCATGCCGTCGCGCACCCAAGCCGCCGGATCGCTCGCTGCGGTCACGTCAGCCTTGAGCGGCTTGGATTCGTGGAAGCGGACTCCCAAGAGCTTGTCGGAGCGCCGATCCTCGACTTCGACCCGCGAGAGGGCGAGGCAGGATGAAGTGCTTGCTGTTACGGGCACCGCTCTGGCCTCGGCCTTGTATGCCAATGGCACGGCGAGCGGATCGACCTTGGATACGGCACATGCACTAACGAGGCAGATCAAACTCACGAGAGTGGTTTTTCGCATTGCTTGCCGTCCTTGCTGGCCAGGCGGCGATTCTACCTGAAGTTCGCAAGACAATATGACCCCGCGGCAATCATGTGCGGCCAGCCGATCGAAATTCGGGCTGGGCAATCACGACGCAGCTACCACGTTGCCGTAATTGCCGACGCATGCGGTTTGGGAGGTACCGGCTGAAGGAGCAGCACGAGCTGCACGCCCATGATGGGATCGTACTCGGTTTGCTCCAGCGCAATTACTGAGCGCAGCCCTTGAAAATGAGCGAATCGCCATAGCGCAACGCGGCATAGTGCATCACTATGGCCGCAATTGGCAGCGTCTTGTTGACAAGATGGGTGCCGTGTTCTCAACGAGCTCGAGGGAACGACATGGGGCTGGTGCTGGTTGCGTTCGTGGTCGTCGCTGTTGCCGCTATCGGTTTCATAGTCGCAGCGGAGAGACCATCCCTGCTCATCGTCATGGCCGGAGGCTTACTGACGCTGGGTTACCTTTCGCTCTACTTCAGCTGGTACATATTGAATGAGGGTTCGCGAGGTTACGTCGGCGTCGCTCCCGGTCCCGGAGTGTTTGCATTTATTGTTGGCCCTGTCGGAATAGCGTGCCTTGTCGCTGCCATGGTCATGTTGACCAAGGCCTGGTCCAGTCCAGTCCAAATGTTCGCGCCGTTGGCCCTGGTGCCGTGCCTGCTGGCAGTCGCTTACACGGCGAGTGTGACACCTCGGGCGGAGGATGATGATCAGGACCGGGTCCGGAAGTGGGTCGACGCGCTGGGTATCCGCAACCCAGCCGATTGTTCGCAGGCACAGTTTGCGCGCGACCAACCCATATGCCGGAAAATAGTCGCCCGACTGCCCCCCGAGAGCGCCGAGTCCATCCACACGCGTGGCCTGAACTGGGGAAGATCTCATCGCATCGCCGATCGCGACGAATGTAGCCGGAACAACCGCAATTTCCCGCTGTTTGATCATGACCCTGAGTTCACGTCAGGGTGTATCGAGACAATAGCCAAGAACCGCCACGACTTTGGGGTATTGTTGGCGGAAAGCCAGCGGTTTGTCGCGGACGATGACTGCCAGGGCGGCGATCAGGCCTCGATGACTCCGGAAGCGGTTGAAGGTTGTAAATCCGTTACCAAGGACATCCGCATCGAGGAAGGTCGGCGTTGGGCCGAGAAGAATCGCATGTTCACAGCTTTTGATTGCGAGCACGAGATGCTCGAAAGGCCAGATAGAGCTGACTTCGTCAAAGGCTGCCAGGCGTACGTCCAATCGGCATCAGGCGATATCGGCGCGCACTGGGCTGCCGAAAATCCGCTTGACGACCCTTCGGAGTGCCACAAGAACGAACATGCCTCAGCTGAGTTCGTCCGGGGATGCGAGCAAGCTCTGCAGCCGTTGCTCAAGATCCGCAACGATGGTCAGCGATGGGCACGTCTCAATCACCTGTCCGCGGACGCTGAGTGCGTCCAATCCCTTACCGCCGGATTCAAGCAGCATCTTTACTTCGTGCTCGGATGTCAGGATACGGTGCGAGTGGTCCGCGCTTGCGCCAAAGATCCGGCGAACCCGCTGTGCTGCAAGCTCGCGCAGCCTCCAAGCTGTCGCTGACTCTGCGATGAACATGCTGGAGCCGTGGCCTGCTCTGCAGTTTTCATTAGCTGCTTCATCAGCCGAGCAAGGGCAGAGCGATGAGTAATCCAAACGCGAGTTCCGTACACAGCCGATCGACGCGGCTGCTGTTGCGTGGCGTACTGCCAACCGAGCGAAGCCACGCAATGAGGCTCAACTGGAATGCGAAGAGCAGAAGCTGATGCATGTACGGGACCTTTCGCATGAGTGCGACCGTCCATTCGTCTCGCACTCAAATTGCCCGCCGACGTGCCCTCATTCTACGTGCCGAGATTTGTGCAGGGTTTGTGTGAGGCCGAGTAACTCGTTCGAGCTTCCAGGGAGTGCTCGAACGAGCTTGCGTAGCACGTGAAACCCTGGCTCTTTGAGTCCGCGCTCGAGCTCCGAAACGTAGGTCCGATGCAACGACGCCTTTTCCGCCAGATCTGACTGCGTCAGGCCTTCTGCCTTTCGTCTCGCCCTGAGGGCGTCACCGAAGTCCCGCTGTGCTCTTTTCTCGGCCGATGTTGCCATCGGTCCTGAACACTATGCGTCTGATGGATATATGCGAACAGGCCATAGACGTCATTTACGTACGATCTGCGCCGCACGCGACCACAGCTGCCGTAAGCGGCCCGTTTATCTCACAGCGATTGGCGCTATTGGCAGAAGCTCCGTAAAATCCGCCGCTCACGCGCCCGTAGCTCAGATGGATAGAGTGGCAGCCTCCGAAGCTGCAGGTCGCTGGTTCGAATCCAGTCGGGCGCGCCAATTCTGTGGTGTCCATTCCGGACACATCGGTAACACAATTGCGTTGCGGTGGCCTTGGCGGGCCGGGGGCTTATTGTTCCCAGGTGGCCGGCAGGCCGGAGGCCTTGAGTGCGTGGTCGATCTGGTTGCGGGCGTCCGCGGCGGTGGGGGCTGCGATCAGGCTGCGGGCGACGGAGTTGAGGTACACGGTGAGGGTGTTCTGGTTGGGGGCGGGCTTGGCGAGCTCCTGGTCGACGGCGGTGAGGGCTTCGTCGATGTCACCGACATCGCAGTTGTCGAGTCCTGCGCGGCGGGCGGCGTGGCGAGCTGCCTCAATGGCTTTTTGAATTCTGTGGACGGCCTCGTGATCCATTTGAACGCTCCTGCGGGGTTGGGCTTGGGAGACAGCAGGTGCCGTGCCCGAAGCTGGGCGGGCGGCGCGATCCGCGATTAGGGAAGCCTGTCTGACTAATGCTCTGGCTACTGCGGGCACCGACAGGCTGAGCCCAGTCATGCCACCGTGGCCTGCTACGCGCGCCTTGCGCGTGGGGTTGTGGCTCGGCAAGTAGCGCGCTCACATCCGCGACGGGATTCGGCCTGCTGCTCCCAGGTAACCGACAGCCCCGGCCAGGCTCACGACCGTTTGTATGTTAGTGCACCGCCTCCGGCACCCATGTATATCCAGCCTTCTCCTGCACAATCTTCCCAACTCCCGGAAACGGGAAGTGCACCGCGAAAATCCGCTGCCCGCTCGAGGCCGAGCGCGTCACGAGCGCCGCACGACTCGCAGCCCCGACTTGCTGGTCAGTATCGAACATGACGTGCCACGACGGCTTACGAACGGAAGTGACGTAGCTGTGCATCGAATCGCCGATGTACAGGATCGTGTTCGGATCCGAGCCGATCTGATAGGCCGAATGGCCGGGCGTATGGCCCTTGATTTCAACTGCCCTGACGACTCCCGGCAGGAGCACCGAGCCGGGCTGGAACGGCACCACCTTCGGACGTATCGCGGCAACCAGCCCGGCCTGATCTGCGAGCCCAATGTTCTTCGCATCCTTGGGATTCATGGCACTCAGCCATTGCCATTCGGGGGCCGACAGGTGGACTGTCGCATTGGGGAATGTGAGCTTTCCCGCGGGAGTGACCAGTCCTCCGATGTGATCGCCATGCGCATGAGAGATGAAGACATCGGTCACGCTTGCAGAGCTCACCCCTGCAGCGGCCATCGACTGAGTCAGCTTCCCGGCAGCTGCACCGAAATTGGCTCCGGCACCGGCGTCGAACAACAGCACTCGATTGCCCGCGTGCACCAGCAGCGGCTGGATACTGAACTCGAAATGGTCGCCCGGTGCGCCGCCGGCCTTGAGTACCTCGGCCACCTTCGCCGGTGATTCGCCCGCAACGAAGCTCTTGCCGTCATTGGGTTCCTGAATGTCGCCGTCTTTCAGAGCGAACGCGCTATAGCTGCCGATCTTGATCGCCTGGAACTTGCTGCCTGGCGCCGTGGAGGCGCCATCCGCCGCAATCACCCCACCCCCCATTGCCAAAGACACCAGTGTCGAAATAATGACGAGTGATCTTCCAAGCCGGCCGATTCTCATACGCTGCGCTCCTTCATCGTGGTATGGCGACCACATCGTGTGATTTAACCATACTGCTCGTGAGGCTACGATTTGGACGATACCGACGACAAGACCGGTACCCCGCTAATCCAGCAAAGGCGGTTCCTCCCCATGCCTACTGAGGTATTTCGGACCCGAGTGTGCTGGCGATGCAACCGGGGCTGTGGGTAAACAAATGGTGCGGACCCCGCGCCTATGTCGGCGCTCACATCACCCTGAAGTTGTCTTCCAATTGACGGCGATCAAGCTTGCCCTGGGCCGCGATCTGTAGTGTTACCACCATGGCTCAAGGAATCACACTCCGATCCCACCGTCCACGTCCGCGACAAGGGTTACGTCCCTGGCGCGGGCGCCAGCCGGTGGACACCCCGTCTCACACTGCCGGTCACGCCCGAGAGGGACCACATACGCGGGCCGGTCGATGCTCCGTTGACACTGCTGGAGTATGCAGACTTCGAATGCCCGTACTGTGGGATGGCGTACCCGATCGTGGAGAGCGTGCTCGCACTTCTGGCGCCCTGGTTTCGTTGAGTCGGTCCTGAATTCGCTGGAAGGTCTCGAAGCTGGCACTTTGGGAAAGTCCGGCTGCGCTTCGAGCCAGCGTTTTACTTCCGCCTGGATGTCAAACCGGCCAGAGGCATAGCCTTCGAGGGCGTCTTTGACGATGGACGCCAAGGGCTCATGCGTGAGCGCGGCTCTATTGCGCCGTCGCCCGCACCAGCGAGGATGTAAAAAAGTGAATTTGAAGTTTCTCTATCCGGGCGCTCCACACACACTCAAATGCGCGGCGGGATCTCGAATCGATAGCCGATGTCGCGCAGCGTTTTGATGTACGTGGGTTGTTGCGGATCAGGTTCGATCTTACCGCGCAAGGTATTGACGCAGCGGTCTACGCTCCGGGTGGTGGTCAGCAAATTGTTGTGCCAGACAATGTTGATGATGGCATCGCGTGTCAGGGCGCGTCCGGCGCGGCTGGTGAATAGCTCCAGTAGCGCCAGTTCTTTTGGCGTGAGCGGGATTTCCTCGGCCTCAGTGGAACCGCTGTTGCGCACCAGTTTGTGCGAATCCATGTGCAGGGTGAATTCGCCGAATTGATGGCTGATTTCCTTGCGGCCTGCAGTACGCCTGATGAAGGCGTTAGCGCGCGCGAGCAGTTCCTTGATGCTGAAGGGTTTGCAGACATAGTCGTCGGCGCCGATGTTCAGGCCGCGGATGATGTCTTCCTCCTGGCCCTTGGCGGTAAGCATGATGATGGGCATGCCGAGTCCGGCCTCACGGATGCGGCGGCAGATCTCATAACCATTGAGCTTCGGGAGCATGATGTCCAGGACGATGAGATTGAGGTTGATGCTCATGGCCAGATGCAATGCTATCTCTCCATCCATGGCTGTATGCACCTGGTATCCCCTGGCCGAGAAATTGTCCTTCAGTCCGCGGATCAGGCTTGAATCGTCCTCTGCTATCAAGACACTGCGGTCATTCATGTCAGCATGCCTCGACTGTAAGGTTGGTTTTTGAAGTCCCGATGGCGGGCAGGCACAGCCTGAAGAGACTGCCCTGGTTCAGCTCGCTTTCAACCTCGATCTTTCCCGTGTGCGCCTTTACGATGAAGCTGACGATGTTCAGTCCCAGGCCGCATCCATCAGTTTCGCGCGATAAAGACTGGTCGATACGGTAGAACCGGTTGAATATCTTCTTGTGATGGCGCCGGCTCATCCCGATCCCCCAGTCCTGCACCTCGATGCAAACATGTTTATCGCGGCGATAGGCGGCGATAAGAATTCTTTTGCTGTCGCCGGAATACTTGTGTGCGTTGTCGATGAGATTGATCAGGGCGGTCAGCATGAAATCCGCGTCGGCATTGATCGGCGGAAGATCCGGCGCTATATCGATCGTGACCTCGAAGTCGGAGGTCTCGAGTTTTTTCTGCACGGCTTCGAGCGCCGGGTGTACCAGCGTTTCCATCCGGCATGGCTGCATGACAAAGGGCTGCTTGCCTCGTTCCATGCGGGAAAAGGTGAGAAAATCATCGATCAGACGGCTCAGCCGCAGGTTTTCCTTGCGGATTAACTGTAGATACTCTTTTGTGTTTGATGCTGTGCCTGGCTGTTCGTCCAGAAGCGTATCGACGAACAGGCGCATGGAGGACAAAGGAGTCTTGAGTTCATGGGATACGGTGGCGATCAGATCGTTCTTCAGCCGGTTCTGCCTGATCTGCCGGTTGAGGTAGCCCGCGGTAATGAGGGAAAGCAGCACGATGCTGGCCGTGATCAGGATGCCCGCCCAGAAGTAGAGGCTGATGCGTGCTGTGGCCGCGGCGCTGGAGGCATCTCCTGTTGCACTGAGCGTCACACGCCACCCGGGCATCAGCTTGCCCACTGGCGTTGAAGCGAGGACGCCGTCTGTCTTTATTTCGCCAGTGGGTGGCAGCAGCAGTACGTCAACTTCGGGGAATTTTTGTTGCGCCAGAGCTTGCAGCGCAGATTGGAGATAGGTTTTGGTATAGAGAAGCTCCACTGTGTCGCCGGCAATGGACAGGCGCCATGTATCCACCAGTGCGGTCGCGCTCAACGTAGACGTCCGTTCCATCTTCCGGGGGGCGGCCAGCGTATTCAAGAAATCCAGTGCCAGGTTTTCCGCGTCCAGGGTGGGAAAAGACACCTCGCCGAGCCAGCGGCTTTGTAATTGCTGCATCAAGAAAACGCGCTGGTTGGAGGGCAGCGGCGCTTTGCTTTGCGCCTGGTAGTCATTGAGCCGGTGGCTCAGTTGGGCGAGATAAGTCTTGTATTGCGAGGAAGCTGGCTGGGTATGCATCAGCTCCAGTGCCCGTAACTGGGCATTCAGCTGGATTAAACGCCCTTGCGCGTCCGTAGCCTGCGCGAACCTGGGATCCGCCAGGTCCTGGGTTAGAGTTTTGATCGCAGACCGGGCGTCATTCAATTTGGCGTAGCAGCGGGCCAGGGCGTTCAGGGCGAGCGCCGTCGTCCGGGTGTTTGGGCTTTCAGCCGCGATTGCCCGGTAAGTCTCAATCGCCGCCTTGATGTCGCCCTTCTGAAATTCCAGGCGCGTGGCATGCGCCCATTTCGGATCCGATTCCGGTTTGTAGCCTGCCTTGGCGAGTATTGGATACCGCAGCAGATCCTCCTTGTCATACACCAATATGGCCGACGCCAGCTTCTTCCTGACCACTTCGGCAAAGAGGTCGCTGGCATCCGCGTGCGTCGCCACGGCCTGAATATGGCGGATATTGCTTTCCCACTGACTGTTGAAATCCTGCGTCAGTATCTGCAGTTGGCTGTTATAAAGATCGAGCGACTTTTGCTGCAGCGCCAGCCGCTCGTTGTTCATGGCCTGGGTCATGAACCAGAGGACACAGGCCGTGGGCAGCAATACCCCGAGCAACAGGGTGAGCAGCACGGGTCGGGGTAAGAAACCCTCCACGGCGTTGTATCCGGGAGATCGCATGCTCGACCGGATTTTTCTCAGTTGAACGTCATGCTGTTAACGATGGCGTCATACCCGGCCCGTTTCTCATCGAACAGGGCGCGCTCGGTTCTGAAGGTAAACCAGAAGAGCCCCGAAGACGCCAGAATGTACGTCCGGTATTCCACCATGGGCTTGCCGTCCGATTCGAAGTCGGCGATGAAGCGCTGAGCGGACGCGCCTGAAACCGCAAGATCGTGGCGGGTGTCGGATCTAAGTGCAAAGCCTGGCAAGGCGGTGCTGAGCGCTTTGATATCGCCGTCCACGACCCGCTCTACCCGGTCTGCATTTTTATCGTCATTCGCAGCCTTCAACTTCTGGGTCGCGGCCAGTAGAACGAAAGTATCGCCGCCGTCCGGTATCAGCGACAGCCATAGGTCATGTCCAGGCTGCAGGGGGTCGATTTCCAGAGGCACCCAGCCCTGGGGCGCTGTGAGCGACATCCGCAGACTTCCTTTCTGGAAGGCCAATGCCTGGTCATTTCGGTTGGCGACCGCGGTCAATTCATACGTGGCGGAAGCATTCAGCACCTTGACGACCTGCCTGTCAGGCTTGGTCGACACCCAGTACGTCATGTCGAGCGTGAGTTTGCTTTGCTCATACGCCTTGATCTCCACGCGATAGCAATCGAATTCACCTGCCGGCACGCTGACCTTCTCCGGATCCTTGATTTCCAGCCGGGCGTTGAGCGCCAGGGTGCTGTTCTGAATGAACAGGGTGAAGTCAGTCCGGTATCCTGTGTTCATAGGAAGGCGCCGGACCAGGCCGTGCAGCTGCAGATCGGTGTAGTAGGGCTGATTGATTTCGATGTCATTGCTGGATTTCTTTCCCTTGGCCACAGAGGCTACATGCAGGCCACCTTTTTTATATTCGATCCTGTTCTGGCCCAGCGCGGAATTGATTGAAGTTCCCCTCAACGAGAGAAAGCCTTCTTTTGTGACATAGGTGTCAGCGTAGTCTGTCTGGCCCGCGATCAGCAGGGAAGTGTATGAGCTCAGCTTCACCGCCGGGACGCCATCGGCCAGGGTTTCAGCGGCGGAAAAAGCGATCGCTCCCATTTTTCCGGCGCCCGACCGTTTGATGTCGTAAAAAGCCACCTCACCACTTCTCCAGGGGATAGGAGCAAGGTCGATGCGGTCCTGAGTGACCAGCTCGCGCGCCTCGGCGGTCCAGGCTGTCTGCTCGGGGTAATCATTGATCAGCTGGTGAAACATCTGGTTTGCCTTGCCTTTCTGCCCGAGGTTCAGGTGGCATACGGCCAGACGGAACAATGCTTGTGCCACTTCTGGCCGGCGCGCTTTTTCATCGTTGACGATCTTGCTGTAAATAGCGATTGCCTGGTTTAGGTCGCCGATGGTTTCCTCCGCGTAAATGCCCTGTTCGAGCAGCCCGGTTGATGGGGTTTTCTGCGGTGGAGCAGCAGTGGCGGTGAACGCCAGTATGATTGAGGTGAGTGCGAGCTTGTGCATGTTCATATCTCCTTTACCCAGGGATCGCGTTATTGCCGATAGGGCTCGAAGAACAGGCTATTTCTTCCATGTCACCCCTGTGTTACCGGGCGTGCCGGATTTGAACAGCGCGAGGGTACGCGCTGGCGGATCGTGCACGCGCGCTCGGTTGTCAACAAGTACAGGTCATTGACGAAGACCAAGGGCGCTCTGGTGCCGGAGTTCACCGGCCCGGATTTGAACGGCTGTTGGCGGCGCTGTGCGAGGGACAGGTGGGCGCGGTGTTCTGCAAGTTCGGTGAGCTCGCCAGCGTGCGTCAGGTGCTGCTGTGGCTAACGCAGGAGCGCATCGAGCTGCCGGCGTGGATCCGCAGCCCCGCTTGGCACAAAAACAGCTGGCGCTCGAGGAAACGGCAAAAATGCTGAAAATCAGCACCGAGAGCGTACGGCGTTTGATTGCGCAGAAGGTGTTAGTTGCTCAGCAGGCTTGTACGGGTGCGCCGTGGGTTATCCAACGTGCCGAGGTTGATCGCATAGTCGCTACAGCCAACAGCGACGAACAGCACACATCAAACACCTGGGGCATAAGGGTTATTGCGGCGGTCCATGGGGCGGGCGCGCCACTTTGCGTGGTGTCCATTCCGGACACATCGGTAACACAATTGCGTTGCGGTGGCCTTGGCGGGTCGGGGGCTTATTGCTCCCAGGTGGCCGGCAGACCGGAGGCTTTCAGGGCGTGGTCGATCTGGTTGCGGGCGTCCGCGGCGATGGGGGCTGCGATCAGGCTGCGGGCGACGGAGTTGAGGTACAGGGTGAGGGTGTTCTGGTTGGGGGCGGGCTTGGCGAGTTCCTGGTCGACGGCGGTGAGGGCTTCGTCGATGTCACCGACATCGCAGTTGTCGAGTCCTGCGCGCCGGGCGGCGTGGCGTGCGGCGTCAACGGCTTTTTGAATTCTGTGGACGGCCTCGTGATCCATTTGAGCGCTCAAGCGGGGTTGGGCTTGGGAGACAGCAGGTGCCGTGCCCGAAGCTGGGCGGGCGACGCGATCCGCGATTAGGGGAGCCTGTCTGGCTTCCGGTCGCCGGCGGTGATGACTTCCGGTGGACGCGGTGTGGGCTGCGGCCCACCCTCTTAGCGGTACCGGGTCAATATCTTCTCCAAACCTTTGGCGCCGGGTGAAAGCTTCTCGTAGGGAATACTGTTGAGCGGCTCGTCGGGTGTTGCGTTCAGAGTGTGGAACTCATTCTGCGAAGGCTCGAGGAACAGGAGCCCTGTCAGGTACTCGCCCTCCTTCATGCGCTCCTGCAGGTACACCTGGGCGGCGCTGCGGTTGGTGGGGTCGTAGCCGTCTTCGCATTTGCGCAGCACGATGCGGCTGCCATCGTGCATGACTACTGGAAGGGCTTCGCCGGGACCGTAATTGGCGGTGATCTCGCGCTCCAGCGGGATGAAATCGGCGTGCACGGCAGGCTCGTAGTGCTCGCGCGTGTAGGCGTAGCTCTTGGTCGAGCCTTCGTGGTCGTTGAAGGTCACGCAGGGGGACAGCACGTCGATCAGCGCGAAGCCGTTGTGATTGAGCCCTGCCTGAATGAGGGGCACGAGTTGGCTCTTGTCGCCGGAGAAACTGCGCGCGACGAATGAGGCTCCCAGTGTCATGGCGAGCAGTACAGGATCGATGGGTGGCTGGAAGTTGGTCTCGCCCTTCTTCGCCTTGGTGCCGACGTCGGCGGAGGCGGAAAATTGTCCCTTGGTGAGCCCGTACACGCCGTTGTTCTCAATGATATATAGCATGTTGAGATTACGGCGAATGGCGTGGCAGAACTGTCCAAGTCCGATCGACAGGGTATCGCCGTCGCCGGAGACGCCGATGTACTTCAGCTGGCGGTTGGCGGCGTTGGCGCCCATCGCAATGGAGGGCATGCGGCCGTGAACCGAATTGAAGCCATGTCCGCCACTGACGAAGTAGGCGGTGGTCTTGGACGAGCAGCCGATCCCAGAGAGCTTGACCAGGTTCTGCGGCTCAATTGACAGCTCCCACGCGGCCTCGACAATGGCCGCGGTAATGGAGTCGTGTCCGCACCCGGCGCACAGTGTTGACAGGGCGCCTTCGTAGTCGCGGCGGGTGAACCCGAGCCCGTTCTTGGGCAACGAGGGGTGAGCAATCTTCGGTTTGGCGATAAAGGTCATGTACGTCTCTCAACTCAGCCGTGCGCGGCATCTTTGGGCTGCAGCTTGGGCGTGGGCCGCACTTGCTCCAGCACACCCTCGACAATGAAGCTCGATGAAATCGGCAGGCCGCTATACGACAGCAGTGAACGCAACTTCGACTTCTCGACGGAGGTCTCGAGTGTCAACAGTGATTTGAACTGGGCGTCGCGATTCTGCTCGACGACGAACAGGAGCTTGTGCGCGCTCAGGAAGCGCTCGACGTCTTCGCTGAATGGAAACGCGCGCACGCGCATGTAATCCACTCCAACACCCAACCCCTTCAGGACCTGCATGGCCTCGTTGATCGCACCATCGCAGCTGCCAATGGAGACAATGCCGATGTCGCTGCCCGCCGTGGCGTCAATGACGGCGCGCGGGACCAGCTTCTTCGCTGTTTCCCACTTCTTCATCAGGCGGTCCAGGACGATCTGGTACTCGACCGAATCTTCGGTGTAGGTTCCGTACTGGGTGTGTCCCGAACCACGGGTGAAGTACGCCGCTTTCGGATGCACGCCCGGTAGCGTTCGATAGCCGATGCCATCGCCATCCTTGTCCATGTAGCGATAGAACTTCTCGAGCTTGAGTACCTCGTCTTCGGTAAGCATCTTGCCGCGGTCGGGACGGTAGCTGTCGTCCCACTTCAGATCGCGACACATCCAGTCGTTCATGCCGATGTCGATGTCCGACAGGACCATCACGGGTGTTTGCAACCGCTCGGTCAGGTCGAACGCCTGCACCGCCATGTAGAAACATTCTTCCGGGTTGGCCGGGTATAGACAAACATGGCGCGTGTCACCATGCGAAGCGTAAGCGCACTCCATGATGTCGCACTGCTGAGTGCGGGTCGGCATTCCGGTGGAGGGTCCTACACGCTGGATGTCGAAGACCACGGCAGGCACTTCGGCATAATAGGCAAGCCCAAGGAACTCGTTCATCAGCGAGATGCCCGGTCCCGAGGTCGCAGTGAATGCCCGGGTGCCATTCCAGGCCGCGCCGATCACCATGCCGATAGCGGCCAACTCATCCTCCGCCTGTATGAACGCGAAGTTCTTACGGCCAGTCGAAGGATCCACCCGCAGCCGATCGCAGAACGCCTTGTAGGCATCCATGAGCGAGGTCGAGGGAGTGATCGGATACCAGGCGGCAACGGTTGCGCCTGCGTAGACACAGCCCAGCGCGGCTGCCGTATTCCCATCGATCATGATGTAGCCAGCCGTCGCATCCATCTTCTGCGTGCGCAGCGGCAACGGGCAGGTGAAATTCTGCCGGGTGTAGTCGTAGCCGAGCTGGATGGCCTTCATGTTGCTTTCGACGAGCTGCGGCTTTTTCGCATACGTCTGCGCCAGCAGCTCGCGAATGCGCTCGATGTCCAGATCCAGGAGTGCCGCCAGCACGCCGGCATAGCAGATGTTCTTCATCAGGATGCGCGTGCGCACTCCGTTGAAGTTTTCATTGCACAACCGCGCCAGCGGCACGCCAATGACCGTGACGTCCTCCCGCTTCAACAGCGCGGGCCGCGGCCACGTGGAGTCGTACACGAGGTAGCCACCCGGAGAGACTTCCTTCACGTCCCGGGCGTACGTTTCAGCATTCATGGCAACCATGATGTCGACACGGCCGGAGCGGGCGACGTGCCCATCCTTGGTCACACGGATTTCGTACCAGGTCGGCAGACCCTGGATGTTGGAGGGGAAGTAGTTCTTCCCCATGACGGGTATGCCGCTTCGGAAGATCGACTTCATCAGCAGCGAGTTGGCGCTGGCCGAGCCGGTGCCGTTCACCGTCGCGATCTTGATCACGAAGTCATTGATACGGGCTGAAGTTGCTGGGGACATGACTAAAACCTTCTGGTCGGATCCTTCAGGCGATCTTCGGTTCCTTCGCCTGCAAGTCGCGCGATTCGTCGGCGGCATGCGGCCACCGCACATACGACTTCTGCATGTCCCAGGCCGCAGTCGGGCAGCGCTCCGCGCACAGTCCGCAGTGAACACACAGGTCTTCGTCCTTCACCATGACACGGCCGGTCTGTGGCAACGCCGCCGACACGAGCAGGGGCTGTGTCAGGTTCGCCGCAGGCGCCTTCAGTCGGGTACGTAGATCGCCTTCCTCGCCGTTCTGCGTGATTGTCAGGCAATCGACCGGACAGATATCGATACAAGCGTCGCATTCGATGCACAGCTTCGCTGTGAATACCGTCTGCACGTCGCAGTTGAGGCAGCGCTGCACTTCCTGCGCAGCCTGCTCAGCAGTGAAGCCGAGCTCCACTTCGATGTTGAGTTTCTTGAAACGCTCTTTGAGCGACACGTGGGGCATCAGGCGACGCTCGACCGGCGCGTAGTCGTTGGAGTACGACCACTCGTGCATGCCCATCTTGCGGCTCTGCAGGTTCACCCCGGGGGCGAGCCGATCCGCGACCGACTGGCCCTCGCAATGCCGATGGATGGAGATCGCAGCCTGGTGGCCGTGCTCCACCGCCCAGATGATGTTCTTGGGCCCGAATGCGGCATCGCCACCGAAGAACACTCCGGGACGGCTCGACTGAAAGGTGACCTTATCGACGGTGGGCACATCCCACTTGTCGAACTCGATTCCGAGGTCGCGCTCGATCCAGGGGAAGGCATTTTCCTGGCCGATGGCGAGGATCACATCGTCTGCCGGCAGGAACTCCTCGCCAACGTTGCGCTCGGCTGTGATGCGCCCTTGCGCATCGAGCTCGTATTCCATCTTGTCGAACATCATCCCCGTCAGCTTGCCGTTCTCGAGGACAAACGCCTTCGGCGAACGATTGATGACGATCTCGACGCTTTCCTCTTCGGCGTCCTCGAGCTCCCACGCGGAAGCCTTGAAGAACTCGCGGGGTTTGCGCGCCATGACTTTCACGTTTTTGGCGCCGAGTCTCAGGCTGGTGCGGCAACAGTCCATCGCCGTGTTGCCCACGCCGATGATCAGCACCCGCTCACCAATCTTGGAGATATGGCCAAAGGCCACCGACTCGAGCCACGCAATGCCGATGTGAATGTTGGCACCGCCGGCTTCCCGGCCAGGAAGCTTCAGCTCCTTGCCCTTGGGTGCGCCGGAGCCGACAAACACGGCGTCGAAGCCGCCGTTGGCCAGCAGATCGCGCATGCTCGTGATGGGGTGGTTGAGCTTCAGATCCACGCCCATGGCGGTGATCATCGCGATCTCTTCGTCCAGCACCTTCGCCGGCAGCCGGAACGAAGGGATGTTGGTCCGCATCAGACCGCCGGGCTCGCCGTACTGCTCGAAAATCGTGACCTGGTAGCCGAGGGGCATGAGGTCGTTGGCGACGGTCAGCGAGGCCGTTCCGGCGCCGATGCAGGCCACCCGCCTGCCGTTCTTGAGCTTGGGAATCTTCGGCAGTAGCGCAGCCACGTCGTCCCGGTGGTCCGCTGCAACGCGCTTGAGCCTGCAGATGGCGACGGGTTTTTCCTCGACGCGACCGCGCCGGCAGGCCGGCTCACACGGTCGATCGCACACTCTACCCAGGATCCCCGGGAATACATTCGAGTGCCGATTCACCATGTACGCCTCGGTGAAGCGGCCTTGGGCGATCAGCCGGATGTATTCGGGAACATCGGTGTGAGCCGGACAGGCCCACTGGCAATCCACGACCTTATGGTAGTAGTCGGGACGCGAGGTATCGGTTGGTTCCATTCAAAGCCGCGTCGGCGGAGCCCCCTATTAGTGCAGGGGGACTGAGTATAGAGGCGCGCTGCAGAATGTCACCATGAGTGACAAGTGTGCCCTGAAATAGGAACAGTTTTCTGATTTTAGACTGAGTCCAGCCATGCGGGAGGCGGCCCCAGCGGGGGCGAGATGGCCGGACCGGGGCTGAGTCCAGCCATATGGGAGGGTGCGACGCATGCGTCGCACGGGTGCCCCGCGAGGGACACACCGGACCGACGGTGAGCGGGCGGCGACCCGCGCAAAAGGCGGCCCCAGCGAGGGCGAGATGGCCGGACCGGGGGCGTGGCCATCCCGCTGCCGGCCGGTCTGCGTTTTGGCGGCCGTACCGCGCCACGTGTGCGCCTCAAGCTGCACGGGTGTGCTCCCGCAGCAGGTTGGCGATCAGCGTACGCAGCCTCGCTGGGTTCAGGGGCTTGTGGAGGATGGGTAATCCGCTCGCCTCGGCGTCCCTCAGGCGGTCCGGGCCAGTGTCGCCGGTGACCAGTAGCGCGGGGATATCTACGTTGAACTCGCTGCGCAGGGCCTCAACGACCTGAATGCCGTTCTCGTTGTCCCGCAGGCGGTAGTCCGAGACAATGAGGTCTGGTAGCCGTTCTACAGCGACCAGCTTGCTCAGCATCTCGGCGCCCGAGCCGGCCGTGAGAACGTCGCACTTCCATCTGCGCAGCAGGGCCGCCATGCCCTCCTGCACCGCCGCTTCATCATCGATGACGAGCACCAGAGCGTGGGACAGGTCGAAAGCCGCAGATTCGGCACTGCTCTCTGCGGGCACGTAGTCCTCCCGGCAGCCCCGTGGCAGGGTGATGGAGAACATCGAGCCTCTGCCCACCACGGAACGCAGGCCCACGTGATAGTTCAGCAGCTTTGCCAAGCGCTTTACGATGGCGAGTCCCAGGCCCAGCCCTTTGCGCCGATCGCGCTCGGGATTATCGAGCTGATAAAACTCCTGAAAAATCTCCTCGTGTCGGTCGACGGGAATGCCTTTGCCGGTATCCCAGACTTCGATGCGTACTTCTGAACCCATGCGCCGACATCCGAGCACAACACCGCCCGAGTCTGTATAGCGGACGGCGTTGGAAAGCAGATTGCGGATCAGACGGGCTAGCAGTGAAGGATCGCTTCTCACAAATAAAGACGTCTTCACGACGCTCAGTGACAGGCGTTTCTGACGCGCAATCTGGCCGTACTCGAAGCGGACGCGATCGAAGACTGCCGCAAGCGGGATGGTTGTTATGTGGGGCTGCACCACCCCGGCATCGAGCCGCGAGATATCGAGAAGCGCATTGAAGAGCTCCTCCATGGCATCGACCGACCTGCGGATGTTGCCGATCACCTGGCGCTCGCGGGTTGCCAGCGGTGTCTCCTGCAGTGCCTGTACGAAGAGACCGAGTGCGTGCAGGGGCTGCCGCAAATCATGACTTGCCGCCGCCAGGAAGCGGGACTTGGCGATGTTCGCATCTTCGGCCGTGTCTTTCTGTTCGCGGAGCTCGCCGATCAGCCCGAGGTTCTCGAAGCGCAACTTGATGGACTCATCGATGAGGCGATATACGCGCAGCGCGAACGGCGTCATCAACGACACGTAGACGAGCATCAGGAGGCCGGTGATGAAATGCAGGGAATCGTGGACACGCAGAAACAGTACTGCCGGCAGCAACATACTGGGGTAGAAGTACGCAAAGAAGGACGGCACGACGGAAGCGGACGCGTATACGCAGCCCGCGCCCATTCCAACGAGGCCCATTACCAGGAAGAACTGGTAAGCCAGGCCGTCATGTCCGAGGCCGTCCGGCACGTAGAGCACCATAGCTCCTACACCCCAGATCAGGCCGGCCACAGCGGAACCGGCAATCCCCAGCTGGCGCCACACGCGCATGTCCGCGGGCGACGGTTTGACCCTGTTGAAGGCGCGCCATTGGATCATTCGCGCTACCACCCAGGTGTAGACAACAGCCATCCAGCAGAGGACTTTCGCAAGCCCGGCGCCCTTGGCGAGAGCGAACCCCATCAGGCTGCAGATCACTGCGCTTCCAATGAAGGCAGTGGGCATATTCCGGTATTGAATGCGGACTTTTTCGGCCGCAATCAGCAACGCGCGATCCGCGTGTGACGCCAACGAGCCGTTTGGGACGTCCTGGGAAGACATGTGTCTGATCCTACACCCAACCACGCGGTGCGATTCCAGACCAAGGTGAACCGTTGTACGACTGTGTAGCGTCGTTGTACGTAGGTGTAGCCTCGCTGTCGCAACCGAGCAGCGCCGGCAAATTGCGACATGTCTCACGATCGCCAAATAAACGACTTACCCGCCCGAATGGCGCGCGGCAACGAGGCATGTCGGAGGTATATTCAAGCTGGTGCCGATCCTCGTGGCGTAACAGCGGCAACACGAGCAAGCTCATCAAATCAAGCAAGTGGGACCAAGGTCCACTTGGCGCAACGCCTGACGGCCCGCAGACTGACTGACTGAACTCACCAGAAAAATGCCTCTGAAAGTACTAGTCATCGATGATCATCCTCTCGTGCAAGAGGGTGTCTCAGCAGCCCTCGAATCCCTCGCGGATGACGTTACTGTCATGGCCGCGCGTGATGCCGAGCAGGGCTTGGGCCTCGCCGCGGAAAATCCAGACCTCGACCTCGTGTTGCTGGATCTCGCTCTACCGGGCATGAGTGGATTCAACCTTATCGGCAAACTCCACGAGCGGCTGCCGTCTCTGCCGGTCGTCGTGCTGTCAGCTCTCGAGGAGCCCGAGAATGTCCGCCACGCGATCAACGCGGGGGCGATGGGGTTTGTGCCGAAGTCAGCTGCGACGCGCGTGCTCATCGAAGTGCTGCAGCAGGTGCTGGAAGGCAACGTGACCGTACCGCTCGCCCTGCAGTCATCCGGGCCCCCTGTTTCGCATGCTCTGCCCGGTGCCCTCGGGGATGCGACATCTGCTGCCGAGCCTGACGTCGCGCTGCTGACGCTACGCCAGCTCGAGGTGCTCTCACGGGTGTGCCAGGGCAAGACCAACAAGCAGATCGCCACTGAGTTGGGGCTGTCGGAAAAGACGGTCAAGGCGCACGTCACCGCCATCTTCAAGGTCTTAGGAGTGGTGAACAGGACTCAGGCGGTACTCGTCGCCCGACGAGTGGGGATGATCACCACCTGATCAGGAGGGCTCGCCGCCAGGGCGGGCCGTTAGCATCACCTTCAGCTGGCGCGCCGTGGACGCTCGTGCGCTTCGTCCATTCTAAGCAGATTCGCTATCAACGTACGTAGCCGCGCCGGGTTGAGCGGCTTGTGCAGCACGGGTAGACCCGCGACTTCCTGATCGCGCGTCGTGCGCTCGGTATCACCGGTCAACAACACCGCGGGTATTTCGGTGTTGAACTCGCTGCGCAGCATGTCAATGACGGCCAGCGTGGGGCCTGCGCCTAACGTCGCGGGCGCGCGCGGCCGGTAGTCGGAAATGATCAGGCTCGGCACGCGCGGGACCAGGGGCAGCCTGCTCTTGATTTCCTCAGCCGATGAGGCTGCGATGACGTCGCAGTTCCACTTGGCGAGCAGCGTTTCCATCGCCTGCAGCACTGCGGGGTCCGAGTCGATGACGAGGATCAGAACACCGCTCAGATCGAAGGCTGTCGTGTGTTCAACCGCGCTATTGGCGATCACGTCCTGTTCGCGGCCGCGGGGCACGCTGACGCAGAATAAGGATCCCTTGCCGGGAATCGACCGCAGGCGCACCTCATGGTCGAGGAGCTTGGCCAGCCGCTCGACGATTGCGAGTCCCAGACCGAGCCCCTTGTGGGGGTCTCGATCGGAAGGATCCAGCTGCGCGAACTCGCGGAAGATCTCGCGATGCTTGTCGGGTGCGATACCGCGCCCGGTGTCCCACACTTCGACCCTGAGTCCGCCATCCTGACGCCGGCAACCGAGCAGGAGGCCACCCCGATCGGTGTACCGGATGGCGTTCGATACGAGGTTGCGGATGATTCGTTCAAACAACGAAGCATCGGTACAGACGAACGCCGCTGTCTTCATGACTCGCAACGACAGGCCTTTCTGTTTGGCGACGGGCCCGTACTCGAAGCTCAGGCGATCGAATACTGAGGCGAGCCCGATTGTCTCGAAGCGCGGCCGCACGACGCCGGCATCCAGCCGGGAAATATCCAACAGCGCATCGAACAACACTTCCATGGCATCGACGGAGCGCCGGATGTTGCCGACGAGGTGCCGTTCCTGCGAAGCAATCGTAGACTCCTGGAGCGCTTGGACGAAAAGGCCCAGCGCATGCAGCGGTTGCCGCAGATCGTGGCTGGCCACGGCGAGGAAGCGTGATTTCGCTACGTTGGCTTCTTCGGCAGCCTCCTTCTGTCGGCGCAGCTCTTCCATCAGGTCCGAGTTCTGTAACCGTACGTTCACTGACTCCAGAAACGCCCGGCAGACGCGCGCGGCGAATTGCACCACGATCGGCAACAGCAGCACCGTGGCAACGCCGATCGCGAGATGCGTCCGGTCGCCATCGAGCAGGAAGGGCACGGCCGACAGCAGAAAACTCGGGCAAACGAACGCCAGGAATGCCGGCATCAGCGGCGCGGTCATGTATGTGGAGGTAAAACCGAGGCCGGTCGTGGCGACCAGTAAGAACAGCTGGTGCGACAGGCTCGTGCGGTCGTGGAGGACGATTCCGCCAACTCCCCACAACAGGCCCGAGAGGCCAGCTGCTGTAATGGCGAGCCGTCCCCAGCGGGCAATGTTCGATGCGGCTGGATTTGCCTGCTTGAACCAACGCCACAGTGCAATGCGGGCCAGCGACAGAATGTAAATGCCGGCCAGCCACGGCAGGATCGCAACGAGGCTCAGCCTGTCATAAAGCATCGCAACAACGACCGTTGCAACGAGCGCGGAGCCGATGACGGCGCCGGGCATAATCCGGAACTGCGCGCGAATCTGCTCGGCGCGGATCAGCAGCGATCGCTCGAGAGCGGCGGCCGCGGCCGGGCGTAAGGGGGAATTGACATCCAGTGTCTGCATTGCGCGCGATCCTATCAGCAGCGGCCCATGGTCTATAGACCCTGGGAGCCAGGCTGACTCATGATCGCCGTCACGAGGCGAGCGTGGGTCAGCCGGACTCCCCGTATACTGATGGATATATGAGTGATCCTGTCGCGACTGAAATCAAGGTCCGCAGCAAATCCCGGCTGCTGGAAGTGTGTTTTGCGGACGGTAGCCGGTTTGAGCTGCCATTCGAGTACCTGCGTGTGCATTCGCCCTCCGCCGAAGTCAAAGGACATGGCCCGGGGCAGGAAGTGCTGGTGCTGGGCAAGGAGAACGTGGGTGTCCGTGCTGTTGAGCCCGTCGGGCAATATGCCGTCAAAATTGTGTTCGATGACGGCCATGACACCGGCCTGTTCACCTGGCGGTACCTGCACGAGCTCGGACGGGATCAGGCTGTGAACTGGGCGCGCTACCTGGAGCGGCGCGCCAAAGCCGGCGCCGCGCCGGCGCCGCGCAAGTAGTTCGACAGGGTCCATCGCCGCACCTCCCTTGGCTGCTCAACCCTCAAGCTGCCCGCATCCGCTCCCGGCGCAGATTTGCGATCAGCGCTCGCAGCCGGGAGGGATTCAGGGGTTTGTGAAGAACGTGCAGGCCGCTCTCTTCAGCTTCTCTTAACTGCTCCATCCCCGTATCGCCTGTAATGAGCAATGCGGGGACCTGTGCGTTGAATTCCTCGCGTAAGCGCGCCACAACATCGATGCCATTCTCTTCGCCCTGCAGCCGGTAATCGGCGACGATGAGATCGGGCATGCGCTGCACAGTGACGAGTTTCTCCAGCATCTGTGTGCAGGATTCAGCGGCAATGACTTCGCAACGCCATTTGCCGAGCAGCGCGAGCATGCTGTCCCGCACGTCGGGTTCGTCATCAACCAACAGAATCAACGAGTTGGCTACATCACGGTCGACGAAGATCTGACCGTCCGCTTCCGCGGGCACGAACTCCTCGCGTCGGCCGCGAGGTGCCGAGATGGCAAACATTGATCCTTTACCGAGCTGCGAGCGCAGCTCCAGTGAATGATCGAGGAGCTTCAGGAGCCGTTCGACGATGGCCAGCCCGAGGCCCAACCCCTTTTGGCGGTCGCGTTGCGGATTGTCTAGTTGACGGAACTCTTGAAAAATCTCCCGATGCTTGTCCTTGGGAATTCCGCGTCCGGAATCCCAGACTTCAATTCGTACTGCAGCACGGGTGCGCCGCGCGCCAAGAATCACCCGGCCCCGGTCGGTATATCGAATTGCGTTGGCCACCAGGTTCTTCATGACTCGTTCGAGTAGCACGGGGTCGCTGCGTACGAACAGCGAGTTGCGCATTACCGAGAGTGAAAGGTCTTTCTGGCGCGCTGCGGGCTCGTACTCGACCCGCACTCGCTCCATCAGTGGCGCGAGGGGAATTGTCGTTATGCGGGGACGCACGATCCCTGCATCGAGCCGCGAAACATCGAGGAGCGCGTTAAACAGATCTTCCATTGCGTCCACTGAACGTCGGATGTTAGCGACGACCGCGCGCTCATCCGCAGGAAGTGAGTGCTCCTGCAGTGCGTCGACAAAAAAGCCCAGCGCATGCAGCGGCTGACGCAAGTCGTGTCCTGCCGCGGCCAGGAAGCGCGACTTGGCCACGTTGGCTTCCTCCGCTGCCTCGCGGGCTTGCTCGGCAGCCAGCGTTTGGTTTCGCAGTTCCTGGATGAGATCGATATTTTCGAATCGAAGAGCAATGGCGCGGGCGATCGTGCGGGAGATGCCGTAGGTAAAGTGAGTAGCGGCGGCCACGAACACGAACAGCATGGCGCCGAGCGTTACGTGTACTGAATCGCCTTCCATGAAGAACGGAACGGACGAGAGCATTACGCTCGGGAGGATGTAGGCCATGACGGCCGCGAAGGCGGGTGCGGAGGCGTAAGCAGCCCCGGCGCCCATTCCAAATTGCGTGATGAGCAGCAGGAACTGGCTGGCCGGGCTATGCGGTGCGTACAACACAATGCCGCCCAGCCCCCACGTCAATCCGTTTACGCCGGAACCGAGGAGCGCAAACCGTCGCCACTGCTGGATCGTGGGGGCGGTCAGGGGGGTCCTTCTGAACCAGTACCAGACGAAGAAGCGGATGGCGGCGACCACATAGATCGCGCCCAGCCACCAGATCAGCCGCTCCATGGAGACGGTCTCCTGGAGAGCGAGGCACAGCAGGGCTGCGATGATGGCGTTGACCGTGACCGCGGTCGGGATATTGCGGTATTGCGCGCGCACCAGCTCGGCGGCTACGAGTGCGGCCCGTCCCAGTTGATCCGCCGGCCCGCTCGCACCGCCCACGGAAGGCTCAGTGTCCGCATTCCCCATACCACCGATGCTAGCAGTGTGTCTGGGAACCGACATCAGAATCTTAAGCTGGAACAAGCAGTTCGCGCGGGCGCTGCAACATGCCTGGCGCCGGGCAAGAAAAAGGCCGGGCTTTTTAAGGCCCGGCCCTTTTCCGTCTCAAGACCCCCGTATCCGTGCCGATTCTGCGCAGCGCTGGTTCAAAAAAGCAACAAAAAAAAGCGCAGCCGGCGAATTCCCGTACAGAAGGCTGAGAGCAGGGCGCAACGGCGGCCACTTGAGGAGCATCCACTGGGGGCTGTTCGCAGTGCCATAATGAGGTCTGGAGAGAATCGGTAAGCACGGCTAATGGCAGATAAGGGCTCTACGGACTTCGGCTTCGAGCGCGTTCCCTGGCGGGAGAAGGCACGGCGCGTACGTGGCGTTTTCGACTCGGTTGCGGGCAACTACGACCTGATGAACGACCTTATGTCAGGGGGTGCCCACCGGCTGTGGAAGCAATTCACGCTGTCGCTGGCCAATCTACGTCCTGGACAGAGTGCGCTGGACGTAGCGGGCGGTACCGGCGATCTCGCGGCGGGACTTGCGAAGCAGGTGGGCCAGAAGGGCCTCGTGGTGCTCACTGACATCAATGCGGCCATGCTGGGCCGGGGACGGGAACGCCTCCTCGATGCGGGCAACGCCGGCAACGTGCGTTATGTGCAGGCGAACGCGGAGCATCTGCCGTTTGCAGATTCAAGTTTCGATTGCATCACTATCGGCTTTGGATTGCGCAACGTCACTGACAAGCCGGCCGCGCTCGCCTCGATGCGCCGGGTGTTGAAGCCGGGCGGCCAACTGCTCGTTCTGGAGTTCTCGCAGCCGGTCCTGCCGGGCTTGAAGCCGTTATATGACACATACTCCTTCCGCGTGCTGCCGTTAATCGGCAAGCTGGTCGCGCGGGATGAGGCCAGCTACCGCTATCTGGCGGAGTCGATCCGCATGCATCCCGGCCAGGAAGCCTTGCTGGAAATGCTTAAATCCGCGGGACTCGACGGTTGCCGATACCATAACCTCGCCGGTGGAATCGTCGCAGTCCATCGCGGCTACAGGTCCTGACTCACCCCTGTTTTGATGAACATGGCCGATGAACATGGCCGACACTGTATGGTGCGGCTTACGTCGCGGGCCCGCGACCTGACGGGGGCCATAACAACAGAGTCGGGCTGACCGCGGGCGGACGGGCAATGAGACTTGTGACCGTGACTGCGCAGGTCGCGGACGCTACGCTTCGATGTGTCGGCGAAAGCCGGTCAACGTGTCGGCGAACGCCGGCAGGAATGGATTTCAGGAAAACGTTGTTATATTGGGATCAGCGTAAGCCACAGACTGCGACATGAAAGAGGCTATCCTTCTTCTCGACGACGATCTCACGACGCTGACAGTCCTGGAGCGCGCACTGGGTGGTGCGGGCTTCAACTGCTGCACGAGCAGTGATCCGAAGCAGGCTCTGTCGATCGTTGCGGCCAAAGATGAGATCGCCGTGGTGGTGACCGACCTGTACATGCCTCATATGAACGGGCTGCAATTCGCGCAGGCCTTGAGCGAGACTCCGCTAGGCCGTCCGACGCCGCGCGTGCTGCTGCTCACCGCACAGCCGTCTCTGGAGTCGGCGATCGGCGCGTTGCGCGGGGGCGCCTGCGATTTTCTGGTAAAGCCCGTCAGCACCGCGGACCTGGTGGCTGCCGTGAGCCGCGCGCTCGAGCGGGCGCGCCAGGACCGCCTGATCCATCGTGGCCGTGCGCCGGATGTGGCCCAGCACGCCCTTCCAGGAGCTGCCGAGGCGACGGCACGTAAGGCCAAGGTGCCTGTGCTCGATACGATCGAGCGGCTGCGCCGGCTGCGCAGCCGCTATGACGAGCACAAACTCGATGATGTCGCCTGGGAGCTGCTGCTCGAGTTGCTGCGCACGGAACAGGGCGAGCACAAGCTGTCAGTCTCGGCGCTGACCATTTCGATTCCCGGGGTTTCAGCAACCACTTCGCTGCGACGGATCGGTGAGCTGACGGCGCGCGGCTATGTTGACCGGGTGCCTGATGCGCGCGATGGCCGGCGCGATTTTGTGGCGCTCACAGTGAAGGCGCACGAATTGCTGAAGGACTACCTGGCTGATGTGGACCGCTATCTGACAGACATTCATTCGAGCGGTCCGGCCACATCGGCACCTTGAGCGGCCGCGGCCGCCATCTGGAAGTCGCGGCCCGCGCCGCGCATTTAGAGTCGCGGCCGGCGCCGCGCATACACAATACCGACACAGGGACGAGTTGGCCCTAGCATGAAGCAGTTCATTCCCACGATTGATCATGTCCATGTTGGGGCCGCTGACTCACCGGCTGCGGCCGATCCGTGGTCGGGAATCTCTGAGGACATGATCCGGCGTTTCTTCGATGTGCTGTGCATCGAACAGGGATTGCCGAAGGGCATGCTCTCGGCGTATCGAGCCGATCTGGATGCGTTCGATCGCTGGCTGATCGAGGCGAAGCACAAGACGCTGATCAGCGCGACGGAACAGGATGTGGCTGAGTACCTCACTGTGTCCATGTCATGCATCAAGGCGTTCTATGGGTTCCTGGTGAGCGCGGGGTGCCGGGACGATGATCCGACCAAAGGGGCGCGCAAACCTCGCAGGCGGCGGCGCCCGTAACCAGGTGCCTGTGTGACGAAGCGGCGCGGTAAGCGGCAGGCGATCCGGGAGACTGACTGAGCGGCGCCTGGTGGGCCCCGGTACGGCTCGCACCTGCAGAGGCGTTTCGATGGCGGACGGGGCGGGCGCGGTATAGGATCGCGCGCACTGTGTTTCCGGCCGGCCGATGCTGACTTCTACCCTTGAAAATGTGCTGAATCGTGGCTTGCCGCGCTCGCCTCGCGCGCAGCAGCTGTGTGCTGAGCTGGCAGGGCGACGAGTGGCCATCGAGATCGTGCCGGCTCTGGCGAACGGCAGCTATGTGCTCGTTGAATCTACCGGTGATGCCTTGAAGTTGCTCGTGGTCACGGCGGGTACGGTTCAGGGTACAGCCGCAGGCATGCTGCCACCTGATGCGATCATTTCGGGTGGGCCGCTCAGCCTGCTGGCGCTGTCGGGGCCTGCTCCTGAAGCCGTGCTGCAGCGAGGTGACGTACGGATTGACGGTGACGCCGAGCTTGCGCAGAAATTTCGCGAGCTGGCGCTCTTGCTCAGACCCGATCTCGAAGAGGAGCTGTCGCTCGTGTTGGGCGATGTGCCCGCGCATCAGCTTGGACGTTTTGCACGCGCGGCTTTGGGTTTTACCCAGAAGGCCGCTGCAACGACCGTGCGCAATGTCGCCGAGTACCTGGGCCACGAGCGGCGAGATCTGGTCCCGCGCACCGAAGCCGAGCAATTCCTGCAAGGCGTTGATACATTGCGTGAAGACGTTGATCGTCTCGCGGCGCGCATCGATCTTCTGACCCGCCCGTGAAGCTCCGTGTTCTTGCACGGCTGATCCAGATTCAACGTGTGCTGCTGAAGCACGGCCTGGATGACTTCGTCCGGGCCACTCATCTGTACCGGCCGCTGCGATTTCTTTTTTTCCTGTCCCCCGGTGTGTGGTTCGAGCGCAAGCGTCGCGCCGACCGTGGCGAGCGGCTTCGGCTCGCGCTGGAGGAGCTGGGCCCGATCTTCGTGAAATTCGGCCAGGCAGTCTCAACGCGGCGTGACCTTCTGCCCGCGGATATCGCAAACGAGCTGGCGAAACTACAGGATCGCGTGCCGCCGTTCCCGGGCGCCATTGCGCGGGAGCTGATCGAGCGCGCCCATGGGCGGCCCGTCACCGAGACCTTTTCAAGCTTTGACGAGACGCCGCTCGCCGCAGCCTCCATCGCTCAGGTTCACGCAGCCAACCTTCGTGATGGCACGGAGGTTGTCGTGAAGGTGTTGCGGCCGGGCATGAGCGAGGTCATCAAGCGTGATCTCGAAGTTTTGTATGCGCTCGCCGGGCTTGCGCAGCGCTACTGGAGTGAGAGCCGCCGGCTGCGGCCGCTCGAGATCGTGGCGGAGTACGAGAAGACCATTCTCGATGAGCTCGACCTGATGCGCGAAGCGGCCAATGCCTCGCAGCTCAAGCGCAACTTCCTCGGCTCCGATCTGCTGTATGTGCCGGAAATCCACTGGGATTACTGCCGCATCAATGTCATGGTGATGGAGCGCATCCATGGCGTTCCGATCAGTGACATGGAGCGGCTGCGCGCGGCTGGAACCGACATCGCGCAGCTCGCGGAAAACGGGGTGCGGATTTTCTTCACGCAGGTGTTCCGCCACAATTTCTTTCACGCGGACATGCACCCGGGCAACATCTTCGTGCGGGTGGACGATCCGCGTAATCCGCAGTATGCGGCGGTGGACTTCGGCATTGTTGGAACGCTCGATCCGCGTGATCAGAACTACCTGGCCGAGAACTTTCTCGCGGTGTTCGATCGTGACTACCGGCGTGTCGCGCTGCTGCACGTGGAATCGGGATGGGTGCCGACCGGTACGCGGGTGGATGAGATGGAGTCGGCGATCCGCACGGTGTGCGAGCCGATTTTCGACCGGCCGCTGGAGGATATTTCGTTCGGGCAGATCCTGGTGCGGCTGTTTGAGATTTCGCGCCGCTTCGACATGCAGGTGCAGCCGCAGTTGATTCTGCTGCAGAAGACGCTTCTCAACGTCGAAGGGCTCGGGCGCGACCTGTATCCGCAACTGGATATCTGGAAGACAGCGAGTCCGATCCTGCGCGAGTGGATGCGCGAGCGGGTTGGCGTGCGGCAGGTGTTCAGGAGCCTGCGAACGCAGATGCCCGAGCTGCTGGAGGCTGCGCGTGCGCTGCCGTCAGTGCTCAAGGCTGCTGTGCATCGCTCGCAGGGGGGCCAGCTGCATATGCAGGTGGAATCGCCTGCTATTGAGGAGATCCGGACGGAGTTGCGCAAGGCGGGGCGCAGGCGGGATGCGGTCACTGTCGGGGCCTCGATCCTGCTGGGCGGGCTCGTGTGGCTGGGCGTGAACGGGGGCGGTGCCTGGCCGGGTTGGGTGCTGAGCGCGGCGGGGACGGTGTGGCTGGTGGTCGCCATGAGGCGGGCATAGGCTAGTCTTCGATCATGCAACGCCCCCGCTCCTTGACCGAAGGCTCTATCAGCCGCGGACTACTGCAGTTCGCGCTTCCGATTCTGTTTGCTCACGTGCTGCAGTCGTTGAACGGCTCGGTGAACTCGATCTGGGTGGGGCGCTTCCTGGGCGAGGCCGCGCTCACGGCGACGTCGATTGCCAATACGGTCATGTTTCTGCTCATCGGCGCGGCGTTTGGCATTGCGATGGCCGGCGGCATCCTGCTCGGGCACAGCATCGGCGCCAACGACATGCGCGAAGCCAAACGCGTGGTGGGCACCAGCGCGACGTTTTTCTTCGGCATCTCGGTGGCGATGGCGATCATCGGCCTGGTGATCTGCGAGCCCATCCTGATCGCAATGAAGACGCCCGCGGCCTCATTGCCTTTGGCGATCGCCTACATGAGGGTGATCTTTCTCGCGCTTCCGTGCCTGTACATGTATGCGTTCGTGATGTCGGTGTTACGCGCTTGGGGCGACTCCAAGACGCCGTTCTACTTCATGTTGCTGTCGGTGGCGATTGATATTGCCTTGAACCCGGTCTTCATCTTCGGACTGGGCCCTTTTCCGCGGCTTGGAATCGCAGGCTCGGCGCTGGCCACCTTCGTGTCGCAGGCGATCAGCCTGACGGCGCTCGTGATGCATCTGTATCGGCGGCGGCATCCGCTCGTGCTCCACAAGGACGAGTTGGCGATGTTGCGTTTGAACTGGACGATCGTCGGGACCCTCGTCAAGAAAGGCATTCCGATGAGCGCGCAGATGCTCGTATTGGCACTGAGCGGCGTGCTGATGATTTCCATTGTCAATCACTTCGGCGTGGATACGGCTGCGGCTTACGGCGCCTCGCTGCAACTGTGGAACTACATCCAGATGCCGGCGTACGCAGTTGGCATGGCGGTGTCCTCCATGGCGGCGCAAAACGTCGGTGCCGGAAAGTGGGATCGCGTCGCCTCGGTTGCGCGGGTCGGGGTTCTGTACGCCCTGCTTCTGACCGGCTCCATCGTTCTGGTGCTCGAGCTGTTTGCAAGTCACGCCTACGCGTTGTTCCTGCCGCCCGCCTCCGCTGCGATGCAAGCCTCGATCCATATCAACCGGATTGTGACGCCCTCGTTCATGTTCTTCGGCATAACTCTGGTTCTGTTCGGAGTAGTCCGGGCGACGGGTGCGGTCATGGCGCCGTTGCTGACTCTGATCCTGGCGTTGCTCGGGGTACGTATTCCGTTGGCTGAGGCGTTCATCGAACGGCTGGGTGTGGATTCAGTGTGGTGGAGCTTTCCGCTCTCCTCCCTCTTTGCCACTGTCCTCGCGGTGCTGTACTACAAGTATGGCGGCTGGCGCTCGGCACGGATGGGCAGCAGCGTGCCCGCCGAGTCTACCGAGGGCGCGTAGGCTCTTCGGATCCAGGCCCAACGGGCTCCGGAGGCTATCCTTTCAGTGAAGCGTTACTTTCTTCTTCCCTTGCGCGGCACACCGCTGCTGCTGGTGGTCACATTCTCGATCGGGCTGCTGCTGGCCTCCAAGGCGGGCTTGCCGGGAATCCCGCTTGGTTTTCTGCTGCTGTCCTGGTTCTTCAAGTACTGTTTCGTGGTACTCGATTCCATCGTGGCCGGCGAGGCCGAGCCGCCGGTGTTGTCCGTTGAGATGGTCAATCCCATTGGCGAGCAACGTCCCCTGGTGCTGGCGCTGCTCATTGTTGCTGAGGGTATGCTGGTCATAGCTTTGCAGAGGCATGCGGGGCTTGCGGCGGCACTGTGCGCTGTCATCGTTTTGACCTGGGTGTTGCCGGCGAACCTTGCCGTACTTGGAGTGACTCGAAATCCGTTTCAGGCCATCTGGCCACCCACGCTGTTCGCATTGATCAGGGCATTGGGGCGGGATTACGTTCTGCTCAATGCTGTAACGCTAGTGGCCGCGGGTGCCTGCTACTGGATGGTAGTGCACGGTGTCTCGACGGGATTTGCGTTGATTGCGGTACAGATGATGTTCCTGCTGACCGCCGCGCTGGTAGGGGGAGCGATGTTCGAGCATCGGCTGGAACTGGGGATCGAGAGTAAAACTCACCAGGAAAGACTGGCGGAACGCGATGCGCGCGAGCATGCGGTGGAACGCGGCCGGATGCTGGACCGGGCGTACACCGGCTTTCGGGTTCGCAAACCGTTGGAGGGTTGGCAGCAGATCGAGACGTGGCTGCGGGAGCATGGGCAGGCGAACGATCCGCGAGAAAACAACACGGCAGAAAGGAATGCGCCAGGCAGCCCGCGGAATGAGTCCCTGCTCGTGGAGTATCGCGCGGTGCTGGAAGCTGCTTCGAAGTGGGATGATGTCCGGCCGGCGGACCGGCTCGCGAATGAGTTCGTCGCGCTTCTGTTGGCGAAGCGGGCGACTGGCGAGGCGCTGAGCGTGGTTGAGCGACGTCTCGCTACCAATCCGCAGTACCAGGTGTTGCCGCCTGCGCAGGCTATGCGCATCGCGGAGCTCGCGGGTGCGGCCGGAAAGCGATCTTTACAACGGCGAGTTATGCCCCAGGTGTAACGCGCCTGTCTGGCTGACGAACGCTGTTGCGGTCGCCTAAGCCCTCACTGCGACGACGGCGATCCGACCGGCTCCGGGCGGCGGTTTCGTTGGGCCAGGTGCCACAGTGCGAAGGCGACCAGTGCTGCTGTGAACGAGCCTGCCGCAAGTGTCAGCATCGAGCCGCTCAGGATGGGCGATATCAGGCCAAACACGAGCGCGCCCATCGCAATCGACACGCATGATTGGACCGAGGCAGCCGAGCCGCGGGCCAGAGGATACAGATCGAGCATCCGCAGGCTCAGTGTGGGTCCGGCCAGCTGTACTCCAAAGGCGATCACGGCGAGCATGAGCTGTTGGACCAGGATGGGGGGAGCTGTGAATATTGCGTGCAACAGCGTCATGAGAGCCGCTCCGGTCAACGCGAGTATGAACCCCAGGTGGGATTGCTGTGCGTAGGTGAAGCGGCCGGCCATGCGGCCGGAGATGAAGGCGGCTGTGATGAGCCCGCCAATGACCGGGATGAAGAGGTTTGCGAACTGAGTCTCGCTCAGGTGCCAGTGGTCTTCGACCACGGCGGGCGCGGCTCCAATGAAACTCATCAGGGCGGCGAAATTCGCGCCCATGGCCATCGCGAGTAACAGGAACTCGCGATGCTGAACTATGCTCCAGGCGGTGCGCGCGAGGCTGGCCACGTGCAGGTGCGGACGCTTCTCCTTCGGATGTGTCTCGGGCAGGGTGGCGTAAGTCCCGATTCCGAGGACGGCGCCAAACAGGGCCATGAATCCAAACACGCCGTGCCATCCCAACGTGACATGGAGCCAGCCGCCAATGATGGGCGCCAGGGCTGGGGCGAACGCGAAGAGCATGGTGACGAGGCTCAGGAGCCTCTGTGCCTGTGGTCCCTCGAACAGATCCCGGATCACCGCGCGGCCGACGATCATACCTACACCCGCGCTGATTCCCTGTAAGGCCCGGAACATGAGCAGGGTGCCGAAGTTGGGCGCGAGCGTGCAGCCGACGGAGGCCAGGGTGTAAACCGACAGCCCCGCCAGAATCACAGGACGGCGGCCCACTGCATCGGACAGCGGGCCCTGCACGAGGGACATGATCGCCAGCGGCAGCATGTAGACTGTCAGCGTTTGCTGGACGGCCCACTTGCTCAGGCCAAAGTCGGCTGCAATAGCATGAAAGGATGGAAAGAAGGTATCGATCGAGAACGGACTGACCATGGACAGGGCGGCGAGCAATGCCGCGAGCTTCCAATGTTTGCCGGCTCCTGGGTCGCCGGTCACTCCTTCTCCCTTGTACTGCCGTTCATCTCACGATCCGCGCAATGCCCTGAGCCACTCGGTTGGATTGTCGCCGCGCTCGAGGACTTCTACCAGTGCCGAGCCTACGACAACACCATCGACGTGCCCGCGCAGACGCGCCACCTGATCGTGGCTGCGAATTCCAAAACCTGCACACACGGGAACCTTGGCCAACGCGCGCACGCGATCAAGATACTCCATCACTTCCTCGGGTACGGCCACATTCTTGCCGGTCGTACCGGTCATGGTGACCGCATACACGAAGCCCTGGCTGCTGTCGCAGAGTTGTTTCACCCGCTCGGGCTTGGTGACCGGAGTGACCATTTGAACCATTGCGATCCCGTGCGCATCCAGCGCTTTACGCAGATCGCTACTCTCGTCGTATGGCAGGTCCGGCACTATGAAGCCCGTCACGTGCGCGCGCACTGCTGCTTCCGCCAGATGATCCAGGCCATAAGCCAGGAGTGGATTGAGGTAGCTCATGAGCAGGAGAGGTGCTTCGAGGCGGGGCATTGCTTCCAGCTCGGCAAGAATCCAACGCAAGCTGACTCCTTGGGCCAAGGCAGCCTGACTCGAGCGCTGTATGGTTACACCGTCCGCCATCGGATCGGTAAACGGCACGCCGATCTCGACGACATCCGCTCCGGCAGCCACCGCCTGGAGGTGCTCGCGGAACCGGTTCTTGCTGGGGTAGCCGGCAGTCAGGAACGCGACCAGAGCTGGCTCGCGGGCTGCACGCAGGGCCGCGCTGATACGGTCTCGCGGTTTCATTGCGCACCTGCCAGCAGGGTGTTCTGCAGGGTAGGCATGTCTTTGTCGCCGCGCCCGGAAAGGCAAACCAGAATGCGATCGCCGGGATGTTTGGCCGCCCATTGCTTCGCACCGATCAGTGCGTGTGCGCTTTCCAGCGCCGGGAGGATTCCTTCGTATTCGCTGCAGGCCTTCACGGCTTCGAGTGCTTCTTCGTCCGATGCGGTCTGATAGCGAACGCGGCCCGCAGCAAGTAACAGTGCGTGTTCCGGTCCGACGCCCGGATAGTCCAGGCCCGCCGAGACAGAATGTGTCTCCTGGATCTGACCATCCTGATCTTGCAACAGCATCGAGAAGCTGCCTTGCAACACGCCCGGACTACCGTACGAGAGAGTTGCGGCGTTCTCTCCGAGGCCTTTGCCGCGGCCGCCCGCTTCAATGCCAATGATGGCTACAGACTTGTCCGGCACGAACGCGTGGAAAGCACCGATAGAGTTTGACCCTCCCCCCACGCATGCAATCAACACGTCCGGCAGGCCGCCCGCATCTTCGAGCATCTGGGCGCGTGCCTCGCGGCCAATAACTGCCTGCAGCTCGCGAACGAGATACGGATAGGGATGCGGCCCAACGGCCGAGCCGATCAGGTAGTAGGTATCCAGCGGGTCGGCAACCCAGTCGCGCAGAGCCTCGTCAATGGCCGCGCGCAACGTCCGATCGCCGGTGGTGACGGGCACTACAGTCGCGCCGAGAAGCCGCATCCTTCCAACATTGGGCGCCTGGCGCTCCATGTCGACTGCGCCCATGTAGACGGTGCAGGGCAGGCCGAGACGAGCGCATGCAGCCGCGCTCGCCACTCCATGTTGCCCTGCGCCGGTCTCGGCAACGATGCGCTTGGCGCCCAGGCGCTTGGCAAGCAGCGCCTGGCCGATGGCGTTGTTGATCTTATGCGCGCCTGTGTGGGCAAGATCTTCGCGTTTCAGCCAGACCTTGGCGCCCCAGCGCGCTGAGAGTCTTGCTGCGTACGTCAGGGCGGTCGGACGGCCTACCCAGCTTTTCAGCTGCTGTTGGTATTCGAGCTGGAAATCGCTGGCGTGCAAGTGTTTGCGGATGCCTTCCTCGAGCCGTTCCAACGCGGAGATGAGTGTTTCGGGCACGTAGCGCCCGCCGAAGGGGCCGAAGCGGCCCTGGGCATCCGGGAATTTGCCGGCGATGGAATCGGCGAGCAGGCGCTCACTGTCGATCGGGGGGGCTGTCATGAGATCTCCTTCTGCGCGGGCATTGCCCGCCCGCTCACCAGATTGCGCGCAGCGGTTACGAAGCGGGCAATTTCGGTCTGACTTTTGATACCCGGGCGCTCTTCAACGCCACTGGATACATCAACTCCAAAGGGACTGACTTCGGCGAGGGCGGTTGCAACATTGGTTGCATTCAGGCCACCGGCGAGAATCAATTGTGATTTGCGTGCGACCTGGCGCGCACTTACCCAGTCGCAGGGCATGCCCGTGCCACTGGCGAGGCCTTCGAACAGCAGCCTGGGGGGCAACGATCCATCCTCCCCATGCCAGCGTCTGAAGACCGGAAGGACCTGCAGCTCTGGCGGCAGGCGAAGGCGCGGCAGGTCTTCGACATCCGTCTGCAACAGATCGGGGTTGAATTCGGCGATTATTTCGTCGATGGCCTGCTGGGTTGGATGGCGCGTCACGGCGGTGCACAGGGCGTGGCCGCGGGCGGGTCCGGCCAGGACCGCGGCCTTGGCCGGAGTTAGCTGGCGGATGGATTCGGCAAACACGAAACCTATGGCGTTGACGCGAGCGTTCAATGAGGCTTCGACTGCCTCGGGGGTCGTCATGCCGCAGATTTTGATCCAGAGGGTCATGGGGTGCGGCCTGTGGGTGCGCTTGCGCGGCCAGATTGCAACATGGCTGCTGCGAGGACGTGGGGGTCGTCACCTTGCATGAGTGCGCTACCGACGAGCGCGTACTCGTAGCCGACTGCTGCCACTCTGGCAGCATCCACTGGTGAGATGACTCCGCTTTCGGCCACGCGCGGCACACTGGTGGGCAGGAGGTGGGCGAGCTCGATCAGGCGCTGCGGGACGATTTTCAGGGTAGTCAGGTCGCGGCAGTTCAGGCCGGCCAACACACGGGCGGTGTCGCGTGTGGCTCGTTGGGCACCGGTGGCTAATTGGGCGCTCGTGCCAATAATGTCATGCATTGCTTCGATGTCGGCTTCGTCGAAAGCCTCCAGCAGGACAAACAGGCCGAGGGTGCGAGCGCAATCCAGGAGCGCCTCGATGCCCGCGCGCGGCAACATTCGCAAGATGACCAGGACACCGCCTGCGCCCGCTACCCGTGCTTCGATCACTTGATAGGGATCGACGAGGAAGTCCTTACGCATGGCCGGGACGTTCAGCGGCGCAAGCGCGCGGGTGGCTGCCTCGAGGTGTGTCATGGAGCCGTCGAAACGGGTTGGCTCGGTCAGTACAGATACGGCTGCAGCGCCTGCGCGCGCGTAGCTCGTTACGCGGTCCTCGACATTCTCGTCGGAGGTTTTGAGCTGACCGACGGCTGGGGAGCGCAGTTTGAGCTCTGCGATCAGGTCGAAGCGCGCCGCGTTTGCTAGCAGACGCGGGGGAGCCGGTGTCGCAAGTGCCTTCTCCAACAGGGCCGCTTCGGAATGGAGTCGTTTGGCGCACTGCAGACGGTCGTGGCTGCTGGCTGCCATTTGTTGGAGGAAGTCGCTCACGAGGGGGTGCCTTCGCTGAGGCCCTTCGAAAATGAGACTATTGATTGCAGGACGTTGCGTGCTTTGCCACTGTCGATCGCGCTTGCCGCAAGGTCTACGCCTTCCTGCGGGGACCGTACTCGTCCGGCTACCTCAAGAGCTAGCGCTGTGCCAAGCAACAGGCAGTCCCGGTGCGGTCCGCGGTCGCTGCCGGTCAATACGGCTTCCAACGCACGAGCATTGTGTTGGGCGTCCCCGCCAGCGAGGCCTTCGGCGGTGCATGTCTGTAGCCCGTAGTCGGCGGGCAGCCTGATCTGCATGTCAATGCTGCCAGGCCGGACATCGAATACGGTGAAGGGCCCGATCGGTGTCGGCTCGTCCCAGCCTTCGGCGCCATGCACCACGAACGTTCGTTCTACTTCCATGCCTGACAGTGTTTCTGCGATGAGTCGCGCAATCTCGATGCTGAATGCGCCGATGAGATGAAACGGAGGCGCGGCTGGATTCGTCAGCGGCCCCAGGATGTTGAAGATCGTGCGCACACCCAGCGCCGAGCGCACGGGTGCAACAGCCTTCATGGCCGGATGATAGTGAGGCGCAAAAAGAAACGTGAAGTTGGATGCGGCGAGGCAATCGGCCGCTTCTGTCTCATCCAGCGGTATTTTCACGCCCAATGCCTCGAGAACGTCCGCGCTGCCCGCGCGGCTCGATACTGAACGATTGCCGTGCTTCAGGACCGGCACGCCGCAAGCAGCGGTGAGCAAGGCGGTTCCGGTTGAAATATTGAGGCTGCCCGAGGCGTCTCCACCCGTACCGACGACATCGATGGCTCGCAGGTTGGTTGGAATCTGCGGGCGGCGGGCCAGCCGGCGCATGCCGCGCGCAAAGCCCCGTACTTCATCGGCGACGACGCCCTTGGTCCGCAGAGCTGCCAGAATGGCTCCCGCCATCGCCTGTGCGCCCGTCGGATCCGTCAACTGCAGCAACAGGTCCTCGGCTTCCGACTCGGCGAGGTTGCGCCGGTTGAGCAGCTTCTCGAGGGTGTCACGCGAGGGAGGCATCTGTCACTCCCCGGGCCGATTGCCGCGCCCGCTCGCCGGCCGTGAATTCAAGGAAGTTTTTCATCAGGCGAGGACCGTCGGGACTCAGGATGCTCTCGGGATGAAACTGCACGCCCTCGACCATCAAGGTCCGATGGCGAACTGCCATGATTTCCCCTTCGGCCGTGCGCGCGCTCACTTCGAGCTCTGGAGGCAGGCTTTCGGGAGCGGCGATCAAAGAATGATAACGGCCCACTTCGCAAGGCTGCGGCAAGTCGGCAAACAGTGTGCGTCCATCGTGCTGCACAACGGAGGTCTTGCCATGCATCAGCCGGCCGGCGCGCACGACCTTGCCTCCAAACACTTCGACGATGGATTGGTGCCCCAGGCAGACTCCCAACACCGGAATGCTTCCTGCGAAGGCACGGATCATCTCCATCGAGATTCCGGCGTCATAGGGTGTGCCGGGTCCGGGGGAGATACACAGGTGTGATGGGGCCAACTCGCGGGCGGCATCCGGCGTGATCGCATCATTGCGATAGACCTGGACGTCGGCGCCGAGCACCAGAAACGCCTGCACGAGGTTGTACGTGAAGGAGTCGTAGTTGTCGATCAGTAGAAGTCGCGGTTTCACAAGCCACTCCCGACCATCTCGAGACCTCGGACCATCGAGCCGCTCTTGGCGAGAACTTCCTCGTACTCTGTCTCCGGTACGCTGTCGGCGACGATGCCGGCGCCGGCCTGAAAGCTGTATTCATCGCCATTGAACACGAGTGTCCGGATGGTGATGGCATGATCCATATCGCCGCGCGCGCCGAAATAACCCACGGTGCCGCCATAGAGGCCGCGGTTCGTGGGCTCCAGCTCATCAATGATCTGCATGGCCCTGACTTTGGGCGCACCCACTAACGTGCCGGCGGGAAACGCCGCTGCGAACAGATCAAATGCGTCGCTACCCGAAGCCAGTTCCCCGTGCACGCCGCTGACTATGTGCATGACATGGCTGTAGCGCTCGATGGCGCGATAGGGCTCCACGCGAACACTCCCGGCGCGTGCCACTCGCCCGAGATCATTACGAGCCAAATCAACCAGCATGACGTGCTCAGCGTTCTCCTTCGGATCGGCGCGCAACTCCGCCTCGCGCGCGACGTCCGTCGCCATATCGTCCGAACGCGGGCGGGTGCCAGCGATAGGGCGCAATTGCGCGCGGCCATCTTTCAGTTTGACCAGCGCCTCGGGCGATGAGCCAACAACTGTTACGTCACCCAGAGCGCAGTAGTACATGTAAGGAGACGGATTGATGAGGCGCAGTGCACGATACGCCTGGAATGGGTCGATCTCGTGGCGGCCGGCAAACCTTGCGGACAGTACCAACTGGTAGACATCGCCGGAGGCAATGTATTCCTGTGTACGCTTCACACCAGCCAGGTAGTCGTTGCGCGCGTAGGCCGCGGTGGGTTGAGAGTATCGGCCCGGCCGCCTGTCATTCGGCAACGCTCCGTGCAGCGCCCTGATCACTTCCTTGCGAAGTGAGCGACGCTCCTCTTCGGATCCCGCATGCACCAAAGCGATCCCGCGAGTCAGATGATCGAAGACGAGCAGGGATCGAGGCGCAATGTAGTGCAGCGCCGGGGTTTTGCTTTCGATTCGGGTCGGCAGGCGCTCGAAGAAGCGCACCACGTCGTATGACGAATAGCCTACGAGGCCACCGGCCAGAGGCACGCCGGCTATGTCCGGCTGGGGTTGGGGAGCCAGCTTCAGGGCATCACGCAACGCCTGCAGCAGCTCGAAGCCATTTGCAGGGACGGGACGGCGCTCTCGGCCGACCGCGAGACCGTCGCGATCGAGCTTGACCTCGAGGCCAGCGCCGAAGCCGATGAAGGAGTAGCGGGCCAGCCGCTCTCCGCCTTCGACGCTTTCGAGCAGGAAGCGCGGCTCGAATGCCGCGAGCTTCATGAACGCCGATACGGGCGTATCAAGGTCACCGGATATGTCGAACGGCGGTTTCACGCCTTACTCCTGCATTACTGACCAGCCCAAAAACGTGCGCACCCAAAGCAAAAAACCCATCTCGGGGTTACCGGAGATGGGTTTTTCGCGCTAAGAAATCTTGACTGTCGGGAAAAGCAGCGAACTGAAGGCCCACTCCGTCAGGAGGTGCGCCACCAGCAAAGGTTCGAAGAGATGAGGTGCTGCTGCGACATGTGTGGGGAGTATCGCCGGGGTCCGGCCAAGGCGTCAAGTTATGGCCTAGAATGGCGGCTGCGCATCAATCGACGTGGAGTTGACCAGTGAGTTTCAAAAAGCTGCTCGAAAGCTGGCGGGAAACGGCTGCCGCACCGCGGACCGTGACGGAATATTCAGTCCGCCTGCCAGTGGATGACGCGGCTCAGCTGCAAGCGCTGACGGAGATGTTCCCGGGACGGACGGCTGAGCAGTTGATCACCGATCTGCTGGGCGCGGCGCTGCAGGAGGTGGCCACGGCCATGCCGTATGTGGCAGGAGAGAAAGTGATTTCGACCGACGAGCAAGGCGATCCGGTCTATGAGGACGTGGGACCCACGCCGCGGTTCATGGAGCTGGCGCGCAAGAACCGCAAGCAGCTCGCGGCGCAAGCAAGGAGCGCTGTCGGCAAGAAGTAGCGCGGAGAGCGGCGATGCCTTCATTTGATGTTGTTTCAGAGTTGAATGCTCACGAGCTGATGAACGCCGTGGACCAGGCAAATCGGGAGTTGTCCCAGCGATTTGACTTCAAGGACACGGGCGCCGTCTACGAGCTGGTGGAGCACACGGTGACAATGAAAGCCCAGGTGGATTTTCAGCTCAAACAGATGCTGGACATCCTGAAGCTGCGGCTGGCAAAGCGCGGGATCGACCTTGCGTACCTGGATGTCAAGGACCCGCAGATCACGCTCGCCACCGCCCAGCAGGAGGTCCTCTTCAAGCAGGGAATCGATCAGGAGACGGGCAGGAAGATCTCGCGCCTCATCAAGGACTCGAAGTTGAAAGTGACGGCCGCCTTGCAGGGTGACAAGGTGCGGGTGACGGGTAAGAGCCGCGACGATCTGCAGCAGGCGATCCAGTTGCTGCGGGGCTCGAAAGTCGAGACTCCGCTGCAATTCAACAACTTCAGGGACTGAGCGGCGGCTGGGGGAATTACCAACGCCGCATTCGAGCAGGGTCAATAGCCGGGCCCCGTGCGCTCTCCACTACCTCACGTCCGTGCGCTCGGCGTACTCCCAAATGATCCCAATGAGCGCAAGGACGCAGGTAATGGCTGCGTATGTAGCAATTGTCGCGATGGTTTCCATGGGCGAAAGCTTGCTCGTCCATGGGCCTTTCCCGGCAGTGCCGAAAGTCACCGAAAGCGCCGGGACGGATATGACCTTAGTCACCGCCGCCGAACACTCGCGAGCGTGCAGTCTCGAGGTGGTTAAGCGACCCGTTGGGCGCCTGGTGGTTCGTATAATCCCGCACGCTTTAGTGTGCTGCGGCCAACACTTTGCAGAGTGCCTCTGTGGCGGACACGACACTGGGCCCGAGGCGGGTGAGGCGTTGGTCTTCAAACGTGATGAGATTGCTGCTGCGCACGGCGCGTAGTGTGGCGAAGCGCCGCCAGTCCGCGACCCATTCGGGCCCGGCTCCCGGCGGTGCCGCGGCTACGATGATGTCAGGATTGCGGGCTACCACGGCTTCTACATCAACCGCGGGACCGAGGTCCCGCAGATCACCAAACACATTTCTGGCGCCGCATAGCCGCAGCGCATCGCTGATCAGATGCGTACCACCAACAGTGTAGATCGGGTGATTCCATACCTGCAGGAGGACGGTTGGGTTGCGGCCTCCTGCGTACGTACGTGAAAGAGCCGCGAGTCTCGCCTCGATATTCCGCGCCGCCTGTTCGGCTGCGGCGGTTGTACCTGCGAGTGCCCCCAAGCGGCGTATTGATCCGGGGATGTCCGCGAGAGCGTTGACCTGTTGTCTGTAGACCGGAATGCCCAACCGGCCGATCTCCTCGATCTGGGCGGGATTGCCGCCGCCAGGCCAGACAACCGCCACCTGCGGTCGCAGGGCTACCAGCTTCTCCATGTCGACTGCTACGACGTCGCCGATACGGGGTACCTGCTTCGCGGCGGCCGGCTCGTCCGCATATTGAACCGTCGCAATCACGTGCTGGCCGGCGCCGGCTGCGAAGAGCATCTCCGTTGCGCCGGGGGCCAGACTGATGATGCGGGTCGGGGCGGTCGGGAGGGTGAGGGTATGGCCGGTGTCATCGGGAACGGTCAGGGCAGCAGCGGCTGTGGGCCATGCGGGTGACGCGCACAGTAGGAACGCGGCTAGCAAGCACGCTAGCGGCGACGGGTGGTATTCCATTGTCGCTGTGTTTGGCACCGACAGCTTACGGCTTAGGGACTAAACCGAGCGTCTCACCGGCCCAGCGCATGATGGGATCGAGACGAGGTGAGCACAGCGCCAGGCCCTGCTCAAATGTGACCCACCGCCACTCATTGTGCTCGGGACGACCCAGTTCCGGACGCACCGGCAGTGTCACGGCTTCTGTCGATGTCTCAGCGATGTAGTAACGCGCGACTTTCTTGTGACTGTAGGGCGCGGTTTCCCGATAGACCTCGCCCCAGGTGAATTGCAGCTCATCGATGAGCGTTTCTTCCTGCACTTCGCGCAGGGCTGCGGCCAACGGCTCCTCCGCCGGCTCAACCACTCCCTTGGGGAAGTCCCAATTACGATAGGCACGCAACATCAGGAAGAGCCAGGAGCCTTTCAGGTTCCTGACGACCACGACTCCCGCCGATAACCTGGTCGACATGACTCAGGATAGCGCACCGGCGGGAGCCGGGCGCGCCCAGCTACAGGTGGCCCGTTAGGACGAACCGCCGGGCGGCTGGTTGAATGTTCAGGCAGCTGCCTGTGCTTCGGCGGCCCCGACCTGCGCTGCCCGGTGATCGTTCGCGTCTTCCAGGACTCGCGCCACTGCGTGGACAGTTGCCGCGATTCGCACCGCACTTTGCACGGCCTCGCGTCCCAATTCATGTTTGCGCAACGTGCGCTCATGGGAGGCAACACAGGTCCCGCAGCCATTGATGACCGAAACGGCGAGTGACAGCAGCTCGAAGTCCTGCTTGTCGATGCCTGGATTGCCGATGATGTTCATGCGCAAACGTGCCGGCATCTGGGCGTACTCCGGATCCTCGACGAGATGCAGAAACCGGTAGTAGATGTTGTTCATGCCCATGATGGAAGCGGCTGCCCGCGCGCCGTTGGTGTAAGCGGCGTCGAGGTGCGCAGCAGCAAGCGACTCGATTTCGCGCGTGAAGGGCAGATAGCGGGAAGCGATCGCGGAGGCCAGCGCGACGGCCCAGATCTGTTTGTCAGTCAGGCCCGGTGCGCCGGAGGTGGTGAGTACGCTCCCGAGATTCAATTTGAGATCGCGAGCGTAATCGGGGATTGCGTCGCGGATAGTGTCGAGAGTGGTCATGTTTGCATCCTTAAGTTGGGGGAGCCCGCCTGGGGGGGCCGGGGCGGAGGCCCGTCAGCGGCACTTGGCCGCGGCGCCCGGTCAGGGGCGCCCGGCTAGGGGCGCCCCGACTCGGACTCGAGTGGCTTGGGTTCAGGCGGCCTTCAGAGTGTCCTCGCCCTGCTTCCAATTGCAGGGGCAGAGCTCGTCCGTCTGCAGCGCGTCCAACACGCGCAGCACTTCCTCAGGATTGCGGCCGACGTTGAGGTCGGTCACGTAGACGAAGCGCACCACGCCCTGCGGGTCAACGATATAGGTCGCGCGCTGTGCCACGCCCGCTTCCGGGTCGAGAATGCCGAGCTGGGTGGTCAGTTCACGCTTGATGTCAGCGAGCATCGGGAAGGGCAGGTTTCTCAACTCATCCTTATCGCGCCGCCAGGCCAGGTGCACGAACTCGCTGTCGATGCTGACGCCGAGGATCTGCGCGTCACGTGCCTTGAATTCCTTGTCGAGCTTGCCGAATGCGGCAATCTCGGTCGGGCACACGAACGTGAAATCCTTGGGCCAGAAGAATACGACCTGCCACTTGCCCGGGAAGCTGTCCTGGGTGAAGGGCTGGAAGGCGCTCTTCAGATCGCTCGAGACCACGCCCGTGAGGGAAAACTGCGGAAATTTCTGTCCAATACCTAACATGTCGAAAAGCTCCTGAAAGATCGGTTGACCGGTTGTCCCCTTGGGATGACGCGCATGATGCCGGTGCACACTGTATAGTTCCAATCGATTGATATTATAATCTCGATAGATTCTATATATCGGAGCCCGATATGAGCGAAGGCGTGGATATCAAGCTGAAGGACCTGCGCTACCTCGTCGCCGTGGCCGATACGAGGCATTTCGGGCGTGCGGCCGAAAAGTGCTTCGTCAGCCAGCCGACCTTGTCGGCGCAGCTCAAAAAGCTGGAGGACTACCTGGGGGTGCAGCTGATCGAACGCCAGCCCAAGAACGTCACGCTGACTGAGGCTGGAGAGCAGATCGTGGCGCGCGCGAGGCGGATGCTTGAAGCCAGTGAAGAGGTCGTTGCGTTGGCCCGGGCCCATCGGGATCCCCTGGCAGGGAGGTTGCGCCTGGCGCTATTGCCCACTATCGGGCCGTACCTGTTACCGCGCGTCTCGCAGCCGATACGCAAGTCATTGCCGCGGCTGGAGCTGCGTCTCTATGAGTACCAGACGGCGCAGATGCTGGAGAAGCTGGAGGCCGGGGAGATTGATCTCGGGATTCTTGCGCTGCCCGCGGACGCGGAGGGTTTCGAGACTCGGGAATTGTTCACGGAGCCCTTCACGGTTGCGGTGCCGGACCAGCATCGCCTCGCTAAAAAGGATAGCGTCCGGCTGGATGACCTGAACGGCGAAACGTTGTTGCTGCTGGAGGACGGCCATTGTCTGCGCGACCAGGCGCTGGAGGTTTGCAGCCGCGTGGATCTGCACGAGAAGCAGGACTTTCGGGCGACGAGCCTCGAGACCTTGCGGCAGATGGTTGCGACTGGAGCGGGAATTACCTTGTTACCGGAGTTGGCCAGCCGTGGTGCCTACGGCAACGCGCGTGGAGTCGTGATACGGCCGTTCACGCGGCCTGCGCCGGTGCGGCATGTTGGAGGTGTGTGGCGTAAGACCAGCGCGCGGCGCCCGGCGATTGATGCGCTCTGCAAAGTGATTGCGGAAAACGCAAAATAGGCGAGCCCTCTTCGCCCCCACAGGTGCGCCCCGTCGGCGGCTGCGGTAGATGTGACAAGACTTAACTTGCGTTATTTGTGTGGAAGAACGCGAGCCGCTCAGCCGAACGTTGGTGGGGCGTCGCGCACGAAGTGAATCGCACGTTGCCCTTTACCCCTGCCTCCCGGGGCTTCGTAAACGCTCTCCACAGTTACTACTGCACGCAGGTCGCGGATCATGCCCCTGCAGCCCGCAGCGGTCACGCCGAGCGCCTGAGAGGCCTCCACTACACTACAACCCTCGGGCCGACGAAGCAGGTCCAACAAGCGGATGTAGCGGTTGCTCACTTGGCCGCCTTGCGCGCTTCGGCGGGCTGCTCGTTGACCAACTCCTCACGCAGCGCCTTGCGCAGAATTTTCCCTACATTGGTCTTAGGCAACTCCTGCCGAAAATAGATATGACGCGGCGTCTTGTAGGCCGCCAGGGACTGGCGACAGAAATCGATGAGGGCGCGCTCAGTGAGGGCGGGGTCCTTGCGCACCACGAACAGGGACACGACCTCGCCCGAATGCTCATCGGGCTGCGCAACGGCGGCCACCTCGAGAATGCCGGGGTGGCTGGCAGCGACTGCTTCCACCTCGTTGGGATACACATTGAAACCTGACACGAGAATCATGTCCTTCTTGCGATCTTCGATGAATACGTAACCGCGCTCGTCCATGCGGCCGATATCACCGGTCCGCAGCCAGCCGCCTGGCAACATGACCTTGGCGGTCTCATCCGGACGATTCCAGTAACCCACGGTCACTTGGGGGCCCTGCACACAGATCTCCCCGATCTGCCCGATCGGCAGATCGTTGCCGCCGTCATCCTTGATGGCGAGGTTGGTCGATGGGATGGGCAGGCCGATCGCACCGTTGAAGTCTTCCAGCGGTGGGTTGATACAGGCAGCCGGCGAGGTTTCGGTGAGCCCCCATGCCTGGGTCAGGTTTTTGCCGGTAACCTCTTTCCAACGCCTGGCGACCGAGCCCTGCACCGCCATTCCGCCGCCGAGCGTTACCCGCAGGCTGCTGAAGTCCACCGTGTCGAAACCTGGAGTATTCAACAGGGCATTGAACAACGTGTTGACGCCCGAGATGAACGTGAACGGATACTTTTTCAACTCCTTGATCACGGCCGGGAAGTCCCGCGGATTTATGATGAGTATGTTCCGCCACCCGAAGCGGAAGAACAGCAGGCAGTTCGCTGTGAGTGCGAAGATGTGGTACAGGGGAATCGGGGTAATCAGTGTTGCCTGTTGCTTGAACTGCGGCCTGATCCACGCCTGCGCCTGCAGGATGTTGGCGCTCACGTTCGCGTGAGTCAGCATTGCCCCTTTTGCCACCCCGGTGGTGCCGCCGGTGTACTGCAGATAGGCGATATCTTCAGGTTGAACTTCCACTGGGTCGAAGCTCAGGCCTGCGCCTTGCGCGAGCGCCGTCTTGAAACTGATGGCAGCGCTGATATGCCAGGGTGGCACCTGCTTGCGGCGCTTGCGCACGACGAAATTGACGATCGCTGACTTCGGAAATCCCAGCAGATCACCGACAGCTGTCACGAACACGTGTTTCAGTTGAGTTCGCGGCAGCACCTTCGCCACGACATGCGCGAAGTTCTCGAGCACTACGATAGCGGTGGCGCCTGAGTCCACGAGCTGGTGCTCCAGCTCGGGCGCCGTGTACAACGGATTGGTGTTGACGACTACGAGTCCGCTGCGCAACGCGGCAAACATTGCGATGGGATACTGCAGCACGTTTGGCAGCATGATCGCGATCCGCTCGCCCTTGGCGAGGCCGGCGGTCTTCTGCAGGAAGGCCGCAAACTGCCGGGAGAGCTGATCCATATCCCGGTACGTCAGCACTCGGCCCATCTGTACATAGGCAGGCGAGTCGGAGTAACGGGCGCACGCTTCCTCAATTAGTTGAACCAGTGTGCGCAATTCCCCGAGATTGACGTCCGCGGGCACGCCGTCCGGGTACGCCTTGAGCCAGATTCTGTCCATCACCACCCCCTCAATGATCCTTTTTCAGCAACGGTACGAGCTGCGGCCAGAGCGTATCAAGCACCGCGGGCTCGCCCAATGCATTCGGATGTAATCCATCTTCCTGCATTCGGGACCTATCGAGTGCAACGGACTCAAGCAAGAAGGGAACCAGAGGCAAGCGGTACCGTGCGCTGAGGTCCGCGTACATCTTCACGAAGTCTGCAGTGTATTTCGGCCCATAGTTTGGGGGTATGCGCATTCCGACGAGCAATACGCGCGCGCCCGCCTTTTCGCCCAGCTCTACCATCTTTGACAGATTGTCTTTGGCGTTGGCGAGTGGTAACCCTCGTAGGGCGTCATTGGGTCCGAGCTCCAAAATGAGAATTTGTGGCTTGTTCAGCTCGAGCGCACGCGGGAGACGCTGCAGACCGCCGCTGGTCGTCTCGCCGCTTACGCTGGCATTGATGACGGTGTATCCGTAACCTTGGGCTCGTAGCCTCTTGTCTAGCAGTGCTACCCACCCTTGTTCAGGTCTGAGGCCGTACGCGGCACTGAGACTGTCGCCGAAGACGAGGATTGTTCGATCGGCTGCCGCGGCGTTCTGGAGCGCGATGACCCAAAATCCGATGCTGAGCGCGCAGGCGCCGATGATCCGTGAAAGCGTTCTCAAGGCCGAAAACCTCACCAAGCGGGTTAGCAGTCCAGAAGGTTCGCTGACTATTGTGCACGACGTGTCGTTCGACATCGCTCCCGGCGAGTCGGTGGCAATCGTCGGCGCCTCCGGAGCGGGCAAATCGACGCTGCTGGCATTGCTGGCAGGCCTCGATCTACCCAGCAGCGGCCGCGTGCTGCTCGAGGGTCAGGACCTCGCACGACTGGATGAAGACGGCCGTGCCCGTCTCCGAGCGCAGCGCGTCGGGTTCGTGTTCCAGTCGTTTCACCTGATCCCTGCCCTCACTGCCCTCGAAAACGTCATGCTTCCTCTGGAACTGTCCGGTAGCTCCGAGGCTCGCCGTGCGGCTCTGGACTCTCTTGAGCGCGTCGGGCTGAGAGCCCGCACGGGGCACTATCCACGGCAGCTGTCTGGCGGCGAACAGCAGCGGGTCGCGATCGCGCGTGCGTTCGTTACTCAACCTGCGGTCCTGTTTGCCGACGAGCCCACTGGTAACTTGGATACTGTCACGGGTGCTCGCGTTGGCGAGCTCCTCTTCGAACTCAACGCGAGTTCCCACACCACTCTTGTGCTAGTAACGCATGACGTGAGTCTCTCTGCACGCTGCGCCCGCACTATCCGTATGGAAGCGGGACGCGTTGTATAGGCACTGAGAATGCGCGCACTGTCCCTGGCACTTCGATCCCTTGCCCGCGAATGGCGTTCCGGCGAACTCGGAGTGCTGCTGCTGGCACTTTCAGTGGCGGTGGCCGCGCTGACGGGCGTGGGATTCCTGGTAAGCCGCATCAGTATTGCCGTCTCCCTCCAGGCGAGTGAGGTGCTCGCGGCCGACATTCGTCTCGGTTCGCCGCAACCCGTCAGCACGCAGTATTTCGAGGAGGCGAAACGCCGCGGCCTTTCGACCGCAAGCAGCACGGCGCTTCTCAGCGTAGTCTTCAACGGCGAACGGAGCCAGTTGACCAACCTGCGCGCCGTCACCGACGGTTATCCCTTACGCGGGCGCGTATTGATTGCAGATGAAGCCTTTGCGGTGGGACGGCAAGCTCGCGCCATTCCACCGCGCGGTGAGATCTGGCCCGATTCGAAGCTGCTGACTGCTATCGACGTGCACGTCGGGTCGCAAGTGTCCATCGGCGCGGCCAGCTTCCGTGTTGGGCACGTGCTCATATCCCGACCCGACCAAAGTGGCACTTTCGCGGAGCTTGCCCCAACCCTTCTGATGAACGACGCCGACCTGGCAGCCACCCAGCTCATCCAGCCTGGCAGCAGGGTCAGTTACCGCGCCCTCTTCGCTGGCGAGCGCACCCATATTGACGAATTCAAGACGTGGCTTTCGGCACATAAGAAGCAAGGTGAGCGCGTCCACGACATCACCGACGCAAGCCCTCAAATCAGAAACGCCGTCGAACGCGCCGGCCGTTTCCTGAGTCTCGCGAGCCTGGTGAGCGTTCTGCTGTGTGCCATCGCAGTCGCAATGGCAGCCCGCCGTTATGTGCACCGCCACCTGGACACAGTGGCGTTGCTGAAGACACTCGGTGCTTCCCGAGTGTTCACATTGTCAGTGCATGTTCTGCAACTGCTGGCGGTAGCAATAGTGGCGGCGGTGTTGGGTTGCGCTGTTGGATTTCTCGCGCAGGAGTGGCTCTTGCGCACGCTCCGTGGCCTGCTGGCTGTCGATCTGCCACCGGCCAGCTTCGCCCCCGCGGCGATTGGGTTCATGACGGCAATCGCCGTGCTCATTGGTTTTGCGCTGCCACCCCTGCTGCAGCTGTCGCGCACGCCGGCGTTACGCGTCTTGCGCCGCGATGTGGGGCCGCCACCCCTGCTGACGATACTGGCCTTCGGTCCGGCCGTGGCCGTCGTCGTGTTTCTCGTTTACTGGGTGGTGCGCGACTGGAAACTGTTTTTGGGCTTCATCGCGGGACTCGGCGGTTTCCTGCTCGTCCTGACTCTCGCCGGCGCGCTCCTGGTTTTTCTGGCAGGCCGGTTGCGGGGTCGCGTGGGAGTCGCCTGGCGATTCGGTGTTGCCAACCTGAGTCGGCGCCGCAGTGAAAGCCTCATACAGATCGTCGCGTTCGGCACGGGAATCATGGTTCTGCTGCTGCTGGGCATCGTCCGCGACGATCTCAACAGCGATTGGCGGCGAACCTTGCCGGCAGACATTCCCAACTACTTCTTCATCAACATCCCGCCAGGCGATCGCGAGGCCTTCGTGCAGTTCCTTAAGGATCGGGGCGCGAAAACCGCGCGTGTTCTGCCCATGCTGCGTGGCAGGCTGACTCACATCAAAGGCCGCTCGGTCGAGGACCTCAAGTTCTCCGGCGAGGAGGGCGAGAACTTCGCCACGCGCGAACAGAATCTCACCTGGGCGAGCGAGCCGGGGGCGGACAACCGAATCATCGCGGGCCAATGGTGGCAGCCAACCGACTACGGCAAGCCGCTGGTTTCATTGTCAACCGAATTCCAGGAGTCCCTGGGCGTGAATGTCGGTGACCGGCTGGCATTCGACATCGCGGGCGAGTCCTTCGATGTGCAGGTCGCGAGCATTCGCAAAGTGAAGTGGGACAGCTTTCAACCCAACTTTTTCGTCGTGTTTGCACCAGGCGTGCTCGAAAAGACCGCCGGGACCTACATCACGAGCGCCAACCTGAAAGCGGGCAACGCGCGCGCGCTCTCGCAGCTCGCCCGGCGGTTCCCGAGCGTTTCGATCTTCGACATCGATGACTTGCTCGCACAGGTGCGCTCGGTTCTCGACAAGGCCATTCTCGCCGTGCAGAGCGTGTTCGTGTTTACGTTGTTTGCCGGCCTGACGGTTCTATTGGCCGCCGTGCAATCCAGCCGGGACGAGCGGCGCTATGAAAGTGCCATGTTGCGTACCCTCGGGGCGCGCAGGGCAACCGTACTGCAGGGCGTGCTGTCGGAGTTTACGACTCTTGGCTTGTTGTCAGGTTTGCTGGCGGCGGCCGGCGCTTCCGTCGCTGCATACTTCATCGACACACACGTGCTTCAATTGCATTACACGTTTGATTGGTGGATCTGCCTCGAGGGGCTGGTTGGAGGCGCCGTGCTGGTGGCGGGTACCGGCTGGCTCGCAACGCGCTCGGTCGTCAATCAACCGCCGTTGAAGACACTGCGAGCGTGATTTGCCGAAACTGCGCGCCCCCGGGGGACGGCTGCTTGCAACGCTCAAACTAAAGCCCCTGAAGCCACACGTCTTCAGGGGCTTTCTGTCGCCGGCGGGTTACGCTATCCGCTGCTGCTCATTGCTTCGTGCTCGTTGCGCTCGTGCTCGTACCCGAGCCCGAGCTAGAGGCGCTGCGTGCGGCGGAGCCGGTCTCCTGGCGCGTGTCGTCGCTCTGCCGCTGAATGCGGATGTTGTTTTCGATGTCCTTTACGCCCATGGTCTCGTCCGCGACGTTCTCTAGCTCGTGCCTCATCCAGCGCTCCGGCACGGTGCCAGAGAGAGTCACTACGCCTTCCGACACTGTGACCGTGACTTCACTGGAATCGAGGGCGTCCGAGCGCCACAACTGCTCGCAGATGTCTTCCTTGATGCGATCATCCGAGCGCTTGTACCCCTTGGGTCCGCGGCCAAACAATTTGCCCAGAAGTCCTCGGCCGCGGCCGCGGCCTGACTCCCAGTCCCGTTCGCTGCCGCCCCGCTCCCGGCCATACTGACCCTGTTGTCCTTGCCCGTACTGTTGTCCTTGCCCGTACTGTTGTCCTTGCCCGTACTGTTGTCCTTGCCCGTACTGTTGTCCTTGGCCGTACTGTTGGCCACCGCGGCCTCCCCCGTACGCGCCTTGGCCGTACTGCGAACCTGAGCTGTAGGGGCTGCGCATCCCGCTGGCGCCATAGCCCTCGCTCTGGCCACCGTACCCGGACTCTTCACCCCGTCCGGAATAGGGACGTCCGTATTCCCGGCCCCAGGGATCTACATCCCTGTAGCTCATCGCACCCCAATACGCAGAGCGCTCATAGTCGCGGTCACGTTCTTCGCCGAAGCGTCCACCGGGGGAATACCCCTGGCCACGTTGGTTTTCACTATAGCTTCCGCCTTGGCCCTCATTCTGGCGTCCCCAACGGTTTTCCTGCCGTCCCCACCCGCCTTCACCGTATCGTTCCGAGCCCCGGTATGCGCCCTCTCGACTGTAGCCCTCGCGGTCGCGCTCGCTCTGGCCAAAGCGATGCTGTCCGTATTGCGGGTCCTGTTGGCCCTGGCCGTAGCGGCCTTGCCGGTGGCTCTCGCCATGCTGCTGGCTCTCGCCATTATCGCGTTGCTCACCGTATCGTTGATTCATACGAACCCCTCCTATGCAGTAACACACCCTCATGTTGGCGCCGACGAACAGCCTTGGAGGATGAGCAACCGATATGCCCGGCAAGTGAGCCGGACCGGAGTTCCGAATCTGCCGTGTTACTTTGCGAGGAGTGAGCGGGCCTGCTCAGCCCAGAACAACGCATCGACGTACGCCGCGCGAATGAGGGAAGGCGGCAGATTTCCGTACGTGACATGGTCCCAGGCCGCACGTTCGTACGCGCGCGTGCACTTGAGTGCTTTCCCCAGATCGCCCTCTCCCGCAACCAACGCGCGGGAAATGGCTGGTGACAGCGGCAGCTCCTCGACAATCTTCTGAGTCGGCATGCCGACCAGCGCATTGAGAAGCGAGAACAGGCCGGTGATGAAATAGGGCCCGGTGTCCTTGGCGCCCCCGAGACGGCCGAGTTGTTCGCACATGCGGGCGCGGGTCATAGCATTGATGAACAGGCTGGGAGGCCGGTCGTCAAACCCCTGCAGGCACAACAAGGAGCAGAGCTGGCGCAGGTGATCGATGCCGAGAATGACGATCGCCTGGCGGATCGAGTCGATCTTGCGCGGGAGGCTGTAATAGCTCGAGTTGATGCAGCGCAGGACGTGGTATGACATCGACACGTTCTGGCTGATCAGCAACTCGATTTCTTCGATCGAATACTGTTCGTTGGAGAGCGAGGCGACCAGGCGCAGCGTGCTCAGCCGGCTGGAAGGCACGCGCTTGGCGCGAAATGTCTGCGGGTGTTGCAGGAAATAACCCTGGAAGCCCGTGAAGCCGAGGGCTACGCAGGATTCGAAGTCCTCGGGCGTCTCGACGTTCTCGGCGATCAACTGCACGCCGCGTGGTTTCAGCTCCTTGACCAGTTTCGCGAGCTCGTCCGCCGGCGGGTGCGTGATTTCCAACTTCACGATGTCGGCAAAATCCAGCAAGCGCGGGTCGCTGACCTGGGGGGAGTAGTCGTCCAGGGCGATGCGATGCCCCCGGGCGCGTAATTTTCGGATGCCCTCCACTACCGCTGGCTCAGCTCGGACGTCCTCCAGCACTTCGATGACGACTAGGTTGGGCGGCAGTGGCAGATCCGGCACATCCACCAGCAGTTCCATGGGGAAGTTGATGTGGACCGGTTGCCCGCCGGAGAGCCGGTCGAGACCAATCTCCAGTGCGGCGCTCGAAATGACTTCCAGAGTGGCCTGCCTCGGGTCGACGATCCGCGCCTTGGTCTCGCTGGGCGAAGGTCGGTACAGGAGCTCGAACGCCATCACCGCCATGGCAGAGTCGTAGATAGGCTGGCGCGCAACGAATACGTCGGTCTGCGTCGCCGGCGTCACCGGAGCGTCGGTCCGGCGGCGGACTTCTATCGTTGCCATGTGCCCTCAAGGTCCGCGGATCCTGCGGTTAGCATCGACTGTACGGCACAGAATGAGGCGGTTCCGTGTCAGGATCGGCCTTTGGTGGGGAGGCTGGGCGCTAGTGTCGGTTGCAGCGGTTACGAACCGCGACGCACGTCACAATCCGAAGTGAGGCGCGGTTAGCGTTGAATTCCGATCGTGACCCAGGAGTCGGGCTCAGGGTCACCGCGCCACGACAAGCCTTCGATGGTGAGCAGGTAGTTGCCGGGGCCGAGGGCGGAACTGTTCAGGGCCACGCGCAGGTGCCCGTTGGAATCCTTCACGAGGTTATGCAGCACTGCGACACGGCCCTGGTCGATGCGATCAATGGTGATACGGAAGGTTTTGTAGGCGGAACGCGTTTCGTCGATCTTGAAATCAACCAACTCCGCTGTCCCGCCGCCGATGATAACCGCCGGGGTATTCGAGGCGGCCTCATGACTGGGTACGAGGCGAATGCTGCGGGTGTTCGCCGCTGGATCGAGCGGCCGCTCCAGGGTCTGTCTCTGCAGCTTCGCGATTTTCTGGCTCTTCGCGGCGTTGTCACTCGCCACCACCGCGAGTCCCACACCCAGCAACAGCGCAACACCCAGCACACCCAGGATGAACTGAGGTTTGCTCCAGAAGCGTTGTGGCTTGTCCTGCCACGGCTCTGGCTTCCCGCTGGCTTCCAGCAGCCGCAGACCCGCGTTGACGCGCTCTGGCAGGCCGAGCTCATCGAGCACCTTGGGGTTGTCTTTGCAGAAGCGCTCGAAGTCGGTTGCACCTTTCAGGGGCAATCGACCGGACAGGTAGCGTTCGACTATCTGATTCCGGGCGATAAAGTCTCGGTCCATCGCCGGGTTTGCCGCAGCGGCTGCGGCGGCGTTCGAAGCTGGCGTGCTGGCGCTGGACTGCTGCGGCACAACCTGCGCTGACGTCGGTAATGGTGGAGAGAGCGATGCGCTGGAGGACGCGCTGGATTGCAACGGCGCAACCGGTGCCGAAGGGCCCGAGGGCACCAGCGAAGCGGGCGACGCAACGGGTGGCGACGTAGACGCGCCGGGTGCTGCAGGGATGGATGGCGCCGGAGCAGACGATGCGATCGATGCCGACATAGACGGCATGGGTGGGTCGAGGCTGGCGAGCGTCGTTGGCGCAGACGCCGGCGGAGCGGAGACACCAGGGGGCGGTGCTGCCACTGCCAGTGGGTCATCCATCAGCTCGAGCGGTAGATCAGGTAGGTCCTCCTCGAACGGAGAAGCGGACACCCCTGCTGCTACACCGGTGAATGAGATGGAGTTCAGTGTTGGCGGCGAAGCGGGCGGGCTCGCCGGCTCCGGTGTTGTCGGAGGGGCCGGCGGTGCATGCAGTGCGCTCATCGTTCCGCTGTCGGAACTGCTGGCTGCAGGCGTGGGCACAGCCGGTGCCTTTGATGGCGTCGGTGAGGCAGCCTGGGGCGCGCCAACATGGGACGACGTTCCCACAGCTGGTGCTACTGGCGTCGGGGCGTCAAGGGATGTCGCCGTCACCGGGGTAATTGCCGGCGGACTCGGTGATCTGTTTGCCGGGGTAGCCTGGGTTGTCGGGGCGGCGCGAAATGGTCTCGTTGCCGAGGATGCGCTCACCGGTGGGCTTGGGGGTGCCGATGTGCCTGCAGATGCGGCCGCCAGAGAGGGGCGGATCGCAGTGGACGCGCCTAACGATGCGCTTGGCGCCCTGGATGTACCCAAGGATGGTCCTGCTGCGGCGGGGGCCGCAGCATCTGATGGTCCACCGGTGCGAACTGCAGTGGCGGGACCCGCCGTCGCGGGCTTCCCCGCAGGCGCGGCTCCGCTTGGAGCCACCCCGACGGGTCTCGACATCTTCTTGCCGGCAGGGGCCGACGGGTCGGAAATCGGCGTGGTGCGAGGAGCCGCACTTGCGGCTCCCGGAATCCGGGAAGAACTGGTCCCCATGGAAACTCCCACGGGTCGAGAAACGCCCGCCTGCGTGGTTCCAGACGGTGAAGACGGGACATCTTGCTTGTGAGCGCCGACGACGGGCGCGGCGCGCTTAGCGGCTGCACTCGCTGCCCGACTGCCCGTCACACCTGCAGCAGCAGGTATGCCGGCCAAGGGCGGTGCTGCCTCAGCAGGTGTCTTACCAACCGCACGCGGAATGCTGCCGCCGGGCTTAGTTATGTCAACTGACGGAGCTGCGGGCGAAGAGCTGGCCACGGATGCACTCGGCTCCGGGCCTCCCAGCAGCAGTTCTGGATCCAGCAATTCCGCTGACGACAACAACAATGTCGGTATCAGCCCCGAGTCGGAATGAGCATTCGGCACCGAAGTGCTCGAGGGCGGCGGCGAGGCCGGTGAAGCCTCGGTACTCGAGTCGAGTAGCACACCGTACGCCAGCAAGTCTTCGTCGGGGTTTGCTAGACCCTTTGCTGGCGTAGTGGGCGGCGACCCAGTTGCTGTAGGCGCTGGAGGGCGCGCACCCCCCAACTGCGACGCGGTTCCATTCAACCCAAAGGGCTCCTCGACCGGAAGGTCGGCCAGGGGCTCAAGGGCAGGTCGAGAAGCTGCTTCCATAATTTTCGAGCCGGAATCGGGCGATCAATCCTGAACGTATCCTGCAGTGCCGGTGCCGAGCTACCTAGGCGCTGGCTCACAGATCGGCGTGCCTGGCCCGGGTTCGTGACGTCCGTCACATTTGGCGGTCGAACGATGACCGTTTCCGCCCTTCAGAAGAGTGACGAGCAGTCGAGCATTTTGCCACGGCATCCGATCCACGGCGGACAATTGCCAGCCCCCTGACCCGAACCGTCGAGCACGGACGTTCAAGTCTGGGGTAGACACTCCTACTTAGAGGCCACACTGACCATGCTCAACGGAAGATTTGCCATTCGCCAGGCCGTCGCCATCGCCCTGGGCTCGCTACTCGCCACAGCCGCAGCCAAGACTCACGCTGTCGCAGAAAACACCGCCATTACGATTTACAGCTCAGTGGAGCCCGGCGCGATTTCCCCTGACCAGTATCGGCCCGTTCCAGGAGCCGGAGTCCCAAGTGCATCCAGCGTTCCGGGTTACGCCATGATTCGCCAAGAGCGCGACGTAAAGCTGGCGAGCGGTCGCTCTACCCTCAAGTTCGCCGACGTAGCGGCTTTAATCGATCCAACTACCGTCACTTTCACGTCGTTGACGGAACCTCGAACCCGTGTGCTCGAACAGAGTTATCAATTCGATCTTGTGAGCACAGATAAGCTCCTCCAGAAATACATCGACCGTCCGATCTCAGTTGAGCGCCACATAGGCGATCGCGTCGAGACCGTTACGGGAACTCTGCTCTCGTCCACCGACGGTCTGCTGCTGCGTACTAATGATGGGACGATTCAGTCACTGCGTGACTACTCGTCGGTTCGCTTCCCTGAATTGCCGGGTGGCCTCGACACGAGGCCGACTTTGGTCTGGGACGTCGCATCGCCGCGCGCTGGCGATCAGCGCAGTCGTGTCACTTATCAAACAGGCGGCGTGACCTGGTGGGCGGACTACAACCTTATCTTCAATGAGGGTAAGGACGCGAACAGCGGTCTGCTCGATCTGTCAGCGTGGGTCAGCATCATCAATCAGTCCGGCGCCGCGTACCCCAATGCACATCTGAAGCTGATCGCTGGCGACGTGCACCGCGCGGAGCCGGAAGCACGTCCGATGATGGCCAAGCAGGCCCTAGCCCGGGCCGACGCAGCCATGAGTGCTCCGGGATTCTCGGAGAAGTCTTTCTTCGAATTCCACCTCTATACGCTCGAGCGGCCCACCACGCTGGCAAACAATTCAACCAAGCAGATCGAGCTGTTCGACCAGGCGCGGCAGATACCCGCCAGGAAGGTGCTTCTCTATTACGGACTGGGGCAGCCGTACTTCTATCCAACCCCCATGACGGACCGCAATTTCGGCGTTCAATCGAACAAGAAGGTGGACGTCTATCTCGAGTTTCGTAACGACAAGCAGTACGGGCTCGGCGTTCCCCTGCCCGCGGGCCGCATCAGAGTGTCAAAACTGGACGCCGCCGACGGCAGCCTGGAGTTCATCGGCGAAGATCGGATCGACCACACGCCGAAGGATGAGGAAGTGCGCGTGAAGCTGGGTTCCGCGTTCGATGTAGTTGGGGAGCGGAAACAGACTGACTTCAGCGTGGACAGCAAAGCGCAATGGATGGAAGAGCAGATTGAAATCAAGCTGCGCAACCACAAGGAGCAGCCCGTGCGCGTGATCGTAAAAGAAAATCTTTATCGCTGGAGCAACTGGAAGATTCTGACCAAGACCCATGACTTCATAAAAGAGGACGCCCGCACGATCACCTTTCCGGTCGACGTGCCCAAGGATGGCGAGACTTTGGTCCGCTACAGAGTTCGTTACACTTGGTAACCGATGTTGGAAATGTGGCTTCGCCCCTCGGACCTGCGTCACACTTTGTGGAATCGGGGTGAGATAAATTCCCGCTCCGATGCAGATGCACGCAGCTCTCGATCTGGAACATTTTCCAGACTCACCCTATGCAAACGAGCTGCGCCGGGATTTTCCCGACCTGCGCTTCTCGCCCGAGCTCGAAAAAGAATTCCAGACATTCCATCTGGAGCGGGTGCGCGCGCGCGTGCGTTTCTTTCAGCTTGCGATTTGCGCGCTCGCGATGATGGCAGCTGTGCACCTAATCTTCATGGACGGCTTGTCCGTCAACGAGGTGGTCTACGGCTGGCTCGGCGTGGTCGTTCCTACGTGCCTCTTCCTCGTATGGGCATCGTGGAGCGACTACTACGAGCAAATTTATCTACCGCTGGCCCGGGTGGCGGTACCGGTGTTCGCCATTGCATCTGCAATAGGGGTCGCGAATAGATCAGTTGCAGGTCATCCCGACCCGCTCTACTTCCTGACCACTTACAGCATCGCGCTGTTCTTCCTAGGTGGTCAGCTATTTCGTGAAGCGCTGCTCGCAACCGGCGCGATGATCATTGCGCATGGGGCGACGCTCGCATATGTCGGCGAACCATCTGCGTCGATTGTGTACCACGTAGTTGTACTGACGATAACCGGTGCAGTCGGTGCGTTCGTCTATCGCGGAGTTGAGCGGCAGCTGCGTACTTCGTTTCTCGAGCGCGGTCTGATGGGCGAGATGGTTGCCCGTGATGGTCTTACCGGGCTCAAAAACCGTGGCGCGTTCGATGACTACTTCCCACGCATGTGGCAGCAGGCGCTTCGGGATCGACGTTCACTCGCGCTGCTGCTGATCGACGTCGATCACTTCAAAGCCTACAACGACAGATATGGCCACCAGGCGGGTGATCAGGCGCTTCGAACCGTTGCGCAGGTTGTGCAGGGATTTGCACGCCGTCCTCTCGACATCGCCGCCCGGTATGGCGGTGAAGAGTTCGTGCTTGCACTTTTCGACCTTAGTGGCGACAGCGTGAGGGACATGGCCGATCAGCTGCGTAAATCCATCCACGCGCTGAGCATTACTCACGAAGACGCACCGACTGCATTAATGGTGACCGCAAGCATTGGGGTCGCGATCATTGGACCGAGGATCGGGCGCAGCCCGGAAGGCGCCGTACAGGTGGCCGACGAAGCCCTCTACAGCGCGAAGCGATCGGGTCGGAACTGCGTCAAGGTGGTCGACTGCGACCAGATGCTGTTTTCAACGGGCACGTTTCGACGCAGCGCTTGAACCGCTCTCAGGCGCGCCCACCCTTAAGAAAATACTCGACCTTGTCGCGATAGGTGCGCGAGAGCTTCAGCTCGTGTCCACCTTCCAGGGTGAGGAAGTATTCACCGTTCATGTGTGCGCGGAGACTCTTCACCAGACTCAGATTCACAATGGTGGAGCGGTGGACCCGCTGGAATAGCTTCGGGTCGAGGACTTCTTCGAGCTCCTTCATCGTTCCACGCAGGATGTGTGTGTTTCCGCTTGCGTGGATACACATGTAGTCGCCGGCGGCGTCGATCCACTCAATCGATGCGATGGTTACCCGCACTGTCTCTCGACCCTGCCGAATCGGGAGTATTTCAGGACGGCGCGGTTCCGCAGCCTTGGGCCCGTGCGTGAGCAATTCCTCGAGGGCCAGTTCACCTGACCCAGTAATCTCGGCAATGATCTGGACGAGCCGATCGCGTTGGTTCGCTGCAGTCCGTGACTGTACTTGGTTGCGCACGCGCTCGAGAGCGGCTGCAAACCGCACGTCATCCACAGGCTTGAGCAAGTAATCAACCGCGCGCGCTTCGAAAGCACGAATAGCGTATTGATCGTAAGCCGTGACGAATACGATGACGGGAAGCGATTCTTGTGGCAATTGCGCCAACACTTCGAACCCCGACATGCCAGGCATTTGGATGTCCAGGAACACAACGTCCGGTTTGTGCTTTGTAACGGCCGCCAATGCCTCACGTCCATTTGAGCATTGGGCAACCACCTCGAAGTCTGGCGCGGACAGCAGGCGGATTTCGATGCCCCGCCTGGACAGCGCCTCGTCATCCACGATGATCGTCGAGATCTTCACGCACGCGCTACCTCAGATGCCGGTGGTCGTGACGGTGACTCTGGACTCGATGCAGTCGCCAGTTCAAGAGGTAACGCCATGTCGACCCGCAATCCCGGATGACTATTTAGCACAGCAAAACGGTGGTGCTCACCATATAGCACGGCCAGACGCTCGCGAGTGTTTCGTAACCCTACGCCACGGCGTTCACTGGTAGGAGCGCCATCGCGCAACCCGGGTCCATCATCAATTACACTCACTTCGAGCATTGCACCCCGTGTGCGTCCTTCAATGCGAATTGAGCCTCCTTGTTCGCGCGCCGACACGGCGTATTTCAGCGAGTTCTCGAGCAACGGTTGCAGTAGAAGGCTAGGCACGAGCGCGTCCAGCGCAGGTCCATCAATGGCGTATTCCAGCCGCAAGCGCTCGCCGAAGCGCAGCCGTTCGGTTCCCAGATACAAATCCAACGCCTCGATCTCTTGTCGCAGCGTGACTTTCTTCACCGGATCCTGATCCAGGGTATAGCGCAGAAACTCTGACAGCCGTGTGACGGCGTTGTTGGCCGTGCGGTTCTGATTGTCGAGAATCAGGGTAGAGATGGCGTTCAGAGTGTTGAACAGAAAATGAGGGTTCAATTGGTAACGCAGCATCTTGAGCTGCGCTTCCTGCGCGAGTGCCGCCGCTTTCAGTGCCGCGGCCTGTTGCATCTGCTGTGCCTCGTAGTGCTTGATACTGAAATACAGGGCTGTCCAGCACAGAAGTATGTAGAACGTGGACAGGGCACCCGCGAACAATTCGAACAACGCCTTGAACTGCCAGTCCGGCTGAACGAACTGCTGGTACGCCAAGTTGATTACGAGGCGCAGAGCGAGCGCGGTCGCGTAGCAGGTGAGCAATACGCCGAGCACTATCGCGCGGGGCGAGCTTCCCCACAGCTTCCGATAGATGAAGCGCATCGGCATCGAGAGCACGAAACCGGCGGCGGCCGCGACCAGAATCACATGGCCGTAGCTAGCGGGCTTCTCATAGAGCAGCGCTCCGAAATACTGCGTAACGCCGTACGCACCCCAGCCGGCCGCATGCAACGTCCAGAAGAGCAGATTGCGGTTTGTCCGCAGCAGGTCGAGGGTCGGCATGCAGGCTTCGGCTGCGTATTGAGTTGAAGGGGGAGCTTAGGCCACCTTGCGATGGAATGCGGGAGCGGCAACCGCGCGCCAGGCTCGCCTTGTCGCAGCCGAGTTGCGCGCTTCGATCGCGCCTGCGGCGCTGAACCATGCATAAGCCCATGATTTGTAAGCACCAGGACGCCGAGGGTACGCAGCTTGCGTCGCTTTGCGGCGCACAGATGGAGAGGAGAAGACATGAGAAAGGTGTTTTTGGGGATCGGCGCCCTCGCGCTGATCTGTATTGCCGGATTCGTGACAGCTCAGGCTTCCCCGCAGGACCAGGCTGCGCCCTCGTCGCAACAGACCTCCCCTGAAGCCACCGCGAACACTGCTTCGCAACCTGACCAAGGCACCAAGATGCGTCTGGCCAGAATGGACACCTCCGTAGCTGCGTTCCGCAAGCTGGATACAGACAACGACGGACGAATCTCTGCGCTCGAAGCGGCAGACAACTCGCGCGTAGCCACGGCCTTCACCATGGCTGATAAGGACAAGGACGGTTATCTGAGTAAGGAGGAATTCGCGGCAATGGGTGCGGGAGCCGCACATCCGTCCGATGACGCTTCAAGTCCCAGTGGGGATCACGCGTCAGAACCCGGTGGCGACCAATCGGCGACGGCACCGAACGAGCCAAGCTCCTCATCCGCAGAAGCGCCACCTCGGGCGACTCCGCGTCAGAAACGCTGATTTGCGGTTGCTATGCGGACTGACCCGGACTCGGGGCGGGTGGCATGCCCAGCGACTCGAGCGGCTGCACCTGCGCCATAGCGGGTCCCTGCGCAAAATCGCACCCGATGGCGGTGAGCCACTGCATCGCTGCCTGCGATTCAACACGCTTGGCGGCGCAATGAATGCCGAGAACTTTCACCGCCTGGGCAATGGCGACCACCATCGCCTGTGCGAGCTTGTCCTTCAACGCCACCGAAGTCAGTTTCGGATCGATCTTCACCAGCCGCAAAGCCTTCGACCTGAGCAGAGTGACAATCGAGGAATCCAACGAGAAGTCGTCGATCACGACGAAGCAGCCGAGTTTGTCGCAGAGCGTAATGAAGCGTTCGACCTGAGCGCGGCGCTGCAGGCACAGTGGCTCGGCAATTTCGAAGCCGATATTGTCCGGCGCGATCCCGTTGGTCTTGAGGTTGGATGCCACGAACTGCGGGAAGCGCTCATCTTCCAGCGTCGCGATGGACAGATTGAGCGTAAAGCTGGTCGGCTCCGAGTTCCAGGCCGAGCGGTTGGATCCCATCCAGGTCAACAGCTGCTGCAGGGCCATCTTGTCGAGCCCCGGTGGGGCGCGATTCGGCTGGGACGAGCGGGCGAGCACTTCATAGCGCCGCGTCCGGCCACCCGCGCGTAGCTTGCTGAATGGCTGCACTTCCAGGAGGAGATTCATCCCCTCGGGAAGCGTTAGTACACGCGAGGTGCTCGTCGCTCCCAACGCCTTGGAGTTATCTGGTGTCGCCGCAAGTATTTTGCCCGTGCTGGTCGCCGACGTGCCCAGTGCCTTGGACGTGTTTGTTGCACTGAGGTTAGGGGGCGCAACGGGTGCCGCAGGAGGTGTTGGTGCAGCGCGTGGCGGCGCCCCGAGTGTTGGAATTGCTGCCAACGGCGGCGGCGTGCTCGCAACCGCAGCTGCAACGGTTGCAGCGACTCCCACCGTCGGAATTGCAGCTGGTGGATGAGCAGCTGGCGGTGCTGCTGAGCCTGCAGACGGGAACGCTGCTACGTTGGCTCCAAACGCGGTGGATGCTGGCGTCACCGGCTCCAGCGAGGGAAGGTTCAGGTCGAGCGAATCTATGATGGCTAATGGCGCAGAGAGCGCCGGCGCCGCGCTGAGAGCTGGCGCTGCGACGGGGGCAGGCGAAACGGATACAGGCTTCGCAGTCGGCTTGTCGGACGACGGCAGGTCCAGACTGAGATCCACGCCCTTGAGTGCAGCCAGTGTTGGCAGACGTTGGGTTTGAGAATTCCGTACCAGTGCTGGCGGATCGGGGGTCAGCTCGAATTCCAGAATGTCATCGACCGCTTGCGGGGATAGGACAGGCGGGGACACACGTGTGGCAGGCACTGCCACGGCATTGCGCGCTGCCCGTGGCGTCAATGCCACGGGAGCAAGGGGCGCGGCCGATTTGGGCGTAGCGCCTTTCGGAGCTACTACCGGCACAGGCGCCGGAACATCGACGACATCAGGCGCCAGCTCGAGAATCTGCAACGGCGATTCGCCATGTACGTTTGCGTTGCGCGGCTGCGCTGGACGCAAGAGAACGGCAACCCTTTGCATGATGGTGCGAATCTGCGGCGTGAGCATTCGCTCGAGCACACCGTCGCCGACCGACTTAATGTCGGCGAGAATCATCGCGAGCCCCACGAGGCCGCCTTGCGGTGAGCGCACCGGCAGGAAAATCCCTACGCGCCCATCTTCAAGGCCACATTCGTAGCAGTTGAGAGAGCTGTCGCTGCCGAGTGCATCGATCGCTTCGACAACAACATTGTGCTCATCGGGGCCGAGAGCACCCTCACTGAGCCAAAGTACGTTTGCTTGTTCGTCGTAGAGTGAAACGGAGTGCAGGCGTAGCGGTGGCAACGCTGCCCGCAGTTGCCATCCCAACGATTCGGCAGTAACCGGTTCGTTCGGAGCGGGACTTGCTACAGGCGAACCTGCCGCAGGTGGAGTGTTGGCGGGCTGACGCACGTCGATAGCTTTCAGTGGCTGCAAGGACTTCCCCATCCAAAGCGCACAGCGTTGGCGGGAGATCTGCCGACGCTGGCCGCTAGATTCTCAGGACTGTCACTGCCTTGCCGTGACTTCGCTCGCGTTCTTAAGGACACTCGCTCAGGAGTTTTCAGCACCGCCGTGCGTGGTTTGTCATATTCAACTCGGTGCCGCGCGGTATTGGGTTAAATCGACACCGCGCAGCATCCGTCCAAAGTCCTATAGACCGCCGAGAAAATCCCGTTTCCCGATGTCCACCCCATTATGTCGCAGGATGTTATATGCGGTGGTCACGTGGAAGAACACATTGGGAATCGCCCAGCGCTGTAGAAACGTGAGTCCTTTGAATTCCAACGTGCGCTCGCCGGCTGGCACTTTGATGTCCCGCTCCTCGGAGCCTTCCAGCGCGGCCGTGGGGATGCTCTTCAGGTACTCGAGGGTCTTGGCGATACGCGCGCGCAGCTCCTCGATCGTCTTCTCATTGTCCTCGAAGCGTGGCGGCTCGATCCCGGCCAGGCGCGCGGCCGAATTCTTTGCCAGATCGCACGCGATCTGAATTTGGCGCGATAACGGCAGCATGTCCGGCGCCAGACGCGAGGCGACCAGTACATTGGAATCGAATTTCTTGGCGGTGGCGTGCACAACCCCCTTCTCGAGGATGGCGGACAGATTGCCGAGCGCGTTCGTGAATATGTCTATTGACAGGGCGTACACCGAGATCTTCATGAGGAGGCTCCGTAGGGGGTGTTTTGCAGCGGAGGCGCATTCTACCTCTGCGCAGCTTGGCCGCGATGAGCCTGGGGTGAAACAATAGCCGCCCATGAAACAAAGATTGAGGCGCTCTTGAGTCTACTTTGGACCCCCGCGCAGCTCGCCGTTCTGGCCAAGGTTGTGGATCTGAATGGCTTCTCGGCTGCCGCGCGTGCCTTGGGTGTTCCCAAAGCCGCCGTCAGCCGGGCTGTGGCTGACCTGGAAAAATCGCTCGGGGTGAAGGTACTCGAGCGGACCACGCGCCGTATTTCATTGACGCACGCGGGCCGACTTCTATATCCGCACGCGAAACGAGTCGTCGACGAGGCGGACGCTGCGCGCTCGGTCATTGGCAAGCTGAATGCCCCGATCAGCGGACCTCTGCGGGTCGTTGCCGATCCAACATATGGGCGCGTGCTGCTGACGCCGCTGGTTCCACGCTTCCTCGAGAGTTTTCCTGATGTACCGCTGGAAGTGGCCATGGACGCGCCGGACGGTGCCGCAGGTTGGGATGTTGCGATTCGAGCCGGATCATCGGCTGAAGGCGCGTTTGCGCATCGCTTGCTCGGTGCTCCGCCGGCCCTGCTATGTGCGACCCCTACGTACCTGCAGCAGCGTGGGAGTCCGGCGCGCCCTGATGATCTGCGAGCGCATGACCTGCTCACACCCGAGGCAACAGATTCACCGCAGTTTCGTCTTCGCCTGCAGCGCGGATCCCAGCGCGCGGAAGTCCTGCTGTCACCCAAGCTCGCCGTGAATGATCCAGCCGTGCTTCATGCGGCCACGGCCGCGGGGCTGGGGATAGGGCTGCTGCCACACTTCATGTGCCGCTCCGGATTGGCCACCGCACGCCTCAAGCAGGTGTTGCCGGAATGGACCGTGCCGCCGGCGGCCGCGCTCTATGCGGTCTACCCTGCCGCGCTCGAGGCAGACCTGCGCGTGCAACGGTTCGTCGATTTTCTGGCAGCCAATATAGTCCCGGCGCTGGGGGTTACCGGCGAGTAGGACAACGGGGTTACCGGCGGGTAAGATAACAGCCCAATACCGAGGAATCCCCCATGTACCGAGCACCGCTGCGGGAACTGCGCTTCGTACTCGATGAGCTGCTGCAGTCACAGAGATTAGCGCAGTATCCAGGCCTCGGCGAATATTCGGGCGACGTCACCGAAGCGATTCTCGGCGAGGCCGGCCGGTTCGCTGAAACCGTTCTCGATCCGATCAACCGGTCGGGTGACCAGCAGGGGGCGCGCTGGACGCCCGAGGGTGTTGTAACGGCGCCCGGGTTCCGCGATGCCTATCGCCAGTTCGCGCAAGGTGGGTGGTCGCAGCTGGGCACAGATCCGGAGTATGGCGGCCAGGCCGTGCCGCAGGTCCTGGTCACCGCGGTCCAGGAAATCTGGGCTTCAGCCAATCTCGCATTCAAGCTGTGTCCAATGCTCACGCACGGTGCGGTGCACGCGCTCGAGCTCTGTGCCTCGAAAGCACAGAAGCAGAGGTTCCTGCCGAAGATGATCAATGGCGAATGGACCGGCACCATGGTTCTCACTGAGCCGCAGGCGGGCTCCGATCTTGCGCAGATCCGTACGCGCGCGGTGCCCGAGGCAGATCACTACCGGCTGTTCGGACAGAAGATCTTCATCACGTGGGGCGATCACGACTGCACGACCAACATCATTCACATGGTGCTGGGCCGGATCGAAGGCGCGCCGGCGGGTGTGCGGGGCATCTCGCTGTTCATCGTGCCCAAGGTGCAGGTGAACGAGGATGGCTCACTGGGTCAACCCAATGAGGTGCGCTGCGTATCGATTGAGCACAAGCTGGGTATCCATGCAAGCCCAACCTGTGTTCTCGCCTTTGGTGACCGCGATGGCGCTGTTGGATACCTCGTCGGCGAGCCCAACCGCGGCCTGGAATACATGTTTGTCATGATGAATGCCGCGCGTCTTTCAGTGGGGCTGGAGGGATACGCAATCGGCGAGCGATCGTATCAACACGCGGCGGAGTTTGCCCGGACACGGATCCAGGGCAAGCCACCCGTCCCCCAGGGCGAGGCACCCTTGCCGATCATCCATCACCCCGATATCAAGCGCATGCTGCTGGTGATGAAGTCGACAACGGAGGCGTGTCGCGCCGTCGCGCTGTATGCTGCTTATCAACTGGATCTCGCGAGCCATCATCCGGATGAAGAGCAGCGCGCGGCTGCGCAGGCACGTGCGGATCTCCTGATCCCGATCGTCAAGGGCTGGTGCACGGAGACCGGCAACCAGATGACGGGTATCGGTGTCCAGGTGCACGGGGGTATGGGATTTATCGAAGAAACGGGCGCAGCCCAGTACATACGGGATGCGCGTATTACGACGATCTATGAGGGCACGACAGGAATCCAGTCGAACGATCTCATCGGCCGCAAGGTCGGGCGCGATGGGGGCGCCGGAATGAATCAGCTGATAGCTGACATGTCCCGTGAGCTGCAGGAACTCGAAACATCGCACCCCGGCGTAAGTGCCACACGTAAGGCCGCGCTGGAAGCTGTTAGCCTCCTGAAAGACTCGACCAACTCCCTCGTGAAGGCACTTGCTTCGCGGCCCGACGCGGCCCTGGCCGTGTCAGTCCCCTACCTCATGCTGAGCGGCTATGTGATCGGTGGTTGGCTTACCGCGAAAGCGGCTGTCATTGCTGCCCGGAATCTTCAAGGTCAGGATCGGTCTTTCTACGAGTCGAAGCTGCACACTGCGCGGTTTTACGCAGAGCAGGTATTGCCTAATGCTCTGGCGCTCGCACGAGTTGTCCAGGGCGGCGCCGAAAGCGTGGTGGAGACGGATGCGGCTCTCATCTAGCCGAACGATGTCAGTTGGCCTTCGCTCATTCTGATGGCCGTGCCGCCTACTCTGACCGCGATGACGGCTCCATCGGCGAGATCCGCTTCCAGATAGAGGAGACTTGGGCGTCCCATCTCGAATCCCTGTTCGATTGTCCATCGCAACGTACCTTCCCGGTGCCAGGAACGTCGCGCCAGGTAGCCGGCGAAAGCGGCTGCGGCGCTTCCCGTCGCCGGATCCTCGATAATCGCAAATTCCTGCGCGAACATTCGTGCACGAATGTCGGAGTCTTCCCGCTCGGGATCGTACGAAAAGGCGTAGACGGCCGAGATCCCGGCCGCCGCGTGTAATTTGCGGCTCGCCGCAGGATCGATGCTTACGCGGCCTAACACACTGCGATCACGCAATGGCACAAACAGATACGGGACACCGCAGGAGTAAAACTGCGCGAAATCGGCATCCTTCAGGATGTCGGATTCCGCAACGCTCAGCAGCTTCGCGAGCTCCGGCACTGAGGGTGCAGTCGCGGGGGCTTCTTCCGGCAGCTTCGCCGTAGTCAGCTGTAGGAACCAGGCGCCGTTCGCCTGCCGAGTCACATTGATCGGCACGAGACCGACTTCTTCTTCGAGTAGAAAGCTGCCCGAATTGCCGCTGACGCCGGCAAGCCCCTCTTCGACCAGCACGTGAGCCGCGCCGATCGTGGGATGTCCCGCAAAAGGCAACTCGCGAGCGGGGGTGAAAATGCGTAAGCGGCGCACGGCACGCGGGTCACGCGGCTTGACGATGAAGACCGTCTCCGACAGGTTGAATTCGCGTGCGATGTTCTGCATGAAATCGGTTGGCAGTTCCGGCACATCGGTGAACACAGCCAGTGGATTGCCTCCAAACCGATGATCGGTGAAGACATCGAGCGTACAGAACTTCAACGTCATGCGATGTCCTTGGGGTCAGGGTCGGAACGAGAGTGCACTTCCGCGTCCTTGCGAGCGCGATGGCCGAGCCCCTTCTCGAGGTTACGAAAAAGGCCCAGCACCAGCAGTCCGAATACCGTACCGACCAGGGCGATGGCTATCTGGCCCAGCCCGGCTGCAACGCTTGCTGCCGCGGTCATCCAGATGCCGGCTGCGGTCGTGAGCCCGTGTATTTCCCGCTCACTGGTGAGCTTGAGAATCGCGCCGCCGCCCAGAAAACCGATGCCGGTTGCAATCCCCTGCACGATCCGCGATACAGCGTCCGGGTGCATGCCGGATTCCGCGGCGCCAACGACAAACAGGGCGGTGCCCAGTGCCACGAGCATGTGAGTTCGCAATCCGGCAGGTTTGTGCGTCAACTCGCGTTGCAGGCCGATCGCCGTACCAATGACCATGGCCGCCAGCAGACGCAGAGTAACCCGCACCAGCTGGTGCATGTCTGGCACCAAGCGCGTAATTTCATCGAGAGCGCTGCTCATCGGAACCAATGCCCCCCGCCGCGCGGATCTGCGCCGCGCAGTTATAATAAACGCGCAGCCTCGGTGCCCGCACGTCGCATTGTTACATAAGCATCCGCGGTGCGGCTTACCGTGCGCCCCGGCGGCGGGCAGCCTTGCCCTTGGCCTGCTTCTTTTTCGGTACCCTGAGTTGCAGCTTCGGAGGCTCGTTGAGATTCTCCAGGTATTCACGCCGCTCGTCAGGTTCCAGCCCAGCCCAATCCACCTTACCGGTATGCATGCGCCGCAGCTGCCGATCGCTTACCTGCGCCTGGGCGGCGCTGTTACTTTTCCACTTGGCCGGCAGGCGCTGTGTTGTTCCCGTGTGCAACAAGTCGGCCACGGCTGCGGCGACTGTCGGATCGCGCGTCAGATCGCTGTGTGCGGCCAACGTGTAGTGATTTCGGGCACCGGGAAGTCCTGCGCTGACCGCGGGTACGGTGCCATCGCCATGCCGCGTGATGGTGTAGACAAAGTCGTCTCTGCGCTTGACGACGGCGGTCACCGTTTCCTGGCCAACTCCGATGACGACCGAAATTCTTTCATCCGCTTGTACGAGCTTGCCCTGGATCGCGCGTGCTTCCCGTAACAAGGCCCTGTTGGGCCGCGGTCCCGTCCGGGGCCATTCGGCGGGGTCGAAGAGATCGGCGCAGCCGTTGCACTGCGCACCGGGGAGCATGTGATACAGACTTGGGAAGGTGTTGAAGACCTTGCCGGCCAATGATTCCGGTGAGCCCCGATCGGCGAGGCGTGCGATCTTGCGCACCACCGCGTAGGTCCCGCGCAAAGCCTGTAACGGTGCGAAGGAACCGAAGTTGGGCGTGCCTAGCAGTACCAACCGCTCGACATTGCTCATCCCTGGCTGTGCGAGCGCTGCGCGGCTGACCAGCCCGCCCATGCTGTGAGCGACGATCATGATCCGATCAACCGGCTCGCGGCGGATCCGCTCGGCGAAGGCCGCGCCAAGCTGGTCAACACCGAGCCGCCAGTCGTAGTCATACAGGACGGGCGCGAAGCCGCTCGCGCGCAGATTCAACTTGAGCCGCAGGTACGAAAATAGAACGACGCCCAGTGGAACGATGGGTGCCCCGTCCGAGAGGTGTAACGAGGACAGCCGCCCGCCGCCAATGTCAATCGGATCCAACCACAGGATGTCATGTGGCAGAGGGGGTTGGCGCTTGAGCCCCAGCTGTGAGCCCATGATTCCCGGGACGACAAACACCCGCACGGCGTCCCCAGGCAACGGGGTGCTGGCGGCACGCCGGGCAAGTTCCCTGAGCTCACGATACTCGCGGTCACCAAAATACGCGGCGAGCTCCCGTTCGTGCTCACCTGTGAGGAGCAGATGCTCAATGTCAGTGTCGCTCCAGGCGAACTTGTCGTACGGAGTGACGTGATCTGTAAGGGAATGGGGCTGACTCAAACCACGGATCTCATTCCGCGCTCAGCGGCCGCACCGCGGCAGTCACTTGCAGGGTATTCCCACCGGCTAGTGTGAGCACCAGCGGCACGGTCTGACCCACCTTCAAAGATTGCTTTAGATCATGAAGCATCACGTGCAGTCCACCTGGCTCTAACTTCACCGTCCCTCCGGGAGCCACGACGAGTTGCTCGTGCGGCCGCATCCTCGTTTGCCCATCTTTCACACTCGTCTCGTGAATCATCGCGTGACCTGCGACCGGCGATGCAACAGCTGTCACCGTCACTGGGGTAGAACTCACGTTGCGCAACGTCAGATACGCGGCAGCGATATCTGCTCCGGGCGTCGCGCGCACCCAGGCGTTCTGTGCCACCAAGGATGGTTGCTGCGCCGGCAACGGCTGCATCACCGTCAAGGAGGCTAGCAGGCTGAGGGCAGCCAGAGCTTGGGTGAATTTCAAGTGCGGCTCCTGGACGAGGCCCAAAATTATGCCAGAGGGGTGCGGGCGGGGGCGGGTTGCGGGACGTCGGGCCTGGATGCGGGGATGGGGGGAGGCGGGGCCGGGGGTTGCGAGACGCGGGTCGGGGTTGCGCCGACTGGGCCGGGGTTGCGGGAGGCAGGGTCGGGTTGCGGCCAGCGAGCCGGGATGCTGGACGCACGGTCGCAGGGTCGGGGTTGCGGCCAGTGGGCCGGGATGCGGGACGCAGGGTCGGGTTGCGCCGACCGGGCCGGGTTGCTGAGCGCAGGCTGGGGGTTGCTGGACACAGGGCTCCGGGGTTGCGGCCAGTGGGCCGGGATGCGGGCCGGCCTGTGCCGGGCCGCAGATGCAGGACCGCCCTGCAGCGACAAGCTGCCTCCAGCATTCTGGCCCTCGTGCGTGCCCTGTGGCCCCGATCCACTGCCCGCTGTCGTGCGCCTGCTCGCGGCCCCACGGCGCCAGGGGATGCCGGGTAGTCACTTGCATAATGATAGTGAGTGCCCTATGTTGTAGGGCATGCAGCGCAAGAACTTCGGCAACATGCAGTGCCCGGTCGCCCGCAGCCTGGAGCGGGTCGGCGAGTGGTGGAGCATTCTCATCCTCCGGGACGCCGTTTACGGCCTGAAACGCTTCGACGAATTCCAGAAGAGCCTGGAAATTGCGCCGAACATGCTGACGCGCCGCCTCAATGCGTTGGTGAAAAACGGTCTTCTGAAGCGGCAGCGCTACAGTGAAAAGCCGCCCCGGTATGAATACGTTCTGACGGAGCGGGGGCGTGATTTCCGCCCGGTGCTGCTCTCTTTGTTGGCATGGGGTAACAAGCACTTCGCTCCGGAAGGCGCCAGCGTCCTGCTCAGGGACTCAGAGACAGGCGCCATCGCTGAGCCCGTCGTCGTCGATCGCGTGACCGGCCGACCCATACCGGGCCCCGGTTTTTCGCTCGTTCCGGGGCCCGCGGCCGGCGAACGGACACGCCAACGTCTCGCCCGAGCCGCGGAAACGGCTGCTTCCCGTAAGCCTGGAGTTCTCTATGAGTAGCGTTGTGGCAGATGGAGAGATTGGCTCGAGCGCCTCCAGCGCCTCGAGCGCGTCTGGCGCCGAAGTTGCCGGTGGTGTTCACCCTATCCGCACGCCCTCGCGGAAGATTCTCGTTACAACCAGCGCTGCTGTCGTCGTGGTTGCCGCCTTAGCCACGTTTGGCCACCACTGGTGGACGGTTGGGCGATTCACGGAGAGCACTGACGATGCTTACATCGGCGGGGACATAACTGTTATCGCGCCGAAGGTCAGCGGTTTCATCGCCCGGGTGGCTGTTGCAGACAACCAGATGGTGCATGCCGGCGATGTTCTCGTGAAGTTGGATGACCGCGACTATGTTGCTGCACGCACTAGAGCAATTGCTGCCGTGGCTGCACAGCAAGCTGCTCTCGGGAATCTGGCTGCGACTCGCCATCTGCAGGAGGCCATCATTGCGCAGGCGCAAGCGGTGATCACCTCCGCCGACGCCCAGATTGAGCGTACCCGGGAGGATCAAACTCGCTATTGGCATCTTGAGCAGCTTTCAGCCGTTTCGGTGCAGGAATCTCAAAAGGCCGATGCCGATTACAAAGATGCAATGGCTTCGGGTGCGAAAGCCCGCGCAGCCTTGGCAGCTTCGCAGCGGCAGCTCGACGTGATCGACTCCCAGACTCAACAGGCTCAAGCCGCGCTCGCGCAGGCCAACGCCGACCGCGATGTCGCCGAACTCAATCTGAGCTATACAGAGTTGCGCGCACCTTTGGACGGTACGGTCGGGAACCGCAGTGCACGGCCAGGCTCGTATGCCACGATCGGAGCGCAGCTCATGTCGCTCGTGCCCGCACGCGGTCTGTGGGTGGATGCCAACTTCAAGGAGAGTCAGTTGGCGCGCATGCACGCGGGCCAACCGGTCACCGTCGAGGCAGACGTACTGCCCGGCAAGGCGTTCCATGGGCACGTGGCCAGTTTGGCGCCGGCGACTGGCGCTGTGTTCAGTGTCCTACCTGCGGAGAATGCAACAGGCAACTTCACCAAGATTGTTCAGCGGGTGCCTGTGCGTATTCTGCTGGACGGCGATGCGTCTGCGCTTGGGCGGTTGCGTCCGGGGTTGTCTGTGGTGGCGAAAGTGGATATGCGGGGTTCTGAGCATGTGAGCCCTGCTCCGGGCGAGACTGCAGCTGTCGCTGCGGCTGCTAATTAGAAGACGACGTGGCTACACTGACGCTTGTGTCGGGATCTGGCGCGTCGCTGCCTGTTGGGGAGTCGTCCACTACCGCGCAGGCGATGCTGCCGCGCACAGGAACGGCACTGCCGGTCCCAGCGGCGCAGGCGTCGCCTCCAGGGACCGGCGGGACGCAGGCCACGAGCGCGTCAGTGGCTGGCACGGGTGGTTCCGCTAGCGCCGCTGAGCTCTCCCCAGGCAAGAAGACGTTCGCCTTCGCCGTCATGTGCGTTGGCTTTTTCATAGCCGTACTCGATATTCAGATCGTTGCCGCCTCGCTCAGGGATATTGGCGGTGGGCTATCCGCCGGGGTGGACGAGCTCTCCTGGGTGCAAACCAGCTACTTGATCGCAGAGATCATCGTGATCCCGCTGTCCGGGTGGCTGTCGCGTGTGATGTCAACACGCTGGCTGTTCTGCATCTCCGCGGCCGGCTTCACGCTCACCAGCCTGTTGTGCGGTTGGGCGTGGAACATCCAAAGCATGATCGTTTTCCGCGCCCTGCAGGGATTTCTCGGCGGCTCAATGATCCCAACCGTGTTCACGGCCGCCTTCGCCTTCTTCAAGGGCCCGAGAGTGGTCATTGCTGCCGCGTGTGTCGGTTCACTGGCGTCCCTGGCGCCCACACTGGGACCCACCATCGGTGGTTGGATCACTGACAACTACTCCTGGCATTGGCTGTTCTTCATCAACCTGGTACCCGGGATCTTCGTGGCTGTGGTGGTGCCCATGCTGGTGCGCATCGACAAACCCAACCTGAAGTTGCTGCGCGGCGCCGACTACCCGGGCATGATTTTGATGGCCGCATTTCTCGGCTGTCTCGAGTACACGCTGGAAGAAGGTCCGCGCTGGGACTGGTTTGGCGACTCCACGATCCGCTTCACCGGCTGGATAGCGATTCTGAGCGGGATTGCCTTTGTCTGGCGCAGCCTGACCTATGCCAACCCGGTTGTTGACCTGCGCGCGCTCAAGAGCCGTAACTTCGCGCTCGGCTGCTTCTTTTCCTTCGTCGCCGGAGTCGGCATCTTCGCCATCATCTACCTGTCGCCGTTATTCCTCGGCCGTGTCCGGGGCTTCAGCGCCCAGGAGATCGGCTGGACAGTGTTTACGACCGGCGTGTTTCAACTCCTGGCCATTCCTGTCTACACGTATTGCGCGCGGCGAGTGGATCTGCGCTGGTTGCTGATGATCGGGCTCGCCTGCTTTGCGCTGGGGATCTGGAGCTTCACACCGATTACCCACGAGTGGGGCTGGCGCGAGTTCCTGCTTCCGCAGGCGCTCCGGGGTTTCGCTCAGCAGTTTGCCATTGCGCCGACTGTCACCTTGACGCTGGGTGGCCTCGCGCCCGAGAGATTGAAACTGGCCTCGGGTCTTTTCAACTTGATGCGCAACCTTGGCGGCGCCATCGGCATTGCCGCCTGTGGGACCGTTCTCAATGACCGGACCAATCTGCACTTCCTGCGGCTGGCGGAGCATCTGACCGCCGCGAATCCAGCCGCAGTCAATCTGCTGAGTTCGACAAGCGGTCATTATGCGAACACTTTTGCAGGCGACGCTGGGCATGGCAACCTGTTGGCGCTGCAGCGGTTGTGGTCACTGACATATAGGGAAGCGCTGGTTCAGACTTTCTCCGATGCGTTCTTTCTGATCGCGATTTGCTTCGTGGTGGCTACGTTGATGGTGCCGCTGATGCGCAAGGCGGTCGCCCCGAGCGGGCCGCCGGCATCGCGCGCCGCCGCTTCGGCGGATGCTCACTGAGGGCTGGCGCGGTAGACTGCTCGTTTAACGGAGCAGCAATCCTTCGATGGGCAAGTCACGGCTGGAAGCGTTCAGTGATGGCGTTATCGCCATCATCATCACCATCATGGTTCTCGAGCTGAAGGCGCCTCACGAGGCTACGCTCGATGCGCTTCGGCCCCTCGTACCGGTACTGCTGAGTTACGCTCTGAGTTTCCTGTACGTCGGTATCTATTGGAACAACCATCATCACCTGCTGCATGCGGCTCACAAGGTCAGCGGCGGGATTCTGTGGGCGAATCTTCATCTTCTTTTCTGGCTGTCGCTGATTCCATTTACTACCGCGTGGATGGACGAGAGCCAGTACGCGGCCGTCCCCACGGCGCTGTATGGAGTCGTGTTGCTGATGGCAGGTATTGCGTATTGGATACTGCAGCACCTCATCATTCTGTCGCAGGGCTCGGATTCGATACTAAAGAAGGCGGTGGGTCGGGACTGGAAAGGAAAGCTGTCGCCAGTTGCTTATCTGAGCGCCATTCTGATTGCTCCGTGGTCGCCCAAGTTGGCGCTAGCGATGTATGTCGGCGGCGCGCTCGCGTGGTTCATACCGGATCGCCGCATAGAACACGCGCTGCATGGCCAGGAATCGGACAGCCCGGGTACTGGCTGAGCGAATAGCGCTGGATGTCAGATCTGGAGGTTGCTGGCAATGTCCACCGGGAAAAATGTACCGCCAAGGCCGATTTCAGTGCTCGATGTGGCGTGGGAAGAATGGTCCGACGTTCCGCGTTTCAGCATCCGCTATCGGCATCTGACACGCGCTGCGATCGGCGAGAGCTATCACGTCGGTGTATCAATCGAGGAGTTGGGGCCCGGGAAGCAGAGCTCGCCGGCGCACTACCATATTTTCGAGGAGGAGCACGTGTACATCCTCGAGGGAATGCTCACTGTGCGTGTTGGCGCCGACAGGTATGAAATGAAGCCGGGCGACTACATCTGTTTTCCTGCCGGCCAGAAGGCGGGACATTGCCTCATCAACAACAGCGGCGCGACATGCCGTTATGTGATCGTGGGCGAGCGTAACCCGAACGAAGTGGCCATCTATACGGACTCTAAGAAAGTGCTGGTGCGTGCATTAGGTCGGCGCGCGATTTTCGATCTCACGGCGAAGCGAAGCTACTGGGACGGAGAGGAGACGGGCCTCCCGAAGACGGAACTGCCGCCGCCCGATGCTGCGGACGCCGCACCGGAGGCTCCCGTGAAAGCCCATCCTCCGATCTCCTCACATGACATGGCATGGGAGGAGGCCCATGCGCCGGAGGGTGCGGGGTTTGGTGGTCGCTCGAAGCATCTCACCTACGCGGCAGTCGGAGAGAAGTATCGCGTCGGCATGCTGATTGAGGCGCCATCGCCAGGCAAGCGCTTGACACCCAAGCACTATCACGCGCTGGAGGAGGAACAAGCGTTGATCCTCGAGGGGCAAGCGACACTGCTCCTGGGTGATGAGCGATACCAAATGAAAGCGGGCGACTACGTCTGCTTCCCTGCAGGCCAAAAAGTTGGCCATTCCTTTGTGAATAGTGGCACCGGCCCCTGCAGCTACCTGGTGATCGGCGAGCACAACCCGAATTATTGGCATGGTGAGCAGACGAGCTGACTAACACCAGCGCCGTGCGAGCCGCAAGTTCTCTGCCTGCGCTCGACCACGCCGATGACGCTTTGCAAGGGTGTGAGGAAATCTTGACGCCGTACGTCCTCACCGCATCGGGGCCTTGCCCGGCTCGTAGCATTCCACCGCGATGCACACCCGCTCGTTCCCCAGGTCACAAAAGCAAAACGAGCAGTTCTTCGGAATCGCATCGACTGACCACCCCTCGGCTACCCTGCGTGCACGCTCGGCATCCATGACAGCGCGCAGGTTCGCCCTAGGCTCAAGAGCCCGGTACTCAATGGCCCGGCTGTAACGGTCGCGAACGACTAACCACCGCGGCTCGTTCACCGGACTGAGCGAATCTGTTGCACCGCGGCGTCGTGTGACCATTTGCGGAGCATGCCGCAGAGATGGGCGCCCACAGCAAGCTCGAAAACGAGTTGCTGTATGTGCGTGGGAAATCGCCGCATCCAGTGCAGATCACGATTGAACACTGCATGGATGTGTGGCGAAGGAACGCATTCATCGAAGTACGAGCCGCTGGAGCAGCGGCGCTCGAAGGTGCCCGCTCGACGGAACCCTATCGTAGTTCACGATACCCGAGCTGCGATCCCATCCGGGGCTGTCTCATTTGGGACCGATGCTGTTACGTTGATTGGGTCACCGGCAATTCATCGGTTGGCCGACAACAGTTCGAGCGGTGGTCACGACCACAAGTTGTACGTCCAGACCGGAGTCGATGTCCGGTCGGACAGGACCGAAACACGTTCCAGAATCTGCCGAAAGCGCAATCATCCGGCAAGCGCATGGTATCGATGATTCTCAAATGGCGCTCATCAAGTCGTCAGACCAGTGGCTTAGGTAGACCAGACGAACGCTTCAAGGTTCCGACATATGTGTGGACATGAATCCCTGCACGGACGGCTTGTCGCCTTTGCGTTGGGTGTTTGGAGCGTCGAGCTTCCAGCCAATCGTTAACAGTTCTCAGGAGAATCCAACCCTGCGTCTGGGTGAATTTGCGGAACGCGTGAACTTCCTGCAATGGCAGATCTGGAACCTCTGCAATGCGCTCGATCAGCCGCTGAGATGTATGACGGCCGGCAAGGTTTTGATGAATGGTATCAAGCAGCATCGACAAGGATCGGGCAACATGTTGAATGGCCAACGGGTCAAATGCGGAAGCTAGCGCGATGTTGCTCGCGGGCTTGTACAGTTTTGTTCCGAACGGTATTACGAGGCCTTGCGACTTGAGCCGGTGAGCAAGGGAAATGGCTCGGTGCCGTCCTGGCTGAGCCCGAACGAGCGCTTCCACACTTGGGGCAGGTCCGAGCAATCGGACTGCTCGAGGCCGTGCTGAGGGAGTCAAATATCGCGGATCGCGGTGCCAAGCATCCAATACCAAGGCAGCGGTCGCCAATCCACCGGGTATGTCCCTACCCGCATTGCCACTAACAACCTTGACCTTGTCTAAGGCCGTGGTGGCGATAGCCAAAATGTCCTCCCTGGGCAGCCCGCACGCGAACATGAACTGGAAGACACTACTCAGCACATGCTTATATTCCGATGCGAGATGTCTCGCCGACCGAACACCCATCGTGACCTCCTTGCACCTGAACGGACTATGACCCTTTATTTTCAACGAACAAGACACTCACCGAGCACGAATGCGGTATTTGTTTCGCCCTTCGTGGTGGCAAGTTGGATGCCGTCAAAGATGCACTCAATCCACTCAGCATCGTCTCAATACTCGAAGTGCAGCGCTCACGCACCATTGCAAGGTCAAGTAAATTATGAGCCGGCAATACCAGGCGTCGCATTGACGAAGAACCGGCATGCGCGCGCGCGTTCGATGCAATGCGAATACCGTCAATGATTACGGGCATCAAGTAGGCAAGCGAGGCGAAATTTTCTCGCTGTCGCAGTGCAGATAGGTTTTGCACTTGTACGTGTTTTCCAATCTGGCGGGCAACTCCCAATCTGGTGAGCTCGTTCAAGACGGCACGGTGAGGTACGTCGCGTGCGTATTGCTTAACCAAGAGGGCGAATGACGTTTTAGCGCCAGAGATGACCAAACGCTTTGGAGCGCCGTTCCTGTCGATGTAGCGCTTATCGGCACACCAGCCCGCGATCACCGTATCTACGGGGGACCTTTGTCGAGGGCTGGACTGTGTTGGGGAATTGGTCTGAGCCAAGATCCTTCTGACCTCTCCTCGCCGCAGGCCGGTCAGAACGGCCACTCCTGATTGGTTAACCCTTCCGTTTCCGAACCTCGACAGCTTGGCGGCGGCGTCCACGAATGCCTGCTCGGCCAGTTCGTTGAATTGAGCCGGGGTCACTCCACGTTGGAGGAGAATGGAGGCGAGCTCGAGTAGTAGACGCTTTAGGATCGATTGCCCGAGCCGGCTAGCACCCGTTCTTCCATAGCCCTGATTTGAGCGTCCCAATCTCCCTCCGTGTCGACGCATGCGCTGCGCGAGCGCAGGTCGGGACTGCTGCATGCGAGGGCCTCCCTGCGCCTCGTTGAATGATTAATCAGGCTGAATCAGATTGTAAGGACGACTTTCTATTCGTTTTGCCCAGAAATGCTGCTGTAGGCCACGCTGCGGGCCATTGACGACCCGCGCGATCCGTTCTTGCGCCAGCAGCCCCGCGGCTGTGGAGCGTCAGCAATACTCACATGGCAAGGCTGGACTACCGTCCACCGCCACTGATGCCGGCCACCGACTTACCGCCGCCACTGATTCCTGCCGTGGTCATGCCGCCGCCGCTGATACCAGCCACGGACTTACCGCCACCACTGATGCCTTGGGCTGCGTAGCCTCCACCGCTGATTCCTGCGGTAGATAAGCCACCTCCACTGATGCCAGCTGCGGACTTGCCGCCGCCACTGATTCCTGCCGTGGTCATGCCGCCGCCGCTGATGCCAGCCACGGACTTACCGCCACCACTGATGCCCTGGGCTGCGTAGCCTCCACCGCTGATTCCTGCGGTAGATAAGCCACCCCCACTGATGCCAGCTGCGGACTTGCCGCCACCGCTAATGCCCAACGCCGCATACCCGCCACCGCTGATTCCCGCGGTAGATAGGCCACCTCCACTGATGCCAGCGGCGGACTTGCCCCCACCACTAATGCCTAACGCTGCATACCCGCCGCCGCTGATTCCTGCCGTGGTCATGCCGCCGCCGCTGATACCAGCCACGGACTTACCGCCACCACTGATGCCTTTGGCT
>JBJMWM010000045.1:0-66249 GCA_045810105.1 Steroidobacteraceae bacterium | reverse complement strand
GCATGCGGCCGACCGGATCGTTCTTGAAGTGGGCGACTTCGGCCGGCACGAAGCTGTAGACCCGTCCTTCGGGTCCCACGATGTCGGAGAAGAGACGGGTCCAGTCGCCATCGCCTGGGTAAACGTCGATGACGGTGGAGCCCGCATCGACTCGTGCGAACCGGATCAACTCGGATAGCTTGGATTGGTCGTACATCGGGATCTCCTTTACCGTTGGGCATTCGACGAGCGCGCGGGGTGCGAGGCCCGCGCCAGTGCTTGGGTGTCGATGTACTCCCGGATCTTCGTCACCTTGCCGTTTTGAACGGTGATGGCGAAGACCCAGTCGTCCCTGAACGCCCTATTCGTGCCTTTGATTTTCCCCGTAGCGACGCCGACGACCAGAACCCGGTCTCCCTGCGCGACGAATTCGGGGGGCTCTGGGTATGTCGTTTCCACCTCGACGGAAGCCTTCCGAAGCACTTCCGCCAGTCCCGCGTGCCCGCGGTGCGTGCCGGCCAGCGGCCAGTCCTCACCTGGAATGGTCCACTCAACATCTTCGGCAACCAACTCGAGCAGACGTTGCTTGTCGCCGCGGCCGATCGCTGCAAAAAAATCCTTCACAATCTGGACATTCTCTCGAGTGCTCATAAAAACTTCTCCATTCCTCGGATCGAACGTGTCCGATCTACTCGACGGTGTTAGGCCCAACGACCGGCCTCCTCAAAACTCAGGCGAGGATTGCGCGGAAACACGGACGCTGGATCGCCCTAGCAGGTCATATACAGATCCCATTCAGATCGTTGAATAAATGTGATCAGCGAAATTCGCGATCAGGATTCATCAGCCGAACTTGACCAGGTCCTTAAAGATCAGTTGACCCCAGCTATTTCCGCGCGCCTGGACTAGCAGCCCACCCTCCGAAAGCTTTCCAAGTTTGATCGGCGCGAAACCGAGATTTTCCGCAAGCTCACCGATCTTCTCAGCAGCACCGTCATCGTCGCTCGCCAGGAACACGACTCTCCTGCCACCCTGTACGGCCGGATCTTGCTCCAGGACGGCAGCGACCAAATGGTTGAAGCCCTTGACCAGTCTTGCGCCGGCGAAGGCCTGCGCGACGAACTTGGAAGAAGGCTGTCCTCCGAATTTTTCAGGGGACACGCCGTAAGCATTGGTCACATCGATGAGGGTCTTTCCCTTCCAGGTCGGCAGCGCCTTCGCGACATCCGGGTGCGACTCGAAACGCACAGCCAAAAAGATGATGTCCGCCTTGACGGCTTCCGCCAGTGTTGTGGGAATGACCTCGGATCCGATCGCGGCCGCATCGGATGCGAAGCTTTCCGGGTCGCGCGTGGTTGCAACGAATACTTCGATGCCATTGCGGGCAAACGCCTTGGCGAGGGCGTGGCCGATCTTGCCAAAGCCGATAATTGCGTAGCTCATGATGATTATCCGGTCTTGCGTTCAGATTAAAGTTGAGAAGTGAGGTTCCATGACTGGCGGGGCTGGAAAGCCCGTCACGGAACCGCGACGGGGTCAGACCTGCGCCATGCCTCCATCTACGGGAAGATCTATACCGGTGATGTAAGAACTTTCATCGGAGGCGAGGAACGCGACGGCAGCCGCGATTTCCTCTGGCTTGCCCCTGCGAGCCATCGGGATTTGTGAAGCAAATTGGGCGGCTGCTTGCCCAGCTTGCTCAGCTGTAAGGCCCGTCGTTGTCTCTAGGGCTGGGGTCTCGGTGGGCCCGGGGCTCATCGAATTCACGCGGATTTTGCGGTCTTTCAGCTCCAGAGTCCAAGCGCGCGCGAAGTTGCGCACGGCTGCCTTACTCGCGGCGTAGGTGCTAAACCCTGGCAGCCCCAACACGTTCGAGACCGAAGAAGTCAGGATAATCGACCCGCCGTCCTTGAAGAGGGGAAGGGCCTTCTGCACCGTGAAGAACAGTCCCTTCACGTTCACGTCGAAGGTCTGGTCAAAATGGGCCTCAGTAGCTACCGCGAGCGGAGCGATTGTTCCCGCGCCCGCGTTCGCGAAGAGAATGTCGATGTGACCATGTTTCTCTTTCACGACGGCATAGAGCCGGTCCAGATCTTCCAAGCGCGACACGTCGCTCACGACGGTCGTAACGTTTGTCTTGATCGAGGCTGCGGCCTCCTTCAGCTCTTTCTCTCGTCGCCCTGTGATCACGACGTGGGCGCCTTCGTCCACGAAGCGCTTGGCTGTGGCCAAGCCAATTCCGCTGCTTCCGCCGGTGATGACTGCGACCTTACCTTCCAGTTTTTTCATGATCTTTTATCCTTCGTTCTGTGTTGTGTTGTGTCTTCGTTTAAAAGTTTGAGAAGCACGGGACCGTACCGCGGTCAGAGTTGCGCTAGGCCGCCGTCGACCGCGAGCTCGCTGGCAGTCATGAAGCTGCTGTCCGATGAGGCGAGAAAGGCAGCCGCCGCCCCGATCTCCGCCGGATCGGCCATGCGCTGGAGCGGAGTCATCGAGGCGAAGACCTTCTGGCCCTCCTCGCCTAGCGCTGCCTTCGCGAGTTCGGTCGCCGTCGCCCCGGGCGACAGCACATTTACCCGGATGCCGGTGCCCTTCAGGTCCTCCGCCCAGGTCCGCGCGAGGTTGCGCACTGCCGCCTTGCTCGCGCTGTAGGCGCTCATGGCCGGGGCGCCCGTCGTGCCGGCGCTCGATCCGGTGAGGATGATCGAACCGCCCTTGCCCATCAGCGGCAGCGCCTTCTGGACCGTGAAAACCGTGCCCTTCACATTGGTGTCGAAGGTTTCGTCGATGTGCTCGGCGGTGATCTCGCCGAGCCGAAGCTGGCTTCCCGCCCCGGCATTGGCGAAGACGATGTCGAGGGTTCCGCGCTCGGCCTTCACCGCCGCGTAGAGTCGGTCGAGGTCGGCCAGATCGGAGACCGAGCCCTTCACCGCGCGGGCATTGGGCCCGAGATCGGCCACAGCGGCATCGAGTTCTTTCTGCCGGCGGCCGAAGATGAAGACGAAGGCGCCCTCGTCGATGAAGCGCTTTGCTGTGGCGCGGCCGATGCCGGTGGCGCCACCGGTGATCACGGCGGTCTTCCCATTCAGTCTGTTCATGACGTGCATTTTTCCTCGGAGTTGTACGAAGGCAGCGGACTGCTTGCCGAGGATCTGCGGTCTTCACCCATGAAGACAATTGACTAAATATCGATCAGTATCATCTACTGTTTAGATAGTTATGCTCGATAACGTCACCATCAATCAGCTGCGGGCCTTCGTTGCCGTGTGTGACCAAGGAAGCTTTTCCGGGGCTGCACGGGAGCTGAACCGTGCACAGTCGGCGATCAGTCACGCGATCAAGGCACTCGAGAGGGCCTTTGATGTCGCGCTGTTCGAGCGCAACACCCGCAAAGCGACGCTTACGTCCGCGGGCCGCAGCCTCCTGCCGGATGCTCGTGCGGTGATCTCACGCACCGAGGAAATGAAGACGCGCGCGGTTTCGATTGCTGAAGCCGGGGTACCGCAAGTCTCGATTGCTGTGGATACCTATTTTCCGCGCGCGCACCTGATCGAATGCCTGCGCGGCCTGCAGGCGGACTTTTCAACTGTTGCAATCAATCTGCGCATGACGACCATGCAGGGAGGGGAGAGTTTGGTTCTCGAAGGCACGTGCGCATTGGCGGTGACGATCTCGGACGTGCCGGAGGTGAGCCCGGGGACCATCGAAAGGCAGCATTTAGGTGAAGTGCAAATGGTGACCGTCTGTGCGCCATCGCATCCGCTAGCCGCAATCGCGGGGCCGATCCCGCGGGAGGAATTTGGCCGGCACATCCAGCTCGTCGTAACCGACAATCAGCCCGATTCGGAAAAGACACAACAGGGAGTCGCGAGCGAACGCAAGTGGCTGGTGAATGACCTCGGCGCGAAGCACGATCTGCTCAGGGGAGGCTTGTGCTGGGGGCACATGCCGCGTCATATGGTTGCAGAAGACCTTGCGAATGCAACACTCGTCGAACTCCAACGCCGCGCATGGCACATGCGCCCACTCACCTTCATGATCTCGCAACGGCGCGGGCACTTGTTTTCCGAATGCGAGACACGGCTGGTCGAGCTCCTTGGCAATCCTCAGCGCGTCCCAAAGGATACCAGCCAGCTCTCCGTCTCACGCCAAGGCGAAAAATACTGAAGGCCCGCCATGCGTGAGCAACAGTCAGTACGGCCTGCGGCTCCGCCAGTGACCTAGTCAGGCGGTCATCAGTCATCGGGCCGAGCATGTGAGCGGCGCCTCAGCACTGAACGAGGGCGGGCGTCAACGGCAGTTGCTGACGCTGGTTGGCGAACAGGTCAGTGCGGTGGTGGGGCGAGGCAGCGCAGGGCCGGTGATCTCGGGTTGCTCAACTCTTGCCTGGGGGCTTCCGTCCCAGTCGAATGGTGGACGGTTCATCGGGGCTACTTGCCACGACCACGACGCCAGCTGCATGCCCTAGCACTCGCGCGCACTCCTCCACTTGGGAGGTTTTACACATGCCGTCAATATGTACGTTAGCTACAGATGGATCGGCAACGATGGGGTGGGTGCTGTATTGATTGAGCTTTTCTACGACTGTCGATAGCGCGTCGCCACTGAACCAGAGCTGTCCATCCCTCCAGCCGGTGCTTTGCGCCAATTCATCGGGGCTCAGGTTGCGCCTGCTGAGAATTCCGCCTTCGTGGGTAATGTTGACCTGATCACCTGAGGTTAGCGCGAGGGTCGCGGAGGGGTGTGCGGGGACGCCCGCGCCGTGCGACCACACTTTTACGGAGGAAGGTGGAATTTCCGGGCTAAGGCATCCGCACACCAACTGAATACTGCCCTGGCTGACCGTCACCCGTGTGGTATCGGTGCGGCGATCGACATCGAACTGGGTGCCCAGGTCCTCCATGAACACATCATCGGCAATGACTCGAAATGGCCGGGTCGCATCGTGGTGAACGTCAAAAAAAGCCTCCCCGGCGTGCAAACGCACTTCGCGCGTATGCCGATCGTAGGTAACAGCAAGCCGCGTCCCGGCGTTGAGAATTACAGTTGATCCATCTTCCAGCGAGACCATTTGGCGTTCACCGACGGCGGTGGAGTAATAGACGGAGGTGGCCGTCACGGGTCGAGGGAACAATACGGATCCGACGATGGTGGCCGCCACTGCGATCGCTATGGCCGTGGCGGCAATGGAACGCGGGCGGAGTTTTTGGTGGGGGGCGGCCCGGTCCTCGTGTGCGCTCCGGTGCTCGTGCACGCCTCGGTGCTCGTGCACGCCCCCGTGGTGGTGCACGCTTCCATACTCGTGAACGCTGGCGTCGAATCCCGGTGGTAAACACGATGCTCGTATGCCGAGGAGGGACTCCGGGAGCTGAAGGACGGTTGGCATTGATGGAATCAACTCCTCGACGTTAATGAGGCGCTGCACATCGGGGTGCCCCGCGCGGCGTGCGACTTCCAGTGCTTCCAAGAACGCTCGCACGTGCGCCGGGTCGTGATTGAGCCAGCTAATGAAGGCGTTCTGGCGCTCTAGCCGATCGGGATGAGGCTCTTCGGGATCGAAATCTGTATCCAGTAGACGTACCAGCCATTCAATTGCGGCAAGTGCGATGAAGGAGTCGTCCGTAGGGTCGCTGGTGTTGTTCGGTTGACCAAGCTTCATGGGGCTATCCTTTGCTGCCGGAGCCCATCGGAGAGGGTGAGCTGCGATCCGATGCGGGCCCTTTATGTGGCTGTATTCACGTTGCTCGACGTAGACTCCTGACCGATTGAGACGAGTTCTAAAGGCTCTCTGCGCCGATTTTGCGGCAGTGCGATGAGCCGCGACGGTCCTTGTCGCAAGACTAAAGACTTCTGTACGTCCTACCTGTACATGACTGTTGGGACCCGGCCGGCGGGTACGGCAAAGAAGAAACATTTGTGGAATTTTTGTGACCGTCCCGTACCCGCCCCCCCCTTGAATGCGGTCATGTAACCGTAGGAAGCTCAATAATCCAATGGAAGGGGGCCAGAGCAACCAGCTAAACCGAGGGGAATCATGGGAGTAGGTTCGATGAGGTTTTCGCAGGCACCTTGGTTCACCTCGCTTTTGCTGCTGGCCGGTGGCGCGGTTGCCCAACAATCGGTTGCAGCTTCGGATGCAAAAAAAGTCACGCTACATATTCCGCCTCAACCGGTGAGCGATGCGCTCAGTGAGTTTGGCAGGCAAACGGGCCTTACCGTCATGATCCAGTCGGTTGTCGGTCGCGGCGTAACCGCACCGCGACTCGAAGGCGACTACGTCCCCGTCGACGCACTGGATCAACTCCTTGCCCACACGGGTCTGCATTACGAATATTTGGATGACAAGACCGTCGCTGTCCTGGGACCGCAAAACGAAACTGATACCGCGGCGAGAAGAATCAACCCGGACAAAGTGCAGGGGTTCCAGAACGCCGCTCCAACGAGCGGTCAGTCAACGGGAACGATCCGCATTGCGGATAACGAGAATCCTCCGCATATCACCGATCCGATGCTGGATGCGAAGCGGACTCGCACCAACGAACTTGACGAGGTCGTGGTAACCGGCACGCATATAAGGGGACCTACGAATTCAGCCTCACCTGTTCAGATCTACAAGCGCGACGAAATTGACCGTACGGGCGCTGGGACGGTTGAGCAATTCCTTCGTCAACTACCTCAAAACTTCAACGGCGGAGCCTCCGACTCAACTGTCGGCGCCATCGCCGGCGGAAGCAAAGTAGCCAATGTGACGGGTGGGACTGGCGTGAACCTCAGGGGGCTCGGCAATGACGCTACCATTGTCCTGGTAAATGGTCGCCGCATTGCCGCCGGGAGCAGCAAGGCAGACTTCGTCGATATTTCTCTCATTCCCCTGACTGCCGTGGAACGAGTTGAAATAGTAACCGATGGCGCATCAGCGATATACGGGTCCGACGCCGTGGGTGGGGTAATCAATTTCATTCTTCGCAAGGATTTTAATGGGGCCGAAACTCGGGCGAGATATAGCTCGGTAGGCCAAGGCAGTAGCAACGAAACCAGCATCGGGCAGACCCTGGGACATATATGGGACTCGGGATCCGCCTTACTCAGTTACGAATACTACGACCGAACACCCCTGAATGCGGCCGACCGAAGCTACACCAATTCCGTTGATCAACCGTTTACCTTGTTACCGAGGCAGGTCCGACACGGTGCCTTACTCTCGTTCGATCAGTCGTTGAGCTCGAGCATTGCTCTGTTCGGATCAGGGCTTTTTGGCCATCGCTCGGAGGAGGATGACTTCAGCGGCTTCGACACGCTCCAACACAATCAATCGCGAGTAACGAGTTACAACGTAACCCTGGGCTCCAGGATCGGATTGACAGACTCTACGGAACTGGAGATCAGTTCAACATATGGCTCGAGCGACACGTCACGTCAGCTGTTCTTCAACGCGCTGCCACTTCCACTGATTGAGCAAAAGACCGTCTCTAAAACGACCTCTGTCGACGGGGTATTGAATGGATCCCTGTGGTCCCTGCCCGCCGGCCGCCTGCGGTACGCAGCCGGAGCTCAATATCGAAGAGAGTCCTTCAACTTCACCGATTTAGCCGGCGGTCCGGCATTCAATCCGGCGCGAAATATCATCGCCGGATTCGCTGAAATTCGTATCCCGCTAATTGGACCCAGCGGTGAAAGCGCAGGAGTCAATACGCTCGAATTGACTATTGCCGACCGCGGCGAGCATTACAGCGATTTTGGCTCAACGAACAATCCAAAAATAGGCCTGGTATGGGATCCCACGCATGATCTGAGGCTGCGCGGAACTTATGGGACTTCTTTTGTCGCTCCGCTGCTGAGCCAATTGAATCCGATTCCGGACGCCGTCTATGCGAGCAATACCAGTGAAATCCCAGGATCAACTCCGTCAGGGTTTGGGGACATCAACACTCTCCAAGTGTACGGCGGCAATCCAAACCTCACGGCCCAGAAAGCGACCACCTGGTCTGCCGGCCTGGATTGGCGACCGCAGATAATGCCGGGATTTGCGGCCAAGTTGACCTACTACAGCGTCAGGTTCAAGAATCGGATCGCCACTCTACAGGGTGCCGGAATCGATCCGAATTTCGCGCTGCTCCAGATAGCCGAGTTGGGGCCGCAGATAGTTCAGCTCAATCCGCCAAACGCGCTCGTCCAGCAGCTCACCTCCGGGCCGAACTTCCTTAATTTTGGTGCGGATTTGACCACGGGAGTCGGCGCAATTATCCATGACGAGTCGTTCAACATTGCAGCAGTCCACATGAATGGACTGGAGACCGACCTCGCTTACAGAACAACAGCGCCCGCGTTTGCGCAGATTGAAGCGGGGCTCGACGCGACGTACCTGTTCAAGTTCGACAGTCAATTTACATCAGGTACGCCGGTACTCAGCGTTCTCAATACGCTATATAACCCAACGCGAATCAAGATGCGTGGCCGCCTGGTGTTGACACGGGGTTCCGTGACAGGGTCGGCCTTTGTCAATTATGTAAGTAATTATGACAATACGAATACGCTCCCGCGAGTGCCCATAGCATCCTGGACGACCGTTGATCTTACGGGAAGTTATGAGTGCCGCTCCTGTAATGGCTTTCTCAGTATGCTTCGCGGATTGAACCTCACGGCAGGGGTGCTGAACGTTGCGAACAGAAATCCGCCGTATGCGGCCAATGCAAATGGAATTGCCGTGAATTTTGACGGCGCTAACGCAAATCCACTGGGCCGATATTTCACCATTCAAATGACGACAAAATTTTGACCCATTGGATTTATGGTGATGCGCGCGCCCGGTTTCTCGAGTGAATTTCTTTTTTGGTGACGTACTTGCTCCTTCAATTGCCATGCCCAGGTCGGTCGCAATGAACCGGCTCACCCTCGGAATATGCGCCCTACTGCTGACGTGGAACACTTGCTCCGCGGGGGCTATTGAGAGGAACACCAGCGGCCGCGCACCGTCGCTGGAGAGAGCACTTCAAGTGGCTCGTTATTCAATCGAGGCGGCTCGCGTCGGGGGCTATTCAACAACCACGGATCCGCCTCAGCTGGATATTTCCCCGAGCGGACAGGCTATAGTTTATGTGGTTACCGAGCCGAGTTTGGAGTCGAACAACTACGCAATGAGCGTCTGGCTCGCCCGCGTACGGGAGAAACGCTCACCGACGTTGCTGGTTCGTCAGTTCCCGTCAGGCACGCCGAGTCCAGTCGTTACGCCGCGATTCTCTCCCGATGGGAAGAGAATTGCGTACTTTCAGAGTTCTGCTGCCGGCGTGCGGCTCATGATCGCGACAATCAAAGGAGATGGGCGTGCGGACATCAGGGAATACCCGTTGGGAGGGATTCCCGCGCAGCGCCTGCGCCCTGAAACCGGACTCGAATGGAGCCCAGACGGTAGTCGCATAGCGATCGGCATAGCCGGGAGTGTTGCCAAGGAAGAGGACACACTTTCAGGTGGCATAGACACTGATCTGTCCTGGTTCGCAGACATTGACAATACAGACTCGAGCAGACTCGCCATAGTTGACGTACGGGCGGGGACAGTGACCGTCCTTGGTGACGCATCTCTATTCGTGCATGACCTCGCTTGGTCGCCCAACGGCGCGACCCTGGCGTTCTCCGCCAGCCCGCAGGAGATGCCAGATGCCAGATTCATGAGAACTGATATATACCTAATGGATCTTCGCACAGGGAAGGTAGATCCGCTCGTAGTGCAGCCTGGTATTGACGACCATCCTTCATGGTCGCCGGATGGGCAAAAAGTAGCGTTTCTAACCAGCGGCGGAGCGACGGACTGGAGCCAGCGAAGTATTGTTGGTCTAGTGGACGTATCCACTCGGACAGTTTCCTACCCCGGTAAAGCGGACGTCATGAGCCTATCGGCTGACGTTAAATCGCGGCCTGTGTGGTTGCCGGACGGCAAGGGGTTTCTCGTAACGATGCTGTCGAAGCTCAGCCAGGCCGTCTACAAAGTGCCTGCCGACGGCAGGCCCCCGAAGCGAATTCTGGGTGAGGATTTGGCATCCTACGACAACGTCGCTGTGGCGAAGAGGGCAGGGCACCTCGTGTACACACGTCAATCTCCCGAGGAGCCCCGCGACCTATATGTACTGCCCGGAAAGGAGACTCGCTCGATAGCGCTCACTCACTACGCTCGTACGTTCAAGGAGACCATCCGCGCAAGCGCAACGACCAACACTATATCCTGGCCGAGCACCGACGGGCATTGGACAATACACGGCGCCATCATGTCAGGTGCGGGCGAAACGGCTGGCGGTTGTTCGAAGGATCCGCCTCCGATGCTGGTGTTTGTGGAAGGGGGGCCGAGCATGGTTCGGCTCGATTTCAACCTGGACGCTCAATATCCGCTGGTCGCGTTCGCAGAAGCGGGTGTCAGCGTTTTCGCGCCCAACACTCGCGGGCGAAGCGGCTTCGGCAAAGCCTTTCTGAGCGCTCTCGCAGAGGAAGGGCATTGGGGCTCGGGCCCGTTCGCTGATATCGAGTCAGGAGTGCAATACCTGACGAACGAGAAGCGTGTCAGCATCAACGGAGCAGTTGGCATTGTAGGGCATAGTTACGGCGGTTACCTGGTTGCCTATGCACTCACCCAAACGGACCGGTTCAAGTCGGCAGCCATCTTCGACGCCCAAGGTCCGCCGCTATCTGCGGGCGAGGTCTATGTAAGTGGAACTAACTCGGAAGCCCTGGCGCTCTACAGAGCGCTATACGGGATGGGGTCGCCCTTCGAGAGAGCCGCTTATTCAGAGCTAGAGCACGAATCGCCTCTTCGTCATATAGACCGAGCGCATACGCCCACCCTCCTGGAATTTGGATGCAGCAAGTGCGGAGGCAACGATAGTGCTGCTGGGGTGGCCCTTTTTCAGGGATTGCAACATTTTCATGTGCCATCCAAGTTCATTCGATACCCGCACACGGGGCACCGATTAACCGAATCTCTGCCGAGCGTACAACTTGAAAGCGCGAAGCGAAACCTGGAATGGTTTTGGTACTGGGTGCTCGATGCGCCCATTCCGGACCTGGTTCGAGAGTTCGGAGAACGTGAGCCCAAAGAGCGCGGCGTTGAGAGCGCTTGTGCCGGTTAACTGTAGCCGACGGCGTGTGGCGAAGGTGCAAGAACCTCGTCGGCTCTCCAGGCCCGCTGCTCCCACTTCCGTGCCCATACTTCAGCCGCAATTGCCGAGTGCAGCGGCCAATGAGACTGCGCGTCAACCGGCCGGCCTGCGCAAAGGTAAGGTTCAAGCGCCTGCCGCTGTAAAATTCCCTCGCGGACCAGGATGCCGTCCAGCAGGAGCTCGCGCACGAACCCGGAGCTTTCTCGTAGCTTGTCCATTGTGCTGCCCGCGTTTGTGCCCTTATTGCGTCTGCGAAGGATCTCATCCGGTACACAGCCGTGAAACGCCGCACGCGCGAGAGCACGATCACGGCCACCGCGAAGCAATGTGTATGTTGGAATCCGAATGCACAGCTCCAGTAGCGGCTGCGACATGAGGGGATGATGTTCCCGCGCAAATTGCCCGGGGATAGCTCGGTGTCTGCTCAAGAGCTCTGCGATGATTGCGATTTGAAGTCGCTTTCCCACCGGAATGTCAGAGGAATCAGATGACCACGGTTGCCATACGTACTCGGCAATGTCGGTCGGAAAAACTTCCGGATTGACAAAAACGTTTTGACGGCGTTTGAAATCCTCAGGTTTCCAACGCGCCTTGAAGGAACCCAGCCACAGTGCAGAGCCAAGTACATCCCAGTAGGATCTCCTAGAGAGCTTTACCGCATCGCGGAGCGCCGGTCCGAAGCTTGAGAACATACCGTGGGTGTGAAAATAGTCGATCGCGCCGAAATGCCTCGTGCTCTGAAAGAAGATGTGATCCCCGCCCTGACCGGTCCAGGTTCCTTGAGCATCCAGCCGTTCCGCTATTGCGTTGTGGGAATCCAGATACAACATCTCGAATACTGCGATTACACTGGGCTTGGCCATGACCGGCAGTCGGAACACGCGTTCATCCAAACGTGCGTCAGAAGGAAACATAGGGATCTCGAGTATCTCGGCCCCGGCTTGTCGGGCAGCGAGCCGCGCATACTTTCTCTCGTCATCTTCACAGTGATCCCCACATGAATTGACACACGTGACAATCGGCCGAGCAGGCGCATTGCGCAGACAGCCGAGCACAATCGATGAGTCAAGCCCACCCGACAAATGCAGAATGATCCGTTGGTAACAGCTTGCCCATGCATCAATGCACCCCTGCGTAACGCTTCTAAGCATCGTGCGCGCCTCATCGAAGTCCTCGATGACGCCTCGACGATAGATCTCCCTGGGGTCCCAGAGAGAGTACTGACGCGAACGCGCACCGGCCAGTGCCAGGCAGTCGCCGGGTGAGAGCTCGGTCACCTCGTTCAATCCACACTCTCTCTGTGCCAGTTCGGGCGAAAAGATGAAGCCCGAAATGAATTTCTTATTGAGCGTAAAAGGTCCGATGGGCAGAGACATCACATCCTCGATCTGCGCCCAGACGAGAGTCACTCCGTTGCACTGTGTTAAGTGGCAAGGTATCCGCCCGGAGCAATCACGAATGACATGGTGCTCCGATCCGTCGCGGCTGCTCAATATCGCGACATATCTTCCCCACAAGTTGTCCACCAGCCATTGGCCACGCGTTCGTAATATGGCCTGCGCTTTGCTTTCATCAATAGGTGCGGTCCAACCGGGCGACCATTCCCCGAGGTCCTTGGGGAACAGCGTTCCGAGGACCACGCCACAGCCCAGTGGCAAGGACGTGACGGACAGCGATTGTCCATCAGGCCGTTCGTACAGCACGACTGCACCCAGCCCCGCTGCAGCTCGTACCCACCTCGGATGGGAGCGCTCGAACGTCTTTGCAAGGTGATTCGCAGAAGAGGCGGCATTAGCGTCCTGCGCGTCGAACAGCATCGCAAGGTAGTGATACATAGCGTCCCTGCCTCTTAGTTCACTTAACCATTATGGGTGTGTACCCGCTCACTTGTTCAAGATCGTCGTTCAGTACAATGCATCCCGCCTGCACCCAGCAGTGCGCTGCGAACGGGTTCGCCATCACGCCGAACACCCAATTAGGAAATATTTGCGCACTCGCCAGAAACTCCAAAAGCGCCAACGAATCAAACAGGCACAGATACCGGCGCGGGTACAACGCTCGAAAAGACCAGAAGGCCTGGAGTACGGTCTGCGCTGCTTCGATGTCAGTTGGGGCAGTGGAGCTCGAGCGCCGCAGGCGTCGCTCTTCTACCTGGCGAATTGTTTTGGCGATCGGCTGCACTCGCAACTTCCAATCGGCGACCGCGGCAGCCCTTAGAAATGACCACAGCCCTCCCGGCGACACACGATTGCCTGGATTGTCATCCTCGCTGATCGCACCAGTCGGAGCTTCGTATTCTGACTTGGCGAAAATCTTTCCTTCGAGGCGATTGCCCGTCAGGACCTCTCTTTGAACCAGTGACTGCAGAAGAGTTGCCGTAGCAGACTCTTCCGGCAGCCGCTCCGCGCTCCTCGAATGATTCCAGCCGTGCAGCCAAGGCGCTATTACATCTATGTCCTGCTGAGTTACACAGAGGTACTCATCCCGCCGTGTGTTCAGCACGATCCAATACTCCTGTGCGGAGCAGACATAAGAATCATTACATAGGAAGAGTTTGTCGAATGTTTTGGACGCCACAACAGCACCTACTGACTCTGCGGATACGGTAAGCCGGCCATGCGCCGCTGCGTCTTCAGCTTGGCCCGCACGTCGCCTGCATGGAATCCTTCCCATTCCAGCAGCCGTTAGTGAGCACAGAGACGCGGCCGCGGTAGATACACCTCATACGCTCATCGCAAGGTCCTCTCTGCGATCGGTGTGGCCGAGAATTCATCAGCAGGAGTTTCGCCGCGCTGATCACGTCGCCCAACTTGACACCGATTAGGGTAAAACACTGACTCATCGGCCGTGTGCTCCATCCCCGATGATTTGCCTCATAGAGGCCGCGAATGTGATTCGCGCTTTTGTCGGGCCGTCAGAATTAAAAGGCGGTGCGCGGCCGCCTGGCCGTGCACCGCCTCAGTATGGGCTTAGCCCGGTCCGGTCGTAGCCTGCAGGCTATCTTTGTGGAGTGAGCTTCCCTTCGTCTCTGCCGAGACCTTTCCGAGTTCCATAATCATGATGGCATTCCTTTCAACAGAGTAATTGGAGTGTCCGTGCCGTCGCGACAGCGCGACCGAAGTTGAACCTTTTCGCAGTACTCGTCAATAGGACCGTCGTGCCAATCGCCTCCAACATTGGCGATCAAGGAGGGGAAAACACTGTTGGCTCCGCAGTGAAGTCAACATCACGACACGCACGGACCCCGCAATTGGACATGCAGTTATTTTGGCCGGCTGAGCCAGGCAATCTGTTCTTTTGGGACGTCGTCGAGTTATCTTCGTAAACGTTAGTCAATTGTCTTCGCGCGTTTCGGTGTCAATCACCGGTGTATGGAGGCGTAACCGTGGGTAGGTTAACCAAGTCTTGTGCCGCTCTCAGAGACGCTTTCCGACTCGTATGGGACGATGCGGGTGTCTTCGTCAAAGTGCGGCTTGCAAGCGTGGTGTTGCTGGTCATTGTGACCGCAATTCTGACAGCGGTCGGGCCGATCGCACTCAAGGCCATCGTGGATGCTTTTAGTGCAGCTCGAAGTGCGCCAATTAAGCTCCCTGTTGCCTTGATTGCTGCCTACGTCATCAGCCAGTGGCTCGCGCGCACCTCGGGAGAAATTCGCAGTTTCATTTTCGCGCGCGCCGAGCGCAGGATATTCCGGGCACTAGGAGAGCGGCTGTTTGCACATCTGATGCGACTTCCATTGCGTTTTCATCTTGATCGTCAGACAGGCGCGATCAGTCAAACATTGGACAACGGGTTGCAAGGATACCAGTTGATTCTGCATCACATTGTTTTCACCTGCCTGCCGGTCGGGGCTCAGCTCTGCACCATTGTTTTGGTGTTGGCGCGCCAGCATCAGCCGATGTTCCTGGTCATATTCTGCGCAGCCTTCGTCTGCTACGTCATAGCGTTCGGTTGCTCGGCTATCGCCACCTCGCGCGCGGCGGAACGAGCCTCTAACTCACTCGTGCAGGCCAATGCGACCATGACGGATACCTTACTAAACTACGAATCGGTCAAGTATTTTACCGCTGAGAGTCTCGTACAGGAGAGGGTCAATAGAGCGTTGTACAACACAGAGACGGAATGGGTCGCGTTCTATCGACGATACGCCGTGAATGGGCTGGTGATTGCAACAATCTTCGCCGGGTTCCTTGGTCTGGCAGTGGTGACAGCCGCCAGCCAGGCCATTGAAGGACGAATTACGGTGGGTGATTTTGTCCTGATCAATGCCTATATGCTGCAGGTCATGCAACCGGTCGAGCTGTTAGGGTTTGCGGTGCAAGGAATCTCTCAAGGGATGGCGATGCTGGACAAAATGATGAGCTTACTTCGGGAGCACACTGAGCCTGGATCGCCTGGTGCGGACGCGCAGGTCGGCGCTGTGAAAATCTCCCGAACCCTGATAGCCGAGCCCACGCGTTCTTCTCCCGCGCTGCAGTTCGAGAATATTACGCTGTGTTACAGGGGCGAGGGCCGTGTCTTGGATGAAATCAGCTTTTCTGTTGCGGCGGGCCAGACACTGGGAATAGTTGGCCCAAGCGGCGCGGGAAAGTCCACAATCGTGCGGCTGTTGGTACGGCTGTTCGATCCAGACAGCGGTCGAATACTCCTGGATGGCGTACCGATCTGCGACCTGCCGCTCGAGGTACTGCGAAAGAGCATTGCTGTGGTCCCTCAGGATACGATTCTGTTTAACGAAACGATCGCCTATAACATCGCTTTTGGGAAGGCGGGTAGTTCCCAGTTAGACATCGTACGGGCTGCAAAGTTAGCTAACTTACACGAGTTCATCGTTCGGCTTCCCCAGGGCTACGACACCGTGGTCGGGGAGCGCGGCGTGAAATTGTCCGGTGGCGAGAAACAAAGGGTAACCATCGCACGTGCGGCCCTGAAGCGTCCGAAGGTTTTCGTATTCGATGAAGCGACGTCATCGTTGGACAGCGAAACCGAGGCTGCCATTTTGCACAGCCTCAGACACATCGGCGGCTCTGGCACAACCCTGATGATAGCTCATCGGCTTTCAACGGTGATTCATGCCGACGAAATAATACTGCTGGAGGGAGGTCGCATTCGGGAGCGAGGCGCACACACGGAGTTGCTGCGGCAACGCGGTCGCTACGCGGCATTGTGGGAGTTCCAGCGATGCGCTGCCGATATTGGGCAATAGAAATACTCAGTTAGTCCAAGGCTTCGTGATTGTCCGTGATGATCTTCCACTCGCAGTTGCAGCAATGGTGGTTAGCGCGCCATGAGTTCGTCGAGTTAGCGGTGGAGAACCTTCGGGTCAAGGACGTGCTGTGAAATAGGCGTAAACTCGTTGATGGGGTAATAAGTAAGACGGTGCTCTTCGCCAAACTGGCTTGGCTCGAAAGTCCGGCATCGAGTGTGGAATCTGGTTGAACGGACGATCACTGGGCGGCTAAACTGAGCCGAAAAACGCGCACAGGAGCGTGCCATAAGACGCGCACTCGTTATCGCTTGCTACGCGATTGTTTTCGCGGCGAACAATTTTGCTCTTGTGACTCCCGTATTTGCGGCGGAGCAGCGAAAGTTCGACATCCCGGCTGATTCTGCCAACGTCTCGGTCGCGAAATTCGCGCGACAGGCGGGACTGTCGGTGATGTATGAGGCGGGGCGGCTCAAGGGGTTCAGGACCGGAGCTCTGCAAGGGAGCTTCGAACCGTTGGTGGCGTTGACCCTGCTGTTAAAGGACAGCGGGCTGCAGTTTACGGTTTCCAGTGGTCTGGTCATTTCGGTTAATCCTGAAAGGAGCTCTGCGCCGACTCGCGCCTCCACAGGTCCCGAGAACCGAGAGCTACCGGTGGTGCACGTCCCGGGCTGGATGAGCCGCAGTAGCTCGATGTTACCGGCGGGGGTCTCGCTGGAGCGCGTGACAGCGGCCGACTTGGCCACGGCAGGAGTTTCCACGGTTGTCGATTGGGCACGCACGTTGCCGCAGAACCAGGGCAGTGGAGCTTCGGAGGATACTACCCACGGGTTTCTCCGGGAGGCGATAACCAACACGGCGTATGGCTCTGGCATGAATCTGTACGGCATCGGCTCGCGTGCCACCCTCATTCTGGTCAATGGCCGGCGCCTGGCGCCCAGCGGCTCGGCCGGTACGTTCACCGACATCTCAAATATACCGATTACCGCGATTGACCATATCGATGTGATTTCCGATGGCGCTGCCGCGCTGTATGGCGCCGATGCTGTCGGCGGCATCGTCAACTTTGTGTTGCATGGCGCGCTCTCTGAGACCCGCTCGGATGCGGTGATAGGGCATCTCGTGCGTGGATCACTGGGAGAGAAGGAATTCAGTCAGTCGTTGTCCAGGAAGTGGCGTCGCGGTGGCGGTGTGCTCTCGCTCGAGTACTACTCACGCGATGCGCTGCCGGCCTCGGAGCGCAGACAGGCGACGAGCGATTTAACACAGTGGGGTGGATCGAACTTCAACAATTTGGCCGGTAATCCTGGGACCATTCTCGATAGCCAAGGGCGGATCTGGGGTATCCCAACGGGTCAGGATGGTAGCTCGCTCACACCTGCTCAGCTCATTGCCGCACCGAATCGTTATGATCGGGAGGCGGGTACTTGGGTTTTGCCGCGCCAGGGGCGTTTTAGCTTGCTCGCAAGCGCGACCCACCAACTCGCGGATGACTCGAGCTTATTTTTCGACGCGCTGTTGAACCGGCGCTGGGTGAAGACCCAGGACGCACCGCTGTCCACGATCCTGTCGGTTCCCAGCAGTAATGCTTTTTACGTCAACCCGGTTGATGGCAATAAAGATCCGCTGACGGTTCTGTACGGCTTTGGAAAGGACCTTGGTCCGATCAGAGTCGATGGCCGCGTCGATAGCGGACAGCTCGCGGGGGGAGTCAATCGAGAGTTGACTCGGAACTGGAATATCCGCGCGTACGTCGGCTATACGTTCGAGCACCAGCACGACGTGGAGCATGGGCTCGTGAACTTTGGCGTGCTTCAGGACTATCTAGGGAGGAAGGATCCGACCACGGCATTCAATCCTTTTGGGGATGGTTCAAATACCGCCCCTTCAACCCTGAAAGCCATCAGGGCCGATGGTTGGCTGGATTTTCAGTCTGCGTTCCGCTCTGCCAACGTGAGTGCCACGGGTGTCATGCCGTTTCTGCCGGCTGGGCCGACGACGCTGACGATAGGGTACGACTACCGGATCCAGAGCTTTCGGACCGGGTTCAGCCCCTCGTTCAGTTCCGCCAATCTCATTCCGACCCCGGCGACGAATCGCGACCGAACGGTGAGCGCGGTGTTTCTGCAGAGCTCAACTCCAGTCTTGAGTCCGGACGTCGGGACTCGCTGGCCCGTGAGGCTGGATATGTCCGCGGGTGTTCGATACGAGCATTTCAGTGATGCCGGGCAGGGGGTCATGCCGACGTTCGGCTTTGAGTTTTCACCTCATCCGAGCGTCACTCTGAAGGGCACGTGGGCCCGTTTGTTTCGGCCTCCTAATCTTCCGGACTTGAATGAGTCCCCGAATATCAGTGAGATCTTTCCGTTGGCGGATCCCACCTCAGCAGCGGGATTTACCCCGGCATTGGTGGTGACCGGCAATAACTCAGCTCTTCACCCCGAAACCTCTCACAGCTGGACGCTGGGTGTGGCATTTGCACCGGTCTCGAATCCGAACCTCACCCTGACGGGAAGCTACTTCAACATCGTCTCGTCGAATCGCATTGTCGCACTGACACCGTTGCCGCTGACGGTGCTGGCGGATCCCCGGTATAGCTATGTGGTCGACCGCACGGTCACCTCAGTATCCCGGGCAGACGTATGCACCCATAGCCAGTTTATCGGCGATCAAGCGCAGTGTCTGGCCTCGGATGTAGGAGCGATCGTGGACTTACGGCTGCACAATATGGAGAAGTTGGAAGCGGACGGACTCGATCTGTCGGCGCGTTACGGACGTGATACCGCGTTTGGCGTTCTGGGGATCAACATAGCCGCGACCTATTTTCTGCATTACCGGGAGGCGCAGACGCCTGGCGATCCGTTGGTCGAATATCGCAATACGGATCACAACCCGCCCGCGTTGCGATTGCGAGGCTTGTTCAACTGGGAGCATCGCGGGTATTCAGTCTCTCCGGCCATCAACTTCCAAAGCGGCTACACGGATGTTGACAGCTTGCCGCAACGTCCGGTGAGCTCGTGGATGACGTGGGATCTCGTGCTGGGTTACAAGCTGAGGCCGTTCGACTCGGCAGTGGGCGGTGAGACGACTGTCTCTTTACGCGGTCAGAATGTATTCAACAAGCAACCGCCATTCCTAAATAACAGCCTGTCCAGTGTCGGCTACGATCCGGAGAACGGGGATCTGTTGGGTCGGCGCGTCAGCTTCGCCGTCCAGCATCGCTGGTGAGGTCAAGCCGCAACCGCACATCGATCTGTGCGGCCGCGAGCGTTAGATGTTTAATGGTAAATAGTCAAATGAAATGGCGGGGGCGCGCCTTCCAAAAAGAACCCAACCGGTAAACCTCGCGTGCGCCGGGTCACCGGCCCGAGGTTGATCAACAGCCCAACAACTGACTTCTTCATTGTCGTCTCCTTCCATGTCCCTAACGATGTATGTCGTAGTGTCAGGATCGGCAGGAGCAGCTTCTCGTGAGCACCGCAGCAATAGCTACGCGACCAAAGGCCAAGCTGCGCTGCAATATCAATCAGGAGGCCAGATCAAATTGGCGGGGTGCGCGGACGGGGCTAGTTGTGATAGCCGGTTCCGACGAGGCGAATAGTCTCAGGCGCGGACTCTCCGATCTTGTCCGGAGCCGGCAATGCGCGAACCCCAAAGGTACCCAGAGTTGCTATAAAGCGATCCAAAGCCGTCGCTTCAAATCCGCCGCTGACGAACAACCCCGCGATCGCCTGATCCTCGATAACCAACTGCTTACGGTTGTACCGATTGAACTCGGCAACCGCTTCAGTCAGCGTTGCGCGCTCAAACCAGATTTTTCCCTGTCGCCATCCCAATTTATGCCTCAGGTGCTCATCATCCATCTTTTGAACCTGCAGCCGGTCCGCTTGGATCGATGCCAGCTCCCCGGCCGTCAGGCTGGAGGTCGTCTGTGCGGCATTCGCTGGATGTGTGGGGGTGATAGCGACTTTGCCTTCGGTCACCAGCACTTCAACCCGTTTTTGATTCGTCACTTGAACGCTGAATTCTGTGCCGACAGCCTGTACGAGAGTGCCTCGGGCAGTGACATCGAAGGGGCGCTGTAGATCGTGGGTTACGGTGAACAGCGCTTCACCCCTGTCCAGCAAAATCTCCCGGCGAGTGGAATTCTGTCGTACCCGGATCCTGCTATCCGTATTGAGCATCGCTGTGCTGCCGTCAGCGAGAACGATGCGCAATAGTCCTCCCACTCCGGTCTCGTAGGCCTGCCATGCCGAGCGGGACAGACTGATCCAGGTGGCTGTGCTGGCTGCAACGAAGAGCAATACCGCAGCGACCGTCAGCAGCGGCTTCTTGAGGTTTTTCTTCGGTGCCGCGCGAGCGGGCGCGGGGACGGGGGCGGGGGCGCCAAATTTATCGAGCACCTGCTCGTCAACGGCACCGTCCAGCGGACGCATCCTTTTGAGGATGTCGGCGCGGTTCCAGGTTTCCTCGAGGCGCGTATACACGGCGTGATTGCGAGGATCGGCAGCCAACCAGGCATTGAATTTAGAACGCGTCCGGGCGGATGGATCCGCCTCCAGACGGATCAGCCAGTGGGCAGCTTCAGATTCGATGTCGTTCGCGGGCATGTTCCGGCCGTTCAAAATCGAAATTCGAGGCTCTTGGACAGATGACGGACGATAAGAGAATTTCCGCTATCACTTTGTTTCGGAAAGCCTTTACGGCGCAGCGCGGCACGGGTTCGGAGGTCTCGCGTTCTTGCTTCTTCGCCGGGCGAGACCCAAGGGCGCAGCGCATTATATCCCCGCGCCTGTGATGACAAGAGTCAGGGATTCCCTGAGTGATCATCCACTTACAACTGCAATGCGACGCAGCAAGGCGCGCGCGGTCAGAGCAAAACGCGGCCCGGCACGAGGGCAGGGAAGTCAGTCAGGTTGTACGGGCGGCGAGTTGGGACGCTGGCTGAATATCGAAAGGGAGCGTCGAGATAGCGGGAAGACGAGGGTCTCACGTGGGGCTTCGAAGATCTGTCGTAACCGCGTGACTCCTGCTGTTGAGTGCCCAGATACTCGCGGACGGATCGTCTTGCGGTTGATTCCGGCCAGTGCGGCTCTTATCCAACTGCTGTATGGATGCGCTACGCAACCAACGTGGTACCTCCTTCTCGAAGTGGTGGTCGAGTTCCACCGGTATCAACGCGAGCACACCGCGGCTTTCCAGGCAACAGGCGCCGGCAGGGTCTATCTCATCGGACTGTGGATCTCGAAGGTGACGCCGCGGGCTATGTCCCCTGTGGGTTACCCGCGAGCAAAGCAGCAATGCAATTGGCCCATGGTCCAATAGACGAAATTGGATCATTTCGTCCCACCCGCGGCTGTCGTGCCCGAGGGTGTGGATTTTGTATCGCGGCCACTTGACGGACGAATGACTTAGGCGCAGCGTGCGTGGGCCAACCGATCAATGGCATCCGTCGAACCTAACCTGACAAGGAGCGTGAAGTGGGCGCAAGCCGCGTTGATGGACCGACGTACAAGCGACGAAAAGCTTTCGTCAGGTTCGACATCACGACTGGAGAGGACTCATGAGCACGCTGGAAATTGAAAGGAATATCAAGAAGACCGTGCAGGCCACGGAGGCGGTTGAGATAATCGACTGCGGCCGCGCCTCGGAACGCACCCAGGGCGTTTCATTCCTGATTTTGTTCGAGAACGGTACCCCGCCGCTGAACAAGCTATTTCTGCGTTGAGGCGCAGTAGCTCGATCCCATAAGAACAACGCGCTTGCCTCGTTCCGGTGTGGACTCAACCGCGCCGGGGCGGGGCAACGCTTCAAGGGAGGGGTCATGGCGCGCTTTGCGCTGGCTGAGCATGTCTTCGTTTGCCTGAATGGCGAGCACGTGGTGTTACTGGACCTAAAAGCGGATCGTTACTGGGCCTTGGAAGCTGGCCAAACAGTCGGTTTGGACGCCCTGGTCGACGGGTGGCCGGTCGCGGGCTCGCACGAGGCGCAGGATATGGATCCGGCTTCGCCGCAAGCTAACCAGGCGCTCGAAACTCTCAAGGAGCGCGGTTTACTGACCGACGGCATCCCGCCCGGAAAGACGGCGACACCGGTAACCGCCATCAGCCCGCAGAGGGAATTGGTATCCGAGACGGAAACATCCGCCGGAGCTCGTTCAGGAAGCTGGCTGCAGTTCTTCACGGCCTCTGCGTTCGCCAAGCTTGCACTACGTACGTGGCCTTTTGAGCGCGTCATCCAGCGAGTTAAACGGCGTAAGGAGCTCGAGGGACCCACGGCCAGCCCGCTTGATGCAGAGCGGGCACGGAAGCTGGTGGAGGCGTTCGCGCGTTATAGGGTGTTCCTGTTTTCCTCCAAGGATGAATGCCTCTACGATTCGCTCGCCCTCATTGAATTTTTAGCCCGATACGGGATCTATCCGGATTGGGTGTTCGGAGTTCAGACGCGGCCCTTTGCAGCGCACTGCTGGGTCCAGCACGGCGAGATCGTTTTCAATGACACTGTTGAGCATGTCAGCGGTTACACACCCATCATGGTTGTCTGAAGCCTCAGGAATGAGCCCATGTATCGGTACTTTATCCTGGTCTGTAATCCCCGGGATCTGAAAGCTGCAGCCAGCGCGCGAGCCCTGGCCGAGCGGATCATGTCGGCGGGGTCTGGTTGGGTCCGCGCCTTCGAGGCGGAGGGCATTTGCGCATTTCACTCAGGCTTAGGCGAGGGTGCCAGCGAGACGCGCCTGCTCGATCACGGTGCAGGAGCTGTGTTCGGACGTATCTTCAATCGGGACATCGACACCGTCGCCAGCGCTCGGAGGATCGAGTTTGATCACAACGAGAGTCTGAAGATCGTTCAAACGGGTGGCCGCAGGCTCATCGAACGCTATTGGGGGCGATATGTTGCCCTCATACAGGACGCGGCCACCAGCGAGACCTGGATAATTCGCGACCCGTCCGGCGGGTTGCCCTGCCTCATGACGACGCATCAGGGCGTCAAGCTGGTGTTTTCCGACCTGGAGGATTGCTTCGCCCTGGGTATCCGGCACTTCACGGTGAGTTGGGATTACATCCGCAAATTGCTCGCCTACTCGGGGTACCAGTCGCGGGAAACCGCACTCAGTGAAGTATCTGAAGTGCAGCTCGGGGAGCGCGTGCGGTTCTCGGGCGATACCGTGCACCGCTCCCTGGAGTGGAATCCGCTTGCGATTGCACAAAGCAATCCCATTGCGGATCCGGAAACCGCCGTGGTCGAGTTGCGGCGCACCACGCGGGCTTGCATACATGCGTGGGCGTCGTGCTATTCCGACATCGTCCACAATCTGTCGGGCGGATTGGATTCTTCGATTGTGTTGAGCTGTCTGAAGGATGCGCCCTCCAGGCCCAACCTCACTTGTTTGAATTATTTCGCCCTGGGCCCGGATGAGGACGAGCGCAAGTACGCCCGGTTGATGGCGAACCTGTACAAGGTGGAGCTCATCGAACGTCAGCTCGATCCGCGGCAAGCCAGGCTCGACTACGTTTTGAACCTGCGCAGGTCCTCCCGGCCGTGGTTCTACATGTATGAGCTCGAGAACGGCCGATTCGAGGGCGAGCTTGCCGCGGAGCGGGAAGCGAACGCGCTCTTCTCCGGCTCCGGTGGCGATGGTGTGTTCTTCCAGACTCGCGCGGATCTTGCCGTTACTGACTATTTATTCGACCACGGGATTGGTCGAGATCTCCTGCGCGTTACAGTGGACGCAGCGCGCATCTCCCGGAAGTCCATTTGGCCGCTGCTTTTCAAGGCAGTGCGCGCACGCGCAATTCCGCACAAATGGCATCCGCTGCACATGGGCCTCAGGCCCGAACGGACGCTCGTCAGCCAGGATATTCAGCAAGCCGCCAGGCGAGATCCGAAACTGCTGCATCCGTGGTTTGCGAGCCGCTCGCTTCGCCGCGTACCTCCAGGGGTCCTATGGCATGCACTGTCGGTTTCTGCGGCGCCTGCGTATTACAGCTCGTTCGAGACCGGACCTTACCCGGAACGAACACTGCCGCTGCTCTCACAGCCGCTCGTTGAGTTGTGCCTGCGGATACCAACGTATGTGCTCATCAAAAACGGCATGGACCGCGCGACGGCAAGGCGGGCATTCGCTCCAGACCTCCCGCCGGAAATCGTGAAGCGGCGCAACAAAGGCCGCATAGATCAGCACGTTCGCAACCTGCTGGATGCGAACCTGAATTTCGTCCGCGACCTGCTCTTGAATGGGCGCCTCGTAAAAGAGGGCTTGCTGGATCGCCGTAATCTCGAACTGTATCTGACGCGCGACCGTTCACCTGCGGATTTCCAATATGCCGAGATCCTGCAGGAGCATCTGTGCATCGAGGCCTGGCTGTCGCGATGGCTGGACCAGCGTGAGTCAGCCTCCGAGTCCGACCGATTCCAGGGCTCGCTGTCTCACCAGGTTTTGCGCACCTGAAGACTGACGAGCCGGCCGTAGGGGTCGGCGTTCTCCTGGTCGTAGCCGAGGGCCGCGATCTGATTGTTCAGAAACGGCGGGCTGACATTGAAGACGTTGATTGCATTCAACTCCACCAGAGTGTTTTGCAGGAAGCCGGTGCTGAAGGGTGCGAGGTCATAGCGCAACTGGGCGTCGAACGTGGTGTAGGACCTGACGTACCGATTGGGCTCGCTCGCGGTGTCGGTATAGTGATTCTGGAAATTGATGCCAAGCGTTGCGCCCCAGCGTGGCTGGTGCCATGAGGCGGTGCTGCGCAGCTTTATGTTGATGGGATTGTTCTGCGTATTGAGCAGCTGCGCTGCGGGTGCACCCGGGCTTTGTTGCTCGGTGAAATCGAGCAGATACGTCCCGTCGAGACGCAACTTCAACGTTCCAGGCGACCAGCTTCGCTCATACAGGGTGCTGAGGTCGAAGCCCCGTGTTCGCACGCTCTCCCGGTTCTGGCTACGGATATCGAGGATCACCGCCGCAGGGTATTGCAGACAGTCTTCGGTCGTACCCCCGGCATACTGCCCGTGCCCACAGGTGGAAGCGATCTGGGTCGGGTTGAGATTGCGAGAGATGAGCTCGGTGAAGGTTGGGTCATTCAGAACGTTTGCGGTAAAGAAGGGTGTCTGGATCCGATCCCGGAAGTGAATGTCGAAATAGGTTGCGCTGAAGGTGAGCCCCGCTACCCACTGCCTGGGATCGATGTCAAATCCGGCGGTCCAGCTGCGCGCATGCTCGACCGTGAGCGCGGGGTTCCGACCCGACTCGATCAGGACACTCGAAAAACCGGTCGGGGAGATTTTGTCCGCCAGGACATACGGAATGATCAGGTTATGGCTCGCGTCCTTGTCCGCAAGCGTAGGTGCACGGACTGAGCGTCCCCATGTGCCGCGTAACGCGACCGCTTCGAACGGCGACCACGCCATTGCTAACTTCGGCGTAGCGGCGTGTCCGAAATCGCTGTAGTCCTCATATCGGCCGGCCAGTGACAATTCGAGCCGCCGCAAGCCGCTGCGCGCGTTGTCTTTACCAAACAGGGGAATGATGATTTCGCCAAACGCCGCAGTGACGTTTCGCGACCCGGTGAACTCGATCGCCGGGAACGTGGATGTTTCAGTCTGCAATGAGGTGAAGACCTGATTGCGGTGGTCTGCGCCAAAGGCCAGCTTGACGTCGCCGCCGGGCAGATGAGCCAAGGGACCGTCCGCGACTGCAGCCCCCGATCTCAGCTTGGAGTTGGTGTAGTACCGAGTGCCGGTGGCAATCGATCTCAGCGTGGCAGGGTTCGTGTGCGAGCCGTCGCCGAACGGGTTGAATGCCGTCTGCGGATCGGGGTCGCTGAGCGCTTGGCTCAATGCAGCGAAATCCAGCTGACCCCCCGTGAATTGATTTTCTCTTTCCTGCGCGTAGTTCGTATACAGGTTCACTTTCCACGCCGAGCCGACGGCAATGTCCAGGCCCAGGGTGACATTGAGAGTGTTCACGAGGACATCGGTGGTCAATGGCCCGATGTCGTCGAGAAAGTTGTAGTCAACGGTGACCCGATCCGTGCCGCCGGTGGGATTGACATAAAAAGGGTTGCTGTTGGGAACCTGGAAATCCGTCGTAAAGCCGCCAGTGCGCTGCCGGGCGTCTCGCTGACTGACCATGGCGTTACCGTAAACCGCCATGCTGTCGTGTAAAGCTTGCTTGCCCGAGGCGTACAGGCTCCAGCGCTTCTGGCTCGGGAGTATGTCTGCACCGCTGTATCGTTCTGAGAGGTTCTGCGTGTCCGGCGTGAAGTCCGCGGCCGTGAGCCCGGTGCCGTTTTGGTTCGTGGGAATGGCGTAGCTGCGCTGCCCAACGGTGATGTTTCCCGGATTCGACAGAAAGGTGTCGAAATTGTCGCCGCCCAGCGATGTGAGGTTACTCGTGGCATACCGCCGGGCGTCGGCGGGCAGAGCTTCGCGTTTGTAGAACTCCAAAGACAGCATGCCGTTGCCCGAGTCCCAGCGCTTTCCGAGTGTCTCGGCCATTCGGTATTCCGTCAGGGTGTTCCGGGTGCCGTGGCCACCCCGGACCACAGTCTCGCCGCCGGTAAAGTCATCGCGCATCACGAAGTTCACAACTCCACCGACAGCGTCGGCGCCGTACATTGCCGAGGCGCTGTCAGGGAGGATGTCCACGCGCTCCACCGCCGATAACGGGATGTTCTCTATGTCTGCGAACGAGGCTTCGGTGCCGCCCGGCGCCAAGCGCTTCCCGTTGACCAGGACGAGCGTGGCGCGGGCACCGAGGCCGCGCAGGTTGACTCCGGAACCCAGGCCAGAGTTCGTGCCGGCTTCCGGGAAGAAATGAGTGTCTTCGGAGGGTCCTCCGCCGAACGCCTGCGGCAGGGCGTGTAAGAGGTCCTGCACAGTTGCAGCGGGGCTCGCGTTAATGTCATCGCGGTCCAATCTGGTTACGTGCTCGCCGACCGGCGCCTCGCCACGCAGGAGCGTACCCGTGATGCGGACTTCCTCGATCTCGGGCGCTTTGGGGTCCGAGCCAAGCTCGCCGGAGCCTGGTGCATTGTGCTGCACGGTCTGACGCTCGGCGGAATAAGTATGGCTACCGCGCACTGGCGGCAGATCGGCTACGGCAGAGCCCGTTCCACCGGGGGTGCGCGAGGTGACCGCGAGCGTTCTGTCATTGACGAAATCGAACACCAGGCCGGTATCGGCCAGCATCTGCTCGAGGGCTGCAGCGGGGGCGTATTCGCCCCTGACGGCGCGGGTTTTACGCCCCCGTACAATGTTGTAGTCGAAGAGCAGTTGCAGGCTGGATTGGCGGCTGAATTCGTTCAGAGTGAGGGTTGCATCCCCAGCCTCGATATGGAACGTCTGTACTTTTGATGTGGCCCGAGCAGGCAGACTCACCAGGAGGGCCAGCGCGAGCAGGCCGTACAGGCTCCAGAAAGCCACAGGCGGGCTATACAAACCGAAGCGGGCCGCACTCACCCCCGAGGGGATGAGTCGCGCCATTGCCAAACTGGTGATTGGGCCCGATCCGTGCGGGCGGTGCGGTGAGTCCATTCGTGAAGTCGGCTTCTAGTTCTTACCTTCCCTGTGTCCCCTACAGCCGGCGCTACGGCAAGCTTTACGGCCAACCCTACGGCGAGGCCTCCGCCATCTTACGGCGGTTTGCTTCCGGCAAACAGGCGTATGTCGCCGTTGCGCCCCTCAACCTGTACCCGGATACCAAACGAGCTCTGCAGCGCCGCGATGAAACTGTCGGGATCGGTCGTCGAGAAGGTGCCGCCAAACTGTATCTTCGCAATGGACGGATCGCTAATCGACATGTGTCGCTGGTTATAGCGGTTGAATTCCTGAACCATGTCGTCAAGGGTTTCACCTTGGAACGAAAGGTACCCTGCGGTCCAGGCAAGCTTCCGGGTGACATCTTGCGGTTGAACGCTGCGTACGGCTACCGACTTACGACGCACACTGGCGGCCTCGCCGGCCGACACTTTGGGCGCAGTGGCGAGCAACGACGGATTCTCGAAGTTGGCTTCGGTCCCCGGCGCCCCAACGGCCACACGGCCCTCGGCTACGAGAACCTCAACGTGCTCCGAATCGCGGATGCGAACCGAAAAGGAGGTCCCGACGGCGCGCACCACAGTCCCACCGGCCACTACATAAAATGGCCGCTTCGCGTCGTGAGCCACGTGAAACAGGGCTTCGCCACGCGTCAGCATGATATCGCGGCGGCGATCGGTGATCCGGGCATCCAGCTCAGTGTTGGTATTGAGATCGACCGTGGTGCCGTCGGTCAGCTCGATCTTTTCGCGGCCGCCGACGCCCGTCTCATATGACTTCCAGCCGAAGTGATACGAGCCAATCCAGGCGAAGACACCGACCGCCGCAATCGCCGCTGCAGTTGCCAACACGTGCCTCCGCTGGGGGATGAGCAGATCCTCGAGCGACTTGCGCGGGGTACCTGCCAACGGCTGCAGACCATTAATCAGCACCTTGGAGGGGCTGATGTTCTTTCTGGCCAGCAGATCGCCATTAATGGTCCCATCGACGGGGCGCAGGTTCTTGAGACGATCGATGCGGTTCCAGCCCACGCGCAGCCGAATGAACGCCGCCCGGTGGCGCGGATCCGCGTCCATCCAAGCCTGGAGCGCGTCCCATGTCTGCGCCGAGGCTTGGCCCGCTTCGATCCGGACCAGCCACTGCGCAGCCGCGTCGGAGATGTCACTGGCCCTGGACATGGGATGCCTTGCGCCGGCGGAAGCGGTCGAACAGGGTCGAGCGCCGCTCGGAAATGGGTTGATCAAACAGTGCCTGGGCGCAACGGCGCGCCGACTTCGTCAGATGCTGCTCGACCGTGTTCTCGGAAATGTTCATCCGGGTGGCGATTTCTTTCTGCGAGTACCCGTAGACCTTGCGCAGCGTAAATACCTGGCGGCAGCGCTCCGGCAGAGCCTGTATCGCCGCGATCAGCTGCGCGAGCTCCTGGTGACTGTTGACGATTTCGTCGATCTGCTCAGCCTCGTCGAGCGTTTCGAGAGCTTCCATATCGGCCACCAATTCGATTGGAACTACCTGTCGGTGACGCAACCAGTCGAACGCTACGTTGCGGGCGATCGTGAGCGCAAACGCGCGGACCGAGCGTATCTCCGGCTCATCCGCGGAGCCCGCCAGCAGAACCCGTGCGTAGACTTCCTGCAACAGCTCATCGACGTCGGAGTTGTTTCGCGTGTAGCGATACAAACATGCGCGCAGCACGCTTTCGATATCGAGCGCCTGTATCAGGTAACGTTCGTCGTTCTTGGCCAAGACCGGGACCTCGCCTGTTCACTCCCGTTGCCTTCCTTGAGGACCGCTCGATACCACACCCCACCTGAGCGGCTTGGTCCCTGTGTGGTGCGATATTACGCCTGTCTGCACTCCGTTGCGCAACGGAAAAGTGCGCTGCGCTGCACTTCGTGGCTTTCGGGAAACACCTAACGGAAATTCCGCGCGGGCGCGTCTTCATATGTCAGACGGGACAAATCCACGATAGCCGCGGTCGGCTCCTTGTCAGGATCGGTAAGGTGACCGTGGTGAGACGCCCGCTGCAGCGATGATCTGCAGCGGGCGTTTGACTATCTGTGATCAAAGATGCCGCAGGGGATGCGCACTCGAATATGCAGCCATGAACTGCACTCACGTGTTGTCCCTCGAGCCCGTGGAAACCGGGCGCAACCAACTTAAGTCAGGGCGCATTCACCAACAGGACGGTGCACAGCCAACGCTTTTGTGGGATCGCATATTTGATTGAAGTCTGCAACGCTGCCCTGGCAATCAAACACCGCTGGGTGCAAGAAGTAGTCACGTCGCTGCGCGCACTCAACTCCTGTTGGAATAAAGCCAAGGCGGAAATAGCGAATCTTCGGGGCGGACATTGGGGTTCGGTGGCTCGAGACCCTGTGGCCGCTGCCGAGCCTGACCCCCTTCGATACCCGGAACGAGACGTGATCCCTTATCCAGTCCCAATATTAGAGGCTGGAGCGCCGCTGTACGAGGGTCTCGGGTGGTGCGGATTCGGCGCAGAATCGGTTGCCTGCGGGCCGGCCCGCCCCCAAATCCCGGTTTGGCACTGATTTACGTAATAATCTCACCGGCGAGGCAATCTAGCGCTTAGGACTACCAATTACGGGAGATATCGATTGCAGACGCAACGACGCCCCAGGGTCGTCATAGTCGGATGCGGATTTGGCGGGCTGTTCGCGGCCCGTGCCCTGAAGCACGCGCCCGTGGACGTGCTGCTCATAGACCGCAACAACTACCATCTTTTTCAGCCGCTCCTGTACCAGGTCGCCTCGGCGGCGCTTGCGCCGGCGGACATTGCGCAGCCAATACGGCTGATCCTGCGAAGCCAGCCCAATGCTCTGGTCATGCTGGCCGAAGTCTCGCGCGTCGATACAGCTGGCCGCTGTGTGTACGCCGGTGGGCACCCGGTACCGTACGACTACCTGATCCTGGCCCCCGGGGCCGTGGACAACTATTTCGGGCATACCGAATGGCACAAATTTGCGCCGGGGATGAAGGAGGTCGAGGACGCGACGCTGATCCGGTCGCGCATGCTGCTGTCGTTCGAAATTGCGGAATTCGAGACCGATCCGCAGAAGCAGGCGGCTCATCTGGCTTTCATCATCATTGGTGGCGGGCCGACCGGGGTTGAACTCGCGGGAGCCATCAAAGAACTGGCCGTCGATGTGGTTCCGCGGGATTTCAGGGTGGCCGATACCCGCAAGGCACGCGTCATTCTCGTTGAGGCCGGGCCGCGTCTGCTGCCGGCGTTTAGCCCGGACTCCTCAGCACGTGCATTGAAGCAGCTGCACGATCTAGAGGTTGAAGTCCTGGTGGGTAAACCGGTTACGGCGGTGTTCGAGGACGGGGTCGAGGCGGGTGGCCAGCGGCTGTACAGCTATAACGTGATATGGGCTGCGGGCGTTCGGGCTTCGCCGATCGTTGCCACTCTTGGTGCAGAGCTGGGACCAGGGGGTAGGGTCAAGGTGGGACCCGACTGCTCCGTACCCGGACAGCCGAATGTCTTCGTCATCGGGGATGCGGCTTATCTGGTCGATTGGAAGACGGACAAGCAGGTTCCGGGCGTCTCGCAGGGAGCGCTGCAGATGGGACGGTATGTCGCTCGCGTCATCCAGCAAGAAATTTCGACCAACGATCCCGGCCAGCGCGGGAAGCTCCGGGCCGAGGGGTTTCACTACAACGACCTGGGGTCGATGGCGACCATCGGTAAATCCAGGGCTGTGGTTGAGCTCGGGCGGTTGCACTTTGGGGGGCTTTTGGCCTGGTTCGCGTGGCTCGCCTTGCACGTGACGGTGCTCATCGGGTTCCGGAATCGGGTTTCGGTGCTTTTGTCCTGGATCTACAGCTACCTGTTCTTTCGCCGAGGATCGCGGCTGATCACGGGGCTGAGCGCGGAGCAGATCGCGGAGCTCACTGCGGACGCAATGAAGGGAGCGACCGCTACGCCGGGCGGTTCAGCTGCGAAGGGCATCGCGCTGGCGGCTGGTGTGTTACCCACCCATGATTCGGCCAAGGCGGAATCTTCCACGACCAAGGGGTAGTCCCACTTGGTTGATCCGCTCGATGCCCCAAAATAGCGGAACACATGTCATCCGCCCCGCGACGCGAAATTAACTCCCGAATTGGCCGAACCGGCTCACGCCTTGCACCGCCTGGTACTGGCGGGCTTGGTGGTGCGCCGGCGACCGGCGGTGCAGGAGTGCCTGGCACGCCGGGGTCGGGAACCGGAGGCGCGGGTGGCGGGTCGGGGGCTGGTGGTGGCGGCTCCACTGGCAGTGGTCCGGCTGCTGGTGAACGCCTGACGGTTCGCGGGTTCTTTGGCGTCTTCCGGTACAGCCACCGCGCGATCCAGTTGGTATGGAGCACCAGTCCTGTACTGACCGTCTCACTCGGCTTGCTGACAATTGTCGCGGGCGTATTGCCTGCTGGAATTGCGTACGTAGGGTCGTTGATTGTCGATGCGGTCGTCGGGGCGATGCGTGCAGGCGGCGGGAATCCTGCTCGTGTCATCGAGCTGGTGATCCTCGAAGGCGTGTTGGTGGCGGCTGTCGCTGCGGCTCAACGCGGCATCTCGCTGTGCCAATCGTTGCTCAGGGCGCAGCTCGGTCAACGTGTGAACGTGATGATTCTCGAGAAGGCTCTCACGCTCGAGTTGCAGCACTTCGAGGATTCGGAGTTTTACGACAAGTTGACGCGCGCCCGCCGCGAAGCGTCCAGCCGGCCGCTCAGTCTCATCATGAGGACGTTTGGGCTCGGTCAGAATGGGATCTCCCTGATCAGTTATGGCGCGTTGCTAGCACACTTTTCGCCGTGGGCTGTTGCGGTGCTGCTGTTTGCCGGACTTCCGGCGTTTATTGCAGAGGCGAAATTCTCCGGGGATGCGTTCCGGCTGTTCCGGTGGCGCTCGCCTGAGACGCGGATGCAGATTTACCTCGAGACGGTGATTGGGCGCGAGGACTATGCAAAGGAAGTGAAGCTGTACGGCCTTGGGCCGCGGCTATTGGATCGGTACCGGGATATTTTTCGGCGCCTTTATAAGGAGGACCGTGCACTCACGATTCGGCGCGACGCGTGGGGGTTTGGGCTTGGCCTTGTCGCGACGTTCGCTTTGTACGGAGCGTATGCGTGGATTGCCGTTAGCACCGTACGGAGCCTGATCACGCTCGGTCAGATGACCATGTATCTCGCGCTGTTTCGACAGGGGCAATCTGCCGTTTCGGCCATGCTCTCCTCGGTTGGAGGTATGTACGAGGACAATCTGTATTTGTCGACTCTGTATGAGTACCTCGAGACAGAGGTGGCGGAACCGGCAGGCAATGTGAAGTTTGGTCCGCATCCGGAGGATGGGGTCAGATTTGAGGATGTTGGGTTCAAGTACCCGGGGGCCGAACAGGCGGCGTTGGAGCACATCAACCTGCATTTGAGGCCAGGCGAGAGTCTGGCGCTCGTGGGGGAGAACGGGTCGGGTAAGACGACGTTGATCAAGTTGCTGACTCGGTTGTATCAGCCTACGTCGGGTCGCATTCTGCTCGATGGGCAGGACCTTGCTGAATGGGACGAAACGGCGCTGCGGCAGCGCGTTGGGGTCATTTTTCAGGACTTTGCCCGGTACCAGATGCTGGTTGGGGAGAATGTTGGGGCGGGGGATGAGCAGTTCTTCGAGGACGAGCCGCGATGGCGTGAGGCGGCGGAGAAGGGTAGGGCTAGCGAGTTCATTGAAACGCTGCCCGCCGGCTACAAGACTCAGCTGGGCAAGTGGTTCAAGGACGGGCGGGAGCTGTCGGGGGGGCAGTGGCAGAAGATTGCGCTTTCGCGGGCGTTCATGCGGACTCGGGCTGATGTGTTAGTCCTGGATGAGCCTACTGCGGCTATGGACGCGCAGGCTGAGGCTGAGGTGTTTGAGCACTTTCGGCAGCTGGCGCGAGATCGGATTACCATTCTCATTTCGCACCGCTTTTCTACGGTGCGGATGGCGGATCGGATTGCTGTGCTGGATCATGGGGCGATGGTTGAGTATGGGAGTCATGAGGAGTTGATGGGGCGGGATGGGAGGTATGCGCATTTGTTTGCGTTGCAGGCAAGGGGGTATAGATAGGCGCTGTGGGTAGTCAGGCGTGCGCCGGTCGCAGTCCGCCCCGTCGCGCGGCGGCGGGCTTGTTCGGGAATCCGATGAGGCGCGCCCGTTTACCACAGTCCCACGAGAAGGCTGCTGAAGTCCCTTCGTCAGTGGTATGGTCGTCTCGCGAGTCGATTGAGCAGAGCAGCGGGAGTTTGTCCTGACTTCCCCCGAGTATAACGGCGCGATTAAGACGGACTACAGTGCATTTTGCGACACAATCCTTTACTCATCTGGCCCGAAGCAGTGCTCTTGTGTAGCGAGGCCGTCGACGTGACTAGAACGATACACCCGTGTGAGATGGTGTGAAATGGGCGCAACGGTATCCAAGAGCGCGTAACTTGCAGGGAGAAGCATGATGAGCGGGCAGCCGGAGCATGTCGCGCGGTCTCAACGAGCGAGTATGTGGCGTTCCCTGCATTCGGTACTGCCTCATCTCCCGCGGAGGACGTTGGCTGAGATCGAGGCGGACGATTACGATGGATCCGTCTCTGTCTCGCAATGGCTTGCGCGGGACTCGCGCGAACCTGATAGCAGCCAAGGCGGCCGGTCGGTCGAGAGGACGCACTCACCGTCAGCATCACGGGAAGCTTCTCTGGTTCGTGAGCTGTACCAGGTTTCGCAGCAGATCGCTGTCACTTCGAACGAGATCATCGTCAGCGCAGCGCCGAAGATCATCATCGCCGGCGCGGCACTGGCTGAACGATTAAAGCGTGAGCCGCAATCCATCCACGGGCTCTCTCCCCGGCAATTCGAGCTGCTTGTTGCAGAATTGCTCGAAGACCTCGGATATCGCGTGGAGATAACACGAGCCACTCGTGACGGCGGCAAGGATTTGCTCGCTTATTTGGTGACCGAACTCGGAACTCTGCTGTGCCTGGTTGAGGCGAAGAAGTATCGACGCGATCGCAAGGTTGGCGTGGAGCTCGTTCGCTCGCTCTACGGCGCGCTGAATGATGCTGACGCGAATCAGGCGATGTTGATTACGACCTCGTCCTTTTCAAAAGATGCAAAGGAGTTTCAGCACCGCCACAAATATCGGATAGCGCTGCGCGATTACGCTGATCTCGCGCGGTGGATTGCACAGTACAAAACGCGCCCGACCTAAGGTCGTCACGCGCATGCGTGACCGTATTGACAGCGGTGCATCGATAACATCTGTTGGAGAAGTCTTCTTTGCGGCAACCGGTGGCCGCTGTCTCAGCGTGGAGGCTTCGCTGCTTTCTTCGAGCGTGGCGTCGTTTTCACTTTACGCCCCGTCCCTAGCTTTTCAAGCTCGTCGACCATTGGTCGATAGGGGGAGTTGGGATTGGCGCTGTGGGTTTTGGTTGCACCGAACACCGGACTCTTGTTGCTGATTGCGTCCCACAGAAAGTCTCTGGCCAGCGTTGCATTCTCGGCCGATCCAAACACCCTCGGCACGAGGTTTAGCGCTACGTACCAGGAGGCGAGGTTGTCCGATGGGTAATGTACCCCCGCAAACACCCGCCGGTCGCCAATGTCCATTGTAAATTGTTTGAGCACTTCGATCGACGCAACGTTGTCACGCGGGTTTTGCGCAAACAGGCCCAGGTACGCAGTGCAGCCGGCGATCGACGCTTGCAGGCAGTGGCCGCTCACGAGCGAGGGGGTGTTCGCGGTACGCGCCCAGGTGTAGTTGTACTCCCTGCGATCTTGCAGAAGCGCCATCTGCCATGCCCGGGGTCTCTGGAAGACGGCCTTCAGCCACAGATCCAAAGTGCCCACTTTTTCCACGATTCCGGTGGAGAGGATCCCGGGCATTTCCTTCAGCGCCTGCGCCGAGAGTGTGGGGTCATAGCGCTCATATCCGGTCCCAAATGGGATTCTCTTATCGTCCTCTTCGGTGAATAGATCGCCGTGCTGTATTTGGCTGGGGTGCATGGCATTGATCGGCAAGCCGTGAGTGTCGCGCAGGTCGGTGAGCAGTTCGAAATCCGCGTCCAGTAACGGACCGACCGGAATTCCGGCCCATTTTCCCTCCGTGTAGGTCGGCCAGATCAGGGATGAGATGCCGGCGACGAGCTCTTTGAACCACTTTGCCCACTGGTCCAACGTGGGCAGCTTCCCGTCCACCGTCCTCCAGTCCAGGGGAATGATTGCTTCGTGCATCGTCAGAGTCAGGTTGTCATCGAACTGACCCCAGGGAGGAAGGGCCTTGGGGTCTGGAACCGGTACCGGCCGCAGGGTTGGCTTGTCGCGTGGGTGTCGCGAAGGGATCGCCTGGCGCAGCTGCAGGGGCGACTGCGGATGCCGGAACGAGGACTTCAGAAAGCTGAGGCTGGGCGCGGGTGTGGAAAGATGTTCCTCCAGCTCATGGAGCGCCGCCCGATCGCTGTCTTCCAACTCCAGCTCGAGACGTTGCGCGGCTTGCGTCGCTTTCTCCAGCGAGTAGGAGTGCGATGTCAGATCAACGCCGGCCTCGCTCAAGAGGGCGAGCCAGGTTTTGAGATCGATTCGGGTCACGGGTGTTTCCTTTTATTATTGGGACGTCAAATCGAACAGTCCGCCTGTTCCTCTACGGCGCGCGCCATTTCCTCGGCAACCTGCCGAAGTGCGGGATCGGACTGGATGTGTAAACAGAGATCACACGGCCCCGCGTAAGCTTTGCGCAATCGATTTCCGAGCCCGGCGTCTATTGCACCCCGTGCGAACTCGATCGGCCCCGACTCACGCAAGATTCGCTGCTTGCCGCCCTGTTGGAACGCTTCATGGATCTTCTCGAGCGACATCCGACGCGCATCGCCGATCACCAGAAACGTGTTGCTACCATCCAGAGTGCAGCAACTCCTGGCAACCCCTTCGAAGTCCACACTGACCAGGTCTCCGGGGCACCGGTACATGGGCAGGCCGAGCTCACGGTAGTACTCCTCGTCCGGAAGCGTCTCGCCATTTCGAATATGCGGCAGAACCGCAAAAATACTGCTGCAGGTCGCTTTGAGCGAGTCTTTCCAAGTCTCCAGCGCACCGCCGGCTTGCAGATCGTGGCGCGTTACCGCGCCCTTGATCTCGGTCCAGAAGCCGAGCTCCGCCGCCACAGTCAACGCACGCCGCGCGCGCTCTAATGGCACGAACCGTTGATGAAACCGGCTGACACTCACACTGAGCGCCGACAATCCTGCGTCGCGTAACGTTTCGAGCTTGCTCCGCGTCAACTCGTTGGTTCGCGCCCAGAATGCGTTGGTGACACAACTCACTTCGGCGCCCAATCGGGCTCCGTGAGAGACCGTCGCCACTAGAAGCTCGAAATCCAGAAACGGCTCCCCGCCGGTCAGATCGAAATAGAGATTCTCTCCATCGTCAATCGCCGCCGCTTCGTCCATGAGCCGGAAGATCTCGGTTTGATCCAGGTGCTCGGATCGATTTGGACCGTAACTCCTGGCGCAATGAGCGCAGGACGCATTACAACGGGCGGTAAGCACCAGCGCGAGCCTCATGGTGAAGGTCTCGGGTCGGCCGCCGCAAGCAGGAGATCCTGTCGCGCGCGGTTCACCCGCCAATCTTCCCGGCCATATGCGATCTCAAAGACATCGAGCGCACGTGTCAGGGCTTGACGGGCGTCGGCCAAATTGTGGGCGTTCAGGGCGAGCAGTCCGTTCACTCTGTTCCACTGCGCGACAATTGGGTGTGTCGGGGGGAGCGCGGCCAAATCCGCGACCTCGATGGACGCTGCAATGCGCTTAGCATCGGCACCTCGATGATCCGCAAGCAGCGCTTCCGCGAGGGATAACTTTGCGGATATCACTAGCGGATGTCTTGGCCCGGTCGCATATTCACTTACCTCGGCCGCCCGCCGCAACGTGGCGATTGCTTCGGTCAGCTTTCCCTGGCGCGCATACGCCTCTCCGAGTGCCTGACGTACGGGTCCTGTGTGATCGCGCTCGGGAGTCAGATTCTTGCGGGCCGCTTCCAGCAGATAGGGCGGATCATTCTCATCCTCGAAGCTTACGATGTCGGCCAACACGGGCTCCGCTTTGGCGGGCTGATCCTGATGCAGCTCCATGAGTGCCCTGAAATAACGGGGCCGGAGCTCTGTCCACGACTCGAGCGGCGCCCACTGAACAGCCAGCTCGTGCGCCTGGTTCAACTCGCGGCTCGCGTCCGCGAAGCTCCCCGCGTCGGCCAACGCTCGACCGAGAGCGGAGTGCGCCTCGGCCACCATCAGGTGCTTCTCGCCAAGACTGTGTTCCAAGGCATCCATTGCCTGGCGCAGGGCCCGCTGCGCCTCGACCGGGCGCGCCAGATCTGTCAGCAGCTGCCCATAATAGAACTCGGTGAGCCCGATGAGCTCGGTGTGATCGCCTGGCAGCGAGGGGGTTTGGGTCAACAGATCCTCAAACATCCGCAAGGCACCGTTCCAGTCGCCCAGAAAGTAGTGGCCGCGCGCGAGGTTCAGGCGAAGATCCAACACTTCGGCAGCTTTCTCACCCAACCGCTGGCGTCCTGCGACGAGTATGGTTGTATACCTCCCGATCGTGTCTGGCAACTGACCGACGAAGTAATCTTGCTGAATCAACTCTGCGGCGCTTCGCATAGCGGCCCCCGACCCCAGCCCCGACAGGTGCTCGCCGAGTTGCAGCGATCGGCGGAAGTGCTTCACGGCCAACGAAGTGTCCAGAAACGATTGAAAAGATCGACCGACCACGAAGTGCAACTCCGCAGCCACGTCCGGTTGGGTTGCAAATCGGCGGTCGATCTCATCCCCGGCGCGAGTCAATAGTTGAATCACCGTCATTCCTTTCACCGGCTCGGACTGCGAGCTGACCGGGGCGAAAACGTCCTGACTCAGAAAATCCTTGACGGCTTGCGACTGGGCAGAGGCAATTTGGGTCAACGCCTGTGCACGTCGGGCTTTGAAATACAACGTGGTGCTCACAATCAATCCGATGCACAACGCGCCAAACGCCAGCGTCAGCCCGAATCGTCGCGCCTGCGCGCGTTCGAGAAGCCGCCGCGTCCGTTCTGCCCTGACTTGCGCGTCGCGCTCTGCGGCCAACTGCCGCCGGCGCTCATCCAGATTGCGCAGGCGTCGAGCTAGTCCCTGCGCGTCACCCAGACGCTCCGCTGGATTGCCCTGCGCCAGCTGTGCAATGTCATCGCGCAGCAACTCATCTTCTATATCGCGCTCCCACCCGGCCGACATGACCTTGTGAAAGTCTCCACTGAGAAATTGATAAAGAATGATGCCGAGCGCATACATGTCGCTCTTGACGGTGAACGGCTGCCCGGCGAGTACCTCCGGCGCCAGATAGAGGGGAGTACCCGATCTCCCATCGAGCGATGAAATGGTTTTGGTGAACCCGAGCCGGGTGATCCCGAGGCTGTCCAAACGCGTGCTATCGAGTATGCCGCCACTGCCGAAGTCTCCCAGCACGGGCTCGAAAGATCCGCTGGCTTGCAGGCGCATCAGAATGTTCGAAGGCTTCAGATCTTTATGCAGCACTCCTACGGAGTGCACCGCGCCAAGCGCCTCAGCCAGCTTGGCGAGCAGGTCCACCCGCTCCGCGATGGGGATGGCTTGGGCACCTCCCCTGCCTTTGACCCAATCAACCAGGCTGCCACCGGCGACGTACTCGGATTCGACGAAGTAGGGCAGTTGCTCGAGATTCCAATCCAGTAACTTCATCACTCGTGCGTTTGCGCCGAGCGTGTCATTGATCACCCGGAAGAGCGTGATTTCACGCTTGAGTGTCGTCAGCGCAGACTCATCGAGGGCGAACTTGAATACCCGCTGCTCGCCCGTCTTGATGTGCCGGCCGCGCCACGCCTCACCCTGCCCGCCGCCGCCCAATTTCTCCACCAGACTCCACAGGGGACGCCCGACTGGATGATCGCCAGGGCGGAACTCGAAATGCGGCGGCGCCGGCTGGAGGGCCGCCTCGACGCGCACCGGAGCCACGAACCGGTAGCCAAATCCGTAAGCGGTTTTGATCAGCTCCTGGTTCTCATCCCCAAGGACTTCCCGTAGTCGCCCGACGCATTTAGTCAGCGCTGTCTCACTGAGCACCCGCCCCGGCCAGACGTTCGCCAGAAGCTCATCTTTGGTGCAGACCTCGCCGGCATGCTGGAGCAGATAAATGAGTACTTCGAGCGGTTTGCGCTCCAACTCCGTGTCGACGCCATCGACAACCAACTCGTGCGTTCGCTCATCGAGGATCGAACGCCCGAAGTGCCAACGTCGTCGGGTTCGATCTGCAACCGCGGATGTTGCGGATTGTGGCCCCCGCTCAGTCATCCCTACCCCTGCAGGAGTCTTGTTGTCCTGTTGCCCATGATCATGCCAGAACCGCGGCAGCCGAACTACGCTCAGTGGTCTCCGACCCCCTCTAAATCTCCTTCCCAAACAGATACTTAGTGGCATTCAGTTTCTTTTCCGGAGTTTTTCAGGTTGCGGTCACGATTACCGCACGCTCGTCGGGCAGGTTGTTGGCCAACCGGGATACGTCGTCCCGGCCCGGACGGAGTTGAAAAACATCCCATGCAACCAAGAACCCTCCACCGTGTGTACGTTCGCTTTGCGAACGCAATACACGTTCACCCGACTGGTCACTGTCTGCGCGCCCCGTTGCGATGTGTTCTGGTCTTCTCACTGCTCGAACCCCTGCTGACCGGTTGCGTGGCGACCTCGTCACTGAATCCCTCAGGACTGCCTCCCACATCCTTCGATCCGGCTACAACCGGACCAGTCGCCGGCGTTGGCATCGAGAGTCACGACATCGTGTCCATGACCGACCAGATGATGCGCGACATGCTGGCGAATCCCGCTCTGACCGCCGTTGCCAAGCCCCCTAGAGTCGTCATCGACTCGCAGTACTTTCGCAACGAGGGCAGCCAAGCGATCAACCGGGATCTGATCACTGACCGCCTGCGCGTGAACTTGAATCGCGCCTCCCAGGGCCGTCTGACGTTCCTCACCCGCACGAATCTCGAGATGGCCAATGGCGAACGCGACTTGAAGCGCCAGGGTGTCACCGACGTGGGTACGACCGGCCTGACGAAGGCAATGATGGGCGCGGACTACCGGTTAACCGGTGTCATTTCAACCCTCGATACCCGCAGCCCCAAAACCGGGATCCAGCAGCGCTACAACCAGATCAGTTTCGAGATCGTCGATCTCGAATCCGGTGCCATCGTCTGGAGCGGCTTGTACGAGTTCGCACGCTCGGCCGCTGACGACGTCGTCTACCGCTAACAACAGGAGAACAACATGTCATCACAACGAATCCAGTTCCGACATCTCGTCGCGAGTCTCATCGCCACAGCGAGCCTGACGCCTGCGATCTCCAGCGCGGCAGACTTAGCCAAGAAAATCCTCTCGGACGCCCAACAGTTCGGCGAGGACAAGCCCGCGGCGCTGCAGCCGATTTTCAATGCCCTCTACGTCGAGGGCGAGCACAACGCGGTCCTGAATCTCGACTATCTGGGTCTGGCCAGCCTCGAGCTCGGTAACTACACGATCGCGGAGAGAGCATTCGACGCCGCGATCGAACGCATCGAGACCATCTATGCTGACAATCCGAGCGCGCAAAAGGCCAAGAGCGTCTTCGCCGCCGAGAAAGTCAAAGACTTCAAAGGCGAGCCCTATGAGCGCGCAATGACTTACTACTATCGCGGTGTCCTCTACTTACGTGTCGGTGACTACCAGAATGCGCGAGCCAGCTTCCTATCGGCCGAACGCCAGACCACTCTGAGCGAAAACGAGTCCTACGACAGTTCCTTTGGACTGATGGACTATCTCGCAGCATGGGCTTCGTTCTGTGACGGCGATGCCGCTCGTGCACAGGAATTGCAAGAGCGCGCATCGAAGGTTCAACCTGTGATCTTCACGAGCCTTTCCCCCACAGCGACCTACGTGAACCTGATCGATCTGGGAACCGGACCCGTTAAGTCGGGTGTCGGCCAATACAAGGAAAAACTCACGTTCCGGCCCAGTGCGCCAACACCTGCTGCCCCAACAGTAACTTCCAGCGGAGCCGGGCTGAATGCGGCTGTGCTCGCGGGTGATCTCAACTACCAGGCGACGACGCGGGGAGGGCGGCCCGTCGATACCATATTGAATGGAAAAGCCCAATGGAAATCCGGTACTGACGTCGCTTCGACGGCCTTGACCGCGGTGGGCTACACCGCCACTTTGGAAGGTGTCGCCTCTGGCAACCAGGGTTTGCAGAACGCCGGCACCATCGGCATGGCGGTTGGACTTCTGGGCGGTCTATTTGCGCATGCCATGACGCCCGAAGCGGATACCCGCGCTTGGTCCACCCTCCCCGGCGGAATTGCAGTCGCTGCGGGCGATCTGGGCGTAGACGGCGTCCCAACAGCGAGCTTCACTGACGGCTCCGGCTCGTCGGGATCGAGTATGTTGAATGCGCACGCCGGTAAATGCGCCGTCTCCTGGGGACGCACGGACTCGAGTCTCGCGACCATCGCAACGCATCTGCAGAAGCCTGTTCTGGCGGAACATGCACGTGAAGCCAGAAACGCACAGTTCCGGGAGTTTTTGACCCGGACATTTGCGGTGCAGGCGACGCCGACCGTGTCCAACTAGGTCGGAGGGGAGCTCTGTTATGAAGACTTTCAGCATCAGCGTCATGTTGGCCGTCCTGGCAGTGTGTTCCGGAGGCTGCTCAACTCAGCATCCACCGCTGGTTGTCAAATGCGGCAAGGTAGGGGGCGGCCATGCAGTGGGCGCCGCCTTGGTCGGGCAGGAATACAGCCTGCAGGCGACGCCCATACCGCTCGACTCCGTGCAGTTCTCGAGCTGGGACACTACGAGACTCCTTTCGGTGCAACGACTGTACGCGGCGCGAACACCAACAAACACCGTGGAGGTTACGGCCCGCTTCGTGTCGTGCTCGGATACTCCATTTAATGTGAGGGTCCGAACGTCATTTGTCGATGCGAACCAGGCCCCGACCGAGCCGGTCTCGGCTTGGAAGACGGTGTATCTGCAGCCTCGGCTGACTGCGGTCTATTCCGAGTACTCCACGTCCCGGAGTGCCACCCGATATCTCATCGAAGTGACGCCGGACCCCTCGGCCGCTTCCCGACGGTGACAGGTGATGAACGTCTCAATGGTCAGATTGATTTCGTTGGCCACGATTTGCGTCGTTCACACTCCTGTGGAGGCGCAATGGCGGGCCAATCAGGAGCCGGTGCAAACCCCACCTATCCAACACCCCGTCGCTCCTCCTGATGTGACGGGACCTTTTCGGGAACAGTACCGTGCGGCAGGCGAACCCCGCATTCTGCTCTTCTGGAACGTCGCCTTCGACGACTCTACCGAATCGAACCGGCAGAGCGTCGATACCACCCAACGCTCGACCTCCGACCACGCTACCGGCCTCGACAAGCAGACAGCGGGGCCAGCAGGCGAGGCCAGCCTGCGGGAATCCGACGATAAGAAGACTGAGACGGTCGAGCATGTCACGAGCGTCAGAACACTCGATCCGGCGAAGCTGACTTCCGGCCTGAGTGCGCGCAACGCCGTCGAGCTCGAATTGAACTTCCGGGAGGCCCTGCAGAGCGCAGGCGTTCGCCTGTTCAGCCGGGCGGCCAGCATCCGGCTGACCCAAGCGGCTACGGATCGGCTGGGTGTCGATCCGAAGTTGATCGAAGCCGATGCGGTCGTTGGCAAAGCCGACCTGTTGCTCGAAATTCTGATGGTGCCCGATCAATCCACGCCCTTGGGAGTGGGCTTCAAAGCAACGCTGACGGACATCAAGACAGCTCGGGAAGTGACTTCAGTCTACACACAGGCGCGGCCCGAGTTGACGCAGTTCCCAAGTCACTACGTTGTCACCGAGACGGGATTCGAGAAGCGGCAATACCAGCCGCGGGCTACTCCAAGGGACATCGGCATTGCGCTCGCGCACGAGGTGATGCTCGCAACCGGTCCCGGACTCGCTCGCAACCTGCCGGAGCACCCCTGAAATGTCTCACGGCACACGCCCAGCCGTTTTTCGGCTCTCAGCGGTTACTTTCTTGCAAGCTCTATGGCTTTGCGGCGCATCATTCGCCCCGATATCCACCGGCCAGGCACAGGAGATCCCGCCTGAGATCGACCCCTCCCTTCCCGCACCCCGGGCCAGCCGTCTCGTGCAACCTCCGGACCCCTGTGATACTGGTCCCTGCTTCAAGGCCGCCGACACAACACCCCCGCCCAGCGATCCCAGGCTGCAGAGGCCTTTCAGGACCCCCGACCCGGATCCGACATCCGGCGATACGATGTCTTCCATCGATAACGCCAAAACCGGTTATGAAGCCGTAGCGCCCATCGGCAATGCCGCGGTGCAGAGCCTGCCTAAGTCGAACCCTCTGAAAATCGTGAGCTTTCCGGAGATTCCCAAGGTCTATGGCTACGGGCTCAACGCAGTCCAACTCGGTATCAAATGCGGGGAAGGAGCCCAAAAGGACGGCCTCAGCGGCTGTATGACCGAAGCGGGCAAAGAGGCGCTGTTGACGACGGCACAGACTATCGGCACGGAAGCAGGTACCTGTCTAGCCGCCGAAACGGGCCCGCTGGCTCCGGCCATCGGCGTCGCCACCGGCGTGTGTGCACGGGCGGCCACCGAGTACGCGATTGACCACCCTGCGGTGCTACAAGGGCTGACTCATGCCTTTGACTGTGATCCCGTGGGAAACTGCACCGATCGGAGTCTGCAAACTGCACAGGACACCCGCGATGACGCCAATCCGACACGCCTGGACCTGGAAAGTCAGTTCGCTCAGACCAGCTCCCAGAACGATGCCGCGGCGCAAGCCGCCCAACAGGCCGCGGCGGCCGAAGCCGCGCAATCATCCAATTCCAACACCGAGAGTGGCTTTGCCGACTTCATGGCCGGGCTGTCGCAGAGTCTGAGTGTCGCAGCGATTTTGCAACAATCTTCGCAATCTTCCGCCGGTCCGGTGCCCGTCAGCCCGGTGCTTTTGCCCGAGCCGTTTTCGGAGCCCATACAGAGCGCGCCGGCTATTCCCGCCGGCTGGGTTCCGTGCTCCTGTCCGAACCAACACAGTTCGACTGGGCAATATTTCGGCGCCACGCTCTACCACCCTCCGGGCCCGAAGTGTCGTTAAACTGAAGATCCACCGAATCCGAAACTCAACTCACGCGTACGCAGGCGACTTCCATGACACCACGCAACTGCAGACCAGGCGCAATTCCGATCACGCTGCTCGGCGTTTGGGGCATAGCGTGGGGTCAGTCGGCTCAGATCCTGCAAGACCAGTCCGATATCAACGCGGCTCGACGGGCGGCTATCGATTCCACGTTTACACGACCCGGAATTGAACAATTCACCCGCGATCTCGCAGGTCAGGGCATTTGCAGCAGCCCCCCGAAGCTGTCGTCTGGATTTACGTTGAATGCTGGCGCGCAGGTCAGCTATGACAACAATCCCGATCCCAGCACCGACGCCGAGGGCGATTGGCATGCCCATCCGGACCTCAAGGCAGCCTACAAATGGCAGCGTGGCATGCGGTTCGACGCTGCGTTGGACATCAATTCAGACCGATACCTGTCCCCTACGAGCGGCAACTACGACGAAGCGGTGCTGCAAACAAAACTCTCGTTCACCGATGGAAGAGACTGTTCTGCGTGGAACGCCTTCTTCTATATCAAGAACAAGTTGAGCGACGATTTCGCGACGACGTTTTCACACTCCACAGCGCGGACAGACCAACTGTCCGTGGGCGCCACCGGCAGTTATCCATTCCGCATCACTGAGGGGCGCCCGCACCGGACTACCGGTGGCGACGCTGACTTCGTCCTGACCTTCGACGTCAATGCGGGCAGACAGCAGGCAACCCCATCCAAGCTCAACGGCACCATTGTCGTAGCGAGCTTCACACTCTCCAGAGCAATCAGCGACGACTGGGCTGTCAGTCTCGGGCCGGCGGTGAAAATGACCTGGCGGGACTCGCCAGCGGCGCATAGCTGGCTCTCCGCGAACAATCTGGTGGTTGAGTGGACGCCACCCATTCCCGATGCATCCGATCGCAAACTCGAAATCGACTTCGTTGAGTCATTCAACAGCGTGCACCCCGGCGCGGGCACGCCGTCATACACTGAGAATGATGTCGGCCCGTCCCTCACCTGGTCGTGGAAGTTTTAGTTTGAGTAAGGAAGACACAGTATGGCACCCAAAAATGCATCTGAGCGAGTGCGGCAGCCGCGACGCCGAATGATGGCCAATGCTTCGAGCAGCACTTATGTTGATCGCGGTAAAACCACGCATTTCGAAGTCTCGTATCTCGCAAGCCTCGGCGACTCGGGCATCAGGATTGCCGATGCAATGTTGGCCAGTTGCGAGATGGACTACGCGAAACTCAGCGCCTGGTTCGGCGGCGTTGTGCCTGCCGGGCTCCCCTTCCAAGTGCGCCTGACTGACGACAAGACGGGCGCGTCCCACCCGTCCTGTGCGAGTACCTTGATTTCAGTAGGCGCGAATTCCGCACCCGGTGCCGAAATGGCATTCATGCGGAGCCTCCTGTTTGCCGAAGTGGCGGAGGTGTTGATGCACAAACAGAACCTCTACTGGGATTGCGGTGCGAGTAACGGAGAGGCTCTGTCGCGTGTATTGGCGGCGGATCTGTGTCTGGGCTCCCGCCCGCTGCCGGCAAATTTCGTCTCGGCGCCCACCTGGTTGGCGAAACGGTCACAGAATTGGATCGATACGACCGAGATGACGGATAGCAACGAGGTCGCAAACGGTTGCGGCGTTCTGTTCCTGAACTGGTTGCGCTTTTCGCAAGGCTATTCGTGGAACCAGATCGTTGCCGCCGGAGCCGATACTCTCGCGGGCGTGTACCAGAAACTGACCGGCAACGCCGGGGCTTGGCCGGCCTTCCAATCCGTTATGGAGCAGATGTTTCCGCCCAACCAGCCGGTGACCCTGAAAACCGATAACCCATTCAGACCGGAGGCATTTGCCAGCGTGGAGGGGTCACCCAGCCCTCCCGCTCACGTAGATCCCGGTATCACCGCCGCCACGAGCCAGGCTGTCGCCGACGCATTCTCGCGGGTGTTGAGTCAATTGAGGGCGGAGCGGGCAATTCAGTCAGGTGACAAGCCTTACCTCTTTCCGGATGGGATCAATGACATTGAATTCGAATTCAAGCTCAGTGCCACCGAAGATGTGGCCGTTAAAATCAAGGTCAGTGGTAAGTGATGACTGAGAGTGGATCACGTACTGTCCAGAAACGGGATTGGGCGAAGACAAAGAGCTCGTTGGTTGTAGGCTCGCGCCCGAGCTCCTGGCAACAAAGTTGCGTGAGCTTCCGCTCACCGAACCGCATGCTGATCGGCTTCTGATAGAGCTGGATCCGGCCGAAGGGGATAGGAATGAGCGGAAAAATCATGCTGCACGCTCTCTTGAGGTAATTAAGTACGTGGCAGGCGAGTATTATATCCCGGCATGGCGATGGTCCGGGTTCACGCCGCGATTGACGACGGAATTGTCGCCGCCCGATTCTTCACCTCAACGATGGCGGGGCAGAGTTTGCACCTGCGCTCTCCTGCCTTCTCAAAGCTATTGGGATTCCCGAGTGTCGTGGGATCTCGTACGATCGGCCGATGAAACCTGTCCGAGTCCCGCTATACGGATTTCCAGATGTCGTGCTTCACGCCGACGAGTCGTCCGTCAAAAGACATCCGCAGTATAAGGCGGCTAAGTCTGGGGACATCACCGCGGCCGATCTGCTCGTCGCGGAGCTTGCTTGCGAAGACCGGGTGGGGGAGATCAGGGCATTTCTTGAGGGACAGACCGTCGAGTTGGTGCCCATCCACGCGCTGGAATCTGCAGGCGTGAATGAAATTCCTGCTGCCTTAGCAAAACGCGTGTCTGCTTGGTCAGGACTTCCGATAAATGACTCTATTGTCCAGACGAACACAGTTGGTCACACCGGCGCGAGTGGGTTCCAGCGCCTCGCAAACCAAGCGCTGTTCGCGGGTGAGGTCAAGCCCCAGCAGCGCTATCTGGTCCTGGATGATTTCGTCGGTCAGGGCGGCACGTTGGCGAATCTTATTGGCTTTATTGCATCATCCGGCGGCCACGTCGTCGCCGCCACGGTCTTGACCGGCAAGCCCTACTCAGCCAAGCTGGCTCCGGACGAGGCGATGATCCAGGCGTTACGAGAGAAGCATGGACAGGACTTTGAAAACTGGTGGCGACAGACATTCGGGTTCGGCTACGACAGCCTTACCCGGTCGGAAGCTCGCTACCTCGAAAACTCCCCGGATGCTCACACCATCCGAGATCGCCTTATTGCGGCAGGACTTGAAAGCCGCCCTCTCCTATCCGATGCCGCAGGCGAGCCGTTAGGCAAATCCGAGTCGCCTGGGGATTCTGAACCCCCCGAGCGAACATAAACGGGCATCTTCGCACGCTCCCTGGGCCCCGCCGATGCGGCATCAGAAGGGGCAGGAACGCGGTATCGTTTCGTGGCCTGTCGGGCGCCCAAAGGGTCCTCCGAAGCTCGTCCACAACATCGTGTTTTCGATGCCCAAGGGTACGCCCCCCGACAAGCTACATAGGGCAGTGGAGAAGTTCGCGACGGAGAAGTTCGGAGCCCAGCATCGATACGCGATGGCCCTGCACACGGACCAAGGCCATCCGCATGTACACGTGGTCGTGAGGGTCATAAGCGAGCGGGGCGAGCGACTCAATATCCATAAGGCCACGCTTCGGGAATGGCGGCGGGATTTCGCGCGATATCTGCGCGAGTTGGGCGTGGAGGCCCAACGCGACTGAGCGGGCGGTGCGCGGCGCTCATCATCAGAACGCAAAGCGAGGATCTACCGAGCGGCGGCGCGGCGACTCGACGTTCATGGTGGATCGCGCAGAGACCATTGCGCGCGAGCTGCACCCAGGAGTCACTCGAGCGGAGGAGCCCGGCCATTCTCGGCCGGTAAAGACGCGACGGAAAGTTGAGAATGGGTGGCGCGCATTTGCAGAGTTCATGGAGCGGCGTGGACTGCAGGATCTTGCGGCACACATCCTGCAGGTCGTCGATCTGATGCCGCCGGTGGGGACTTATCGGCAGCGGATGGCAGAGCGCATGCTGGCAGCAATAGCTCGCGAGCGGTCGCCCCCCGACGCGATGATGGGACGATAGGGCAAGGAGGCGTGCTCCCGATTTGCGATGCGCGGATGAACAACTGCCGAAGCTTTCGCCCCAGGGTCCGACGGATGGCGCTCCGCACTGTACAGAAAATGGGCTACGTTTCGCGCGCCGCGAAGGCGGGGAGGGAGGGTCGTTTACCTGGCGGGACTGAATCGAAAGGTAGTATCACTCAAGGACTATATGTTGCGGCACGGTGTCGGGTAGCGTCGGCCGCCAACTCAGCACGTCCGTGCTTGCGGCGTAGAGTATAGGCGACGCGGCAGAGACTTTGCAGGGGAGGGTCACTATGACTCGAATTCGACAATTAGCCGCTGAGCTGAATCAAGTGGCCGGGGGCTTCGAGATTGGTAGGCTTCAGGAGCTGAGGGTCCAGATTCATGGCCTCTCACGGCGGGCATCCCGGGACCTGTTCTCCGTTCAGTCGATTAAGGATAACTACGCCTTTCATCTCGGCGGCCGCACCGAACTTCAATTCAACATCGGCAAGGAGGAGCTGCTGGGTCGCCAAATCGTGCGACGCTGCGTCGCATTCGATCTTGAAACAAGTCCTACGCTTCCGACGATTGACCCGTTGCGTCCGAAGATTGACCGATTCAACGAGTATGTGCGTTCGCGCGCTGACGCCTTTCCAGAGTTCAGTATGTGGCACTACACCGGTGATGAACGTAGTGCTGATCTGCCGCTCCAACCGATTCGTGATGAATGGGTCTATCGTGGTAACTTTATCGCACTTGGGCGTCATTCAGCGCCTAATCAGGTGAACGCCGCGGAGGTTCTGCGGGACTTTGATCGGCTGTTGCCTCTGTACGTGTACGTCGAATCTAAACGACTCCGGCAATCGATGCGGGTGGATCCGTTCTTCGGCGCGGCGTGCCCTGATTTCGCCGAGACTGCGACGGCTAGCTTGCCCGCCAGAGTCATAAGTATTGGATTGCGGCACAAGCGTTTACAGAAAGTACTGCACTCCTGTCTGAGTGAAGAATATGGCGCCGCAAACGTTCGTACGGAAACTGGTGGAATCGATGCGATTACACGACACAAGAAAGAGTTCAGCTTCTACGAACTCAAGACCGCATGTTCCGTGCGATTGTGTGTTCGCGAAGCCCTCGGTCAACTTCTTGAGTATGCCTACTGGCCAACTGCCGAGCGCGCGCAAGAGCTGGTGGTTGTCGGTGAAGCAACGGTAGACCCAGATACCATTCACTTTCTTGAGCTCTTGAGGAAAAAGTTTCGCTTGCCGCTCTATTATCGTCGCCTGGACGAAACCACCGGGATACTGGGTCCAAAGAGCTAGCGCATTCGTGAGGCCTCAGCGACGAGGACAGCGGGCGTGAAATCCTCTGAGGGGTCCGATAGCCGTGCGCGAGCTCTTCAGCGGTAGGGACGCGCAGTTGCTTCGAGATATGTATAGTTTCACTCGGCCCGGCCCGCAGTCGGACTTGACCGGACTGCTGTATGAACCCCCTTCGCCGTGCACCGGCACTTGTTGTTGCATCGGAAAGACCCGCCGGATGCCGGCTGAATACGTTTGCAACCGACTTGGCAGACGCAGACGTGGCAGTCGATCGAAACCGCCTGTCGTGCTGGCACAGCTTCGCCCGCGTTGGCGGATCTTCCCGGAGGAATCGGGCCGCACGAATGGGTCAAACTCCGAAAGCGCCGCTTCGGAAATACCCTGCATCATCGAGCATTGCGGCAGCGGTTTTGGCTGCGCGAGCCAAGGCATCGGATGCGCCCTCGCGTTTTTCAATCGTGATTCGGATACCGTCGCACGGTCTTTCCGTCTGGTCAATTGTGAAGCCCTCAAGCGCTTCCAATGCCGCTTCCACTGCCCTGTCGCGGTCGGCGCCGTTCTTGCTCCGCACTTCAAGGTAGAGCTGGCGACCGTCATCACAAGAATCAACGGAGGCGGCCTGAATTTGGCCCACGCCCCCTGAGGCCGTCTCGACGAATGAAATTGACTCGAGATTCCAGAAGTCCTCCCAGGGCTCAGCCTGAACCTGCGGGAGAAGACGGTGTGTTGCGAGACAGACGTAGATCGGCTGCACTGAGAGCACCGCCATGTATCCGAGCTGCTCGGGTTGACTATCCATAACCAGACTTTGGGTCACTACGCCAAGAGCTGTCCCTGCCCGGGACAGCACGACGCCGCCGCTGAATCCACCACGAGGCATTGCTGACACTAGGAAGTGTGGATGCTTGGCGTGTCGCAGGTCCATAAGTGCATTCACCTCTCCACGCGCTGCGAATAGGTGGGGGCCACCCGCGAAGGGGATAGGGGGAAAACCTAAAACGACGACCTCGGTCAGAACAAAGTCATCCTGCCCCAACCAGTCATCCAAGTGGTCGCCCAGGGGGATTGCAGGAGTGTGCGTATCGATGTTCGCGACGCGAAAGACTGCGATGTCCACACCGTCGTCGGGGTGGTGGTACGGGCCTTTCTCGATTGCAAGAACAGCAGGATAGAGGGAATAGGCCTTGTACTTCTCGTCACCGCTGACGATCGTGCAGAGGGACTTCTCGGCCTCTTCCCCGCTCAGACGAATGTAAGCGTGCGCGACTGTAGCGACTTCGCGAATGTCCTTTCCTTCCACAACATGTCTGGCGGTGACGAAGACTCCCTCACCGACATGGAACGCACTACCGATGCTCTCGGAGCCGTCTGAGTTCCCTACCACAACGTACGCCATTGCAGCGGCGTACCGGTCATAAAAATATCGCGCGTTAGCTATTTCCATTCCGGCCTCCGAAGTAACGTTGACCTTGATTCTTCGCCGACTCGGCTGAGTTGTATCGCGCTGCCGATGCTTTGGAGTTCGCCCGCCACTTGTAATGGTACCGCGCCCTCATTCCACAGTCTGCCGGGTAAGGCCGGTGCCGCGACTTTAGCGCATGGTGGCACGGCTCGTTACCGAGCACATCGGTAACGGTTCATTCCGGAGACGCGCGTCGCGCGTCTTCACCTTGTTCCACGGCGCGCGGCGTAGAGTTTGCCCGATTCCCCTGCTGTCTTATCAGTTGCACGAAGTCTTCGCGCCAACTTCGCAACATTGCCACAGTCGCTGACCCTGTTCACTTTCGGCCTTGCCGACCATGTGGACGTGTGGATGCTGCTGGCCGGTGTGCAGCACCATTGCGTATCGGTGCTGGAGTGCGAAGTTCCGGGCGGCCCACAAAACGTTGTCGGGTGGCGTCGGAGAGGGCATCGAGAGAACGATCTTGTGGACCAGCTTCGATTTCCTGGCGGTCGCACGTCCGTCCCTCGGGGCGCGGTATTGGCCGGCTGACAATTCAAGATGCCAATTCTCTGAGCAGTGCCTTCTGGGAGTCCCGGTCGGCGATACAGTCGCTCTCGCGGGTCTCAATCGCGAACTTTCCCTTAAGGCTGATATACCCGAAATGGGCAGCGACGGCGGCCGCCTTCGTGCGACCGCCGGTGACTTTCATCATGACCTCGGGTGCTCGCGTGACGGTTCGTCGGATCTGTTCGATCTGAGCGGCCGGGCGCTCGACCAGCCCGCCGACCGCGATCTTCAGGACTGCGTATTGTCCATGGCGAAGCGTAACACGCGCCGCGCTTCTCGCAGTTGCAATGGGTCAGTCGTGAGCCCTCTTCGGCGACAAGGTCGTTGAAGTCCCGAGTTTGAATACGACAGGAGAGTTGACTCGCTACTCCGGTCTCGCAACTGCTGCCGATTTTCGGCCTTGTCATCAAAGTGAGCCCTCCACAGTTCTATTTGGAGTCCTAAACTATGGTTTAGCCGAACGCCTCCGTCGCCGCGGCGGTTAGTCTGACGCGACGCAACATGCGCAAGCCGCGCGACGATTAGCTAGCAGTGGTTGCGCTGAGCGAGGCGTTGTGGGCAACATCGCTGCTGACAATTGGAAGGGGAACATCGCTCCGCACCGGGGAAAGACCCCTAGCACCACTTGGACAGACCCGGCATCGCAGGCGGCAGCATAGGGTCTTACGCACAGAACGCGATTCACATGGACTTGATTGCCAGGGCACAGAAGTACATCAGATCGGCTGGGCGCTGGTGTTCGTGCCGTTATGTGAGGACCTGTTGAAAGCGAATCAGCGCGAGGGGTAGGCAGACAATTCTGACAGTTATCTGTCAGGCGACGGACTTGAAGGAGATCCGACGCACTTGGCGTTAACGCCACACTCTGACATCAGAACAACCAATTGGGAGGGGGGATGCAATTGGCTCTGCTTGAGATCACGAACTTTAGGGGCGTACAGAAGGGACGCATAACCTTCAGCACTCATACAGTTCTGGTGGGTGCGAACAACTGTGGTAAAACCACGGTCATCGAAGCGCTGGCCCTGCTGTTCGGCCGGGACAGAATGGTACGGATGCTCACCGAATATGACTTCTATGGTGGGGATCCGAAGCCCGTCGATCGCATCAAGTTGGTCGCCACCATTCACAGGTTCGACGGCGACGATCCTGGACTCCATCCAGAATGGTTTCGTGAGGATCGAGCGGTCCCGAAGTGGTGGAACCCGTCGGACGCGACCGTACATGCCGATCGCAATCACGCCACCTGGCGCCTCTGCTGTCAGATTGCCTTCGCTGCGCGCTTTGATGCGACCACGCTTGAGGTCGAAACTGCCCGATACTTCCAAGATGACGAAGATGACACCGATGTCTTTCAGGAGGGTGTTTGGACGCAGGTTCCTGTCAGCCTTATTCGGCAGTTGGGGCTCTTCTTAGTCCCCGCCAATCGGTCCTGGGATCGTGTGATGTCCTTTGGGTCAGATCTATTTCGACGCGTCGTGACATCGGGAGATGGCTTACCCGCTGAGGCGGTGTTGCACGAGCGGGATGCACTGCGCGTGCCGGGGAGTCCCTTAGAAGAAGACGCGCGTTTGAACACTCTCATTGGCGAGCTCAATACCGAACTGGCAGGGTTTTTTCCTTCTAAACCGGAGTTGCACCTGCGGCTCACTACAACGGACAGTGAAGGTGTCTTGGGTGCCGTGGTGCCGCACTACACCTACGGTACCGATGGCGTGAATGTACCTGCGCGCCGCCACGGAAGCGGCCTTATTTCGATGCAGTGGCTCCTCTTGCTGCTGCAATTCGGCCGGCGGCGTGCGGCGGCTGGGCAGGGCTTCTGGATTGCACTGGAGGAGCCGGAGCTTCATGTGCCACCGGCACTGCAGCGCCGCATCGTACATCGCTTGCAGGCACTATCAACACAAACCATTGTCTCCACTCATTCACCAACGGTCGCGGCGCTCTCAGGATCTGAGGCCCTCACGATGCTGCGGAAAGTGGACGGAGCACTTTCGTGCAATACATTGGCCGGCGCGGTCCTGGTAACCGCGCCCAATGCCGTGCGGAAGTTATTTCAGTTAAACCGTGTTGAGACGATAGGCGCGCTGATGCATGACACCGTGTTGGTTCCAGAAGGGCGGATCGACGTGGATCTGGTTCGCCTCATCGGCCGCGCGATCGACAGTCAACAGACCTGGACCAGCGAAAGTGAGTGTCGATTCGAGGCGCATGTGGGCGTGGTGCCGACCCATGATGGAAGCGTCGTCGTGACTTACCAAGCGCTGTCCACCGTGCATCCTAAAGTCGCCTGTCTCGTGGATGGAGATGCCGCGGGTGTTGGCTACATCGCGGAACTTACCGGGCTACAACCTGCACCGTACGTCGTACTGCGCTGGCCGGACGGTTGGGCGATCGAGGATGTTATAGGCTGGATATTGCGGGCTGACGCCGTGCCGGTGCTCGCGGCGCTGGGCGCGAGTATTCAACCGCCGGTGACCACGGTCGATGACCTTGTGGCACGGCTCAAGGTGAAGGGCGGTCAGGGGTTAAAGGGTGACTTAGTCGCCTATGAAGCCATCGCTGCCGCCCTCGCGAACTCCGCGCTGTGCATTGCACGGGCGCGAGAACTCTTAAATGCCATTGCGGACGTTCTGCTGGGCCAGCCAACGCCGCGATTTGTCGCGGCTCCGGGTAACGCTTTGATCAAGGTACTGGTGCTTTGACGGTCTGGGCCGTGGACGGGGCGGCGGGGCATGGCAAAACTCACCGCCTAATGGAAGCCCTTAAGACGGCACTCGAAGCGGCGCCCCTCACGGAAGGTCAGCGCGTCTTGGCTCTCACCTTCATGCATGGCTCCCGACGTCGTCTGGAAGATCGCTTGCGCAAGATTCCGGGGCTAGCGGGGCACTTCGATTGTGTGACGATTGATAGTTTTGCCTGGCGACTGAGACAGAGATGGCGGGCTTTATCACGCGGGTTAGGCTTACCGTCGCCAACGGCGGGGCCGGGTCAATTCACCGTGGAGTGTGAGGGCGCGGGGCGCCTCCTCGAGCACGCCACGGTGAATGCATGGGTCGCTCGCAGCTTCCCCTTGGTCACGATCGATGAAGCGCAAGATCTGGCCCCAGAACGTCTCATTATCGTTCGGGCGTTGTCGCAGACTGCGCGCGTGCTGATCGCGGCGGACGAGTTCCAGTGTTTGGACCAGACGTTAAGACCAAACCCGATGACTGAATGGTTGCCCACCGTCTGCCAGGTCGAAACGCTTGGGCAGCCCAGGCGCACGACCGTTCCAGAGCTCCTGGCTGCTGCAGTAGCCCTCAGGACCAGTCAACCGGTCTTATCCAAGGGCAAGTTCAAACTCATGGCCGCTCCGAGCGCGCCGTTCGCGGCGGCTTGCCTTGCCTCGGCGCTCAGGTGGCACTCGGGTGGACCTGTCGCGATCATCACGCCCGCACCTAAGTCAGTGTTCGTTCGAGACACCATCATCCGTGTGCAATCCCAGGCTTGCGGGAAGAGAAAATACGGCCCTTTTCCTATCGATTGGGAGGAATCGGAGTACGAGGAATTGAAGCGATTGTCTGAAGGCCTGGCTGCCGGCAATGCACCCATGACACTTCGAGCAGCCTTACAGGCGCTGGAAGGCATGCCGGACAGCGGACCTCGTCGTCAGACCGCCGACTGGCTTCATCGGCAGCGCCGGGTGGCCGGTCGCGATAGTTTCTCGGGCGAGGATATTTTCGAAACGCTGCGTCGTTTTGCCACCAATCGCCGCCAACGTTTGGGTCGGTACAGTCCACCCTTTAGTGTGATGACCGTGCATCAGGCGAAAAATCGAGAATTCGCAGGGGTAGTCATGCTCTGGCCCTATGAAGTCGGAGGCGACGCTGAAACCAAGCGTCGACTCCTCTACAACGGCGTGACGCGCGCGGAACGCTGGTGCACCGTGATCGCGCAGGGTATCAAGGCCCTGAATGCGATGCCTTTTGCCTGAATTCGCATCGAGGACACGATTAGGACTGCAAAACGTTGCATCCGTGATCAGCAAGCGATACAGGCCGGAGAGAGGGGAGAGATTGCCGACGGCACCGCGTCGTCCTATGCGTGGCGCTCTGAGATCTTGAGTCCGGCCACAGTTTCTCGTGTCATGCAACATCTCCGCATTCCACGCGGGTGCCGAAATCCGCCGTGTCAGAGCAGGCTTTGCCTAAAAGCCAATCGATGCTGCATGGAGTGGACGTCGTTTGGTGAAGAAGCGGGTGGGCATGGTTGTCCGGTCCGGAAGTTCTAGGGCAATGCAAATTGGCGCGCCCCTCGCCGGGCGGGGGCGCGCTCTGTGGTTTGCGCAAAGGAAGCACGACGACCGGGTACAGTCGAAGCTATTCCCGCGCCCTAGTCTCTGCGCGTGGATGGATGATTCTTCCGCAGTGTATTTCAATGTATGTACTCGAATACCTAAAGTCCGCGCCGCAATCTAGCCACGAGTTTGGAGTGACCTTTGAATACCGCCTGCTCTGCAGCGGCGAACTTTATAACTCGAAGGTATCGACCTCCGATTGGCGCAAGAGCAACGTTGCGCAATATCTCTGTGGCTCCTCGTTTACGATTCTGGCAGTTCGGAACCCGCTCCGGCACTTCCCGCAGGAACTCGTTGTTCGATTCAAAGCCAATCGCGTTGAAGAGCGAGGTGCTATGGCATCGGTTAGCTTCGTGCCCGATGAAGACATAGCCCGCGACCTAGCCGCGCTACTTTCCGTAATTTTTCGCCGCCTGGTCACGGTGGCAGGGAAGACACGAGAGTTGTACCCCAGGTTTAGTCCAAATGACATTGAAGAGCTGCTGGATACTCCTCTTCCGCTGGTCAATGCACTCGACGCTGTACATTGGCAAGAAAGGCCGCTCGGCATCACGTGGACCTACGGCGACGATCGCCAGCAGGTTATCGACTACAACCCGAGACCTCGTGGAATCGATCCGCACGAGCTACAGGGAACTCTCTTGGCCATACCCAACATTCCCAATACACAGTCCTTCGTCTTGAGCGCTCGGCTGTATGCTCTTGGGTTGCTCCAGCTCGACCAGGATGTTAGCCTTTCCTTTCACTCGCTGATTTCAGCAATCGAGACCCTAGCCTCTGCTGCCTTTAAGGACTATCGTCCCCCGGAACAGCAGGTAGTCAACGCGAAGCAGTCAGTTGCAACACTCGCAACTGGCACATATGGACTGAGTGAAAGTGCAGCCCGCCAGCCCGCCAGCTCGCGATGGAGGCGGCGAGAATCGCTTCATGGATGTTCCAAAAGTTCCAGAAATTCTTGATTGATAACTGTGGCGAGGATATCTGGACGGAGGACGAAATGTTTCGAGTGCCGCCTTTATATGTTCCTACCCGTGAGCAGTTCGGAAGCGCGCTAAAAGCAATCTACAAAGCGAGGAGTAAGCTCGCTCATGGGGGGCACCCATTCCCAACTAGCGCCGTCTTCGGTATCCACCCGCGGGTCCCCGCCAGGGCATCATTAGAACATCACCCGTCCAAACCGGGGTTCCCACCGCTCGTCTGGTTCGAGCGGGTGGCCAATAGCGCTCTTCGTGGCTATGTTCGCGGATGCTTGGAAAACGGTCGAAAACGGTCCTAGTAGTGTCTGACAGGATGATTTGCAATGGCCGAACAATGCCGAGGCTCCTATAGCGCAGTTACCCATTCCAATCCAACGCGCTGCGATGTACCCCTTGGTCCTTGGGCCTGTCCTTCGGGCGTTCCGGCGCTGACGGGGAAGCCGCCGCAGAGCACCGCGGTCAGTCCTGATGGAGTTGTCGCGGCATGCCGCGGCGGCGAACCCGGTCGGCCAGGCGCTAGAAGTCCACAGGCTCTGTATCGTCAGTGTCTTCTTCAGACTCAGCTGAATCGTCGGACCTGCCAGAGTCGGAGTATTCCTCGTCCGCATCCTCGAATTCAAAGCTCTCATCGATCTGTTGGTCCGTATCGAAATCGAAATCGAAGTCGCCGTCCGGCTTTTGGGGCGTGGTGAACTGAAAGAGCGGCAACAGTTTTGTGTCCTCATTGTAGAACTGCACATCGGCCGCCAGCATGGGACCGAAATATGGATGGCTCTGAATAAAGCGATCATTCGTGTTGTGCAGCCACTCTCTCCTTCCCGCCTCATACGCGAGTAGCCAGTCTGAACCGGTCAAGGTCACCTCGGACGCGATGGGTTTCAGAATCGCGTCTGGAAGCGACTCTGGGGTGATTTGACTGTGATAGAGATCTAGCACGAGCAGTCTGCATACTGAGCTGGGCATTCGCGCAATCTCGGCGGCGAGACCAGCCTCGAGTGCAAAGCCGAATTCCTTGCAGATCCAGAGCAGCCATGACACTTCTCCATGATGGTTAGAGATGGCCGACGTTCGAATCATATCGTTACAGAAACGCGAGATCGCCGGCTGATTGATAGGATAGTCATAGTGATTATATGTCGAGAGCAAGCGCGCGATCACCTGAAGCGTATTGGGGAAGCTATAACCGCACTTCAAGAGATAGGACTCCAGGATCGGCCAGTTGGATTTCTTGATGATGGTGGTGGTAAGACGCTTCAAGCCATACTTGACGAGGCTCTCATCCGCGAAAGCCTTCTCCATGGAAAATAAGGATTCAAAGAAATGGTGAATGTCGTCGCGCTGCTGCCGCCTGGAAGGTCTGATCGAGAGTTTCTTGACACGGTACTTCCATGACTCCTCCGCCAGCTCCTTCACTTCGATGATGCGGGTCTTGGCGGGATTGATATACAGCTCGAATTCACTGACCGCTTTGGTAATTACGGCCAGTGCCTTCTCTGCCTCCTCCCTTCGGGTGAAAAAAAAGAAGAAATCGTCCACATACCGAAAACCCTCCGGCCATGAGCCCAGCTGTGAACGCAACTGCAGATCGATAGCGACGGCGATTATCTCTGCCAGGATGTGTGAGGTATCGGGTCCTATCGGCAAACCAATGGTTTGCCCATCCTGCAGGCCCATACATCTGACATCCAGAATGTTGCCAAGCAGCTGAGCGCGGTGTTTGTCCTTGCCTTTGTTCCCCTTTGCCACTGCTTTCGTATGCAAGGCCCACGGAATCGTGTGTGTGTAGATTGCCGGAAAGAAGCTGGTCACATCTGTCACGAGCGCATACTTGTATCCGGAGGAGCGTGTAATCTTCTCTTCATGAAGTGCACTAAATCTTTGCAGCTCGATCGCGCGCAGTGAAGTCGGAATACCGATCTCGGGAATACTTTGCGAGATCTGAGTCTTTTTATAATGTGCATCGATCTGGGGCCAGTGGGTCGCGATTTCTTTGGCGAGAAAGTAGAACCCGATCGGATTGACGAGCGCTGTCGTTCGCCGGTAATAGGATGAGCGGGCGACCGAATACTTCTCGGCCGACGTGTTCGGTGGTGTCCCGGTCGGCCACTGACCTATGAACTGGGCCAGTTGGGTCGAGAAACTCGAAGTTGAGAATGCAGGAGGTAGCTGAATGGGAAAATAACCACGCGCGAGCAGATCCTCCAGTAACCCCATCTCATTGCTCCTGATCGTTCTGCCATCTTGTTCGTCCAAACCGCCAGTCTAAGCGAATCGCCAGAGGGAGCGAAGATAACGCAGAGGACTCGGCTGGTAGTCCGTTCTGCAATGGCCCGTCATTCATCACGACATCAGAACTTCCGTTGTCACGGGTGAAACGACAAGCCGGCCGATTCCAGTACATCGTGCGCTTAGCGTTGTAAGATCAAGGGAGATCGAGTAGGAACTGAGGCGATCGGGTGCGCCCATGGCGAACAAGAAGGCGGCGCGAGCGGCGAAGAAGACAGCCAGATCCTTCGCAACGCGCCCGCAGCAACAAGGGAGTCCCAGCACAGTATCTGCGCCCAGCCGCGGAGCAAGCCGACGCTCTTTTGCGGTGCACCGCAACAGAGTACGTGGAGCAGGCGTTTCGGCTCGAGCAAGCGCGGCTCAAGGCGGCTCCTGGTTCACTTACGAGACTGCGGTTTCGGGCTCTCATTACCTCAGGAGTCCTTTGGGAGCGAGACAGCGTACTTCAACAATGGGTTGTCGGTCTCGTGAGAACCTAGGGTGCCCTCCCGCAGTACACTACGACGAGCCTGTTGGTGGCCATCGAGCTGCAGCCGCAAGACGAGCCTTTCAGGTACTCGCCGAGCCGTTTTACGAGGAAGCTACGTGCCTTCATCTTGGGGGTGCCCTACCTGTCCTCGCCCCCAGTGCGCAGCGGTTGGATCTGGCTTGGGGCCGAAAGGACGTGTGCACTGAGTCGTCTTGCAGCACCCCTTCGATTCATCGGGACATCGAACGGAACCGAAATCGGCACAATCGGAGGCGGCAATGAACATGAGCAGCACGGGCAAAGAAAGTCGAGCGACGCGGCTGTTGGCGTTAGCAATGACGATTACGCTGCCCACGGCGGGCTACGCACAACCTGTACTGACTTCTGATCACATCCGGATCCTGATCATTGGTCGAATCTCAGAGCGGCTCGTTATCCTCGCTGCTGCGATACTTTCTCTGACCTTCGGATTCTTATGCTTGCGGACGCAAGCTGCGGAGAAGGGGACGCTGGAGGCCAACGCACAGCATATTTTTTCGCTAAAGCTGCGCAATGTCGGGCGGGGGATCTTCTTTTCGTTATTCGGCACCGCATTGCTGCTGTGGACCGTGAATACCAAGCTCGATTTGCAGTTTCCTCCATCGGTCGACGCGGGCAAGCCACCGGCAGTAACTCCGTCTATAGCGTCCACAGCGGTCGCCCCCGTTCAAGGCGCGCACGTTCCCTATGGTGCAGGAATGCCGGCGCTGTCCGACGCGAACGAACGGCGCCACTTAGGGAGGAGTTGCAGGCTCTTCAAACGAGGCATTTAGGCATTACCTCCAAAAGCGAAAAATGGCTCTTTTGATGGTCACGCAGGATGGACTGAGTTAGGAGGAGGTTGGGCAAAGACTGGGTATCAAGACGCATGGTGCGAGGCGTTTGGTTGAGCGTGGATGGAATACCTGCTCGAGGCAGTACAACAGCATGAGCGCAAGGTATGGTGAAGAGACGAGTGGGGGGGGCAAAGGAGGGTCGAACCGCCGAGACGGCCTTAGCGACCCGCGCCGCGACACTTCGAGGGGAGCTCGCGCATCGCATACGGTTCGGCAATTCCATCCACGTTGCGGCGGTGGTAGCTACGCAAGACATTGAACGAAGGCGCAATGGCCTGATGTAGCCATGCCCAGCGCGCACGATGGTCATAAAGCAACAAGTCTGATGTTTATACATCAGAAAAGCAAAGCAACGACAGTTGCATACTCGACGCAGAGCCTGCGACCCGTTCAGGGCGCATTTCGGAGTTTCACGCCGCGAGTAAGACGGACGGCGCCGAACTATGCGACACATCGACAAACAAGTTATCCAAACGACAGCAAATTCGCTTCATTTTGTTGTAATGGTGCACCGCAGATTGGATCTTAGTCCAATAGAACTTGGTCTCATGATGGAGTAATTCTCTTCTTATTTGGCGGGTCCAGGCCGACCACGTAATCAAAACGATACACGCCTGTGAGACGGTGTGAAGTGGACCGGGTACCGACAGTGATCGACTGCGGACCTGAGGAACTCGCCGACTGGATGGCTTGGTACACCGACACTGCTACTTAGACGCACTGCCTCGTCTGAGGCGGGGAGCTGGCCACCCTCACGGACGAGGTGAGATAATCGTCGGCCCAAGAAGTCGGCGAGAGATCGGCATTGATACTTACGTTTCCAGGTTCGGGGAACGTGTGACGGAATACCTGCTCGCAACAGTATTCAAGAGCGCGTAACTTGCAAGGAGAAGGATGATGAGCAAGCAAGGGGACATGAAAGGCGGCTCCGCACGTGCTGCCTTGCGTTGGTTCCGTCGATTCCGGCGTGACGAATTTCCGATGCTGTCGCCCGACGAGTTCGCCCACCAGGCGCGGTCGCCGGTTCAGCCGGAACATGTCGCGCAGTCTCAGCAAGCCAAGCGCATCTGGCGTAACCTCAATACGGTAATGCGTGGTACTTCGCGGCCGCCTGCGGCTGAGATTGAAGCGGACGAATACGACGGATCGGTCTCGGTCTCGCAGTGGCTTGCGCGGAACTCGCACAAGAGTGATGGCTGCCACGGCGGTCAGTCAGTCGACACGAACCCACTCACGTTCTGCGCGGGGTGCTTCTCTGCGAGCCTAGCTTCAGAGGATGGCGAGTAGCTATAGTTACCGGCGAGTTCCCGACTGGCGCGGCAACCCGATCACGGCGGCATGCCTGCTCGTCTCGTATTCTCTCGGCGGGCAGATAAGCGGCAGCTCTCGCAATGCGACTTCCTAGTCCTGGCGGGAAGATCTTCAGAAACTAGCTTACCGTCGCGATTCGGCTTCCCTGACGCAAGCGAGACGGTACTGTGCATTTCCTCGCAACGGTCCCGCTGACTTCTACCGCCGCTCAGCGTGCGTCCCGTTCCACGGAAAGGGGAACTGCGAACGCATCTGGCCCAACGGCCCGAAAATGGGCTGTTATGGCCGTTCCGGGGGGGGCTAAAGCCTATTTTTGGCTCGTAACGGTATTCGATGAAATGTGCTATAAGGTCCCAGTATCGGGCTATGAGCAGGCTTTGTCGCCGGAATAGCCCAAATTTAGGTTGTTATGGGAAGCACACCTTTGCGCTCTAAGGCACATTCTTCGGGCCCAGCCACCGTTGGCGATCTCGAAGCGGAGTTGGGCAGCAAGCTGCGCCTTTTGCGCCTCGACCGCAATCTCGACCAAGCGACACTGGCCCAGCGCGCCGGCGTGGGCTTGAATTCCGTGAAGCGGCTCGAGCTCGGGCGGGGATCAACTACGGGGACGCTGATCAGCGTCCTTCGCGCGCTCGGTCGCGAGGAATGGCTGAACATGGTGGCTCCGGTAGCCACGATCAATCCGCTCACGATGCCCAGAACCGCCAAGCCGCGACAGCGCGCGGCCAGCCGCAGGAAAGGCTGACCCCATGGCCACTCGCAGGACGCGCAGTCGCGCACGGACAACTCGTTACACGCACGTCAATCGTGTCGAGGTGTACTTGTGGGGCGAGCGCGTGGGTGTTGTAGCGCTCGATCCAGCATACGGATTCTACGCGTTCCGCTACACGCCGGAGTTTCAGGCGCGCGGTATTGAACCTGCTCCGATCCACCTCCCTACCGCAGTCGATCAGACGTTCCTCTTTACGGACCTGCCGGTTGAAACCTACAAGCGCCTGCCGGCGATGCTCGCTGACGCACTGCCCGATGATTTCGGAAATGCATTGATCGATCGCTGGATGCTCGATCACGGCATCAGAACGGAGGACATCACGCCCATTGATCGACTCGCCTACATGAGCAATCGCGCAATGGGCGCGCTGCAATTCAAGCCTGCCCGAGGACCGGGCACGCAAGGCTCGATCGCCCTTCACTTGAGCCAGCTGGTCAACACCGCGCGAAAAGCAGTGCACGGGAATTTCGATGGCGGTGATCATGCTGAAGCGGCGCTCCATCAAATTATCGAAGTAGGTACTTCCGCCGGTGGTGCCCGCGCCAAGGCTGTGATTGCCTGGAACCGCAAAACCGAGGAGATCCGCTCCGGGCAACTCGAGGCACCTGCAGGGTTTGAGCACTGGTTGCTCAAGTTTGACGGTATGGGGAGGGATTTCGAGCTCGGCGCCTCTCAAGACTATGGCCGCATCGAATATGCCTACCACCTCATGGCGAGCGCGGCCGGAATTCACATGAACGAGTGCCGCCTGCTGAACGAGAACGGCCGTGCTCATTTCATGACACGACGTTTCGATCGAGAGGACGGGGACGTGCGTCACCATGTTCAAACGCTGTGCGCCATGGCTCACCTTGACTACAAAAGAAAGGGCACCAATTCCTATGCGCAGCTCTTCGACACAATGATCAGACTTGGCCTTCCCTACGAGGACAAGGAAGAGGCATTTCGGCGCATGGTGTTCAACGTCATGGCGCGTAACTGCGACGACCACACGAAGAACGTCGCGTTTCGGCTGCGGCAGGGCCATGCCTGGGAGCTGACACCCGCCTACGATGTCACCTTTGCGCACAATCCCCGAGGCGAGTGGACGTCTCAACACCTAATGTCCGTCAACGGCAAGTTCAAGGACTTCACTGAGGATGATCTACTGGTGGAAGCCGACCGTTTTGCCATCGGCACAGCTCCGCGCGTGATCGATCAGGTGCGACAAGCCGTTCTGTCGTGGCCGTCGTTTGCCACCCAGGCAGGTGTAAGCAGCAGTGAGTTCGAGCGCATCCGGGCGCAGCTACAGCCAATGTTGGCTAAGGCGGCCGCCTGAATAAAGCTTCGGCTATCCTGAACCTGAGATACGCCCAGATCGTGCTGCCTCGTCAGGCAGCCTCCCAGGTTATTGCGATGGTTGACTAAGTCCCAAAGTGGGACTATGGCGCTGCCATGCGGGTAATCGCAGTCTCGACCCTGCAGGCTTTCTGGGCCGGTCACCCCGAGTTTGCAGAAGCAGAGGGTCCGACGCTGGCGTGGTATCGGGACATGATCAAGGCGGATTGGTCCAAGCCTAGCGAGGTGAAAGCGCAGTTCGGCAATGCCAGCATCCTTCAGGAAGGGCGTGTCGTGTTCAACATCTGCGGCAACAAGTATCGTATCGTCATGTGGATCAACTAGCCGTACAGGGTCGTCTACGTCCGGTTTATCGGCACGCACAAGCAGTACGACGCAATCGGCGCACAAGCGATTTGAGAGGCAGGCATTGGACATCAAACCCATTAGGACAAAGGCAGACTACGGGCAGCGTTCAAGGACATCGAGTCTCTGATGGCCGCGAAGGCGAATACACCGGAAGGAGATCGTCTGGATGTTCTGGCGACGCTGATAGAGGCGTACGAGCGCGCTCACTTTCCGATGGATCTCCCCGATGCGGTGGACGCCATCAAGTTTCGAGTGGAGCAGTCCGGCTTGAGTGTCAAAGACCTGGAGCTGTGATTGGGCGCAGGAATCGCGTCTATGAAGTCCTCAGTCGCCGACGGACGTTGACGCTGCGAATGATCGAGGGCCTCCACAGCAAGTTCGGCATCCCTGCCGAAAGTCTGCTGAAGCAGCGGACTACCAAAATGCCGGCGCTGCGCGCGAAGCGGTCCTAAGTCGCTACAATCATTGCGCGCCCAGCGTAGCGGAACTTCTCCCGGCGGGCGTCATAGTCCGGCATCACCCGATCAAGGGCCGTCACAGCTCACGGGGTAATCGCATGCAGCAGACGCACATGCTCACGCCGGCGCCCCGCTTCGGACCTTAGTCACTCGAGAATTCGCCGAAGCGCACGCGACGTTTCTCCGATCCCGTGCTCTAGGGCGGTCACGGATCCGGACTACGACGATCGACTCTCTCTCGCTTACTGGTGGCGCTTTCCAGGGCTGGGCCGCCGACGTGCGGGAAATAGGGATGCTTGGTCGGCGACAATTAGAAGTGCCGGTATTTGTTGTCGGGTCTGATGGGGCTCGATGGCGTTGACGACAATTAGAACTGCCGGTCGGCGGGCCTCATCGGCGGTCTGGTCTACTCAGCCCTCACAAGGGGGGCTGCGTGGTAACAGACGAACAGGTGAGGTTACTCATGTCATTGTTAACGCAGGGGATTCCGCAGGTGACGGCGGCGGCGAAAGCCGGGATGAGCGAGCGGACAGCGCGCAAATACGCGCATTCGGGCCGCACGCCATCGAGCGCTAAGGTCCCTCACACGTGGCGAACCCGACCCGATCCGTTCGCGGAGGTTTGGCCGGAAGTTGAAGCACTGCTGCG
>JBJMWM010000044.1:0-185917 GCA_045810105.1 Steroidobacteraceae bacterium | reverse complement strand
TGGGAGCGCGCGGGTTGTGTGCGTGCGCAATGCCCGGGTGAGCGCATTACAAGATCGCGGCGGCCCTTCTAGACCCACCTGCCGCGCCGAACACTCTCACCGATACGGGGAGAAGACCGAGACTGAGACCGTACCGAGACCGAGACCGTCGGCCCGGTGGCGCGGGGCGGCCGGGGCGTTGCCGGTCGGTTCCGTCTCTCGTGCCGAAATAGGGTCGGCGCCTTCGGGCCCAGCGAGCGGGTCGGAAGGGAGACGCGCTCTTGTAATGCGCTCACCCGGGCGTTGCGCCCAAAACCATCACGGCTGATCCTTCGCCCCGCGCCACCCCCCGTCAGCGCCCCGAGCCCTCTTCGCCCCCACAGGTGCGCCCCGTCCGGGTGAGCGCATTACAAGAGCACGTCGCCCGAGACCAAGCCCGCTTTCCGCCCCCTCTTCTTCCGATTCTTCTTCTTCTTCTTCCGGCTCTTCATTCTTCCGGTTCTTTCGGGTGAAGCACAAACGACCTCGGCGGCCCCTGAGCAGGCTGCCACCATCAGCCGGCGGCGTGGCAAATCTAGGCCGGGCTCCGGAGCCGTTTTCGGCGGCGCTGTGCGTGTGCACAAGGTGTGAATTAAGTTCAGTTTCCGCCAAGTTATGCGCCTGCAGACGATCGATTCGCCAACTCGCGCAAGGACCGCTGCGACCATGGTCTGAGAAGGTGTGGCTCACCGAAAACGCTCTTCGGTCCTACTAAGGCCAGTGGATGACTGAGCTGCGCACCAATAACGAGCAGGCGCCTGATCCGTGGCGCTCCTTTGAGCCTTACGTCCAACTCGTAAGATCGTTGCTGCCGCGCGCGACCAGTGTTTCGCTGTTTGATGCCGCGGGCACGATGCGTTGGACGAGCGAGACCACCACCGGGCCTGATTTGCTCAATCTCGTTGAGAATGCGGTGGAAGTGAGCGGTCCCACCCCGCAGGGCCCGGGTCTCATGCGCATGCTGGATGGAAACCTGCCGGTGTACCTGTGCTGGGTGCGCGACGATGCGCAGCTGCTGATTGGTGTCGTCGCGGTACTGTGCCGCCCGAGTAACGATGCGGATTCTGAGACCCGCGGATTCTCGTTCTCTCATGCCCTGCTGCGGCCGGTGCTCGAATGCCTGCGCCGCGACCTGCTGTCGCGCGCTGCCATCGAACATCTGAGCCGGACGGTCACCGCGCGCGACCGCGATCTGGAGTTGTTGCTGGCTGATGGGGCTGCGGAGCGTCCCGCGGGTGACGGCGCGGATGAGTTGAAGGGAATTCTGCAACAGGCGATCGAACATGTTGGGTGTTCGACGGCGGCGTTGATCGTTCCCGACAAAAGCATTGCGTTATTGCGTTCGGACAAGGCGGGTGCGGCTGACGCACAGCTCGTCGCGCGCGCTCATCGCCACCTGCTGTCCGTGGCGCAGATCCGCCGCGAGCCTCTGATCATGAACAAGCTCGCTCCCAATAGCGCGATGGGCATTTTGCCCTACAAGATCCTCTCGTGCGCACTGCGCTCCCGTGGCGGCAAGGTCATGGGTGTGCTCGCGTTGTTCCGCGAGGACCCGGGTCAACCCTTCGGTGACCGGGATGCGCGCTTGACGGAAATTCTCGCGCGCAAGGCTGTTGGTAGCATCGAGAGCAGCTATGACGCGCTGAGTGGTCTGTACACGCGGCCCGCATTCGAGCAACGCGTACGCGCGGTCGTCGCAGACCCGAGGAGCGCAAAGCACTGGAGCGCGCTATATATCGATGCGGACCAGTTGCATGTCATCAATGATGGTTTCGGTATGCATGTGGGTGACACGGTATTGGGCCAACTGGGCGAGTTGATCCGACACCGCTTGCCCCCGGGCGCCTTCGCAGCACGCATTTCGGGCGACAGGTTCGCGGTATTGCTGCCAACTCAGCTCGATGACGCCGAGAAATTCGCGGAGTCGTTGCGCGAGGGTGTCGAGAAATTGGGAACGACCCACGGCGAGTCGCGGCTGCATGTTTCAATCAGCATTGGGGCCGCGCTGCTGGACACGGCCTCGGGCGAGCTGATGCATTCGCTGGCCGCCGCCGAGACGGCCTGCAAAGCGGCCAAGGACCGCGGCCGTAATCGGGTCGAGGTCTACAAGTCAAACGATGTCAGCCTGGTACGCCGCTTCGCGGATATCAACATTGCCGGCCAGCTGCGCTCAGCGATCGACGCCGGCCGGCTGCAACTGTATTCACAACTGATTCTGCCGTTCGCCTGTGCCGACAGTCCAAGACCGCATTTCGAGCTGCTGTTGCGAATGCTGGACGAGGACGGCCGTACGGTTGGCCCGGACCGCTTCCTGTCCGCGGCGAATCGCTACCAGCTAATGCCGGAGATCGACCGGTGGGTGATCAACCACGCCATCGAGCTGCTCAAGCCGCAGGCTGAACTGCTGGCCGGGCAGGCGGTGACATTTGCGATCAACTTCTCCGGACAGTCGCTGAACGATGAGGAGTTCGTGGATTTTCTGCTGGACCGGATCCGCTCGAGCGGCATCGACCCGGCGGTGTTCTGTTTCGAGCTGACGGAGAACGCCACGATTGCGAGCATCGGGCGCGCCGAATCCCTGATTCGCAGGCTGCGCGAGCTCGGTTGTGGTGTTGCCCTGGATGACTTCGGCACGGGGCTGTCCTCACTTGCCTATCTGCGGCAGCTGCCGGTCACGATGTTGAAGATCGACGGCAGCTTCGTGCGGGATATTCTCAAGGACCCGCGCGCCGAATCGATGGTGCGCGCCATAGCCCAGCTCGCCCGGAGCATGTCGCTCTCGACGGTGGCCGAGTATGTGGAGACCGAAGAGATACGTACGCGTGTTGCGACACTCGGCGTGGACTATGGGCAGGGCTTCGCGATCGGGCGGCCGGCGCCGCTCGTGGACTTGTTGTCCGAGCTGCCGTTGCTGGTGTCGGCGGACGCGATGCCGACAGTGATCGCCGAATTTGGACTGGGTCAGCTCACCGAAATTGTGCACTGATTATCAACTTGGACCATTCGTCATCCGGGTAACCTTTAAACAGCGGGTTTGGGATTGACCCATGAGGGACGCCTGTAGTATCCGTTGTGCATCCAAACCGGGGGTTTTGAGGCAATGATGTCGACGCGATCGCGAACGCTGATCGCTCTCGTCGCGGGGGCTGTCTTTGGTTTTTCCGCCGCACTGACCAGCGGAGTGCTTGCGGAGCACCCGAGCGAAGCGACCAGGGTTGCTGGGAAGCCTGCTGCTGCCCTGCCATGGGAAGAAGCGCGGCTGTTCGCTGAAGTTTACGAACGGATCAAGCGTGAGTACGTCGATGACGTCGACGATCACGCGCTGATGGACAAAGCCATTCGCGGCATGGTCGCCGCGCTCGATCCGCATTCCGCGTTCCTCGACACCGAAGAGTTCGAAGAGATCCGGTTGAGCACCATGGGTTCGTACCCGGGTGTGGGTATTGAGGTCGTGGCGGAAGATTCCGCCGTGAAGATCCTGCGCCCGATCGAAGGCTCGCCCGCCGACCAGGCCGGGCTGCTGCCGGGTGACCAGATTGTTCGGATTGACGATGCCGATATTGGGGCTGACCTTGCGGGTGCGATCTCGCGGATGCGCGGCTCGTCAGGTAGCCTCGTCAAACTTACGGTGCTTCGTCCGACGACCGGCCAGACGCTCGACTTTTCGCTACGTCGGGCAAAGGTCGAAGTGCACAGTGTCGCCCAACAGAGCCTGGAGCCAGGCTATGGGTATTTGCGGATCACGGGTTTCAGTGAAACCACCGCGGACGATGTGAATCACGCGATTGCCCGCCTGAAGCGAGACAATCCGGGGGGTATCAAGGGTCTGGTGCTCGACCTGCGAAACAATCCGGGCGGCGTCCTCGAGGCCGGAGTGGCTGTTGCTGATGCCTTCCTCAACGACGGGGTGATTGTCACTGCGGACGGGCGGACGCCAGATGCGCGTTTCCGCATGGACGCCACTGCGGGTGATGTCATTGATGGGGCGCCGCTTGTGGTGCTCGTCAATGGTGGGTCTGCCTCCGCCTCGGAGATCGTGGCGGGCGCGCTCAAGGATCACGGTCGCGCTGAGCTGATCGGCCACAAGACGTATGGGAAGGGGTCTGTGCAAACCGTCATGCCCTTGTCCCACGGCGGCGCGGTGAAGCTGACGACCTCCCGCTACTTCACGCCCTCCGGCGCCTCGATCCATGGCAAGGGAATCGTGCCCGACATCGTGGCTCAGGGACCTGAAGACCCTCCGGCGGAACTGATGGCGGCCAAATCCGCTCTGTCTCTGGCAGCACGGGATAAGGAAGTGAAGCTGGCGCTCGATACGCTGAAGACGCGCGTTACGGTTGCCAAGGCACCAGTAGGAGCGGTGGCGGCCATGCGCGCAGCGTTTGTGCCGTAGAGTGGTTCTGTCCAGCCAGCGTGTCGCTTGCACGATCGCCTTACGCAGCCCGCAAAAGTCGCGCCTTTTGCCGGTGGAAACGGAGGCGTTGTCCGACAAACGCGCAGGAGCGCGTTTGGACGACCGAAGGTCGGCCCGCAGGGTGCCGTCCAGGGATGGACAGGCACAAAAACGGCCGCAGGCCAGTTTTTCCATGGAGTAGAGTGCGACCTGCGGAGGATGTTTCCGCGCGCACTCGGGGATCCTCCGCTTGATCTCGTGGTTCATAGATATTGTCCTGCATCTCGACAAGCATCTCGTTGATCTGCTGACCCAATATGACGCCTGGATCTACGCGATCCTGTTCGCGGTCATTTTTTGCGAGACGGGACTGGTCGTAACGCCTTTTCTGCCTGGCGACTCCCTCTTGTTCGCCGTCGGCGCGCTTTCCGCGGTGGATACGAGCGGCACGCTCAGTGCACCCCTGGCTTCCCTATTGCTGGCCGTTGCGGCCGTCCTGGGCAACACCGTTAACTACGCAATCGGACGGGCAATCGGACCGCCCGCGTTCAGCGGGAAATATCGGCTGCTCAAGGTCGAGTATCTGCACCGCACCGAGGATTTCTTCAAACGCCACGGAGGCATGGCAGTGGCCCTATCGCGCTTCATGCCCATCATCCGCACGTTCGCGCCTTTCGTCGCGGGTGTCGGGCGAATGCCTTATGGGCGGTTCCTCGGCTACAACCTGCTGGGTGGCGTGTCGTGGGTGATGGCCTTCATTTGGGGTGGCTACTTGTTTGGAAACATCCCGGTGGTGAAGCAGAACTTCGGCCTCGTGACGATTCTGATCATCCTGGTTTCCGTGCTGCCGTTCGTCGTGACCTTGCTCCGTTCGCGGACCTCTGCGGCGTAGCGGGTTCGTCTACTGAAACCACGCCGCGCGTGCTGCGCCCACAAGCGCGCCTAGGATCAGGATCATGATCGGGATTATCGACAGGCCGAAACCGACCTCGCGCTTCTTCGGGTCTTTGACATAGGCAAACAGGTAAATCAGACGCCCGATGAGGTAGATGACACCCAGGCCCGCGGCGAAATACGGACTAAGGTATAGGCCGAAGAGCAGGACTGCCGGTATGAACATGACGAGCAGCTCGAGCGTGTTCATATGCACGCGGAAGTAGCGCTCGAACATCTCGTTGCCAGTAGTCGCCGGTGCGGGGACGTTGTAGCGGCCACGCGCTTTGCCCACCTCCAGCGAGAAATAAAAGAACTGGGCGAGCGCAAGTACGATAACGATGTGAACATAGGGCATCTTGTTCTCCTGCTGCGCGGACGATGCCGCTCATGTCGTTCCAGGGCGTCCCTCGCCGACCACCGGCGCAACGCATGCGTTGCACCCACCGAATGGTCACGGTCAAGGCGCGGTCCGCCGCCAGCATAGTGCAGAACTGGGCTTACACGGATGGCAGAATGTACGCATGACGGAGAGATCCCGGGGCTATGCCCACCGCGTTGATATCGTCGCTGACACGTCCGAGGTTTGGCGAGCTCTTACGGAAACCGAGCACCTCGCTCGCTGGTGCTCGCCGACAGCACAGATACGTGCGCAGAAAGGCGGCCTTTTCCGCGCCAGCGTAGATCGTGTGATCGAGCTCGAGGGGCACATCGACATCTTCGAGCCAGCGCGCCGCTTGCGGCTGATTTACCTTCCGTCGGAAGCGCTGCCGCCCACCGACGACCCCCTCGTGGACGACTTCATCCTGGACGCCAAAGAACCCGGGACCGTTCTGAGACTGCTGGGCTCTGGTATTCCGGCGACGCAAGAGTGGAACCGGCCGTATCTGCGCCTGCGTTTGGGTTGGCAGCAGGCCCTGACACGCCTCAAGGTGTTCACCGAGAAACAGCTCAGGAGCAAAGCATCATGACGGGCTTCATACTGCGCGCCTGCATCACCGCCCTGGGCCTTTGGGTTGCAACGCGGTTGGTTTCGGGCATACAAATCGACGATCCATGGACGTTGGTGTTCGCTGGTGTGTTGCTGGGTGTCGTCAACGCGATCGTCAGGCCCATCGCGATCCTCCTGACGCTGCCGATCACCATTCTGACACTCGGCTTGTTTCTTTTGGTGGTGAACACCGCCATGGTGGGGTTGGTAGCGGCGATGCTGCCGGGTTTCCATATCCCCGGCGGGTTCTGGTCCGCCTTCGCGACCGCGGTTGTCGTCGGCGTGACCGGCTGGATCGGGTCCTCATTGATTGGGCCGCGTGGCAAGATCGACGTGTTTGTGAAGCGGTTGTAGCGGGACCCGTTCACGAGGGGATAGCAACCGCGGCCTGGATACTTAGGCCTACTGGGCGTCAGGAGAATGGGGGCCGATCGCAGACCGCTGCCCCCTTAAGTCGAAACGGTGTGGGTAGGAAACCGGTGTCGTGTGTTGCCGGGGCTCTGACGGGCTCTTCTGCTACACAAACTGGTGACGCTGCAGTGCCGAAAAATGCGTCCGGAGCTTCCTGCTTAGCCTGATACAGAGGCACCGCGTTCGCAGAAACAAAAAATCGCAGCGCAGACCTGAACAAGCGCAGTGCGCGGAAGATTACAATCAGACCGGATGTGATTACGTGCGAGCCGAGCCGCCGGGCTGTAGGATGTTACGCGAGGATGCCACCGCCCGGCGCGGGGGCACCGCCACGGAAACGACTGCGTATGGAATGGCAGAGGCGAGGGACATACCAGCGAAGCGGCCGAAGATTCGCGGCTAAATGGATGGCTGCGGACACTGTGGACACAACCTTCGCGCGCACTGTCAGCTGCGCAGCCGGCCACCGCGGCTGATCGATGAAGTCCCTCCTCCCGCCGTGGTGTTGCACAACCAACCGCTCGAGGCGGTACTGCAATGTTTGGCGGCGATCGCACACACCGCTGCGCATCAGGGCAGGGCGAAAAGCGACTCTCAGAGAATTTTCAGCCAGCCATAACGGAAAAAGTGCTCTCGTCCGTCCGTGCTCAGTAGGGTTGCCTACTACTATGCGCAGCATGGAACAACACACGGACGCGTATCGGCTAGCAATACTATGCCGCACCGCACAGCGGTGGTGTGCGGTGCTGGCCATATGCCTGATATTTCACACAGCCGACGCGGGCGCGGACCCCGCTGCGCTACGGCACTTTCAGCTCGAAGCGGGCGACGCTTCAGTCATGCTGAACGAGTTCAGCCGCCAGTCCGATCTGCAGGTTCTCTTCGATTTCAACATGCTGCGGGGAGCGAAGACGCATGCGGTCAGGGGCGACTTTGATTCCTCGACTGCCCTTACGTCGATGTTGAAGGGCACGAACCTGGTATTCGACTTCGTGAACGACCGTACGCTGGCCGTGACGCCGAAGAAGACGTCGTTCTTCAGCCGCTTGTGGCATCGTCTGAAGAGTCGTCCAAAGCATGTCTCCGATAGTGACGATCTGGAGCAGGTGTTGATTTCAGGATCGGGTGAGAGTGGGACGCAACCGTTATTGGGCGCGCAGACACTGCAGTTCGGTCGGGGTGATATCGAGCGCTCCGGGTTAGCGACCACGCAGGATTTTTTGCGGACGTTGCCGCAGGTGTTTGGGGGTGGCCCCACGCAGGATACGGTGTTGGGGCGCGAGGCGGGTACTAACGCGGCTCGCGGCAGCGGGGTCAATCTGCGCGGACTCGATGCTGGTGCGACACTGGTGCTGATTGACGGGAAGAGACTTGCGCCGAGCGGAACTGAAGGTGCATTCGAGGATGTCTCCAATATTCCGCTGAGCATTGTTGATCATATCGACCTGCTTCCGGATGGAGCAGCCGCGAAATATGGTGCGGATGCCGTGGGCGGAGTCGTGAACTTCGTGACACGCGGGAATATCTCCGGCCTCCAGACTCAGGCACGTGGTGGCGGGGTTACACGCGGCTCCATGGGTGAACGTCAGCTCAGCCAGCTGTTTGGCAATACGCGCGACTCGGGGAGCGACCTGCTGTCGTTTGAGTATTTCCAGCGCGATGCGTTGCAGGCGCAGGATCGACCGCAATATACGAGCGATCTGACTCGCTTCGGTGGCTCCAACTTCGGTTACATGGCTGGCAGCCCGGGATCCTTTACGGACGCAGCGCAAAGTCAATTTTGGCCGATTCCCAAGGGGCTGAGCGGAGTGCCGCCAGCGAATCTCGTGCAGGGACCCGCCAATCTGTACGACCGCTATCAGGGCGCTGATGTAACGCCAAGAGAGCAGCGCTGGAGCATTTTTGGTAAAGAGAGCCACAAGCTGACCGACGATCTCGGCCTGTCGTTTGAAGGACTGTTTACACGCCGCAATGTAAGAAGCACCCTCACCGGCTCGTCTGCCTTACTGGCGACGATTCCCGAATCGAACCCATTTTACGTGAATCCCACCGGCGTGCCCGGGCCAGTCAACTTGATGGAAGGCACCACGGCCTTCTTCGGTCCGCCTACGGTCGAAGATAAAGTAGATACGGGTAATTTTTCATTGGGACTGGCTACATCGGTAGAGCATGGCTGGACGGCCAGCGGCTATATTGGTTACGCATTCGAGAAGCAGCGCCTGAGGCAGCACGGGCAAGTCAACCAATCGGCGTTGGCCGCCGCATTGGCAGATAGCGATCCGGCAACCGCGTTCAATCCTTTTGGGGATGCTTCGACTAACAATCCTGCCACGCTGGCGGCCATCCGTGGTGACGCCGTATACAATTCAACTTCCAGCCTGCGAACCATCAGCCTTACGGCCATGGGGCCGACGCTCTCACTACCCGGCGGTGATATCGAAGCCACTATCGGGGCGGAGTATCGGATTCAAGCCATCGAGACTGAAACTGTTGTTCAGCCCGGACTCAGTCCCGCCGCTAGCGGGAGGCTTGGCCGGGATGTACGCTCGGCATTCGCAGATCTGCGCGTGCCTGTCATCGGCGCGAGCAATGAGCTTCGCTTTGCGCGTCGGCTCGAGTTTTCGGCGGGTGCGAGGCGCGAGGACTATAGTGACATCGGTGGCGCAACGTCTCCCAAAATCGGGCTGTACTGGTCCGTCAACAAGGAGTGGAATTTTCGCAGCACCTGGACCAAGTCGTTCAAGCCACCCAACCTGCCTGACATGCTGGCGAAGAACAGCTACAGCTACGTGTCACCTTTGAATGACCCTGCTTCGCCCACTACGGTATCTACGGCTCTGGTACGCTACGGAACCAACGCTGACCTGCAACCAGAAACCGCGCGAAGCTGGACTTTGGGAACCGATGTGGGATTTAAGTCCGTACCTGGCTTGTCCGCTTCACTGACCTACTTCAATGTCAGGTACTCCAGCCGGATTGACGAGGTACGATTCGGTCACGATGTCCTCGTGCTGCCCTCCTTCAGTTGGCTCGTAAATCGGAACATTACGGCGGCGGAACTGAACGACGCGTGTAACAGTAGCGCGTATCTCGGGCCGGGAACCTGCCAGGCGTCCTCGGCAACGGTCATTGTCGACAATCGACTGAGGAATATTGCGCTGCTCAGGACCGACGGCATCGATCTGATCGGCCGTTTCTCGTTTGAAAATCGAGGTGGCAAATTTGACCTGGGTTTGAACGGCACCTATCTATTCAGATACTCACAAGCCAATACGCCAAGCAGCCCTCTCGTGAACATCGTGAGCACCCAGAATAATCCCATCAACATCCGAGCCAGAGGTTCGGCATCGTGGACCCGCCGAGGCCTGGGAGTTGCCACGTTCCTCAACTTCGAAAACCATTATCGGGATACACTGAGCGTGCCGGACAGAGGAGTATCCCCGTGGACTACCGTTGACATGCAGGTGAGCTATGAGACGGCTGGGGATATGCTTGGGTGGCTGGGACACACACAATTTGTCCTGAATGCCCAGAACCTTTTCGACGTCGATCCGCCTTTCCTGAATAACAACGCAGCCGGCTTAGGCTACGACCAGGAAAATGCTGATCTCTACGGACGGATGGTGAGCTTCGAAGTCCGCAAACGGTGGTAGCCGTTCCCGCGAACATCCGCAAGACCGCCAGAAATTTCAGAAAGGACCCCGCGAAAAGGCATCTGCACCCTTCGGCGTTTTGAGGGGACTGCACGCCGTCCGTGGACGTGCCAGATATAACACCGAGCGAGGGAGCGCAAAAGAATCATCGATGTTTAAGAAAGGAGAATCTTATGAAATTCCTGTTCAGTGCTCCCGTGTTGTTGATCGATTGTGGCAAAGCTTCAAAACGAACCCGTGGGCCCGGCGGAGCCTTCTTTGAAATTGGCAATCCTCCGTTTAACCACATGCACTAACAATACCATCGGGTGAGCAAGGAACGCTCGGCTGCCTGCAGCATGCGTCTCACTCTGAGGGGGATGTGACCGCATACTGCGGGCAGATCTAACGCCCGGCTCCGAATATCAGGAAGTATACCTGATGTAGCTACGCGTTTGGAAGCCGCAGATTGTTGTGTTGAATGTGTCGTCTATCAAACATCTGAATGTTGGTACGCTGCGACCGAGTCGAGCGTTGTTGCGTCATATTTGATGAGGACACCCGGCGTCGCAGGGGGTGCCCGACGCGAAACTCCAGTGTCGGAGCATGGACTGAGCGCCCAACGAAGCGCGGATCTCATGCTGCGGGAGCACGGTCCTTCATTCGCGTGTGTTGACTGCCTTGGGCTAAATCGCAGTGTACGTCGCGCCGCATGATGACGACGTCGAGCAGAAGCGTCCGGGTCCGACGTGACGCGATGCTTCCAACTTCGACGTCAGTGACATATCGGAAGATTTGGTGTTTCTGGGCAAAAATGCCAATTTCTGGCACTTCTAGTGCCAGAGGCTCTCAGCTAGCCTTTCGTTGTTAGCGGCGTTTTTCGCCTGTAGACTTTAACCTACAGCGTAAATGGCACATGTCTGTCCAGGAGCATTTATGGAAACGGTGACGCAGCACGAGTTGAATACGTCGGCTGCAGTCGAGCCCAAGCGCCCGGCTTATGATCCCAACAATCTCCATCCGGCCGACGAGGAAGCTCGCAAGTACGATGACACGTCCGAGGGGATTGATTGGGATGAGATCCTCGCCACGACTCAAGATGACTTTTTGGCAGGGCGGTTTTCCTACAATTCGGCGGACTACGCGACGCAGGCCGAGGCAGACGCGGCGTTGACTGCTTGGTTGGACGCAATCGTAAAGAAGGTGGAGCGCAAAAATGCTTCCGTACCTGCATGTGATGCCGAGGGTTGATCGCGATGTCGAAGAATGTCTGGATTTCGTGGCGCGACAGCCGTGGGGCAAGCCTTACGATCGCCAACTGGATATCCGTCGAGGCATCGAGAAAGCGCTCGAGCGGCCTGACGCCAATCGTGTCGGTTCGTGGAGGCCGGAGACGGGCATAGAGCTGCGTCGGTGCAATGTGGCGCAGTTCGCCATCATCTACGCGTACCTGCGGCCGACGTCTCGTTTCACTGCGGGTGTCGTGAGCATCCGTGCCGTCCGGCATTCACGCGTGAAAGATGTGTTCTCCGGAGTCAAGGAGCCGATCGGCGTCTACGCGCAACCGTGAGGTTGATCGCTCTTGAAATAAGGTCGCGCCGAATCCGCAGGATCGACAGCCGCGCGCGCCCAGATCGAGCGCTGGAGCACCAATTGCCGTACCTGGTACCCGCGTAAAATGGGGGGGCGGGCTTCACCGCCGGCCTGGATTCCGAGCAGGGCTTAGCACGCTGCCCGTTGCCGCGCTTACTGGATGGCGCCGCGGCGGTGTGGCTTGCGTTTTGCTAACGCCGCTTGCACGCGCTCGACGAGCTTTGTATTGCGCTCGTATACCGACAGCGCCTCCACGGCGACGTCGGCATGCGCCGGTGTGCTGTGCTCGATGATCGAGATGAGCCAATCGAAGGCAACTTCGCTTCTGTGTAGGGCGGCGGCGCGGATCAACACTGTGCGAAAGTTTGCCGCGTCGCGGATGTCTTCCCAGGCTATCCGCAGATGCTCGAGCGCCTGGGGATGCCGTGATTCGCCCAAGGCTAGTGCGGCGAAATCGCGGACGCCATTGTTGTTATTGGAAAGGTATGAGGCAACAAACGGCAGGCACTCCTCTTTTGCGATGCTCAAGAGTGCAGTGAAACATTCCCCGATCACGTCCGGTTCCGGATCGCCGACCAGCACTTTGAAGCGCAACAGCGCCTCTGCTTCACGCGGGTTGCCGCAGGAGATTGCCCGTGCCGCACCGGCGCGGGCGCGCCATTCAGGATCCAGCAGGAGGGTTGTCACCTCCTGGATGGCCCGGAAGTAGCCCGTGGACACGAGACCCATGGCACAACTGCAACGTACATCGATGGCCGTATCATCTGCGCCACCCCACGCGGGCTCGAGTTGTCGGTAACGGATGCCCTCGAGAAAAAACGGCACGTTATCGCATTCCAGATTGACGAGTGCGCGTGCAATAGCCTGCTTGGCGATGCAGTGCGGGTCCTGCTTGATCGGATCGACCAGAAAGCGGGCGTACGCGTCGAGGAGGTCCGGTAGGCGCTCACGCAGGGAGCGCTCCCCTGCAAGCGTCGCCGCCCGAGCGACGACCCGAAAATGTTTGTCCGCGAGGTATTTTTGAATCGTGGCAGTCTGAACGGACCGATCCGTGTGCGGATCGAGTGCATTCAATGCCTCTAGCTTCTTGTCCTCGAGCTTTTGTCGCGTGGATTCGCGCATGGCGAAATTTTAGCGCTGTGGTGCGTCCTTCGCTGCATGCAATAGTCGGGAAGCCAGAACTCAGGTAACGAAGCCGGCGTTAGCTTTTGCTACCCAGGGCCTCTTCGAGCTCTGTTGTAAGGGGTTTGAGGAAGAATGAGTCCTCCGGCATGACGCGGGCTTCGATGCCGCGCCGGCGCAGGGTATCTGCCACCACGGGCCCAACGGCCGCAACTACGGTGTTGGAAAGCGCCTTGGTGACTGTCTGCGGTGAGGCGATGGAGAACAGGCGTTCCACTTGCGGTGTGCTCGTGAACGCGACGGCGTCGATTTCTCCTGCTTCGAGGCGCTTCAGTAAATTGAGTACGGCGTGATCGTCGGCTGCATCCGCGTAGACGTAGGGGGCTACAACGAGCACGGTGGCGCCGCTTTGCTCCAAAAAATCAACCAGTGGTCGGTTGGGTTCCGTTCCGTAGAGCTGCAGCCCGATGCGGCGGCTTTTCAGGTCGTGTGGCCGCAGGCTGTTGATGACGCCTTCGGTCGTGGGTACTTCGGCGGCAATATCTGGCTTCAAGCCGAGCTCGCGCAACGCGCGGGCCGGCTTCGGGCCGCGTGTGATTTTGCGAGCGGCGCTCAGTGCCTGCACGAATGCGTCCTTCAGGGCAGGCTCGTTTCTCTCGATGCAGGAGAGGATGCGCCGCAGTCCTTCGCCGGTCAGCAGGATCAGATCATCGCAGGCGCCTTGGGCGAACTGGCGGCTCCATTGCAACACGGGCGCGGGGTCCGGCGCATCGCGGATGGCGACCATGGGGCAGCGAACGACAGTGGCGCCGCGACGCTCGAGCATGGCGGCGAAGATTTCGATTTCGCGCGTCTCGGGGATTGCGATTACGCGGCCGGTGAGATGCTGAGATTCCATGGGTTGCCATCATACGCGCGGCGCTGGTGGGGAGTTCATCCCGCCGGGGCGCCGGGCATTCGCGGGTGCCAAAACGGCGGCTTAGCGACTTTCACTCCGCCATCGCAGAGACTCCTGTATCCCCCGCGGCGCGTCCGTGCGCCACAGCGGACCCCCTCACTCTGCCATCGCAACCGTCCCTTCGAGTCCCAAGTTCGCCTCCGCGGGCAAGGCCCACGTGAGCCACTGGCGGTGGAGGCTGGCTACCAGAATGAACGCGACCGCGGCGAGGACGCCGAAGGTGGTGAAGCCTAGCTGGTAGCTGCCGGTGCTCTCTTTGGCGATACCCATGATCACGGGCAGGTAGAACCCGCCTATGCCGCCCGCAGCACCGATGATGCCGGTCATCACGCCTGTCTTACCTTTCCAGCGGTGTGGGACGAGCTGGAATGTCGCGCCGTTTCCGAGGCCGAAGCAGAAATACAGGGCTACGAGCAGTGCGATGCCGCCGGCGAGGGGTGGCATTAGCATGGCGAAGCCGAAGTTGCATGCGGAGATCGCCACCAACAGCACGAGGAGTACCCGCACGCCCGAGAGCCGGTCGGCAATGAGGCCACCGACGGGGCGGACCATTGCGCCTGTGAGCGATAGCAGCGCCATGATGAAACCGGCGTCTACTTTCGTTATCTGGTACTGGGTTGTTAGGAGAAGGCTGACGTAGGACGACATGCCGACGAAGCCTCCGAAGGTGATGCTATAGACGAGCATCACGACCCAGGTGTCGCGCTCGCCGAGTACTGAAAGGTACTTTCGCGGCAGAACAGCCAGAGCGAGCAGTGCGCCGAAGAGCGGAAGTAACAACTGGCCGGTCTTGCCGGCACCCAACATTCCAGCGTTGACCAGCAACACCAGTGCGATCAATCCGATCATCGATATGCCCAGGCCGGCAAACGCACGCGGAGCGCTGCCGCTCTTGGCGCTTCGATCCTCGGCCCAAAAGAACACGGCTACGGCGGTGAGTGCGAGGAGCGGAAGGACAGCCATCGTAGATCGCTGCCATCCGAAACTCTGCGCGAGACCCGGGAAAAGGAAACCATCGACTACTGCGCCGATGTTGCCCGCTGCGGCTAACCCGAGCACGAGGCCCTGCACGCGAGGCGGGTAGCTGCTGCCCGCCATAGGCAAGGCGATAGCGAAGCTCGCGCCACCTACGCCGAGAAATACGCCGAGAATCAACAGCAGCGTGTACGTGGGGACAATTGGCAGCAGCAATACGAAGGCAGGAATCGCTGACAGTCCGATGCCCATCAATGCGAGGCGTCGGCCGTCAACGGACTGAAACAGGTTGCCGAAGGTGACGCGCACTATGGACGCAGCCAGTACTGGGACGGCAACCAGGAAGCCCGCCTGGATAGGTGTGAGCGAGATCTGTTTCGAAATGAACGGTGCGAGGGGGCCGAACATCACCCACGTGGTGAAGCCCGTGTCGAAGTACAGGAAGCAGGCCAGCAGCGCCTTCCAGTTGCCGCTGCGAAGAGAAACTATCAAACGGCTCATCGGGCTCTCCTTTTGCGCGCAGGCGGTGCCTGCCTCGGGCAACGCATGTGTTGCACCCCCAAAAAAAAACGCTACCGCGCGGATCGGAGCGCTTAGGTGCGTCCCGTCCGAGTCGGCAGCGTTGCCTTGCTGACCCAACAGCGGGCCAGTATGTTGACGTTAGAGATGCAACCGATATGCCACGTGCCGACAGTCTCTAACTTCCAATGACTTAGAGCTGAAACTGCCGCACAGATGCAGGCTGGGTGCTCCCGAAAGGGGCGGCGCCCCGCGGGTTTGCACGAACTGGGTGCGCGTCAGGGGCGAGGGTGCGCGGCCCCGGGCTGGCGGCCCGGGTTGGCGTTGCCTGCGTTGGCGTTGCCCGGGTTGGCATGGCCCGGGGTTAACATGGCCCGGGGTTAACATGGCCCAGCGCTGCCGTGGTGAGGCATCACAATCGCGCGTTGAATTCCTCTGGATCGAAAGTGGTGCCGTCGAAGAAGCGCTCGATCTTCGAGTCGCCTGCCGGGATGTCAGGGTTGATGGATGCCAGGGCGGCGCGATATAGATCCGGACGGTAGGTTGTCCGAACCGCGGACAGGTGCTCTGCGGAGAACTCGATCTGCTTCCAGCGCAGCATTTGCGCGTAGAACCATAAGGCGTGGCTGACCCATGGGAAGGTCGCGTTGTGTTGAGCCGGAATGTAGAAATTCTCGAGATGCGTGGGCTTCGAGTGGGTTGTCAGCGTGAGTTGACCTTCGAGGGCCTGGCGCAACAGGTCAGCTGGTGCGCCTACGTATCGGGGTTGTGCCAATAACGTAGCGAGCTCGGCGCGGTTCTCCGGCCGCTCGCACCACTGTGATGCCCGGTACAGCGCGCGTTGCAGCGACGCCAGTTGTTTGGGGTGTCGCTGCGCCCACTCGAGACGACACCCGAGCACTTTCTCCGGACTAAAGGGCCAAATGGCGGTTGTGGGCGTCACGATCGTGCCGACTCCCGCGTGGACGGCGACGCTGTTCCAGGGCTCGCCAACACAGAACCCGTCAATCTGTCCCGCACGCAAGGCGTCCACCAGTAGGGGCGGTGGTATCACGATCAGCCGAACTTCGCGATCGGGGTCGATTCCGGCGCCGGCGAGCCAGTAACGTAATTCGTAGTTGTGGCAGGAGAAGGGATAAACCATCGCAAATGTAAGCGGCTCGCGGCGTGCCTTTTCGCGATTCGTGACCACTCGTTTGAGCGCCGTTGCGTGAGTGCGCGGGTCGCTTTCCGCGGAAGCGCCCTCGCAGGTCATCTGCTCCCACAGCCGCAAGGAAACGGTGATTGCGTTTCCGCCAAGGCCCAGAGCAAATGGCGCGATTACCGGTACCTTGACATGGCCGATGCCGAGGGTGGATGCAACGGTCATCGGGCCGAGCATGTGAGCGGCGTCGAAATGACCGACTACCACCCGGTCGCGGATGTTTGCCCAGGAAGTCTCGCGAACGAGCGCCAGCTCGAGGTCTTCTTGCGCAGCAAAGCCGCGCTCGGCCGCTACAACCAGGCTGGCGCAATCGAGCAACGGAATGAATCCCAGGATCACCTTCATTTTAATAATCTCGCCGCAGTCACGACGCTCTGTGCCACCTCAGCCAGGCGCCGGTTTTCGTTCATTGCCACTTTGCGGAGCAACCCGTAGGCGGCATCCTCGGACACGCCTCGATCTTTCATGAGAATGCCCTTTGCCCGCTCGATCACTTTCCGATCTTCCAGCTCCTGCTTGGCGCGATCGAGCTCGTCGCGCAATTCACTGAAGGCGTTGAAGCGGCTGACGGCCATATCGAGGATGGACTTGACTCGTTCCTTGCGCAGCCCATCCACCACGTACGCGCCCACACCCGACTCCACCGCGGCTTTGATCATGTCGGTGTCGGAGTGATCCACGAACATCGCGATAGGCCGTCGGACGCAGCGGGACACCTGAAACATCTGCTCGAGCACGTCGCGATTGGGATTCTCCAGGTCTATGAAGATGACGTCAGGGTCGGCATCGACGATGCGGCGTAAGAGATTCTGCATGTCGCGGACGACAGCGACATTTGTATAGCCAGCCTCCCGCAGTCCCTCTTCGAGGATTGAGGCTCGCGTGACGTTCTGATCCACGAGGAGGATGCGAAGGGTTTGGTCGGCCATCTTGGCGCCACGGGGGCAACTGCAAAGGGACTGCCTGGGGGCAGGTGCAACCGTCGTGCCACCTTGGGGTGGTGCGCGGGCGTTCTGAAGATCTGCCTTACTGCAATGCAGGCAACCGCTCCATCCGCCGGAGCCCAGCGGCAGCGAACGCCGGTTCGTCCGCCCGCCAACAGCTGCCACCAGACGATTCGTCGCACCCGTAACGTGCAAATGGGCAGTGGACTGCTCCGTAAGTGATCATCGCGAGGCCACCAGTGCCGCAGCGTGCCCCGCCGCGAATGCCATAAGCCCTTGATATGACTGAAGCGCCGTTGCGTAAACACGCGGTGGCACGCGCGTTGCACCCCCCAACATCACACAGGGACCCACTAGTGGGTTCAAAGGCAACGCCGCCGATTCAACTACGCATCCGCGTAGGCGAACCGCCGGCGTTTTTTTTTGCTCGGAGCAGAAATGAACGCACGCACAAGACTTTTGGTCGTTGGTAACGGCATGGTGGGCCAACGTTTCCTGGAGTCGATACCTGCTGACGCTCCCTTTGACATCACTGTCCTGGGCGAGGAACCGAGACCGGCTTACGATCGTGTTCAATTGTCGGCGTTTTTCTCAGGGAAAACGGCTGCCGACCTTTCTATGGTCGAGGCTGGGTTTTTCACGCAAAACAAAATTGCGCTGAAATTGGGCGAACGCGCGGTTTCGATTGATCGCGGCGCGCGCCGGGTACGCACATCCAGCGGCCACGAGCTCGAATATGACACGTTGGTCCTGGCGACTGGCTCGTACCCATTCGTGCCTCCGATCGCGGGACGCGACCGTCCTCACTGCCACGTGTATCGCACTATTGAAGATTTGGAGGCCATTCGCGCTAGCGCGCAGGGTGCGCGTGTCGGCGTCGTCGTTGGCGGCGGACTGCTGGGTCTGGAGGCTGCAAAGGCGCTGCGTGATCTGGGGCTGGAAACCAACGTCGTCGAATTCGCGCCTCGACTCATGGCACTGCAGGTGGATGAGGGTGGCGGCCAGATGCTTCGGCGCAAGATCGAGGCGCTCGGGGTCCGTGTGCACACCGGCAAGAACACGACGAATATCGCTGGCGGAGGTGATGCGCGTCATTGCATGAATTTCAAAGACGGGAGTTCGCTACAGGCGGATGTCATTGTGTTCTCAGCGGGGATACGTCCGCGTGATGAGCTGGCGCGGGCAGCCGGGCTCGCGGTTGGGGAGAGGGGTGGCATCGTAGTCGATGATCAGTGCCGGACCTCCGACCCGGATATATATGCGATTGGCGAGTGCGCGCTGTGGCGCGGGCGGATCTTTGGACTGGTGGCGCCGGGTTATGACATGGCGCGTGTCGTTGCAGCGACCGTGTTGGCCGGGGCCGCGAAAACCACCGTGCCGACCTTTACGGGTGCGGACATGAGCACCAAGCTCAAGCTCCTGGGTGTGGGTGTCGCCTCCATCGGCGATGCGCACGCGGCTTCGCCGGGGGCACGGGCGTATTCGTTCATCGACGAGCGTCGCGAGGTTTACAAGAAGTTGGTGGTGAACGAAGACGGATCCCGTCTGTTGGGGGCCGTGTTGGTCGGAGACACGGACGACTACGGGACCTGGCTGCAGACGATGCTTAACGGTCTGCCACTGCCGGAGCATCCCGAGGATCTGATTCTGCCGCCGCGCGCGGGGGCTACGCATTCTGCCGGCGGTGGGCTGGCGGCGCTGCCGGCCGATGCGCAGATCTGCTCTTGCAATAACATCAGCAAGGGCAATCTCTGCGCAGCTGTGGAGAATGGTTGCACCACGTTGGGCGCTCTCAAGAAAGCGACCAAGGCTGCAACATCGTGTGGGGGGTGTGCGCCGCTGGTCACCCAAGTTCTGCAGGCCGAGCTGAAGCGCAAAGGGATCTCGGTCAATACCCATCTTTGCGAGCACTTCCCGTACTCGCGTCAGCAATTGTTCTCGCTCGTCCGCGTCGGTGGCTTGCGCAGCTTCGCTGAAACACTCGCAAAGCACGGCCACGGACTGGGTTGCGACATCTGCAAGCCTGCGGTGGCTTCCATTCTCGCCTCGTGCTGGAACGAGTTCGTGCTGGGTTCCGAGCGCGGGACTCTGCAGGATACGAACGATTATTTTCTGGCCAACATGCAGAAGGACGGCACGTATTCGGTCGTGCCACGGGTGCCGGGCGGCGAGATCACGCCGGAAAAGCTCATCGTGCTCGGCGAGGTGGCCAAAAAGTTCGGCCTGTACACCAAGATTACCGGCGGGCAGCGCATCGATCTGTTCGGCGCACAGGTTCACGAACTGCCCCTTATCTGGGCCGACCTGATTGCCGCAGGTTTCGAGTCCGGACACGCGTATGGCAAGGCCATGCGCACGGTCAAATCCTGTGTCGGCTCGACCTGGTGCCGCTTCGGTGTGCAAGACAGTGTGGGTCTCGCCATCGAGATCGAAAACCGGTATCGAGGCTTGCGCGGGCCCCACAAAATCAAGCTGGCAGTCTCGGGGTGCACTCGTGAGTGTGCCGAAGCACAAGGTAAGGACGTCGGCGTGATCGCCACTGAGAAGGGATGGAACCTGTATGTCTGTGGCAATGGAGGGATGAAGCCACGGCACGCGGAGCTGCTCGCCGCCGATCTCGATAAGGACACGTTGATCCGTTACATAGACCGCTTCCTGATGTTCTACATCCGTACGGCCGACCGCCTGCAACGTACTTCGACGTGGCGGGACAATCTCGAGGGCGGCCTGGATTACCTGAAAGCCGTGGTTTGCCGGGACGAGCTGGGTATCGCTGCAGAGTTGGAGGCCGACATGGCACGCATCGTCGCAACCTATGAGTGCGAGTGGAAAAAGGCAATCGACGATCCGGTGACGCTGCGGCGGTTCCGCCATTTCGTCAACAGCGACAAGGCGGATCCGAATGTCCTGTTCGTGCAGGAGCGCGGGCAGATCCGGCCCGCGACGCGGGCCGAGCGCCGCGAGCGAATGGAAGCTGTCGCATGAGCGAGGGTTGGACGCACATCTGCGATGTGGATGATGTGATGCCCGGCGCGGGAGTGTGTGCGCTGGTGGACGGTCACCAGGTCGCGATCTTTCGCCTGGCGGATGCCGTGTTCGCGCTGGACAACTTCGATCCCGCGAGCGAAACGAACGTCCTGTCCCGCGGTCTCGTCGGCGACCTGAAAGGTGAGCGTGTAGTCGCATCCCCGCTCTACAAGCATCACTACAGTCTGACGACGGGACGGTGCCTCGAAGACCCTGAGAAGTCGGTGCATGTTCATCGGGCTCGGGTGTTGGATGGCGGAATCTGGGTCAAAGTCGGTGGCGAAACAGTGCGGACCACATGTCCGTACTGCGGCGTCGGTTGCGGAGTCCTTGCGCGCAACGTCAACGGATCTGTCGAGATCGCGGGCGATCCGTCGCACCCGGCGAACCTCGGCGCCCTGTGCTCGAAAGGGTATGCGCTGGGCGAGACGGTTGGTCTGGATGGCCGCTTGTTGCATCCACAGATTAAAGGCCAGCGCGCCACCTGGGACGAGGCCCTGGCTCTCGTAAGCGGTGAATTCACGCGCATCATCGCTGAGCACGGACCGGAATCCGTCGCGCTGTACGTCTCCGGACAGCTGCTGACTGAAGACTATTACGTCGCTAACAAGCTCATGAAGGGCTATATCGGCACCGCCAACATTGATACCAACTCAAGGCTGTGCATGGCCTCATCCGTGGCGGGTCACAAGCGGGCGTTCGGCGAGGACGTGGTGCCCACCTGCTACGAGGATCTGCAACTGGCCGATCTGATCGTACTCGCCGGCTCGAATACCGCGTGGTGTCATCCGGTACTGTTCCGGCGGATCACGAGCGAGAAGGAGCGGCGCCCGGATCTGAAGATCGTCGTGATCGATCCGCGGCGTACCCCAACTTGCGAGGTTGCTGATCTGCACCTGCCTGTTCGGGCGGGCACGGACGTCTGGTTGTTCAATGGCCTGCTGGCCTATCTGCAGCGACAAGGTGCGGTAGACGAGGCGTTCGTCGCTAATCACACCATTGGCGCGGATTCTGCTCTGGAGGCCGCCGGGGCTTCGGCCCTGGATGAGGCAACGGTCGCGAAGATATGCGGAGTCGATGTCGCGCGCCTGACTGAATTTTATCGTCTGTTTGCAGCTCATGAGCGAGTGGTTACGGCCTTCTCGCAGGGAGTCAACCAATCGTCCGCGGGAACTGACAAGGTCAACAGCATCATCAATTGCCACCTGTTGACGGGCCGGATCGGACGTCCGGGAATGGGCCCGTTCTCGTTTACAGGGCAACCCAACGCCATGGGTGGTCGGGAAGTCGGCGGGATGGCGAATATGCTGGCGGCTCACATGGAGCTGGAAAACCCGCACCATCGTGCGATCGTGCAGGAGTTCTGGAATAGCCCGCGAATCGCAAGCGCCTCCGGGTTGAAAGCAGTCGAGCTGTTCGAGGCCATGCACGCAGGCAAGATCAAAGCAGTCTGGATCATGGGAACCAATCCCGTGGTCAGCATGCCCGAGGCGGATCGAGTACGGGCGGCGCTCGAGCGCTGCGAGCTGGTGGTCGTGTCTGATTGCGTCGCCAAAAATGATACGACTGCGTACGCGCACGTCCTGCTTCCGGCAGCCACCTGGGGCGAGAAGGACGGCACCGTAACCAACTCGGAGCGCCGAATCACGCGTCAGCGTAGTTTCCTCGACCTTCCCGGTGAAGCCAGGCCCGATTGGTGGATGATCTGTGAGGTGGCGAAGGGCATGGGATTCGGCCCGGCCTTCGAGTTCCGCTCTTCGGCCGACATTTTCGACGAGCATGCGCGTTTATCCGGGGCGGCGAACGAGGGCGAGCGCGCCTTCGATATCTCAGGTCTCGCAGGTCTGAGCCCGTCCGGGTACCAACAACTCGAACCCATGCAGTGGCCCATTTCGAAGCGTCACATGCGCGGCTCCGAGCGCCTGTTTGAGGATGGCCGCTTCATGCATCCCGATGGGCGAGCCAGGCTCATCGCAACGCCGCCACGAGGACCCGCGCACGCGGCTGATGACGGATTCCCGTTTGTGCTCAACACCGGCCGAATCCGGGATCAATGGCATACAATGACGCGCACCGGCCGCTCGTCTCGGCTTGCCGAATACCTGCCGGAACCCTTTGTTGATATGCATCCGCAGGATGCCTTGCTGACCGCGGCTCGTGATGGAGAATTGGCGCGGGTGACGACTCGTTGGGGATCAATGGTCGTGCGAGTGCGAAGCAGTGGCGAGATTCCTCGCGGTACCGTGTTCGTCCCAATGCACTGGAACGACAGCAATGCTTCGCAGGCGCGGGTGGGGGCGCTCGTCAATGCGGTAGTGGACAGCATCTCCGGCGAGCCGGAGTTCAAACATACTCCCGCCCGTGTTGAGCCGTTTCCGGTCGAGTGGTACGGGTTTGTATTGACGCGGCGGAGCTTGCGCTCGCTTGCTGTAACCTGGTGGACGCGGATCAATGCCGCGAACTGCATTCGGTACGAGATAGCGGGTCGCGAGTTACCCAAAACGTGGACTGCCTGGGGACGCAATGTATTGGGTGCACCCGAGTCCGGCGCTGACTACATCGAGTACGAAGACGCTTCCGCTCGGTCCTACCGTGCCGCGTACATCGTTGATGGCAGGCTCGAGGCGTGTGTATATATCGCCAACCGCGCAGATCTGCCTGACCGCGCACTCCTCTCCAAGCTCTTCCGCGTCGAGAAGTTGGAGGCGAACCATCGCATGGCGCTGCTGACTACGGGCGCGGTCGTGGAGGGCGAAGAGCCTGGACCACTCGTATGTTCATGCTTCGCCGTGGGTCGAAACACCATCCGGCGTGCCATCGAAGAGCACAAACTCACCGCTGTCGGTCAGGTTGGCGCATGCTTACGAGCGGGTACCAACTGCGGGTCCTGCCTGCCGGAAATCCAGGCTTTGTTGGGAGGTGTACCGAACAGTATCCCGGTCTCCACTTCCACGGCTTTGCCGTTGACTACGTAGGGTTTGAACCGCCACTGCTGCAGAGCAGCGGTAATGGTCTTGGCCTGATCCGCGAATGAGCTGATGAAATGAATGTGCTGCACCGAACCGTTCGCGCCGATGACGACGCGAACCGGAATCGGGTTGTAGCGCCGGTCGGTGAATATGGGATCGACACGAGTGAGCACATTGCCACCACTGGCGTAGTCCTTGATACAAATGGGTGCATCACCTGCTCCAGAGGATAGTCCCGCCTCCAGCGGTAACTTCATGGCGCTCATTTGCGTGACCAGGTGTTCGATTAATTGCGGGTCGGTGCTGGCAATCGTGAATTGCACCGTGTGGCAGCGGATCTGCGTCGCCAGGACCGTCCAGTGCAGCGTCGCCGCGGGGGAGAAGTAACCCAATATGACGAACGAGTGGCCTGCAATTCTGACTTCGACAGGCTGGCGCTCCACGACGTAGTCTGCGCTCAGGTGGCTACCGGTGTAGCTCACCAGTTCCAGCGCGTTCTTCGCTGCCAAAGGTGTGAAGAACATGTCGTGCGCCGTGATCAATACGCTACCGCGGGTCGCACCCTTCTGTTTATCCGGCGACTGAATCTGGGCCAATACGTAGTAGCCGCTGTCGGACGGCGGCGGTCCTTGGTACTGCTGAAGCCAACCGGCCGAAATTGGATAAGACAGGTGGAAGTAGGGGCTGTTGTATTCACGGCGGGTGACGGTTCCCCGTTCGGGCAGGGGGGTTATCGAATCGCTGGCGCTGGACCAGGCGCCTTTGACGAGAATGACGCCCTCCGGGACTTTGCCCGGAGGGTTTGGGGGAGTGTGCGCGGCACTCCCTGGCGATCCCGTGGCGGACAGAAGTAACAACCCGACGATTGACCCCTGAAGCAAGCTTCCGGAGCCAGGATTGCGAGAGTGCCGCGCGTCCATGTGAGATCCTTACAGTGATCGCAGGAAGTTCAGCACGTCTTGCTGGCTGGCGGCGGACAGCGAATTGAAGTTCGCCACGACCTGCGATGCCTCCGAGCCACTGCTGGCGTGCGCCCTGACGGCAGTCAACAGGTTGCTCGTCCGGCCATCATGCAGGAAGAAGATGCGCTGCCCGACGCCCCACAACGGTGCCGTGCGGAACTGATCTCCGCCCGCGTTGCCCTGGGAGACGTTGTCATTCAAACCCGTACCCATGTGATGTATCTCAAAGTCGGAGAATGCACTGACGGGTGCACCGCCGAGTGATGGGGTTACGTTCGAGGGCTGCGTGGACCTGATTGTCGGTGTATGGCATACCGAGCAACCGATCGAGCTGAACAGTGCCGAACCGTGCGAGATCGAGGCCGCACCTCCAGGCGTGGTTGTCGATGCAATCGGCGGCGCCAGGAATTTCATGAACATCGAAAAAGCGATCACGTCACTCGGGATCGAGGCGTTCTGCGTGAACGGATCGGAGCTGGCGGTGGCGGCGAAGTGGGTGATGTCCTCGGGATAGCCTTTGACCGCCAGATTCAAGCAGTTGGCCGGCAGCCCGCCGCCGATTACTTCCTCACCGGGCAGTGGGCGCTCCTGCGGGAAGGTCTCGTTGGAGATGCCCATCTCAACGTTGTAGGCCTCGCCCGAGAACAGATCGAGGGACTTGTTCTGCGCCTTCCAGCCGAAGCGGGCGATCGTGCCGTCGTTGCCGTTCCGGTTGAAATTGCCGCTGATCCCTAAGCCGTTGCCGGCCTGCGCAGCCTGGTTGGCCAGCAGAGTCGAGTCGTCGATGTTCTGCACCAGGCCTGTGCCAAACAGCGGCGTGGGGATGCGGAAAATCAGGTTGTTGACTAGTGCCGCCAATGCGAAGCTGGGCTGCTGCAGGTTGCAGTTGCCGGCATCGGCTCGTCCTGAAACTGTAAACAGGGACTCGACGCCGCCATTGGGCGCACTGGTGTTAGGAGTGCCGCTCGCGTTGAAAAAGAATGGAAAACGGGCCTCCCGCGTCGGGCCATTGCGCGTGATGAACGCCGGGATGGTATTGGTGGCGCCGCTGACGATACCGGCGCTGATCACCGTTGACTCGGGGTTGATCGCGGGGCTCGAGCCGCCGATGGTCGGCTGTGAATGGCAGCCGGAGCAGGAGTTGAGGTTGAAACGGGGCCCGAGACCATTGGCTGCGACCGCGTCGACCTCCTGGAAGCGATCGAGACCGTCGTCGAAGAATTCCAGCACGCCCTGCGGCGTGTTGGCGGTAACTGAGGCCAGTGGCAATGGATTGGTCGCCGTGGCTGCCGTTTGCCCGTTGATGGCCCCGCCGCGCACACCCGGATCGGTTTGCGCCGAGGCTGCTGAAATCATCAGTATTCCGACGGCAAACGCCGCCGGCCGCTGTGTGAGCGCCATGTTGCTTCTCCCTATGCCCTTGCGGATTGAAGGGGGCGCCAGACTCAGTCAAAGGGGACGGTCAACGGAATAGTCCGTGAGATCCAGCACTGTTGGATTCATGGGTGCCTGGATCTTTGGATTCATGGAGTTTCGGCCAGTTCTGCCGCCGCTCGCGAGTCCTCGGCCCGCGTCTGCAGGTAAAGTAGCGAGATCGCTTCCGTGCGGCGGTGGATCCCGAGCTTGGCGAGAATACTGTGCACGTGATTCTTGACGGTCGGCAGCTCGATCCCGAGGGAGCGCGAGATCATCTTGTTGGACAGTCCCTGCTGCAGCAGCCTGAGGATCTGCGACTCGCGCGCGGTGAGTGCATTCGGGGCGCCGCCGTTGCTGCGCTCGGTGGACAGGGTGGCGATCCGCCTGAACAGCGAGCCTGCAATCTTCGGCGAGCAATGGACTTCGCCGCGCGCGGTGGCCTCGATGGCGGCCAGCATCTCGGCAATGGAAGCCTCGCGTGTCACGTAACCCGCGATGCCGAGCTGCGCGCAATTCAATACTTCCGCTTCGTCTTCCGCCATTCCGAGGGCGACGATCCGGTGTGCACCCGCAAGACGTGTCAGGTGCCGGGCAACCGAGAACGCATCGGCCATTGCCATATCGAGCAGTGTGATGTCGGGCGTCAGCCGCCGCACCTGCTCCACGGCATCCGGGGCGGAAGCGGCCAGACCAACGAGAACGACGTCCTGGGCCAGTGCTGTTGCGTGCTCCGTGGGCTGCTCGAGCACCCGTCCCAGCGCTTCCCGATACAGCCGGATATGGCTGGCGACCAGGACGCGAATGCCCATGGTAGACCTCCCCGCGCGCTCCATCGCGCCGCGTCAGTAGATCACGCGGGTTGGGCGACTTGTCAATGGTACTAACGTCAGCCCAACACCTAAGTACCTGGATTTGCGGTGTTTAGTGCCTGTTCCGGAGGTTTGCTTGTTGTAACGCAGAGGCTACTTATTTGACACCGGGCATCAGCCGCTTGAGCAGCGGGGTCAACAGCAACATCAGGCCGCCGCCGATGAGGCCCCACCAGAAGATCTTCAAGAACAGTGCGGGCAGGGATTCGAGCTGGCTGGCATCGTAGTCGCCGGAGAGTTGGCCCGCGAGGTTGGTTCCGAGCGCGGTGGCCATGAACCAGACCCCCAGAACCTGGCCTACGAAGCGTGTTGGAACGAGCTTGGTCATGGAAGACAGGCCAACGGGCGAGAGGCACAGCTCGCCCCAGGTATGCAGCAGATAGGTCGCCACGAGCCAGGTCATGAGCACTTTCTGGCCGCCCAGCACGTAACCGGCCGCGACGTACATGACGAGGAAGCCGCAGCCCATGAGGATCAGCCCCGCGGCAAACTTCGCGGGCGCGGACAGATCCCGCTTGCGCCTGCCCAAGGCGAGCCACACGCCGGCGAATACCGGCGCGAACACGATGATCATGAAGGGATTGACCGCCTGCAGCACGCCGGCCGGAATCTCGTAACCGAAAATGTGCCTGTCGGTGTAACGCTGGGCGAACAGGTTGAACGAGGCGCCCATCTGTTCGTACCCGGCGAAGAAGATGGCGCAGCCGATGAACAGCGCGATCAGCACATACGCCCGCTTACGCTCCTCGGGGGTGAGGCCCGCGAAGAAGATGAGGTAGGTGAAGTAGGCGATGGCCAACAGGCCGATCAGCCAGCTTGCGGCGATTGCGATGGCGTTCGCATCGAGGGTGATCACCCCGGCAACCGCCAGGATGGCGACGGTCAGCACCGCACCCACCAACAGCACGACGGGCAGCCAGGAGCCCGGCCGGGCATCGGGCGCCAGTTCCACCCCGCGGTTGCCCAGGTAACGGCGCGTCTTCAGGAACTGCACCAGGCCCAGCAGCATCCCGATCGCCGACAAAGAAAAACCCCAGTGCCAGCCGTACCGGGCGGCAACCGCCGGCACTGCCCAGGAGCCCAGAAAGGACCCCAGGTTGATTCCCATGTAGAAAATCGAAAACCCGGCATCGCGCCGGGAGCCTCCCTCCGGGTACAACTGCGCCACGATCGCACTGATGTTGGGCTTCAGCAGGCCGACGCCGAATACGTTGATCATCAGGCCGAGGAAAAACACCTGCGCGGTGCCAGAGATCAGCGTGGCGTTGCCGATCATGATGAGTACGCCACCGGTCAGTACTGCCCGCTGTTGACCGATGAGCCGGTCGGCGATGTATCCACCCAGCAGCGACAGGAGGTAGCCGCAGCCCAGGTAGAGCCCGTAAATGGAGCTCGCAGTGCGATCGTTGATGCCGAGCCCCCCATGCGCGACGGCATCGACCATGAACAGGATCAGCATGGCGCGCATGCCGTAGTAGGTGAACCGCTCCCACATCTCGGTGAAGAACAGGGTGAACAGGCCGCGCGGCTGGCCCAAAAGCTCGCGTTCGGCGGGGAGGCTCTGGACTGCGGATTCGACGGCCTGACTCATTTATTCTCACTCATCCGCATGGCTTGCGATTATTGTTCGGTCGCGCGCCTGTCAGGGATCCTGACAGCGCGGGTGTTTCAAGACACTTCGATCTCTTTACTGTCGGATGTTTCGCGCCGCATCTTCGACAGGATCCGCGCCATCAGCAGCCCGCCCTCGTACAGCAGGTACATTGGGATCGCCATGATGCATTGTGAGACGGCGTCGGGTGGGGTGAGCAGCGCTGCGACGATGAAGATTCCGATCAGCACGTAACCGCGGTTTTCCCTCAGCTTCTCGAGCTTCACCACGCCCGTCAGCACGAGCAGTACCACGGCGACCGGCACTTCGAACGCGGCTCCAAAAGCCAGAAACATCGTAAGGACGAAATCCAGGTACGCGCTGATGTCAGTCATCATGGCGACCCCATGGGGAGTGGTCGCGGCGAAGAACTGGAACATCACCGGGAAGACGAAAAAGTAGGCGAACACCACGCCGGTGTAGAACAACACGATCGAGGATACGAGCAGCGGGACCGCAAAGCGCTTCTCGTGCCGATACAGCCCCGGGGCCACGAAGGCCCAGAGCTGATAAATAATCACCGGCATGGCCAGAAACACGGCAACAAACAATGACAGTTTGAACGGCGTGGTGAATGGTGACATCACCGTCGTTGCGATCAACTGAGTGCCCTTCGGCAGCTTCTCCTTCAGGGGCGTGGCGACGAAGGTGAAGATCTGATTCGAATAGAACATGCAGGGCAGAAACGCCACGGCCACCGCAATGATGGCGCGGATCAGCCGATCACGCAGTTCCAGCAAATGCGAGATCAGCGTCCCTTCGACGAGCTTTTCAGGTTCGTCGCTCATGGGATGGAGCATACGCCGCATCGGCGGGCGCCTGAGCGGGCTTGTCGGTGGTGGTGGCCGCGCCAATCCAGTCCTGCTGGCCGGCTTCGGGCGGGGGAGTCTGCGTGGGCGGCGCAACAGGGCGGCCCAGGTCATCGGTCGGATGGGCGTGGGAATAGCTGTCCGGGTAGACGATCTGCTGTTCCGGTTCCACTGGGGGCGATAGGTTCGTCGTCGGAGCCTCGGCAGGAGACTCTGCGGCAGTGGGCGACTGCGGCGCCAGAGGGGCCTCGGTGACGGGTTCGAGAGATACCGGCGAAGGCGCCACGGGCGGAGATGGGGTGCGTGCGGGCTGCGCTTTACGCGCCTCCTCTAGATTGACCTCTTCCTCGAGCTGCTCGCGGAACTGGCGCGCCATTCCCCGAGCGCGGCCGATCCAGCGACCCACCTGGGCAGCAACCCTTGGCAGCTTTTCGGGCCCCAGCACCACGAGTGCCAGGACGAAAATAACCAGAACCTCTGAAAAACCGATGTCGAACATGCCGTCGCCAGGAGCCCCGCGGAAATATCAGACGCTCCGGTCGGATTTCTGGCCCGCATCGCGCGGGGCCGCCTTGGGGGCATCCGCGAAGTCGGCGTCCGTGCCGTCCGAGCGAATCCGTGGGGGCGGCGCCGAAATCCCTTCTTCCTCACCCTCGTTCATCGATTTCTTGAAGCCGCGTACAGCGGCGCCCAGGTCCGATCCAATCGTGCGCAGCTTCTTGGCGCCGAACACCAAGAGCACGACGAGCAGGATCACCACCAGCTCCCGCATCCCTATACCCATAAGCTTCAACTCCCGCTTGGTCCGCAGAAAATCCTTTGGATCATAGGACAAATGAGTCCTGTGGACTTACAAAGTTCGCGGAATTACCTAGCCGTGCTCATTTGCGGGCTTCGCTTCCAGCCAGAACGTCACCGGACCGTCATTGACCAGCGACACTTGCATGTTGGCACCGAACCGGCCTGCCGCCACGGGCCGGTGCGTGGCTCGTGCCTGCTCCAGCAGATAGGCGAACAGCCGGCGGGCATCTTCGGGTTCTGCGGCGCTGCTGAACCCCGCGCGCGTGCCTTTCTGGGTGTCGGCTGCGAGCGTGAATTGGGGCACCAGCAGCAGGCCGCCTTGAGTGTCGCGCAGTGAAAGATTCATCCGCCCCTGCTCGTCGGGGAAGATACGGTAGGCCAGCACGCGCTCGAGCAGCCGATCCGCCGCTTGGGTGTCGTCTCCACGCCGCACGCCGATGAGGGCTAGCGTACCGCGCTCTATAGCGCCGACTGTTTCGGCATCGACCCGCACGTCTGCCCGGGTAACGCGTTGAATAAGGGCAATCATGGGGTGAGGGTTACCTACATCAGCAGGAGCAGCGAGCAAAAACCACGCTTTTTGCTCGCGGGCGAACCCGATGTCCGCTGAAATTACCAACGGTAATTTCAGCTAATCCAAGCATAGTGGCATTTGCCGGGGCGAGACCGTAACATTCGGGGCCGTTTTTGCGTGGGTGGAGTGATAGATGGCGCTGCAGTGGCTTCGTTCCGGGATGCGTTCGGGTGCGCTCGTCGCTGCGGCCGTTTGCGGCGTAATTGCCAGCGCTTCGGTGACGGCCCAGGAGCCGACCTCTCAGGGCTCAGGCGCCTCTGGTAACCCGCAACGGGGTAAGGCGCTCTCTTACACGTGCTTGGGATGCCACGGGGTCGATGGCTATAAGAACGCCTATCCCAACTACAGCGTGCCGGAACTCGAAGGTCAGCATCCGGAGTATCTCGCAGCCGCATTGAAGGAATATCGCGACGGAGATCGGGCGCATCTCACGATGCACGCGCAGGCGTCGTCGCTTTCTGACCAGGACATCGCAGATGTCGTTTCTTACTTTGCCGGCAAGCCACTGACGGCGGACAGCAAGCCCGAAGGCACCGTGCCAGCGCCCGCTCAGCTCTGCACATCGTGCCATGGTGCTAACGGTGTTGGAATCACCCCGCAATATCCGACGCTCGCCGGTCAGCACCCGGACTACATTGTCCGCGCGCTGGAGGAATACAAGAAGGGTGGCCGCAAGAACCCGATCATGGCCGGTATGGCGGCGACCGTGAAGGACGAAGACATGGCCATCATTGCTGACTACTTCAGCAAGCAGCGGCCCTCACTGGCCACCGAGAGCCGGCCCTACACGAGCTTCGGCAACGCGAGCGGCGGCAAATAACGAATCATGCCTCTTACCGGCGCGCCTCGCGCCGCTGCGCTTCGCCGGTTGCGGTCTTCCGCAACCGGCAGGACAGTTGGGCGCAGCCCATGATTAGCGTTTCAACTTGTTGAGGAACATCGCCACCGTCTCCAGGTAGACATCTTCATTGGCTTTCTTGCGGAAGCCGTGGCCTTCATCCTTCGCGGCCAGATACCAGACCTCGGCGCCCTTGCTGCGCATGCGCCACACGATCTGCTGTGATTCCATCGGCGGCACCCGCGGGTCGTTCATGCCCTCGACGACCAGCAGTGGCCGGCGGATCAGTGCCACCTTGTTGACAGGCGAAATCTGGTTGAGGAAGGCGCGCATTTTCGGGTCGCGCTCATCGCCGTACTCCGCGCGCCGTAAATCGCGCCGATACGGGGCCGTGTTCTCCAGGTAGGAGACGAAGTTACTGATGCCAACTTCATCAATACCGCCTTTCAACCTGTCACCGTAGGCTGCGAGTGAGGCCAGCGCCATGTAGCCTCCGTACGAGCCTCCCATGACGACGACGTGCTCGCGATCAAACATCGGTTGCAGCCCCAGCCACACGATCAGCGAGCCGATGTCCTTGACCGCATCCTCGCGCAGCACGCCATTATCCAGTTTGAGAAAGGTCTTGCCGTATCCCGATGAGCCACGCACGTTCGGTGCGATCACCGCGTACCCAAGCTCGTTGACGAGGAACTGCACAAACGGATTCCAGCCGGCGCGGGCCTGGGACTCGGGGCCACCGTGGATGTCGATCACCACGGGATGTGGACCCGCGCGGCGAGGCCTGTACAAATAGGCCGAAATCATGCGCTGCGCGCCGGCGACGCGATCCCAGGTTGGATAGCGCACCAGCTCCGCAGGCACAAAAGAGGTGACATCCAAGGCGCCTGCTTCGCTTCGCGTCCAACGCTCCAGCGCGCTGCGATTCAGATCGTAGACATAGACGTCGCGCGGCGTTTGCGCCGACTCGGCTGAAAAGGCGAGGCGCCGACCGGTCTTGTCGAAGCGGAGGGTTGCGATGCGGCCCTCGGGCACCCCCACCGGAGCCTGTTCGAGTTTCTGGAGCGTATCGAGGATTGTCAGACGGCTGCGGCCGTCTTCGTTTGCAACGTACGCAACGTATCGGCCATCCACACTGACATCGAAGTCTTCGATATCCCACTGGATCTTGTCCGTAAGCCTGCGGACCTCATGTGAGACGGGGTCGAGATATCGCAGCTGAGCGAACTCTCCATCCTCGTCGCAAGCCATGTAGATACCGCGTCCGTCGGGAGCAAACTTGGCGGAGCGGATGCCGATTTTTTTTCCGCTGGGGTCTACGGGGGTGAGGGTGCCGGTGTAAACGTCGGCGATGAACAGATAGCTCTCGTTGATGGAAACGTATTTCCACAACAGCAGCTTGCGGTCGTCCGGCGACCAGTCGAGCGGGTACCAGCTGTCCTGCTGGCCGCCGGCGACGAGCCGGGGTGCGGTGCTCGAACCGATGTCTGTAACGTAAACGTCGTAGCTGATGCCATCGCGCTCGTTGCCGTAGAACGCAACCCGTTTACCGTCATTCGACCAGACCGGGCTGCCGTGCAGGAATTTTCCCTGGGTGAGCTGCTGGACATGGGTGCTCGAGGAGTAGTAATAGATCTGAGCGTTCTCGTCGCCGCTCTGGTCTTTGAGAAAGACGAATGCGTTGCCTTGTCCATTGGCGGGGGCAACGCGTGGCGCCCGGGCCGCGCTGATGGGATCTGGATAGAAGGTGAGCTGTTCGCGCATGCCCAGCGGCGTGGCGATCCGGTGTACCTGTTCGACGTCACCGAAGCGCGTAGACACCAGCATTGCGCCATCGGGCAGCCAGTCCAGAAACGTGGCCTGGCGTGATTGTCGGTACAGTCCCAACCGCTCGGTCAGTTGGGCATCACGCGCAGGTATGCCTTCGAGAATCAGGTTGCCGTGCTCCTGGCGCAAAGGCGCTTGCTGAGCCTGGCTCGGAAGCGCCGCCAGTGCCACAACGGCCGCGGCGACAACGGCGAAAGTCCTGGAGAGGTTTGGTCTGCCCATCGGTTGCAAAGTCGAAATTGCTCGGAAGGTTGCTATGGTGCCCGAAACACACTCGTCGATGAACTCCAAGTCCGTGAAGCCGAGAATTACTCGACATCCTGACGGAATTTCTGCGGTGGATGCCGAATATGTGCGCCCCGGACACGCGGCTGTACACATTATTCGGCATAACGGACGGGGTGCATTCGTTGACACGGGAACGAACTACTCAGTTCCCTATTTGCTCGCGGCACTCGAGGAGCTGGGCATAGCGCGCGATGCAGTCGATTATGTGTTTCTGACACACGTGCACATGGATCACGCGGGCGGAGCTGGACTGCTCATGCGGCAACTACCCAACGCGCGGATGCTCGTGCACCCGCGTGGCGTGCCTCACATGATAGATCCGTCGAACGTGGTCGCCGCATCGCAAGCTGTATATGGTGAGGAAGAGTTTCGTCGCCTGTATGGCGAGATCGTGCCCGTCGATCCCGAGAGGATTGTCAGTGTGCCGGATGGGTTTCGCTGCGAGCTCGCCGGGCGCGAGCTCGAACTGATTCACACACCGGGTCATGCGCTGCATCACTACGGTATCGTCGATCGCGCCCATGCGTGCATATTCACGGGCGATACGTTCGGCGTCTCCTATCGAGAGCTCGACACGCCGCACGGTTCGTTCATCGTGCCGACGACCTCTCCTTCGCAGTTCGACCCTGACCAGCTCATCAGCTCGATTGATCGGCTGATGTCGTATGCGCCAGAGTCGATGTACCTCATGCATTACAGTCGGGTAACGGGCACACCACGGCTGGCTGAGAGTCTCAAGTCGCAAATTCGCGAGTTCGTGCGGATCGTGCGCGAGCGTGAAGCGCTGCCGGATGCTCACAATGCCATCCGTGCCGCGCTGCTCGAATTCTGGCTGAAACTACTGCAGGAACAGGGCAGCACCCGCGCAGCGGGTGACGTCGCGCAAATACTGGAATCGGACCTGGAGCTGAACGCCCAAGGCCTGCTCATCTGGTCCGCACGGCAGCGCAGAAGTAATTTGGCAGACAGGGCTCCGGAGGCGCGGTGATGGAATCGTTCAGGGCGTTCCGGATTCACGAAGAGAACAAAAAGATCGTCGCCCGGTTCGAGCAGGTGCAGCTCGATGACCTGTCGCCGGGTGAGGTCGTGGTGCGGGTGACGCACTCTGACATCAACTATAAGGACGCCCTCGCCGCGACCGGTGCGGGAAAGATTCTCCGGCGCTATCCGCTGGTCGGCGGAATAGATTTCGCGGGCGTCGTCGAATCGTCCGCTGACCCCCGCTATTCAGTCGGTGCCCCGGTACTCGTCACCGGATGCGGCCTGTCCGAAACGCATGATGGGGGATATGCCGAATATGCGCGGGTGAAGGGTGACTGGGTCATTCCTATGCCCCAGGGGCTTGATGCGGCAGCGGCGATGGCGCTCGGAACGGCCGGCTTTACCGCGGCATACGCGATTCATCGTATGGAGCAGAACGGTCAGACGCCTGAGCGGGGACCCATTGTTGTTACGGGCGCCTCTGGCGGAGTCGGCAGCATTGCGATCGACATGCTCGCCGGTCGGGGCTACGAGGTGGTAGCCGTGAGCGGTAAGGGCTCCTCGGTCGATTACCTGAAGACGCTGGGTGCCGCGACCGTCCTGCCACGCCAGGAGATCGATTTCGGGTCGCGTCCGTTGGAGGCCGCGCGCTTTGCGGGCGCCATCGACAACGTTGGCGGCGAGATGCTGACCTGGCTGACGCGTACGGTGGATTTCTGGGGCAACATTGCCAGCATCGGCTTAGTGGGGAGCTCTGAGCTCAAGACGACCGTGATGCCGTTCATTCTGCGTGGCTTAAGCCTGTTGGGCATTAATTCCTCTGCCACGCTGCGTCCCGCACGTCTTGAGGTTTGGAAGCGTATTGCGACGGATTTGCGGCCCCGTCACCTGGATCGGATCGTGACACGCACGATCCCCTTCGAGGAGCTGCCGGGGGCTTTCGGTGCCTACCTCGACGGTAGCGTTACCGGCCGGACGGTTGTGAAAATCGCTAAGTGAACTTTCACGACAGTCTGCAATGAGGATGGGGCGTGGGTAGACTCACCGGTAGACAACCTACTGGTGAGTTTACTTCGAGGTTTCCAATGGCCGACGCGCTCTCCGCCGCTCCCAAACCCAAGAAATCGGTCGCGCTCTCCGGAGTAGCGGCGGGCAATACCGCGCTGTGCACGGTAGGGGTCACGGGAAACGACCTGCACTATCGCGGATACGACATTCTCGAGATCGCGAACACCTGCGAGTTCGAGGAGATCGCCCATCTGCTGGTCCACGAGAAGCTGCCTACGCGGGCGGAGCTGGACGGCTACAAAGCGAAGCTCAAGTCCCTGCGAGGGATTTCCGCGGCAGTACGCGAGGCGTTGGAGACGCTCCCCGCAGCAGCGCATCCGATGGACGTATTGCGCACGGGTGCTTCAGTGTTGGGGTGCGTGCTGCCCGAGAAGGATGATCACAACGTAGCCGGCGCCCGGGACATCGCCGATCAGCTCATCGCTTCGTTCGGCTCGATGCTCTGCTACTGGTATCACTACAGCCACAACGGGCAGCGCATTCATGTGGAGACCGAAGATGACTCGGTCGGCGGACATTTCCTGCATCTTCTGCACCGGCGGCAACCCTCTCCTTCCTGGGTGCGCGCCATGCACACGTCGCTGATCCTGTACGCCGAGCATGAGTTCAATGCCTCTACCTTTGCGGCGCGGGTGATTGCGGGTACGGGCGCGGATATGCATTCGTGCATCACCGGTGCTATCGGCGCCCTGCGCGGGCCGAAGCATGGTGGCGCGAACGAGGTCGCGTTCGAGATCCAGAAACGTTATGCGACGCCTGACCAGGCGGAGGCGGACATCCGTGCGCGCGTGGAGAAGAAGGAGGTGATCATCGGTTTTGGCCATCCGGTGTACACCATCTCCGATCCCCGCAACGAGGTGATCAAGGAAGTCGCCCGGCGGCTGTCGCGCGAAGCCGGGGACATCAAGATGTTCAACATTGCCGAGCGGATTGAGTCGGTGATGAAGGCGACGAAGAAGATGTTTCCGAACCTCGATTGGTTCTCGGCCGTCTCGTATCACCTGATGGGGGTACCGACGTCGATGTTCACGCCGTTGTTCGTAATTGCGCGTACGACGGGGTGGTCGGCGCATGTGATGGAACAGCGGGCGGATGGGAAGATCATTCGGCCGGCGGCCAACTATGTGGGTCCGGAGAATTTGCGCTTTGTGCCGATTGAGGACAGGACGTAGCCGCGAGCCCGTCCTCGGACAGTCGTCAGTTGCGTAGGCAAAAAAAGGCCGGCGGATGGAGATCCATCGGCCGGCCTTCGAGGCAGGTGCAGTGGGCACCGTGGCGGAGGATTCGCGGTGCCTGGTAGGGTTAGCCCACCCGCACGGGTACGAACAATCGGGCCTCACCGCGCTGCACCCACAGCGCAATGTGGCCCTTCGACTTCTCAACAGCGGTGCGCAGATCACCGACACTCGATACCGGGGCGCCATTCGCGGCGATTACGATGTCGCCCTGCTGGAGTCCGGCATCAGCGGCGGGGCCGCGAGCCTGTTCTACGAGCAAGCCACCCTGCGTGTTGGCCTGATGTTGCTCCTGGGCCGTCAATGGCCGCACCGCCAGTCCCAACTTACCGCCAGACTGCGGGTGATCGGTGTTGGAGGCGGTGCGCTTGTCCTCCAGCTCGGCGAGCTTGACGCTCACTTCGCGGGAAGCGTGCTGTCTCCAGACTTCGAGCTTCACTGTTGTCCCAGGCGCGAGGCCGGCAACTACGGCGGGCAACTCGTTGGACTGCCTCACCGGCTCGCCGTTGAGCTTGAGGATCACATCTCCCGGCTCAACGCCGGCACGTTCAGCGGCGCCACCCTTCTCGACGCTCGATACCAATGCGCCTTCAGGCTGTGGCAGTCCGAAAGAGTCGGCCAGAGCCTGGTCAACGTTCTGGATTACCACGCCGAGCTTGCCGCGCGTGACATGTCCGCGCGTCTGCAACTGCTGGCTCACGCCCATGGCGACGTCGATGGGAATCGAGAACGAGACGCCCTGGTAGCCACCGGAACGAGTGTAGATCTGTGAGTTGATACCGACGACTTCACCGCGCATGTTGAACAGCGGGCCACCCGAGTTGCCGGGGTTGATCGGCACGTCGGTCTGGATGAACGGGACGTAACCGGAGTCGGGCAGTGTGCGTCCTTTGGCACTGACGATGCCTGCGGTCACGCTATTCTCAAACCCGAAAGGCGCGCCGATCGCGACGACCCACTCGCCGACCTTCAGGCTGCGCGTGTCACCAACCTTCACAGTCGGCAGGTTCTTCGCGGGAATGCGGATGACCGCGACGTCGCTCTTTGTATCTACGCCGACGACCTTCGCCGTGTACTCGCGACGGTCGGTAAGACGTACGGTGACTTCGCTCGCGCCGTTCACGACGTGGGCGTTAGTCAGGATCGTGCCATCAGAGCTCACGATGAACCCGGAGCCCTCACCGTGCATGGGCTGCTGGGGCGGCTGCATTGGGAAGCCGCGGAAGAAAGGTGCGAAGGGGTTTTGCCCGCCGAACGGGTTCTGACCTCCACCAAAGGGGTTCTGACCCTGCGGTCCCGAGTCATCATCATCGTCGTCAGAGCCTTGACCGCCCTGGTAGGACGCAGGCACCTTGGAGACAACACTGATGTTGACAACGGCGGGGCCGTACTTCTGCACCATGGTGCTGAAGTCCGGGAGCACCGCATTCGGGTTGCCTGTCGCGGGTGCGCTCACGGTGGGTGCGGGTTGTGTGGCGGCTGCCGGTGCTGTGGCGGGACCGGCGCCAAGCGCGTACAACGCGCCCACAGGCGCCGCGACAGCGGCGGCGCCAAGAAGCGCGGCGTACAGCTGATTTCTAACGAAGCCTCTCGCGGTCATGGTGATCTCCATGCATATGAAGTCGGTGTGCCCGTAAGGGCTGCGTGGAGCGAACCTTAGGCAGCGAGACTTAAGAGAAGCTTAAGGCCGAAAAAGTGCTGTCGGATCAAGGGACTCTGGTTATCTGCCAAAGCCGGTACCGACCTCGTCCGTCACTGGCCAGCACGACGCATCGGTTTACGGACTTCTCGCGCGCATACGTCGCGTGGATCCGCGCCGATTGAATGAGGACCGTTCTGCCTTCCTCGAGCGCTTCATAGACGTCGGATGCCGCGGAGTGGAGCTGCCAGCGCCCATTGGCAGCACCCGACCAATCTCCTTGCGGTGAGCGGCTCAGCTCGACACGAGCCTGTGCCACCTCTTGTAGAACCGTTCGGCCGTCGACGGGTGGCCAGACCATGCCGCTTGCGACGTGCTCGTCCGGCGGCGACGGCACGTACCCGTCGCTCTCAACGGATTGCACCGCAACGACCGCTTCTGCGTTGTCGCGGACGGCTTGGTCCAGAGCCTCTGACGCAATGGAATGCGGCCGTACATCGCTCACACGCGTATGTACCAGGGTGGTGGCGGCGAAATCCATGCTGCCGTCCTCGGCCTGCTTGAGCTGATTCAGAAGCTCCTGCGCACTGTCGGCCTCGGGTCGTGCAGTCTGAAGCTGTCCGGTTCGCATCAGCTCGCGGACCCGGTCGAGCGCCAACCGTACGGCAAACACAAACGCCTCGCGGATGCCCGCCCCGTCTGTGGCCACCGCCTCAATGACTCCGATCCGCATGCCCATTTCATCCAACATCGAGCGAATCTTCCCGACGGGCACAGCCTGCGGGTGATCTCGCTTGTTCGCCTGAAGTACGACGCCCACCGGGGGCGCAGGAAGCTGCTGCAGCACTCGACACAGGCCACGCAGATAGCCGCGATCAGCATCCAAGCCGGCGGGCGAACTGTCGCCAACGAAGACGATCGCATCTGCCGACTCGAGCAGTCGTCGCCTACGCGGAGCTAGTGTCGCCTGCCCAGGCACGCTGATGACCTGGCAACGTATCCGGTGGCCCTCAAACAGGCCACCGGTGTAGTCCAGCCAGTCGAAGTAGAGCGTTCGCCCGTCAACTTCGGCCGGCGTGAACACGTGCGAGCCAAGACCTCGGCCAAGAGCACCAACGCTTGTGCTCTTTCCGGCCATAGGCGCGCCGTCGTATACGACACGGATGACCACCGCATCGCTTCGAGGGTCCAGTACCGCCATGATTGAAGGCGAGTCTCGACTACATCCTCAGCTCAAGGCCGCAACGTGCTTGGACACGCTGTTTCGCAGAATCGCCAGGTTGGTGCCTGAGCGATCGGCAGCGAGATACAGGAACGAGGCTCCGCCCGGCAGAAACCTGATCAGGTGGAACTGATCCGACAGCGTCAGCAGCATGTCCTCGAGTGTCGATTTCAAATTGAGCGCGCGCATGATCTTCATCTTCTGTTTGACCAGCTCGCTGTTGTAGGCGCTCGCCACGGCCAGGTCGAACTCCGGCCGGTTCGATTTGGCGGCCAGCGTCATGCCCGATTCCAGGTCAACCACCGCGGCTGCGATCACGCCCGTGACATCGCTTTCGATTTTGCCGAAAACGTCCATCAATTCCTTCTCGTTAGCCATTGAGTTGCTCCAGTCAGTGTTGATTTGATCAGAACGTCAGGCCAGTCTCGGCGTCCTGGCAGGCGCGGCGGGCCATGGCGAGATTGGCTTTGGCGCGGTCGAGCACGAGATAGATGAAGATGCCGGACTTGGCCTGTACCGGGCGGATGACGTGGTACTGCTTGCTCAGGGTGATCAGGATGTCCTCGATGTTGTCCGAGAGTCCGAGGCTCTTCATCGTCTTGAGCTTCGAGCGGACGACTTCGGTATTGCCGGCCGCAGCCAGCTCCAGGTCGAGCCCGGAGCCCGCGCCGCCCAGCATCATGCCGCTGTTGGAATCGACCAGTGCGGCGGCCAGCGCGCCATCGGTACGCAGCAGATCTTTGAGTGAGTCGTTTACGGTTGCCATGACAAAGCTCCTAACTGTTGATTAAAGAGGGGTTGATCAAGCCTGCAGGCTCTGCCCGAGCGCTGCGCAGCAGCCGCGCGTCGCCCACAGCAGGCGGCCCAGAATCTCGCTTCCCGAGGCGACGACCGCGAGCGACAGCCGCGGCGATGTGTCCGGAATGCCCAGCACCACAATCGTGCCGCCGTCGGATTCGATAATGAGATTGCGGCTGTGGCTGAAACCGGCCTCACGCGCGATGGCCTCGGACAGCGCCTGCAGCGAGCTGCTCATAGCCGCAATTCGCTGCGCCATGGGTAGAACGGGATGAGCGGCGATCTCGAAGCCGTCACCCGATGTGAGCACTGCCAGGATTACATCCGCGTTGGCGGCGGCGAACTCGGCGAGCTGCTGCTGGACTCTCTCGAGAGTGCGCGGAGCGAACAGTTTGCTAGTGGGCTGCATGATCTGCCCCCGGAGCCTGCGCCTCGAGAATGCAAAGGAGAGTCTCGATCAACAACAGGACGTCCTCACGCTGCCGTACATCGACGTCAAATACAGGCGCCACGATGCCCCTGGTGGCGAGTACCCGCGCATAGTCATCGAGCTGCCGGCCGTCTGCGCAAGTCACGCGGCCCACGCCGATAACCAACGGCTGGTTCGGATTGAGGCGATGGAAGTCTTCAGCGTACGTGCGCAGGTCCGACAGGGCGGTCGCACTCGAGCCGTCGATCAGCAAGACGACTCCAATCGCGCCACTGCACAGTATTTCCCACATGAAGCGGAAGCGCTCCTGGCCGGGCGTGCCGTAAAGCCTGACGGCCGTACCGTTTTCGAGGAGGAGTTGGCCATAGTCCAGGGCAACCGTCGTCGTTTCCTTATCGCAGGCCGCACGGTCGGTGTTGTCCGCCTCGGTCGAGACGGGTGGGACGTCGCTGATCGAGCATATGGCGGTGGTTTTGCCTGCACCCATTGGCCCGGCAAAGACGATCTTGAGCTCCTGATCGATGCTCACGATCCCAACCCCAAGTGCTTGCGGACATTGCTCAGGAATGCTGCCAACCCGCCGCGAGGCGCCATCGTGGGCGGACGCGACGTCTGCATCGATGCCACTTCATCGCCGACGGCAACCAGCACGTTGGCGACAGCCAATGCATTGAAGGTGCGAGTTGCCTGCTCGATCGAAACAGAGGCACGAGCCGCGATTTCGTCCGCGCGCGCGGGTGTGGATGTGAGGGCTGCCGCAATCCGGATTTGGGACGGCAATGGGCGGATCAAGCCGAAGTTGGGCCAGTGGGTGACGCGGTAGCGCGTAGCCCGCTTCAGCCATGGAGCGAGGTCCGCGCTCGCGTGGTAACCTGCAAACCAACTCAACTCGGCTCCTGCTCGCGAGCCCGGCCCACCGTCGGGAGGGGGCGCCCTTTGCAGAGTGAGATTGGCGAGGTTCAACGTGCCGTGCCGGATGGCATGGATGGTTGCCTGCTCCGCGGCGTAGAGCGCGCCGTCGGCTCGAAGCCAGAGGCAGGGAACTTTCGCGTCGCGCGCCACCAGCCAGGCTTCGCTGTTCTGAACTTCAGCAATGGTGCGTAAGGTCTCTACGAAGCTCCAGGGCTCCTGGCTGGGTCTTGCAACACCTGCACCCGGGCTCAGATTCGCTTCTTGCGGATCGTCTTGGGAATTCAACTGCACGTCGAGGCGCTCGAGCACTGCAAGAGCTTGAGAGGCCTTGAACGGATAGACCAGCGCGCATGACGCATTGTCGCGAACGGAGATCTCGACTATGAGCTTGCCGCCGGCGCGCCACGCGGGGATGCGCTGGTCCGGGTCACCCTCGTGCACGACGATGACTTCGGCGGCCTCGGGCGGCGCCAGGGTCCAGATGGAGCGGGTCGCGCCCTGGAACGCCCAGAGTATCGAATCAAACAACTGCAGCGCGTGCGTGATCTTTTCTTCGACCGCGGATGCAGGTTTGACCAACGCGATGCGTCGGGCGACCATGTTGCCTCACTCTTGAATCGCGAATGGGTGTCGCAATCCGTTCGCGAGCACACGGGACCTAAGTCTCGAGCGCGGCCAAAGTACCCTTGGAAGCCGCCGATCAGATGTGAATCAAGTCACTTTGCGTGTGCGCCGCACAAGTCACGTTCCGATGCTTGCTGCAGACGTGAAGTGCATCTCACCGCTGCCACGATTTGGTGCACGGAATCAGCTTGGTGAAGGAATTAAGGCAAACGGAAACGAGATAGTGACGGCCAATCCCTCACCGTTCGGGCCGGTGTCGAGTGAAATTGCGGCACCATGAGTGTCGGCAATCGCTTTGACTATGGCCATGCCGAGGCCGCTTCCGGGCGGAGATGTCCCCGGAGGACGATAGAAGCGGTCAAACACACGCTGACGTTCGTCGGCCGCTATGCCAGGCCCCGTGTCTACGATGCGGAGCACTGTCCCTGCGCTGGCTTTGTGCGGATCGCCGGGGTCCTGCACTGAAAGGTCCACCCTTCCACCAGCAGGCGTGTAGCGAACTGCGTTGTCGACCAGGTTACGCACGAGGGTACGCAGAGCATCTGGATCGCCTCGAACATATGCGGGCTGCGACGCCGAAATACCCAGATCGATTTTGCGGGCATCCGCCAGCGGCACCATTTCAGCAACGACCTCGCGCGCCAGGTCATCCAATCGAAGTCGTTTGCGGATGACCTCCGCGCGCGGCTCCTGGCGGGCCAGCGAGAGCAACTGCTCGACCAACCTGATTGCCCGTTGCACTCCAGCCGAGAGCTTTTCCATGGCATCCGTGCGTTCTGTCTCGTTAGTCGCCCGGGCAAGTGTTCCCATCTGCAGGTGCAGGGCAGTAAGAGGCGTTCGCAGCTCGTGAGCGGCGTCGGCCATGAAGCCGCGCTCGCGTTCCAATGCAGCCCCGAGTCGGCCGAGCAGATCATTGAGCGCGCCGACCAGCGGCTGCACCTCCCCTGGCAGATGCTCATCCGGTAACGGATCGAGTGCGGTCACCTTGCGAGCCTTGACCAACAAAGTGAGTCGCTTCAGGGGCTCCAACGCATGGCCTACCGCGAACCAGATAAAAATCGCCAGCATGGGCATCAACAACACGAATGGTGTCAGTGTTCGTAACGCGAGGTCCACTGCCTGCCGCTCGCGGACCCGCATGGGTTGCGCCACCTGGATGACCTTCGTCGGCGCCTGTACGCCAAACACCCGCCAGCGGCCCTCACTTGTGACTACCGTGGAAAAGCCGATCGTCGTGATAGCCGGCAGGACGGCGTGCGGCCGTGACAGGTACACGCGAACTCCGTCGAGCGTCCACACCTGCACGACGAAGTCGTACTCCGCGCTGGTCTGCGGTATGTCTGGATTCAACAAGTACTCGACCGGCTGATCGCTCAAAAGAAGCGCGGTCTGGCGCAAGTGATAATCGAAGAAGGCGTCAGCCTCGACCAGCGCATTGCGGTACACAAACCAAGCGCCAGCAGCTCCCACGAGCAGCACTCCGCCGAGCAGCCACACGAGCAGGCGCGCACGAAGTGAGCTCACGCTGTGGGCCCTTGTGAGCGCGGCTGGCTGTGCCCGAATTTAGTCAGTGAGCGCGCCTGCCTCATTGCGCGGGTCTGACCCGATAACCTACACCACGAACATTCACTATGAAGTCGGCTCCCAACTTGCGCCTGAGACCATGGATATGCACCTCCACAGCGTTACTTTCCACTTCCTCGCCCCAACCGTACAGCCTTTCCTCGATCTGCGCGCGCGACAGGATGTTGCCGGGGCGCTCCAACAGCAGCTGCAGGAGCGCGAATTCCTTGGGTGAGAGGGTGATGTCGCGGCCGTTTTGGGTGACCCTGTGGGTCGCGGGGTTCAGGGTCACACCGAGATGTTCGACTTCGGGAATGGTGCGGCCGGATTTACGCCGTAACAAGGCTCTGATCCGCGCAGCCAGCTCATCGAGATCGAAGGGCTTCACCAGGTAGTCATCCGCGCCGGCATCGAGCCCCTGCACCCGATCGGATACGGCATCGCGCGCTGTGATGATCAGTACCGGCAGCGTTGCCTCGCGCGCCCGCAGGCATTTGAGCACCTGCAAACCGTCCTTGCGTGGCAGGCCCAGGTCCAGCAGCAGCAGATCGAACTGTTCGGTGCGCAACACCCCATCCGCTGAATCGCCGTCCCTTACCCAGTCCACGGCGAAGCCATCACGCCGCAGGCCAGTCCGGATCGCCTCACCAATCATGGCGTCATCTTCAACGAGCAGCAGTCTCACAATCCGCCTTATGCTTGCCTATCGATGGCAAGCTGGAGCCGTTTCCGTGAGCATAGTGCAACGCCTGGTTCAGGACACCGCACGTCTCGGTGTCACTCTGACTGAGCCGGATGCCAATCGCCTGATTCGTCTGCTCGATGAGCTCGAGCGCTGGAATCGCACCTACAATCTGACGGCGATCCGCAAACGCGAGGACATGTTGACTCATCATCTGCTCGACAGCCTGTCCATTCATCCGGACCTGCGCGGGACGACTGTGGCCGATGTGGGGACCGGCGCCGGTTTTCCCGGTCTGCCGCTCGCCGTGGTCAACCCTGAACGGCGCTTCACACTCATCGACTCCAACGGCAAAAAAATCCGCTTCGTGCAACACGCTGCGCGCGAGCTGGGGTTGGCAAATGTCGAGGCGCTGCATGGGCGTGTTGAATCAACGCAGGCACGGCCGTTCGACACGGTAGTCGCGCGTGCGTTTGCAGCGCTGCCGGAGTTGGTTGTCAATGTAGCTCCGCTGTGCGGACCGCAGACACGTGTGCTGGCGATGAAGGGCAAGTGGCCCCAGGATGAGATTGACGCGTTGCCCGCCGGGTGGCGGCACCAGGAGTCACGCGAGCTGACGGTGCCCGGGTTGGATGAATCACGGTGTGTCATCGTGTTGAGGCACCAGGAGCCGTATGACCAATGATCGCCGCAGCAGGGGGCGCATGAGCGTCAGACCAACGATCGCCCGCAGCGGGCGCATGGGCAGTCAGACCAATGGTCGCCCGTAGCAGGGGGCGCATGGGCAGCAGTCAGGCTATCTCCTAACGGGGCGCTATGTTGGGGACGGTCGCCAGTGGCAACGCGGTCGTTTCCTTGATGACAGCCAGGGCGATGGAGGAGTTCACCGATTGCACTCCTGGAAAGCGTGACAAGTGGTCCAGGAAGAACGCCTCGTAGGCCTTGATGTCGCGGCAGACGATCCGGAGCAGAAAGTCCGTTTCACCCATCATCGTGTAACACTCCAGTATCTCCGGATGCTCGCGGACGGCCTGTTCGAACTTCAGGAGGGCGTCGCGGCCGTGGCCTGAAAGCTTTACGCGCGAGAACACCAAGACGTTCAGACCGACCTTCTCGCGGTCCAGCAGCGCCACCCGGTTCTTGATCACACCGAGCTCCTGAAGCCGGCTGACCCGCCGCCAGCAGGTCGAAGGGGTCATCCCCACCCTCTCAGCCACATCCGCCGCGGAAAGGTCGCCGTGCTGCTGGAGCACATCGAGAATCCGGGCGTCCCCGCGATCCAGATCAGCTTGCATCGTCTATCTCACCATGAGGCCAGATGGTGAGATGGATATTTCACCAGATGGGGCTCCAGAGCAACCTTTGTGACGCGCCGTGCGTCCGCCCGCGGATAAGCTGTTCCCCTTCTCGGCGCGAAGACGCGCCGCTACTCGTCGGGGGTCGCGAAGCGATCCCCCTTGAACCCTGCGCGTAGCGCATGAGGATTGTGGATATTTTTGGGAATCGTGAATTCGACGGTCATGAGCGTGTGGTGTTCGGCCACGACGAGGGGACTCGGCTTCGGTCCATCATAGCCATCCACTCCACCGCACTTGGGCCAGCTGCAGGCGGTTGCCGGATGTGGCCTTACGCATCGACTTTCGAGGCGGTCACTGACGTTCTGCGACTCTCGCGCGGGATGAGCTACAAGAACGCGATGGCCGGCCTGCCATTCGGCGGCGGCAAGGCGGTAATCATCGGCGATTCGCGCCGCGCCAAGTCGGCGGAGCTGTTTCAGGCGTATGGGCGGTTCGTCGCGTCGTTGGCGGGGCGTTACATCACCGCTGAAGATGTAGGCACGACCACTGCCGATATGGAGCAGGTCGCGCGGGTGACAAATTTCGTCAGCGGTCTCAGTCGCAAGCCCGGAGAGGCTGGCGGTGATCCTGCTCCGAAGACAGCTTTAGGTGTGTTTCTCGGACTGAAGGCGGCCGTGAAATTCCGGCTCGGGCGCTCGGATCTCCAGGGTTTGAGTGTCGCTGTCCAAGGCGTCGGTGGCGTTGGTTATCACCTATGTCGTCTGTTGGCAGCCGAAGGGGTGAAGCTTCGCGTTGCGGATGTTCGGTCGGCTGCCACGCAGCGTGCTCGCGAGGAATTCGATGCTGTGGCCGTGCCCGTGGAGAGCGTTCTATCCGAGGAGGTGGACGTGCTGGCCCCATGTGCATTGGGTGCGGTTTTCAATGCGCAGTCGGTCCCGCTTATTCGAGCTCGCGTCGTTGCTGGCGCAGCGAATAACCAGTTGGCAGAGGAAAAGGACGGCGCAGCGCTGCAGCTTGCCGAGGTGCTGTACGCGCCCGACTACGTTATCAACGCTGGTGGGATTATCAGCGTTGCCCGGGAGTACGCCGGTGCTGCGACGGAAGCCCAGGTGACGAGCGAGATTCAGGGCATTCCGGGTCGGTTGATGGAGATTTTCGAGCGGGCACGGCGCGATGGTCGTGCGACGAATGCCGTTGCGGATCAGATGGCGCGGGAGCGGATCGGCCGGGCCACGGCGCGATTGGTAGCCTGAGGAGGCACGACCTGCCCAAAGTCGATGCAGCTGCGCAGCAGAGCGGCCGGTGCCGGCTTGGCGACCAATGGGTCCGTTTTCCCTGCCAGCCGCTAGCCCGCGTACACTCTCGACCCCATGAAAAGGGTCATCGCGGTAGCGAACCAGAAGGGCGGGGTCGGCAAGACGACGACGGCTGTCAATCTTGCAGCCTCACTTGCGGCTACGAAGCGGCGGGTCATGCTGATCGACCTCGATCCGCAGGGCAACGCCACGATGGGCAGCGGGGTCGACAAGTCGCAGCTGCAGACGAGTTCGTGCGAGGTGATGCTCGGTGAGGCTGAGATCAGTTCAGCGCTGGTGAGTGTCGAGCCGGGCGGGTATGTCCTGCTGCCCGCAAATCAGGATCTCACGGCTGCGGAAGTCCGTCTGCTGACGATGATGGCGGGGCGCGAGACGAAGCTGCGAAACGCGATAGCGTCGCTGCGCGAGTCTTTCGACGTCATTCTCATCGACTGTCCGCCCGCTCTCAACATGCTGACGGTAAATTCTCTCGTCGCTGCAGACAGCGTGCTGATTCCAATGCAATGCGAGTACTACGCGCTGGAAGGGCTATCGGCGCTTCTCGCGACCGTCGAGCAGATCCGCGCGGCGGTAAATGCAGATCTGGAACTCGAGGGCATCCTGCGGACCATGTTCGATCCGAGGAACAATCTCGCGAACGAGGTCAGTGCTCAGCTCATCATGCATTTCGGCGACAAGGTATTTCGCACGATCATCCCGCGCAATATTCGATTGGCGGAGGCTCCGTCGTTCGGAAAGCCCGTGTTGTTTCACGACAGGGAATCACGGGGAGCGCTGGCGTATCTGGCGCTCGCGGGGGAGATGATCCGCAGGGAAGATGAAGAGCGGGAGCAGGCGGCCGGTGCGGCCACCGGGGGCGCGGGGACACGCGATCTGGGAAGAGAAGGCGGTGGAATGAGCGACGCCCAACCGGCCGACGGTGAAATACTGAACAGTGGAAACGCTCCGGAGGCTGCAGCGAACGACCCCACCACTGACGCGATGACGTCGGGAGACGCCGAAGCGGGCGCGTATGTTCCCGATCCGCATATGGTCCGGAGCGACAGCTAGTCGCCAGATCTACAGCTACTCGTGCCGGGCGACGCCACTGTGGCTATGATCCCGGCCATGATTCACAAGAAACCAACGCTGGGCCGCGGCTTGGCGGACCTACTGGGCCAGGGCTCGTCCCGTCCCGCGCCTGCCATGGGAGCGAGTGGGGCTGCCGCGGCACCGGCTCCGGTTGGCGAAGAGCTCGCGAAGCTGCCTGTTGACCTCTTGCAGCGAGGGAAATACCAGCCGCGCGTGGACATGAGACCGGAGACGCTGCAGGAGCTGGCGGATTCGATCAAAGCCCAAGGCGTCGTTCAGCCCATCGTTGTACGCCCAATCGACGCTCCCGGCAGCGCCGCGGGCGGGGGGACTGGCGGCGGTCAGGGAATCGGGTCGGCAAGTGGTCCGGGCTCAGGCTCGGCGAACGGCCAGTCGCAGCGGTACGAGATCATCGCAGGCGAGCGCCGTTGGCGCGCTGCGCAAATGGCCGGTCTGACCGAAATTCCCGCAGTGATCCGTCGCATTCCCGATGAGGCGGCGATCGCTGTTGCACTAATTGAAAACATCCAGCGTGAGAACCTGAATCCTCTGGAAGAGGCGCGCGCGCTGGAGAGGCTGATCAACGAATTTGCCCTGACACATCAGCAAGCGGCCGAAGCGGTTGGCCGCTCGCGCGCGGGCGTCAGCAATCTGCTCCGGCTGCTGGAGCTTGCGCCGGAAGTATCCGAGCGCGTTGAAAAGCGTGAGATCGAGATGGGGCATGCGCGCGCGTTACTAGCGCTGTCAAATCGCAAGCACCAGGTGGAAATTTCAGCGCTCATCGTCAAAAAGGGGCTGTCGGTGCGTGACACCGAGGCGCTGGTGCGGCGAATGCAGCAATCTCCAGCCAGCAAGCCCGACGCTGACTCTCCGGGTGATCCGAACGTCGAGCGCCTCCAGCAGGAATTGGCCGAGAAGCTTGGCGCAAAGGTGGCGATCCAACATTCGGCGGGCGGCAAAGGCAAACTGGTGGTCAGCTACAACAGCCTCGACGAGCTCGACGGGATCCTCGCCCACATCCACTGACATAACGCTCGGCCGCGGCGTTCGATTCGGGAAACAACCCGCGTCGGGCGCCATCGCGAGACGGTCCCGCGCACCACACGTAAACCATTGATTTTCGGTGTTCGGCACCCATCTATGGAACAGTTTCGGCAACTGTGTGGTGGCCGGATGATGCGCTCCTCTTACCTTGTGGACTGCTGCCCGCGCGATCTCTATAATCCGCCGGCTTTTTGGCCCGGCCTTGCAGGTCTGGTCACGTGCCAAGTACAAAGCGAAGCCGCGCGCACTGATCGAACTCCTGAAGTGTGGTTTGTGCGGCGTTCGCCCCTAGAGCGGGCCCCTAAGACGGGAATGCTGTGATCGCGATCGAACTGCCCAATCCGCGGCGGCTGGCTCTCAGCGTCGTGCTGGGCCAGGCGGCCGTGACCCTGATCTGCGCGCTCGCCGGCTGGGCGATCGCGGATGAACACGCTGCAATATCCGCGTTGCTGGGAGGCGGGATCAGCAGCGCCGCGAGTCTGGCGATGGCACTGGTAGCCTTTGGCAAGCAGGCAGCGACGGATCCGCACCGCGCGATCCGCGCGTTCTTCCTCGGCGAGACGGCCAAGGTGGCTGTCGTGATTGTGTTGTTCGTGGTGGTGTTGAAGACGATGAAGGTTGTTCCGCTGGCGATGCTCGGCTCGTACATCGCAACCTTTGTTGTGTTCTGGTTCTTACTATTTAACGGACGGGGTCGCGCGCAGCGTGATCCCCGTGGGGAGTTTGGGCGCAGCCCATGAGAAGTATGGCAGCAGAACAGTCCTCGAGCGCTAACGAGTACATTCTCCATCACCTCACGTTCCTCCAGAACAAGGAACCGTCGGGGATTGTGGATTTCTCCGTCATCCATTGGGACACCGTCTTCTTCTCCGTTGCGCTGGCCATCCTGTTCGGCGGCTCCTTCTATTTCGCCGCGCGTACAGCCACCAGCGGCGTGCCGACCAAGTTTCAGAACTTCGTGGAGCTGGTCGTCGAGTTCATCGACAACCAGGTCAAGGACACTTTTCACGGCACCAACAAGCTGCTGGCGCCGCTGGCATTGACCATTTTCTGCTGGGTGTTCCTGTTCAACGCCATGGACATCCTGCCGGTGGACCTGCTGCCGGCGATTGCCCACGGCGCGGGGTTCGAGCATCTGAAAGTTGTGCCCAGCACCGATCTCAACGTGACGTTCGCGCTATCCCTGAGTGTCTTCGTGCTCATCATCTACTACAGCATCAAGATGAAGGGCCTCGGCGGATTCCTGGCCGAGTTCACTCTGCAGCCCTTCAGCGCGAAGAACCCGGTGGTCAAGGTGCTGCTGGTGCCTGCCAACCTGATTCTCGAGATCGTGCCGTTTCTCGCGCGTCCCATCTCGCTCTCGCTGCGCCTGTACGGCAATCTGTTCGCAGGTGAGATGATCTTCCTGCTGCTCGCGGTGCTGTCACTGCAGGGCGCGATTCAGCTGGAGTCGGCCAGCGGCTGGTTCTTTGTGGTCGTGCAATTCGTGCTCGCGTTGGTATGGGCGATCTTCCATCTGCTGATCATCACGCTGCAGGCCTTCATATTCATGGTGTTGACCGTCGTGTACCTGGCCATGGCCCACGAGCATCACTGACACCTACCAGTTCTCATCACCAACAACGTTTGCGCATCAGTTTCGTCTAGGAGGGTTGAATGGAAAATCTCGCACATGTTCAGGCCATGACCGTGCTCGCCGTCGGAATCATCTTCGGTATGGGCGCGCTTGGCACCGCCATCGGCTTCGGTATTCTCGGCGGCCGGTTCCTCGAAGGCTCCGCGCGCCAGCCCGAGCTGTCGCCGATGCTGCAGGTCAAGATGTTCATCGTCGCGGCGCTGGTCGACGCGGTCGCCATGATCGGCATCGGTTTCGCGCTGTTCTTCACGTTCGCGAATCCCTTCACCGCCGGGCTGACACACTGATTGCCATGCAAATGCCAACAGAGGCAGCGGGCAAAAACCGCGCTTTTTGCCCGCGGTCGAGTTCGTTGTCCGCTGGAATTGCCGCAGGCAATTTCAGCCAAATAAAGTAGAGGAGGCAACCGTGAACATCAATCTCACGCTCATCGTTCAGATGATCGTGTTCATCGTGCTCGTCTGGTTCACGATGAAGTTTGTGTGGCCCATGATCCTGGGCCCCATGGAGGAGCGCTCGAAGCGGATCGCGGCGGGACTCGCCGCGGCCGACAAGGGCCGGGAGGAGCTTGCCCAGTCGCATGAGCGCGCCGAGGCCGTCGTGCGCGAAGCGCGGGAGCGCGCAAACCTGATCATCGATCAGGCGCAGCATCGCGCCAACGAGCTGGTCGAGCAGGCAAAGGGCACGGCTACGGCCGAAGGCCGGCGCCTGGTGGAGGCGGCCAAACAGCAGATCGAGCTGGAAGCCGCGCACGCACGCGAGGCCCTGCGCCGTGAAGTGGCCACGATTGCCGTTAGCGCCGCATCCAAGGTGCTGGAACGCGAAATCGACCCGCGGGCGCATGAAGATCTGCTGAGTAAGTTGGCCACGCAGATATGATCCGATTCTTCCCGGCGCGCCTCGCGCCGCTACGCTTCGGGGGTCGCGCTCCGCGATCCCCTAGGAAAGTTGGCCGCAGGCCATGATATGACTGACAAAACGACCATTGCACGACCCTACGCCAAAGCCGCGTTTCAGGAGGCGAATGCCCGTAATCAGCTTGGAGCCTGGTCCAAGTCGCTGCGGACTGCCGCGAGCGTCGTACAGGACCCGCGCGTCCAGAGCCTGCTCGGGAACCCCGCAGTGAGCAATGCGGAGCTGGCCAAGATGATCCTGGACCTCGCCGGCTCACAACTCGAGGAGCAAGGGCGTAATTTCGTGCAGACACTCGCGGAGAACCGGCGTCTGGCCTACCTGCCTGAGATCTCGGCACTGTTCGATGAGTTGAAGGACGAGGTCGAGGGGATGATCGACGTAACGGTCACATCCGCCGCACCGCTCGTGAACGGGCAGCGTGAGGCCCTGTCGGCTGCCCTGCAGCGCCGGCTGAAGCGGCAGGTCCGCCTGCACACCGAAACCGACCCTTCATTGATCGGAGGAGCGGTGTTGCGTGCCGGGGATCTGGTCATCGATGGCTCGGTGCGCTCGCGGCTGGACCGCATAGCCTACGAGCTGACTGCTTAAAAAATTCTGTAACAGGACAACATATGGCGATCAAGGCAACCGAGATCAGCGACCTGATCAAACAGCGGATCGAGAGCTTCAAAGGCGTCACGGAAGCCCGCAACGTCGGCACGATCGTGTCGGTCACCGACGGTATCACCCGCATTCACGGTCTGGCCGATGCGCGTTATGGCGAGATGCTCGAGTTCCCGGGCAACACCTACGGCCTGGCGCTGAACCTCGAGCAGGACTCGGTCGGCGCCGTCGTGCTCGGCGACTACAAGCATCTGTCCGAAGGCAACACGGTCAAGACGACGGGCCGCATTCTCGAAGTGCCCGTAGGCCGCGAGTTGCTCGGCCGCGTGGTTGACGCGCTCGGACAGCCGCTGGATGGCAAGGGTCCGATCAATGCTAAGCAGACTGCTCCCATCGAGCGCGTGGCGCCGGGCGTCATCTATAGAAAGTCAGTCAGCCAGCCGGTGCAGACCGGGTACAAAGCTGTTGACTCGATGGTGCCGATTGGCCGCGGACAGCGCGAGCTGATAATCGGCGACCGTCAGACCGGCAAGACCGCACTGGCCATCGACACGATCATCAACCAGAAGTCTTCCGGCATTAAGTGCGTGTATGTCGCCATCGGCCAGAAGCAGTCAACGATTGCCAACGTCGTGAGAAAGCTCGAGGAGCACGACGCCCTCAAGCACACGATCGTGGTCGCTGCCTCAGCATCCACTCCGGCGGCACTGCAGTATATTTCCGCGTACTCCGGCGTAACCATGGGCGAGTTCTTCATGGACAACGGTGAAGACGCGCTGATCATTTACGACGATCTGTCGAAGCAGGCCGTTGCCTATCGCCAGATCTCGCTGTTGCTGCGCCGTCCGCCAGGCCGCGAAGCGTTCCCCGGCGACGTGTTTTATCTGCACTCCCGTCTGCTCGAGCGCAGCGCTCGCGTGAACGAAGAGTACGTCGAGATGGTTACCAAGGGTGCTGTGAAGGGCAAGACTGGCTCACTGACGGGCCTGCCCATCATTGAAACACAGGCTGGTGACGTGACGGCGTTCGTGCCGACCAACGTCATCTCGATCACTGACGGTCAGATCTTCCTCGAGACCGACTTGTTCAATGCCGGTATTCGCCCCGCGATGAACGCAGGTATCTCCGTGTCGCGCGTCGGTGGCGCTGCGCAGACGGACATCATCAAGAAGCTCGGCGGCGGTATCCGTCTGGCACTTGCGCAGTATCGCGAGCTGGCCGCGTTCTCGCAGTTCGCGTCTGATCTCGACGAGGCCACTCGCCGGCAGCTCGAGCGCGGTCAGCGCACGACCGAGGTGATGAAGCAGAAGCAGTACGCACCGATGTCGGTCGCGGAAATGGCTCTGACCATCTACGCCGTCAACAACGGGCACATGGACAAGGTGCCGCTGAACAAGATTGTTGATTTCGAGGCGGGTCTGCAGGCTTTTGCGAAGTCGAACCACAAGCAGGTGATGGACACCATCAACGCCACTCCGAAGCTCAGCAAGGAGAACGAGGCCGGGTTGAAGTCGATCATCGAGGCGTTCCTGTCCACTGGTACGTACTAGGACTGCAGCCTAAATGCCCGGCACAAAGGAAATCCGCACCAAGATCGCGAGTGTGAAGAGCACTCAGAAGATCACCAAGGCCATGCAGATGGTGGCCACCAGCAAGATGCGCCGTGCTCAGGACCGCATGAAGCTGGCGCGTCCCTACGCGCAGAAGATGCGCAACGTGATCGGACACCTTACCGAGGCCAATCCCGACTATCGGCACCCGTTCCTCTTGGAGCGTGAGCCGAAGGCGATTGGCATCGTTGTTATTTCGACGGACCGCGGGCTTGCGGGTGGGCTCAATGCCAACATCTTCAAGCGGGTGATCTACCTGATGCGCGAGTGGCAGGCGAAGGGCGCGCAAGTCAGCCTGTGTGTCATTGGGAGCAAGGGACTCGCATTCTTCCGCCGGCTGGGGCTGCCCATTCTGGCCAATGTCTCCGGACTCGGTGATCGGCCACACATCAAGGATCTCATTGGCACCGTGAAGGTGATGCTCGATGCCTACACGGAAGGCAAGATCGACCGCGTATTCATGGTGAACGCCAGGTTCGTGAACACCATGACGCAGGAACCTGTGGTCGAGCAGCTGTTGCCCGTGCAGCCCATGGACACCGAAGGCCTGCAGGAGCATTGGGACTACATCTACGAGCCCGATGCGAAAGACATTCTCGATGGGCTGTTGATGCGGTACGTCGAGTCGCAGGTGTATCAGGGTGCCGTTGAGAACGTCGCCTCGGAGATGGCCGCGCGCATGGTCGCGATGAAGGCTGCCTCCGATAATGCCGGCAAGCTGATCGGCGAACTGCAATTGGTTTACAACAAAGCCCGCCAGGCCGCGATCACGAAGGAACTGTCAGAAATTGTGGGTGGCGCGGCGGCGGTATGAGCACGTTTTTCGGAGAGAGACTTTTATGGCAGTGAGCGAAGGCAAAATCACGCAGATTATCGGCGCCGTCGTGGACGTCGCTTTTCCGCGCGAATCCATCCCGAAGGTCTACGACGCTCTGAAGCTGAAGGACGTTGAGCTCACGCTCGAAGTTCAGCAGCAGCTCGGTGACGGCGTGGTCCGTACCATCGCGATGGGCGCTTCTGAAGGCCTCAAGCGCGGCCTTACGGTGACATCGACCGGGGCGCCGATTTCGGTGCCGGTGGGCAAGGCCACACTCGGCCGAATCATGGACGTACTGGGCAAGCCGCAGGACAACCGCGGTGATGTCAAGGCTGCTGAAACGCTGCCGATTCACCGCGCACCACCCGCATTCGATGAACAGGCGGGCGGTCAGGACCTGCTGGTCACCGGCATCAAGGTTATCGACCTGCTGGTGCCGTTCGCCAAGGGCGGTAAGGTCGGCTTGTTCGGTGGTGCCGGCGTGGGCAAGACCGTCAACATGCTCGAGCTGATCAATAACATCGCCAAGCAGTACAGCGGTCTGTCGGTGTTCGCTGGCGTCGGCGAGCGTACCCGCGAAGGTAACGACTTCTATCACGAGATGATCGAGTCAGGCGTTATCGACAAGGACAACCTGTCGAACTCCAAGGTCGCGATGGTCTACGGCCAGATGAACGAGCCGCCGGGTAACCGCCTGCGGGTTGCGCTCACGGGTCTCACCATGGCCGAATACTTCCGCGACGAGAAGCGCGAGGACGGCGGTCGCGGCCGTGACGTGCTGTTCTTCGTGGACAACATCTATCGTTACACGCTGGCCGGTACCGAAGTCTCGGCGCTGCTCGGACGTATGCCGTCCGCCGTGGGTTACCAGCCGACGCTCGCCGAAGAGATGGGTGTGCTTCAAGAGCGCATCACTTCGACGAAGACCGGGTCGATCACGTCGATTCAGGCCGTGTACGTTCCCGCGGACGACCTGACGGACCCGTCACCTGCCACGACATTCGCGCACTTGGACGCTACGGTGGTGTTGTCCCGTCAGATTGCGTCGCTGGGTATTTACCCCGCGGTCGATCCGCTCGACTCCACGAGCCGCCAGCTCGATCCGCTGGTCGTTGGCGAAGAGCACTACAACACCGCTCGCGGTGTGCAGGCCGTGTTGCAGCGCTACAAGGAATTGCAGGACATCATCGCGATCCTGGGAATGGACGAGCTGTCTGAAGAAGACAAGCTGTCCGTGTTCCGGGCGCGCAAGGTGCAGCGCTTCCTGTCCCAGCCTTTCAACGTCGCAAAGGTCTTCACGGGCCAGGACGGAAAGATCGTCCCCCTCAAGGACACGATTCGCGGCTTCAAGGGCATCATCACTGGCGAGTTCGATGCGCTGCCGGAGCAGGCCTTCTACATGGTTGGCTCGATCGACGAAGCAATCGCCAAAGCGAAGACTTTGCAATGAGTAGACTCTTCTTTCCTTCCCGGCGCGCCGCGCGCCGCTACTCTTCGGGGGTCGCGAAGCGATCCCCCTTGAACCCTGCGCGGAGCGCATGAATATGGCACACACCATCCAGGTCGACATTGTCAGCGCCGAGGGCGAGCTGTTTTCTGGCGCTGCCTCGATGGTGTTTGCGCCGGCGTCGCAGGGCGATCTGGGCATCGCTCCGCGGCACGCGCCGCTGCTCACGCTTTTGAAAGCCGGCGAAGTGACGGTGCAGACACCGGAAGGTGAACGGCACCATTTCTTCGTAGGCGGCGGCGCTCTGGAAGTGCAGCCGAGCAAAGTGACGGTGCTGGCGGATACGGCCATTCGCGCCAAAGACCTCGATGAGGCAGCCGCGCTCGAAGCCAAACAGCGCGCGGAAGAAGCTTTGAAAGATAAGAGTGGCCACATCGATCAGGCACAGGCGCTTGCCGAGCTGGCGCGTGCGGCCGCGCAGCTGAAGCTCATCGAGCGGCTACGCAAAATACGGAGCTGACCGCGAGCTCCATAGAACCTCACAGCCTGCGCTCCGGGCTGCTCCGCAATCTTGGGAGCGGATTTGCGCTGCTCGGCCTGCGGCGGCTGACGCCAGAACGCTTCGTCCGCAACTTCGATCAGCTCGCAGCGCTCCTGCTACTGAACCTTCTGATCTGGGCAGGGCTCGACACACTGCATGCGGAAACCGGTTCGGAGCTGAGGCTCGACGGGCTGTATGGCTGGTCGTTCTACCTGCTGATGGCTTTGTTCGGCTGCGGGCTCGTGGCGCGCGCCTACTGCCGCCAAGCGAATACCCGCTCCTTATTAATACCCACACTCGCTGTTTCGCCTTACGTACTGACCGCGTTCTGGTTGCTGGGCGACCTGCCGCAAGTCGAGAGCCGCCCCGGGCTCGCACTGGTTGCGGCCGTGCTGTACCTGATCCTCCTGGGCGTTCGTGTCATACAGGCCGCATACACAACGGCGCGCGCCAAGGCAGTTGCTGTTGCGATTGTGTTCATCATCGCGGCGCCCCCGATGTTGCGTGCGCTCGATCTCGACACGCGGCTGTGGCTCACCGATGACATTGACGAGCAACAAGCCGACGACAATTCCGAAACGGAATCGCTGTTGTACGACCAGCCCACCCGGCTGGCAGCCTCTGTCGAGCACCTGGCGCCGCGGGAACCAGGAGCCGCCAATGTGTTCTTCGTGGGTTTCGCCGGGGATGGCGAGCAGAGCATCTTCAAGCGCGAGGCGTTGTTTGCGGAAACGGTGTTCGCCGAGCACTTTTCCTCCGATGACCGCGCGGTCGAGCTGATAAACGACAACGATGATCGGGATTCCTATCCCATCGCCAGCGTCTCGGGCCTGCAGCAGTCATTGAAGCTGATCGCCTCGCGGATGGACCCGGAGCAGGACGTGCTCGTCCTCATGCTGACTTCGCACGGATCGCAGGATGGGCTGGCGGTGGTCAACGGGAGTTTGCCGCTGACGCAGCTGAGCCCGGTGGAACTGCGGCATGCGCTGGACGAATCCGGCATCAAATGGCGGGTGGTCATCGTGTCCGCCTGCTATTCGGGTGTTTTCCTCGATGCACTCAAGGGTGATGGGACGTTGGTCATCACGGCCGCCGATGCCGACCACAGCTCGTTTGGCTGCGACGATGACCGTGATCTGACCTACTTCGGTGAAGCTTTCCTGAAGGACTCGGTTCCCACCAGCCGGACCCTGGAAGAAGCCTTCAGGAAAGCCGCGGCGCTCATCACGCAACGCGAGACCAGCGAGCACAAGATTCGTTCGAATCCACAGATGTGGGTCGGCGCGCCGATGCGTGCCAAGCTGCTGGAAGTCGAGGGTGGGGCAGTCCACCCGCATGGAAACGTCACAACGGTCTTGAACCATTGAGCATTCACATGGCCAAGAATGATCCTTCACCCCGCGCCGTGCCGCTCTCTATCGTGATTCTGGCCGCGGGCCAGGGAAAGCGGATGAAGTCCGAGCTGCCGAAGGTGTTGCAGCCGGTCGCCGGACGTCCGCTGCTGAAGCACGTCATCGATGCCGCGCACGCTCTCGAACCGACAGCCACTTACGTTGTGTATGGGCACGGCGGGGATCGCGTACGCGAAGCGCTGAAAGACGAGCAGGTATCGTGGGTTTTGCAAGCCGAGCGGCTGGGCACCGGACACGCGGTCGCGCAGGCCACACCTCAAATCCCGGATGATCATGTCGTGCTGGTGCTCTACGGGGACGTCCCACTCATCAGCCATAAAACGCTCGCTGAGTTGCTGATGCTGTGCGGGCCCAAGCAGATCAGCTTGCTGACGGTCATCCTGGATGATCCGTCCGGGTACGGCCGCGTTGTCCGTAATGGGCGCGACCAGGTCCAGAAGATTGTCGAACAGAAGGACGCGTCCAAAAAGGAGCTGCAGATCAGCGAGTGCAATACGGGTGTGTGTGCCGCGCCCGCGAAGCTCCTTAAAAAATGGCTCAAGTCTGTCGGCAATGCCAACTCGCAGCGCGAGTATTACCTGACAGACATCATCGCGATGGCGGTTGAGGACAAGGTGGCGGTCAACCCACTGGTAGCGCAGAACGTCGTCGAGGTTCTGGGTGTAAATGACAAGGTGCAACTGGCGGAGGTCGAGACTGCGTATCGCTTGCGTGTTGCGCGCGAGCTCATGTTGGGCGGGGTGACGGTTGCCGATCCGGCTCGCCTGGATGTGCGTGGGCCGGTTACGTATGGGACTGACGCCTTTCTCGATATCAATGTGGTTCTCGAGGGGACTGTGAAGCTCGGTAATCGCGTGCGCATTGGGCCCAACTGCGTGATTCGCGATAGCGCGATCGGCGATGACACGGAGGTCTTCGCGCATTGTGTCATCGACAGCGCGGTGATTGGGGCCAATTGCAACATTGGGCCGTTCGCGCGGACGAGACCCCATACAACGCTCGGGCGCGGTGTGCACATTGGTAATTTCGTCGAAGTGAAGAATGCGCAGATGGGGGATGAATCGAAGGCCAACCATCTGGCCTATGTGGGCGACGCATCGGTGGGCGAGCGTGTGAACATTGGCGCCGGCACGATCATTGCCAACTACGACGGTGCAAACAAGCACCGCACTACGATTGAGAATGATGTGCACACGGGATCTAACAGCGTGCTAGTGGCACCGATTACGGTGGGCGCGGGCGCCACGATCGCGGCGGGTTCTACGGTGGTGAACGAGGTGCCTGCGGCGAAGTTGACGGTGGCGCGTGCGAAGCAGGTCACGATCGAAAATTGGCAACGTCCGGTTAAGACGAAGAAATAGACGTTGGGCCGCGGCGTCGGCAGAAAGGCTGAATTACCGCCACTTGCTGTCGCTGGCGCAGGCTGACTGCCAGCCGCATTTCTGCCCAAACACGCAGGCTAATCGAGCTGTCAGCCGACGTCGCCGCTACTAGACTGTGCCAATCGACAAGGACGTTGAGGGCACTATGATGACGATCTCGCTGGCAGAGTTTCAGGCCGACAGCACGGCCAATTTGGCTGCGTTACGGGAGGCTGTTCGCAAGCTCACGCGCTTTCAGCGCGAGGAACTGGCCGAGTGGATGCTCAATTCTCCCGATCTCACCGATGCCGTTGCGGAATTCAGCTCGGACTACGGTCCACCGGGTGGACGCCGGCCCCGTACCGTGGAGGAATTTCTGAGGATGGAGCAGGGGAGCCCCGTTCGCCACGAGTACGTGGGCGGGGAGATCTTTGACATGCGGGCGCCGATGCCGCGGCACGAAGTTATTGTCGGAAACCTGCTGGATCATTTCCGCGCGCAGCTGGGCGTCGGGCCATCCAAGGTGATCGCTTCAGACCTCGGATTGCGGCTGCAGGTCGATGATTGTGACCTCCTTTATCGCCCGGATCTCATGGTTGCCTGCGGGCCTCTCACCGCTGAGGCACTGGACCTGCCCTATCTCACCGAACCGTGCGTGATCGTCGAGGTCTTCTCGCCGGTGACGGAAGACATTGATCGGCGCGAAAAACTCCTGAACTATCGGCGCATCGCCTCGGTTGAGGAATATGTCGTGGTCGCACAGCGGTCATTGGAAGTGATCATTTTCCGCCGCAGCGACAATTGGAATCCTACTGTGTTGACAACGCCCGATGACGTTCTCGAATCGCGCTCGGTTGGGGTGAGTATTTCGCTCGAGGAGGTTTATGAGGGGACGCGATGAAACTCATCTCAACATTGAAACGCATTTGTAGCACTCCTCGGCCAACGTCTCACCCGTTCCGAAAAGAACGCGCAGACAGGGTGAAGGCGATGAGTGCGTCGGAAGAACAGCGGGCCGAATGGCTCGGCTCCCACTTCTGGGATCGGCTCGATCGACTCGAGGATCGCCACCAGCGTGTACAGTCAGAGCACGAAACCGTACGTCGAAACCTGGAAAGAGTGACGCCGAGGGAAGCTGATGAGCTTCGACACGCGTGGCGCCGCTACTGCGAAGTGATTGCCGAACTCGATCAGACCACCGCTGAGTTCGAAGCGTTTCGCACGTTGACTGAGTGAGTAGCCCCCGACCGGTAATGAAGCTGCTGTCTCGCCGTGCTCTGGAAGAGCTCGGCACGCTGCAGGATGCAATGCAGGATCTTGCTGCGCATCGCAACGCGGCCTTGCGGATGTTCATGACCAGTCGCAGCACGACCACCCTCGTGTCGCAGCGGGAGTTCTGGCTGGAGTTCTCGTGGGTCGATCAGGAGTATCGGGCCGCCGTGCGCAAGTTGGCGCAGTTCTGCTGCGGTATCGGGATACCGGCAAAGCAGATTCACCGCGCTATAGCGGCACCCCGCTGACAGCGCGGCCGGAGGGTTCCCGCGCGCGGCTGATTTATTTGGAGGCCGCCGGTGAGCCCGCAGCGCCCAGGGCCTTCTCCAACTCGGCGGCGGGGATGGCGCCGGCGATTCTGCGGCCGTTGGCGAAGAACAGGGTCGGGGTACTGTTGATGTGAAGGGTATCGCCGAGCTTCTGCAGCCCATCGATCGGATCCCCGCTGCACGTCTTGGCGGGCGGCAATTTCTTCTCGTGCATCCACTGCTCCCACGCCTGCGCCCGATCCGCAGCGCACCAGATTGCGTGTGCCTTGGCGGGCGCCTGCGGATGAAGTGAGGCAATCGGAAAGAGGAATACGTACATGGTGATGTCGTTGACGGACAGCAGCGTTTTCTCCAGCTGCAGGCAGAACGGACAGTCGGGATCCGAGAACACCGCGAACTTGCGGCTGCCATTGCCCTTTACTACCTTGATCGCCCGCTCGAGCGGCAGAACGTTGAAGTCGATCTTGCCGTGATCGTTCAGGCGCGTTTCGGTCAGGTTCTGCTTGGTCTGGGTGTCGACCATTGAACCGACGATGAGGTAGTCACCGGCTGAATCGGTGTAGACGATCTGATCGCCCATGAACAGCTCATACAACCCCGGTATGGCCGAAGGCTGTATATCGAGTATGTGCGCGCCGGGAAATCGCGACTCGATGTTCTGCCGGATCGTGGCTGTGACATCAGGCTTCGAGGCCGCGTCCGCAGGCGGCAAGTTCAGCAGGGCGATCGCGGCCAGCAGGTACCGGATGCGGCCAAGACCCTGAGCGGAGGGGAAAATTCTTTGAATGAATCGCATCCGCCACTGTATCGCGACCTAGGTCCTAGTGCTACTGCGTGTCGCATATCAGCTACCTTTAACCAAACTGTCGCAACCTGACGCTAGCCTGCCTGGAAACACCGGGGATTCCGTGCAACTGTTCCTTGCGTTCGTCGTCGCGTTGTCCGTCACTGCGGCACTCATCCCGCTCCTTGCTGTTCATTGCGGCGTGTCTGCTCAGTTGGACGAGTTCTCACGCTCAGTCTTCACCGGTCAATGCAACTTGCGCGAGCGCACCGGCGCAGACAGGTCTGCTCAACGAAGTACACACGATCGCGGATGCTTCGCAGGGCGTACCTCTCGAATGTACCTTCGATGTCAGTGTTGCCGGTAATTATCGGATCACGCTGAAGGTTCTGGGAGTGGTGCCGGATCGAATCCCCTCTCACCAGCACCGCTGGCCGTCGTGAAGCTCGGAGTGACCAGCGGCAGTGCCATCGTCGGCACGATCCTGAGCGCGTCGGGAGACCGGTGAACCAACCTCGAGTCGGCACTGGCCGGCACGGACAGATTTCAGGTTTCGATGAGGCGCGAATCGCGCTCGCCAGCCTCAAGGCTCGTGCCTAACCCGCTGGGCTGAGGGCGGCATTATGTCACCAACGCTGACCTGCCAAGCTTGAGCCGTACTTTCCGGTGCAGCGCTAAGCTGCCGGTGATTCGCCCCGTACGCACCATTTCAGGCACACTGCTAGGCCAGGTTTGGGCCCCCCCCCGGGGGGACCGGTTCAAGCAGAGGCAATCAAGGTCATGTGCGGAATCGTCGGAGCCATCGCCGAGCGCAATATCGTCCCCATTCTGATGGAAGGCCTGCACAGGCTGGAATACAGGGGCTACGACTCGGCCGGCATTGCCGTGCTCAATGGGACTCAGCATCTCAAGCGTTTGCGGACGGTAGGTAAGGTCCGAATGCTCGATGAGGCACTCGAGAGTGTCCCGACCACCGGAAAGATTGGAATCGCCCACACGCGCTGGGCAACGCACGGCGTACCTAGCGAGCGCAACGCGCATCCGCATGTCTCACGCGACGGCATCGCGGTCGTGCATAACGGGATCATCGAAAATTACGATGAGCTGCGTGAGGAGCTCAAGCGCGCGGGCTATCAGTTCAGCTCGGAAACGGACACCGAAGTCATCGCTCACCGGATTCACCGGCACCTGCAGACGGTTCAGGACTTGTTCAAGGCCGTCCGCGCCACGGTTGCAGAGCTCGAGGGCGCCTATGCCCTGGCCGTTGTGAGTGAGCAGGATCCCGAGCGCCTCATCCTGGCTCGCGCAGGCTGCCCCGTCGTCATCGGCCTCGGGGTCGAGGAGAACTTCGTTGCATCCGATGTCGCGGCGCTGTTGCCAGTCACCCGGCGGTTCATCTTCCTGGAGGAAGGCGACGTTGCGGAGATCCGCCGCAAATCGATTCGGATCATCGATGGCGAAGGCAACACCGTCGAACGCCCGGTTCGCGAGAGCGAGCTGTCGGCCGACTCCGCGGAGAAGGGTCCCTATCGGCATTACATGCTGAAGGAGATCCATGAACAGCCACGCGCGATCGCCAATACGCTGCAGGAGCGCGTTGCAAACGGCCGCCTGCTCGAAGCTGCCTTCGGTCCCGCAGCGACTGAAGTCTTCAAACGGACGCAGTACGTTCACATCGTCGCCTGTGGCACGAGTTATCACGCGGCTGCCACTGCTAGATATTTCATTGAACAGATCTGCAAAGTGCCCTGCTATGTGGACATTGCGAGCGAGTATCGCTACCGCAGTCCTCTCGTACCGAACAACTCTCTGTTTGTGACGATCTCCCAATCCGGGGAGACGGCAGACACACTCGCCGCTTTGCGGCTGGCGAAGCAGTCTGGTTATCTGTCCACGCTGTCCATCTGCAACGTTCCGGAGAGCTCGCTGGTCCGCGAATCAGAGCTGGTGATGCTGACACGGGCCGGTCCCGAGATTGGCGTTGCCTCCACAAAGGCGTTCACGACGCAGCTGGCCGCTCTCGGCATGCTCGTCATTGCGCTGGCGCGGCATAACGGCTCAGATGCCGAGCGCGAACGAAGCCTGGTGACCCGGCTGATCGAGTTGCCTGCGATGCTCGAGAAAACCCTCGAGCTGGATTCCGTGATTCACAAACTTGCCGAGCGGTTCGCCGACAAGCATCATGCGCTGTTTCTGGGGCGTGGCGCGCTCTACCCGGTCGCCCTCGAAGGGGCGCTCAAGTTGAAGGAAATCTCGTACATTCACGCGGAAGGCTATCCCGCCGGCGAGCTCAAGCATGGACCGCTGGCGCTCGTGGACGCCGATATGCCAGTCATTGCGGTTGCGCCCAACAACGACCTGCTGGAGAAGTTGAAGTCGAACCTGATGGAGGTGCGCGCACGGGGCGGCGAGCTGATCGTGTTCGCAGACCCCGAGGCCGGCATTAATCCGAGCGACGGTGTGACGGTCATCGAGATGCCCAGACACACGAGTTACTTCCAATCCCCGATCGTGTACACGGTGCCCTTGCAGCTTCTCGCGTATCACGTCGCCATCCTCAAAGGCACGGACGTGGATCAGCCGCGCAATTTGGCTAAGAGCGTTACAGTCGAGTAGGCAACACTGCCGGGCATTCGCACGAGTTGCCGGCGTCTGAGGGGCACACGACCGAGGAGGCGCTCGCGGTCCAACGCATTCCCATAGTCAGCTTACGCTGCCGACAGGTCACGCCACGAGGCGCGCGAGGGCGGCCTCCAGCCTGGAGTTCGCCGGCACTCGCAATCCGAACTGGCTGTGCAGTGCCGCGCGGATCTCATCCGTGCTGCCTAACCTGCGCTGTTCGGTGTGCCCGCCCAGGCGATGGAAGGTCAACTGGTTATTGAACAACCCGTACCGTCCGCCAGGAACCGGGCGTGCCGCCATCAAGTTGGTTGTGAAAGGCGACTGCGGATGGTTGCACAGATACCAGCTGGAGACTTCGTAATCCACTTGGAACTGCTGCTGTAGGTCAAATCGATACAGCGGTTTCCACGAATCGTGCAACTGCGTTTGCAGCACGAAGTCCCCGTCCTGCGCGATGAGTCTGTAAGGCTCGTGCGGGGTGGGCTGCACCACGTCGGCAATGAGACGCAATGGGCCCGTGAGCGTCTGGCCACCGAAACCAACATCGGCGATATACGGCTCGGCGCCGAAATCAACGCGCAGGAGCATGTGGCTGCGCGCACGGATGGCATCGTCTGGTGCGTTCCATAGCACCCGCGCGGCGAGGCCCGTCACCCGAAAGCCAAGCTCACGCAGGATGTGGCTGAAAAGCAGATTGTGCTCGTAACAATAGCCTCCACGCCCACCGTGCACGAGCTTGCCCTCGAGGGAGGGCAGATCGAGTTTCACCGCCTCCCTGCTCAACGGTTCGAGATTTTCGAAGGCAATTGCCTGTGCGTGGTGGAGGTGCAGTGCGCGCAGGGTGTCGAGAGTTGCTTCGCGCGGGCCTGCCGTGCAGCCGATGCGTTGGAAGTAGGAGTTTAGATCAGGCCGGTCCATCTGCGCTGGGTGGTCATTGGGCGGACAGGATTCTCGCCTCAAGGTCGTAAGCATCTGCCCCGGTAATCTCCACTTCCGCCCAATCGCCCGCGCGCAGCTTGCCTGCCTTCGCGATCCGTACCACCCCGTCGATCTCGGGTGCGTCCGCTTCGCTGCGTGCAATGGCCGTATTCTTCTCGACCGCGTCCACCAATACACGCATTCTGCGGCCGACGCGGGCTGCGAGCCGCTGTGTACTGATGGCAGCCGCGCGCTCCATGAAGCGGGCGTACCGTTCTTCCTGTACCTCGGGGGGCACGTGATCGGGAAGTGCGTTGGCTGCCGCACCTTCGACAGGCGAGTATTTGAAACAACCCACGCGATCGAGCTGAGCTTCGTCGAGCCACTGCAGCAGTTCTTCGAATTCAGACTCGGTTTCGCCGGGAAACCCGACGATGAACGTGCTCCGCAATACCAGGTCCGGGCATTCCTTTCGCCAGCGTTGGATACGTGCGAGTGTGTTCTGCCCATGGGCGGGCCGGCGCATCCGCTTCAACACGCTGGGACTCCCGTGTTGGAAAGGGATGTCGAGGTAGGGAAGTACCTGCCGTTCTGCCATCAAGGGAATGACTTCGTCCACGTGCGGATAGGGATAAACATAGTGCAGGCGCACCCATGCGCCCAGCGAGCCCAATCCACGTGCCAGGTCGATGAACCGCGTCTGATAGGACTGGTCCCGCCATGAGGCGGCGGCGTACTTGATGTCCACGCCATAAGCGCTGGTGTCCTGGGAGATCACCAGCAATTCTTTCACGCCGGCCTTCACCAGCCGTTCGCCCTCGCGCAACACTTCGTCGATCCGGCGGCTGACGAGACGGCCGCGCATGTCGGGAATGATGCAGAAGGTGCACTTGTTGTTGCAGCCTTCCGATATTTTCAGGTACGCGTAGTGACGCGGCGTCAGCCGCACTCCCTGTGGAGGAACGAGATCCGCGAAGGGGTCGTGCAGTGGGGGAAGATGTTCGTGAACGGCACCGACGACCTCCTCGTACGCGTGAGGCCCCGTCACCTTGAGGACGCGAGGATGTCGCTCGAGGATGCGCTCTGGCCGGGCACCGAGACACCCGGTCACTATCACGCGACCGTTCTGCTCGATCGCCTCGCCAATCGCGTCGAGCGACTCGTCAACGGCGGCGTCGATGAAGCCACAGGTGTTGACCACGACAACATCAGCCGCATCGTAGGTTGGGGAAACTTCATAGCCCTCGGCGCGGAGGTGCGTAAGGATGCGCTCGGAGTCCACGAGTGCTTTTGGGCAGCCGAGGCTCACAAAACCGATTTTAGGGACGCGTGTCTTTGCGGGGCGGGACATGGGCTAGAGGACCGTTAGCGCCCTGCTTGCCGGCGCGGCATGGGTGCCGGGCTGCAGGATCGGTGCGGGTCGCGGTGGATTGGGGGCGCGTATGCTACCACCACCCTGCCGCAGCGCTTAATCGGCTGCGGCGGACTGGGCCCGGGTGGATGGAAATAGAACGAACGATCGTGCTATTTTAGGGCATGGCAACGAGCACAGTCACCGAGAAAGGCATTGTCACCCGCGAATTGATCCTTGCTCGGGCGTATGAGCTGGCGCAGGAGGGAGGGCTCGAGGGGCTATCCATCGGGACCGTGGCGGCAAGTACTGGGATGTCCAAGAGCGGGGTGTTCGCGCATTTCGGCTCCCGGGAGCAGTTGCAGTTGGCGGTACTCGAGTCGGTAGGGGCCCGTTTCATGGAATTCGTCAAAGCCCCTGCTCTGCGCGAGCCGCGTGGGCTGCCGCGGTTACGCAAGATGACCGAACGATGGTGTGAATGGTCGCGTGCTCATCGAAGCGGCTGCGTTTTACTCAGCGCTGCGGTGGAGTACGACGGCCGCCGCGATGGCCTGATACGCGAGCACGTCCTGCGTCAACAGGCGTTTTGGCGTGATGAGCTCAGGCGCACGATCCGGTTGGCAGCCGATGTGGGTCACTTGAGAACAGACACGGACACAACGCAGCTCGCGTTTGAAATCTACAGTCTGATGTTGGGCCTCCATCATGACGCTGGCCTGTTCGGTTACGAGGAGGCTCGTCACCGAACCGAGCTGGCGCTCGAGAGATTGCTCGTCAGCTATCAACCCACTGCACCGGCAGCACGCCAGTGATCCAGCACGGTCGATCCCGGCAGCAGCCCGCGAGCAAACTCCTGAAAATCGGCGTGTTGCGCGCCGGATTTGCACTGGGTGGATGCTTCGCGCCGCGGCAGACTGTCGAGCGCGCGGCCCGTCTCTTCGCTACCCCCTACGGCAGCAGCCGCGTACGTGCACGCGCTGTCCAGGCGGATGACGAAATGCAGCGGTGCGAGATCACGGTGGGAGAGCAGACGATTGCTACCTATGTGTGGGGCGACCCTACGCGGGAGCCCTACGCGCTCCTCGTGCATGGTTGGTCGAGTTTCGGGCTCCGTTTCCTACCGTGGGTTGCGCGGCTACGCCAAGCGGGCCTGGCCGTAGTCACGTTCGATCAGCCAGGGCACGGTTGCAGTACCGGCGAGTTGTGCACGCTGCCTGATTTCATCAACACGATTCATGCGGTTGGGCGTCGCTACGGTAATGCCGCACTGGCAGTCGGGCATTCCCTCGGGGGAGCTGCGGTAACGCTCGCACAGGCAGAGAGCTGGCATGCCAAGCGCGTTGTCATGATCGCTCCGGCGGCTGACATGGCGGCGCAGGCCGAACGTTTCATGCGTCATGTGCGGCTAGGCGAGCATCTACGTGAGCGTTTTTTTGGCTGGCATGAGCGTGCTACCGGGGTCAACGTGCATGATTTGGAGGTTCGCCGATACCTTCCGGCCTTAGGACACCCCTGTTTGATCGTGCACGATCTCGATGACCCCGAAGTGCCGTGGGGTGATGGTGAGCTCTATGCGCGCCACTGGCACAATTCGCGGCTCCTGACGACACAGGGGCTCGGGCATCACAGAGTGTTGGATGCGCCCGATGTGATTGAGGCCGTGCTCGCGTTCGTGCGCGGCGAGAGCAGGGGTGAGCGCATCGTGGGATCCCCGAATCTTCCCTACGGCTTCGCGTAGATCGCAAGTCGCAAGTCCCCGGCTAACGACGAGACGCTGGTTGGGCTGATGCCCCTCGGTTCCAGCAATGGCGCAACGCGCCGTGGGCGGTCGCGCTTAGGGCGTAGTGGACGAGTCGGCGGGGGTGTCTGCGTGAACCGCCGTTGGGGCTGGGGCCAGATCGTCCTGCTCCCGGGCTTCCCTGCTGAGCCTGTCCAGGTAATAGAACGTGGTCAGGGCGATCAGTGGCATCACCAGCCACGGCCAGATCGCCGGGCGGCGATCTGCCTGCATGGGGGACATCAACGAGTCTGGAGTGTCTATTGCCACGGCGCGAATCTACGCCCCCACCGACGGAGCCGGCAATAGGGTGGCGCCGCCGAGGGGGCAGATCGATGAACCGCTCACAGTATCTCCATGATTCTGGGCAAGACTTTGGTAGTGCCTCCGCGCGTCGAGATATCGAGCCGGGCAACTGTTACAGGCAAGCTGAACCGTCTCGGACCCGCGCTGCCTGGATTGACGAACTGCACGCCATCGCGCTCGGACACCGTCGGCTTGTGTGAGTGACCGGATACGACGACGTCGAAGCCGGCAGCTCGAGGGTCAACGTCAATTTCCTTTACGTCGTGGATCACGTAAATGCTGACGCCTTCCAGTTCCAGTGCGAGGTAAAGCGGGATCTGCGCCGCCCAGGCGCCCTTATCGTTGTTTCCCCTGACGGCATCCACGGGCGCTATGGCACCCAGCTCATCGAGGATCTCGGGACCACCGATATCCCCTGCGTGAATGATGCGCTGAACACCCGCGAGCGCACGGGCAGCTTCAGGACGAAGCAGTCCGTGCGTATCGGAAATGAGGCCTATCGTTTTCAGAGGCGTCGTCTCAGCGGTGCTTCTGCCCATTGGCAATGTCGCGACTGGTGAGGGTGAAGTGTACCGGAGTTTGGATAATGACGACCGCAGGGCGGTTTTGGCGTCGTGAAGCGCAAGATGTTGGTGCACGATTCCAACTTGCGGCAACATGGCCCGTATTGATGCACCACCACCAACAATCGGTGCTGCCGGCAATGCAGACGGGGGACTTTGGTCCGGCGGTGATGTAGCGCTCGGGCGCGCGGTGAACGCGCCAACGGGGGCGGCCGCGATACATGACGACTGGGATCGTTACGTCCTGATATTCTGTCAAATCAGTGATTTCCAACTTCACAACGCCAATAAGAAATCGAACGAATCGATTTAAACGCTTGAAAGCTTGCAGCGCACCAATCGTGAATGCCTGCGCAGAAGGAACCGGCCGCCGGATGCGGCCTCATTGGGGAGGGATCGGAAACGAGAATCATGAAGAAATCGAAGCACAAAACGCACCTGACACCCAACGAGGTGGCCGAGTTGCTGATGGTCAATCCCGTCACCGTGCGCCAGTGGGCCGCGCGCGGCCTGCTGCGCTCCCTGACGACTCCGGGTGGTCATCGCCGTTTCCTTCTCAGTGACGTCGAGGAATTCGCGCGCAGCCGGGGCGCGACGCCGGTACCGCGCAGCTCCGGCCGCCCCGACCGTGTGTTGATTGTTGATGATGACATTCAACTCGGCCTGTTCATTGCCGAGATAATCAAATCGCGCGACTCCCGGATTGTCATCGAGATTGCGCGCGATGGCTTCGAAGCGGGCGCGAAGGTGGAGTCGTTCCGCCCGCACGCCTTGCTGCTGGATCTCATGATGCCGGGCATGGACGGCTTCGAGGTGTGCCGCCGCCTGCGGGCGCGTCCCACCCTGAATCATGTCCGGATCGTGGCCATGACAGGATTTCCCAGTCCGGAGAACGTCGAGCGCATAATGACGGCGGGGGCGGACGCCTGTCTCCCAAAGCCGCTGGATCCCGAGCGGCTGCTCGCCGAGCTGGGCCTGGCCGACGGTGAGTCCCAGGGCGTTGATTAACATGAATTAATTGATGAGCTTCGACCACGAGTACTACAAGCGTTTCTACTACGATCCGAACACCGCGGTTACGAGCAAGAGGGAGATTCAGGCCAGGGCCCGTCTGATTGCCGCCTATGCCTTGCACACGGGCCTGCCCGTGAGGCGAATCCTCGATGCCGGTTGCGGCACTGGGCTTCTGAGACCCTGGCTGAAGCGCTACCTGCCGCGTGCCGTGTACACCGGGATCGAAGCGAGTGAATATCTTTGCCAGCGCTACGGCTGGCAGCAGACGCAGATCGAAACGTACAAGCCGGCCGCGCCATTCGATGTCGTCGTGTGCTACGACGTGCTGCAGTATCTTGATTCGAAGACGGCCGATCGTGCGCTCGCCAACTTCGGGAAGCTGTGCCGGGGCGTACTGTATTTCACGGCGCTGACCCGCGTGGACTGGGAGCACAACTGCGACCGCAGCCGTACGGACTCCAATGTGCACTTGCGAAGCGCGAACTGGTACCGCTCGCGGCTGAAGACAAATTTCCGTGAGGCAGGCTGTGGATTCTGGCTTCGCCGGGGCGCGCCCTTTACGGTTTGGGACCTCGAGTCACTCTGATGCGGCCGACGCATTGGCCTGCGGCCGCGGCTGGGCCTGCGGCTGCGGCACCGTCCGGCGGCGGCGAAACAGCGGGTAGGCCGGCAGTCCGAGCAGTATCAACACGATCGTAGCGGCTGACTCGATGGGCCGTGTGATTAGCGCATTCACGAATATCCATGCCATCACCAGCGCGAAAGCCAGTGGAACGAACGGATAGCCCCACACCCGGTACGGCCGGGGAGCATCCGGAAGCTTGCGCCTGAGCACGATTACGGCCAGTACGACGGGTATCCAGAAGATCGCATAGGACAACACCGCCATGTTGGTCAGTTGGTCGAAGGTTCCCGAAGCTGCCAGCAGTGCAGCCCAACCGCTGACCAACACGATCGATATGACTGGAACCCGGGTACGCGGATTCAAGCGTCCGAAGCTTTGGAAGAACAGACCATCTCGCGCGGCTGCATACGGTACGCGGGCACGCGCGAGTATGGTGCCGTTTAGCGCCCCGACCGATGAAACCAGGAAGATCAGCGCGGCGATGGGCGCTGCCTTGGCACCCAAAAATGTTTGAACGGTCTTGGCTGCCACGGAAGGTGCATCCGGATAGGCCGTGGAATTGGAGCTCGCGACTTCCCAGAAGGGCAGGGCATACAAGTATGCGATGTTCACGAGCAGATAGATTGCCAGGACGAGCAGGGTGCCGCCGACGATTGCGCGGGGGAGATTTCGCTCCGGTTGCTGCACTTCACTGGCGGCCATGGGTAGAAACTGCCAGCCGCTGTAGGCCCAGAGCGCTGCGAACAGCGCAGCGCCAAAGCCGCTCAGGCCCGCGCCGGAGCCGGATTGCGCCGTAAGGTTCGTCCAATCCGCCGAGCCACTGAAAAAGAACACGCCACCGGCAACCGCTAGTATGGAAATGACTTTGGCAGCAGTGAGCAGCGTCTGGACTCGCCCTCCCAGCAGAACGCCTGCGCAGTTGATAATGGCGAACAGCGCGATGACACCCACGGCGATGACTTGCCGCACGCCCAACTGGAACGTGTACGTGGATCCGAAGGGGTGCAGCGTGCGTTCGAACCAAACACTGTCAAAGCGGTAGATGTCGGCCAGGAAGATGGCTACCGCCGCGCCGTAAGCGGAGATACTCGCTCCACCGACGAGAAAGCTGTTGAACACGTACAGGAACCCTGGGACCTCCCCAAAGGCGGCGCGCAGATAAACATACTCACCGCCCGCCTGCGGCAGCAGGGCGCCCAGCTCGGCGAAGCTCAGAGCGCCGAAGATGGCGATGATGCCTGCGACGACCCATGCGCCCAGCACCAGAGCAGGGGTCCCCACCGCCTGTGCCATGACGGCGGCCTTGAGAAATATGCCTGTGCCAATGGTGATGCCGACGACTAGCGAAGTCGCGTGAACGAGCGTCAGCCCGCGACGGGGCTCGAGTAGACTTGAGTTCACTGAGGTATCTCGGGGCGCGATGCGTAATTTGAGGCCGTCAGCGTACCGTAACACGGCGTTCTTATCCGGCGCGTTTCGCGCCGGCAACATGGTCGGGGGTGCGACGCATGCGTCGCACGGGTGGGCCCGCGAGGGACCACACCGGATTGTGAGCGAGCGCATCTCGCGCAACCGCACCGACCCCGAGGAAAGTTCGGCCGAAGGCCGTAGAATACAGACATCAGCGCGTTATTACGGACGCCTCCAATGAGTTTTAAGGACCACTTCTCAAGGCTGGCCGCCCAGTATTCCGCGTTCCGACCCGCCTACCCGCCGGCGATTTTTGACTACTTGGCGCAGTTGTGCCGCGACCGACAAATCGCCTGGGATTGTGCTTGCGGCACTGGGCAGGCGACTCTCGCACTCGCGGAGCGATTCCAGGCAGTCATAGCCACGGACGCAAGTGCGCAACAGGTCGCTGCTGCGCCCGCACACCCCAACGTGACGTATCGGGCCGCGCGCGCTGAAGAAAGCGGTATCGAATCGCAGTCGGTGGACCTGGTGACGGTCGCGCAGGCCTTGCACTGGTTCGATCTGGATCCTTTCTACGGCGAAGTTCAACGCGTGCTCAAGCCTTCAGGTGTGCTGGCGGTTTGGACGTACGGGCCGCTGCAAGTCGATGGGTGCGACGCATGCGTCGCACGGGTGCCCATGGGTGGCCACACTGGGCTTGCGCGAAGCAGGGACTGCGTAGCGCAATGCGAAATCGACGCTCTCTTCCAGGAGTTTTATTGGAGTATCGTCGGCCCCTACTGGCCACCCGAACGCCGGTTCGTCGAAGAAGGCTATCGTGGGTTGACTTTCCCCTTCGCGGAAATTGCGCCTCCAGCGTTCAACATGGAGGTGCACTGGGAGCGCGCACATTTGCTGGGATATTTGCGCACGTGGTCCGCGACTGCTCGATATGTCGAAGCCACGGGCGTGGATCCGGTTGAGGTCCTCGAGGAACGACTCACGCCCGTGTGGGCTGATGCACACAGCACTCGAAAAGTAACGTGGCCCCTGGCGCTGCGTGTGGGTTACAAACCGTGATGTTGCAATGCGCCCCGTCATGGATAACTGGATGACGCCAATGGATGAAGCCAGGCGGATCGTACGATTTCGAGGTGGTGTCAGTTGTCGGCGCGACGATGGGCCGCTGGGGCTTACTCTCATCGGCCGCACGACTGATCGCCCTGACGAAACCGCGACGCTGGCGTTCGCCGCCAGTGCCCCGGCCGGCTTGCCCGAGGCCTTGGAAGACGCAACCGTGGAGCAGCTCGATGCGGGGCGTTACCGTATCTGGACTGGGGGGCGGGAATGGATCTTTCCTGCGCGGTCAGCTCACCTTCATCGGGAAGTGTCGACAACCTTTTACCGAGCCATAACGCCGCGCCTGGTGCCGTGGGGCAAGCGCTTGTTCTGGCGTGTTGTGTTAGGACTCGCTTCTAACAGGCTGGGCAAGCGACTGCTGTTGACGCTTCTTGGCCGGTGAGGCCGGGCGCTCATTGTGCCGTCTATTGTTGATCGTGCGGTGAGACAGTTACGAGCTCGATGACTTCGCGCGGCGCCAGTGCGGGGCGGCGCGAGCCGACGAGTGATGCGTAAGCCAGTGTTTGTGCCTGGAAGGCATGATTCCAGGTGTGGCGCTGCAGCACGCGCGCGCGCGCGGCGGTGCCCATCTTTTCCAGGTCGCGCTCAAACAACGCTGCGATGGCTTCAGCCATGCCACTGGCACTGTTGGGCGGCGACAGAATCCCGACAGTGTCGTCGACGAACTCGGGGATGGCGCCCGCGTTGACGGCGACGACGGGTCGGCCGCAAGCCATCGCTTCGAGTATCACCAGTCCGAAGGTCTCCTTGGTGCCGGCATGCACCAGGGCATCCGCCGAGGCGAACCACTGCGCCAACTCCTGGCTGTCCCTGCGATAGGGCAGTATCGTGACGTTGGTTGCTGGCCGGGCCTCGTGGTCCCCGCCGATCATCAACAGGTGATAGGGATGTCCGAGACGGGCGAATGCCTGAAGCAGCACGGGCAGATTCTTTTCGCCGGCGAACCGGCCGGCATAGACCAGGACACGCGAATCGGCCGACAGCCCCAGCTTTTCCCGCAGATCGTTCTTCCGTCGTTCGGGTCTGAAGACCTCAGTGTCCACACCCAGGGGTTGGTACAGGGCGTGATGCACTCCGAGGTGATTCAGGTACGCGCACATCAGGCGGCTCGGCGCGAAGACGACGTCAAAGCGCTGATAGAGCCAGCTGACGTAACGTTCCACTGCCCGCTCAATGAACCCACCCGTGCGGCGGCCGATAATCTGCGGCAGATTTGAGTGATAAAAGGCGGCCACCGGGATTCCGCGGCGCCGGGCTACATGAGTGGCGCACCAGGCCGGGTGAAATGCATCCCCGGCTTCGAGGATGCTGGGCTCCAGTGCCAGGAGCAGATCCGTCCAGCGTTGCGGGTTGAGCGGCAGGCGATAGTTGAAAGACCCCGGTACGACGAATCCGCCCAACGTGCATATGCCGCCGCGATCCATTCGGTCCTCGGGGCCCGGGACAACAATGGTGTGCTCCCACGTCGTATGGGTGCTGAGCCACGCATGCTTGGCGTCCAAATAGCGTTTGACGCCACCGCTCGTGGGCGAATAGAACAGGGTCGTATCGACGAGATGCATCGGGTCCACAGGACGTCTTGCGACCCTTTGGTTGCCAGCAAGCTCCGGGCCCGCATTGCACCTTTATGAGCTTGCAGTGTCAAGCGGGCGCAGGATCGGAGCGTCCGGGCACGCTCGTGCATGCGGTGCTGCCGGTTATTCTCGATTATCTTGTATCCAGTACTGGTGAATCGAAGGCGGGGCAGGAGTAATGCTGAATTTGCGCATGGCCACTCTCGAAGACCGCGAGGCGTTGCGGGCGCTGATAGATCGGTCGGCCCGGGAGTTGAGCAAGGGTGACTACCGGGTGGAACAGGTCGAGGGCGCACTGCAGGGTGCGTTTGGGGTTGATTCGCAACTCATCCAGGATGGAACTTATTTTGTCGTTGAAGCGGGCGCGGTCATTATCGGCTGCGGCGGTTGGAGTTACCGGCGAACGCTGTTTGGTGGTGACAAGCGCGCGGAACGGGATTCGGGCGTGCTCGACCCACGGACCGAGCCCGCAAAAATTCGCGCGTTCTTTGTCGATCCCGCGTACGCACGCCGGGGCATCGGCACGATGCTGCTGCAGAAATGCGAATCCGAGGCGCGCCAGCGCGGGTTTTCACGGATCGAGTTGATGTCGACACTTCCCGGGGTGCGCCTGTACGCGGCGCGCGGATACTCAGGTGTTGAGCGCGTCTATTACGATGTGGCTCCGGGTGTGGCGATCGAGTTTGTTCCGATGAGCAAGCCGATCTGAGCGTTCAGCCCAGGGCCGCGTTGAGTACATCGTGCTCGACCGGCTTGACCAGGTGCTCATCGAAGCCGACGTCGGCTGTCCGCCGGCGATCATCGGGTTGCCCGTAACCGGACAGAGCGATGAGCCGCGTCGAGGCGAATCGCGGGTCCGACCGTACCGCGCGGGCGACCGCGTAGCCGTCCATCTCCGGCATGCCGAGGTCCAGGATCATGACATTCGGCGCAAATTCGCGCGCAGCGCTCAGAGCTTCCACCCCTCCATGAGCGACGCGCACATCGTGTCCGGAGTAGGCGAGCATCGTACCGAGACTCTCGGCGGCATCGATGTTGTCATCGACGATCAGGATCCGCTGTCGGAACGCCGGCTCGCCCGCGGGTGCCGCGGGGATTTCCTGCACCTGCGGTGCTTCAGCAGCCGGTAGCCGAAGCACAAACTCGCTGCCCTTGCCGGGTCCGTCACTGTGGGCCGTGAGGACGCCACCGTGCAATTCGGCGATGCTGCGCGCCAGGCTCAATCCAACACCCAGTCCGCCCTGGACGGCGTGGGCGCTCCCCGCGGCCTGGGCGAAGAGCTCGAAAACCCTTCCGAGTGCCTCGTTGTCCATGCCGATTCCGGTGTCGCGCACGCTGACTACGATATGGCCCTGCAGCTGAGCGACACTGAGCGTGATGTTTCCGCCCTCGTCAGTGTACTTGGCCGCATTGTTGAGAATATTGGCCAGAAGTTGTGGCAGCCGGATCCGATCAGCGTTCGTCCACAGTGTGTCGGGCGGCAGTATGATTTGAAGGTCATGGCTGCGGGCGTCGATGAGTGGGCGCGCCAGCTCCACCGCACTGGCTATCATGAGGGCCAGCTCGACGCGCTCGATCTCCAACACGATCTTGCCGGAGCGGATGCGCGCCACATCGAGGAGGTCATCGACGAGCCGCACCAGATGCCGCAGCTGTCGCTCCATCACCTGCCGGGCGTGCGTGACGAGCGCCTGATCGTTACCGCCGAGTGCGAGCAGCTCCAGGCCGTTCTGCAGTGGCGCCAGCGGATTGCGCAACTCGTGGCCCAACACCGCCAGAAATTCGTCCTTGCGGCGATCTGCCGTAGCCAATTCCTCCGCCTGCCGCGCCAGCCGCTCTTCGCTCTGCCGCAACCGCGCATAGTCCTCCGCGCGCCGGCGTTCGGCACGATTACGTTCCGCCGTGGCCGCACCCAGGAATAATCCTGTGACCGCGACAACCGCCATGAACACCGCGACCAGCAACAGGCTGGCGGCGGTGTTCGAGGTCACGACGAACGGGCCACGCCCGGCAAGTGTCGCGACGATCGTTACAGCCATCGAGCCAAACACCAGCGTCGCGGTCGCGTGCTGACCCAGGCGCAGCGCCGTCCAGATGACCGCCGGAAATATCAGGTAGTGCACTGGGTAGGGAATGGCCGAACCCCGGTCGACAAACACCGCCACACTCAACAGAAGCATGGAGCAGAACAGCAGCCCGCCCTCGGTCAGCCGCTGCAGCCGCCAGCGGTTGCGTGCCTGGTCCGCCCATACAAAGAGGAAGGGAGCGCACACGAGATCGCCGATGGCATCCCCGATCCACCAGGTTGACCACACCGACGAGAACGCGCTCCACGGCACGGTGCCGGTGAGGCACATGCTGAGGACACCAACAGTCGCACTGCTGGCTGTACTCAGACAGGCTGCCAGCAGGAAAAGCGAGGCTACATCATGCAGCCGACGCATTGCCGGCTGAAAGCCCACCCTTTGGAGGAGAGTTGCGCCGAGTAACGCTTCGAGGGTGTTGCCGGTTGCGATGCCGGCCGAGGCGAGGAGCGCCGTGTCGCTCAGGTAATTGGCCGCGAACGCGCCCAGGAAGACCGCAGGCCACAGCCGCCGGCCGCGCAGTACGAGAAGCGCGAGCGCAAGCCCTGTCGCGGGCCAGATGACGGAGACTTGTTTGGCCACCACCGCCAGATCGAGACCCAGTCTGGCAGTGGCGAAATAGACTACCGCGGCGCCGAGCACTTCGAGAGCGTACGCCGGCCGGCCCGCACTCGAAGTTGTGGCCGCTTGCATGGGCGATCTCTCTCCATTTATGCAGGCGTTCGCCTGCTCATTGTCGATCCTGCAATGATGTTACGAAGGTGCTGGCCGGCTGACAATGCCCCTTTGGAGGTTTTGGCCGCCTTCGACCGCGGGCCGATCAGGCGGCGCTCGATTGCATTGGCGCGCTTTCACGACCGCCGGATTGGATCAGTTCCCGCCGGGCAGCCAGGGCCATGAGAACTTCCGCGGCGGTTGCGTAACGGTCCTGTCGGGACTTGGCCAGCAGTTTCAGGAGTATTGGCTCGTGATGTGTCAGTGCCTTGGGGAGCGTCGGCAGCGGTGCATTGACGTGCTGTTGCAGCACATCCATCGCCGAACCGCCGGTATACGGTTTCTTACCGGTCAACATCTCGTAATACATGATGCCGAGGCTGTAGAAGTCCGACCGCGCATCGAGCACCTCGCCCAGAGCCTGTTCCGGGCTCATGTAGTAAGGTGAGCCGCGCAAAACTCCGGTACGGGTGCTGGCCGTGCTGCCGTCCAGGGCCCGTGCCAGTCCGAAGTCGATGAGTGCCACATCGCCGTTTTCCCGCAACATCACATTCGGGGGCTTCAAATCCCGATGCAGAAGTCCCGCGTGATGTACGACCTGTAACGCCTCGGCAATCTGTGCGACGTAGCGCAGCGCTTCCTGTTCGGTCAGTCCCTGTTGCATACGCGCCTTGAGGTCGCCCCGGGGCAGGTATTCCATCACGAGGTATTCGTAACCGGCATGTATGCCGTAGTCGTGGATCTGAACGACCGATGGATGTCGGATAGCTACGATCGCGGTGTACTCACGCTCGAGGAACTGGCGTCCAGCAGCCTCATCGCGCAGCGTCTTGCTGACTTTCAGGGCAACGTTCTCGGCGCGCGCCGCACTGGTCGCCACATATACAGCGGCCTTCTCCGACTCACCGATGGTCGCGTGAATCGTGTAGCCGGGGATGAAGTCAGCGGCCATGAATTCGCCGCCCGGTGCCTTCGCCGCTGGCAGCGGTGTCGAAGCCTCGTTGGACGCTTTTCCCGACCGCGTGTCCGCGAAGCCTCCGCCGTCAGAGGGTCCTTTCGCATGGGCGCGGGCTTCCCCGTCTACGGAGCCTTGCGCGTTGGCGCGGTCGTACGCGTCTGGGCGGCCCTTCGCGTTGATGCCGGCTCCCGCGTCCGCGGGCGCTTGCGTATTGGCGCGGTCTTCACCGTCTGGGATGGCTTTCGCGTCCGCGGGACGTTCCACGTCCGTTGCGCGACCCGACGCGGCTGCCCGCCCTGCTTCGGCCGCGCTGTTACGTTCTATGGCGCTTTTGCGAGCGCTGGGATCCTTCGCGAGATTGGCGATCCGGCGGGCAACCCGCTTCTCGATCATCCGCAATGCGAGCCGCACCGAGGTTTTCAACCTCTCGGGCGTGAGCAGGCGCTTGGGAAGGTAGTCCACCGCTCCGAGTTGCAGAGCGCGCACGGCGGTCAGCTCATTGCCGTCCTCCGCCACTGCGATCACCGCGGGAAAATGCGGCTTCTCGCGCAATTGCCGCAACAGCTCGAGGCCTTGCGCCTGGGGATCCTCGGGACTCGACCCAAACGGAGCCGCCAGCATGAGCACGTCGCAGTCGCGTCCCGAGAGCTCCTGGCTCCAGCGCTCGAAGTCGCTGAGGTGCAGCGCGCTGACAGTGGATTCCGGAAGCAGGACACCCAGGTGATGTTTCAGCCACTCACCGTAGCGGGCATCCTGATCTACCACGAGCAATCTGGCGGGCATTGTCTTGGCCATCATTTATCCAGTGCGAATTTCATCCGTAACCGGGCACGCTGATCGACTGCGTGCCCGTCGCGCTGTGCGGGCTTATAGCGCCACTTTCTAACTGCATCGACGGCGGCCTGCTCAAAAATGCCGACCGGCTCTGCACCCGTAATGATCACATCCGATACCAAACCATCCGACTTGACGACAAACTGCAGGTCAACCCAACCGCTCAAACCGCGCCCGAGCGCGCCGGCGGGAAAAGTGGGCGGCGCATAGTGCGCCAGCGTGAGACTGCCCGCATTCACGACTTCAGCCGCGCGCTTGGTGTTATCCACCGCCGCTGTCATGTCATGTTCGATCGTGCCGATGCTGCCCTCGTCGCTGCCTGCGTCACGCGCCTCGGCGAGCCAACGGCGCGCGCCAACGAAATCCTGGCGGCGGACGGCCGCCTTGGCCTCGTCCAGTGTCCGATTAGCCAGTGCCTGGCGCGCCAACACGGTCGAAGGGTGGGTCGCATCAGACTGCACGAGCTGTGTCAGATAGAACTTCGCGCTGTCCGTGGGCGGGTCGAGCACGCGGCCCTGCGTCAGGCGCTGATTGAACAGCAGCGCGAGCCGCGCCATCGCGTCTGCCTTGGCGCTCGTCTGGACTCGTTGTGCCTCGCGTGTCAATTCGGTGATTTCATCACGGCTGACACCCGAATCAGCGGCCACGTCGATCCAGTGTTGGGCTGTTTCGGCATTGCCGGCGGCGAGGGCTTTGCGGACCTCGGCCACGAGTTTGTCATCGAGCTGCCGCGCGGCCAGGCGAACTTCCGCTTCATTGGGGGCGACCGCGCGAGCTGACTCGATGAAGAACCTGGCATTGTCCTGGGCCGGCTCCACGAGCTGTCCACGGCGCATGCGGTCCGAAGCCTTGGCAAGATAATCCCTCACCCGGTCATCGAGCTTCTTCTGCTCCAGCTCCTGGCGCGCTTCGGCTACGAGGGTCGAGCGCTTGCCTTCCCGGGCCGCGCCATCGAGCACCGCGATGGCCCCCTCAATGTTGCCGCTGGATGCAGCCGCGCGTGCCTGGGTCAACACCGAGCGTTCGCGCTCCTTGCCGATCCGCGCGGCGAGAAATGCGACCCGCACGTGATCCGGTTTGACCGCACGCGCCTGCTCGGTGAGCTTCTGGGCCTCATCCAGATGCTGGCCAGCCAACTGTGTATCAGCGGCCGATAACAGTTTGTCGATGACTCTTTCGATTCCCGCGGCGGCGCGCGGGTCGCCCCCGTTACGGCGCAGCGCCTGCTTGTAGAGATCTGCGGCGTTCTCGCCTGCAGGGCTCACGAGTGCGCCTGCCTCGAATGCTTTGTCGGCACGCGCCAGGAGAGCTTCGTATATTTCGTCACCCGTGGCGGGCGCTGTGGCTGTGTGGGGAGCCGAAACGGACAGGCCGCTTGGCTTGCGCGTCATGAGCCAACCACCTGTCAGGGCCAGCGCGACCAATACCACGCCACCAATAACCAGCGCATTCCGCGGAAGTGGCGCGCGCTCGCCGGGAAGCACTCCCGTCGCTCCCATCAGGTCGGCAACACCCGAAAGCTCCTCGCCGTGCCTGCGCCAGGCGGCGTCCACGAACAGCTTTACGCGCTGGTCGGAAACGGGCTTATGCAAAAATCGATACACGGTCCCCGTGGTGATCTGGGCGGCCAGCGCACTCTGATCATCCAGACGGCCCGCGACGATGAGCACCAGGTCCGGAAACTGGGATTTCAGCCGTTCGGTGAGCCGCTCCACCGGGGTGGATGCGGCGGCGGCATCAATGATCGCCACGCCGGTCTGCTTGGCCAGCAGCTCGCCTGCCAGGTCGGATTCAGTTTCCACGGTGACAACGTGATGCTCGGCGCCCAGCACCTTCAGGGTCTCGACCAACGCCGCATCACGGGTCAACACGACCAGGCTCTCGCCGGTCGGTACCCGCTCTCGTGGCATAGCGCTCACGACCGGCGTTCCCGCGAAATCATGCACTGTGGGCTACTCGAAAAACTATTGAAGTTGCTGCTGCGGCGGCACCGTGCCCGCAAGCGGAATGACGATGACGCAGGCGTTGGACATTTGTCGCTACCGGCCAACGGATTCTGTGAATCTCGTCATATCCATCAGTGGGGTATTCTCCGGGCGCGCGTTCGGGGCTTCGGTGGTAGAACCGGCATGGTCAAGCTGCTGCATTATGGTGCGTCCGTGCTGCTGCTGGCGGCGTTCTTTTTGACGCCAGCCACGGCTGCGCCCATGGCCGAAAAAGTGACGAGCGGCCAAAGGATGGCCGTCCTGGAGTTCCTGTCGGCGGTTGCCAGCGGCGATCCCCAGGCGGTGGCCTTTACCCTCCATCCCGATGATCTGCAGGCGCTGAGGCTTCGGATACTCACCCTGCTGCGTGATGAGGCGAAGCGGGGCGACAGTACCATCCGCGCCAGGCTGTTCGGACCAGGTATGCCGCTGGAAGAGATCGAGAGGCTGACCAATATCGGCTTCTACGCCACGCTGTCTTACAAATTTTATCTGACAGGCCGGGAATACACGGAGGTGGAGGGGCTGGCCGCGATTGCCGACAAGGGCGATCAAGTACACATCGTCGTGCGCGGCCGCCAGCCGCGCGAGCACGGCAAGGTGCGGGTCGTGAATGTAGTGACGGTGAGGCCGTACGGGAAGGATTGGAAAGCGACGCTGCCGAGCGAGATCGAGGCCCAGATTGACGATCTCATCGAAGGACGGCACATCGCCGTGGCGGTCCGGGCGCCTGCGGTACAGCCTGGGTCCCCTCGAGGCGGGTCGGGCGGTGCCACGGCCGCTGCGGTTCCGGCCATTGTGGAATTACTGAAAAACGCACAGGAATCCCTCGAGGCAGGCCGCTGCGACGAATACTACGGCAAGCAGATGAGCCCGAATTTCCGCCGGGTCACGGGCAAGAAGGCGTTGGAATCACTGGTGGCGAGCTGCCAAAACAGCATGGGTACGCGGCAGTTGCTCCTGTCTACTCTGCACATCGTCCGCGGCCTGGAGCCTCGCTACGAGAACGAGAGCCAACGCGCCGTCTACGATCTGTCCGGCCAGGGTTTACCTTTCCAGACCTTCAGCCTGGAACAGGTGGACAAGCGTTGGTATGTCGCCGAATGAGTCACTCGCGCGGTAGCAGGAATTTCGAACCGTTGTGAGACATCACCACGCCGTCGGGGGTGATCGCTTCCACGCGGACACCGCCCTGGAGGGAGTCCCCTTCATGCATCTTGTGCATGTTGATGAGCGCAAAACGGTCCTGCGGCTTGACTGCGTAGACATGCAGGTCCAGGCGTAGCTGTGGCAGGTTGGACCCCTGCACGAGTGCTATGTCCTGATACAACATCAAGCCGCTCTCCGTACCACGCCTCACGTGCCCCTTGAACAAGGATGAGCCCCCCTCAGTCGCCGGAGCATAGTCATCCGGGTTGGCAGCGGGATCGGTGTCGCCGCTGGCGGCATCGCGGGCGTTGCCGTTGCGCGCCAGCGTGGGTTCGTTCTGGTCACGTTGCGACATGCGGCTTTGGGTAGTGCCCGTGCTTTGTTGAGCCCCAGGTTGCCACTGTGACGGCGCGGGCGTGTTTGCTGCCGGTTCATTGGCGGACGGCATGTTACCGGCTGACATGTTGTTGGGCGGTGGGTTGCCGGACTGCGGGTAGGCTGGCTGCGGGCTGCCCGGGTACGCGCCAGTGGGAGACCCACCGTTATAGGGTGCGCTGCTGTACGAGGCGCTATTCGGAGGCGTCCCATTGGGAGGCGTGCCGTTGGAAGGAGCGCTGTTGTATGGCGGCCCGTTGTAAGGCGCGCCATTGAGCGGGGGCGCGGTTTGCGGAGCTGCGGCAGCCAGCGGTGGCGATGCTGCGGGAGGTGCCGCAGTGCCAGGAGCAGGTGTTGTTGCAGCGGGTGGAGTGTTTGCTGCGGTGGTGTCATCGCTGCGCGATGCGCGACGCAGCAGCATCCACCCGACGATGATCATGTTGATGACGAGCAATGCAGCTATGGCAATTGCCCACACCGGGAATCTGGACTTCGGAGGCGCGACCTTGACTTCAAACAGCGCGGGACCGGACTGCCGCTGGCGATCGCTCTCGGATTTTTTCAGTGCATCGAGAATGAACGACATCGGTCAACCGCCGTGGGTATCGGCCAGATAGAGGAACGGCGAGTCGGGGGGAGCCACCGCGCTGGCGAGCACGATTTGCGTCTGCACGCCGGCGATCCCATCCACCGTGAGCCGGTGCTGGCGCTGAAAATCACGGACGAGCTTGCTCAGATCCGCATCGAACACGTCGCTCACCGGTCCGTCACTACGTGCACCCTCCACTCGCTGCAGGCTTTGTCGCAGCCAGCGTACGTCATCGCCTCGCATACCCTGTGACAGGGACTTTACCTGGCTCGTGCCAGGCCGCCACAACATTACAAAATCACCGAACCAGTAACGTGACAGTTCGCCGATGCTGACCTCGTGGCGGGCCCCTGCCATTTGGATGCTCGCATGCTCGTCGTCGAGCGCCGTCAGGACCACTTGGTGCGTGGCGCCCGCATCGTCATTGAGCATCAGAATGGCTGGTCGGTTGTACAGTCGCAACTGGCCGAAGGAACCGCGCTGATTCAAGCATTCAAGCCCTTGATTGGAGGCCTGGCTGCAAGGATCGACCCCCGCTGGGACGTATTGAATCCTCCAGAGCCCGAACAGCTTGGAGAACGCACTGTCAGTATCGGTCTCGGCGGCGTGTTTGGCCAGCAGTTCGGTCAACTCATGGCCCGAGAGTGCCAACCTGGAGCCTGACGGGCTCTGCGCGGTCACTGGTGTCGGTGGCCCAGGGCGGCCCATTACGATCGGTGGTGGGATCTCGCCGGTAACTGCGGCGACGTGCTTCGCGGCCGTGGTGACCGCCGTGGCCTGTGACGCTGAGTGCCAAGGCCGAAGATTCCACAGCAGGATGGTTGTAATCGCCAGCATTGCAGCCGCCGCGCCTGCGCCGAGCCACGGCAGCCAGCGGGGTGTGAAGCGTTTTCCAAACACTTCCCCGGCCGCATGGCGCACCAGACTGGCTGTAACGCGATGGCGGTCCATCGAGTAGGCGCCGAGCAGTGCGCGATCGCAGACTACGTTGATGACGCGCGGCACTCCGACAGCCAACCGATAAACTTCGGCAAGCGCAGGCGGGGAAAAGATGTCACTGGTCGCCCCCGCGACGCGCAGACGATGTCGCACGTAGGCCGCGGTCTCTTCGTGAGTCAGCGGGTTGAGGTGGTAACGCCCGGTGATGCGCTGAGCCAGCTGCCGCAACTCGTTACGCGCCAGCAGCTCGCGCAGCTCGGGCTGGCCGATGAGAATGATCTGCAGGAGCTTGCGCGTGTTGGTTTCAAGATTGGTCAGCAGCCGTACCTGCTCGAGAACAGCCGGCGCGAGGTTTTGTGCCTCGTCCACCACGACCACGACCCGGCGGCCGCCTGCATGGGCGCGCAACAGGTAGCCGCTGAGGATGTCCACCAGGTCCTTGAGACTCTCGGTCGCCGAATCCGGGACGCCTATGCCCAGCTCTTCGCAGATCGTCAGCAGGAACTCGGGCGCGGTCATCTTCGGATTGAGGATGAGCGCGATTTCCGCGTTCTTCGGGGTCTGCGCCAGCAGCGAACGCACTATCGTGGTCTTGCCGGTGCCGACTTCCCCGGTGAGTTGCACGAATCCGCCTGCCTCGTTGATGCCGTAGAGCAGGTGAGCCAGGGCCTCAGCGTGGCGCTCGCTCAAATACAGATAGCGCGGATCAGGGGTGATCGCGAACGGCTTTTCGTTCAGACCAAAAAAAGAAAGATACATGCGCCAATGTTACTTGATCGTATTTCCACGCCGCAGCGCTCGGCTTCCGAAGCGCGCCCGGGCCTCATCCAGCGCGGCGTCCAGGCGGCTCGTGTGAGGCGGCGTGTCTTCGAACAGGCCGAGCTGGGATGCGACGCTCAGGTCACTCAAGACCACCCCCAGCAGCCGAAGTTTCTCTCCTGGATTCTCGGTCAGCCAGCGCGCGAGCAGCTCGTTCGCCACTTTCGCGATAGTACGCCCATCATGTGTCGGCGGCGCGACCACTCGTCGGCGTGTGAAGGTGGAGAAATCGGCCCGCCGGATTTTGATGCCGATGCACCGGGCCGTGAGGTGCTTCTTGCGCAGCCGCTCACAGGCGCGGTCGGCGAGCTGGGACAACCGGGCGCGCAGGGCCCCCGGATCGCCCAGATCGCGATCGAAGGTATCCTCGGCGCTGATGGATTTCTCTTCGAGATCGGGGTACACGGGCCGATCGTCGATGCCGGCCGCACGCTCGCGCATACGTTGGGTGTATCGGCCGAACAACGGCCATAGCACTGAATCTGGCGCCGAGCGTAACTGGGCAAAGGTTCGAATTCCGCGCTCCTCAACCTTCTGCCCGGTTTTGCGGCCGAGGCCGGGCAGCCGCCGCACGGACAAAGGGTCGAGCACCTCGTGGACCCTCTCGGGCGTGACCACGGTGAGGCCATCAGGCTTGCCGAGGTCCGATGCGATCTTCGCAACCAGCTTGTTGGGGCCGACACCCACTGAGGCTGTGAGGGCGGTCGTCTCGAGGATGCGGCTCTTGATGCGACGCGCAATCGCGACCGCATCCCCAAGCAGCGCCGCGCTACCGGTCACATCGAGGAAGGCTTCATCCAGGGAAAGGCCCTGAACGAGGGGTGTCACCTCGTGAAAAATGGCGAATACCTGGTTGGAGACTTCCTTGTAGCGCGCCATGCGTGGCCGGATGCAGATCGCATGGGGGCACAGCCGCAATGCCGTGCTCATGGGCATTGCCGAGTGAACGCCGAACTTGCGGACTTCGTAACTGGCGGCGGCTACGACGCCGCGGCCATCGATCCCGCCAACGATGACGGGCTTGCCAGCGGTCTCAGGGTTGTCGCGCTGTTCAACCGATGCATAGAACGCATCCATGTCAACATGAAGAACAGCGCGAGGCACAAAAGGCTAACCCTTATTTGGTTACGGTGATCGTGATCTTCTTCGACATCACGGGCGGGTTATGAGGCACGTGGCTGTAGTCGCCGAGAAGCAGTTGCAGCGTGTGCTTGCCCGGGGGCAGGGTCAGTGGGGTCTCGGTCTGGCCCTTGCCGAAGTGCACAATCTTCTCGGATGCCGGCAGGGGCGCGCCAAGCTCGGCAGGTGCATCCGTGTCAATCAACAGATGATGGTGCCCGCTGTTGTCGAACTTCATGCCCGCGGGGGCAATACCCATCCCCTTCAGGCCAAACTGCACCACGAAGTGGCTCGAGACTTTGGCACCGTCCTTCGGGCTGATGATGTACGCCTCGGCGCTGGCCGGCGCGGGTGTGCGCTCCTGGGCCCAGACAACCGTAGCCGCAAGTGCGAGCGCGGCGGTGATTGCAAACATACGCATGGCTGAACTCTCCGTAAACCATAGTTGGACGGCCGAGGGGTTGGCCGCGCACCGGAGCTTAACACCCGGCTCGTGATGCCGTTGGCCGCTACATTGTTGGCTCTCGGCGACATGCGCGTTGCTCAGACGGAATAAACGCTGTACAGGGCCGTCATCGCGAGTACGACCGCCACGCCGCTCAAATAAGCAAAGAACAACACAACCAGCTTTGTGAACGTCAGCCAGCGCCCCTGTCCGTACACCCGCCGCATTGAAACAAAAACGTAGTATGAGACGTATAGCCACACGATGAATTCCAGCGGGTTGCTGACAGCGGGCGGCACGAAGCGCGTCAGCAAGGCAAGCACGCCGAAGATGAGAAAGGCGAAGGCGTGGTTGTGCAGGAAAAACAGCAGGTGCTCCACATAGTAGCGGCGCGGGCGCCAGTACATGGCCTTCATTACGAGTGCGAGAGCCGGGAGAAAGATGAACATGGCCTTGGGAAGATTGTGCATGAACGCTTCCGACACCGTTCGCCCGCGATCCTCCACCATGTGCCGGCAGCCCTTTTGCAGGAAGGGTAGAACGAACGAGCGCGCCGGCCCATCGTAGTCGGGATTACACACCCGCTTTTCGCGTTGCTCGAGTGTTTCGCCGGGCTGGGCAGCCAAGCCTTTGTCATCAGGACTCACCAGCGCGACGGATGGTTTTCCGGTGCCGTTCTCGATGGTCACGGCTCGCACGCCATGTCCCTCGGAGGCAACGACCAGGAAAAACAACAGGCTCAGAACGAGATAGAGGCGCAGCGGTGGTAGATATCTGGCGCGTCTGCCAGAGAGGAATTCGCTTGTCAGGAACCCAGGCTTGAACAGCAGCGCGATCATTGTGCCCCACAGGCGTGAGTCCGCATGAGTCAGGTCTTCAGTGGCTTCGCGCGCAAAATGCAGGACCGAATGGATCTCGTGCTCGAGTCGTTGGCCGCATTGGCCACAGTATTTGCCCGGCACTGACGCGCCGCAGTTGGCGCACCGCGATGCGTCCCCGTTGGGGTGTTGCAATGTGTCCCGCGGGACTGCGGCTGCGGTGGGATGTTGCAACGCGCCCGGCGCGGGCTCGGCCGGATGTTGTATGGTGGCGCCCGTCGGCTCGGCCTCGTGTGCACCGCCCGGCGGCCCAGCCGTTGTAGCCGCGGCACTCTGCTCAGGCGACATGAACGCTGGATCTTGCGGGTGCCTGTGGTACGGGCTCGGCTTTCGTTCCCAGCTCATGCTGGGCGAAGTCGTCCACACTGATCAGGTCCATCATTTTCCGATCGTACTCGCGCAGGGCGGCGCCTTCGGTTTCGGAGATGATGCCGGCGGCGACAGCCTGTTGGATCTGTCCGGGCAGATCCAGGGCCGTCACCTGCCCGGTCTTGACGCCTTCAACACGGATGCGCTTCTCGATCGGCTCGACGGTTTGTGCGAGCAGCAGGGCCTCCTGCAGCAGGCCGAGTGGGTTGGTTGGCTCGAGTGTCCAGTAGATCTGGTAGCACAGACGTTCGCGCGACGCGGTTGCGTTGGTTACGAGATCGGCGACTTTGCGTCCCAGGCGGTCGCCTGGTGCGGAATAGGTCCGGCCGCGCGGAAAGATGAAGAAGCGCATGGCGCCTGCCAGGAACCGATTCGGAAAGTTACGCAGGAACCCATGCATCTGCTCCTGGGCGTGATACAGCAGATTGCGGCAGGCCCACTCGACGATCGGCACGTCCTCGCTGTGGCGGCCCTGGTTCTCGTGGTGTTTGAGCACCATGGAGGCCAGATACATGCAGGACAGTACATCGCCCAGCCGGGCCGACAGATTCTCCTTTTTCTTCAAATAGCCGCCGAGTGTCAGCATCGCGACGTCCACGGCGAATGCGAACGAGGAGCTGAAGCGCACGATGTGTTGGAAATACCGGGCAGTCTGTCCATCGGCGGGTACACGCGCGAAACGTGCGTGAGTGAGCGCCATGATCAGGGAACGCACGGCGTTGGAGATCGTAAATCCGATGTGCCCGAACAGGGCATGGTCGAATTCATTGACTCCCCGCGTGCGATCGGGATTGCGTGCCGCGGTCATTTCGCGCAACACGAAGGGATGGCAGCGTATGGCACCCTGGCCGAAGATGATCAGGCTGCGCGTGAGCAGGTTCGCGCCCTCGACCGTGATCGCCACGGGAACTGATTCATAGCCGCGTGCGAGGTAATTCCGGGGGCCCAGGCAGATGCCCTTGCCGCCGTGTACGTCCAGGGCGTCGTTCGCAACCTGCCGGCCCATTTCGGTAACGTGGTACTTGAGCATTGCGGATGGCACGGACGGCTTCTCGCCGCCATCGATTGCACCTGCGGTGACGGAGCGGGCGGCGTCCATTGTGTATGTCAGGCCGACCATGCGCGCGAGCACGGTTTCAACACCTTCGAATTTGCCTACCGGCATGTTGAATTGACGGCGGATCCGCGCGTAGGCCCCCGTTGCCCAGACGCCGGCCTTGGAGCCACCAGTGGCATTGGAAGGCAGCGAGATGCAGCGGCCGACCGAGAGCTGCTCGACCAGCATGCGCCAGCCGGCGCCGGCCATTTTCGGTCCGCCGATGATGAAATCGAGCGGCACGAACACGTCCCTGCCCTGGATGGGGCCGTTCTGGAACGGTATGTTGATCGGAAAATGCCGGCGGCCAATCGTAATACCCGGCGTGTTGCGCGGGATCAGCGCGCAGGTGATGCCGATGTCGGTTTTGCTGCCGAGGAGTTGTTCCGGATCGAACATCCGGAAGGCGAGACCGACGACGGTCGCTATCGGCGCGAGGGTGATGTAGCGCTTGTTGAAATTGAGTTTGAGTCCGACGATCTCGCGGCCCTGCCACATCCCGCGGCATACGATTCCCGTGTCGGGAATCGAGGCTGCATCCGAGCCCGCGCGCGGACCGGTCAGTGCAAAGCAAGGTACTTCCTCCCCGCGCGCAAGCCGGGGCAGGTAGTAATCCTTCTGCTCCTCGGTCCCATAGTGATTCAACAGCTCGGCAGGTCCGAGCGAGTTGGGGACGGCGACGGTGGACGACGCTGTGGTGCTGCGGCTCGCAATCTTCACCAGCACGCAGGAATGGGCATACGCGGAAAATTCCAGGCCGCCGTATTTCTTCGGGATGATCATCGCGAAGAAGCCCTTCGCTTTGAGGAATTCCCACACATGCGGAGGCATGTCGCCGCGCTCGTGTGTGATGTTCCAGTCATCGAGCATCCGGCAGAGCTCTTCGCAGGCACCATCGAGAAATGCCTGCTCTTCCGGCGAGAGGACCGGAGGCTTTGCGGAAAGTAGTCTTGGCCATTTAGGCGCGCCGGTGAACAACTCACCGTCCCACCAGACGGTACCGGCCTCCAATGCTTCGCGCTCCGTTTGCGACATCGGCGGCAGGAGCTTCAGGTACGCCTTCATGAAGGGGCGTGTGATGAGCGCTTTGCGCAGTGGACGGACGTTGAGCAGCCATAGTGCTGCCAGTAACACCCACAGAAATCCTTTCCATACTCCGGCCGGCGCGCTCGATTCGCCAAGCAGGGTGTAGGCGATCAGCAGGACGGTGAACGTGGCCGTGAAGGCCAGCAGGGACAGTCGGCGGTATGCCAGGAAAAGTACCGCTGCGATGAACAGCAGGGTGATGACTCCGCCGACCTGCGTGACGGCGTAGGCCGCGGCTGCGACGAGGAGGAGCGTAATGATCGCGCCGAGCATGAGGGGTCTCCTTTTGCGCAGGCATTCGCCTGCTTCGTTCAACGCATGCGCCGCCGCCGGTTGCACGCGCGTTGCGCGCTCACGTCGGCCCCCGGGGTGGGCCCCGCTGGCCCCACCCGTCCGAGGCATGCCTCGGACCCACCTGGCTTTCATTGTCAGCGTGCGCGCGGCCGCGCTGGGGAGTCAACCCAGCAGGCCTGGATCACTGCGAACGATCAGCCCAGCAGAGAAGCGACTCCGTCGCGCTCTTCCCGCAATTCTTTGTCGGTTGCGTCCATGCGCTTGCGGCTGAACTCATCTACCGAAAGACCCTGCACGATTTGGTAGTTACCGTCCGTGATCGTGACCGGATAGGAGTAGATGACGCCTTCCTTGATGCCGTAGCTGCCGTCTGATGGGACGGCCATGCTGACCCAGTCGCCGGCGGGAGTGCCTTGGAACCAATCGTGGATATGGTCGAGCGCGGCTGAGGCGGCCGACGCTGCGGATGAAGCACCACGCGCCTTGATGATCGCGGCGCCGCGTTGCTGCACAACCGGGATGAAGGTTTCTTCGATCCACTTCTGGTCCACGAGCGGCTTCGCCGGCTTGCCGTTCACGACAGTGTGGCTGATGTCAGGGTACTGGGTGGCGGAGTGATTGCCCCAAATCGTCATCTTGCGAATGGCAGTGATATGAGTGCCCGTCTTTTCTGCCAGTTGGCTGAGCGCGCGATTGTGGTCCAGGCGCGTCATCGCAGTGAAATTATGTGGGTTGAGGTCACGGGCGTTCGCGCGCGCGATCAGCGCGTTCGTGTTGGCCGGATTGCCGACGACGAGCACCTTCACGTTGCGGTCCGCCACTTCATTCAGGGCTTTGCCCTGCGCTGAGAAAATCTGCGCGTTGGCCATGAGCAGGTCTTTGCGTTCCATGCCAGGGCCACGGGGGCGGGCACCGACGAGCATGGCAGCGTTGCAGTCGCGGAAGGCGACTTTGGCGTCGTCCGTTACGACCACCTTGTTGAGTGTAGGGAAGGCGCAGTCGGCGAGCTCCATGAGTACGCCCTGCAGAGCCCCCAATGCCGGGGTGATCTCGAGCAGATGTAAGTTGACTGGCTGGTCCGCTCCGAGCATCTGACCGGAGGCGACGCGGAAGGCAAGGGCATAACCGATCTGGCCGGCGGCGCCGGTGATCGCGACGTTCAGGGCTGGCTTCATGACGGGTGCTTCATTCCAACGAAAGGGTCGGCGATTTTACTGCAAGAGAGCGCTATTTCGGGGCCTCGGACGCATCGGGAGGGTCTGGTTTGGCTGGATAGGCGGGGAAGGCGGCCCGAAAGCGCTCCATTTCGGCGTCCGCCTGTGCCGTTTTGCCCGCGGCGCGCAGAGCGGTGATCTGCTGCAGCCAGGCTTTTGGGTCGGAGGGGTGGGGCCCACGGGCAGCGGCCTTGCGCTGGGCGAGTGCGGTGGGTTCGTCCTGCTTCTGCGCTTCGGCAGCCCGTTCGCCAGGTGGGATCGCAGGCGTTGCTGCGGACAGTGAGGCGTTACCTGGCGGTGATGAGGCGGCGGGTGCCTGGCCCGGCGCTTGGTTGCGCTTGGCTAGCTGGTCTGGCTCGTCGGCGGCGGAATCGGCAGTGGACCGGGCTTCGCTCATCCCTTGGACCGGGATGCCGGCGCGATCGGCGAATTTCGCGGCTTTTTCGGCGGCGGTCTCCGGTGGCGCGACATTGGTTGGGGCTGGTGAGTACGCAGTACTGCTGCCTTTGGGGAATGCTGTCGCCTTATCGACCGCGGTGCCGTGGGCACGCCGGGTGTCATCAGGAGCCGGGGTGTTGGCCTCGGCGAGCACGGGGGGACGGGCGGCGCGTGGCTCGACTACCTTTGCTTCCGGAAGGATGGCTTCCGGGGAGGAGGCACGGTTGGCTGCATTATCGTGCGGCTCGCCTTCGCTGTTCGAGCCCGTAGCCGTGGGAGCTGCCGTGTCCGCGGTGGATGCGGTCATCTGCCGCAGATTCGCCGTTGGAGGAGTCGTGTGCAGACTGACATTCAACAGGATCGACAAACACAACAGAATAGTTGCTGCGAGCGCCACGGGTCTGGCCCAGCGAGGCGCGCGACTCAACCGCTCGTGTGCGTGGACAGCCTCACGCGCTTCTTTCAGCACGCTTGCATCGAGAGCTTTGGGCGGCTCGAGTTTGTCGTGATCTGACATACCGTTCGGCAACACCGTACGTCGCTTCAGATAAGTCTCGAACTCGTCGTCGGTCTCAGGGAAGGTCATGCGCCTGGCCCTCCTTGAATGGCGGTGACCGGGAACACTTCGGCCAACGGCGCGAGGGTGGCACGTAATTTCGCTACCGCATAGCGCAAGCGGCTCTTCGCAGTTTCCGCGCCAACGGCGCTAATCGTGGCGATTTCATCGAGCGACAGCCCTGACTCGTACAGCAGCAAAACATCTCGTTGCTCGGGCGGCAGTGCCGAAAGTGCGGCTCGGTAATGTGCCGTTATCTGCGCCTGCTCGGCGCGGGTGTCGGGCCTGTCTTGCTCAGAGCCGGGCAATGCGCTCTCCCAGCCGTCCTCGGCGCCACCGCTTTCGTTGCGGACGGATGCGCGACGGCAATGGTCGATGAAGCAGTTATGGGCAATCCGATAGAGGAATGTCTTGAATTGCGCTCGAGGCTCGTAGCGGTCGCGACTCACAATGACTTTGCTCCAGACCTCCTGGAACAAGTCATTGGCGGTTTCCGTGTTGCGCGTGTGCCGGACGAGGTAGCGATAGAGGGCCCCGCGATGGCGGCCGTAAAGAGTTTCGAAGGCGCGCAGGTCGCCGCGCGCGTAACGCAGCATGAGGTCGCCATCGTCGTCTAAGGTCATTGGCGTAACTGTACGCGCGGGCCGCGGTGCAGGCCAAGGCGCGCCGCGGCCCCCGGGCGCAGCCCGGTCGTGGGAAGGGGGCCCGGTCGTGGGAAGGGGGTGCGGGTGGGGGCCGGTGATGCGGTGGGCCGCTGATGCAGTGGGCCGCTGATGCAGTGGGCCGCTGGAGCGCCCAACGAGCCCTCTCCAACCTTTTTTGCGCGTCTCACCTCCAACGAGGGCCACTACGTGCCCCAAGCCCTAGCCAAGACCCCGCTCTGATTTTTTTAGTGAGCTGGCTTGACACTAGTGTAGTGATGTAGTCATATACAACACCAAGGCGACGATGAAATGCATAGGGCAGATCACGGCGTCAGGAGGAGACGGCAATGAACACGCTCAATAACAGCCTGAAGACTCTCGCTTGCGGTATGGGCGCTCTGGCCATCACGGCGGTCCTGAGCTGGAGTTTTGTACAGTCCACGTCTGCGGCTCCCGGTGCAGTTCCGACCGCCCGCGTTGCAAAGCTGACGATCCAGCAGCGTCACGTGTGGTTCGGACAGTCTCAGCCAGCTGTTTTGGTAGATTAGTCGGCTAATCTTCCGTTACGGCCATGAGCCCCGGAGCACTAATGGATCCGCAGTGGGACGACAGCGTGCCGATTTATCGGCAACTGCGGGACCGAGTGGTGGCAATGATTCTGGAAGGCGCCCTCAAGGAAGGGGATCCGCTACCCTCGGTCCGCAGCGTCGCTGCGGAATTCAGGCTCAACCCACTGACGGTGCTCAAGGGCTACCAGCAGCTGGTGGATGAGCAACTGGTGGAAAAGCGCCGGGGGCTGGGAATGTTCGTCAGTCCCGGTGCGAGCAAGGCGCTGATGAAGGACGAGCGCCAGCGATTCCTCGATGAGGAATGGCCCAAGGTCTACGCCACGATTCAACGTCTCGGACTGTCGCCCTCTGAACTGTTACAGGGTGGCGCTGCTGCACCGAGTACCCCTTGGCCCTCGACGCCGGGAACCGCGAAAGATGACAGCAGTAATTGAAGCGCGCGGACTGAGGAAGTCCTACGGATCCACGACGGCCGTAGACTCTGTCAGCTTCGCAATCCAGCCCGGGCGCATCGTGGGCCTCATCGGTCCCAATGGCGCCGGCAAGACAACCTTATTCAAGGCCATCCTCGGCCTGACGCAGTTCGATGGCGAGCTGCGGGTCCTCGGACGCGATCCGCGCTCCGAGCGAAATGAGATCATGCAGGACGTCTGCTTCATAGCGGATGTTGCCGTGCTTCCCAGGTGGCTGCGCGTCAGCCAGGCGCTCGACTTCGTCAGGGGCGTACACCCGCGATTCGACCGGTCGCGCGCCACTGACTTCCTGGCAAAGACCGACATCAAGATGAGCAGCCGGGTGCGTGAGCTGTCCAAAGGCATGATCACTCAGCTGCATCTCGCCCTCATCCTGGCGATCGATGCGCGCCTGCTCGTGCTCGATGAGCCCACTCTGGGCCTCGATCTGCTGTTCCGGCGCCAGTTCTACGACACCCTGTTGAATGACTACCTCGACAAGCAGCGTACGATCGTGCTCACGACCCACCAGGTCGAGGAGATTGAGAATCTGCTCACCGATGTGATTTTCATCAACCGTGGCCATGTTGTTCTGGACAGCACGCTGGATAGCCTGCCGGAGCGCTACGTGCAGCTGACGGTGACTGCCGAACATGCCGCGCAGGCGCGGCAGCTCGGGCCGTTCTATGAACGCGAAGTATTCGGACGAGTCGCGATGTTTTTCGAGGGGCGGGCGGCCGCGGAGCTCGGCACAGTGGCCAATGGCCTGGGAGAGATGCGTACACCGTCGGTCGCTGATCTATTCGTCGCCAAGATGCAGGCGGGCTCATGAATACCCCGGACGCAAATCTCTCCAGCGCTGACCCGTCCGTTGCCCTGGCGCCGCCAGTGAGCACGGCCGCTCAGCAATCCACATTCAAGACGCTGCTCGTGCTGATCCGGCGCGAGTTTTGGGAGCATCGCGCTCTATGGATCACGCCACTGATAGTGGGTGGGCTGCTGGTGTTGACCGCGTTTCCGATCCACATCGGCAACATGGCTTTTGGTGCTCACGAGGGGGAATTTGGGAGCGCGGATAACCGGCTGGGCATGTTCACGCTCATGCTCTGGGGCCAGACGGTGCCGCAGTACCTGGTCATGGTCATCGTGCTCAGCTTCTATCTCATGGACTGCCTGTACCAGGAGCGCAAGGACCGGAGCATCCTGTTCTGGAAGTCCCTGCCGGTCTCCGATGCGAGTACGGTGATATCCAAGCTTCTCGTGGCCGTGGTCGTGGTACCGCTCGGTGTGTACTTGACCGCGATGGTGTGCGGCATCCTGTTCCAGATTATCTGGGCTGCTCGCACTGCCCACGGATCGCTTCCGAACATCGCTGTCGCCTGGGACACCGTCGCGTGGCTGAAGGTGCAGGGATTGATGCTCTACGGCCTGCTCGTGTCGATGCTTTGGTACGCCCCCATGGCCGCCTTCCTGCTGCTCGTGTCCGCCTGGGCCCGCAGGAACGTGTTTCTGTGGGCAACCTTACCCCCGCTTATCGCGATTATCATCGAAAGGGCTGCTTTCGGTACTCGCTACACCCAGGGTCTGTTGGAGTATCGCAGCTGGTCGGGAATCTGGGATGCGCTGCTCACGAAGCCCATCGGTCCGGAGAGTATCGGCCACGGCCGGGTTTACTCCCTGGCCGCGCTCTTCGACAATGTCTCCATGAGCAGGGCATTCCTGAACATCGACCTGTGGCTCGGCCTCGCGGTGGCCGCAGTGCTCGTTTTTGCGGCGATCAGGATCCGCCGCTACCGCGACGACACCTGATGCATGCTGCTCGAGGTGCGGCGCTTCGAGCAGGGCCTCGAGATTGAGCTGACCGGAGAGTGGCGGGCGCTCGAGCTCGAGCAGCTCGATGCCGAGCTGGCCGCGGTTGACCTGACAAACACACGCCGCGTTTTCATCCGTACCAAGGGTCTGACCGCGCTCGATCTCACCGGCGCCTGGCGCTTGCGTGAATTTCTGCAGAACGCGCGTGAGGCAGGCGCCGAGGTACAGTTTCAGGGCGCGCCTCCCGATCAATTGCGACTCGTGGACTCGACGCTGAAGGGCGAGGGTCCTCCGCTCTGCAAGGACGAGAAGGAGTTTGGAATCGGGCCGCTGGCCGAATACGGCCTGGCGGAGATCGGACTCTACTCCGTGCGGGAATGGCGCGACCTCATAACCGCGTTGGCCTTTTTTGGGCGGGTCTTCCGGACGATGGGCAGGGCCGCGACCAGCGTGAAGCGGTTACGGCCCATCTCCATCGCCCGCCACATTTACGACACGGGCATCACGGCCATACCCATTACGGCCCTGATTGCCTTCCTCATCAGCGTCATCATCGCCTACATGAGCGCCCAGCAGCTGCGCCGTTTCGGTGCCGAGATCTTCGTGGTGGACCTGGTGACGATCGGGGTGCTTCGCGAGATGGGCGTGCTGCTCACCTCTATCATTGTGGCAGGCCGCTCGGGGAGCGCCTTCGCGGCCGAGCTCGGCTCGATGAAACTCAACGAGGAAGTGGATGCCCTGCATGCAATCGGCGTGGATCCATTCGAGGCACTCGTGTTGCCGCGGCTGCTCGGTCTCATGATCGCGCTGCCGCTGCTCACCGTCGTTGCGGATATCATTGGCCTGATGGGAGGCGCGCTCTTGTGCCGGTATCTGCTGGACATCCCTATCACGCAGTACCTGACGAGGGTGAACGAGGCGATCGCGCCGAGCACTTTCTGGGTTGGGCTGATGAAGGCTCCGGTATTTGCACTGTTGATCGGCATGGCGGGCGCCTATCGAGGCATGCAGGTGCGGGATTCCTCGCGCGAGCTCGGCCGGCTCACGACCGTCGCGGTCGTGCAGTCGATCTTCCTCGTGATACTGGCCGACGCACTGTTCGCCGTGTTGTTCATGGAGCTGGGAGTTTGATCTACCCGGTGCTGGAGGTGCAGGGCCTGGTCAACCGGTTCGGCAACCAGGTCGTGCACAACGGCCTCAACATGGAGGTCCACGAGGACGAGGTGTTTGGCATCGTCGGCGGCTCCGGTACGGGCAAATCAGTGCTGCTGAGGAGCATTCTCGGGCTGCAGCGTCCGCAGGCCGGCATGATCCGGATCGAGGGGCGGGACATCACGCAGATGTCCAGCACACAGCTGCGTACCGTGAAGGCCCGATACGGTGTGACCTTTCAGCAGGGGGCGCTGTTTTCGGCCCTCACGGTCATGCAGAACGTTCAGCTGCCGATGCTCGAGCACCTGCACGTGTCGGCACACGAACGCGACGAGCTCGCCATGCTCAAGGTGCGGCTCGCGGGCCTGCCGGCCGATGCGGCGCAGAAATTTCCGGCACAGTTATCCGGGGGCATGATCAAGCGCGCCGCGCTTGCCCGCGCGCTGGCGCTCGATCCGCGCCTGCTGTTCCTCGATGAGCCCACTTCCGGCCTGGATCCGATCAGCGCTGCCGAGTTCGATGAGCTGATACTGTATCTGCAGAAGCAACTGCGGCTCACCGTCGTCATGATCACGCATGATCTGGACTCCATCTTCCGTACCTGTAATCGTGTGGGGGTGATCGTCGATCAACGTATGGAAGTCGATACGCTCGATGGCATCGTGCAGAACCCCAATCCGTGGATTCAATCCTACTTCCACGGCGAGCGCGCGGTTGGCCGGCTCGACGAACGTGCGAAGGGAAAAGTAGAGCGCCATGGAACGTAATGCCAACTACGCCGCGGTCGGCGCATCAGTAGGGCCCCATGGAGCGTGAAGCTAACTACGCGGCTGTGGGCGCCTTCGTGCTGGTGGTGGCCCTGGTCGCCGGACTGTTCGTCTATTGGTATTCGGACAGCCGCGAGCACAAGAGCTTTCGACGGTATGAAATCTACTTCGAGGGCAGCGTGAGTGGGCTCGAGCGTGGCGCGGCCGTGCGCTATCTCGGGGTCGGGGTAGGTCGAGTGCAACAAATGCACATCGACCCAAGAGACCCCGGACGAGTGCAGGTCATTGTGGACATCGATTCATCCACACCCATATCGGACCGAACGGTGGCGCAACTCGAGTTACAAGGCGTGACGGGCCTCCTGTACATCGATCTGCAACAGATGAGAGCCGATGTGCCTCTGCCGCCCGTCGTCTCCGGAATCGAATACCCGGTAATCCGTTCTTCCCGCTCGCGCTTCGATGTCTTCCTCGCCCGCTTGCCGGATGTGCTGGCCTCGGCGGGCGAACTCGTTGATCGCGCCGCGCGGGCCTTGAGCGATAAGAACATTGTCGCAATCACAAATGCCCTGAACAACATCGATAAGGCGAGTGCGGGATTGCCGCAGACCCTGCGGGACGTCAATACGCTCGTCAACGAACTGCGCACTGCGACGGTGGACCTCGCCGCCTCGGCAAAGGGCGCACGTCAGGTTGTGGATCAGGCGGGCCCGGAAGTTGTGACCGCGTTGCAGAGAGTTCGTGTGGTCGCGGATAACCTTGCGAATGCAACGGATCAGATCGAGAAACTCATTGGCGACAATCGTCAGGACCTGCGTTCATTTACTCGCGACGGGTTACCGGAGCTACAGCGCCTGCTGCGCGAAGGTCGCTCCGCAGCCGAGGAAATCCGCGAGCTTTCGAGCAGCCTGCGCCAGAATCCATCTCAGCTTCTGTATCAACCGCAGCAGATAGGCGTGGAGATTCCCCGGTGATGGGCATGCGACGCAAATGGCGATGCACGGTCTGCGCCGCCGCCATGGCGGCCACCTTCGCAGGCTGCTCGGGCGGATTTCGCAGCAGTGCGCCAGCCACCCAGGTTTATGTGCTGCGGGCAGCGACTCACCCGCAGTCCGACCTGGCGCACGCCAGCGCCTCGATGTACGTCGGTCGCCCGATGGCAGGCCCGGGCCTCGACTCGGACCACATCGTGTTGGTCCAATCCGACCATCGGATGAGTTATTACGTGGGGAGCCGCTGGCCGGCGGCCCTGCCCGCTGTTGTTGAAGCGTTGGCAGTGGACGCCCTGCGCGCCAGCGGCACGTGGTCTACGGTGCAGGATTCCGCAAGCGCCTTCTCATCCGACTACCTGCTGCAGATCGTGATCCGGCGATTCGAGGCGGACTACTCGACGACATCGCCCACGGGGGGCAGTCCCGTGGCTCCCGAGATCCACGTAGTCCTCGATTGCACGGTAGGCCGACGTGCGGGGCGGCAGGTCATTGAAAGCTTCGTTGCGGAGGGTTCTGCGATGGCCACCGCGAATCGCCTCGGGGATGTCGTGTCTGCGTTCGAGGATGCCTCAAACAAGGCGCTGGGCGAGATCGCGGCGCGAACCGGGCAGGCGGTGAAGACGGCTCAGAAAGTCGAGACGCCGCTGCCTTCCATGACCCGATAAAGCCAGTAGTGCAGCTGGGAGGGATCGGCGTAAGAGCCGAAATCGGCGGTGTATTCGATTCCCAGCGAGGCTCGATTGCTCCAGAGCGTCTCGAAGTAATCCAGGATCTGCTGCGCGATCCGCGAGCCGCGCGGCAGCTCGATCGCGAGGTTGGCCTCCAGGTTGTAATCGGCCAGGTTGCGGCGCGTAAGATTGGCCGAGCCCAGGGTGAGCCAGAAGTTCTGGGGGCCGTAGATCATCACGAGCTTGGTGTGGAACTGCTCACCGTGGGTCCGGTACCAGCGCACGTGAATGGCGCCATCGCTGGCCGCGACCAATTCACTCGCGACCGGTTGGTTTGGAATTCCGCTCTTGGCGTGGCCAAAGGCGTCCTTGTTGGGATCGAGCATGAGGCGTACGTTGACCCCGCGGTGACTGGCGGCGAGCAGCGATTCGATGACCCCGCGGTCCGATATGTAGAACATCGCGATATCGATATTGTCGCCACGCCCCGCCGTGTCCAGCCGCTCGAGAAGCTCCGTACGAATGCCACCCTCGGTCAGCACCTTCACCCGGCCACCGTCCGCCTGAGGGGGTGCCGCCGGACCCTTCGGAGCCGAGCCGGTCTCGAGATGACCGTGCCACCCGGAGAAACGCGCGACCTCCAACTCGCTCTCGAGCAGCGGACGGATCGCGGGGCCGGTCACTTTCAACGCGACGTTGGAATGCGCACTGCTGGCATCGTGCACATTGGCCGATCCGACAATGGCGACCAGTCCCTCGCGGCCATCATCCGCGATGACGAGCTTTCGATGATTGGCTTTGAAGTTGAGCAGGCGTGCCCATGCGCCGAATGAGATCGCTCCGGCGCTTTCGTCCAGCGGATTTGGCAGCCAGCCGCCTTGAGCTTCGTCTTCTGAGTCTCCCCGCCGGATGCCGGGTGCGGCGTCGCCGCCGCTCCACCACTTGATTCCCAGGCGCCACAGGCTGGAGTACAGGAAGTTGGAATCACGCAGCACGTCGAGATTGGTGACGGCTACCTCGACCCCAGCCGCGCGTAGCAGGCGCAGGTCGCGCGAGGTAATGCCCCCGTACACTTCATTGATGGGGTCGGTGATGAACAACACCCGCAGCTCGGGGAGCTCGCGCCGGCGCTCGATCAGGGCGTCGCGCAGCTCGCCCGAAAGCTGGCGGAACGCGGGGCCGGCACCCGCCGGTGTACCGAGCTGCGAGTTGAACAGGAAGTAGTCGAGCACAATGTACTTGTGTGCGGAGTGTATGACACCCAGTACCTCATCGAAGATCGCCTGGCTCGAGCTCTGCCGGCCATAGGCATCGGCCGAGGTGATGTCAGCGATGAAGGTCGCATCGCGTGCTGTTATGGGATGCCACGGGGAGTCAACGTGAACACCGGCTGGCAGCGCCTTGTTGGTTTGCCAGTACGCGGTGGCTATCCAGAGTGCCACGACTGTCCACAGAGCCGCCCGCCTCCACACGCGCGAGCGACGTGTAGCTGGCACGTCGCGCATCGTCGATGTGAACGGCATGAAGTGATTCTAACTGCGTCTGAGCGGCTAGGCGTGCGGGACTGTCGGGGGCACCTGGCCGTCCGGGTGGAATGTGACTTAATCAGGCTGACCGGCTGGCCAGCTCATCGGCGTGATGCAGCAGGTGTCCAAACGGGGCTACGCCACCCGTCTGGCGCATCAGAAGCGCCAACAGATCCTCGGCGGTGCATGGCTCGCCGAACAGTTTGCCCTGTGCATAGTGACATGCGTTCCGCCGCAGGAAGTCCAGGTGCCTCAATGACTCGACACCCTCGGCGACGACTTCCATCCCGAGGCTGCGTCCCATTTCTATGATGGTTTTCACGATCGTGGCGTCTCCAGCGTCCTCGCTCACGTCGCGTACGAAGGACTGGTCGATCTTCAAAGTGCCAATAGGAAACTGCTGTAGGGCCGAAAGAGAGGAGTAGCCGGTTCCGAAGTCATCGATCGACAGGTGCAGTCCCATTGCATACAGCTCGTCCAGCAGCCGCACGGTACGCTTGGCATCGGCCATCAGCGTCGTCTCCGTAATCTCCAGCTCGAAGGAGGTGGGGGATACGGAGTGACGGCGGAACACGGCCCGGCAGCGCAGGATGAAGCTCGCCTGACGCAGCTGTTTCAGCGACAGGTTGAGCGACACGCGCCCCGGATTGGCACCCTCCGTCTGCATGTTCCGGTAATCCATGCACACCCGGTTGAGCACCCACTCGCCGATATCGAGGATGAGATTGGACTCTTCCGCCAGCGGAATGAAAATCGCAGGCGGGATGTCCCCGTGGCCCGGCAGCCGCCAGCGCAACAGCGCTTCCGCACCGATGATGCGGCCGTTGCGCAGGTCGATCTTGGGCTGGTAGCGGATCACGAGCTCGTCGCGCTCCACGGCGCGGCGCAACTTGCTCTTCAACATCAGGCGCTCGACGGCCGCCGCATTCATCTCGGGCGAGTAGAAAGCGAAGGTGTTGCCGCCGTTCTGTTTCGAGTAATACATCGCCGCATCGGCATTGCGAATGAGGTCGATGACGTTTTCGGCGTCGCGCGGGCAGAAGGCAACACCGATGCTGGCAGTCAGGAAGACCTCATGTTGATTCAGCTGAAACGCGCGGCTGACTTCGGTGAGGATGGAGCGGGCGAGGTGCGCAATGGGCCCGCGGTTGTCCGCATCCGACGGCAATCCGTCCACGAACAATGCAAACTCATCGCCCGCCAGGCGGCCGATGACGGTATCTTTCGGCAGGGCGCGTGTGAGCCGTTCCGCCAGCACTTCGAGCAGCCGGTCGCCGGAGCCGTGGCCGAACGTGTCGTTGACCTCTTTGAAGCGATCCATGTCCAGGTACAGCAGTGCGACGACCTGGCCGCTGCGCAGTCCGCGCGCAATCGTCTGCTGCAGCAGGTGCTGGAACTGCATCCGGTTGGGAATCTTCGTGAGGGCATCGTACCGGGCCAGGTAGCGGATACGGCGCTCGGCGCGCTTACGGTCGGTAATGTTGCGCGCGACGAAGATATTGCCCTGGAACTGCGGATCGTCGGTCTCGATTCGTGAGCCGGTAAATGACACGGGAATGGTCTGGCCACCACGAGTGCGGACGACCGTCTCGCGGGTCTCTTGAGCCGCTTGGAGCAGGTCGAACCCTTGGCGCTCCCGCTCATCCAGTATGGCGGCGATGCCCTTCCCGAGGATCTCTTCTTCGGCATAGCCGAGGAGTTTGCAGGCGGCTGAGTTGGCTACCTTGACGACACCGTCCGGCGATGTGACGAACACTGCGTCCGTCATGCTGTTCAGTACGCTGTGCAGGTAGTTCTTATTGACGGTTGACTGCCGCAGGCGCCCCCGCATCCGCTCGAGAGCCTGTTGCAACTGACCCAGCTCATCCCGCCGGTGCACGTCGACCTGCCGCGTGTAGTCGCCCTGACCGATGCGATCCGCACCTTTGATCAACGCGGCAATGGGCTGTTCCAGTTTGCGTCCTGCGCGCCAGGCCAGCGCCGCTCCGAGCAAGCCTCCTGCAAGGGCCAATCCGCCTGCCAGCAACAATCCGCGCTGCACTTCGCCTGCGTCCGCGGCCGTGATGCGCGACCGCAATGTCGTGGCGGCGACCGGGGAGACCTGCTCGACCGCAATAGTCAGCTGACCAAACGTCTTCGGCGTCTGGACCCCCGGAATGCTCTCAACAAGTTCCCGTACCGGCTCGGTTAACTCGAACCCCAGCGTTCCCGGGTGTGCTGTCGGGCGCCTCCAGCGATATAGGGCACTACCCTCGGGGTCCGTCACTGTTATGGAGCTGACTGTCGAATCGTCAGCGAAGGGTTGGAGGCGGCGCGCAATTGCGGCCGTGTCGCGGGAGCGGACCGCGCTCGAAATAGAATCAGCCGCGTGAGTCGCCGTGGCGGCTACGCGCGCGCGTAGCTCAATCGCCACACGATCGCGCGCTGTATTTTCAGCTACAGTGCCAAGGAGTCGCGTCCCAACGTCATGCTGCCAAGCGAGCACGCCGGTCACGAGGGCAATGGCCAGCGCCACGACCAGGAAGGCCGCGGCGGCGTATTTCAACTTGAGGCTGACTGCTGTCACATCCATCCCGGCAGCATTTCCAAGACTTTCCCCATCGCCTTATGATTTCCCCACCGAGTTTACCCGCCGTGCGTTCCTCGGGCTACCCGCAGCGCAAGGAGAGTTTCCGATAAACGCCGATATTTCAGGCCGACCGCTGAATTTCCTGGAGGTGACAGGGAGGTCTGCCACTCATGTCCGCGACGTGGCGCAGCCGAGGTGTGTGGTGCACGAGCGCGTTGGCGCGGCCCTGACCGCCATGCGGAACGAGGCCCGCGCAGCAGGAATAGACCTGAAAGTCGTGTCAGGGTTCCGCGATTTCAACCGTCAGCTCGCCATCTGGAGCGGGAAATTCACCGGCGCGCGCGCCCTGCTGGATGCATCCGGGGCCGTAATAAACCATGCCGATTTATATGAGTCTGCATTGATCGATGCAATCCTGATCTGGTCGGCGCTCCCCGGGGCCAGCCGCCATCACTGGGGCAGTGAAATCGATGTCATTGACGCCGCGGCCCTGCCCAGTGGTGCCGAGCCGCAACTGAGCGCCGCGGACTTCGCCCCGTCCGGCTGTTTCGCGCGCCTGAATGGTTGGCTGGATTCCAACATGCGGCGGTTCGGATTCTTTCGCCCGTACGCCACTTTCCAGGGCGGTGTGCAACCGGAGCCCTGGCATCTGAGCTATGCGCCGGTGGCGCTTCCCGCGCTCGAAGTGTTGAGTCTGGATGTGCTGCGCGAGGCGTTGGAGGATGCGCAGCTACCGGGAAAACAAACAGTGTTGGATCGATTACCGGAGTTGTATCACCGGTACGTTCTGGCCGTCGACGGTCCTTAAAGGGAGCTGTCCTTCCGGCGCGTCTTCGCGCCGCTGCTCTTCGGGGGTCGCGAAGCGATCCCCCTTGAACCCTGCGCGCAGCGCATGAGAAGCCTAGCGGACGTCGTGCTTGGAAGCCCAGACCCGCTTGATATAACCCAGCATCAGCCCCCGCATGGTGGACATGGGGTCGGCAGACGCGGCAAAGATCGGGGGGTTGCGGCGCAGCAGCCGCCAGTTCTCGCTGCGCAGGATCTGTCGCAGAAAATCCATGTTCCGATCGATAGCTTCCATGTACGGGTTGCGCCCGTTATAGAGGACCTCGAGATTCTTATAAGCGGCGTGAAATTCGCCATCGAGGCGTTTCGCCCGCACCTCGGCAACGAACTCCGGTGTCTGGCGCAGCAGGTCGAGCCCGGAAGCGTATTTCACCTGGCGCCCGCCGTTGGCGGCCATCGGCAGCGCGACGCCTCCCAGCACGAACTCGGCATACAGGCGGTCCCGGCACTTCTCGAGGTAACACCGGTCCGCCATCTGCGCGATCATGTCGGCAGTGCCGAGCAGGTGCCCGACCTTGATATCGCGCGGGTCAGTTACCTTGATCTGTGCGAACGGCACTTCGTAGCCGGTGAAATGAATGATCTCGGTGGCGACCGGTACCGCCTGCGCGAGCCCGATCACCGGCAGGTATTCCTCGAGAAAGCGCGCGCCGCGTGACACGTGCGTGCGCGTGAATTCGGCGCCGTTAGTGATTTCCCGATCATCCAGGCGGCGCAGGTAACCCACATCGTGAAACAGGCCCGTGAGCAGCCCGAGCAGGGCGCGGTCGCCGCCGACCCGGCCATGCTCGCGTGCCTCACGCGAGCAGCCAGAAGAACCAGGCTCATCATGCTGCCGCTCGTAGCCGACGAGCAGGCGTGCCAGAGCCAGAGTGATATCGAGTGTGTGCTGCCGATCGTGATAGACGGTATCGACGCCCATATAGCCGGGTACGTCACCGGCGAACAGCCGCTCGAAGTACGCAAACGCATCCTCCAGCGGTTTGAGGGACAGGGTGGGCCAGGTCGGCTCGAACAGGGTCCTGATCGCACCGAACACCGCCTCAGGAGAGCTCACCTGGACCGTGTTGGTCACGTCAAAATCGCTGCGCCGAACGCTTCTCATTTCAATGTTGTCCGCGCGGCTATGCTCGCCGTCCCCAGGTCGAACTTCGATCCTCGGCAGTCTAGGCCACCCCTTGAGGGTAGTACCAGCGACACACCGCACAGTTTTGAGGTATTGGCGCACCCCGCACGCTGGAGCTGGCGTGACCCGTCAAGGGATCGAGGCCTATTGCTGCGCTTGCCGAAACTATGTCAAAGCGACCCGCCATGAAAGGGGTACTTGCCGCTTTTCGCTGTCAGACAACACTGACGTGGAGTGTGTCAGTAGATGCGCAGTCCGCCGTATTTCTGGCGGATTCGGCGGTCGAGGGTTTTCCAGCCGAGCACGAAACCCGCGAGCAACATCACGACAGAGGTGCCGAGCACTAACGCCCATGGCGTCTGACCGGGACGCTCGGGTGAGCGCAGGAACACGGTTTCCCGTACGGGTGTGGACCCGCCCGACAAGGCATCGGCAACCGCGGCTGGAACGGTTTCTGTTGGCGTGTTAGCTGCCGGCGGCATTGGTGCCGGGGCTGGTGGCGGGGTCGGCGCGGATGCCGCGGTGTGAGCAACGCGGGCTGCGGCCAGCTGCGACTCGAGGCGGCTCGTGTCTTGTTTGAGCTTCTCTGCCTCTTGTTTGAGCTTCTCGAGTTCGGCCGTGCGCTCGGTCAGCCTGTGCTGCAGGGGCTCTTCCGTGGACAGGTAGGATGACTTGATCCAACCGTCCTTGCCGTTTGGAAGCTGCACATGTGCCTCATCGTCCTGACGTTCGATGAGCTCCAGCTTGTCGCCGCTCTTGACCTGCCCGATGCGCTCGCCGTTCGCTCCGGGCGCGTCCGTGACACCGACCACCAACTGCTCGATGACGTAGATCGGTTTGCCGTTCGGCTCCCCCGTCGGCTCGGCGCACAGCGCAGGGGCCGCGAGAGTGAGGGCCCATGGCCAGAGCAGGGCTTTACCCAGAGCAAGGCTTCCCCCAGAGCGAAGCTCTCCTCCGGAACGAAGCTCTCCCCCAGAGCGAGGCTCCGGGTGGTTCATGTCGCCAGTTCGCCGGGTGCGAGGATTCCGTGCTGTTTCAGCAACGCGCGGACATCGGGTCGGCGGCCCCGGAACTCGATGAAGGCATCGAGCGCATCGCGGCTGCCACCCCGGGTCAGGATCGCATCGAGGAAACGATGGGCGGTCTTGCTGTCGAATACGCCATTTTCCTCAAACGCGGCGAAGGCGTCCGCCGCGAGCACCTCGGCCCACTTGTAGCTGTAGTAGCCGGCGGCGTAACCACCCGCGAAGATGTGCCCGAAACTGTTCGGGAATCGATTCCACTCGGGTACGGGAACGACCGCTACTTCACTGCGCACCCCGCGCAGCATCTCCATCACGCGAGCGCCCTTGGACGAGTCGTACTCTGCGTGCAGGCGGAAGTCGAATAATGCGAATTCGAGCTGCCGCATCATCTGCAGTCCGGCATGAAAGCTGCGCGTGGCGATGAGCCGCGCCTGTGTCTCCGGCGGGAGCGGGGCTTTGGTCTCGACGTGGCTGGAGATCCGCCGCAAAACGTCCGGGTGCCACGCGTAGTTCTCGAGGAACTGGCTCGGCAGCTCCACGGCATCCCATGACACTCCGTTGATGCCGGCGATGCTCGGGTAGTCCACGCGTGTGAGCAGATGGTGCAGTCCATGGCCGAACTCGTGGAAGAGCGTGAGTACATCGTCGTGTGTGAGGAGTGCCGGCCGGGCGCCACTGGGCGGCAGGAAGTTACACACGAGATATGCGACGGGCAGTGCGGATCCTGAACTCAAGCGCTTGCGGCCGACGCACTCGTCCATCCACGCGCCGCTGCGCTTGTTGGACCGCGCATAAGCGTCGAGATAGAAGCTGCCGATGGACTGACCCTCGGCAGCCTGGATCTCGAAGAAGCGTACGTCGGGGTGCCAGACAGGTACGTCCTGCCGTTCCGTGATGCGTACGCCGAAGAGCCGCGTGGCTACTTCGAAGAGGCCGGTGAGCACATGCGGCAGCGGGAAGTACGGCCGCATTTCTTCCTGGGACACCGAGTATCGGCTTCGCTGCAGCCGCTCGGCATAAAAACCTACGTCCCAGGCTGCGAGCTTGCGGCCAGCGAAAGCTTCGAGATCTTCGAACTCCTTCAGTGCGGCTGCGCGGGCGGTTCGGGCCATCTCGAGGAGGAACTGCATCACCTCGTCGACGCTGTGGGCCATTCGGGTGGAGAGGGCGTACTCGGCGTAGCTTTTGAACTCCAGCAGCCGTGCTGCTTCGTGGCGCAGGCGCAGGATGTCTTCCATCACTCCTGAGTTGTCCCAGCGGCCGGCATTGGGGCCCTCATCTGATGCCCGCGTCGTCCATGCCTCGTAGAACGCCCGCCTCAGAGGCTCCGATTCTGCATCTGTTACGACAGCAACGTATGTGGGCTGATCCAGCGTCAGAATCCAACCTTCAACGCGTTGCTCGTGACCACGCTTGCGAGCCTGCTCAATCAACGTGGAATTGAGACCTCGCAGCTGAGACTCATCGAAGACGTGATAGCTCCAGCCGTTGGTAGCGTCGAGTACGTTCTCCTCGAACTTCGCCTGTAATTGCGTCAGCTCGAGCATGACGTTCTTGAAGCGCTCTTTGCGCTGGGGGTCTAACCCAACACCGGCAAGGCGGAAATCACGCAGGGCGTGATCGATCACTTGCTTTTGCACGGGTCCAAGGGCGGCACCCTCCTGCTCTGCGATCGTCCGATAGGCGCGATACAGGGGCTCGCTCTGGGCGAGGTCTGTCTGATAGGCCGACAGGAGCGGCAGGCAGGCGTTGTAGCCGCTCCGAAGCGCGTCGGAATTCAGCACCGCGTTCAGGTGGCTGACAGGTGACCAGGTTCGCGAGACCCGATGCTGCAGCTCCTCCAGCGGCTCAATGACAGTGGCGAACGTAGGCCGCTCGACCGCCGCGAGCTGCTCGATCCGGGCACGGCTACGCTCAAGTAGTTCCCGTACTCCGGGCTCGACGTGTTCCGGGCGAATGCGCGCAAACGGGGGGAGGGGCTCGTGGCCCAGGAGGGGGTTTTCCATGCGGGTCTCGGCGGCTGGGATCACTTACATTCTACCGGGCCCCACGGAATTGGGCCGTCTTACTCAGAAGCTTCGGTACGACGAGCACGGAAAGGGCCAATTTCGTGGGTGGTTCAGGGCTTAACGGGGGAGATCGGGCACTCCGAACGAGGGATGTCCTGGGGCGCTCCGCGCCCCCATGTAATATTCTTCGGGGGTCGCGCTTCGCGATCCCCCTGAGAGGTTGCGCGCAGCGCATGACAAGTTTGGATTTTGTGGTGATTGGTGCGGGCAGCGGCGGTCTCGCAGCCGCGCAGCGCGCGGCCGAATACGGGGCCCGGGTCGCCATCGTGGAATCGGGCCGCCTGGGGGGAACCTGTGTCAACGTCGGCTGTGTACCCAAGAAGGTTATGTGGAATGCCGCGGACATCGCGGACGGTCTCGAAGACGCGGCCGAGTACGGCTTTCGTCTCGGCGCCGGCGAGCCGCATGACTGGCCGCTCCTCAAGAGCAAGCGCGACGCCTACGTGGCGCGGCTGAATGGAATGTATGCGAACAATCTGGCCAAACGCCACATAGAGGTCGTGCAAGGCCGCGCAAGCTTCGCGGATGCACGCACCGTTGAGGCCGCGGGTCGAACGTTGACCGCGCCCCATATCCTGATTGCCGTGGGTGGTCGTCCCATGCTGCCTGATATCCCAGGGGCGGAGCTTGGCATCACTTCGGACGAGTTTTTCGAGCTCGACAAGCGGCCGGAGCGGGTTGCTGTGGTCGGCAGCGGTTATATCGCGATCGAGTTGACCGGTATTTTTGCCGGTTTGGGCGCGAAAGCAACTCTCGTGCTGCGGGGGCACAAGGCTCTGAAGGACTTCGATTCCATGCTTGGCGAGTCCATGCTGCAAATCATGCGCGACGAGGGCGTGGAGGTCGTGACAGGCGCATGGCCCTTCGCCCTGGAGCGGACCGCAACCGGCGCGCTCGATCTCGAAGTTCGCGATGGCAGGAGACTGACTCCGTTCGATGCGGTCGTCTGGGCGATCGGCCGGGTTCCGGCCGTGGAAGACCTCGGGCTGGAGCGCGCGGGGGTTGATCTCGATGCCTACGGATTCATCCTGACGGACAAGTATCAAGTTACGAGCAGCGAAGGTATCTACGCCGTGGGGGATGTGACCGGGCGTGCGCAACTCACGCCGGTAGCGATTGCTGCCGGCCGGCGTCTGAGCGATCGTTTGTTTGGAGGTCAGCCCGAGCGGCACCTCGATTACGAGAACATCCCGACGGTCGTGTTTGGACACCCAACGATCGGGACAGTGGGACTCACTGAGGAGGCGGCGCGGGTTAAGTACGGTGACGAAGAAGTGACCGTCTTCCGGTCAGGTTTCGTTCCAATGTATCACGCGCTCACGACACGCAAGCCACGCACCGACATGAAGTTAGTCACGGTGGGACCGGAGAAACGCGTCGTCGGGGTTCATGTGATCGGTCCTGGCGCTGACGAGATGATGCAGGGATTTGCAGTCGCAGTGCGGATGGGTGCGACCAAGCAGGACTTTGACGATACTGTGGCCATCCACCCGACCAGCGCGGAAGAGCTCGTCACGATGCGCTGAGCGCGCGTTCCTTCAGCGCAGTCAACACTGAGGCGGTACTCGGCTTGACACCGCGCCAGACGCGGAACGATTCCGCAGCCTGCTCCACCAGCATGCCCCAGCCTTGAATGGCGCGCGCGCAACCGTGATCCAGCGCCCATTGCATGAATGGCGTATCCGTCTTTCCGTACGCCATGTCGTAACAAACCGTTTCCGGGCCGATGACAGAGGCAGGTACCGCCGGTAGCTCGCCGCTCAAGCTCGCTGATGTGCCGTTGATGACGAGGTCGAACGGGGAACCGGGCACATCGCGGAATCCAACTCCTTGTACCTCGCCGAGCTTGGCGAATGTCTCTGCCATGTCGCGGGCGCGTTCGGGCGTGCGGTTGGCGATTACGACGCCGGATGGCTCGAGGGCGAGCAGGGGTGCAATGACTCCCCGCGTTGCGCCACCGGCCCCGATGATGAGGATGCGCCGCCGGATGATGACGAGGCCGAGATTGTCGCAAAGATCGCGGACGAGCCCTGCGCCATCGGTGTTGTCACCGAGAATCGTTCCATCCTTCTGCTTGGCAAGCGTGTTGACGGCGCCTGCATGTGCGGCTCGCGGTGTGAGCTGCGAGGCGATCTGCACCGCAGCGATCTTGTGAGGTACGGTGACATTCAGGCCGCGTCCGCCGAGAGTGAAGAAATCACGTACGCGCGGCTCGAACTCCTGCGGTGTGAAGTCGAACAGGCGATAGCTCAGGTCCTGCCCGGTATCGCGGGCAAACAGGCCATGGATGAACGGGGACCAGCTGTGGCCCACAGGATGTCCCACCACTCCGTACCGGTCTGTCATGGCGCACTGCCCCTCATAGGGCCATTGTGCCGCCACACTGTGTTGGGGTCACGTCGGGCCAGTGAGCCGCTTGATGCTGCTGCCGCCCGGGTGGCCGGTATCGAGCCGGGCTTGCAGCTGGGGCATCCAGATCTGCATGCGCTCGGAGAGTTGATAAGGAGGATTGACGATCAGCATCCCGGAGCCATTGAGGGCGACCTTCGAATCCCGGGGATACACCCATAACTCACTGGCCAGCGTCTCGCAGCCTACAGCGCGGGCAAACCCGTCATGCCAGGCGCGGACTTCACGCTCGTCCTTGATTGGATACCACGCCGCATAAATCCCGGTGCTGAATCGCTGCAGCGCATCGACAATGGCTGCAGTTACGCGTTCAAAATCCGCGCCGCTCTCTTCGTACGGCGGGTCGATGAGGACCAGGCCGCGGCGTTCTGTGGGGGGCAGCCAGCCGCGGAGTCTTTCGAACCCGTCCGCTCGCTCTACGCGCATGCGCGGATACATTTCCAGCTCGCGCTCGAGCAGTCGGGCTTCCGCCGGAATGATTTCACTCAGCACGGCTCTGTCTTGCCGCCGTAGCTCGTGGGCCGCGATCAGGGGTGAGCCTGGATAGGCGCGCGTTTGATTGCGGCTCGTGCGCACGTCGGCCAACAGCGCGGCAAAGTTTCGCAACTCGTCGGCGCGGTACTCGCCGGGGCTGAAGCGCCCGATTCCTCCTGCCGCTTCCGGCGATGGATGCGACAAATCGTAGGCGCCGCGGCCGGCATGAGTTTCGAAGTAGGCGAAGCCTTTTTCCTTGCGCTTCAGCGAGGTCAGCAGGGCAAGCAGGGTGACGTGCTTGTGGATGTCAGCGAAGTTGCCGGCGTGGAAGCTGTGACGATACTTCATTGAAAAAATGGCCTGCGGCCATTTTTGTGCCTCTGCCTCCCTGGACGGCACCCCCGCACGGTTGAGTTATTTCCCACCGCGGGAAGGGGTTGTGGGCGTCTTGGGAGCTGGCTTGGCCGGCGCGGGTCCCGCCGCTGGCTTGCCCGCTGCAGATGTTTTGGCGGCCGCCGGTTTCTTCGCGGCAGCCGCTGTCTTCGCAGTGACCGATTTCTTGACGGCTGCGGATTTCGCAGCAGCCGAGGCGGGCCTCGCACCTGAGGTGACTTTTGCTACTGCCGAAGCGGGCGTGCTGGGGCGCGGCCGCTTGGCCTTGCTCGTTTTGTCCCCGGCTGCAACACCAGCCGCGGCTGCGCCCGTGCCGTTAGCCGCCTTGCCGTTGCCGCCATCTTTGCCGTCAGCAGCAGCTTTGGTACTCGCTGCAGCCTTCCGGTCACCACCCGCAGCTTTTCCAGCGCCTGCAGCCTTACCAGCCCCGGCTGTTTTGCCAGCTGCCCCGCGCCTGCCGCGGCCAAATCGCCCGGCACCGCGTGCAGGGGCCTGTTCGATCAGCACGCGGCACTCTTCGAGTGTCAACGTCTTCGGGTCGCGGTCCTTCGGGATCTTGGCGTTCTTCTTGCCGTCCGTGACATACGGACCGTAACGCCCATTCAACACCTGGATGCCGTCTACACCGAAGTCCGTGATCGTGCGGTTGGCGTCGGCTTCCTGCTTCAACCGGATCACTTCGAGGGCACGCTCGAGGCTGACATCGTAGGGATCGTCTTCCTTGAGAGAAACGTACTTGCTCCCGTACTTCACGTATGGACCGAAGCGGCCCACGTTCGTGATGACAGTCTCGCCGTCGGCGGTCACGCCGAGTGTGCGCGGAAGTTTGAACAGCTCCATGGCGTCCGCGAGGTTCAGCGCGTCCATCTTCTGACCGGGCCTGAGGCCTGCGAAGCGTGGCTTCTCCTCGTCGTCCTTGGTGCCGATCTGCACGAACGGACCAAAACGACCCATGCGCACGGTCACGGGCTTGCCGGTGGCGGGGTCCTTGCCCAACTCGCGGGCCTGTGCGACCTGCTCACGGGTTACGTTCTTCTCGATCTTGTCGACCTGATCGATGAAGGGCTTCCAGAATTTCTCGAGCGGCGTCGTCCATTCCTCCTCCCCGCGGGAGACCGCATCGAGCTCGTCCTCCATCGCAGCCGTGAATCCGTATTCGACGTACTGATGGAAGTGGTCGGTGAGGAATCGGTTGACGATCTTGCCGATGTCGGTGGGAATGAAACGGCGCGCATCCATTTCGACGTACTCGCGATCCTGCAGCGTCGAAATGATCGTCGCGTACGTGGACGGCCGGCCGATGCCGTGCTCTTCGAGCGCTTTCACCAGCGACGCTTCCGAATACCGCGGCGGAGGCTCGGTGAAATGCTGCTCAGCGCGCAGTGTCAGCAGCGAGACGATGTCGCCCTCTTTCATGGGCGGCAGGATGTGATCCGTATCGTCGATCTTGGTGTCGTCGGTTCCCTCCTGGTACACCGAGATAAAACCCGGCTTGATGAGGGTGGAGCCGTTGGCGCGCAACATATGACGCTCCGGTCCGTCGGGACCGGCAAGCATGTCGACTGCAACCGTGTCAAACACAGCATGGCTCATTTGGGACGCAACGGCGCGCTTCCAGATCAGCGCATACAACCTGTACAGATCGTTATCTACTTTGCCTTCCACGTGTGCCGGGGTGATGCTGGCCGACGTGGGACGAATGGCCTCGTGCGCTTCCTGGGCGTTTTTCGATTTGGTTTTGTAGATGCGCGGCTCGTCGGCAACTTCGTCCTTGCCGTACAGCCCGGCGGCGACTTGGCGGATCTCGCTGATGGCCTCGGCCGCGAGCGACACGGAGTCCGTACGCATGTACGTGATCAGGCCGACACTGCCCTCACCGATGTCCAGACCCTCATAGAGTTGCTGGGCGAGGCGCATGGTGCGGCGCGCGTTAAAACCCAACTTGCGCGCGGCTTCCTGTTGCAATGTCGACGTGGTAAACGGCGGCGCTGGATTGCGGCGCCGCTGCTTGCGATCGATGGCCGCAACGAGCAGCTGGCCGATCCCGTCAACAGCCGGCGCACCAACCTGCGTCGCGGCATGTGCGGCGCCGCGCGCCGCGCCGGACCGCGCTGCAGCTTCAATGGTCCGCTCGACCTCGCGCGCCTGCGACTCATTGACGAAACTGAATTGCTCGACCTTCTGTCCGCGGTACTCGATCAGCTTGAGCGGAAAGGCCGGTGACGCGTGCGCGCCTTCACCATCGATGGTCCAGTATTCCTGCGCGATGAACGCGGCGATCTCGGCCTCGCGCTCGCAGATCATGCGTAGCGCAGGGCTCTGTACGCGTCCTGCGGAAAGTCCTTGACGTACTTTCTTCCACAGCAGCGGCGATAGATTGAATCCGACCAGGTAATCGAGGGCGCGCCGCGCCTGCTGGGCATTTACGAGCTCGTACGACAGGCCACGCGGCTGCGCCACGGCCTCCCGGATCGCATTCTTGGTGATCTCGTAGAACACCACGCGATGCACGTCCTTGCCGTCGAGATCACCCCGCTCCTGGAGGATTTCCTTCAGGTGCCAGGCGATGGCCTCCCCTTCGCGATCGGGGTCGGTCGCGAGGTAGAGGGCCTTGCACTTGCGCAGGGACTTTGCGATGGCATCGACGTGGCGCTCGTTCTTCTCGAGCACCTGGTACTGCATCGCGAAGCCGTGGTCGGGATCGACCGCGCCTTCCTTGGGCTTGAGGTCGCGCACGTGCCCGTAGGAGGCGAGCACGTCGAAATCCTTGCCCAGATACTTCTTGATCGTCTTCGCCTTGGCGGGCGACTCGACGATGACGAGGTTGTCTGCCATTACCCGTGGACGCCGCAGGCGCTGACAGCGGGCGCAGGCGGCAAAAACCGCGCTTTTTGCCGCCGGTCGAGTAGCTTTGTCCGCGCCAATCGCCGGGAGCGATTTGCGCCAATCAGATCAGTGCGGCGTGTTGGGATGAACATCGGATACCAGATCTTCCAGTCGCTCGAACGCCTGCTCTTGCCCGGGTTGGCTCGACAGCACCATGAGCACCACCCATTTCAACTGCTCCGTGTCCAGTTCGTCTGCATCGAGCGCCAGCATCCGGTCGATGACAATCTCGCGCTGCTGCGGAGACAGGATCCCCAACCGCTCGAGCGTAACCAGAAATCCACGGCACTCGGTGGACAGTCGGGCCAACTCGCCGTCCGAGTAGATACGCAGAGCGCCGGTTGCCAGCGGCCCGATGGCCAGCGGCGGCCGGTCCCGCTCCAGGGCAAGGTCGGCAAGCCAATCGAGCGCGCGCTCAACATTCGCGTGAGCGAAGCCCACGCGTTCCAGATCGCGCGCCAAATGCTCGCGTTCGGGTACCTCGGGTACCTCATCGAGCATGTAGCGGTCGAATACGTAAATCAGGATGTCGAGAACGGTGCCGGTCATCATCAAGGTATGCGGCCAAAACGACCGCCAGGGTAGGAGGCGACGCGCCCCTCGAGCTCAAGAGCCAGCAACATCGAAGTAATCGATTCGCCCGAAAGCCCGGTGCGAAGCACGAGAACGTCAACCGTCGCCGGCTCGAAGCCGACGGCATCTAACAGCATTTCATATCCCTTGTCTATTGCCCTGGGACGTATACGGTGCCCTCTGCGATGCACAAGTCCCTGACGGGGAAGGGGAATTCCCAGAACTTGCAGCACGTCCGCGGGGCTCTGTACCAAGGTGGCACCGTTGCGGATCAATTTATGACAACCACCGCTCAGGGGGCGGTGAATGAACCCGGGTATGGCAAATACAGGCCGACCCTGTTTCGCAGCACAGCGCGCGGTCACGAGCGAGCCGCTGTGCGTAGCCGCTTCTACCACGACCAGGCCGCGTGACAGGCCGCTGATCAGGCGGTTCCGGTGTGGAAAGTTCATCTTCAGCGGCGGGGTGCCCGGCGGGAACTCCGACAGCAGCACGCCATTCGCGCGGATGCGCTGCGCGAGCGGCACATGTTGAGTTGGGTAGACTCTGTCGAGTCCGGTAGCGCAGACAGCCACGGTTTGACCGCCGCCACGCAGGGCGCCCTCATGGCTGGCTGCATCGATTCCCAGCGCAAGTCCACTGGTGATCGTGATTCCCGCGCTGGCGAAGTACTCCGCGAACTCACGCGCGATCTTGCAGCCTTCGCGGGTTGCCTGGCGTGCGCCAACCATCGCTAACTGCGAAGAGACAAGTTTGCGCACGTCTCCGAGCGCAAACAGCACCGCCGGTGCGTCCGGTAGCGGCCGCAGCTGGGCGGGATAGTGGGCATCGGTACTCGCGAGCAAATGCGCGCCGCTGGCCTCGATCCACTTGAGATCTGACTTCAGCAGGCCTTGGTCGGGGAACACCAGTGAGGCGCGCGCCGCACGCGGGAGAGTCACGCTGTTGAGGGTCTCCAACTCGATGGCGCGTGTGAGATCGCCGTCGCTGGCCCTAACGAGGGCCTCCAGGTGCGAGGCGCAGAGCGTCGGCGCTCGAGCCAGCACTGCACAAACGGTTCTCTTGTCGTGCGCTGCGCGCAACTGTCCTGCCGGTCGAAACGACCGGCCCAGATTAGCGGCGCTACGCGCCGGGAAGAGGGAGTCTAGGCCGGCGCTGGCGTGCGGGGAGCCCCGAGAAAGTGGGGATTTCTCGGGCTTATGCCGTTATGGGTTGTGGACGACGTCCTGCACGCGAATGACGTTAGCGGCACCGACGATCAGCGCATAGCTGATGCGGTCGAAGGACTTGAATACGAGCAGGGTGCCTGCGCGCTCATCGGGCAGCTTTACTTTAGGAGCGAAGGAAGTGCCCACGCCACCCAGGTACCGGGCGTAGCCGGGCTGTTTGCCATACACGTCGCGAACAACCTTGCCAGCCTGGTCGATGGCGAGCACGTGCCCGGCATCGATACCGTGGCGCTTGCCGCGGTTGATGACGACGATCTGGTACTGGCCGATATCCTGAGTGCCGTCGATCACTGAAATGATCCGGCCGTGCACATCGTTACGAGGTGCGCGCAACATGAAATTCAGCGGCACATCGAGATCCGCAGCCAACACCCTGTCGCCCTGCAGCGTCTCGCGGGCTGTGTCGATCAACAGCGCCTTGGTCGGGCTGCCGGGCTGCGAGACCAGCGCGGTTGCGGTGTAAATTCCCTGATAGCCAACGACCTTGTTGTCATCAGGATCGCGCAACTCATCGCCAACGTGCACGACGCTGTAACGCGAATTCGGTGTCGCATTCAAGTCGGCGATGTACACCTCATGGCCGGTACCAGCAACGGCGTGCTCATCGCGGAACGCGACCACGTGCGGCGCCTCGCGGATCTGCTCTTTGGTCAGGACCGACGGGCGGGAAAGGAACGCGGAAATCGCGGAGTACGGAATGGTCGGAATAGCACCATCCAGCGGCGAGCTGCGCAGGCGCGGGTCGAGGCGGGCAGCGCCGCCCTGCTCGAGCCGAATAAAGGGTTTGCCGTCGCGTCCGTACGCAAGCGCAAGCGTGTCGCCGGGATAGATCAAATGCGGGTTGGCGACCTGGGGGTTGATATACCAGACCTCAGGCCATAACCAAGGATCACGCAGAAACGTCGAGGCGATCCCCCAAAGGGTGTCGCCCCGCTTAACTGTGTAGCTCTTCGGGGCGTTCGGGTTGAGGATGTCGGTTGGCGCGGGGCTCGGTTCGGCGGACGCCGAAGCCGTTGTGCCAGCGCCCCTGGTGGCGGCCTCAGTCGCTGTCATCTCGTCGACCGGTAGGGCTTCAGGGGTATCCGCCACCTGCGGTGACGATGGCATGGCGGCCACGGCCGGCTCACTGCGATGATGGAACCAGGAGCAGCCGGAAATGGTCACCAGTACTGCGAGGCCCGCGGATGCGAGGCGGACCGAGGGAATCCGATTTGACACTTGATGAACTCCTCAATGCTCTGGCGATTCCCGGCGCGCTTCGCGCCGTACTCCTCGGGGGTCACGCTTAGGCGATCCGCCAGGAAAGTCGCGCGCAGCGCATGAGAAGCGCGACACGCAACCTGCGCCAGCTTCCCGGTTGTTATACTTGGAGCACGCTGGCAGGCACATGATTTAATGTCGGGTTTGTGCGCTGGATCACGACTGGCGAGCACCGGCGGGCGGTTGTGGCGGCGCGACTGCATGCGCCTCGGGCGTGCGCGCTGATGGGCACTCAATCGTGAAAATTGACAGCAGATCCTCTCCCGAATTTAGTATTTAGCGGAAGTTAGCGCCATGGCCATCAGAACCATTCTCGAGTTTCCCGATCAGCGGTTGCGCACCCGAGCGCAGCCGGTGACCCAGTTCGACGCCCAGCTCGGACAGCTCATCGACGATATGTTCGAGACCATGTATGCAGCTCCAGGTATCGGACTGGCCGCCACCCAGGTGGATGTTCACAAGCGCCTGGTGGTCATCGATGTGTCGGAGGCGCGGAACGAGCCCTTGGTATTTATCAATCCCGAGATTCTGGCGCGCGAAGGCGTCGCCGAGACCGAGGAAGGGTGTTTGTCAGTGCCCGGAATCTTCGATGAGGTGAAGCGGGCCGAGAAGGTCCGGGTGCGCTTCCAGGACCGCACGGGCGCGGTATCCGAGCGCGATTTCAGCGACGTTCTGGCCGTCTGCATTCAGCACGAGATGGATCATCTCGAGGGCAAGCTGTTCGTGGACTATCTGTCGGACCTGAAGCGGCAGCGAATTCGCAAAAAGCTGGAGAAAGAGCGCAAGCAGCGGGCATCAGGCGCCCGTGACTCGGTGACCCGCTCGGGTCACACGTACTGAGTCTCCGAACAGTTGTCTCCAAGGTGAGCGGGTTGCGCGTTGCGTTCGCTGGAACGCCGGATTTCGCGCTGCCCGCGTTTCATGCTCTGGCCGCTTCCCGGCACCAGCTCGTTGGCGTGCTCACTCAGCCGGATCGACCGAAAGGCCGGGGACGTCAGCTCGCCGCCAGCCCGGTAAAGCTCGCAGCGCTCGAGCGCGGTGTGCCGGTTTCGCAGCCCGTCACCTTGAAGACGGAGGCGGACCGGGCTGATCTCGCCTGGTGGCAGACAGATGTCCTGGTCGTCGTGGCGTACGGCCTGATTCTTCCACGCGCCGCCTTGGAGCTGCCGCGTCTGGGTTGCGTGAATATCCATGCGTCCCTTCTGCCTCGATGGCGAGGCGCGGCGCCGATTCAGCGGGCCATCCTGGCCGGGGATGCGCAGAGCGGCGTGAGCATCATGAGGATGGATGTCGGGTTGGATACAGGACCTGTGTTTCTAGAGAGAGCTGTGGCCATTGGTCCGCAGGAGACCGGAGGCTCACTTCACGATCGGCTCGCGGAGCTGGGCGGCAAGGCCGTGGTTCAGGTTCTGGATGCATTGGAGGAGGGTCGCGCCACTTCGACTCCTCAGCGCGAGGATGGCGTCACGTACGCTGCAAAGATTGCTAAGTCTGAGGCTTTGATCGACTGGGGCCGCGACGCAGTGGACATCGCGCGGAAGGTGCGGGCGTTCAATCCGTGGCCGATTGCGGAGACGCGGCTGGACGGAGAGCAGCTGAGGATTTACAGCGCTCAGGCGATTGACGAGGACCGAGCTGCCCACGCCGACGGAGCGGTCAACGATAGCCGGGCGATCCACGAGGCTCCCGCAGGCCACCGTGCTAGCGGTGGGCGGCCCCGTGGCCGCAGCGAGCCGGGCACGATCACGGAAATTCAGGCGAATTCGATTGTGGTTGCCTGTGGTAATGGGTCAATTGCGCTCACGGAGCTGCAGCGGCCCGGGCGCAAGCCTGTGGCCGCGCGCGATCTCATCAACACGCTGAACTTGGCAGGGCGGCGTCTTGGCTGAAAGATCCCGATGGGCTCCGGGCGCTGCTTCCCTCGCGGACGCCGCCCGGGCAGTTTCTGCCGTGGCGCTTGAGGGTCGCTCCACGGAGGAGGGCTTGCGCGCGTATGAGAACTCTTCTCAGCGCGCTGCGATCAGGGCCATCGCGCTGGGGTCTTTGCGGTGGTATCTGCGGCTTGCTCCGGCAATCGATGGGCTCTTGTCACATCCGCAGGGAGTTGCGAACGAAATCCGCGCGCTGCTGGTCGTTAGCGCTCATCAGATCGAGTACTCACGCAATGCGCCGCAAGCGACTGCACATGCGGCCGTAGATGCGACGCGGATACTCGGCCACGGCCGGGCGAGTGGCCTGGTGAATGCTGTCCTGCGTCGATTCGTCGCAGAGAAAGAGAGCCTGCTCACCCGCGTCGATCGGAAGCTGGCCGGGCGGACGGCCCATCCGCAATGGTTGGTGAAGCTGCTGGAGCAGGTTTGGCCTCAGTCCGTCGAGAGCATTCTGAATGCGAACAACGCGCATCCGCCGCTGGTGCTGCGTGTAGACCTTACGCGCATCAGCAGGGCTGGCTACATCGAAGAGCTCGCCGCCCGCGATATCCCCGGAGTTCCTGTTGATTGGGCGCCTGCGGCTGTGCGCCTCGAGCGCCCTGTAGCGGTCACGTTGCTCCCCGGATTTGAGGAGGGGACCGCGTCGGTTCAGGATGCCGGAGCTCAGCTGGCGGCAAAGCTTCTCAATGCTCAGCCGCACATGAGAGTGCTGGATGCCTGTGCGGCACCCGGTGGCAAAACAGGCCATCTATTGGAGCACACCGCTGATCTGGCCGAGCTTGTCGCTATCGATGTGGATGAGGGGCGCGTGGTGCGCATTCAGGAGAACCTGGAGCGGCTCCGACGCAAGGCGCTGGTGCAGGTTGCTGATGTTCGCGACCCGGCTACGTTCTGGGACGGTCGACCGTTCGATCGCGTGCTGGTTGATGCGCCTTGCTCATCCACGGGCGTGATTCGACGCCACCCGGATATCAAGCTTTTGCGCCGGGCTACTGACATCCCAGCGCTTGTCGCGGTGCAGGAGCAGATTCTGCGATCAGCGTTCAGCATGCTCGCCCCTGGAGGGCAGGTCGTTTATTGCACCTGCTCTGTGTTGCCGGCCGAGAATGAGGTCCTCGTGGAGCGGTTTCTGACGTCTGAGCCCGCGGCCCGCGTTGCGGCGATGCCTCTGGCCGCGGACCTCGCGCCTGGAGCCCAGGATAGAAAGATCGGAATACAGCTGGTTCCAGGCTCGCAGGCGGACAGCGATGGCTTTTATTATGCTTGTCTCGAAAAGACAACGGCCGGAAACTGAAGCTGCCGTGAGGGGTCACCGCTAGTTCGTTTGTCGTTGAGCATGCACCGAGCCATCCCCATACGAGCCAGGCCGCTCGCAATCTCCCTCGGGCCATCTGGCCCGAGGTTCGGGCCCGTGCACTTCAGATGGAGCGCAATATTTCTCCTCCTGATGTGCACTTGGGCCACGGGCGTCTATGGTGACGCTCTGGATGGCGTGCTCGAGGTTCGCTCGGCGTACGTGAATATCGACAAAGGCGTCTTCCTGTTGCATGCCCGTGTCGAGTACCCGGTGAATCCAGCTATCCGCTCCGCCCTGCGCGATGGGGTGACACTGACGTTCGATCTGGATACTCGTGTTGAGCGCGAGCGCCGGTTGTGGTTCAACGCAAGCATCGTGGAACTGACGCTCAAGCGGGAACTGATGTATCACGCGGTAAGCGATCGTTACGTGGTGCGTGATGTCAAGACAGGTCAGCAGGAGAACTTTCCCACTCTGGAAGAAGCGTTGACGTATCTCGGTCGGATCGATAGTTGGCCGATACTGGTTGAACCGCAGCTCAATGGCGGAAACTATCTGATCAGTGTACGTGCGGGCGTACGGCGCGGACGGTTGCCGACATCGCTACGGACCTTGTTTTTCTGGACCGACGATTTTCGACGTGTGAGTGAGTGGTACTCATGGTCACTTCCAGTGTGAATGACGTTCCCCCGGCGCGAGTGTGGCGTGGCCGCGCCCTGGTGCTGCTGTGGGGAGCGATCGGGGTTGGCGCTCTGCTGTTGCTCGCGAAGAGCGTTCAGAACTCGTCCGCCTTCGATCGGCTGCAGCCGTGGATTCTGCTGCTCAATATCACCGGCGTCATTGCGCTCACGATTCTGCTGGCGCGCAAGTTGTGGCAGCTCGTCCGTGACTATCGGGATCATGTTCCTGGCTCGCGCCTCACGGCACGCACGGTCAGCATATTCGGCGCGCTGGTGGTTGCGCCGCTGCTGATCGTCTACCTGTTCTCGCTGGATTTTCTGAATCGCGGTATCGACAGCTGGTTCAAGGTCGAGGTGAAGCAGGGCTTGAATGATGCGCTGGTGCTGTCGGGCGCTGCGTTGAATCTGCGCATGCGGGAGTATTCGGGCCGCACCGAGCAGCTGGCGCGGAGCCTCTCGAGCAGTCCTGCGGCCGAGATCCAGGAGCGGATCGACGAGGAGCGGCGCGCGACGGATGCCATCGAGATCGTTTTATTTGGCGAGCACGAGCGGATCATCGCGGCGAGCATGGAAAATCCACTCGAGCCGCTGCCGTCCCGCCCGCCGTCGGACCTGGTCAGGCAGATCAGGGAGCGGCGGATGTATGTCAGTCTCGAGCCGCAGGCCGATGGCCAGTACTTCATCCGAACGGCCGCGCCGCTCAGTGATTCCGGCACCAAATCCGAGGGCCGGTATGTCGTGGCGATCTACCAGGTCCCACCGCAGCTGTCTGCCTTGTCGGAGGCGGTGCAGCGCTCGTATTCCCAGTACGGTGAACTGGCCGCGCTGCGTGAGGCGCTGAAGTCGGGATTTCGGCTGACACTGACTCTGGTGTTGCTGCTGGCCATGCTGGCCGCTATTTATGGCGCGATATTTTTCGCCCAGCGGTTGGTCCGGCCGGTGCAGAACCTGATCGCCGGTACGCGAGCTGTCGGCAAGGGGGATTTCGGCACGCGTCTGCCGCTGCCGTCCCGCGATGAGATGGGATTCCTCGTGCACTCGTTCAACGACATGACGAAACGCCTGCGCCGCGCTCATGAGGAGGCGACTCGCAGCCAGCATGCGGTGGAGCGTGAGCGCGAGCGGCTCTCGATCATTCTGGCGAGGTTGTCTACCGGCGTGCTGGCGGTCGATCGTACGTTGACGGTCCGGATGGCGAACCAGGCGGCAGGGGCCATTCTGGGAACGGATCTTTCAGTGGCGACAGGCAGGTCCCTGCCGGAGCTCGCGGCAGGCAACGATCGTCTCGGGCAGTTCGTGGCCGCCGTGGCGGTCCGTTTTGCGGCTGGCCGCGATGAGTGGCGTGAGCAGCTGGATCTCGACGGGGAGGCGGGCCGCCGGACTTTGATGTGTGCGTGTACTCCGATGCCGGGTGAGGGCTCGGATATGGGCTATGTCATTGTGTTCGACGACATCACTACACTGCTGCAGGCCCAGAGGGATGCGGCTTGGGGTGAGGTGGCCCGGAGGCTTGCCCATGAGATCAAGAACCCCCTGACTCCCATCCAGCTGTCAGCTGAGCGCATGCGGCGCCGTTTTCTGGCCAGCATGAGCCCTACTGATGCGGAGATACTCGACCGTTCAACGCGCACTATCGTGTCGCAGGTCGAAGCCATGCAGCAGATGGTGAACGCCTTCAGCGAGTACGCGCGCGCACCGGAGATGAAGATCACCCGGTTCAGCCTGAACCAGCTGGTGACCGAGGTCGCTGACCTGTACCGTTCGCAGGATCCGCGTGCCACTATCCGGCTGGATTTAGACGACAACATTGAGGGGATCGAGGCGGATCGGGGGCGGATTCGGCAGATTCTCAACAACCTGGTGACGAACGCACTGGAGTCACTGGATGGGGTTGCCGCGCCGACGCTCGAAATCGCGACCCGGCGAGAATCCGGTGGCGATGCTGCGTACGCCGTGGTAACCGTGTGTGACAATGGTCCTGGTTTTCAGCGGGAGCTGCTCGGCAGGGTTTTTGACCCCTATGTCACGAGTAAGCCGAAGGGGACCGGCCTGGGACTCGCCATCGTGAAGAAGATCGTTGAAGAGCACGGTGGGCGGATCGATGCGGACAATCGTCCCGAGGGCGGTGCCCGTGTGCGTGTCGTTCTACCAGTGAAAGACAGCACACGGTCTGCGACGGGGGGGCCTCGACGCGAGCTGAGGAGAGAAAGGGCATGACTATTCCGCACATTTTGGTTGTTGACGACGAAGCGGACATCCGCGGTCTTCTGAAGGAGATCCTCTCCGAGGAAGGCTACGAAGTGGATGTCGCCGCGAACGCGGTGCAGGCCCGAGCGTCGCGTGCCCGTCAGACTCCGGATCTCGTGTTGCTCGACATCTGGATGCCTGACGTCGATGGCATCAGCCTCCTGCGAGAGTGGTCCGCATCGACGACTGACGGTTGCCCTGTCGTGATGATGTCAGGCCACGGCACTGTGGAGACTGCGGTCGAAGCTACGCGCCTCGGTGCGTTTGATTTCGTGGAAAAGCCGTTGTCGCTCGCGAAGCTCCTTCGTACCGTGGAACGCGCGTTGGATGCGGGCAAGCGCCGCAGGCAGTCAGGTAAATTGTTGACGCCCGCGCTGATGGTGCCTGTGGGGAAGAGCAAGCAGATGCAGCAGCTGCGCACGGAGCTGCAGCAGATTGCCGCGAACCCTTCGTCGGTGTTGTTGATTGGGGAGCCTGGTTCGGGCCGAGAGGCTTTCGCTCGCTATCTGCATGAGCGCAGCCCGCGTGCGGGTCAGCCGTTTGTGACTCTGATTGCTAGCAGTCTGCGCGAGGCTGATGCGGAGAGCCGCTTATTCGGACGGGAAGGTCCGCCGTCTGCATCGGACGGTGGGGCACGCCAAACTGGAATGCTGGAGGAAGCGGCTGGGGGAACGCTGTTCATTCATGAGGTGGAGGATCTGCCGCCTTCGGCGCAACGGCTACTCGTGGGGGTCCTCGAGTCGGGGCAGTTCATGCGCATAGGAGGCAGTGAGCCGGTCCGGCTGACCGCGCGAGTGCTCTCCTCCGGTCAGCCCGGGATCGAGAATCGGGCGGGAACGGAAGGATTTCGGCGCGATCTGCTCGCGCACCTGAATATGCTGATCGTGCGCGTTCCTCCGCTTCGCGACTATGCGGAGGACGTACCTGAGCTCCTGCGCCACTATGTAGATCGCGTGGTGGATACGGAAGGACTGCAGTTCCGGCGCTTCAGCGTCGCTGCCCAGAATCGGCTGCGTAACTATCCCTGGCCGGACAACGTGCGGGAATTGAAGAATCTCGTGCATCGTCTGCTCATTCAGGGCGGTGCGGAGGAGATCCGCCTCGAGGAGATTGAGCGCGAGCTGGCGGTCCAGGCGCCGCCGGGCGAGCCCCTGGTGAAGCAGGACCTGCTGGCTCTGCCGCTGCGGGAGGCCCGCGAGCAGTTTGAGCGGGCGTACCTGCAACAGCAGCTTCTGTTGTGCAATGGTAAGGTCGGACAGCTCGCCAAGCGGGTCGGCATGGAACGCACGCACCTGTACCGCAAGCTGCGCTCGCTGGGCGTGGATTTCCGCAACATCAGCGAAGATTAGGTCTAGACGGCGCGCTTCGCGCCGCTACGCTTCGCGGGTCGCGTCCTCGCGATCCCGCAGGACAGTTGGGCGCAGCCCATGATGTGTGATTTTATCGATTTGGCTGAGATATTCGGTCACCTGCCTGCAGTACCCCTGATAAGTACAACCCCAATTCGGGCCGGCGAGGCTTGCGTTGCCCCTTTTACGGCAACGGTTCGCGGCTTGCCCGTTAAGTAAACATCCAGTGTCAGACAGGAGTGTCGCGCAACTTGGAGCTGCACGGCTTGCGTGTGCTGATCGTCGAGGACGTCAGCGTGGACTCCGAACTCGCGATTCATCAGCTCGCCAAGGGCGGTATTCGCTGTGTTCATCTCACGGCGGACTCTGAGCCGACGTTTCGCGCAGCTCTGACGCGGTTCAAGCCGCACATCATCCTTTCCGATTTCTCCCTGCCTGGCTTCGATGGGCTGGCGGCGCTCAAGATCGCGACGACTGAAGCGCCCGACGTGCCGTTTATCTTTCTCTCGGGAACGATCGGTGAAGAGCGTGCGATCGAGGCGCTCCGTCGCGGGGCGGTCGACTACGTTCTAAAGACAAATCCTGCCCGGCTCGTGCCTGCGGTACGGCGGGCGCTTCGAGAGGTCAAAGAGCGCGCCCGGCGGCGGCTCGCCGAGCGGCAGATTCGCGAAAGCGAGCAGCGGCTGCGGGACATCGTGGATACCTCCCAGGACTGGATTTGGGAGCTGGATTCTGCTGAGCGGTTCGTGTTCAGCAGTGAGTCGGCCAGCGGCATCCTGGGCGTGCCGGATGTCATCGGCTCTGCATGGGCGGCCTTCGTTCACGAAGGTGATCGGGAGGGGTTCGCCGCAGCGCTACAGGGGCTTACTGCAGAGCAGCGAACGATCACGGGAGTCTTGACTCGCTGGACGCATACGAGCGGCGAGTATCGGTGGCTCGAGGGCAACCTGCTCGCGCTCATTGGACCCGACGGACACGTGTCGGGATATCGGGGCACGCACCGGGATGTTACGGAGCGAAAGCACCAACAAGAGCGGATTTTGCGTCTGACGCGGATGTTGCAGATGCAGAGCGGAATCAATGCTGCCGTGGTGAGGATTCGGGAACGCGACGCGTTGTTGCGTGAGGCCTGCCGGCTTGCATTGCAGGTGGGGGGCTACGATCACGTAATGATCTCGCTCGTCGATTCCGCTGGAGGTCGGGCAGTGCCCTGGTATCGACTGGGCATGACTGCGGCAGCGGAAGGCCGTACCGTCGAGTCCTATCAGATCAGTGACGGCACGGAGTCGGATACGAGTCTGATCGGGCGGGCGCTGCGCACGGGGGAGATCACGATCTCGACTGATCTGACGAAGAGCGAGCCGCCGGTCGCCGGCCGGGAGCAGTTGCTCGCGGAAGGATTCAAGTCAGTGGTTGCGCTGCCTTTCAGTGTCAACGGAGCCCGTGTTGGCGTGCTGTCGCTCGCTTCGCGAGAGTCGGATCAGCTGAGCGACGAAGAGCTGCTGTTGCTGCAGGACATGATCGCGAACCTGTCATTCGCGCTGCAGTACCGTCAAAAGGAAACGACTGCACAGTACCTCGCCTACTTCGATGCCTTGACGGGGCTTGCGAAGCGAGCCTTGTTCTGCGAGCGCCTGGATGAGGCCCTGCGCAATCGCGTCGAGCCGGAGGGGGCGCCCACGGTCGTTGTGTTTGATGTCATGCACTTGAGCAATGTGAACGATACTTTCGGCCGGCACGTGGGCGATCTTCTGTTGCAACGGGTTGCCGAGCAGTTGAAACGACACATCGAGGACGACACCCGGGTGGGCTACCTGGGTGGTGGAACCTTCGTGCTCGTGCTGCCCCAGGACGAATCGTCCCCGGAAGGTGTTACGACGTTCCTGGAAAGCACGGTGTTTCGTGATGTGTTCAAGATTGAGGGCCGCACGATCCGTGCTTCCTTCAAGTCGGGTATTGCCCGCTATCCGCTGGACGGTGGGGATGCCAGCACTTTGACGCAACGCGCGGAAGCGGCGTTGAAACGCGCCAAGGATTCGGGCGAGCCGTATCTGCACTATCAAGTGGAGGCGCACAGCGAGCTTGCCGAGCGGTTGGCGTTGGAGCACAGCTTGCGCGGCGCCTTGGATGAGCATCAGTTCGTGCTGCACTACCAACCGCAGGTGAACATTTCAACCGGCCGCATCGATGCGGTCGAAGCGCTGCTGCGTTGGAACGATCCGCAAGGCGGACTGACGTTGCCGGGGCGGTTTCTGCATGTTCTGGAATCCTCCGGAATGATTGTCGCGGTGGGCGATTGGGTGCTGCGCCAGGCTGCGCTGGATTGCCAGCGCTGGAGCCGGGCGGGTCTCGGCCCGATTCGCATCGCGGTGAATGTGTCCGCCCAACAGATCCGGCGCCGCGCCTTCGTCGAGAACTGCCTCGCGGCCGCCTCCGCGTGCACGATCGGCGGCTATGGGTTGGATCTGGAGATTACCGAGACCGGACTGTTGCATGACGTGGAGGGAGCGAGCCGCAAGCTACGCGAATTGAGAAGCGCGGGTATGCGGGTGGCCATCGACGATTTCGGGACTGGATACTCGTCACTTGGCCTGTTGTCCAAACTACCGGTCGATCTGTTGAAGATCGACCGGACTTTTATCAGCGGGCTGCCGGGGGATCCGGCAAGCGGCACGCTGGTCTCCAGCATCATCGGACTGGCTTCGGCATTCAACCTGATTGCGATCGCGGAGGGTGTCGAGACGCAGGAGCAGTTTGAGCTGTTGCGCAAGCTGCGGTGCAATAACAGCCAGGGCTTTTTGCATTCGCGGCCGGTGCCGGTGGAGCAGCTGGAGCAGATGTTGGCGCGGCAGGCGCAGACGCTGCGGCCGAAGCGCCGGGATTTGAACTGAGCTGACCGGCGGGTGCCGGCTGTCAGTCGCCTACACGGATGACCAAGGCGTCTACGTCGGCGGCTTGGAGCTGTTTGCGTAGCTTGTTGAGGTCATCCAACTTGGTGATGGGGCCGATGCGGACGCGGTGCCAGACGTCGGCGTCTACGGCGACGCGTTGGACCTTGGCGTCGATGCCTTGCATCGAGAGTTGGGCGCGCACGCGGTCGGCGTCGGCTTCGTTGCGATATGAGCCGGCTTGCAGGACGTAGACGCCGGGGCGCTCAACGCGGGCCGTTGCGGGCAGGTCCCGCTTGACGTCCTTTTCTTTCTCCGGCACGACAACTTCGAAGTTCGGGAGCATCTCGTAGAAATCGTACTTCTCGCCTGGGGGGGCCTTGGCGGAGGCGTCTGGGTCCGATGGAGCTTTGCGGTGTGGGTCTGGGCGCGGGGCTTCCGCCTTTTCACGGGCGGAGGCGGCGTCGTGCTGGCGATTGCCCATGATGTAGACAGTGGCGCCGCCGGCCAGGACGATACCAACCAGCGCGCCCATGGCGAACTCACGGATCCGCCAGAGTTCGACGGAGTTCTTCTGTCTGCGTTTGTAGTCCCGCGCTTCGGCCCTCACATGCTCTCCGGGGATGAGACGCCTAAAAGGGTAAGTCCGTTGCGGGTTACTTGTTGAACTGCTTCGACGAGTGCCAGCCGTGCATTGCGTAGCTTGGGGTCCGCTACGATGAACTGTTCCGCGTTGTAGTAGGTGTGGAACGTATTGGCCAGCTCGCGAAGATAGTGCACGAGGGCGTGTGGTGCACGGTTGGTAGCCGCCATTTCGAGTGCCTCGGGATAGCGGGTCAGTGAATTCAGCACGGCCTGTTCGTGCTCGCCGTTGAGCAGCGCGGCGTTGGCGAGGCCTTCTTCGCGATCGAATTCGAAACCACGCGCATCGAGCTGTTTCATTACGCTGGACACGCGGGCGTGCGCGTATTGAATGTAATACACGGGGTTTTCGTTGGTGCGCGACTTGGCGAGCTCCAGATCGAAGTCCAACGGCTGATCGTGACTTCGCATCAGGTAGAAGAACCGGCAGGCGTCGTTGCCGACTTCGTCGCGTAGCTCGCGCAGGGTCACGAATTGGGCCTCGCGTTTGCCCATGGGAACCTTCTCGCCACCACGGAACAAGCTGACGAACTGTACGAGGTTTACTTCCAGGCTGTCGCCCGGTTCGCCCATGGCTTCGAGGCCTGCGCGGACACGGGCCACATAGCCGTGGTGATCGGCGCCCAGCACGTCGATCAATCGTTCGAAACCGCGCTCGCGCTTCTCGAGGTGATACGCAATGTCGGAGGCAAAGTAGGTTTTCACGCCGTTCTCACGAACGACCACTCTGTCTTTCTCGTCGCCGAACTCAGTCGCTCGGAACCAGGTGGCGCCATCCTTCTCATACAGCCTGCCCTGGGCTTTGAGTCGCTCCAGCGCACGATCGATTGCACCGCTATCACCGAGTGCGCGCTCCGAATACCAACGGTCGAAGCCGACGCCGAACTGCTCGAGGTCTTCGCGGATATCGGCCAGCATTCGTTCGAGAGCTACTTCGAGCACCCGATGGAATCCCTGCGGCCCAATCAACTCGCGCGCGCGCTCGATCACGGCGTCGACATAGATTTCCTTGTCCCCGGCCGGGGCATCTTCGGGCAGATTGGCCAGAACCGCGGCGGCGGGTCGGTGAAGCTCAGCGCCCACTTTCTCGCGCAGCTGCGCGGCAATTGGAAACACGTAATTGCCGCGATAGCCATTGGCGGGAAAGGGCAGGTTCTCTCCGCCCTGCTCCAGGTAGCGCAGCCACGTGCTGACGGCGAGGATGTCCATCTGCCGGCCGGCATCGTTGATGTAGTACTCGCGGCTGACGCTGAAGCCGACCGCGTTCAAGAGATTGGCGAGCGTCGCGCCATAGGCTGCCTGTCGGCCGTGGCCGACGTGCAGGGGGCCGGTGGGATTCGCAGAGACGAATTCCAGCATCACGCGCTGGCTCTTTCCGAGGTCGCTGCGGCCGTAGCGGTCACCCAGCTCCTGAATCCGGCCGAGCTCCTGTGCGTAGGCGTCGGCCGTCAGGAAGAAGTTGATGAAGCCGGCGCCGGCCACTTCCGTGCGGGCGACCAGAGCGTTTGCGGGTAGCGCGGCGATGATCGCTTGTGCCAGCTCGCGCGGGTTGCGGCGTGCGGGTTTTGCGAGGCGCAACGCGACGTTTGTGGCGAAGTCGCCGTGCTTGGGATCACGTGTCCGCTCGACACTGATGGCGGTGGGCTCAGGGGGCTCCGGGAGGGTGCCTGCGGGCAGGCCGCGCAATGCGGTCAGCAGGAGTTGCTCGAGTTGCTGCTTCAAAGGAGTCGATTCCGGCAAGGTGGCTGCCTGGACTTGGGGCCAGGCAAGGGGCGGCAGTTTAACTCGTCGGAGAATTATGGGGGCAGGCGGTGACCGGCCCAGCGAGCAGGGCGCGGCAAGGCGCGGCCGACGGGGCAAGTGGAAAGCGGTGCGGTTAGCCGGCCAGCGCGAGGCGGGGCCGCGCGGCTGAGGTCCGGCGGCGCAAGGGGATGTCGTACGTGATCCGGGCGCCATAGGCGTCGGGGGACTGCGGGTCGTGGCGGACCTTGTCGAATACCAGCAGGCGGGTTCCGAGGTGAAAACCCTCTTTGATGTCGTGGGTGATCATGAAGATCGTCATGGCGGTCTGGGACCAGAGCTCCAGGATCAGCTTGTGCATGTCGGCGGTGATGCCGGGATCCAGCGCTCCGAACGGCTCATCCAGCAGCAAAATGCCCGGCTCACAAATCATGGACTGCGCAATGGAGAGGCGCTGCTGCATGCCTCCCGAGAGCTGGGACGGGTAGCGGTCGCGCGCTCCTGCAAGGCCGACGGCGCCCAGCAGACGCTCCGCGCGCGCGATTGCTTCGCGTCGGCGCGCGCCAAAGAGCTTTCCGAGCAGGCGGGAGCGCCGCAACTCGATGCCCAGTACAAGGTTGCCGAGAACTGTCAGGTGTGGAAACAGGGAGTAGCGCTGGAACACAACGCCCCGATCGGGGCCGGGCTCGCGCGGTGCGGGTTTGCCGTCAATAAGGAGCCGGCCGCGTGAGGGCTGCTCCATCCCGAGCAACATGCGTAGGAAAGTCGTCTTGCCGCAGCCCGATGCGCCAACGACAGTGACGAACTCGTGCTCGCCGACATCGAGATTCAGGTTCTCGAGCACCACGGTGTCGCCGTAGGTTTTCCACACGCCTTGAACTGACACGCGCGGCATGGATCAACGGCTCGCATCGGCCCACGGGAAGACCCGTGAGCGCAGCTGCTTGAGGGCCCAATCCATCGTGAAGGCCAGCAGTGTGATCCAGATGACATACGGCAGGATCACGTCCATTGCCAGATAGCGGCGCACGAGGAAGATCCGGTAGCCCAGCCCCTCCGTCGAGGCGATCGCTTCAGCGGCAATGAGATACAGCCATGCGGAGCCGAGCGTCAGTCGGATAGCGTCGATGAGCCGCGGCCACATTTGGGGCAGGATCACCCGCGTCACGAGTTGCCAGGATGAAGCGCCGAGGGTTTGCGCCTTGATCAATTGCTCGGCTGGCAACTCAGAGGCGCGCAGGGCGAGATCACGCACGATGCAGGGCGCGATGCCGATGGTCATAAGGGCGATCTTCGCCGTCTCGCCCAGGCCCGCCACTATGAAGAGGATCGGCAGTATCGCCAGCGGCGGAATCATCGACAGCGCTGCGATGAAAGGGGCCAGCACGGCCCTCGCGAGCGGGACTGCGCCGATGGTGAGTCCCAGTGCGAGCCCGATCGAGGCGGACAACGCCAAGGCAATGAAGATGCGTTTCAGGCTCGCGACTGTGTCCAGCCAGAAGAGGATCTCGCCGCTGCGCACATCCTCCTCGGCCGCATAACTGTGGAGCGTCGAGATCAGGGTCGCGGGTGTCGGCAGCAGCTTGTCGCTGGGGTTGTCGGCCAGGCGGATGTGCGAGCCCACGAGGTAGGCGACTACGAGCACAATGAATGGCAGCAAGCCGAGCGCAAAGGAAGGGCCGCGGGCGGGGTGGCGGTTGACCAAACGAACCATGTGGGGGTGTTTACAACTTGCCGCCGGCTGCCAGTTGCATGTAGCTGGGGTCGAATCGCAGCTTGATGTTCTTCGCATCCCCAAGGATCTTGGGGCCGGCGAATTCGATGCCGACTGCATCCGCGCTGCGCGCGCCATCGCCGAGCAGGCCATGCGTGTAGGAGAAGTTGCGCACCAGGTCCATGGACTTGACGATGTTGGCGCCGGTCGCAAACGTCTGCGCCTCGGCAGCCGTTGTGAACAGTCTGGTGGTCAGCAGTTGACCCTTGTAACCCGCCAGATCGGTTCCCGAGGCTTTGGCCATCGCACTGAGCGCGGCCGCCGCCCTGGCATCCCCGGCCGACATCAATGCCAGCGTCTCATACCATGCGCCGACCAACGCTTTGCCGAGCTTTGGGTTCGACTTGAGGGTGGCGCTGTTGACCACCAGCAGATCGAGGATCTCGCCCGGAATCCGGCTGGAGTCGAAGACTTCCGTCGTGTTGGCCATGCCCAGGATGGCCGCCAGTTGCGGCTTCCAGGTCACGACCGATGTCGCAGCGGCAGAGGCGAAGGCACCGACGATGTCCGCGTCGGAGGTATTTACAACTTTGATGTCACGTTCCCGCAGGGAAACGCTCTCGAGCGCGCGCGCCAACAGGTAGTGAGAGACCGACAACTGTACCAGGTTGACGGGCTGGCCCTTGATGTCGGCCAGCTTTTTGCCTTTGCCCTTGAGTACGATGCCGTCGTTGCCATTGGAGAAATCGCCGACGATCAGGGCCGTCGAGTCCACGCCTCCCGCGGCCGGGACGGTGAGCGCATCCATGTTGGTCATCACGCAGGCGTCGAAGCTGCCTGCCGTGTACTGATTAATGGACTCTATGTAGTCGTTTATCTGCGTGAGCTGGATGCTGATGCCGTACTTATCCGCCCACTTCTTGAGGATGCCGCTCTGGTTTGCGTAGTCCCAGGGCATCCAGCCGACGTAGATGCTCCACGCGACTTTGAAGTTCTTCTTTTCAGCACTGGACGCCGGGTGCGGCAGCAGGACTGCACACAGCAGGCAGATGAAAACTCGTCGGAAGTGCAACCACATAGAGACTCCATCGCAGGCGTCTTACAATGCAAGGCGTATGCCGCCCTCTTTGGGTGCTATTGCCGCGATTGCGTGATCAGGTCACGCACTCTTTGGATGCGCATTGGACTTTAGCTGCCCCGGGCTGGGGCAGTAACGGGTTGCGCACGTCTACGCGCGTGTGCGGCCGGACGGCGTAATGGGCTTGGTATATGGTTTGCAACGTGGACATGAGAGGCAGTGAGATGTCGAGTCGAATGTTGTGGGAAGAGGATCTTCACAGCGGCAGCCATTGGTCCGGGATCATTCGCCGCGGCACGACGCTGCGCATGACCGACGTGGATGGGGGTGCCAACGTCGGGGCTCTCTTCTACAACCATGAAGATCGTCTCGAGCGGTACAACATGGCCGACACGCTGAAAGCGCAACATACGGCCTACCTGACCAAGGGATTCGTCTGTTATTCGGATATGGGGCGGATTCTGTGCTCGATTACCGAGGACACCTGCGGGTGGCATGACACGGTCTGTGGGGTATCGAATGCGGCGCTGGTTGCGGACAAGTACGGGCCAACGCGCTTCCAGGAACATCGTAACGGGTACTACAAGAACGGCTACGACAGCTTTCTCAACGAGCTGGGGAAGTACGGGCTCGGTAAGCGCGACATTGTCCCCAACGTGAATTTCTTCAGCAAGGTGACGGTAGGACACGAAGGGCAGTTGTACTTCCGTCCGGGTGGCTCGAAACCGGGGAACTATGTTGACTTACGGTTCGAGATGAACTCTCTGGTGGTGCTGCACACTTGCCAGCACCCACTTGATCCGGAAGCTGCCTATCACCCGCGTTACGTGCGGTTGATGGCGACGGCCACGGGGCCAGCGCCGGCGGCCCAGGACGCCTGCCGCCAGCGGTGTCCGGAGAATGGCCGCGGGTTTCGCAACACGGAGATGTTGTACGCATCATGACAACCGTCACTCCGAGTACGGGTGCCCTGCCCACCGCGGCCAAGATGGTCGAAAGCTCTCTTGACCCGGCCGCCGCCGTGCTCGATGAAATCGTGGCCGCAGGCGAACCGTGGATGGGTGTAGTGCGCCAAGGTCAATGTCTGCGCATCGTAGACCTCGAGGGTAACCAAGCCGTCGACACGCTTTTTTATAGTGCTGCCACGATGGAGGAGCGCTACAGCGCATCCGACACGGTCAGGGCGCAGGGAAATCTGTACCTGACGACGGGTACGCGGCTGCTTTCCAACGAAGGCAACGCGATGCTGCAGATCGTTGCCGACACTTGTGGCCGGCACGACACCCTCGGCGGCGCCTGTTCGGCAGAGAGCAACACGGTGCGTTACGCGCTCGAGAAGCGTCACATGCACAGCTGCCGCGACAACTTTCTGCTCGCGCTGGCGAGGGCCGATTGCGGGCTGGGTAAGCGGGATTTGTCCAGCAACATCAATTTTTTCATGAATGTGCCGGTGACGCCGGGCGGACAATTGACCTTCGCGGACGGGATTTCAGCCGCGGGGCGCTATGTCGAGATGCGGGCCGAGATGGATGTCATCGTGCTGATTTCCAATTGCCCGCAACTCAACAATCCGTGCAACGCTTATAACCCGACACCTGTTCGTCTGATGGTTTGGGACGCGCCGGGAGACCAGGAGCCTGTCAAACAGACTCCCGGTTCCTGAGAAGTCCTGGCTGCGGGACGACCCGCAGATCCTCCCTATGACAGCCGGGACGACCCGGCAAGGCTTCAAGTGGCGCTTCGCGCGACCTGCGGCCGGCTGAGCCCTTGGCGTCTGCGCCTGGGTGGTCGAGAGGACTGCGGAATGTTCGACAAAGTGCTGATCGCGAATCGCGGCGCCATCGCGTGCCGTATCGTGCGCACGTTGCAACGGATGGGCATCAGGTCCGTGGCGGTCTATTCGGAAGCAGACCGGCATTCGTTGCACGTGGCAGCCGCCGATGAAGCCGTGCTTCTCGGTCCTTCGGCGGCGTCGGAGAGTTATCTGCGTGCGGACAGGTTGCTTGATGCAGCCCGTGCGACAGGTGCAGGCGCGATCCACCCTGGGTATGGGTTTCTGAGTGAGAACGCGTCCTTTGCGGCCGCGTGTGAAGGAGCCGGGATCGCATTTATAGGGCCCACGCCGGCGCAGATCCGTGACTTCGGGCTCAAACACCGTGCGCGTGAGCTGGCGTCCGCCTGTGGTTTGCCCTTGCTGCCTGGAAGCGGACTCGTAGATTCTGTGGCGGATGCTGAGGCGGCTGCGGTTCGGATCGGTTATCCCGTGATGCTGAAGAGCACCGCGGGGGGCGGCGGCATCGGCATGAAGCTGTGCCGGGACGCGGCGGAGTTGGCAGCCGCCTATGCGTCCGTGGAGCGTCTGGCACGCAGTCATTTCAGCGATGGAGGGCTGTTTGTCGAGAAGTACATCCCGCACGCCCGCCACATCGAAGTGCAACTCTTTGGCGACGGGGTGGGTACCGTCATCGCGCTTGGTGAGCGCGACTGCTCCATGCAGAGGCGCAATCAGAAGGTGCTGGAGGAAGCACCGGCGCCTGGTCTGTCTGATAGCTTGCGCCGACGCCTGTGCGAGGCGGCCGTGCGGCTCGGGAAGGCCGTTGGCTACCGGTCCGCCGGAACGGTTGAATTCGTCTATGACGTCCGGGCGGAGGAATTCTACTTCCTCGAAGTCAACACGCGGTTGCAGGTGGAGCACGGTGTTACCGAGGCCGTGATGTCTGTTGATCTGGTCGAGTGGATGATCCGGGTGGCGGCGGGAGAATCACTGCCGTTGGCCTCCTTCCACTCGGCGGCGCGTGGGCACGCAATCCAGGCGCGCTTGTATGCAGAGGATCCGTTTCGGAATTTTCGGCCCTCAAGCGGGACTCTGTCGCTGGTGACATTGCCTTTGACGGATGTGCGTGTCGATACGTGGATCGAGACGGGCTCCGAAGTCTCGGCGTTTTATGATCCGCTGCTCGCCAAAATCATTGTCCACGGACCTACTCGCGAAAGCGCGCTCACGCAGTTGGATGCGGCGCTAGCGCATACCAGCGTGCATGGCATCGAAACCAATCTCGAGTATCTGCGCAACGCAATCTCGACACCGACCTTCCGTGCCGGTGAGCAGTTCACGCGGTTTCTGTCGGGGTTCGCATTTCCGGCTCGTTCCGTGGAGGTTCTTCGCGCCGGCACGCACGCAACCGTGCAGGACTATCCGGGCCGTCTCAGGTTCTGGAACGTGGGTGTTCCACCCTCGGGCCCCATGGATGACCTTGCGTTTCGGCTCGCGAATCAGATCGTGGGAAATGCACCCGGCGCGGCGGGTTTGGAGCTGACCGGCAAGGGCCCGACTCTGCAGTTTGGTGTGGACAGTGTCATCGCGCTTACCGGGGCGCGTATGGCGGCCGAGGTCGATGGTTCGCCGGTGGGGTTTTGGCAGCCGCTGCGCATGAAGGCGGGCAGTGTGTTGGCGCTTGGGGGAATTCAGGGGGCGGGAGCGCGAAGTTATCTTGCTGTGAGAGGTGGTTTCGATGTGCCCGAATATCTGGGCAGCCGCGCAACGTTCACCCTCGGGCAGTTTGGTGGGCACGTTGGGCGAGCGCTGCGCACGGGTGACGTATTGCGCCTGACGCTTGGCGCGCCCGCGTCCGATCTGGAGGGCTGCAAAGGGTTGGCTGCTGAGGCCATACCGGTTTACGGCAGCCACTGGGACGTGGAGGTCACCTATGGCCCGCACGGTGCACCGGACTTCTTCACGCACTCCGATATCGATACTTTCTTCGCGACCCGCTGGGAGGTTCATTACAACTCGAGCCGTACCGGCGTGCGTCTGATCGGGCCCAAGCCGCAGTGGGCTCGTGCCGATGGCGGGGAAGCCGGTCTGCATCCGTCCAACCTTCATGACAATGCTTATGCCATTGGCGCGATCGACTACACCGGTGACATGCCGGTCATTCTGGGTCCGGACGGTCCGAGCCTCGGCGGTTTTGTCTGTCCGGCCGTGGTCGTGCCGGCGGATCTGTGGAAGCTGGGTCAGTTGCGTCCGGGCGATACCCTGCGCTTTCGGTCCGCAGGCGGCCGGATTGCCTCGCCCGTGCTGTATGAGTCCGAAGGGGCCCGGGATCGCGTTGCGGTTAGCTATCGCCACTCCGGGGAGAACTATCTGCTGATCGAGTACGGACCGCCGGTGCTCGACCTCGAGTTGCGGTTCCGTGTCCAGGCGTTGATGGATTCACTGGCGAGGCTGGACGAGCCTGCGATCATCGATTTGACACCGGGTATCCGGTCGCTGCAGGTCCACTACGATTCGCGGGCCTTGCCGCAGTTACAGCTGCAGCGGCTGTTGCTGGATGTAGAGGAGCGATTGCCTTCCATTGACGCATTGGAAGTGCCGAGCCGCATAGTACATCTGCCTCTGTCCTGGGATGATCCGGCGACACGCGTGGCCATCGAGCGCTACATGCAGTCCGTACGGGATGACGCGCCCTGGTGTCCGAGCAACATTGAATTCATCCAACGCATGAATGGGTTGGATTCGGTCGAGGATGTGCGTCGTATTGTGTTTGATGCGAGCTACCTGGTCATGGGGCTTGGAGATGTTTATCTCGGGGCACCGGTTGCGACTCCACTGGATCCCAGGCACCGGCTGGTGACGACGAAGTACAACCCGGCGCGAACCTGGACGCCGGAGAATGCTGTGGGCATAGGAGGCGCCTATCTGTGCGTCTACGGCATGGAAGGGCCGGGTGGTTATCAGTTTGTCGGCCGTACGGTGCAGATGTGGAACCGCTACCGGCGCACAGAGGACTTTCGGGACGGCAAGCAGTGGCTGTTGCGATTCTTTGATCAGATTCGTTTTTATCCGGTGAGCGCCGCTGAGTTGCTGCGCATGCGCGCCGATTTTCCGTATGGGCGGTTCCGGCTGGATGTGCAGCAGACGACGCTGCGTCTGCGCGATTATCGGAAGTTCCTGGCCGATCACTCGGCTTCGATTGCGCAATTCAAGGCGCGGCAACAGGCTGCCTTTGAAGCGGAGCGCGAGCGTTGGAGTCGCGCGCGACCCGGCGCCGCGCATGCATCCTTGCAGACAGCGATCCCCGCCGCCTGGGACGCGGGCACGTCGAGCACCGCGGCTCTCGAGATACCTCCCGGCTGCATAGCCGTGAGTTCGCCCGTCACCGGCAACATCTGGCAGATCGCGGTGGCCGCGGGTGCGCGCGTGAAGGCCGGCGACGAATTGGTTGTCGTAGAGGCAATGAAGATGGAAATTCCCATAGCAGCGGATGAGCCCGGTGAAATCGTCGAAGTGCGCTGCGCGCGCGGGCAGACGATCGGCGCAGGTGAAACGCTGTTGGTATTGCGGCCATGCTGATCCACGATCTGTTAGCTGACTATCGCGCGAGGCGGATTTCGCCTGTGCAGGTGATGGAAGGGGTGCTGGAGGCGGTTGGGAGGGCACCCGAACGTAACGCCTGGATCACGGTCCTGCCGCGTGAGCGTATTCTCGCGATGGCACAGGCGTTGGTTTCGCGGCCGCCCGAGTCGTTGCCACTCTACGGAATTCCGTTCGCGATTAAGGACAACATCGATCTCGCCGGTGTGCCTACGACAGCGGGTTGTCCCGAATACGCTTACACGCCGTCAGAATCTGCATTCGTCGTACGAAAGCTCATTGATGCCGGCGCGATCCCGGTGGGCAAGACTAATCTCGATCAGTTCGCCACGGGGCTCGTGGGCACCCGCTCTCCCCATGGAGCCTGTCATAACAGTTTTGACCCTGCGTACATCTCCGGCGGCTCGAGCTCCGGATCAGCTGTGACCGTTGCGACGGGCCTGGTTAGCTTTGCACTGGGAACGGATACTGCGGGCTCGGGTCGCATACCCGCGGCTTTCAATAATCTGATTGGCCTCAAACCGACCCGGGGCGCACTGAGCTGCCGCGGAGTCGTGCCTGCGTGCCGGACATTGGATTGTGTGTCGATTTTCGCTCTGACTGCAGCGGATGCGCGGCGTGTGTATGCGGTGGCCCGCGGGTTCGATCCGCAGGATGCGTACTCAATTCGTTCGGTGGGGCCGCAGCCTCGTTCAATTGGGCCTCTGCGTTCTTCTGCAGGGCCGCCGCGCGGGGCTGGCGAGGAGCTTGGGCTTGAGGGCTTGCGCGTCGGGCTGCCTCGGCCTTCACAGTTAACCTTCTTTGGTGACGCGGAATACTCGCGACTCTTCGCGGAGACTGTCGGCCAGTTGGAGAGCCTGGGGGCCAAGCCAGTAGAAATCGACTTGGAGCCCTTCCTCGCTGCTGCGCGGCTGCTATACGAAGGACCCTGGGTGGCCGAACGTTACTGCGCGGTCGGGGAGTTTCTGGAGCAGCATCCTGAGACCGTGCATCCAGTGACGCGCCAGATCATCAGCGGGGGACGGAGTCCCACCGCGGTCGATGCCTTTCGGGCCCAGTATCGATTGATGGAGCTGCGGCGTGCCGCTGAGTTGGCCTGGTCCGACGTGGATGTGTTGGTTACACCCACCGCTGGCACGATATATCGCATCGAGGCCGTGAATGCAGATCCGGTGCGCCTGAATTCCAATCTCGGCCACTACACCAACTTCGTCAATCTTCTGGACCTGGCGGCGGTGGCCGTTCCGGCGGGATTTCGCGATGACGGACTGCCTTTCGGTATTTCGCTGGTGGGTCGGGCTGGGAGCGACGACGAGCTCCTGGAAATCGCAGACCACGTACAGCGCGCGCGCGTGGAGCGGATTGGGGCACTCGCAGCACCGCTGCCGCCCGCTCGCGACAGCGCCGTGTCTGCCTTGGCGTCGGCCGAAGATGACATTTCTGTGGCTGTATGTGGCGCACACATGCTGGGGCTACCCCTCAATCATCAGTTGACGAGTCGTGGCGCGAGGTTTTTGTGCAGGACTCGGACGAATCCCGTGTACGCCTTGTACGCCCTGCCCGGCGGACCGCCGCACCGGCCCGGCCTGGTTCGAGTGCCGCAGGGCGGTGCAGCTATCGAGGTGGAGGTGTGGTCTGTTACTGCTGCCCAATTTGGCAGTTTTGTGAATGGCATTCCGGCTCCGCTGACCATAGGTAAGGTCGAACTGCAGGACGGAAGTCGGGTATCCGGTTTTATCTGCGAGGCCTACGCGGCGGCAGGCGCCCAGGATATTACTGCGCTGGGTGGGTGGAGACGGTACCTGGAGACTGTCAGAATGTAGGAATGAGATTACCCAGACGGGCGCATGACGCCATGCTCGAGCGCATTGCCGCGTATTGGCAATCACAGCTGGTGTTTGTGGCGGCGAAGCTCGGGATCGCGGACGTGCTGCTGGAAGGGCCACTGACCGCTGATGAAATCGCGAGCCGCGTGGGGGCGCATGCTCCTTACCTCAAGCGTGTTCTGCGTGCGCTAGCGAGCCTGGGGATATTTGCATCCGACCCTCACGGGCGATTCCATCTCAACCGGTTGTCGCAAACGCTTCGCAGTGATCACCCTGAATCGCTGCGGAATTTCGCCTTGATGCTCGTCGATGATTACAACTGGTCGGCGTGGGGTGCGCTCGAGCATGCCGTGCGGACCGGGGACTCAGCATTTGAGCATGTTCATGGCGCACCGGCCTTCCCCTGGATGCAGCAGCATCCGGACAAAGAGAAGATGTTCTCTGCGTCCATGGCCAGCATCTCGGTCATGGAGAATGCGGCCGTGGCGCGCGCGTACGCGTTCGGCAAGATGCAAAAGATCGTCGATGTGGGCGGAGCGCATGGACATCTGCTGGCGACGATCCTGCGCAGCTACGTCAAGCTTCGGGGTGTACTGTTTGATCAACCACAGGTCATTCAGGAGGCTACTCGGAGTGGTTTCATAACATCACCTGATATCAGCACCCGCTGTGAGACCGCCAGCGGCGACTTCTTCCAGTCGGTGCCGCCGGGCGCCGATGCGTATGTTATGAAGTACATCGCGCATGACTGGGATGACGGCCGATGCGTGCAGATTCTCGACAATTGCCGCAAGGCGATGGCGGCTGACGGCCGCGTGCTGGTGGTCGATCATGTTGTGGCGCCGGGCAATCGCTTCGACTGGGGGAAGCTTGTGGATATCAACATGATGGTCCTCCTGGGGAGCAAGGAGCGCACCAAGGATGAGTTTCGGCAGCTGTTTGCGCAGGCGGGGTTGCGGTTGAAGCGGGTGATCAAGACTGCTTCGTCGTTGAGTATTTTGGAGGCTGTGGTCGGCTAGCCGGGCCTTTGCCGCGCGGGGCAGGTGGAGAGAGGGACTCCAACGCTCTCCTTCGGTGACGCGCTTAGCGGCGCGGGCGAGAGGGAGCAGGGCGGGGCGCAGGCCGGGGCGCAGGCGCCCGCATCTCCTGACGCGGACGCATGTCCGGGCGCATCTGCATCCGCCTCATCTGCTGCTCGCGCGCACGTTGAATCATCTGCTGTCTCTCCGCAGGAGAGGCGCTCTGCCAACGCTGACGCAACATCTGCCGCCTCTCCGGCGGCAGTTGCTCGAACCGGCGGAAATTCTGGCGAACGGCGGACTGCTGATCGGGAGGCAGCGACTGGAACCTTTGCCAGCGGTCCCGAAGCTGGCTGCGCTGATCGGGCGGCAGGGAGCGCCAGCGTTGAAAGCGCTGCTGAGCCTGGCCCCGTTGATCTGGTGACATACCGAGCCAGCGATCACTCCCGCGCGCCAGCGCCTGCTGCCGCTCAGGCGGCAATGTATTCCAATCAGCACTGAATTTGCCAAGCAGCTTCTGCTGCTCTGCCGAGAGGCTCGACCACGGGACGCTCTGCGTCGCCTGTGACCCGGGTGTCTGGGCAGCTTGTGGCGGCGGCTGTTGCGCAAACGCGGGCGCCGCTGCTGCGAGCAGCACGGCCAACACGAGTGAGTACCCCTTAGTCATCTTTCTTGTCTCCGGACGCAGGAGGCTGCGCTTCGGTCGCGGTCTTCTTGCCCGATGCGTCCTTCGGATCGGCGGTCTTTGCGACTTTGCCAATGTCCGTCTGTGACAGGTAATCAATCCAGCTGCCATCGTCCGCGGGTGCTTGTGAATCCGCTCCCGAGTCCACGCTACCCAGAAATTCGAGCAGTTCGGCGTCCGCTGCCGGATCCGCCTGCTTGGGATTCTCAGCAATAGCGGTCCCGCATAGAAGCGCGAGCGCTGCGTGCGTTACGAGAAAGCGCACCGTGCCCTCAGGCACCCGTACCTGTCTCGTTCGAATCCGATTGTTGCGCAGCCCATTCGTAAAACGCCCCTCCATCCGTCTCGTCGGAGACCAGGTCGAGCGCATCACTATCCGCCAGCAGATCGAGATCTTCGACCGTTCCATGTCCACTTTCGATGATCACATCACCCTGATGATGAGCATGCGGCCAAAGCACGAATGCGACCAGTACTGCCGCGGCCACGGCACTCGCAGCGGGCATAAACGCGAACCGCCGCCAGAACGCCGGGCGCCGCGACGCTTCTTCAATAGCTACGTGCCGCGCCTGGTTCAGCCGTGAACGAACGCGGCCGTCGATGCGCAGCACGCTATCTTCGAGCAGTGCACGCGAACGCTGCTCGAATTCGCGTGTCGTGTCTTCAGTAGTGTGGGTTCCCACCCCGGGCGGACTCATGTCCAGAACTCTCCGAGTTGCGCGCGTAGCGACTGCAACGCGCGGAAATAATGTGTCTTCACGCTGCCCTCAGAGCAGCCCATCGCCATCGCCGTCTGCGCCACGTCGAGACCCTCCAGGGTCCGGAGCATGAATACCTGCTGCTGGCGGCGCGGAAGCGCCTCGATGGCCTTCTCGAGGGCATCCATGGCTTCCGATATCTCGAGCTTACGCGGCGGCTGCGGATCGAAACTAGGTGCCTGCGCGATCGGGTCCTGCTCGTCATCGTCGTCGTCATTTCGAAAGGGCAACCAGGAAATGACGCGCCCACGTACAGTGCGGCGCCGCTGCATGTCCCGGATCCGGTTTTCGAGAATCCGGTAGAACAGTGGCCTCCACTCCTCCGCCGGCCGCTCGGAATACGCACGCGCAAGCTGCAGCATCGCATCCTGCACGGCGTCGAGCGCATCGTCCTCGTGACGCAGCGCGGCCTGGGCGATCTTGAAAGCCTTCAACTCGACGCCGGCCAGAAACTGGTTCAGCGCTCGCGATTGGCTATTTGTGGTCGAATCCGACAGTTCCGCGTCGCCGTGTGATGCGGACGGCATGCTATAAGGCGGCGCGAGCGTAGCAAACCCAGACATGCCGTGTATAACGCACGTGCGGCGCCGCTGGTTGACTTCAGGGCGTCAAGCGTAACTGATTGATTCTGAACACCACATGACCGGACCTCAGGTCTTTCGCGTGGCGCTCGACATGCCCCTGCGCCGCGTATTCGACTATTTACCCCCCAAAAGCTCCGCGCCGGGCGATCTCTACAGCGGTCCCGCGGTCGAGCCGGGTGTCCGCGTGCGCGTGCCGTTTGGGCGGCAGCGCCTGGTCGGGATCGTGCTGGAAGCGGCCAGCTCTTCGGATCTTCCCAGCGAGCGCCTCAAACCGATTCTGGAAGTCCTCGACCCACGCCCCATCCTGGACACCGCCGCCCTGGGACTGCTGCGCTGGGCCGCCGAGTATTACCACCACCCCATTGGCGAGGTGATTTCGGCCGCGCTCCCCAAGGCGCTGCGGCTGGGTGCCAGCTCCTCAAATACGGAGGAGCGATGGAGTGCTACTGCGCAGGGACGCGAAGCGCACCAGCGCGGCGACCCCAAGCGGGCGCCCAAACAACGCAAGCTCCTCGAGTTTCTTGTGGAGAACGACGGATCCACCGCTGATGTATTGACCGAGCAGGTCCCTAACTGGCGCGATGCCGCGCGGCCGTTGATCGCTCGCGGGTGGATCGGCTCCCTGGACGTCGTCCCTGAAATTAATGACGCACCCTCCGGCGCACAGACCTCCGGACCGACATTGGCCGAAGAGCAAAGGAATGCCGTCGAGGTAATTGGAAAGTCCCTCAATCAGTACGGCAGCTTTGTACTTCACGGAGTGACGGGAAGCGGCAAGACCGAGGTGTATCTGCAGCTCGTCGAGCGAGTGCTGACACAAGGCCGACGCGCCTTGGTGTTAGTTCCCGAAATTGGCCTCACTCCTCAATTGGTGGGGCGCTTTCGAGAACGGTTCGGTGTGCCCATGGCCGTGTTGCATTCGGCGCTGACCGACCACGAGCGCCTGCTCGCCTGGCGCCAAGCCTATAGCGGCCACGCCAGGATCGTGCTCGGCACGCGTTCTGCCGTGTTCGCTCCGGTGTCCGACCTCGGCATCATCATCGTCGATGAAGAACACGATGCATCGTTCAAACAGCACGAGGGGGGCTTTCGCTACTCGGCCCGGGATCTGGCCGTCGTGCGCGCACAACGAGCCAATGTCCCGGTGTTGCTCGGGTCCGCGACCCCCGCGCTGGAGACTTTGAACAATGTAACCAGCAGCAGGTATGTGCGCCTGACACTGCCACGCCGGGCAGATCAGGCGGCACCGCCTCGCATGGCTCTCGTTGATCTGCGGGCTAACGCAGTTCATGCGGGGATATCAACACCCGCCATCCAGGCGATGGAACGGCACCTGAAGGAAGACGGGCAGGTACTCGTATTCCTGAATCGACGTGGCTACGCGCCAACCCTGCTTTGCACCGCATGCGGATGGGTCGCACCCTGCACCGAGTGTGACGCCCGGCTAACCGTACACATGTCCGCGGGCCGGCTCAGATGCCATCATTGCGGAGCAGACGGGTCACTCCCTACGAGGTGTCCTCAATGCGGCTTCGCGGTCAAGCCTGTGGGCCAGGGAACCGAACGCATCGAAGAGACACTAGCTACTTTGTTTCCAGGCGTGTCTCTGGCGCGGTTGGATCGGGACGTGGTGCGCAAGCGCGCTGATATGGAGGAGGTCATGCGACGCATGGCCTCGGGCGAAGCACGCATTCTGGTCGGTACCCAGATGGTCACAAAGGGGCATGACTTTCCTAACGTCACGCTGGTGGTCGTCCTGAACGCCGATCAGGGTTTGTTCAGCACCGACTTCCGCGCGCCTGAACGCCTCGCGCAAACCATAGTTCAGGTCGCCGGCCGTGCGGGCCGGGGAGCCCGGCTCGGTGAGGTCTTGGTCCAGACAGAATTCCCCGGGCATCCGCTGCTGTTGAGTCTGCTCTCGGAAGGATACGACGGCTTTGCCCGCGCTGCCCTGGAGGAGCGCGCCCAAGCCTCGTGGCCTCCTTTCAGCCGCCTGGCCGCGGTGCGGGATTCAGCACCAACAGCCGCCGCGGCACTCGAATTTCTGACAGAAGCCCGCAAACTCGCCAAGGCTCCCCGCAACGTCAAGTTGCTGGGTCCCGTGCCGGCGGCGATGGCCAAACGGGCGGGCCGTCACCACGCGCAGCTGCTCGTTGAAAGCTCCGACCGCGGCGCGCTACATCGTTTCCTGGATGCGTGGCTGCCTGAAGTTGAACAGTTGCAGAGTGCCCGGCGTGTGCGTTGGGCGTTGGATGTCGATCCCATCGAGTTGTTCTGAGCGATACCAAAGGGTCGATGAGATAGCGGATCAACTCGCCAGCCAATGCGGTATCAGGCCGCGCCGCCTACGAATTGCCCCAGCGCAGATCATGCTTGCGGAACGGGGTCGTACGGATCCGTTTTCCCGTCGCGCGGTAGATTGCGTTAGCGATCGCGGGTCCAATCGGACCCACGGGCGGCTCGCCGATCTCGGTGACGCGCTCATGACCTGACAACCCTCCGAAATGCACGTGCAGATCCCTGGGTGTATCTGACATGCGCAACATCCGGTATTGATCGAAGTTACCTTCCACGATGCGTCCGTCCTTGATGGTCAGTTCCTCGTTCAGGGACATGTTCAGGCCAAAAATCATCCCGCCTTGCAGTTGGGCCAGCACCGCGTCACGGTTGAGCACTTGCCCGCAATCGAAGGAGAGATCGAGCCGCGGGATTTTCAGCTCTCCTGCGGGAGTGACTTCAACAGTGGCCACCGCGGCTACAGTTGTGCCGGCTCGAGGTTTGCCGCCCATGTCCCAATTGCTGATGGCGATGCCCTGCCCCTGACCTTTGGGCAACTTCCGGCCCCAACCTGACTTCGCTGCGACCTCGTGCAGGCATTTCTTCCAGCCCGGGTCCGGCCAGTTGGCGAGCAGCCGCAGCCGGTAATCGAGGGGGTCTAGACCTGCAGCCTCGGCGCACTCGTCGATGAACGACTCCATGAAAAACACGTAGGAGTTGTAGGTGGGCGCGCGATACGCGCCTGTCAGGATGTGCAAAGGGAACGCGTGCGACTCGATGTGCACATTCGCAATGGTTCCCAGGTTCGTGTATGCGCAGTCCCCTATCCCCCGAAGCTCAAAGCCGGCGCGGCAAACCCTGACCAGGAGTGCTTCCGGCAGCCCGTTGTCGGCGAGTGACGCTTTGAACCTCGCTGCGGTCAGATCGCGGTAACGGCCCTGCCGCATGGCTTCCTCGCGCGACCAGATGACGTGCACTGGGCGGCCCCGGAATTGCTTCGCGATCGCCACGACGAGTCGCACATCATCTGCGAAAAGGCGCCGGCCAAAGCTGCCGCCCACCAATGTCTGATTGAAGAACGTGTTCTGCGGTGCCACCCCTGCCTCCGCGGCGGCCGTGAGAAACGCTTGCTCGGTTATCGCGGCGGGATGCCATACATCCACGCGGTTCTGGGTTACCAGCGCCGTGCCGTTGAGCGGCTCTATCGGTGCCTGATCGCAGAAGGGGGTGAGATAGCTCGCTTCGACGATCCGGGTGCTTTGGCTCAGCCTCTTCAGCGCGTCGCCTACGCTCTTCTCTACTTTTTCGCCGGAGTGCTCGAGCGTGCCGAGTGCGCCACCATAAATCTGTTCGGTCGTTTTCCACCGGGCTCCCGACCCGTCATCCCACTCCACGGGCAACGCTTCGAGCGCCTTGCGTGCCTGCCAGTAATGATCTGCGACGACGGCTACCGCGCTCTGGGGGGCATTTTCTCCGCCCCCGAATAGCGACTTGACCCGCTTGCGTGGCTCGTCGGGGTCGACAATCGCGACCCCACGCACCCCAGGCATGTTCTTGATCGCATCGAATGCGCAGCGCTTTAATTTGCCGCCGTGCACTGGTGATTGCATCAGTGCCGCATACAGCATGCCGGGAAGTCGTACGTCGATACCGTAGACGGCGCTTCCGTTGACGATCAGCGGGTTGGTCAATTTAGAGGGGCTCGCTTTGCCCAGCAGGCTCCAGTGCTCGCGCGGCTTCGGTGCCGGCTCGCTCTTCAGCCGAACCGCCGCCGCCTCTGCCGCCACTTCCCCGAAGCGCAACGTTCGCCCGGTCGGTCGGTGAGTGAGCAGGCTGTTCTTTGCGTCGATTTCTGACACCGCGACGTGCCAGCGTTCGGCTGCTGCCGCCTTGAGCCGTTCACGCGCACTTGCTCCGACCTGCAGGAAAAGCTTCATCCGTTCTGGCAGGGTCGATCGCCCCGCGAAGGTAGCGGCGATTCCTCCAACTGAGGAATACACCTTGTTCTGGCGGAAATCGCGATTCATGGGGCTGGATTCAGTCCTGACCCGGTTCCAGTCACACTGCAGTTCTTCAGTGATCGTCATCGCAATCTGCGTGACGGCGCCGTTGCCACTCTCCGGGGATGGCACGCGTACCAGCACGGTGTCATCCGGCGAGATCACGATCCAGGGGCTCAGCTCGCGCTCAGTCCCGGTCGCTTCGCTGCCCAAAATGCCGATGCTCATTCCACCGCCGACGATCGAGGTCGCGATCACGAATTCGCGGCGGCTGATCTTTCGAGGCCCGCTCATGAGCGCTTGCCCGCTTCGCGGGACATCATCTCGGCGGCTTTATGAATGGCCGCGCGGACCCGCGGGTACGTGCCACAGCGGCAGATGTTCGTAATCGACGCGTCGATGTCCGAGTCCGTTGGATTGGGTTTGTCCTGCAGCAATGCGGCGGCTGCCATCAACATGCCGGCCTGGCAATAGCCGCACTGGGGGACGTTCAGATCGATCCACGCTTTCTGAAGAGGATGGCTCGAGCCAGGCGAGAGTCCCTCGATAGTGGTGATTTGCGCTCCAGCTGCCGCTTCCACCGCTACACGGCAGGAACGCGTGGCCGATCCATTCAGATGCACCGTGCAGGCCCCGCACATCGCGATACCACAGCCGAACTTGGTGCCTGTCATCCCAAGGTGGTCCCGCAGCACCCAGAGGAGCGGAGTTGAAGGATCGATATCGAGCTTATGTGGCGTGCCGTTGACCTCGAGTCTGACTTCCATCGTGCTGCTCCTGACGATCATGCGCCCGCACGCTTGAACGCTGCGGGCGCGGTTATGGAAGGCTGACAGTACTTGCGCGCAGATTGCGCCGGCGTCCGATCCGACCGGATAGGACTACTTCCCGCTGTTCGGCGGGAATTCCGGTTCGGGGCGTGATAGCTGGGAGGTGCGATAGGCCGTGGGCGTCGATCCGGTGTGCTGGCGGAAGGCCGCATTGAAAGTGGACTTGGAGTTGAACCCGACCTCGAGCGCGATCTCGATGACCGTCTTCTCAGGCGCCAGGACCAGCATCCGCTTGGCACTCTCCACGCGGTGGACATTGATCAGATCGTAAAAACTGGTGCCCAAATCCTGGTTGATCACCTGCGAGACGTAATGAGGATTCTCTTTGATGTGCTGACACAGGCCGCGCAGGGTCACTCGATTGTCACGATATAGATGCGAAGCGCTCATCGCCTCGTGCAGCTTTCCGCGAATCCGTGCACGCGTAGGCGGGTCGAGAGCAGACCTGGCGTACCGGGAATCACCATCCGCCGAACGCTGCGCGCTCTCGGCGCCCTCGCCAAAGAGATCGAGGACCAGCTTGCGTTCTGCCACGCTGAAGATCGTGGATTGGCGCATCACAACGAACAGCGCCCATACGGTCACACCGACTTCCATCGCGGTAAACAGCAGACCCCAACCCGTGTCCCTGCCCAGAGTGATGCAATAGAGGGCACGCAACAGTCCGACGAACCACGTCGTGACGACGACGAATATGAGAATCCGCAGCGTATTTAGGGTCTTGTGCTCGATATTGGAGAACAGCGCCTTCGTATGATCGACGTGGCGCGCCAGGATGCGAACGCATTCCCTCAGGTAGTAGGGCACCTGGCATAGGAATAATGCCACGCATGCCAACATGGTGGCGTGGATGAACAGACTGTGCATCTTCGTGGGCACATAGTTTGGATCCGCATAGTCGGGACCGAGGTGGGTCGTCTGAATCAGCGGCAGCGTCAGCGCTATACCAGTCGCGACAACGACAAAGTGGCGGGCAGGTAACGAGCCAATGGACGGTGTCTGGTCCTCGGTAATCTCTCGTGCGAACAGCCAGAGACAGGGTGCCACAAAAAAGGACAATGCCATCAACGCCCCGAGCCAGAGCGCCTTGGCCGGTGATGTGGGCTGCTGCATCAGCCACTCCAGCGCAAACCACAACGCCTCGAGGGCGAGATATGCGACCAGATACCTGGACCGTTTCCTTGGCTTTGACTGCTCACCGTTCGCGAGAAACGCACACAGCACGCACACAGCTATCGCGGCGGCAAAAAGGGAGCTCTGGATGGTGCTCATCGAAGCTCCAGGCGGGGGGCCTGTATTTTAAACTACTGCCGTCTCGCGGTCGTGTGGCGCCCTGCGTCAGCGCGCCGCTGACTTGCAGGGGCCCAACAATGACGTTGGAACCGCCTCCGCCATAGCCGCATACCCCCGGTCTCCAGGGTGCAGCCAGTCGCCGCTCGACATCTCCGGCCGCATGCGGCCCGGGCTGGCGGGATCGTCGAGTGCGGCATAGAAGTCGATGACGCCGTCGAACAGGTCACCGCCACGGATCAGCTGGTTGAGGCGTGCGACGGCGGCGAGGCCGCGGTCGGTCTGTCGGGCCGTACCCTCGTAGGGGGTGAGGGTCCCACCGATGACCTTAATGCCGCGCGCGTGCAGACGCGCGATGACCTGACGGTAACCTGCAACCAGTTCATCCGCCATATGTTCGTTGGGGTGGTCGTCCACCGCACGAATGTCGTTGATCCCCTCGAGCACAATTACACGCGAGACCTCAGGAACGGATAACACGTCGCGATCGAGGCGCGACAAGGCGCCAGGGCTGCCGCCGTCGCCGAGTAGCCGGTTACCGCTGATTCCGGCATTCAACACTACGAACCCGCCCGGGCAGGTCTGTTGGAGACGTTGGGCGAGAACGCTCGGCCAGTCTGCATGAGGCCCCTGGGAGCGGGCTCCTTCGGTAATTGAATCACCGAACGCGACGACCACGGCAGGCGCCGCCGCCGGGTCTACTGCAACTTCGACTGCAGACACAATCGCTGGCCCGCGTATGGGTGCCACCTCGCTGCCCGGCATGTTCTGACCGCCAGCAACCCGCACCATGAGACGATGCGTTACTGGGCGCGCCGTGCCTGGGTAGTACACGCTCACCGCGAGGTCGCCGAAGGTTGGCACCGTCAACGCGACGCTGTCGCTGGTCACTGCTTCACCCGGTCGCAGAGTGACGTTTTCATGTCCACCAAAGCGTGCGACGACGGGCGACTCGACCTTGTCGCCGGGCCCGATTCTCGCAACCCGGACCCCTCCCACCTGGATGGCTTCGTCACCCAGCTCATTCGAAAGCCGCAATCGCAGGTGGTCCGCGGCCACGCCGACACGCACATCCTGGCGCACCGTTTGGTTGGTATACGCCGTCAGTTCATTGTCGCGCGGATTCTGGGGCCGCCATGAGACAGAGGATATCCACCCCGCAATCCACGCGTTCTTCGGTGTGCGGCGCGCCTCGTAACTCGTGCATGCAGCAAGCGTGAGCGCCGCCAGCAGCACTGCCGCTATAAAGATCGAACGAGACTTATGCGTGCATCCCTTCATACGCAAACCTACTCAGGGGGTTATGACGTGATCCCTTATTTCGCCGCCGAGGTGTTTCGGGGGCGTGTCACGATGGGGACGTTGCAAACGTCAACGTGACCCGCGGGTACCTTGAACCACTCTTCACGGCGGTTGCGGCGTGCTTCGACGTACGCCGTGAAAGTCGGCGTATCGGTGCGCAATACTTCCAACTCCGTACGCTGTGACGCGGGGAGATCCGCGGCGACGCGCACTGACTTGATTGGAAGTCTCTGTTCCGGCTTCTCGTAGAAGCCCATCGCGCCGGTGCCGCGGGGGAGCGCGGACAACATGTCCATGCCCTGTACGACGCGGCCAACGAGTGTCACATTTCGGTCGAGGTGGCGGGGTGCGTGCCCTGTTACGACGTAGAGCTCAGTACCGCCGCCGCTGTCGACGTCGTTGTCGCGCCCGGCGCCGACCATGCCATAGCAATGGACGAGCCATGCGCGGCCAAACTTTGGATCGCGTGCTGTTGGAAAGCCGTCCGAGAATCCAACTTCGGGCGCGTATGTGTCCGGATCCACAAGCGGTGTGAACGGAACACCCCGCGCGGTGCGCTCGAACTCGGCCGCGAGAGTTCGCTGAGCATTCTTGATGGGACGCTTGCCATCCGGATCTGCCCATTGGACAACGTAGTTGTCCTGCGATCGGACGATCGCGATGCCATCGTAATAACTTTCGCGCGCCAGTGCCTGGATGTTCGCCGCATGGCGGGGCGCGAACTGGGGCGCGAGCTCGATAATGACTCTGCCTGCGGAGAGCTCGAGGTACAGGGTGTTTTGCGGATCTAGCGGGCGCCAATCGCTGGCGGTTGAGGTTGCCAGCACGTCGGCCGAAGTTAGGGGGCGGTGCGCGGATTCGGGGGCGGCCGCGGGTGGCGGCGGAGCCGGCGGCGCAGCAGCCCGTGAAGTCGCGCCCTGCGTCACCAGCGTGAGTGCCACTAACAGCGGCAGTGCCTTAACTCTTTTCAAGCTCGAATTCCTCAACGCTCTGGCGTCAACCAACGGCCTTGATGGCCTGGATCAGCTCGGCACCGGCTTTCTGCGCATCGCCGTACAACATGCGCGTGTTGTCCAGGTAGAACAGCGCGTTCTCGATGCCGGAGAAACCCGCGCCTTTGCCGCGCTTTATGACGATCACGTTCTTCGCCTTGTCAGCGTTGAGGATCGGCATTCCGTAGATCGGGCTGGACTTGTCGTTGCGCGCCACCGGATTGACCACGTCATTGGCGCCGATGATCAACGCAGCGTCCGCGGTCTCGAACTCGGAGTTGATCTCATCGAGATCGGAGATCAGATCGTAAGGCACACCCGCTTCCGCCAACAGCACGTTCATGTGTCCGGGCATACGTCCCGCGACCGGGTGGATCGCGAACTTCACGGTGACACCGCGATCGAGCAGCAATTGGCACAACTCCCAGATCTTGTGCTGGGCCTGGGCGACGGCCATGCCGTATCCAGGGACGATAATGACCTTCGAGGCAAAAGCCATCATGACACCGACGTCGGACGCCTCGATGGGCTTGAGGCTTCCCGTCACTTCGCCGGTGGCCGCACCGCCAGTGTCGCCGAAGCCGGAGAACAGCACGTTGCCCAACGAGCGATTCATCGCTTTCGCCATCAACTGCGTCAGCAACGTTCCGGCCGATCCCACGACGGTGCCTGCGATGATCATTGCGGCGTTGTTGAGAACGAAACCTTCAAATGCCACCGCGAGTCCGGTTAGTGCGTTGTACAGCGAGATGACGACCGGCATGTCCGCGCCACCGATCGGCAGTGTCATGGTCAGGCCGAGAAGCAACGCGAGCGCGAAGAAGGCGGTGATCACCGGTGGGGTGGAGTTCAAGCCAAACGCAACCATTGCGCCCAGCGCCAGCGTGACGGCCAACAGGATCAGATTGAAGATCTGCTGGCCGGAGAAGCGGATGCTGCGGGTGATCAGGCCCTGCAACTTGCCAAAGGCGATCGCACTCCCGCTGAAAGAAACCGACCCGATGATGCCGCCCACGACCGCGAGAGTCGAAATCGCGTAACTCTCGCTTCCGCCGCGATACAGTTCCACTGCGGCAATAGCTGCGGCAGCACCGCCGCCCATACCGTTGTAGAGAGCAATCATCTGCGGCATGTCCGTCATGGCCACGCGCTTTCCGCTCCACCACGCGAGTCCTCCGCCTACAACGATCGCAGCGAGGATCAACGGGTAGTTGGTCATCTCGGGGTAGAGGAATGACACTACCGTCGCGACGAGCATGCCGCTGCCCGCCCACAATATGCCGCTGCGGGCCGTGACGGGGGAGCTCATGCGCTTCAGGCCGAGAATGAACAGCGCGGCCGTGACGAAGTAGCTCGCCTGGATCAGAAGGTGTCTGTCCAGCGCCATCGTTGCATCCGCTGCCATCAGTGCGACGCCTTCTGCGATTTGCCGCGCGCGCCGCTGGACTTGAACATCTCCAGCATTCGCTCGGTGACCACATAACCACCGACCGCATTCCCCGCCGCGAGCAGCACGCCAATGAAGCCGATCGTCTTCTCGAGCGGTGTTGCGGCGCCACCCAGGGCGACCATCGCGCCGACGAGCACGATCCCGTGCACGAAGTTAGAACCTGACATCAGGGGCGTGTGCAGGATGACCGGCACGCGTGAGATGACTTCGTAGCCGGTGAAGGCGGCGAGCATGAAGATGTAGAGAGCGACGATACCGGTCATGTTATTTACCTTTGCAATGCTAGCGGCACAAATCGCGCCCCTTGCCGCGGGCTCACAGTTTGGCGGCTCGTACCCGCCACCTGAAGTGGCACAGCCATTTCAGCCAATGGACAATCGTGTCTGTTCGTGTTTGATCTCGCCGCCGTGCGTGAGACACGACTGCGCGAATACTTCGTCGGTCCAATCGATAGCCAGCTCGCCCTTGTCGATGGCGGGCTTGAGGAAGTTCAGCAGATTGCGCGCATACATCTCGCTGGCGTTGTAGCTGAGCTCGGCGGGAAGATTGACCGCGCCGATGATCTTCACGCCCTGGTGCACGATGGTCTCACCCGCGCGGGTGAGCTCGCAGTTACCGCCCTGCTCGGCGGCGATGTCCACGATGACCGAGCCCGGGCGCATGCGCTCGACGGCTGCCCTGGAGATGATCTTGGGTGCCGGGCGGCCGGGCACGGATGCCGTAGTAATGACAGCGTCGGCGGCAGCGATTCGGGCGTCCAGCACTTCCTGCTGTTTGCGCTTCTCGTCGTCCGTCAACTCGCGTGCATATCCGCCGGTACCGTCTGCAGTGACACCAGTGTCAACGAACTTCGCGCCGAGTGACTTCACCTGCTCCTTCGTTGCCCCTCGGACGTCATACGCCTCGACGACAGCTCCCAGCCGGCGAGCCGTCGCGATGGCCTGCAGTCCTGCCACCCCGGCGCCAATCACGAGCACCCCCGACGGGCGGATCGTGCCCGCGGCGGTGGTGAGCATGGGAAGGAATTTCTGCAGGTTGTCGGCCGCGATCAGGACGGCTTTGTACCCGGCTATGGCGGCCTGCGAGGACAGGGCGTCCATGGACTGGGCACGTGAAATGCGTGGGACGAATTCCATCGCGAAGCTGGTGACGCCACGCTCCTTCAGTGCCTTCACTTCCGCCTTGCGGCTATAGGCCTGCATGTAGCCAATTACTACTGTGCCGGCCTTGAGGCGCGTAATCTGATCGACGCCGAGGGGCTGTACAGTCAGAAGGACTTGCGACTGCTCGAGGACCGCTGTCGGCGAATCGGCCCATGCGACGTTTTTATAGGCAGAATCCGGAAACTGGGCGCGCGTGCCGGCGCCTTTCTCGATGAGTACCCTGGCGCCGGTCTGGGCGAACTTGTCCGCCACTTCAGGCACGAGGCTGACGCGCGTTTCTTGCGGCGCGCTCTCGCGAAGCGCACCTATGGTGACTGGCATGCACGGCCCTCGGAAGGTGGTTTCAGGATCTGGCGCGTGCCAAGCCGGTCACGCGTTTGGAAATCCCCAAGCGAATTAAGACGTTGCGACGTTGAATTCTTGCACAAATTTGCTTTATCTTACAGCGCCCATGCTAGGCATAGATTTAGACCGCGCCGACCACGGCAACCAGGATGACTTGCGCATCGTCGCGAGCCCGGCGGCGCGCACTCTGTCGCAACTGGTCCTGCGCACCGATATCGCCGGCATGCCCCTGGAATGGATCGACTACAAGGAAGCCGCTCGACTCTATCATCAGGAGCAGGTCGCTTATACTTGTGGATCGCCGCTCTACAAGCTATACGGCGGTGTGAACGCAGCCAGCGGGCAGCGCACGGTGCTCGAGGTCAACTCGATTGTCGCCACTGTCGGACACACCGGCAATCCAGGTAACACGCGGCACGACTATGTTCCACCGTTGAACAATCAGACACTCTTTCGCCGTGATGCCTACCTATGCATGTATTGTGGCATGCGTTTCGCGTCGCGCGAACTGTCGCGAGATCACATCAGGCCTTTCAGCCAGGGCGGCGTCGACATCTGGACCAATGTCGTAACGGCCTGCCGCCGTTGCAACAACCAGAAGGCCTCGCGAACACCTGAGCAGGCGAAGATGCAACTCATCGCCGTGCCGTTCACGCCGACCTATGCGGAATATATTTTTCTCAAGGGGCGGCGGGTACTCGCGGACCAGATGGAATATCTGCTCGCGCACTTCCCACGTTCGAGCCCGTTGCACGCGCGCATTCAACGCTGGCTAGAGTGAACACCACCCCAGGAAATCAAGCTTGCCGCGATCAGCGGGTGACCAACGTCGAGCAAGACGCTTGATTTTCCGGGGACCCCGGAGGCCCGGTTGATTTTTTTGATTGACGCGTCGGTGTATGTATTTCGCGCGTATCACTCCGTATTGCCTGACATGGTTGACCAGGATGGGCATCCCGTCCATGCCGTGTTTGGCTTTGCGCGCTTCATCGGCGACCTGATCGAGCGCATGCGGCCGCGTTACATCGCGGTTGCGTTTGATCAGCGGCTCGCCAACTCGTATCGCAGCCGGATCTATCCGGCCTACAAGGCGAATCGCGAGCCGCACCCGGTGGATCTGCTGAAACAATTCGAGCATTGCCGCCAGGTCTGCCGCTCGCTCGGGCTCGCGGTGTTTACCGACCCCGAATATGAAGCCGATGACATCATCGGCACGCTTGGCTGCCTGATGCGCGACGAGGGCGTGCGTTCGGCGTTCATAACCCGGGACAAGGATCTCGCGCAGCTGGTGCGTGACGGCGATCTTTTCTGGGATTACGGCGCGCGCGAGCAGTTTGGCTATCGTGACATCGAGCGCTACTACGGAGTGGCCCCTGAGCGTTTTGCCGACTACCTGGCGCTGACCGGCGACTGCGTTGACAACATTCCGGGTGTGCCGGGAATCGGGCCGAAGACCGCCGCGACGCTGATGAAGGAATTCGAGTCGCTGGATGAGCTGTACGCTGATCTCGGACGCGTCGCCGCCCTCAAGGTACGGGGCGCCCGGACGCTCAGCGAGCGTCTGCGCGAGCATCGCGAGTCAGCTTACCTGGCGAGGCAGCTGACTCGAATTACCTGTGACTTGGAGCTCGGCGTCGGCGCTGAAGGATTGCGCCGCCGGGCGCCAGATGTATCTGCCCTGGGTGGTCTTTACGACCACCTCGGATTCGGACCGTTTCTGCGCCGGCAGGGAGACCGCCTGGCGCAGCTCCCGCTCGCCTGAGCTGAAATTTACTGTCCCGGTGTCGGCGGCGCGCCGATGATGCACCCCAACGGCTCGCCCGATCCGTCGGCGCGTCGCGCTTCCAGGTGTACCGGCCGCCCCGTGAGCAGCTGTGCATCTATCTGGACGAGTTGGCTACCGTCCGGTTGGATCCGAGAGGTGTATTGACCCGCAGGTAGTACGCGCTTGTCTGAGTCGAGCGCGACGACATGAAGATCTCGTGATATCCCCGGCACACGGAGGACCGCCAGTTGCGTGTCTGACGCAAAGCGCACTGCGGTGCAGTCGTCTGCACCGCGGGACACAGAAGGGAGGTTGAATACCACCGTTCGTGTCGAATCCAGATCCGTGGCCGTCGTGGATTTTCCCAGCCAGCCCCCCGTCGCGCCGATGATGCCGGCGCCCACCAGGGAAGCGGCCATCCGCCAATCGCTGAATGCGACGTAGTGGCGCTTTGGAGCCTTGGAACGCTCCTCCGGGCGCTGCCGCGGCATGTCGAGCTTGATTGCACGCCAGACTTCCACGTCCTCGACACATTCGGAGCAGCCCATCAGGTGCAGCTCGAAGGCTTCCTGGGTGCTCTCGTCGAGGCCGTTGGCTACATAGCCGGCGGCGGTCTGATTGGCTTTGAACTGTATATGATCCATGGTTCTCCCTACCTCAGGTCGATTGCGCAGGTCCCGCACCGGCTGCGGCAAGGCCGTGCCTGCGGAGAATGTCACCGAAGCGCTGACGCGCGCGCCAGAGGACCTGATTGAACTGCATGTCAGTCAATTGCAACGACTCTCGGATCGCGGATCGGGGCTCTTCATGGAGGTAATACCGTTCCAACACTTCGCGGTCGCGCTGCACGGGCAGATGGCCCATGAGATCGCGGACGCATTTCGCAAGCTGCTCATGGTCCAGGCGCTCCTCGAGGGAGAGCGCCTCGTCCTTAAGGTTCGAGAGCACCTCGCGGTCGTTGTCGTGCCGCCGTGACAGCTCTCCCCGCCAGTAGGCGGTGGCGAGCTTGCAAGCCGTGCGATAGAGATAGCCTCCCAGATTGCTAGGGTCATCCAGTCCCTCAGTGCGAATCTTTTTGATCGCCTGCAGGAACGTGCGTTGCAACAGGTCCTCAGCCGCATCACGAGCGATACGTCTGTGGAGGAATACCTGTAGCAAGGGCCTCCGATATCTCACGTAAAGTTGATTTTGGAGCCCGGTGCGCTCGGCAACGGCCTCCACGAGGGACAAATCGCCATGATCGGCCCTTTCGAGGGGCTTGGCGGCGAGGACATCTACCGACGAATCAATATAGGTCATGGACGCGGTTCCCGCTGCGATCCTGGCTGGGGACAAACGCGCGCTTTCCGGCGCTCGGTTTCCAAAAGACAAGCATCGGCTAGCGGCACCCCGTCTAGGTAAGGCGTCCGCGACCCAGGCTTTGAGCGCCGCGGAGACTTCACCATGCGCCCTTGTACGACCCTTGCCAGGAACTCGTCAGTACTCAATTTATCATAGGGAGGGCTCGCCCAGATGCCGGCAAGTAGACCCGACAGAATGGCCGTGGAGTTCGAGCTGCCTTGCTCCACCCTATAACGGTTGGGGGCGGTCCCAGCGCCAATTACGCACGCGCTGGGAGCGCCGAGATTGAGCCCCGGCGGAGCGACGCTGGTGCCAGGGGAGATCATGTCCTCATTTCCTATGGGGATAGCCCGCACAATTCGACGGTATGTATAGGCCGCGGGGTATCCTGCTGCGGGTTCCCCCTTGTTCGGCACGCTGGCGACTACGATGGCAGAGTGAGGGGCGTCCTGTCTGTCGGCTATCTCCGAAAACGCACGATCCAGCTCGGGGGTAGTGGCATTCCAGTGTGCGCTGAAGCTCAAAATTCGCGCCCCCATCCGTGTTGCATAATCCAATGCCCGAGCAAGGCGTTGCGGGTCTGCCGCGTCATTGACGCCTCGATTGCAGCCGACAACCCGCAGAATCATCAACCGGGCCCCATCGGAGCCGGGCGCGGCAACGCCTACGGCATTATTACGTTGGGCCGCGACGAGGCTCGCCATGAACGTGCCATGACTGATTCTCGAGCGGCACTCGCCCTTAGGTGACACATCCGGGCTGTTTTCGACAAAGTCCCACCCGTGGACGTCGTCTACGTACCCATTGCCGTCGTCATCTACGCCAGGTTTTCCGTTGGCCTCCGCCTCGTTGGTCCAGAGCTGATTGCGAATGTCCTCATGGTCGGTGAAGGCGCCGTCATCGAACACGGCAACTATGACTGGCCTGACCGCCTCGCGATTGGTCCACGCGAGGGAGCCAGCAACATAATCAACCCACCAGAGATTACCGACGCGGTACGCGCAGTCGTTTGTGGTTAAGTCGTCTACCGAGGTCGACGGAGTCAGGGTAGAGCAGGTCAACGGTCGACACTGAAACGGCGTCTCCTGCGTCCAACCCAAGAGGGTACAGAAGGATGCGAGCAAGCCGCACAGGCTGACTGCTTGGGTGGTGCGTCGCATCATTTGACGTATTGTAGGTGAATCGAGCGCGAGTCAGACAATCAGGGGCAAGATCGGACGAGCCTCGTCGAAGGCTCGTCCTCGCGCCCCTCATGCCGCAAGGTCGGAAGGTCACCACGTTCGCGTTCTGACCGCTGCGAACCGCGTGGTTAATCCATGTGAATCACGCCATTATCGTCGAGCTGCAACGTGCTGGCGGAAGTGGCCGACTGCATTACGACGACAGCCTTGGGGCCGCTCGACGCGGTGCTCGGGAAGATCAGAATGTGCTCGAGCTGACCGTGGATCTTCGCTACGCCGTACCAGTGGCGCTGCTCGTAGAACGGCTCAGTCGACTGCACGTAGTTGGACATGGCGAGGAAGGGAGAAGTCGTTTCCTGCCCCGGAATGCACGCAAAGTCGGCCGGCAGGGTCTTCATTTCGGTGCCGGGACGGTAGACGAGCTTCATTCCATTCCAGTTGGCGGCCCAGTGCTGCTGGCCGGCATCTTCAGCCTGGAGTACGTAACTGCCGTCGGCGGCCCGTGTATCGGCCGAGATCTTGAATTTGAGCCCGGTCTGGACCCGGGCAGCCAGTCCCGCGTGTTGCTCGGTGCAGTTCTTCGACACAGTCCATTCTTTGAAGAAGTAATCGGGGATCGTGGCGGCATAGGCAGGTGTGCCGGTCAGGGCGGCAACCAAACACGGGGCGATGGCTGCGGCCAGGACGGCTTTACGGGAAATGGGCATGGGGGTCTCCTTCGATGGCGGGGGCAATGAATCCGCCGCCAGATCACTGCTGCGACCTCGTTGCTTATCTCAGGAAATCGCAAGCGTGGAAGAACACGCCGCGGCGGGCAGGCAAGGTTAAATAGAGCTGTCAGGCCAGCCGTACAGAGAGAAGGCTGCCCAATCGTGTGAGGATGACGTTTCGGCGGCGTCCAATTGCGCCCGGCGCAGGGCCGTGGCTGCCGGCAAACGCTCAGCGAGGAGATACCTGTAAAATTCCTGCATGAATTTTGAGGTAGAGAGGTCGTCCACGCGCCAGTAGCTCGCAACTACCGCTCCCGCGCCCGCCTGCAGAAAGGCTTGTGCTGGGCCCAATACGCCTTCCCCGGGCAGCAGGCGCCCTCTGGATGTCTCGCAGGCACTCAGGACGACCAGGCTCGAACTCAACTTCAGGCCCAGGATGTCCAGCAGGCCGAAAGCCGAGGCGGTGCTATTGCCTCGATGTTCGGGCGTCAGGGCTAGTGCGGAAAGGCGTGGCCGCTGTGAATCCACACGCGCATGGGTTGCGATATGTAGAAGATCGACATGACCGCTTGCGGCTCGCCGCAAGGCGGTCGGCACGGCCGCGCAGCCGAGGAGAATCTCGACCCGGCTGGCTGGCCGCGACTGCTGGCTAAGCCGTGCGACCATCTGTACTTCCGCCCGGCTCCCAGGTAGCCGCGGCAGAGACTCGGTCCAGTCGGAGATGGCGCGGGTGGCACGCGCGCTTGCTTGGCCGTTCACCGCGTCAATACATTCGTGGTGCCAATCGGAAATCCTGAATACAGGATCCCCTAGTAACTCGATGCGCGGGGCACTCACGTGCTGCGAGATGTTGGCGCGGATTCGAGTGAGGAAAAGCGCGGACGGCACGATCGACACCTCCGCATGCTGTAGGACCAACAGATCGGAAGGCTTCGCCGACCACGGCAGTACGTTTAATGGAATAGTGTGGAGGCCCTCGTCCGGCACGAAAAGGATTCGCTTGGCGGACAGCTGAGCGCTGAGTGGCCACAACACGAGCGCTGCGAGCTGCTGGGCTGCCGCGCGCACTTCACTCTGCGGCGCTTCGGGGTCCAGCAGGCGATCGTGCAGCTCGGCGGCGGCGCCAGCGATTTTCTGCCGATCGCCCAGCCGAATGACGTGCAGGCCGCTGGCGTTGACCACAAAAGCAAACATATCGTGGGTGCCGACCGCGTATTCAACCAACGTGGCCTGCAGCTGCTCGAGGGTCCGTGTGAGCTGCTGTTGATCGAACGGGTCTTCGGTTTTCCGCTCGCGCAGCGCAGCGTCATCGAGCCTCTCAACCAAGCTCGCCTGCGGCAGTGAATCCTGTTTTGAATCCGTGAGGGTCACCACGTCCTGCAGCAACTGCTGATACCGCGCCGCCGGGAGTGTTCCCGGACTCACCGACGCGTCACGCTCTGATTGGCTCGCTGCGTACCGCAAGCTGCGCGCTCGTCCCCGCTCCGAGGTCGCAAAGGCCATCGCTGCCATCGAAGTGTTCGTGTCGACGCTCGAGGCGTAAAGATCCGTCAGCTCCGCGAACACCGTGTACTGCGTCGCGAGGTATGTGGCGCGCTTTTCACCGTCGAGCCCATCGATTGGCACAGCCTCGATCAGATCGACTGCGGTCTGCAGTGTGCGCGCCGCCTTTTCGGCTTGGTTCAGTCCGCGATAGCCAGCTGCCAAGAGGCGCAATGAGGCTACGGTCTGGTCGACGTCACCACGGCTGGCGCTCGCTTCCAAGGCGTCCAGACCCGCGCGCACTGCGCCGGCGGCGTCCCCTGTGAGCAGGGCGGACTTTGCTATACCGAGCCGCGCATGGCCGCGATATTCGTGTGCCAGTGGGAGCTTCGATTCATCAGCGATTCGAACGGCCTGCTCGAATGAAACCCGGGCTGCCGCCGCGTCCTGGCTCTCCAGGAGCACGTCGCCGCGGGCATTGGCGAGGCGCATTTGCGGGCGCCCGATGCCTGCGTAGGGCCTCGCAGCGTCGAGGCACTGCTTGGCCAATACTGAGTCGCCTTCCAACTCGAGTGCGTGACCGAGCGACACGAGAGAGTTGAGTACGATCAACTTGTTTTCGCTGGCAAGTCCGACGGGATCCAGCAGCCGCGCGCACCAGGCCGTGCGCGAGCCTCGAAGGTCGGAATATTCGCGCGTGGAACTCGTCTCGACCGCGGCTGAGCGAGTGGCCTCGGAGCGAGCACTCCCAGTAACTCCCGCAAGCAGTCCGGCGCAGTCCAGCGACACCGCCTGCTGCAGGTCGTTTTTCGCGTCGCTGAGAGTCCCGAGCTGCACCATGAGATTTCCAGAGTGGGACAGGTTCCGACGCACTCCCTGACAATCTCCCAGTCGCGCGTATTCACGCATCGCCATCGCGTACGAGTGCTGGCTGCTGCTGAAGAGCCCCATTTTGCCTTGCAGCGAGCCGTAATTACTCCAGATGTCCGCGGCCAGCTTCGGATCAAGTTCGGCCGGCAGCTGTGTCAGCGCGTCATCAAAGGTGGACAGGGCGACCGTGTAGTTCTTGCTCTCATAGGCCAGCATCGCGAGATTTTGGCTGGCGAGCGCGTAACAATCCCAATCCTGCAACTCGCGGCAGCTATGCGCGGCGGCTACGAACGCGCTGCGCGCGGGCCCGCGTGCATCGAGACGGTACTCGAGGAAGCCTTCCATGATCTGCAATCTCGGCAGTTCCCGCGCGCCGAAACGGCTGGTCCGCGACGACTTGCGAGCTATCGCCAGCAGCGCTCGCATTGTCGGTGCGACGGCGCTGATATCTGTTTCGGGCATGTCGAAGAGCGCCTTGCTCTGCAGACCCGCCAACGCTCCAACGGTGAGCGGCTCTGCGCTTGGCCCGTAGTCCGCGAGCGCTTCACCGGCAAGCGAATAACTATCTCGCTTTCTATCCAGGCGCAGGTAGGCGATCTCTGCCATCGCGTGCCGGGCGGCGCCGGACGAGCGTCGCGCATCCCTCAGACGATCGAATTGGCGCGCCGCTTTGAGATACTCCTCGAACGCTGCGCTCCAGTCATGAGCATGAATTGCGCGGCCAGCGTTCGCGAAGGCTGTCTCGGCTGACACATGGGAACCAGTGACCAAGTCAGCTTGTACGCAAACCTCACCTGTGATGTCCGGAGAGTCCTGCGGCTGGACGGTGATCGAGTGATGCTGTCCGCGTTGCGTATACGCGGCGAGCTGAATGGTGCCTAAACGCTCGACTGGAGACTCCGCAGCGCTGCTGGGATCTGAGTCCAGGGTCACGACCACGGATATCCCGCGCTCTTCGACCCGAAGGCGCAGGGTGCCTGCATCGGGCGACAGTATGCTCAGGTTGCTTTCGTGGTTACCGCCCCCCACTTGCATGCAGTGTTCTGCAAGTACCGGGCGTGTCGCGCTATCCGAACCGCATCCCGTCAGGAGCAACGGTATAAAAAGAGCAGCGAGCCAGCAGAGATGGGTCTGCCGGAGAGTCCGACCGAGCGGCCAGCGACGGAATCCCCAGCGGGGAGGGCGGTGCGTGCCTGCGAGTGTCCACATGTTTCGTTGACGGAATGGAATGCGACGGCAGGGTACCCGTCGTTCTACGCCATAAAAAGGGGTTGTGCCAAGAGCGGTGGCGGCTGTTCCGACCCCGGCAGGCGCGTTCGGCTACGCTATGCTCACTTGAGGCGGATCACTGTTCGAGAAAGGGGCGGGACATGGCGGGAAAGAACATCGAGTCAGTGTTGCTGGAGGAGCGGTCGTTCCCCCCATCGGCGCAATTTACGGCGAAGGCCGGCCTGAAGTCGGCCGATCTGCAGAAGCTCCACAAGGCGGCGGCAGCGGACCACGTGGGCTTCTGGGCTGACCTGGCCCGCAAGGAGCTGGTGTGGCAACAGCCCTTCACGGTCGCTCTGGACAGCTCAGATGCTCCCAACTATCGCTGGTTCGCCGATGGGCAGCTGAATGTTTCATTCAATTGTCTGGATGTGCACCTCGCTGAGCGGGGCCACAAGACTGCAATTATTTTTGAAGCTGAGGACGGGGACACACGCCACCTCAGCTATCGGGAACTGCACGCCGAGGTCTGCCGGTTCGCGGGCGCCTTGCGGGACCAGGGAGTGCAGCGCGGCGATCGTGTGATTATCTATATGCCGCTGATCCCGGAGACGGTGATCGCGATGCATGCCTGCAATCGGATCGGTGCGATCCATTCGGTGGTGTTCGGCGGCTTCTCAGCGCCTGCGCTCAAAGACCGTATCGTGGATACCGAGGCGAAGGTGGTCATCACGGCGGATGGCGGCTGGCGTGGTGGGCATGTGGTCGAATTGAAAGCAGCCGCTGACAAGGCGCTGGCGAGTGGTTGTCCCAGCGTCGAGCGGGTCATCGTGGTCAAGCGGACCGGCAAGCCCGTCGCCATGGATCCGAAGCGCGATGTGTGGTGGAGCGAGGCGATCGAGGGTCAGGCGCCGACGTTCGAGCCTGAATGGGTGGATGCCGAACACCCTTTGTTCCTTTTGTATACATCAGGCTCCACTGGCAAGCCGAAGGGCATCCAGCATTCCAGCGGTGGTTACCTTCTGCAGGCGAAAGCGTCGAGCAAGTGGGTATTCGATCTGCAGGATGACGATGTGTTCTGGTGTACGGCCGATGTGGGTTGGGTCACCGGGCACAGCTACGTGGCGTACGGCCCATTGGCGAACGGTGCGACCGTTGTGTTGTATGAGGGTGCCCCGACAACGCCGGATGCGGGCAGGTTCTGGAAAATCTGTCAGACCCATGGGGTGACGATTTTGTACACGGCGCCGACGGCCATCCGGGCGCTGATGAAACTTGGCGAGGAGTGGCCGGCACGGTACGACCTGTCCAAGTTGCGCCTGTTGGGGAGCGTCGGTGAGCCGATCAACCCGGAGGCGTGGATGTGGTACCACCGGGTAATTGGGGGAGGCCGCTGCCCGATCGTGGACACATGGTGGCAAACCGAAACGGGTGCCATTCTGATTTCGCCGCTTCCGGCTACGACGGCAACGAAGCCCGGTTCGTGCACGATTCCGCTGCCGGGAATCGATGCTGACATTGTTGATGATGATGGCAATCCGGTGACGCGGCCGGAAGCGGGTGGTTACCTGGTCATCAAGCAGCCCTGGCCCGCGATGTTGCGGACACTGTGGCGGGACAATGATCGATACGTGGCCTCCTATTGGGAGAAATTCAACAAGCGGTACTACGTTGCGGGCGATAGCGCACGGCGCGACAAGGATGGTTACTTCTGGATCATGGGGCGCATCGATGACGTGCTGAATGTCGCGGGCCATCGGTTGGGCACCATGGAGATCGAGTCGGCGCTCGTTGCCAACCCCCGGGTCGCTGAGGCTGCTGTCGTGGGTAAGCCGCACGATGTGAAAGGCGAAGCGGTGTTTGCCTTCGTTGTGTGCCGCGGCGCGCGGCCGACGGGTGATACCGGTGCTCTGGTCCAGGAGTTGCGCTCCTGGGTTGGCGAGCAGGTCGGCGCCATTGCCAAGCCGGATGAGATCCGCTTTGCGGACAATCTGCCTAAGACGCGGTCGGGGAAGATCATGCGCCGGTTGTTGCGCTCGATCGCTCGCGACGAGGAGATTCTGCAGGACGTGTCCACACTGGAGAATCCGGGGATCCTGGATCAGTTGCGCGGCGTGGGCGCGGTTTCCGCGGCAGCTGGGGCGGGAGCGGGAACTGCAGCGGCGGCTAAGAAGGCGCCTGCTGAGGAAGCAGCGGCCAAGAAAGCAGCGGCTGAGAAAGCGGCGGCCAAGAACGCGGCGGCCAAGAACGCGGCGGCTGAGGAAGCGGTGACTAAGAAAACGGCGGGGAAGAAAGTGCCGCCTGGGAAAGCGGCGGCTAACAAAACCGTGACTAAGAAAACGGCGGCTAAGAAAACGCGCCCGGGCCAGAAATCCGCTGTCCGGAAGGCTGATGCCACGCCGGCGGCCAAGAAGGGGAGCGGCAAGACGAGAGCCGCGGGGACGAGAGCCGCGGGGACAAGAGCCGCGGGAACGAGAGCCGCGGGGACAAGAGCCGCGGGAACGAGAGCCGCGGGGGCGAGAGCCGGCGCGCGTGCGAAGAAGGTTGCTCGGAACGCGGGCGGGGCCGGGGCGGGGCGCCGATCTGCTAAGCCGAAGAGGGCGGTTCGAGGGCGATGATCACGCCCTCGTTCGCGCGGAGGTTGAGGTCACCGAGCATGGGTTCGCCTTCGCGGTCGAGATAAGTGGATATGACAATTCTGCCGCGGTCTTCTATCGCGTCCGAGAAGGATAGGGCATGGGGATCGCTGCCCAGGTTCAGTGCTACGAGAAAGCGCTGCGCTCCGAGCTTACGGACGTAGGCGAGTAAGTCGCCCGCCATCGCCACTGGCTCGTAGTCGCCATAGGCGAGCGCCGCGTGCTCACGGCGCAGGGCTATCAGGCGGTGATACAACGTCAGAATCGATGTCGGGTCGGCACTCTGCGATTCAACGTTGACTATGGAATAGTCGTCGTCAACGGGCAGCCATGGTGTGCCGCTCGTGAAACCGGCGTTGGTTGAACCGTTCCATTGCATAGGAGTCCGACAGGGATCCCGGCCGAGACCCTGGCCCGGAACATTTTTCTCGAATGGATCCTGGACGCGGTCGGGTGGGATCTTCACATCGAGCATGCCGAGCTCGTCGCCGTAGTACATCGTCGGTGTGCCGCGCAAGGTCAGCAGCAGTATCGCGGCCACCCGCGCCTGGTCTACGCCGATGCGTGTCGCAATCCGCGGCCTGTCGTGATTGCTCAGGACCCAATTGGGCCAGCCTCCCCGGGGCAGTGCAGCCTCGTACTCGTTGATGAGTGTGGCAATTCCGCGGGCATTCCACTGCGTCTCCAAAAGTTGGAAGTTAAACGGGAGATGGGCGCCTTCGAGGTCCGCCCCGTAGTAGGCAACCAGCCGTTCTATCGGCAGATAGATCTCGCCAATCAACACGCGGTCTTCATACTCGTCCACGACGCCGCGCAGTCCTGCCACGACTTGTTGCACTTCGGGGCGGTCCGCCGAATACAGCATGACCTGCCGGCCGTTGGGTTGGTCACCGGGCTTCCAGCCGGGATTTAGCGGATTGTCGCGGAACTGGTCATCCTTGATCAGCAACCAGAGTACGTCCACACGAAAGCCATCGACGCCGCGGGCGAGCCAGAAGCGCAACACGTCGTGCATCGCTTCGCGCACTTGCGGGTTGCGCCAGTTGAGATCCGGTTGTGCCGCGAGGAAGGAATGGAAGTAGTACTGGCCCGTAAGGGGATCGAGCTGCCAGCCGCTGCCGCCGAAGTGACTGAGCCAGTTGTTGGGAGGGCCTGCGTCCGCGGCGGGGTCGTGCCAGATGTACCAATCGCGCTTCGCATTATGACGCGAGCCGCGGGATTCGATGAACCACGGATGTTGGTCCGAGGTGTGGTTGGGAACGTAGTCGAGGATGAGTTTCAAGCCCCGGCGGTGTGTTTCGTCGACGAGCCGATCGAAGTCGTCGAGAGTTCCGAATAGCGGGTGCACGTTCGTGTAGTCGGAAACGTCGTACCCGAAGTCACGCATGGGGGATGGGTAGATCGGTGACAGCCAGATGGCATCAACCCCCAGCGCAGCAGGATAGTCGAGGCGCGAGATGATTCCGCGCAGATCGCCGACGCCGTCCGCATCGGTATCGAGGAAAGAACGCGGGTAAATTTGGTAGACGATCCCCCGCTGCCACCAGGTTGTCATGGCACATACAACGACACGGCGATGCAGTCGTTCCAGAGGTTGCCGCCGAAGCTGAAGCACGCGCCATGGTGGGGGTGTCAACGGCACGGAACTTGCGGATTAACCCCCCAGAGCGGATTCCAGAATGAGGCCAGCATGGGCGAAGTCATACATGTCGCCTTCGGGACGGAGCGCGAATGGGAACAGACCCACGAGAAGACCGTGGATGGGCTGGTGACCATAGGCTCACTATTCGGTGACGACGCGGGCCTGATGCGAGCCAAGGCGGACTGTGTCTACCAGATCTTACGGGAGATCGTGGAGGAGGTGCCATCCGTCCAGATCACCACCAAGCTGCCGGAGAACCTAACAGCGGAGCAGTTGGAGGCCTTGACGCGGGTCATTAAGGAGGCCGCGTTGAAGGGCATCGAAATCGCGATGACCCATTCGGTGCAGGTGTTGATGGGATCGATCTACGATCTGTGCACGTCGAAGCTTCACGCTACTCGTCAATGAGCGCACCAACGGTGGGCCGGTTAGTGGCCCACCGCGGGCAGCAGGCGGAGCGAATACGACACGGAGACGTCGTTTCCTACCCACTCCGTTGATTTCCAGTCGCCTTGGCCGACTCCGAAGTCGAGTCGCTTGATGGTCGTCTTACCGAGCAAATAGCCTGTAGGTTTGCCCTGCTCGTTGGCCGTCCTGAATGAAAACGGTATATGTATGTCACGGCTGACGCCGCGCAGGGTCAGCTTGCCCACGGCGTCATAGCCGCTCGCTGTCTTCGTGATCTGGGTCGAAGTGAAGCGGGCCTGCGGGAATTTCGCAACCGACAGCAGATCGGCGCCCTTCAACGTGTCGTCACGTTCCTTGTCGCCGGTCTCCACGGAGATCGTTTCGACCACGACGTCGAGCTTGCTCGCTGCGAGGTTGTCGGGCGAGAAGTCCAGGGTCACCGGGAGGTGGGTGAATTTTCCCTTGTTCTGGGCGCCCGCCTGTTCAAACTGGAACTCGAGGGTGCTCTTCGCCTGATCGAGGGTGTAGTGTGTTGCAGGAGCGGCATCCGCGGCGCCAGCAATTCCCGGCATGCCCGTGGCCCCTGCCACAACGAGCGCGGATGTAATGCCCAACGCGGCGCGCCGCCCGATGCGAGCGATACTCATCATTCTGTCTCCCTCAGGGTTTTTTCGTAAAAGGCAGCATTCGGCGCAGCACGTCGTCCTTCAACACGAAGTGATGCTTCAGAGCACCGACCACGTGCAGGAACACTATGGCATACAGCGCCAGCGCCAAGGTATCGTGGGTCTCTTTCATCGCATTGTAGAGCGCGTCGTTCTTGGGGACGAAATCCGGCAGCTGAAAGAACCCAAACCAGCTCGCGGGGAACCCACGCGCGGAGGTCATCATCCAGCCAGTGAGCGGCATGGCGAACAGCAGCAGGTACAAACCAAAGTGAGTGAGTCCGGCCAGTACCCGCTCGTAGGGCTTGAGAGTCGTGGGCAGGGCGGGCGTAGGGTTTGCCCAGCGCCACAGCAGGCGCAGCACCGCCAGCCCGAGGATGGTGATGCCGACTGACTTGTGCCGCGCGTACATCGCGAGTTTCTTCATCCCGAGCGGCAGATCCTCGGCAATGTTGGCGAGGATCACCTGGGTGATGATCAGCACCACGATGAGCCAGTGCAGGAATTGGGCGACATGGCCCCAACGGGCAGGAGTATTTCGGATGGTCATACAACCCAAGCTTACTTAAGCGGTCGATCACGAGAATAGAAAATACATGGAATCTCAGACCCGGTCCCTGCTCATTGGCGCATCTATAGCCTTAGGGGCGCTTATCTCACTGGCGGGATGTCCCACCCATCCGCATGGGCCGGAGGCTGCGCCCGCCACCGCAGTAGGAGCGCCGCCGCCCCCGCCGGGTTCCCTTCAGCCAGGACATGAAGGCCGTCCCTACGATGTCGAGTCCCGGGAGTCGCTACTGACCATCCTGGCCTTTCGCGGCGGGGCGCTTGCGAAGGCCGGTCACAATCATGTCATCGCTTCGCACGACATGAGTGGCACGATTTACGTTCCGGACGAGCCGTCGCGGGCGACGTTTGAGGTGCGCGTGCCCGTGGATCAGTTGACAATCGATGAGCCGGAACTGCGCGCCAAGGAAGGCTCTGAGTTCCCGACAGAGGTGCCGGAGTCTGCCAAAGAAGGTACGCGCCGGAACATGCTCAGCGAGGCCTTGCTGAACGGAGCGCACTACCCCGACATCACGTTGGTGAGTCAACACATCGGCACCGTCGCAGCAGGCCGAAATCCCCTGGTGGTGGATGTGCAGGTCACGATCCGTGGCCAGACGCACTCTGTGCCTGCCCGGTTCACCTACAGCTTCGAAGACTCGCGGTTGATCGTTTCTGGAGAGTTGCCGGTCAGACAAACTGAATTGGGCCTTACGCCGTTCAGCGCAATGCTGGGTGCACTTCAAGTACAGGATGAGTTACGCGTGAGGTTTCGGATCGTGGCGCGCGAGGCGCAGACCCGGGGCCCGCGGGCATGACGCAGCCGGCAAAAACCGCGCTTTTTGCCGGCGGGCGACGAGGTGATGTCCGCTGAAATTGCCACGGGCAATTTCAGCCAATCAACCCTCGTGTAGCAGTAACAGCAGGGTGCCATCGGGAGATTCGATCAGGGCGTTGTTGGCAGGGTCGAGTCCACGAGGTAACTCGTCGGACAGGCGTGTGCCCTGGTCGCGGAGTTGGGCAATCCGTGCGGGCATCTCCGGATCACGGAATACGAGCAGCGGCACATCGAAGGTGCGCGGCCGATGGAAGGCGATGTCCAGATGGTCGCTGGTGAAGGGCAGGTGCGGGTATGGTGTTTCTGCCTCGTCGGTTGCGACGAAGCCGAGCGGTTCCCAGAAGGCTTTGGCGGTCTCGAAATTGCGGGCCGGCATGCTCATGCCGTCAAAGTAGCCGCAGAGCGAAACTTCACTGGGCTCGCGCGCAACGGGTGAGTACGTCCGCGCCTCGAGGACGGTAACGGCTTGTCCAAACGGGTCCAGGAAGCCGATCTCGTTGAAGACATCCTCGCCGGTTTTGCACACGGTCAGCGCGATGCCGTGGCCTTCAAACGCGCTGAGATGACTCGCGATGCCGGGCAGCACGAAGGTGAGTGCCGGTGAGGATGCGCGGCGCTGATGCAAACCGATGAACAGTCTGCCGTCAGTCAACACGCCATAGGGGTGTGACCAGGTATCGGTGGTCGGCGCCTGTGTGAATCCGAGACTTTCATAGAACTCGACCGCCGCGCGGATGTCCGCGGTCGCAATGCCGATCTCGTGAAACCGCCCGAGCACTCGAGGGACGTCGGTTCAGGCCGATGCGCCGCGTGCGGCGCCCGCGGGCCGCAAACCGAGCTCGACGTGAGTCCATCCCTGGCAGTGCTGCGCAATCAGGTCGGCCAGGAAACGCGCGTGCTCCGCGCGGGCATTCAAGGCCGGCACGTATTGGAACTGCTCGCCGCCGGCTGCCAGGAACAGATCGCGATTCTCCATCTCGATCTCTTCGAGCGTCTCGAGGCAGTCGATCGCAAAGCCCGGACAGACAACGGTAACCTGCCGTGTCCCGCGCGCCGGCATTTCCTGCAGCACGGCGCTGGTGTAGGGCTTGAGCCAGGCGTCTGCCCCAAAGCGCGATTGGAAGCTCACGCTCCACTCGTTGTCCTTCAACAGCAACTCGTCTGCCAACAGCCGCGCGGTCTTCTGGCACTTGCAGAAATAGGGATCGCCCTTGTGGAAGTACCGCTCGGGGATGCCGTGAAAGGACATCAGCAGGTGTTGGGTTCTACCCTGCGTCTCCCAATGTTGGGTTACGGTGGCACGCAGGGCATCGATGTACCCTGGATAGTCATGATATTCCGCGACGTAGCGTAACTCCGGGAGCCAGCGCCAGCGGCGCAGCTCTGCGTTCACTCTGTCGTACACGGCACCCGTCGTCGCGCCGCAGTACTGTGGAAACAGAGGGACGACCAAAATCCGCTGGGCGCCGGACTCGCGCAACCGGGCGAGGGCCTGCGGGACAGTTGGATCTCCGCCGTACAGCATGGCCAGCTCGATCGAGAGGGGCGCCAGCATGCGCTGCGCCAACGTTCCGCTCAGCTCGGTGCGAAGCTGTTGCGACAGGGCCAGCAGCGGCGCCCCCAACTTTGACCAGATCTTGCGGTACTTGCGTGCGGAGCGGCGCGGCCGGAACGGCAGGATCAACCCGTACAGAATGGGCAGCCAGAGCGCGCGCGGCAACTCGACTACACGCGGGTCGCCCAGCAGTCCCTCGAGGAACTTGCGAACGTCCGCGGGCTCAGGCGAGGCCGGGGTCCCCGAGTTGACCAGCAATATGCCGATCCGCTCGGCGCCGTCCCGATGGAAGTCGGGTGAGCTGATGAAGCGCATAGGCTCAAGATACCGTAAGGGGCATGCTGCAGACTACCTGTCGCCACGGGCACGCAATTGTGCGCGGATTCACAGGGAACGAAGCCGGCGACGCTAGCCGATCCCCCCCACGCACACGTACTTCAGCTCCGTGTAGTCGAGGATTCCGTAGCGGGAGCCTTCCCGGCCTATGCCTGACTCCTTCACCCCGCCAAACGGTGCCACTTCGGTCGAGATCAGCCCCGTGTTAAGTCCGACGATGCCGTATTCGAGCGCCTCCGAGACGCGCCAGGAGCGGGCGAGATCGCGCGTATAGAAGTAAGAGGCGAGCCCGAACTCCGTGTCGTTGGCCATGGCTATGGCCTGCGCTTCCGTCTCGAAACGGAACAGGGGCGCGACCGGACCAAAGGTCTCCTCGCGCGCCATGAGCATGTCGGATGTCACGTTCGTGACGACTGTGGGCTGAAAGAAAGTGCCCCCGAGGGCGTGGCGTTTGCCGCCGTGCGCGATCTGGCCACCTTTGGAGACGGCGTCGGCGATGTGCTCTTCGACCTTGGCGAGGGCCTTGGCGTCTATGAGCGGACCTTGATCGGTAGCTCCTCTGAGTCCGTCTCCCACGCGCAGCTGCGAAACTGCATCAACCAACTTGCTGGCGAATGCCTCGTACACGGAGCTCTGCACCAGGAACCTGTTGGTGCAGACACAGGTTTGCCCCGTATTGCGGTACTTGCTCGTGATGGCCCCAGCGACCGCGGCATCGAGGTCGGCATCCTCGAACACGATGAAGGGCGCATTGCCGCCCAGCTCCAGCGACAGTTTCTTCAGGGTGCCCGCGGACTGCTCCATGAGCTTCTTGCCGACGCCGGTGGAGCCGGTGAACGTGACTTTGCGCACAATCGGGTTGGAGGTCATTTCCGCACCGATCGGCGCGGCATGCATTCCAGTGACGATATTCAACACGCCGGGCGGTAATCCCGCGCGCCTGCCGAGCTCCGCCATCGCCAGCGCGGAGTAGGGAGTCTGGTGCGCAGGCTTGCATACGAACGTGCAGCCGGCCGCAAGCGCAGGTCCCGCCTTGCGGGTAATCATGGCGGCGGGGAAATTCCAGGGGGTAATTGCGGCGACTACACCGATCGGCTGGCGCAGGACGAGCAGGCGCTTGTCAGCCTGGTAGGTTGGAATGATATCTCCATACAAACGCTTGCCTTCCTCCGCGAACCAGTCAACGAAGGAGGCGGCGTAGGCGATCTCACCTTTCGATTCGGCCAGGGGTTTGCCTTGCTCTGCCGTCATGATCACGGCGAGGTCGTCCTGGTTTGCCATCATCAGGTCGTACCAGCGCCGCAGGATGAGGCCGCGCTCCTTGGCCGTCAGGCGTGCCCACGCCGGCAGTGCCGCCGCGGCCGCTTCGATTGCGCGCCGCGTCTCGGCCGCACCCATGTCGGGTACTGTCCCCAGTTTTTCGCGCGTCGCCGGGTTCAGGACTTCATGGGTTGCCCCACTCGCAGCGTTCAGCCATTCGCCGTTCACGAAGGCTTGCGTGCGCAGCAGGGTGGGGTCTTTCAAATGCATGGATCTACCTCTTTCCGGCCAGCTTGCGGGCAAAGAACTCGAGTGTCCGCTCGCGCGCAAGCGCGGCAGCCTGTGGGTTGAAGCTCTGACGCTGGTCGCAGCTGAAGCCGTGACCGGCCTCGTATTCGTAAAAAGTGCCCTGCGTATCCACCGCCTTGATCTTTTCCACGTCCGCTAGCGGAATGCTCTTGTCCTGTGTACCGAAGTGGTACATCACCTGGCAACGGGGCTTCTTATCCAGGTAGGTGGAGGCTCTTCCGTAATACACAACGGCGCAGGCAATCGGCAGTTCGCAAGCCGTGACGTATGACATCGCGCCGCCCCAGCAGTAACCGACCGTGCCCGTACGACCCGAGTGCTTCACCACCGCAATGGCGGCGCCCAAGTCCTTTAGGGTTTGCTCCGGTTTGAGCTGTTGCACGTAGCCCTTGCCTTCTTGCATCTCATCCGGCGAATAGCCGAGCTCAATGCCCCGGCGGATGCGGTCGAACAGGGCCGGAGCTATGGCCGTGTAGCCCTCCTTGGCATAGTCATCCGTGACGCCGCGGATGTAGCTGTTGACGCCGAATATCTCCTGGATGACCACTACGGCGCCGTGCGGCTTCCCGGGCGGCGGCGACAGGTACGCCTGAAATTCATGGCCATCGCGCGCCATTATCGTGGTGAATTCGCCCATAGGGTGGCCCGTTGAGGGGAGGCGGGGATCGAGGAGGATAGCGCTCCGGGTCGCGGAAGGGGAAGCGCGGCGGGCTTGAAGCGGGTGTGGGTGCCCACACCTATGGAATAGCTGATAATCCCTTGGATTCTCAAAGCAAATCTATCGTGAGGGGAGGGTGAATGCTCGTCGGCCCAGCAGTGAGGCGCGTCGCGATCGTCGGCGGCGTACGAATTCCCTTCGCGAGAGCACATGGTGCGTACGCCAAGGCCACCAACGAGGAAATGCTTACTGCCGTTTTCCGCGGCGTAGTCGAGCAGTTCAAGTTGAACGGTGTGCGTCTTGGCGATGCTGCGGCGGGCGCCGTCATCAAGCACACGAAGGACTACAATCTTACCCGCGAGTGCGTGCTGTCTGCGGGTCTGGATCCCCAGACGCCGGGGGTCGATCTGCAGCGTGCCTGTGGCACGAGTCTCGAAGCTGCCATCCTCATTGGTAACAAGATCGCTCTCGGACAGATCGATTCGGGTCTGGCCGGCGGCACGGATTCGATCAGCGATGCCCCGATTGTCTATCCGCGCTCCTATCAGCAGTTGCTGTTGCAGAGCTTCCGGGGCCGTTCGGCCTGGCAGCGGCTCGCGCCCTTCCTGAGCGTGCGGCCGCGGCATTTCAAACCCGTCCTACCGGCTGTCGTGGAGCCGCGCACCGGCCTATCGATGGGTCAGAGCACGGAACTCATGGTCAAGCGTTGGAAGATCTCGCGCGAGGAGCAGGACGAACTCGCCTATGAGAGCCACATGAAAGCCTCCGCCGCTTGGCGCGATGGCTTCTACAGTGACCTCGTGGTTGAGTTTGGCGGTCTGAAGATCGACAACAACATCCGCCAGGACACGACTCCAGAGAAGCTGGCGAAGCTGCGCCCGACATTCGATCCACAGGGCGGCACTCTGACCGCCGGCAACAGCACACCCCTCACGGATGGCGCGAGCGCGGTGTTGCTTGCCAGCGAGGAGTGGGCAGCGAAGCGCAACCTGCCGGTGCTGGCTTACCTCAGTTTCGGAAAGGCCTGGGCGGTGGATTATGCGAGCGGCAATGAAGGGCTGCTGATGGCCCCAGCCTACGCGGTCCCGGCGATGCTGCAGGACGCGGGTCTGTCACTGCAGGATTTCGATTACTACGAAATACACGAGGCGTTCGCGGCCCAGGTGCTGTGCACGCTGAAGGCGTGGGAGTCACCGGAATACTGCCGGGAGGTTCTGGGCCTGTCCGCGCCGCTGGGTAGCATTGACCGCTCGAAGCTCAACGTGAGGGGTGGAAGTATTGCCATTGGGCACCCATTCGCCGCGACGGGGGTGCGCATCGTCAGCTCGCTGGCCAAGATCCTGGCAGGCGATCCCAATGCGAAACGTGGGCTGATCTCTGCCTGCACTGCGGGAGGGATGGGAGTTACCGCAATCGTCGAGCGCTGAGCGGAGCGCTCGGGCACGGGCCGGGGCGGCTACCGGGCCGCCGGGGCTTCGCGCTCTGTGTGACATCGGTCTAAACAAACGGTGCGAGACTAACGTCGCCTCACTGGGCGCGCCTATCATGGGCGAATGGAGGGGGACGTTCCCGAAGAGACCGTAATGCTGCGCTCGGATCTGGGCGTGGTGTTGAGCGGGCTGCCCCTGTTCAACGGTCTCGAGCCGGTCATCATCAAACAAATCGCCGAGGCCGCTGAGTGGCTGTCTCTCCCGGGCGGCTCGACGCTGTTCTCGGCGGGGGAAACCTCCGACGCCTTGTATGTTGTTCTGAGTGGCTGCCTGGGCGTCTTTTCGGCTGACAATCGCGATCGGCGGCGGTTCATGGGGCGAGTGCCGGCCGGCGACATTGTCGGGGAAATGGGTTTGATTTCGGGTCGGCCGCGGTCCGCGCATGTCGCCGCGCTGCGTGACAGCGAGCTCGCGCGTCTTTCCAGCGAATCCTTCAATCGTGTCTTCGGGCAGCACCCGCAGGCGATGTTGCGCATTGCGCGCCTCACGGTAGACCGCCTCGAGTTTTCGCAATCGCGGGGCCGCGGTCCGCGGCACAGCGCTCGCACCTTCACGCTCCTGCCGCAGAGCGTCGAAGTTGATGTGGGCGGATTCGCGACCGAGTTCGTAAAGGCACTGAGCCGTTTCGGACGTACCGAGCTGGTTTGGAGCGTGCGCGCGGAATCGCACACGAGTCATTGGTTTCACAAGATCGAAAGTGCCAACGATTTCGTCGTGTATGTCGGCGATCCTGCGCCGGGTCGGTGGAGCAACCTGTGCATCCGGCAGGCAGACTCCTTGTTGCTGCTGGCACGGGCGGAGGCGAGCGCGGGGCCTTGGGCGGCTCTTGTGAGCGCGCGCGAATCGAGGATGGCTCCGCAGAGAGCTGAACTCGTCCTGCTGCACGATGGCACCATCGCGCGGGGAGCCGCGGCGCGCTGGCTGGCGGTTCAACCGGGAATTCCCCACCATCACATCACCGGCACGGCCGATATCTCGCGGGTCGTCAGAATGTTGACAGGACGCGGTGTTGGGTTGGTGCTCTCCGGCGGCGGAGCTCGCGGCTTTGCGCACATTGGTGTCGTCAAGGCGCTGCGTGAGGCGGGCGTACCCATCGATCTCGTTGGCGGCACCAGTATGGGAGCCATCCTCGGCGCGGGGGTTGCTCAATGTTGGAGCGTCGAGGAATTGAAGGAGCGGTTCCACGCGGCGTTTGTCGAGGCCAAGCCTCTTCGTGATTACACGCTGCCGTTCGTATCGCTCGTCTCGGGCCGCAAGGTCAGCCGATTGCTTCGCAAGGACTGTGGCGACATCGACATCGAGGATTTGCCACTCACCTTCTTCTGTGTTTCCTCGAACCTCACGACGGGACACTCGATGGTCCATCGGCGCGGGCTGTTGTGGCTCTGGCTGCGCGCCTCGGTTGCCATTCCGGGAGTGTTGCCGCCAGTCGTACACAAGGGTGAGGTGCTCGTGGATGGTGGCACGATGAACAACCTGCCTGTCGATGCCATGCGCGAGTTGGGACGTGGCCCGGTAGTCGGTGTGGATGTCGGTGCGGACAGGGCGTTCACGACCGACAGCGAAGAGGTTGACGTGCCGTTGCCGTGGCAGCTCATGAGCTGGCTGCGGGTGCGGCGCAACCGGCCGAATATCTTTCAAATCCTGTGGCGTGCCGGAATGGTCAACAGCAGTGCGATGACGGCCGCTCACCGCGAAAAGACGGATCTGCTGTTGCAACCGCCGCTCGCGCAGATCGACATGCTGAACTGGTCGGCCTTCGAGCGTGCGATCGCGGCTGGATACGAGTACGCGGTGCGGCGGCTCGAGGCGCTCCCAACGGATTCGTTGCTACGATACGCTGCCGAAAACGAGAGCCAGGGCGAAAAAACCGGGCGCCAGGCCGAGCGCTGGAGTCAGGTCCGCTGAAATTGCCGCAGGCAATTTCAGCTCATGTACTACACCGTCAGGAAGCTTACGAGAGAGCGCTGGTCGGCCGTCATTCTCTCGCGCGGTGTCATGATCGCTCCCTTCAATGTCTGCCGGCAGGGACGCGTGTCATCCTCGGCATAGTCCGCGACGACGTAGGCCATGAGCTGCTGCACCCGTTCCAGGTTGCCCCGGAATAACTTGGCTACCTGGCCTGCGGAGACGTGATGTTGTGCGTCATCGAGCCAGCAGTCGTAATCTGTCGCCAGGGCGATCGTGCAGTAGCCGAGCTGCGCCTCGCAGGCGAGAAAGACTTCCGGAACGTTGGTCATGCCCACCAGGTCTGCACCCGCATTACGCAGGAACTGGCTTTCGGCCCGCGTTCCGAATCGGGGTCCTTCGATGACGGCGTGTGTCTTGCCCTCATGAAGGGGTAACTCCAACGCCCGCGAGGCACGCGCTACGAGGCCGGCGGTCGTGCTGCATGTGGGGTTTGCGGTGGAGACATGCGCAACCAGCCCCCGGCCAAAGAATGTCGAGGCCCGGAGACTTTTTGTAAAATCGAGGTACTGTGACGAGAGGGCCAGGTCGCCCGGCCGGATTTCCTCGCGAAGGCTCCCCACCGCGGACACTCCAACGATGGTCCTGACGCCGAGGCTCTTGAGCGCCCATATGTTGCCCCGATAGTTGATCTCGCTGGGGAGCAGGTCGTGGTGCAGGCCGTGGCGTGCAAGAAAGGCGACATTGCGTCCCTGCAGCATCCCCAGCACGATCGGTGAGGAGGGGGATCCGAAAGGCGTGGTCACCTCGCGAACCTCGGTGACCTGTAGCTCATCCATCTGGTACAGGCCCGTTCCGCCGATGATGCCTATCATAGATAATGTCCTATGGTTGCAAAGACCGGGAAGCTTTACGCCCCGGGCTGCGCGCCCGGGCTGGGCGCCCCCGTCAATCTCTCCGAATACATACGCCTGCTGCCCCGCCGCGGCGGTAAGGTAGCTAGACAATGAGCAGACCTGGAATCGACCGAGTCTTTGAGCGACGTCTTTCCGCCCTCGTCAACAGCGGTCAGCCCCAGATCCTGCAGGGCGGACGTAAAGGTGTCGAGAAAGAATCGTTGCGCGTGAGGCCCGATGGCACGCTGGCGACTACGCCTCACCCGCGGTCGCTGGGCTCGGCGCTGACAAACGTGCACATCACCACGGACTATTCCGAGTCGTTGATCGAGCTGGTCACGCCGGCCTTTACCACCAGCTGGGAGCTCCTGCAGTACCTGCTCGACTTGCACCAGTTCGTTTATCGCCACCTGGGGGATGAGCTGCTGTGGGCGACCAGCATGCCGTGCGCGATCCAGCGCGACGAGGATATTCCGATCGCCCAGTTCGGGACCTCGAACGTGGGGACGATGAAGCACGTTTACCGGCGCGGGCTCGGGCTGCGCTACGGCCGGATGATGCAAGCCATCTCGGGCGTCCATTTCAACTACTCTTTTCCATTGCCGTTCTGGGAGATGTACGCCGATATCCGCGAATCCCGTGAGCGCGGCACCGACTTCACCTCCTCGAGCTACTTCGACCTGCTGCGCAATTACCGGCGCTTTGGCTGGATCGTACTGTACCTGTTCGGCGTCTCGCCTGTCGTGTGCAAGTCCTTCCTGCGGGGCCGCAACGCGCAGCTTGCCGATTTCACCAACAACACGGCGTATGAGCCTTATGCGACCAGCCTGCGCATGAGCGATGTTGGTTACCGGAACCGCAACCAGTCCGGACTGCACGTGTCGGTCAACAGCCTGGATGAGTATGTTCGCGACCTGACGCGTGCCATCTCCACCGTCCATCCGCCGTACGAGGAGCAGGGCGTGCAGGATGCCAACGGCGAATACCAGCAGCTGAACGCAAACATTCTGCAGATCGAGAACGAGTACTACAGCTTCATCCGTCCGAAGCGCGTGGCCCGCTCGGGCGAGCGCCCGACGAAGGCATTGCAGCGTGCAGGGGTTGAGTACGTTGAAGTGCGGGCACTGGATGTCAGCGCCTTCGATCCCGTGGGCGTCAATCAGAACAAGCTGCGATTCCTGGAGGCTTTCCTGGCTCTTTGCCTGATGAAGGAGAGTCCGCCCATCGGGGATTCCGAGCAGAGCCTGCTCGATCAGAACCACATTACGGTCGCGAGGCGCGGCCGTGAGCCTGGACTCACGCTTTGGCGTGACGGGCGCAACGTGCCGATGCAAGCTTGGGCGCAGGAGCTGCTGGATTCGATGACCGGGATATGCGAAGTGCTCGATCGGGGCGATGAGTCACGCCCGTACTCGCAGGCTCTGGCGGTACAGGCCGCGAAACTGGCCAACGTGGCGCTGACACCCTCCGCGCGCCTCATGGAGGAGCTCACCACGACGGGCGAGCCATTTTTCGATCTCGCGCTGCGGATGTCGAAGACCCACAAGGACTACTTTCTGGATCTGTATCCGCCCAACGAGGAGCGCCTCGCGGAATTTGCCGCGCAGGCACGCGAATCGCTGGCGAAACAGGCGGCAATCGAAGCGGCGGACAAGGAGACCTTCGAGCAATATCTCGAGCGGTATTTTGCGAACTGATGTCAACACCTACTCTAAATGCACTTTCGGTCCGTGACCTCACGAAGACGTACAAGAACGGCGTCCAGGCTTTGAAGGGCGTCGATCTCGATGTCGAACAGGGAGATTTCTTTGCGCTTCTGGGCCCCAACGGGGCCGGCAAGACGACGCTGATTGGGATCGTGACCTCGCTCGTCAACAAGAGCGGCGGTCACGCGAGCGTCTTTGGGCACGACATCGACCGGGATCTCGAGGCCGCCAAGGCCTGCATCGGCATCGTGCCGCAAGAGATGAATTTCAACATGTTCGAAACGCCGTTCACCATCGTCGTGAACCAGGCGGGGTTCTACGGGATACCGCGGCCTGTTGCGAAGGCGCGCGCCGAGCAGTACCTCAAGCAGCTGCAACTGTGGGACAAGCGTGACAAAATCTCGCGCGGGCTGTCGGGCGGTATGAAGCGGCGGCTCATGATCGCGCGTGCGCTCATGCACGAGCCGCGATTGTTGATTCTCGATGAGCCGACGGCTGGCGTGGATATTGAGATTCGCCGTTCGATGTGGGATTTCCTGCGTGAAATCAACGCACGCGGTACGACGATCATCCTGACGACCCATTATCTGGAGGAGGCCGAGACGCTCTGCCGGAACATTGCCATCATCGATGGCGGCCGTATCGTCGAGCGTGATCGGATGAGCAGCCTGCTGCGCCGTTTGAATACGGAGGTGTTCGTGCTCAACCTGCGCAGTTCACTGCAGCAGGCGCCGAAGCTCGACAGTTCGATTGCCACGCGGTTGACGGATGATCACACTCTCGAAGTGGAGATCACCAAGGAGCAGAATCTGAACGAGGTATTCGCGCAGCTGTCCGCGGTGGGCATCGAGGTGCTCAGCATGCGCAACAAGGTGAACCGCCTCGAGGAGATCTTCATGCGATTGGTGGAAGGGCGGGGTAGCGCCGCGGGAGCGCCGGCGGCCGAAGCCCGTCAGGCGGGGCAAGGCTGATGGACGCCGCAGTCCGTGATGCGGCCGCACCGCAGATGCATCTTGGGGTGGTGCGCTGGATCGGGTTCAAGACGATCGTCATTCGTGAGTACGGCCGGATCATTCGTATCTGGGGCCAGACGGTGGTGCCGTCGGCTGTGACGGCAACGTTGTATTTCGTGATTTTCGGCAGCTTGATCGGCCGGCGTGTCGGGGCGATGGGCGGCTTTGACTACATGCAGTACATTGCGCCCGGTCTGATCATGATGTCGGTGATCACTAACTCATATGCGAACGTCGTGTCGTCGTTCTTCGGCGCGAAGTTCGGCAAGCATCTGGAAGAAATGCTGGTTTCGCCGCTGCCGAGTTGGATCATCGTCGGCGGCTATGCAACTGGCGGCCTGGTGAGGGGTCTGTTGGTGGGTACTGCGGTGACTGCCGTATCGCTCGCGTTCACGCACCTGCATGTGCATCACATCCTGACCATCATTGCCGCGGTGGTGCTGACTTCCCTGACGTTCTCCTTGGGCGGGTTCCTGAACGCGTTGTTTGCGAAGAACTTTGACCAGGTGAATTTCATTCCGGTGTTCGTGTTGACGCCGCTCACTTATTTTGGCGGCGTGTTCTATTCGGTCAGCCTGTTGCCGGACTGGGCACAGAAGCTGTCGTACGCGAATCCGATTCTGTACATGGTGAATGCCTTCAGGTACGGCTTTCTCGGCAGCTCCGACGTCAACGTGGGAGCGGCCTTCGCACTGATGATCATTGCAGTGCTCGCGATGTTCGCGACCGCCGTGTTCCTGATGGATCGTGGCTCCGGAACGAGGGAGTGAGTGCGCGCTTGCACGGTCAGGGGCGGATTGCCACATGCCCGCATTAAATATTGCTCTGGTTACAGCGCGGCCGGCGCGCGGTCTGGACGAGGACGAGCCGCCATTGCATATGGCGCTGCAAAAGGCCGGCTGTAACGTTCAAATAACGGAGTGGGATGATGCCAAGGTTGACTGGGCGTCGTTCGACGTCGCTTTGCTGCGTTCGGCCTGGGACTACGCCGAGCGTGTGTCTGAATTTCTAGCGTGGGTCGAGCGGGCCTCGAAGCTGACCCATGTCCTGAATCCGCTTCAGGTCGTTCGGTGGAACACGGACAAGCATTACCTGGCTGAGCTCAACAAGGCAGGCGTGCCCGTGGTGCCGAGTACGTTTGTCGAGCCGGGCGAGGATGCGCGCCGGGCGATACAGGACTTTCTCGCTCTGCATGCGCACGCGGAGATCGTCGTGAAACCGGCCGTTGGTGCCGGTTCGAGGGATGCCGTGCGCCACCGGCGTGGCGAGCTGGGGCCGGCCGTGGCTCACGTCCGCCGGCTGCTCGATGCTCACCGCAGTGTCTTGTTGCAGCCGTATCTGGAGCGGGTAGATCGGGATGGGGAAACGGCTCTCATGTTCTTCGAGGGGCGTTTCAGTCACGCCATTCGCAAGGGGCCCCTTCTGCCTCCGGGCGGGACCGCGACGACTGGGCTGTTTGCGGCAGAGAGCGTCACACCCCGCGTACCGGGTACAGATGAAATGCGGGTGGCGGAACAGGCGGTGGCGGCCGTTCCGTTCGGTATCCCGCTATATGCGCGAATCGATTTGATTCGCGATGACAAGGGCGCGCCGTGCCTGCTGGAGTTGGAGCTGACTGAGCCGTCGCTGTTTTTTGTGCATGCGGCGGAGTCGGCGGAGAAGTTCACCGCAGCGGTGCTGCGGTGCTTTTACCGGCAGGGCAAGTAGGGCAGGGTGCGTCCACCGTGTGACATGTTGTTAGCTTACTTCTGTAGCCACTTCCCGCCGTTGTCCTGGTAGTACCAGCCGGGTTGGGCGCCGCGCTCGACCCAGCGGCGCGCGAATGTGCGGCGGATGTCGGGTTCCCACTCGGGGTGCTTGTTGGCTCGTGCGAGCTCTGTGTACAGGGTTGCGCGGTCGCGGTTGTCTTCTGCGACCAGCCTTGCGACGACGGCGCGCTCGGCAAGGGGGATGGCGTTCTGGTCGCGGATCGCGACTTGTCCGTCAGAGGTGAGGCCGATCACGCCTGCATCGAAGTACTTCTTCATATCGCCAAAGCGTTGCTGCATCGAGGCGGTTACGGCACGAATCTGCGGGTCGGAGACATCGAGATTGGGGCTGGCCTGGGCTTCGGCCGCGGGGATCAGAAGGTTCAGGAGGGCGCCGGCGGCTGCGAGCAGCAGGGGGCGATCGGCCGCAGGGCCGACATGCGCGAGACCAGCATCCGCATGCGCGGCCTGCGCGGGGGCGACACGCGCCAGGCGATCGGCCCCAGGGACATCACGCATGAGGCCATCAGGCTTGGGAGTCAGGCGAGAGTTGGGTGGGGTCTTTTTGGGGGCGGTCTCGTTGGTGTCGCTATTGGGCTTCGTGCCGCCGGGTTGGCTGGTCACTGTGTCGATGATGCGGTCCGCGGCCTGTTCTGCCGCGGCGGCAGGGAAGTAGACGTTCACGGTGACACAGGCGGCCAGCAGGCCGAGGATCATCAACTTGAACGGTATAATCCGTTTCATAACGGGGCATTCTCCTCATGGGCTGCGCCCAACTTTCCTGCGGGTCGATGCGACCCGCACAATGTAGCGGCGCTTCGCGCCGGGCCAATCCTAGCGCACAGTGATGTTCTGCGAGTGCATGCTAGCGACAATCTGTGTCAGGAGCTGTGTCCAGTCGACACGTCCTGCATTGCCGATGATATCGATGCGTGGCAGGCCGCGCCCTTTGACGAGGTAGTAGCCTGTTCGTGCCGGTTCGACTCCGCTCATCAAGCACACTTCATCGCGCAGTTGGCAGCTTATGCCGATGCGGTCGTAGTGGAACGTTTTAAAAAACTTCAGCACGCCTGATTGCAGTGCGGCGGTAACTCCCCCTCCGCCACCTCCGACGCTGGAGATGCTGGTGATGGCTCTTTGGCTGATGAGGTGCTTCGAGCGATCTGCCGGGGTGGTGTGCAGGCGAGCATCGAACGCCACTGGTGACCAGTTGAACAGCTCGAGTCCTTTGATATCGGCGTCCAGGCGCCCAGTAATCGAGCCGATTGAAAATGTATGGGTCAGCAGATCGAGGTCCAGGTGTCTGGCGGCTACGTCGGCATCCAGCTTGGGCCAGGGTCCCCACG
>JBJMWM010000043.1:0-3628 GCA_045810105.1 Steroidobacteraceae bacterium | reverse complement strand
GAGCCCTCTCCGGCGTTCGTGCGGCAGCCGGAAGAAAACGGATGTATCGAGCGCTTCTTTCGTACGCTCAAAGAACAGTTACTCTGGATCCGACATTTTCGCGATCTCGAGGAGCTTCGCGCGGCGCTCATCGAGTTCCGGACCCGGTACAACCACCATTGGATTCTCCAACGCCTGAACTATCGCACGCCCGTTCAGGCCCGCCATGACTTTACTCTTGAACTGCAGCCTGCCGCGAGACTCTGGCATGCGCAAACCACGCAAAGTCGTTCCTATCACTCCACGCGAACGCAAAAATGTCCCTGTTCGGTCCGAAATGAACGTTCCTGTCCAAGAAGAATTCCGGATCCTGACGTGCCGCCAGACGTCCGCCAGCCTGACCTTTCATTTGGGCCCTCCTCTGTTATTTCGTCATACAGCTTCCAAGCCGCACGCCCAGGCAGGCAAGCTCCTGCCCTTACAAAATCGGTACAAAATTATTTTTGATCGTGAAAACAAAACGGCCTGACATTCGGCTGTTCGATGTCGGCGGAGCGGAGGCTGTGACCGGGAGCCATGTTCCGCTAACCGTTCGGCAGCAGCACGATCTTACCGAGCACTCCACCTTCGCCAAGCATCTCGTGCGCACGGCGCGCCTCTTCGAGCGGCAAGCGTTGCGCGATCAGAGGCTTGATCTTGCCTTGTTTGAGCAGGTCCAGCAGCGTTAGCAGGTCCTGGCGGAACCACGCTGGTTTGAGCCGCATCAACCACTGGATGCTGTACGGCACCATGCGCTTTCGGCCAGGCTTGAACCAATTACGCACGATGAACCAGCCCAATTCAGCGGACTCGCGAATGGGATGACGTCCCTCGCTCCGGGAAACCATGCGGCCCCCACGCATTTTCGACTGGAAGCCGTAGGTCACCACTCGGCCACCCTCGTGCAGGGCGTCGCGGGAGCGCCACAGATTATCTCCGCCGATGCCGTCGAACACGGCGTCCACCCAGTCACCGTTCAGCCCATGAATTTCCTTCACGAAATCCACGTTCTTGTAGTCGATGGGGATGCCACCCAGTTCCTGAACCACTGCGGCCCCTTGCGCCGAGCACGTTCCATACATCTCGACACCCGCCAGTTTCGCCAGCTGCAACATCGCGGAACCCACGCCACCCGAGGCCCCGTGGATCAACATGCGCTGACCGGGCCGGGCCTTCGCCGATCGATGCAGCATCTGATACGCGGTGATGTAATTCAACACCACGGCGACGGCCTCCGCCGGGTCCAATCCCGGAGGCACGGGGACAAGCTTGGGTTTGGGCACGCACAGGTACTGCGCATAGCACCCATGGATGGGCATGGCGGCGACTGTCTGGCGCAGATCGAAGCCAGTAACGCCTTCACCGAGTTGGTCGACGGTTCCGACAAGGTCCCAACCCGGCGTGTAGGGAACGCGCGGCGTTTCCGGGTGGACGCCCTCGCGCGCCAGGACATCCGGCAGACTGACCCAGCCGCCAAGACCTTCACCCGCACTTCACCTGCTTTCGGAGTGGGGATATCTTCTTCGATGACGGTGATCACATCCGGGCCGCCGTAGTGAGTTACGACAACTCGCTTGTGGCGCATGGTCCCGCTCCTTTGGCCTATTTGAGCAATTTCCGCGCCAAGCCACAAGCGGTCAAAGCAGCGACAGCAATTCCTAAAACGCCGAGTGATTTTCGCCATAATTCGTCGCCACGCCGACGGGTCAGTTCCGGCCCAAAAGCCACTGCGTCGCAGCGACGACGGTCGGCTCTCACCGTCCCAATCGCCGCCGCCCTCGCCCGCGATCGACTGATCGAGCAAACCGCGAATCCATGAAAGGAACGTTTTCGCATCCAGGTACTCGGCAATCAGCTTTCGATCACGCTCCGCGCGCTGGAATCCATCGACCCTGGCAAGCTGAACCCACTGGCAATCCAGGCTGGCCACTCGACCCACCCACCTGGATGTCCTCGATATGCCGGATGAACGTTTCGCAAAGTTCTTGGAGGAATGCGTTCACCCCCTTGTATCGTCGTTGCCTTACGCCAGTTATACTTGCCAGATTGCAGGAGGACAGATGGATGTTGCTCAAACGGTAAGGCTGGGACGCTTGGTCGCGCAGATTATCATCCTGGTCGATATTCTGCTCTACTCTGATTCAATAGCTGAAGGACACAGGAGACATTCCATGCGCATCTCAAGAAGGACACTTTGGGCAGCCAACCTGGGTATTCTAGCTTTGGCCGGCAGATCTAAAAATAGGGCGAACAGGCCGATAGTGACGTGCTCCGTATTGTTGAGCAGCAATGGTCAAACGATAATGGGTAGCGGTAAGGCTGTCAGCGAAAACGTCACAGACTTCTTCATCTGCTGTAGAGAAAGGCGTGAGGATAGCCAGCAGCCGGGTCGGACTCTCCCGTCACCTGCCCCGCATTGTTGATGGCGAAGCCGAGGCTGCCATTGCCGCCCAACGTGCCCAGATCCCTCATCTGCCCGTTGCTGTAGAGAAAGGCGTGAGAAGCGCCAGTAGCCGTATCGGAATATCCCGTCACCTGCCCCGCATTGTTGATGGCATTGCCGACGCTGCCATTGCCGCCCAACGTGCCCAGATCCCTCATCTGCCCGTTGCTGTACAGGAAGGCGTGAAAAGCGCCAGTAGCCGTGTCGGAATATCCCGTCACCTGCCCCGCATTGTTGATGGCACCGCCGAAGCTATAGCTGCCGCCCAAGGTGCCCAAGTCCCTCATCTGCCCGTTGCTGTAGAGAAAAGCATGGAGACCGCCAGCAGCCGGGTCGGCAAATCCTGTCACTTGCCCCGCATTGTTGATGGCGACGCCGAGGCTATAGCTGCCGCCCAAGGTGCCGAGATCGATCATCTGGCCGTTACTGTACAGGAAGGCGTGAAAAGCGCCAGTAGCCGTGTCGGAATATCCCGTCACCTGCCCCGCATTGTTGATGGCAGCGCCGATGCTATAGCTGCCGCCCAACGTGCCCAAGTCCCTCATCTGCCCGTTGCTGTAGAGAAAGGCATGTTGAGGAAAATCGCCACCGGAGGTGTGGGAAACGCCTACCACTTGCCCCGCATCATTGATCGCCCAGCCAGTACTATTGCTCCCGCCCAAGGTGCCGAGATCGATCATCTGGCCGTTACTGTAGAGAAAGGCGTGAGAAGCGCCAGTAGCCGTGTAGGAATATCCCGTCACTTGCCCCGCATTGTTGATGGCGAAGCCGAAGCTAGAGCCGCCGCCCAACGTGCCCAGGTCCGTGATGCTGTAGACCACATCCGCCAACAAGCCTTTACCCCATGCCAGCGAGAGGGCAAGTAGAAAGCAGGATCGAATTCGCATCTGCTTCGCTCCTTTTTATACAGGGCTACACTATCAAAGCTGAATGGGTTTGGCAGTCTGGGCACCATCGTTCCGATGAGAATGCCCAGTAGATCGTAGAAAGTAGCGACTCTCAAGCGCTAAGCCTTGATAGGCTCAGAGCAATTTTTCTTAGCAGGAAAAAAGGAGAGTCGCCATGAAGAAACCGTATCAGATTGAATCGCAGCGAGCCGTGAAGCGGCTCGAGGAAATGGTCGCGGATGGAAATCCGGCAGTGCAGATGGTGCTGCCGATGGCTGAG
>JBJMWM010000042.1:0-336219 GCA_045810105.1 Steroidobacteraceae bacterium | reverse complement strand
TCTCGGCTTCCAGCGCCTTGATCTGCTGGGTAAGCGGCGGTTGCGCAATATTGAGACGCTTCGCGGCGCGCGTGAAATTCAGCTCTTCGGCGACGGCCAGGAAGTACCTGAGGTGACGTAGCTCCATCTCGATACTTTTCTCATATGGAGGGGCCGCGTTCAATGTATTTTCTTTATACAGTGCCCCGCCATTAGCATGGCGGTCATGAAAACCACCAACTTGACCTCGGCTGGCTCGCGGCTCCGTGCAGCGGTGGAGGCTGAGCGGCCCCTCCAGATCGTGGGGACAGTCAATGCGTACTCGGCTCTGCTGGCGCAGCACAGCGGGTTTCGGGCCATTTATCTCTCTGGTGCTGGCGTGGCCAACGCATCATTTGGATTGCCCGATCTGGGAATGACGTCGCTGAATGACGTCTGCGAGGACGTCCGCCGCATTAGTTCGGCAACGGACTTACCTTTGCTGGTCGACGCCGATACCGGCTGGGGTGGCGCCTTCAATATCGCCCGGACCTGCGCCGAGCTGATCAAGTCTGGCGCGGGCGCAATGCATCTCGAAGACCAGGTAGCGGCCAAGCGGTGCGGCCATCGGCCCGGCAAGGCCCTGGTGCCGGCCGAAGAGATGGTCGATCGGATCAAGGCCGCGGTCGACGGCCGCACGGATTCTGATTTCGTGGTTATGGCGCGCACCGATGCCCATGCGGTGGAGGGGCAGCAGGCGGCGCTCGACCGCGCGGCCGCCTATGTCGAAGCGGGCGCCGATATGATCTTTGCCGAAGCGCTCAAGACGCTCGACGAATACAAGCAGTTCACCAGCGTGGTACACGTGCCTGTGTTGGCCAACCTCACCGAATTTGGACAAACACCGCTGTTCAGGGTCGCGGAACTGGGTTCCGTCGGGGTGCGCTTGGTGTTGTACCCGTTGTCGGCGTTCCGCGCCATGAGCAACGCGGCGCTCGCAGTCTATGGCGCGATCCGTAACGAGGGCACCCAGAAGAGCGTCGTCAACCTGATGCAGACCCGCGCCGAGTTGTATGAGGTGCTCGGTTATCATGAATACGAGCAGAAGCTCGACGAATTGTTTGGAAAGAACTAACTGGGAATGAACTAACGCATGTCCTCGCACGATATCAAATCGGCCCAGCGGCCGGACCCGGACGCGGCGCTCGTTGCGATCGCCGATTACGCCCGGAATTTCTCGATCAAGAGTAAGCAGGCGTATGACACCGCCCGCTATTGCCTCATGGATACCCTCGCCTGCGGTTTTCAGGCGCTGAAGTATCCGGCGTGTACCAAGCTTCTCGGACCTGTCGTCCCGGGAGCCGTGATGCCCGGCGGCGCCCGCGTGCCCGGCACATCGTTTGAATTGGATCCTGTGCAGGCGGCCTTCAACATCGGGGCGATGATCCGCTGGCTGGACTTTAACGACACGTGGCTCGCCGCCGAGTGGGGACATCCCTCGGACAACCTCGGTGGAATCCTGGCCGTTGCCGACTACCTGGCGCGCAAGGCCATCATGGAAGGCAAAACGCCTCCGAAGGTACGTGACGTCCTCACCGGGATGATCAAGGCGCACGAGATCCAAGGAGTGTTGGCGTTGGAGAACAGCTTCAACCGCGTGGGGTTGGACCATGTCATCCTGGTGCGCGTGGCATCAACGGCAGTAGTAACGGCGATGCTCGGAGGCACTCGTGAGCAGATTATCAACGCCGTTTCAAATGCCTGGATCGATGGTGGAGCGCTACGTACGTACCGGCATGCCCCCAATACCGGTTCGCGAAAGAGCTGGGCGGCGGGCGACGCCACGAGTCGCGCCGTACGTCACGCGTTCATCTCACTGACCGGTGAGATGGGATATCCCTCGGCCCTGAGTGCCAAGACCTGGGGCTTCTACGACGTGCTGTTCAAGGGCAAAGCCTTCTCACTGCCGCAGCCCTTTGGCAGCTACGTGATGGAGAACGTGCTGTTCAAGATCTCCTTCCCGGCCGAGTTCCACGCGCAGACCGCAGTGGAAGCAGCCATGACGCTGCACCCTCAAGTGAAGGACCGGGTGGATCAGATCGAGCGGATAGTCATTGAGACACAGGAGCCGGGCGTACGGATCATCGACAAGACCGGCCCCTTGGCCAACCCCGCCGACCGCGATCATTGCATCCAATATATGGTGGCTGTGCCTTTGATATTCGGCCGACTCACGGCCGAGGACTACGAGGACACGGTCGCGCACGATCCGCGCATCGATGCGCTGCGGGCGAAGATGCAGGTACGCGAGAACGCTACCTTCACCGAAGAGTACTACGCTGCCGACAAGCGTTATATCGGCAACGCACTTCAGGTGTTCTTCAAGGACGGCACTTCCACCGCCCGCGTATCAGTGGACTTCCCCATCGGCCACCGCAAGCGTCGTGCGGAAGGCATGCCCGTGCTGGTGAAGAAGTTCGAATCCTCGGTGGATGCCTACTTCCAGCCGAAGCAGGCGGAGCGGGTGAAGCTGTTGTTCGCCAACCCTGACATCGATGACCTGCCGGTGAACGAGTTGGTCGCCGCGATGGTGACGAACGGCGCGGGGTGATTCCTTAGTCCGATTGCGCCCAGTTCGACGTATAGAACGGCGAGGAGCTCCCAAGTCCTCGCCGTTCGCTTTTTCCGGCATGAGCGTCTTCCCCGAGTAAACGCAGGTTGCTGCCGAGCGCGACCGTGGGCCCAGCTACGCCGCGTCAGGAACCCAGTTTGCTGCCCGTGGAAACATCCCATTCATGGAAGTGCGGATGACACCCCTGGCACGCTCGCGCCCCCGATGGAGACTTGACCCGCGTTTAGCCGGCAGACCTGTCCACGCAACGGTCACCATCGCAATCATGTTGGCCGGCTGCGCGGTCGGGCCAAACTTCAGGCGTCCCAATGCGCCAACGATCGGCTACCCGCCGCCGCCTTCGGCCGGACCGCAAGCCATGGTGTACGGCGCAGATGTCGCTGCTGACTGGTACACCCTCTTTCGGTCCCAATCGCTCAATACGCTCGTGCAGGAAGCGTTGCGGGCGAATCCTGACCTGGAGGGCGCTCGCCACAACCTGCTCGCCGCGCAGTATGAACTGCAGGCAGTGGCGGGATCGGCGCTCCCGCAGCTCGAGGTGGGTGCAAAGGCCTCGCGCGCGAAGATCAACGGGAGCTTTCTCTACCAGCCCGCGGACGCGCTGCAGAGAACGGGCAACCAATACAGCCTCGGACCGTCGCTCGCGTACGACCTGGATGTGTTTGGCCGGATCCGGCGCACTATCGAATCCCAGGCGGCGCTTGCCGACCAGGTGGGTCATCAGGCCCTGAACGTCTATGTAACTCTCATCAACGAAGTCGTACTGACGGCCTTTGACTTCGCCGCGTCCGTCGCACAGATCGACGCAACGCGCGCGCTCGTCGATGACCTGCAGGCGCAGTATGCCTTGGCGCAAACACTGGAGAACGCCGGTAAGACGACGCGCAGTGATACTTTGCAGGCGCAGGCGCAGCTGGAAAATACGCGGGCTGGCCTGCCGAACCTGCAGAAGCAGCGTGACATTTATCGAAATACACTATTACGGCTGACCGGCAAACCGCCCGATGACAACTCGTTACCGTCTCTGGCGCTGCATGACTTTGCCTTGCCGGCGCAGCTGCCACTGTCGTTACCCTCCCAATTGGTCCGGCAACGTCCGGACGTGCTCGAAGCGGAAGACACGCTGCACCTGGCAAGTGCGCAAGTCGGCGTTGCGCAGGCCGCCCGCTTTCCTTCGTTCAACATCTCTGCCCAGTACGCGCAGCAATCGGGCAACACGGGTGATCTGCTCACCAAGGCCGGGCAGGTCTGGTCGCTGGGCCTCAACGTCGCGCAACCTGTTTTCGAAGGCGGCCGCCTCCGCGCTCGCGAGAAGGAGGCCCGGCAGCGCCTTCTGCAAGCCCAGGCGCAGTACCGCGGAACGGTAATCGATGCTTTCATAGAGGTAGCCGATGCGATGCAGGCACTCCAACATGACACTGACAGTTACAACGCGCACAACACGGCATTGGCTGCGGCACGCGCCAACCGCGATCTCGCCCGCGTTCAATTTGAGCGCGGCCTGGTGAGCGAGCTGGTCGTGCTGACGGCCGAACAGCAATATCAGAACGGAGTATTGACCCAGGTGCAGTCGGACGCACAGCGGTTTACCGATGCCGCGAATCTCTTCCATGCCCTCGGCGGTGGCTGGTGGAACGCGAAGTCCGATGCGGGCGATGCGCTCCCCATTCTCGAGCCGGTCAAACGCGATTCGGCGCTGGACCTGCCGGGGGCTCCCTATGGCCAACAATGAGCCTGGGAACGAGCCAGACGGGAGAGCCGGTCAGCCCGATCGCGCGGCGGATCAAGGGCGCGAGCAGCCGCCGGCCCAACACCGCCCCTCACGTAAGTTCCTCTGGATATTCGGCGCGGCGCTCGCCGTCATAAGCGTCGGCGTCCTCCTGTACCATCTTTTCTTCGGCCAATATCACGTCAAAACCAAGGACGCCTACGTCGGCGGCAACCTGATCCGTCTGCAGCCGCTCGTCAGCGGAACTGTAACCTTCATCGCGGCCGATCAAACACAACTCGTGCAGCAGGGGCAGACTTTGGTTCAATTGAACCCCAAGGATATGGAAGTATCCCTGTCCCAGGCCAAGGCAAACCTGGCGCAGACGGTGCGCGACGTCGTGCAGCTGTTTGCCGAGGAACGGCGCCAGCAAGCGTTGTTGTCCGCGCAAGCGGCCCAGCTGGCGCTGGCCAATAAGGAGCTGGCCCGCGACCGCGGGTTGATCGGCACCCATGGAATCTCCCAGGAACAGCTGGATCGCACCGAGGAAAGCGCGCGTAACGCACAGGCCGGTATAGGGCAGGCGCGCGCCGCGCTCGAGGCGGTTCGCGCCCAGATCGCAGGAACTCAACCTGAAAATCACCCGCGCGTGTTGCTGGCGGAATCGAATCTCAGATCGGCCTGGTTGGCGAAGAACAGAACCGTCGTGCGCGCACCTTTATCCGGGTACATGGTGCGCCGCGAGGTGCAGCTCGGCCAACAGGTGACCCCGGCCACGGAAATGGTGGCGATCGCTCCGCTCGACACGGTGTGGATCGATGCCAATTTCAAGGAGACGCAGCTCGAGAACATTCGGATCAACCAACCAGTCAGCATCAAGGCCGACATCTACGGCTCGCACTTCAGGTATCACGGACGCGTGCTGGGGCTCACTGCCGGGACGGGCGCCGCGCTTGCCGTCCTTCCTGCCGAGAACGCGACCGGAAACTGGATCAAGATCGTGCAGCGCTTGCCGGTGCGCATAGGACTCGATCCCCGCGAGCTGCGCGACCATCCTTTATATCTTGGACTCTCGACCACGGTTGACGTGGATGTGCACGATGTCAGCGGACCGGCGCTGTCGCGTGTACCGGTCTGGCCTGCAGCGATGCAGACCAACGTGTATGCGCAAGAGGATGCCGGCGTGAGTACCGAGATAGAGAAGATCGTCCGGGAGAATCTGCAAAATTCCGCATCGGACTCCCCGATGGCCAGCACCTCGCCGTGACATCGAAGGGAGCATCGGCCGGTGGCCAGAGCAATCCGTGGCTGATTGCACCCGTGGTCGCCTTAGCGGCATTCATGGAGGTGCTCGACATATCCGTGGCGAACGTCGCCCTGCCGCATATTGCAGGCGATCTGTCCGCGAGCCAGGACGAATCGACCTGGACCTTGACCAGTTACCTCGTGACCAACGCCATCGTGATGCCCATTTCCGGCTGGTTGTCGGACCGGTTCGGTCGTAAGCGCTTCTTTCTGAGCTGCATCATCGGCTTCACGATCAGCTCGCTGCTGTGCGGCCTGGCCCCCAGCCTCGGGGTTCTCGTCACCCTGCGCGCCCTGCAAGGTGCCGCTGGTGGGGGCCTGCAACCATCCGGACAGGCGATTCTCAACGATGCGTTCCCGCCCGAACAGCGCGGTATGGCAACGGCCGTCTACGCAATGGCGGTAGTCTTTGCGCCTGCCATCGGACCGTCTATCGGTGGCTGGCTGACCGACAACTACGAGTGGCGCTGGGTATTCCTCATCAATGTGCCAGTGGGCATTGCGCTCATTTACCTGATCGCCTTTCTCGTCCACACGCCGAACGAGGAGGCCAAAACGGACGTCAGCGACAGAAGCGACTGGGTCGGCTTGGGGCTCATCGCGATCAGCCTTGGGTGCCTGCAGATCGTGTTGGATCGCGGGCAGGAGGACGACTGGTTCGCCTCCGGACAGATCCTGGCGCTGACCATCGCGTCGGCAATCGGATTCGTGCTGCTCGTGTGGTGGGAGCTGCAGCATCCACATCCCGTAGTGGATCTGCGCCTGCTCAAGCGCCGCGACTTCGGGGTCGGGTTCGTCCTCATGCTGTGTTTCGGCTTCGTGCTTTTGGGCAGCACCTATCTGCTGCCTGCGTTTGCCCAGAGCCTCATGGGCTACCGCGCAACCGAGGCCGGCGAGATCATCATGCCCGGGGGACTGCTGCTCCTGCTCCTGTTTCCGCTGATCGGCCGCATCGTGAACAAGGTCGATCTGCGCCTGATGATCGGCTTCGGCATCCTGTTGTGCGGATCGGCAATCTGGTGGATGACCAACTGGTACCTGGATGTACCCTTCTGGGTCCTGGCGCTGGGCCGTACCTGGCAAGCCGCCGGACTCGCGTTCCTGTTCCTGCCCCTGAACTCCCTGGCATTCCGCGATGTGCCCAAGGACCGGTCCAACTACGCCTCCGCGCTCATCAACCTGGCCCGCAATTTTGGTGGCAGCGTTGGAATTTCCGTGGCCTCGACCATCGTCACGCGGCGACAGCAATTTCATCAGAACCGGTTGGTCGAGCATCTACAGCCGCTGGATCCGTCGTACAACGCATTCATCGCAAAGCTCGATCACGTGCTGGGCAACGTGGGGGCGGGCCAGGAGACGCTCGCGCGCGCGTTTCAGTTCACCTCCAGGCAGATAATGCTGTTGAGCTATCTCGACGCGTTCAAGTTCCTGGCGCTCGCGTTCCTTGCGTTGTTGCCCCTGCTACTGTTCGCACGCGCCGGCGCTGCCAGTGGGGGCGCCGGCGCCCATGGGTAGCAGTTTGCCAAGTGGCCCCGTGGTTTCGGTCCGAAATGGTCCCTGCGCGGCCGCCGCGCCCGGCGCACCATGCGGCAGCAGGTCACGGGGGAAGCGCGATGATTCCGGTGGGAATTCGTATCTATGGACTGGGCGCGATCGCGACGGGCCTCGTCGGTTTGGCCTGGGGTGACTTTGCGCTGCAGTGGGAACCTGTCGCTGCGAGTTTCCCGGGGCGCACGGCTCTTGCTTACCTATTCGCCGGGTTGCTGGTAGTTGCAGGGTCCGCCCTGAACTGGCGGCGATCATCCGCTGGATTGGGCGCCGCTGCCTTGGTTGCTCTGTACGCGGTGGTGGTCGTGCTCATGCATGGGGCGCAGATAATCCAACACCCGGGCGCATTCGTCACGTGGAGTGGCGCGGCTGAACAGCTTGCGCTGCTCGCGGGAGGGCTCGCAGCTTATGCTTGTCTCGCAGCCGCACAGGGCGCCTCGGCGTACCTGTCCCGCGTCACGCTGATCACCATGGGCGTTTGCCTGCTGATCTTCGGCCTCGCTCATTTCCTTTACCTGGACTTTACGGCCTCGATGGTTCCGGCCTGGCTCCCGGGCGGGCAGAGGTTTTGGGCCAGCCTCACCGGTGTCGCTCATCTGCTTGCGGGCCTTGCCCTGCTGTCGGGTATCCAAGCCCGTCTGGCGGCCATCCTCCTGACGGTGATGTTTGCCAGCTTCAGCCCGCTGGTTCATCTGCCAACCCTGGCCGTCGGCCCACAGAGTCATTTGAGCTGGGTCATCAACGCCATCAATCTGGCACTGACGGGCGCCGCCTGGAGCATCGCCACCATGCTTGCACAAACCAACACCCGCCGCGCGAAACTCGCGGCGAGTGTTCCTGCTTGAGCCCCGCTCACTTCTTTGGCGGTGGAGGCAGCTTCGCCATGAAATTCAGCGGCTGCTTCTCACAGGTCACGTGAGTGTTCCAGTCGGCGAAGGCACCCTTGGGATTCTCTTCGAAGGCCCACACGTGCATCTCGTAAAAAGCGTGCAGACCGTAGCGATTCGGCTCCTCGACGAAATTCATCAGATGGCCGTCCACGGACGGTGTGCCCGAATTGAGCTTCTCCCAGGCAGCCTTATCAACGATGAATTCCACGCCTACCAGGACCAGCTCGCCATTCGCCTGCGGCTCATAGATCAGGGCCGCGGGCGCCGCAGGATCGACTTTGCCGCTGAACAGGCGCCCCGAATTCACGATATGAATACCCATCGCCCCGGTCTCGTCGCCACTGACACAGCTCGTTACCCCGTCCCAGCCGTCCGCCGGATTGATAGCACTAAAATGCCTGTACTTCTTGTTGTCATCGAAAACCTTTCTGACCAACGCTGAATCCTGCACTCCGTGGTGCTGATCATGGTCATGCCCCATGAACCTGGTGTAGTCGGGCGTGTAATCGACAGCGTCGGCCGCCAAGGCTGTCAGCGGCAACAACGCGACGGCCAGGGCGCCGATGAGCCCCCGCGAGATGGTGCCTCGGACCACGCGGCGGACCGGATTGTTGAATGCTTCACTCATTGTCATTTCCTTCCTTACAGGAGTTACTTGTAGAAATAGGGATCGAGGATGCGAACTTCCGTGATGCGTTCCACCGGCAGCTTGTTACGGCTCGCCGTGCGGCGGATCGCCTCGGGTGACGGCCCGTCGTACACGCAAAATGTCTTCTTCTTGTCCGCGCTCACGTATGAGACGACCCAGGTGACCTCGTCCGCCGCATTGCTTTCCACGATGGCCAGGCAAGCCCTGACACCGTTCTCGTCAACGGGAAGCTGAAGGCCGTCGGGGAACTCTCTTTCGACTACGTACCGTGGCATTTGGAAGTCTCTGACAGGCTTTGTTGCCGCTTACGATAGGCACGCGGCGCCTTTGGCAAATCGGGAGAACTACCCAAATTGGGCGCCGGACATCCCCAGTTTGCGCAGCTGCCGGTGACCTGTTCCTGCACGGCTGATGCACGGGCGGCGGATTGAATTCCTGCGCCACTACTTCCCGGCGCGCGCGGTACCCTCAGCAGGAGAGTGAGGCCCGTCCGTCATGGCGAGCAGTTGTTTCCGGTAGGTCTCCAGCTCTGCCCACCGCGGCGTCTGCCCGGACTCGCGTTGCTGCTCCTCGCTCACTCGGCGGCAGACGGTCTGGATCAATGTCAAAAAGATCGCCGGCTCGAATGTCAGGCGGGCAAACTCGATGGGATTGCCCGCCAGTGACCTGCGCAGAGCCAGCTTTCTAACGAGGTTGACGGCGAAAGGGGCGCATGCCAGAGAATCAAACGACAGCGCCAGGAACGATTTGCCCGCTACACGCAGCTCGCGGCGGCGCCAATAGATATAACCGAGGGCCCCGAGAATCACACTGTAGAAGGCGGCCATGAGCGCGAGAAGCTCGATCCCCGTGCCCCACAGGGCGAGCTCGGCTGGCAGAGCGAGCAACAGCAACCATAGGCCTGTGACGAAATACCGCAGCGGGCGCAGTGCTGCGAGGAATGAATCCAGCTGCGCGGGCGACTCCCGCTCCTGCCGGTTATCAGTCTCGGACCAACGGACTCGAAACTGCGGCGTAGCCGGCGTGAACGGATTCAGGAAGCACACCCGCCGGCCGGCCAACAACAGCGCGGAGCTGGTTGCAAAGGTCCACTTGTCCGCGCGCCGCGCGAACAACAGCTCGTTCGAGTACAGCAGCAGCGTCGAATCAAACAGGTAGAGGCCGATTGCCCCGAGGGGCAGCAACACCTCGAACGGCGGCATTACGCCTCTTTTTTTGTAAACAGCCTGCGCAACCACGCCACCGCGGCAACGGCCGCCGCAGCGATGAACTTCCAGGCCACGGCCAGAAAGCCCGCGAGCACCGAGAACAGGCCCTTCTTCGCGGCCACGGCCGCAACGCCGCCGACGATCAAGGCGGCAAGCCCATACTCGGCAACCTTGTCGCCGCTACGCCAGTCGGCGTAGGTCTCGCCGGGGTTGAATGCATAGCCTGTCAGGACGTTGTCCAGCGCGCCTTCGGCGGCGCTGAGATTGGCCGGATCGGTCACCATGATGACCGAGGTGTAGCCTCTTCTTCCGAGGATCTTGGTCGAGAAGTTGACTGCCCGCCCGTCCTGCGACTCGAGAATGGTCGCCCACTCCAACCGTTTGGTGGTCGTGTTGTAGACAGGCGGCGTCGCCCAATCCACCAGGTGCAATGCGCCCCACCCGCGGCGCTGCCGCTCGGCGTTGGCGCTCTCGGTGTTTTCCTTCAGCGTCTTCAACAACGCCGCTGCATCGATCTTCTCGTCGTCCTTGACGTAGCCTTCATCCGCAAACTCGAGGTATGCCTGCCACTGCAGGTCGCGCGGCGCAACCAGCACCTCGCGCCCGTTACCCAGGTTGTGCTGCAGCTCCAGGAACTTCGAGGTGTTACGGGCATCCAGATACACGTACTGGTCCGGAATGGTGAGCTTCGCGTTGCCCTGGGTGGTAACCGCGGCCGGACCCTTGATCCACTCGAGAGCGCGCACGCCCTCTATGAATTTTTTCTGCTGGGCCGACAGCGACTCGGCCGGAGCCTCCTGCGCGCACACCGCAGCGCAGCCTGCGACCAGTATCAAGTTGATGAGCGCAATGCTAAGCGAGCGCATAAAGGAACTCCACGAACGAGGCAACGGCTCCGTCGAGCCCCCGGACTTTCGGATTGGAGGACTCGATGAGGTAGTACTCGTCGGGAGCGTGCGCGCCGGTTCCGTGGCCGAGCCCGAAATGACCCGCGGGCAGGCTCAAGGGTGCACTGGTGAACACATATCCCGGCCAGGAGCCGGCCGAACGCGGCCACAGCTGCGGATCCAGGCCCAGCTTCCTGTAGAGCGCCAGTTGCGTCTTGATCAGCTTGCTGCCCGGATCCGTTTGTGTCGGGTCGTAACCGCCACTCATGTTGACTTCCAGATCCCCGAAGCCCTGTTTGGCGAGGTGTGCCTGCAACTTGGCGAGCGTGTCGGCGGCCGTCATGTCGGGCACCAGGCGCATGTCGATCTTCGCCACGGCCTTGTGCGGCAGCACCGTCTTCCCACCCGGCCCCGTATAGCCTGCCACGAGCCCCTCAATGTTGATGGTCGGTTTGCTTTCCAGTAGCAGCAGCGAGTCCACCCAGTTCGTATCATGCACCCAGCGCTTCACGCCCAGAGACTGTTTGACCGTGGCCTCGGACGTTCTGGCGGCGCGCTCGCGCACCATCTGCTCCTGGGCAGCGGTCAGCGGCCGCACTTTTTCGAAGAAGCCCTCGACCGCCGGAGTGTGGCCGTCCTTTTCGACCAAGGTGTTCAATGCCTGCACGAGGCGCCAGCTCGGCGAATCCACCTGGGCTTCCAGGCTCGAATGAACGTCGTGCGCAGGGCCCCGGCCCCACTTCTCGCCGCTCGAGATCAGCTCCAGCTCCACCACGCCCTTGGCGCCCAGCGAGACCTGCACCTCCCCGTCACGATCCTGACCTGCTTCGGGCAGAAAGACGCCCGCGCACTTCTTCAGTTCGGGCAACACTTCCGGATGGGTGACAATGTCATGGAAATGAGGGGATCCAATCTCCTCCTCACCCTCGCACACCAGTACCAGGTTAACCGGGAGTTTCTTACCCGCAGCCTTGAAAGCGAGCAGCGCGCTCAGAAACGAGTTCTCGGGGCCCTTCTGATTCACGGCGCCACGTCCCATGCAGACGGTGCCGAGTCCTTCCTTCTGCACGAGCCGCGCCTCCAGCGGCGGTGAGCTCCACTCTTCGGGTACGAACTGCTTTACGTCGTACATGAAGTAGATTCCCACTGTCGTCGCCGCACCGGCGTCGAGCTTGCCGAACACACCTGGCTTGCCAGCGCTCGGTATCAGCTTCACACCCGTGAAGCCCGCCTCCTGTGCGAGCCTCATCATGTATTGCGGACCCTGCGGGAAGTTGCGGTTTTCCGCAGCGATTGACGGCAGTGCAATCCAGTCCTGCAGGCGCTTCACGTTCTGCGCATGCATTTTCGGGATCTGGGCGAGAACGGCCGCCTTGTCGGCGGCCGTCCGCGATGCAGCCAACACGAGGCTGGGTACCGCGGTCAACGCGGCTCCGGACACCGCTCCCTGCACGAATTCACGTCTGCCCAGTGTGGGCTCGCACGCCTCTGCCATCGGGTTCTACCTTTTTAGCTGGTTATCGCGCGGAAGCTGCGATACTAGCATTGCTCATTATGAATATTGGAACGCTGATCCTGCTGTGCGCGCTCGGCGCGTTGACGTTATGGTACATCGTTCGTTGGTACCTGCTGGAGCGCACGCGCGCGCGTGACCCTGCGGTGGACCCTTCACTGCCCGGGCCCGCTGATGGCGCAATCGGGTTTGTCGCGAACTTCTTCGACACACTCGGCATCGGCTCGTTTGCGACGACCACGGCAATGTTCAAATTTCGGCGCAAGCCGTCCGATGAGCAGATCCCGGGCACGCTCAACGTGGGCAACGCGCTGCCCACGGTCAGTGAGGCGTTGATCTTCATCACAGCCGTGACGGTCGACCTGACCACGCTGATCAGCATGATCGCGGCCGCGGTTCTCGGTGCGTGGTTGGGCGTCGGAGTGGTTGCCCGCCTCCCGCGCCGGGCCATTCAGGTTGGAATGGGTGTGGCGCTGCTCATTTCGGCGTTTTTGTTTCTGACCCGCAATCTCGGCTGGATGCCCGGTGGTGGTGAGGCGGTGGGACTGCACGATGGCCGCCTGCTGTTTGCCATTAGCGTCAACTTCGTGCTGGGCGCGCTGATGATGCTGGGCGTGGGGCTATATGCCCCCTGCCTGATCCTCGTGAGCCTGCTCGGGATGAATCCCCTGGCGGCATTCCCCATCATGATGGGTGCCTGCGCGTTCCTGATGCCCATTGGCGGCGCCCGGTTCATCCAGGTGAACCGCTACAGCCTGCGCTCAGCCCTGGGGCTTACCCTAGGGGGCATACCCGGCGTGTTGGCCGCGGCCTTCATTGTCAAGTCGCTGCCCATGACCTGGCTGCGGTGGCTTGTGACCTTTGTGGTCCTGTACGCAGCCCTCCTCATGCTGCACTCCGCTCGAACCCCGGCGGCAAAGGCGCCGGGCAACCCCGGGTAAACCCTAGCGTGGGTTAACCCGGATACCGGCCGGGAAGGCGATTTTCTATAACACCGATACGAATCGTGGCGGTTGGCGCACACGGAGGTTCTCCATGCGTATCGATGACGGCGGCTACAGCACTTACACCCCTCCCGTTCACACGGACCCGTCCCCCAGCGATACCACGCAACACGGAAACGGTCCGCACATTCAGACCGTTGCCGCACCCGCGCGCGCCAATCCCCCACCGGCCACTCCGGCACAAAAGGTCGATCTCGCCGTAGCGAAATACAAAGCGGCGGTCGCATCAGGCGACCAGGACGCCATCAAGCAGGCGCGGCAGGATGTCAACACGGCCGTGAAAGACGAGATCGGGCCGCAGGTCGATACGGCTAACAGGGGTGTTCCCGCGCAGTTCCGCACCCTCACCGACAAACAGATCGACTCCTATGGCAACGTCATCCTGCGCCGCAACGACGGCGATGCCACCACACAGGGGGTCCTGAAGGATGCGATCAAGGATTACCAGATCCAGCGCAAGGCCGATGATCTGATCCCGCAGTTCTACGGTGATTTCACCCCGAAGGAGAAGCTCGACTCATTGAAGCTGTCCCTGCAGGGCCAAACGCCGCAAGTGGTGGCGCGCGCCATGCAGAATCCGGCCGTGCAGCGCATGTTGCAGGATGCGGCGAGCTGGATCGCCGAGCCCTACAAGGGCCTCAGTGGCAACGAGTTGAAATGGAACCAGCAGGCAGCGCTGGAAGCGTCCCAACGCCTCGCCGATATTGCTGCGGATCTACCCCCGGACCAGGTCGCGCAGCTCGTCAAGCAGAGCATGCCGACGATAAAGAACATCGCCGGTGTCGATGCCAACTACAGTGGCTCGACTGCATTTACCAACCTCTCGAAGGTCGTGGGCTCCCTTGGAGACACGCCGCAGGCAGAGGAACTCACGAAGCAGATTGCCCAGGACTATCGCGGGCAATTCAACACCTGGGAGGGCCGGTTCGACGATACGCACACCGGCATCATCAAAGCCGCCGTCGGCGCGGGCGCGAGCCCGAAGCTGGCGCTCGAGCTCGCCGCGCAACTCAAAGCGGATGGCAAAACCGAAGAGGCAGGTGTCGTGCTGCGCTCGGTCGAGCGCGGTGTCGAGGACCTGCAGTCGAATATCAAGAAGGACGTCCAGGAGTACAACGAGCTCACCAAGGACCTGAACTGGGTAGTGGCCAACTCCAAGGATAAACTGACACCCGCACAGCTGCAGAAGGCCATCGATGCGTACATTGCCAAGCAGGATCCGAGCTGGCAGGGCAAGTTAAAAGAAGTCGAAGAGCACATGACGACCGATGTGGAGTCACTCAAGGAGGACATCGGGCAGCTCGAGGGTTTGCCGGAGGATCTCAAGGAGTTGGCCCCGGACGCCTTCGAGGAGCTCAAAAGCAACGTCGGCCACGATGAGACAGTCGAGAACGCCATCAAGTTCGCAACGAATCGCGACCCGAGTATTTTCGAGGGCGAGAGCGGCGATAAGTTCATGACCTTTCTCATCGAGGAAGGCCACCATGGCAAAGACTTCGTGGAGAGCCTCGGCAAGTCTTATGTAGCCGGTCACGTGCTGCCGGCGGTGAAGGATTTCAATGCGCTCCATCCTGACAGTGTCGCCAAGGCCTACAAGGCTCTGGATGATTTGCGCTCCAAAGGCTCCCTGCTGGGATTGCCGCAGAACGAAGTCAATGCAAACATCGACAAGCTCAAGGAGCTCGTCACCACGCTGAATACGACCAAGTCGACCGAAGAGGCGCTGGCCGCCTTCGACGAGCTGCACGGGGATGCTGCGCGCGAGCTCAAGGAACTGAAGGGGATGACGCTGAGCCAAGGCCCCGCGGGGCTTGCTTTCCGTGTCATTGGGCTCGGAATCGCCGGCGCCGCAGCCCGCAACGCGACCTCCGAGGCGTTCGAGGATCCCAACTACCAGACGCTGCTGGGGAGCCTGGCGACGAATGTCGGATTGGCGAACGACTCGATCGGCTTCGGCAAGTCCATCAACATGCTCGATTCGGAAGGCGCACTCGCCAGGTGGACGGAGCGCGGCGGCGAGAACCCGAAGTGGTGGGAGGGTGGAGGCGAGAAACTGTTCGGTGCGCTGACGATTGCCTACTTCGCTGCCGGCGCTGTTCAGGACTACAAGGGTGGGGACACGCCGGCGGCGGTGTTCGATGTGGCAGGCGCCGGGGGCGCTGCGCTGGCCACGTTCGGCGAGACCATAGGCCTCGGGTCCTGGGCGGGCCCGGTCGGCTGGGGTGTCGCCATAGTGGCAACCGGCCTCGTTGAGGCGGCGAAGTATGGCCACGAGACCAAGGAGCATACCGAGCTTGCGGAAAACTTCCTGAAGGGTGCGGGTATTGAAGAAGATGCCGCCAAGTCGCTCAGCGGCGATGCACTCAGGGAGGCCACTACGCTGCAGCAGCAGCTGCACCTGAGTCCCGAGCAGCTGCAGGAGCTGGCGGTGAAACACCCGGAGGTGCTTACCGGCAACCGGGGAGCGACCCAATCGGTGGCTGACGTTGCCAGCGCCAACGGTATCAAGGGTGAAGACGTCCTGCCATTTCTCGACGCTGTCGCGAAGGACGATCCCAACTACGTGCAGACTTTTGCAGCCAACGGAGAGAACAAAGACACTGCTTCCCCCCTGTCGCATGCCGCAAACCTCTTCAACCTGGTTCAGCGGATGCCTAACGCCGCGGCCTTTGTCAAAGCGCACTCGCCGCAGCTCGTCGGCCCTGATGCCGACGCGCGTCGGCAGGCGGATGTCGCCTATGAGTCGTCCGACCGCTCGCCGGAGCAGGTTGCGGGCCTGCTGTCAAAGAACCACAACGCTGCGTATCAGGCCGAGATGATCAACGTCATGAAGCAAAACAACACCCTCGACGCGTTCGTACGCGAAGTGGGCACCAACGATCACTACAATGGCTGGCCGGAAGCGGCCAAGGCGGCAATTCAGTCGGCGGCGAACGCGGGTATCATCACCCAGGCGCAGGCGCACGACTATCTGGCGCAGGTCGCCTGACGCGGTGGGAAGCGGGGAGCCTGTCTAACCGACGACGACCTTCGCGATCAGACGACCGCCCAGGGGCGGTCGTCGGTCAGACAGGCTCCCGGGTAGAGGTTTCCCATCCGCCGCCCAAAGCGCGGTAGATCGCTACCAGGTCCGTAGAAATCGCTGTCGTGTTGTTGGCGAGGGTGAGCTCGTTTTGCTGCAGGCTGCGCTCTGCATCGAGCACGTCGATGAAGTTGGCTACTCCGCTGGTGTAACGCGCGCGTGCCAGGCCGAGCGCATCACGGCTCTGCTCCACTGCGGCGGCTAGCGACACACCGCGATCCCGATCGGCCCCGTACGCCGCCAGAGCATTCTCGACTTCGTGCAAAGCCGCCAATACCGTGCGTTGGTAATTGAGCGCCGCTTCCTGGGCACGCACGTTTTGCAGGCGCACCGTGGCCCAGCGGCTGCCATCGAACAAAGGCATCTCGAACGTCGGGCCGATGCTGCCGAAGCGGCTCGCCCACTTCAGCAGATCCGAGGCATGCTGGGATTGGACTCCGCCACTTGCGCTCAGTGTCAGGCGCGGAAACAGATCCCCGACAGCTACGCCGATGCGCGCGGTAGCAGCGTGTAAGCGCGCCTCGGCCTGGCGAATGTCAGGCCGGCGCCTTGCCAGGTCGGATGGCAGCCCTATGGGCAACACCGGCGGCACGGCAGGTACCGGCCGTGCCGCCTCCAGCTCAGTGCGCAATGTGTCCGGCTCGCGGCCCATGAGCAGGCTGAGCTGATTGATGTCCTGAGTCACCTCACGTTCCAGTTGAGGAATCAGGGCCTGGGTACTGTCGAGCTGCGCGCCGGCATTGGCAACATCCAGGTCAGTAGTAAGACCGACCGCTTGGCGCTGGCGAGTCAGGTCATACAGCTCTCGTTGCGTTGCCAGGCTCCGCCGCGTCACGTCCCTGCGAAGCTGCGCGCCGCGCAGCTCGATGTAATTGCGGGCAACATCGGCACACAGTGACACGAGTACCGCGTGCTGATCTTCTACGGAAGCCTGCAGGTCGGCATTCGCGGCTTCCACGGAACGGCGGACCCGGCCGAACAGGTCGATTTCCCACGAAGCGCTCGCTCCAAGCTGGAACTGGTTGTACGGGTTTGGAAAGTCGATGGACGGCACGCCCGGAATCGATAGCGTGCCGAAGTTGGTGAAGACCCCACCGGTCGCCGTCGTCTCGCTCAACCTCTGGCGCGTATAGGATGCATTCGCGTCCACGCGCGGGAAGAATGCCGCGCTGGCCACCTCCCTCTGCGTGCGAGCCTCGGTGATGCGCAGTACCGCCGCGCGCAGGTCCAGATTCGAGGCCGTGCTGCGCTCGATCAGTGATACGAGCATCGGCTCCTGGAAGGTAGTCCACCACGTGACCACTGCCTGCGGCTCGGTGTTGAGTGACTTGGTTGCCGTAGCGGCGGACGACCATTCCGGCGGAACGCGCGCGTCGGGGCGGGTGAAGTTCGGGCCCACCGAACATCCCAGCGGCATGGCTCCCAGTGCGACGACCAGCAGCCGCGTCCAGTTCGTTGTCTTGGTTGCGATCATCCTTACCCTCAGGTGATGCGGTGGCCGAACATCCATGCGGCGCCACTCAATGTGACCGTCGCGATCAGCGCCAGGGGCCACAGGTCGTGCGTCAGCAACGACAGCCCTACACCTTCGAGGTAGACGCGCCGCGCGATATCGATGGCGTAGAGCAGTGGATTGATGGCAGTAAAGTATTGAAGGAGGCTCGGCATGTTGCTAACCGGGGTGGTGAGCCCCGACAAAAGCGAGAATGGCATGATGAAGAGCAGCGAGAACAGCATGGCCTGCTGCATGGTCCCGGCCACCGCCGAAAGCAGCAGACCGATGCCGATGGCCGCGAGCAGAAACATCACGAGGCCGCAATACAGAGTAACGATGGAGCCTGCGAAAGGAATGCGAAACCACAGCTGCGCAACCAGGAACACCCCGGTCGCCTGTGTGATGCCCACCAGCATCGATGGCAAGGCTTTGCCGGCCATGATTTCGAAAGGCCGGAACGGTGTGACGAGCAGCTGATCGAAAGTCCCCTGCTCGCGCTCACGCGCCACCGACATCGCGGTGAGCATCAGTGTTTGAATCATCGCCAGCGTTCCGATCAGCCCCGGAATCATGTTCCAGCGCGTCTCGAGGTTCGGGTTGTACCAGGCCCGGTCTGACGACGTGAGCACCTGCGGGGGCAGTGCGTGATCGCGCCGCCAGTCCTCATTGAAGGTGCCGACGACGGCGGTAACATAGCTCGAGGCCGTCGCCGCGGTGTTTGAATTACGGCCGTCCGCAATCACCTGCACGTCGGTTTGCTGTCCTTGTTGCAGCTTACGCTCGAAATCCTGTTTGATCTGTACGACCAGCAACACGCGCCGCGTATCGATGTAGGTCTGGATATCCCGCACGCTGTGCAAGTCCGCGACCCGCTCGAACACACCTGAGCCATCGAGGCCGGCCAGCAGCTGCCGTGACGCGGCCGTGCGATCCTGATCGAGCACCGCGTACGGCACGTGGTTGAGATCATAGGTGGCCGCGTAACCGAAGACCAGGCCCTGTACGATCGCGGGAACCAACAGGCTCATGCGGCTGCGGCGGTCCTTGAGAACGGCGAGCAGCTCCTTGCGCGTGAGGGCAATGATTCGCAGTAGTGCTTCCAGCATGGCGCGCCTCAATCCAGCCGTTTGCGGGTTACGGCGCGGCTGGCAACGCCGAGAGCCGCGGTCATGACCGCGAGCACCAACATGTTTGGCACTATAACGCGCCAGACATTGCCGGCGAGGAAAATGGTCTGCAGCAGCGTTACGTAGTAGCGCGCGGGCAGTACATAGGTAATGAGCCGGATCGGGGCCGGCATGCTGCGCAGGTCGAACAGAAATCCGGACAGCATCAGTGCGGGCATGAAGGTGGCCAGCATTGCCAGCTGGCTCGCGACCAATTGATTCTTCACGGCGGAGGAGATCAGCAGGCCGATGCCGAGCGCGACCAGCACGTACAGCATCGAGGCGCCCAGCAGAACCGGGAGTGTCCCGCGCAAGGGCACGTGGAACAGGTACTTCGCGGCAATGATGCACAGGGCGAGCCCGATCAGGCCTAGCAGAAAGTATGGAAGAGTCTTGCCGAGCAGAATCTCCTCGCTGCGCACCGGTGTCACGAACAGCGACTCGAGCGTACCGCGCTCCCATTCCCGAGCCACCACCATGGCCGTGAGGAGAGCACCGATGAGCGTCATGACGAGCACGATGAGGCCCGGTACCAGGAAGTAACGGCTCTCGTTGGCATCGTTGAACCATAGCCGCATCTGAACGGCTACCGATCCGCCGGGCGCTGGCGTGGTCTTGCCCTCCGCGGCCTGGCGAGCATTCCAGGTCTGGATGGCACCCTGCACGTAACCTTGGATGATGCGAGCGCGATTTGCATCGCCGCCATGCAACAACACCTGCACTTCGGCGCCACCTGCATTCACGCGGCGCTCAAAGTCGGCGGGAATATGCACTATTGCGTCCACCGACCGCTCGAGCATCAGCTTCTCGGCCGGTGGCATGGCGCGCGTAATCTGTGCGCGAAAGTAAGGTGACAGCTGAAATCCGGCAACCAGCTCGCGGGCAGCAGGGCCTGAGTCTTCCACGACTATTGCGACGGGCACGTTCTTTACGTCGAGCGACAACCCGTAGCCGAACAACAGTATGAGGATCATCGGCAGGACCACGCCGATGGCAATGCTGGAGGGGTCGCGAATCACCTGGCGTGTCTCTTTAATCATGAGCGCCCGAACGCGGCGCGCCCTGTCACGCCAGTGCTGGGAGTGCTCGCCGGGAGGAGCGCTGTGCGTCGACGCGCTGGCGTTCGGGTCGGTGGCGGTCGGGGCGCTGGCGCTCGTGCTGGGGCTCGCCGCCAGGCTTGCGCCAGGCGCCATACCGGCGGTGATGTCATTGTTCACGCTGCAGCCTCGCGCGGCCCGCCGTTTTTCCGCGAGCGCTCCACAACCGCGATGAAGGCGTCTTCCATGCTCGGCTCGTGTCCTTCCCGCACGTCAGCCAGGTGGCGGATTTCTCCAGGAGGACCTTCCGCCAACACGCGCCCCGCATCCATGATTGCGATCCGGTCACAGTATTCGGCTTCTTGCATGAAGTGAGTCGTGACGATGATGGTCACGCCCTGCTCGGCGAGCGCGGTGATGCGGCGCCAGAATGCGCGCCGGGCAAGCGGATCCGCGCCGCTCGTCGGCTCGTCGAGAAACAGGATCTCCGGCTCATGAAGCAATGCGGCCGCCATTGCGAGGCGCTGCTTGAAACCGCCGGGAAGCATCCCACTGGGCTCGTGGGCATGTGCTCCAAGCTCGAATTGCTCCATTGCCCAAGCCATACGGGTGCTCTTACGGGGCCCGCGCAGTCCATAGGCACTGGCGAAGAAATCCAGATTCTCCGTCACGCTCAGTGTCCCATAGAGAGAGAACTTCTGAGCGACGTAACCCAGGTGGGCGCGAGCCGAGGCACGCGCGTGACGCACATCCGCGCCGGCGACCCGCAGCTCGCCGTCCGTCGCGGGCAGCAATCCGCAAAGCATGCGGAACGTAGTGGTCTTGCCGGCGCCGTTCGGTCCGAGCAAACCGAAGATGGCCCCACGATGTACATCAAAACTGATGTGGTCGACCGCGGTGAAGGCACCAAACTTCCTCACCAGGTTGCGAACGTGTACGACGACTTCGTCGCCGTGTGTAGCCAAGGGACGATCGAGTGAGATTCCGGCGGCATGTTCCTGATCGGCCACGCGGCGTAGCAGGCACATGAAGCCATCCTCGAATCGCGGTGTTGCTGCGGAGACTCGTGCGCCGCTGAGGGCGTTGGTGGCCATCGCTTCTGCGGTGGCAACTGCTGCGGCAGCTGTGCCCTCCTTGGATACTTCGCCCCGAACGAATCGCACCCGACCTGCGTCGGGCACGGCGTCTATCACACCCGGCTCGTCGAGAAGCCGCGACTGCACGCCCCGCGCGCTCTGCCCAGCGGGCAATTCCGCGACAAACACCCGGCCCTGGGCAATATCGGTGATGTCGCCCGGCCTACCCTGTGCAAGCAGCTTGCCTTGGTGCAGCACGATGACATGGCCGCACCGCTCCGCCTCGTCCAGATAGGCGGTGCTGAGCAGTACCGTCAACCCCTGTGTGTCCACGAGCTGCCGCACGATGTCCCACAGCTCGCGCCGCGAGAGTGGATCGACTCCAACCGTGGGCTCATCCAACAGCAGCAGCTCGGGCGAGCGAACCAGCGTGCATGCGAGCCCCAGCTTCTGCTTCATGCCGCCCGAGAGCTTGCCGGCCAGGCGACCCTGGAAAGGGCCGAGGGCTGTCATCTCCATCAAACGCGGATAGCGCTCGGCGCGCGCCTCCGGCGAGACGCCATGCAGGTCGGCATACAAGTCGATGTTTTCGGCGACGGTGAGATCTTCATACAGCCCAAACCGCTGCGGCATGTAACTGATCCGGTCCTGGATCTGCTGGGGATCCCTGGCCGCATCCACGCCGAGCACCGTGAGCTCGCCACTGTCGGCGTGCAGCAGACCCGTCGCAAGCCGGATCAGAGTCGTCTTACCTGCGCCGTCCGGCCCCACGAGCGCGGTTAACATCCCGCGCGGTGCCTCGAACGAAACACCATCCAACGCCTGAACCGCGGGCTGCTTGGGCGGCTGGAAGCGCTTGTGAATATCACGCGCCACGAGAACCGCCGGCAATGCGCCGTTGGTGTTCTTCATTGCTTGCTCAGCTGGTCGAGGTGCACAGTGGCCGGCATTCCGAGGCGCAACTGGTCGGCTGGATCTTTGACGAACACCCGGATCTCGTAGACCAGGCTCGAGCGCAGCTCCTCGGTCTGCACCGTCTTGGGTGTGAACTCGGCCATCGGCGAGATGAAACCCACCCAACCCTCGAAGGGCCGCGAAGGGAACGCATCCGTCGTGACCGAGGCAGAGAGCCCTTCGCGCACGGACCCGAGATCCGGCTCGGCAACGTAGGCCCGTATCCACTTCGGGTTGGTGATCGCAAGTGTAAATGCGGCCTTCTGCGGCGAGACGATCTCGCCCGGCTCCACGAGCCGCGAGCGCACCACCCCATCGAGCGGCGCGTGCAGCTCCGTGTCCGCCAACTGACGGCGCAGCAACGCGAGTTGGGCCTCGTCCGCCTTCAACTGCGCCTCCGCCTGCGCGATGTCTTCTTTGCGCGGGCCCGCCACCTGTAAATCGAGAGCCTTGCGATTCACGGCGAGTTTCGCTTCGGCTACGTCGACTGCGGCACGGGCGCTGTCCAGATCCTGACGGCTGACCGCCCGGCCGGACGAACTTTGCGCGAGCTCTATGAGCCTGTCATATTGCCGGCGGGCGTTGGCCGCGTCCGCCTTGGCGGACAACACATTGGCCCTCGCCTGGGCAATCTCCTCAGGCCGGCTGCCGGCGCGCAGACGATTGACGACCTGTTGAGCGGCGGCGGCATCCGCCTCCGCTCTGGCGACTTGCGGCGCGATACGTGTTGGATCGAGTCGCGCCATCACCTGCCCCAGCTTGACATGATCACCTTCCTGGACCAACACCTCCGTCACGCGCTCTGACGCATTGAATGGCAGATCGGCCTGGCGCAGGTCCACGTTGCCGTATAATACGATGGCCTTCGAGCTGCGGTGGCCGTCGGCCAGCCACCACACGGCCGCGAGCGCGGCTACGATCACACCGGCCAGCACCATCCAACGGGTTTTCGTCATCGTGCGTTCCTGCCACGCCCATGGCGCGTTTTCCCAAGACTAACTTAGCGACACGGCTGCACAGAAGTCAAATTCAAATTTGAATTTTACAACGACGAGGTGTGTAATCTGCAGCAGCTACCGCCTGGAGACGTTGACCTGTAGAACGTATGAGCCGCAAGAATATTGTGCGTGCACGGCCCAAGGTCGCACCGCGCCGTCCGGGCACCCGCGAGCAGCTCCTGGAAACCGCCGGGCAGGTGTTTTCCGAGAAAGGCTTCGCGGGCGCCACGGGTAAGGAAATCTGCGAACGCAGCGGAGCCAATGCCGCCGCAGTGGTGTACCACTTCGGCGGAATGGACAAGCTGTATGGGGCCGTTCTGCAGGAAGCACGCCGGCGGATCGTGCCTTCCGAAGCGCTCGCCGCTGCGGTCGAGCGGGAAACGGATCCGACAGCGAAGCTGACGGCCTTCATCGGCCTGCTGGTGGGTGCATTGGCAGCGCCCGCCTCCTCCACCTGGGCCGTGCGGCTGTTGAGCCGCGAGATCCTCTCGCCCAACGCGATTTTCGACGAAATGCGTCACAAGGAGATGCGCGCCCGGGCGGCCATCCTGAAAACAATTGTCAGCGACCTGACGGGACTTGCGCCCGATGACCCTGCTGTCGCGCGCTCGTGTATCAACATCATGGCGCCCTTCGGCATCCTGATGCTCATCGGGCCGGGGCGCGTCGAGCGGGTTTTTCCCGTTCTTTCGTTCGGCCCGGAATCCGTGGCAGACACCACTCGTCACATGGTGCAGTTCGCGCTGGGAGGACTGGCCGCGATTGCGCGCGATGGGCGCCGCTAGCGGGCGGTTCTCATGCGGCCCGCGGGCGCCGCGTCACAGAACGCGCACACCTGCCGGTGGTGCCGTCACCGTCTGCAGCGGATTTCGAAGTGGCAAGAGGAACGGTTGCGCCTCTATCTCGAAGATGTCGCCCGCCTGCGTCTTGATTCCGTCCGCGAATGACAAAGTCGCCGTCCCGAAGAAATGTACGTGCAGATCACCTGGTCGGCGAAACAGCTCGTACTTGAAATGATGGTGCTCGAGATTGCGCACATGGTGCGACATGTTTGCCTCGCCAGTGAGGAAGGGCTTCTCCCAGACTGTCTGCCCGGCGCGCGTGATACGCGCCGTGCCGCGGATGTCGGCGGGTAGTTCGCCGACCAGCAGCTCCGGACCCAGCGAGGCACAGCGCAACTTCGAATGTGCCAGGTACAGGTAGTTGGTCCGCTCCATGATGTGGTCGGAGAATTCGTTGGCCAGCGTGAAGCCCAGGCGGCAAGGAGTACCGTCGGCGGCGATGAGGTAGATGCCCGCAAGCTCGGGCTCTTCGCCCGCATCGGCGGCAAATTCCGGCGAAGGCAGAGGGCTCTCGGGTGCAACGATACTGCGCCCGTCACCCTTGTAAAACCACTCAGGCTGTACGCCGAGCTGGCCCGCTCCCGGTTTGCCGCCCTCCAGGCCCATGCGGAACATTTTCATCGAGTCCGATGCGTCAGCCGAATGCGCCTTCGCGTGCATGCGGTCGCGTGCGTCGGCGGAGCCCAGGTGTGTCAGACCTGTGCCAGTCAGAAGGACGCGGGCGCTGTCTGAATGATCCACGGGCGCCAGAATGCGCTTCTGGCGCAGGGCGTCGGCAAGGTCGATCTCCTCGCCATATCCGTGTTTATCCAACACCAACGACAGTGTGGTGTTAGCGTTGATCGCCTCGCTGGCAAGGGCATACACGGATGTGGCGCCCTTGACGCGCCGTGCGGTTGCCCCAGCGGTGGCGGCGGCGACGATTCGCGCGCCGCTGGCGTCGAGCATTTGAATCAATCGCAATGGCATGGGTACGTGGGTCCGTGCGGGGCGACGCACGGATCGTATGATAACTCAGACAATATTGCACCCGGAGCCGGGAACGGGTCATTCCTGGCCAGGCCTGGCCAGGCAGCGGGTGCGCCTACCCTATGCGCCGGCGGTCGGAACGGCGCGAGATGGGCGTGTCGGCGCGCGCCAGCTCGATCAGGTCGCTCATCGCTTTTTGCGCTTTGACCGCGTCCTTCGCGGCGATCGCGGTGAACACACGCAGGTGATCGGGGACCGGGTCGCGGCGCAACGGGCGTTTGCGCTGCTTGAAAATCGTCGTGGTGCTGATCGCGGCACTTACGCCACTGGTCAGGGAAATGATGAATGGATTGTCGGTCGCATCCAGCAGCGTTGTATGAAAATCGAGATCGGCCTGGCGCCCCTGCGGCGTGGCCAGGGTGTGGAGCGCCATTCCATCCAGCGCCGCGCGCATCGCCTTCAGGTGCGCGGCCGAGCGACGGGTCGCCGCAAGGCCGGCCGCGGCCGATTCGACCATATTGCGCAACTCGAACAGGCTGTTGAGCAAAGCCAGGTCGGGCTCGGATTCAAAGGTCCATTCCAGTACGTCCGGATCCAGCAGATTCCATTTTGACTGGGGATTGATGCGGGTGCCCACTTTCGGACGGGCATCCACCAGGCCTTTGGCGCTAAGGATGCGCACCGCCTCGCGGTAGGCCGTCCGCGACACCGCGAACTGCTCGCTGGCAGCGATCTCGCTGTCGAGCAAGTCGCCGGGCTTGTACTGCCCGGAAACGATCGCGATACCGAGCTTGCGGGCAATCGTGCCGTGCAGTCTCAGAGCCCGGGGCGGTGGCTGCGCGGCAGGAAGCTGTCCGGTCATGTGTATTTTTTGGTAGCTGTTGGTTCGCGGCAAACCCCGCCTCCATACTATACGCGGCTTGCCAAAACGCAAACGGCCCGGACCAGCGGCCGGCTTGCCGCCTCGCGCGGACTGGCTTATTGTCCGCGCACTGGCATATTGTCTGAGTTATTAAACCAAGGGGGCAAATGATGGAATTTCGGCTCGAACTGCGGGTGCGCGGGTGCGCGGCCGCCCTCCTGCTCGCATTGCTTGCGCCTGCAGGCGCGGCCGGCCTGCCTGCCACGGCTACGATTCATGCGGATCAGCCGGGCGCAAAAATCGATCGCCATATCTACGGCCAATTTGCCGAACACCTGGGCCGCGGAATCGACGAAGGCGTCTGGGTCGGCGAGGATTCGAAGATCCCCAACGTGCGCGGCATACGCCGCGACGTCGTTGCGGCGCTGCGCGAGCTCCACGTACCCGTCGTTCGCTGGCCGGGTGGCTGCTTTGCCGATGAGTACCATTGGCGTGATGGCATAGGGCCGCGTGCCTCCCGTCCCGTGAGGCTCAATACCAACTGGGGCGGGGTACCCGAGAACAATGCGTTCGGTACTCACGAATTTCTCGATTTCGTGCAGCTGATTGGCTCCGAGGCCTACGTCAACGGCAACGTCGGCACAGGCTCGCCACAGGAAATGGCTGAATGGCTGCAGTACCTGACTTCGGACAAGCCGACGGCCCTGACGGCCGAGCGTGCCCGCAATGGACATCCGGACCCATGGAAGATTGCGTACTTCGCGGTGGGTAACGAAACCTGGGGCTGCGGCGGCAACATGCGGGTCGACCACTATGTCGATGTGTTTCGCCAATACGCCACCTTCCTCAAGACTCCCGTCGGGGCGCGTCCCGCCCTCATTGCCAGCGGTGGCCACGATGTGGAGACTTCATGGACCGAGGGCCTCATCGAGAAAGGCGGGGAGGATCTCGGCGCCATCTCGTTTCACTACTACACCATTCCCGGTGAGCATTGGAGCCACAAAGGCCCCGCCGTCGGATTCGGCGCCGAGCAGTGGATCTCCACACTGGCACACACTCTGCGGATGGAGGATTTCATCCGCGCCAATGCGGCCATCATGGACAAGTACGATCCACAGCGGAAAGTGTCGTTCGCCGTGGATGAATGGGGCACCTGGTACGATGCGGAAACCGGCCGCGAGCCCGGCTTTCTGTATCAACAGAACACCCTGCGCGATGCAGTCGTGGCGGCCCTCAATTTCAACATTTTTCACCAGCACGCCGAGCGCGTGCGGATGACGGCGATCGCCCAGATGGTCAACGTGCTGCAGGCAATGATCCTGACCCGGGGGCCGCAGATGGTCCTGACACCCACCTACCACGTATTCCACATGTTCCGTCCGTTTCAGGACGCCACCTTCCTGCCCACCGACCTGCAGACGCCTCGCTACACTCTCGGCAGCTCCTCGGTTCCAGCGGTCAGCGTGTCGGCGGCCCGAACCGCCTCGGGCGCGATCGTAGTTGCGCTGGTCAATCTTGATCCCACCAACGAGATGCCGGTCTCCCTATCGCTTGCGGGCGCGGCACCGCGCACCGTCAAGGGAGAGCTCCTGACGGCGGCGGCCCTGGATGCCCACAATACGTTCGAGACCCCGGATGCCGTTCACCCGACCCGGTTTACCGGCGCCTCGCTCAAGAGCGGCAAGCTGTCGCTCACTTTGCCAGCGAAATCGGTGGCCGTTCTGAACCTGGAATAACCGGCTGCGCGCGTTGCGGACTTACTTGACCACGCGCAGGGCAAGGATGGTTTTCTCCGCATACACCTGGCCGGGGCGCAGGATGGTCGACGGAAACGAGGGCTGGTTCGGGGAATCGGGGAAATGCTGTGTCTCGAGGCACAGCCCGGTGCGGTACGCGTACACGGTGCCTCCCTGCGCCGCCGGTTTGCCGTTCAAGAAGTTGCCGGTGTAGAACTGCACGCCTGGCTGCGTGGTGCGCACCTCGAGCGAGCGGCCGCTCTTCGGCTCGGTTACCACGGCGGCAAGCGTCATGCCAGCGCTGGTCTTGTTGAGCACCCAGTTGTGATCGTAACCGTGCCCCCGCTGAAGCTGCTCATCCGGCGCGCCGATCCGGGCGCCGACTGCATGCGCGGTTCTGAAATCGAAGGGTGTGCCGGCAACGGCACGCAGCTCGCCGGTGGGAATGAGTGTTGCGTCCACTGGAGTGAACCGATCGGCATTGATCGCAAGTACATGATCCAACACCGGGACGCTCGGATCGCCGGTCAGATTGAAGTAGGCATGATTGGCAAGGTTAACCGGGGTGGCCGCGGTCGTCGTCGCCCCATATTCGATCTCGAGATTGTCATTGTCGTCGAGCCGGTAGACCGCATGAGCCGTGACCTCGCCCGGAAATCCCTCTTCGCCCGCGACGCTGACATAGGTCAGCCGCACTCCATTGCCCTGGGATTGCGGTAGTGGCTCGGCCTTCCAGATGCGCTTGTCGAAGCCACGTCCGCCGCCATGCAGGCTGTTGGGACCGTCGTTCGTGGCCAGTTGATACGTCTTGCCGTCGAGTGTGAAGCGCCCCTTGGCGAGCCGGTTGGCATAGCGCCCAACCGTCGCGCCGTAATACGCCGTAGCCCCGAGGTAAGGCTCGAGGGTATCGAAACCCAACACGATGTTCTTGAAGTGACCGGCTCGATCCGGCGCCTTCAGCGATACGAGAGTGGCGCCGTAGGTCATGATCCGTGCTTCGACGCCGTGGACGTTGGTCAGTGTGTAGATTTCCACGCTTGCATCACCGGTTTGCCCCCAGGAAGACTTCGCGGGCGCCTTGGCTTGCTGCCCAGCCGCGGCGGCAGGCCCCCCTATGGCCATGGCCAAGGTGGCAACCAGCAAAGCCCGCAAGGAGAGCCCCGTGCGGCTATCTTGCCAAGCCACGGGGTGTATGGCAATTTGTCTGAGTAATGACAGAAACAATCGATTCACCTCGCCTCCTGCGCTCCAGGGCCTGGTTCGACGATCCGGCCAATGCGGACATGACCGCGTTGTATCTGGAGCGATATATGAATTTCGGGCTGACGCTCGCCGAGTTGCAATCGGGACGGCCGATCGTCGGTATCGCGCAGACCGGCTCGGATCTGTCGCCCTGCAACCGCCATCACCTGTTCCTCGCCGCTCGGCTGAGGGAGGGTATACGCGACGCGGGCGGCGTGCCAATCGAATTTCCGGTGCATCCGATACAGGAAACCGGCAAGCGCCCCACGGCTGGGCTCGACCGCAACCTCGCCTACATGGGCTTGGTGGAGATTCTGTATGGATATCCTCTCGACGGCGTGGTCCTGACGGTCGGATGTGACAAAACCACCCCTGCCTGCCTGATGGCGGCCGCGACAGTCGATATTCCCGCCATTGCGCTGTCGGTGGGGCCGATGATCAGCGCCTGGGCCGATGGCAAGCGCATCGGTTCGGGAACAGTCGTCTGGCGGGCGCGGGAGCGCTTCGCCGCCGGTGAGATCGATCGCACTGCGTTCATCAAGCTCGTGGCATCCGCGGCGCCATCCACCGGTTACTGCAACACAATGGGTACCGCAACGACCATGAACAGCCTCGCGGAGGTGCTGGGCATGTCGTTACCAGGATCCGCCGCGATTCCTGCTCCTCATCGCGATCGCCAGGAATGCGCCTACGAGACCGGGCGCCAGATCGTTGAAATGATTCACGCCGATCGCAAGCCGTCCGACATTCTTACCCGCGAGTCCTTCATCAATGCCATCAGGGTGAATTCAGCCCTGGGCGGCTCGACCAACGCGCCCCTGCATCTCATCGCGCTCGCCCGTCACGTTGGCGTAGAGCTGTCCATAGACGATTGGCAGTACTACGGTTACGACGTTCCGCTGCTCGTGAATTTGCAACCGGCGGGTGAGTATCTGGGCGAAGACTTCTATCGCGCTGGAGGAGTTCCGGCCGTCGTTGCCCAATTGTTGCGGCAGGGATTGATCTTTGGCGACGCGCAGACTGCGAACGGGCGCTCCCTCGGCGACAATTGCGCCAGCGCCGTCATTCACGACGAGGCCGTAATCCGGCCCTTCGAACGCCCTCTGACGGACAAGGCCGGCTTCCTCGTGCTGCGGGGTAACCTGTTCGACTCCGCAATCATGAAGACCAGCGTCATCTCGCGCGAATTCCGCGACCGTTATTTGTCTGATCCTGACGATCCGGACGCGTTCGAGGGCCGCGCTGTCGTGTTTGACGGCCCGGAGGACTACCACGCCCGAATCGATGATCCCACGTTGAACATCGATCAGCGCTGTGTCCTGTTCATGCGTGGCGCGGGCCCCATCGGTTACCCGGGGGCTGCGGAGGTGGTCAACATGCGGGCGCCAGTCCAACTCATCGCACAAGGGATTCACGTGTTGCCGTGCATAGGTGATGGTCGGCAGTCCGGTACCTCAGGCTCTCCATCGATCCTGAACGCCTCGCCCGAAGCCGCCATTGGTGGCGGCCTGGCGGTTCTCAGAACCGGTGACCGTATACGCGTGGATCTGAAAAAGGGCCACGTGAACGTCCTCGTGTCCGATGAAGAGCTGAAGCAGCGCCACGCGCAGCTGCAGGCAGCCGGGGGCTATGTCTATCCGGAAAGTCAGACTCCGTGGCAGGAAATGCAACGCGCCGCGGTCAGCCAGATCGAGACGGGCGCGGTACTGGAACCCGCGGTCAAATACCAGCGGATTGCGCGCACGAAAGGAACTCCGCGGCACAACCACTGAGAAGTACTGTCATGCATTGCCCAGCAGCCCTGCCAACACGTTCAGGCCGAAACCGAGAATCAGCAGGTTGAACACAAACGCAATGATGCTGTGCACCGTGACCGTGCGGCGAATTCCAGTCTGAGTCGTGGCCACATCGGCGGTCTGACACGCTACCCCGATCGTGAAAGAGAAATAGACGAAGTCCCAGAACAGGGGCTGACGTGTTTCCGGAAACGCAAGGGGCGCCGGTGCGTCCTCAGCCACGCTGTAATAGATATCAGCGTAATGAAGAGTGAATATCATGTGCACGAGCAGCCATGAGTTCACGATGGTCATGCTCGCGAGCAGCAGGTGAGACACCCGCTCTGCCGGGGCAGCGTGCTTGAGCGTAGCGAGCAGGGCGACGATGGCCGCCACACTCAGTAGCGCTGCGGCAATCACGAAGACCACGATCATGGGCGCAGTCGGATCCTCTTCCTCGTAGTGGGCGCGCAATTGCCTCGCATCCAGGCGCCGCATCCGCAGGTAGGTCAGCGGCAGGAAGATGAAGAGGCCGGTATTCCAGCCGGCCAGCACTCGGCTGATCACCATCCAACGTGACGGCAGAGCCGCGGCTACGACCACCCCCACAAGCGTCGCCACCCACAGCTTGGAGTGATTCCAGATCAGCATGTCCCACGTCGAGCGGTCGTGTGACTTCGCTGCCGGGACAGGCCGCACCACCCTGCGGTTTCTACGAGCTCTCATGGCGACATTCTGTGACGCGAATCGATGCAGAAAGCAACCGCCTCGTACGAAGCTTGCGCCGATCCTTCGGGTCCAGCCCAATCCCTCGCGGTTACATGGAGTGCCAAGAGTGCCCACCTCCCCGTCTGCAACAGGTAGTGCATCGCGAAACGATCCGGCGCGTCTGGGAACTTTTCTGGCGCGCATTGTGACCGTAGCGCTGCTCGCACCCCTGCATCCTTTGTACGCGGACCAGGTCTACAAATCGGTCGATGCGCAGGGCCACGTCGTCTACTCAGACCGGGCGGCCACCCCGACGGCGCAGAAATCCGTTGTCCACGTGATTCAGGGCAACCCGGCCGACGCGGCGCGCGCCACGCGGGAGACGAATGTTCTCAAGGCCGAAGAAAACGAGCGCAAACGCGAGCAGGAGTCAGAGAGCCGCAACAAGGCCCAGCAGGACCACGCGAGGCAGGTGGCGTGCGACAGAGCGCGCAACCGCTACAATTCTATCAAGGACGCGAATCTGCTCTACAAGTTGGATGCTCAGGGAAATCGCGCGTTCTATACCGATGCCGAGGCTGACGCACGCAAGCAGCAGGCTCACCAGGAAATGATCGCTGCCTGCGGCAACTGACCCGCGTCAGTCACTCGGCAGTCTGTGCCACGATCAACACGGCGAATCCGCTGGATGAACCTCGAGCGAAACCTGCAGGTGTCCCAGCGAGGCACGCGCGAATCGCTCCACCAGGGCCGGTGCGAAATGATTCAACTTGTCGAGGGACTGACGGTTGTCCGCGGTCGCGTTCAGGTGCCAACCGTCCGCTGTACGCTTGAGCGAGAGTGCCGCTCCCGGGAAAACTGCATCAGATAACTCGATACGCACCTCACCGTCTGTGGAGCTACGCGCCTGGATCGATGACAGGGCGCGCCGGACATGCTTCTCGATGAGCTCCGCGATGGACGGATCAGGCGCTCCGGCGGCTGCGGCAGCTTGGCCCGCCGGCCCCTGCTCGATGAGATGTTGCACCTGCATCATGGCCGAAACATCCACAGCGCCCTGGTGCGAATGGTTCGCGAGATCCTGAAGTCCACCCCGGCTGTCAGCTGGGCTCCATCGATCCAGCATCCATGAATCCTGGGCGAATTCGTCCGGGTTGGCACCAGCGCCGCGCCCCGCGACCTCCACCCCCGCATTGCGGCCCGCCAGCTCGGCCAATTGCCGCACGGTGATCGGCGCATCCATCAGCGTACGAAACAACTGCGCTTGCTGCCGGACCTGCGCCGGATCGGGTACCTGCGAGCCGCTTCGGTTTGCCGAATCACTGCTTCCGGAAGGTGAATCGTTGCGATTCAACGTCCCGTTTGTGACGTTGCTGTTTCCGACTGACATATTCGAGTCACTCACGCTTCCTGCTCCTCCAGGCGCAGCATTCTCTGCCCTTGCGCCTTTTTCCAACTTGCCCGCAGAGTCTGTAATGCGTCCTGCCGGGCGAGCGTGCGCCGATAGGTTGCCCGCGCCTCCAGGGCCGCGGCGGACGCGGCCGCGAGCAGCTCATCGACCTGCGCAAGGCCCTCCTCAGCCGCTGCGACCCAGTCACGATGGGCGACGCACCGCAGCGAGGCATTGGTCAGCCTTGCTGCCTGGATACCCGGCCGCTCATGGCGCGCCTGTGGATTCGCAATCGACTCCGTCAGTCTTTCCCGCTCGGCGCGGTACGCCATTACAGCAGCCTCCAAGCGTTCCAACGCTGCTTGTCGCTGCAACTCCCGCTGACGCAGCACCCCGTTGCGCTCCTGAACCGCGGCCAGGGCGCAATCCACGCGCCGCTTCTGCAAAGTCAACAGCGATGCAAGGCGCGCACCCGCGCTCATTGCGCGATCCCGGTCAAAGCCGCCACGCTCTCCTCGAAGCCGCTCAATTGCTCAGCCGGCTGTTGCAGCAACTTGCGAATGGCAGGAATGTTGCGGATAGCTTCGTCCGCCTCCGCGTCGGATCCCCGCTTGTACTCCCCGATCTGCAGCAACAGCTCCACGTCCTGATACTTTGCGAGCTGTTTGCGCAGCACCGCCGCCGCACGCAGATGAGCCGGCTGCGCTACGCGCGGCATGACGCGGCTGGTGCTCCCCAGCACATCGATCGCCGGAAAGTGATTGGCAGCCGCCAGCTTCCGCGATAGATAAACGTGGCCATCCAGGATAGAGCGCACTTCCTCGCCGATCGGATCACCCTCCTCGTCCTCCAGCAGCACCGTATAAAACGCCGTAATCGAGCCGCGCTCATTGTTTCCAGTCCGCTCAAACAGCCGCGGCAGCGCAGAAAACACTGACGGCGGATAGCCTCGCCGCGCCGGAGGCTCTCCCACGGCCAGTCCCACGTCGCGCAGCGCCCTAGCGAACCGGGTCACGGAGTCCAACAGCAACAGCACGCGCTTTCCCTGGTCTCTGAAATATTCCGCTATCGCTGTCCCGACATAAGCGGCCCGTACGCGCTCGAGCGCTGGCCTGTCGGATGTTGCAACCACAACGACGCTCTTGCGAAGACCCTCTACGCCGAGGTTGTCGTCGATAAATTCGCGCACCTCTCGACCACGTTCGCCCAGAAGCACGATGACATTCACATCGGCTCCGGAGCGCGCCAGCATGCCCAGCAAGGTGCTCTTGCCACCGCCAGCGGCGGCGAAAATACCCACACGCTGGCCCTCTCCGACGGTCAACACAGTGTCGAGAGCCCGAACACCGGTATGGAACGCCTGCCGGATCGGGATGCGAGTCATTGCGTTTGGAGCATCTCGATAGACCGGCACGCGTTCGAGGTTGGTGGGTGCCGGTCCGCCATCAACTACATCTCCCAGCGCATTGAGGGTCCGCCCCAACAAGCCATCACCCGCGCCGACCGTGGCCTGAAAGCCTTTCGAGACGACCTCAGTGTCCGCAGAGAGTCCATCCAAAGTACCGAGCGGCGTGAGCAGTGCCATGCCACGCTCGATTCCGACCACTTCGGCGGTCAAAAGCTGCCGGCTGCCCGGATCCCGCAGCTCGCATACCTCGCCGATGCGGGCGTTCACGCCCGTCGCGCGAATCAAGGTGCCACGCGCTTCTGCCACACGGCCAACCCGCTTCAGCGTGTCTACGCTGCGCAGAGCCGCGAGAAGTCGATCAGGCTCGGTGCCGCGTGAAGCGCTCATGGCACGGGTTGCGCCGCAACGGTGGCAAGTGTTGTCCGGATAGACTCCAATTGAGCCGACAAACCAACCTCGATACGGCCCAGCTCCGTTTCCACGACGCAGGCCATAGGGTCGAGCTGCGGATCGACCACCAGCTCCACTGTCTCGATCTCCGGATGTGCGGCCTGCCACCGATCGAGCATCGCGCGCGTGCACTTTTCCGCCGCGCTGCTGATTCTGACCGCGACGTGCCGCTCTTCCCGAAGTGCCGCCAACGCTTCCGCAGCCAATGCTGCAACGAGCTCACCCTGATCGAGCCGCGGCGCGAGCCGCGCGACGATCGAGACCGCCAGCTCGACGATGCGCGACTCGGAAGCCGCCACCAGCTCGCGAGCCTGCTTTTGTGCCTCGAGCACATGTTTGATCGCCTCTGACTGCGCATGGGCGACGCCGGCCGCGCGCCCATCGAAGTAAGCGCGCCGCTGCAGGAGCTCGGCCTGCCGTTTCGCGGTCTGCAGTACCCGGCCTGCTTCGCTCAACAGACCATCCAACTCGCTCACCTGCGCCCAGGCGCGCCGCGGAATGCGCTGCCCGGCGACCGCCGTGAGCAACGATTCCGACTCAGTCAAGGCGATTGTCGCGGTCAATGGGTCTCTCCTGAGGCGCCGGCCTGCAGGCCGGCGCCCGGCTTGCCGACCGGCTTGGCAGCTGGATTGCCAGCTGGTCTGGCAGGCGACGCAGCGCGGGTCTCAGGCTGTTGAATCCTCAGACGCAGGCAGGCTTCGGCAGCAGCCGGGGTCAGACTCGGCGCGCATGCATCGAACCACCATGCACGCTCGTAAGTCAGCCGCACACTCTCACCCCAAGCAGGATGCAGAACGTCGGCGAAGCCAGCGAACTCGGCGGCACCGCACCTGACCAATCGCTCCACCATGTCGAGGTCACCCAGGGCCGGCGCGGGCGTGGATTGGCTCGCTGCGGCCGGGTACGCGAGTACGCGCGCATACCGCTCAGGCCCCAGTGCGCCCCGAATTTTCACCACTTCCGGGCGGTTGACCAGAGTTCGGATCGTCGCGGCCATGGCGAGCGAGCCCAGGTCGAGTGCGCACTCGAAGGGATCGGCGACGAGCGGCGCGAGCCACGTGGCAGCCCGCAGACGGCTGATTGCATTGGCATCGAGCTCGGCCGGCAGCCCGAACAATACGGGGCTCACCGCGCAAAGGCGCTTTGCCAGCCACCGCCGTCCGAGTGCGAGCTTGCGGGCCTGCGTGAGCAGCTCGATCGGAACACCCGGCAACCAACTGGAATGCACGCGCTTGAGCGTCTCGACTTGGACCTCAAACCAGAGTCTGGCATCTTCGGGCAGAGACACAGGTCACCTCGCGGCCACCGGCACTGCAAGCAGCGTCGCTGTGCTGTTGGCGGCAGTGGCAACGCCTGCCGCAGCGTGCCGGGTAAAGAATTTCACCGTGACACGATTGATGTCCTTCAATCCTTCGATGCCGTCCGTGACGATTGCCTTGATGTCGGTTTCGCGCAGCTCGAGATTCGCGCCCGGACGCTCGATGATGACGACGGAGGCAGAAGCGGACTGCGGCTTGTCATCGAGCAGGCTGCGCTCCGGAAGGGCAATGTGAACGCGGGCGTCCACAATGCCGTCCAATTGCATCAATGTCTGTTGCACTTCCTGGGACAGCGCAAAGATGTATCGGGCGCGCTCCTCCAGCGGGGAGGAGACGAAGCTCTCCTTAGGAAAGATATCGCCCAGCGTGCGCAGCGACTGGCGCGGCAGCCCTGCCGCGCCCAGGACGGCCATGGCGTTCGGTATCTCGTCGTGCGCCACTGCGATAGACCAGCCCTTGGCTTTGGCCAACTGGGCTTTCTGGGCATCGATGTGTGCCGACAGCAGCGCGGCCTGTACTTCGTTGGCCTGAGTCTCGGTGAGATCAGTGTACAGGGGGCTGCGGCTGCAACCGGCGAGCATCCCTGCCGCCAGCAACAGTGCCAGGTTTGTCAGTAGCACGGGACGATGCATCCGTCGCGCCTCAGGTCTGCTCGCGGAACAACTGCTGAACGCCGTCGGACGTGCGGTTTGCGACATTCGAGGTCAGCTCGCAATGGAACAGGAACTCCTGAGCCTTCAAGGTCATCATCAGCATGTCGGAAGGCCGGAATTCCCCGTGCTGCGCCTCCAGCGCCTTGCTGCCGAGAGAATCCGCCCGCCCGTTGAGATTCTCCAATGTCGCCATGACCGTGCGAAATCCCTGCGACTCGCTCGCCGACACATGCATCGTGTGCGCCGCGGCGGGTGCGGTGTTGGCGGCCGCCGCAAATGCAGCGTTGAAGTGCGAAACCTCAAACACCGATGCCGTGTTGGCCTGCCCGGCCGCACCGGCGCTGGCAAGCGCCGGTGCGGCTGGCTGCAGGTCGAATGCCAAAGTGGCGATTGCGTCCATGTTTTGGTCTCGTTTACTGCTTGCGGCCCAGTGTCTGCAACGCTTCACCTACGCTCGTCGTCGCCGTGGAGGCGTTCGTTGCCATGAACGAGAACCGCATCGACGCGGCCGTGAGTTGCGTGACCTGCGAGGGCTGGTCCTGTCCGGCGTTGCTGACCTGATCCGACAATTGCGTAATCACCTGCGCCTGCTGGTTGAGCGCCTGACCCCAGGCTTTCGCCATTGCCTCGTACCAGGACTTGGTGTCGTTGGAACTGGGGCTGTAGGCGGAGCTCAATGACACGTTACGTGAGAGCAGTTGCGAGGCGGAGGTGGACTGCTGTGTCGAGGACGCCGGATTGGTTGAGCCCGTGGTCCCTGTTTGGGTTTGGGTTGGATACATTACCGAGTAGATCGTAGTCATGTCACTTCCTTTGGCCTGTCGGCCTGAACTCGCCAGCCGTGTGCGCGGGATCCGTCAACTTCCAGTGTTCCGTGTGGCCATCCCGCTCGACCAACACCTCACCCTCTTTCACTCCAGCCAGGCGCCCGCCCTGGGGCAGAGACGCGCCGACGTAGTAGCGCGACCCATCGGCAGTCACCACGTACGGGTCCGCGCTGGCAACGACCGAAACGATCCGCGTGCCATCTATGCTCGTACCGCGCGTCGAGCCACCTGGGTGATCCAGGTTGATGGCCATGACACGTTTCAAACCGACGATTTCCCTGATGGCACGCGACTTGACGATAGCTTCGAGAGCTTTCGGATCGCCAAGATGTCCGCTGACCGTAACTGCGCCCTCGCCGTTGTACTGTGCCTCGCAGGCGATGCCGGACAGGCGCAACACCTCGGCAACATCATGGGCGATCGAAGCTCCCGAACGGGAAGCGAGCGCCGCGGTCCCAACCGCCGGGCCTGCGGAATCTTGCGCCGATTGCCCGTCGATACCGAACGAGATGGCGCTAACTGCAAAGACTGTGGCAATGATCGCGGCCGCCGCGGCCGTGACCATTAACGGTCGCCGTTTGAGCATTTGCGATACTGCCTGCGCTCTTGACAGCGCCGGCTTCGTGCAATGCGCGACCGCTTCGGTGGGTGCATCCACTGACGAGGCGACAATCTCAAACCCGGCGGTCCCAATGATCACCGGCGCCCGGGGAGGCACGAGAATGGTCGCACCCGGATCCTGCTGGTGCCCATTCACGTTGAGGGCACCCTCCATCGTCCTCAGAAAGAACTTGTCGGCCTGCCTCTTCAGAACACAATGATGGTTGCATACACCGCTGTCCGCGAGGATTACATCACAATCATCACTCGCGCCGATCACCAGCATGTCGGCCGTGTCCAGGCTGATCACCGCGCCCTTGTGCAGCCCCGCGGTGATCTTCAGCGCCAGCTCAGATTCCATCTCACCCCCTAGGCTTGAGCGGCGCGCTCAGCGGCTCACTCAAGGTCACCGCCGTCGCCGCAATGATCTGCGGCGAGATGAGGAACAGGCGCTCGGTGTTGTCGCGCCTGGTGATATCGCTGCGGAACAACCTGCCCAACAGCGGAATGCTGCCGAGGAACGGAATTCTGGAGGTGGTGCGGGTGTTTTCGCGGCGATTCAGACCGCCCAGCAGCAAGCCCTGTCCGACATCGATGATGGCCTGAGTGTTGACGGCATTTCGTACGACCGAGGGTACCGGGCGAACCAGCGTCTGACCGTTGCTTCCGGTGGTCGGCTGGTCCGTCACCTGGACGTTGCCGTCCTCGATGGTCACCAGCAGACGAATGCGCTGCCGGCCGTTGTCCACGATGATATGGGGCGTTACACGCAATACTGTCCCCGCAATGACTCCAAAGAGGTCTTCGTCAAATGCACCGGATACGGGCACGTACACCGACTGGGTGCTCTCGATGACAGCCTCCGCATCGTTCAGTGTCACTACCTGCGGCCGCTGCACGATGTTGGTTACGCCCTCCTGCTCCAGCGCATTCAGCCGCGCGGTAAAATTGGATGCATCGGTGATGATGCTGTTTACTTGCAGTCCGGCGAGATTTCCCAGGGTATCCATGGGATGCACGCCACCGCCGAAGGCGGCTGCCGTGTTACCGTGCTGATAAGTCCAGTCGATGCCGAGCTGGCGCACGCGGCTCTTGTCTATGTCGATGACGGTTGCATCGAGCTGGATGATCTGGCTCTCGACATCCAGCTTGTGCACCAGCTCCTCGTATGCCGGCATGCGCTCGGGCGTGTCGCGGATGATGAGGGCATTTCGATACGGGTCGGCCACGATGCGCGGTGTGTCACCCGCCTCGATCGAGGCGCGGAATGCCGAGCGTGCTGGAGCCGTCAGTTGCGCGGACTGATCGGATTCCAATCCCGCGCTGTAGCCGCCTGTACCCTGGGTCGTGGCGAGGCGATTTCCCAGCGCGGCCAGTCCCTTGCCGCGCAGGCCGCTGACCGCGGGAGGGACGTAGGTTGAGCCGCCGACGCTTGCGCCGTTATCGCCGTCTCCCAACAATTGGTTGAGAATGGTGGCGACGCCCGGCACCACGGTCCGCTGGTTACCCACTGTGAACGTCGTATCCGCGGCCCAGGCATACTTTAATGAGAAGAATCGCAAGGTGGTGCGGGGTGTTGGTGCCGCCGCCGCGCTCCGCGGGCGGCGCACCAGCGCGGTGCTGAGCTGTGCGAGCTGATCCAGGAAGCGCGGCGTTCCCCTCGCTGTAACCACACCGGTGGAGGCCTTGATCTGCAGAGAATTGTTGGCATCGGGCAAACCAAACCCGATTGTCGCCTCGCGGAACGCGTCCACCCGTGCAGGATCGATCTCAAAATAACGGCTGGACAGCTCGCGTGTCTTATAGATGAATGCGACGCTTCCATCGTAGTACGCGACCAGGCCGTTGGAGTCGGCGATGCTTTTGAAGACAGCCGCGGCCATTCCCGAGCGCGGCCCGTTTAGCGTACCCGACTCCTCCTGGACCGCCGGGCTCAGCGTAACCGCTATTCCGAGGTCATCGAAGAAACGCAGCAGGAAACCCTTGAGGGTTTCACCCTGCAGATCGTACGACACCTTCTCGACTGAGAACGGTATGGGGGCAGCCCGTGCCTGCACTGCTGCCAGCGCAAGGACGGCGAGCAGCAACGCCCTAACCACGTACCTGTCCAACCGGTATGACGGGTACGTCACCGCTCAATTCCTGAAATGAGAGCACTGGCAATTCGAAATACTCCGCCTCCGTGATCTTGCGGAGGTGTCGTCTTACATCCATGGAACACAGCAGCACCACGCGGCCGAAAACGGCGCCAATTTCGTTACGAATGGCTGCGATCTCGGCGCTCACCCGTTGCAGCAAGCGTGGGTCGACAGCCACCTGGCCTGGCTGACCGGAAGCACGCGCTGCCTGCCGCAGGGTATCTTCGAGCTCCGGATGCGCAATCAACGCACTGATGGAGCGGTCCGCCCCGATATAGCGTTGAGTGATATGCCGCCGCAGCGCGATCCGTACGTATTCCGTTGCCAGCACGACGTCGCGCTCCCGGGCGCAGACATCGGTGATCGCCTCGAAGATGTCGCGCAATTGCCGGATCGGCATTCCTTCCTCCAACAGGCGCCGCAGTACTTCCGACACGCGTTGCGGTGCCGCGGCGCGCAGCATCTCCTTCACCAGGTCCGGATAATCCCGGGACCAGCGATTGAGCAGATTCGAGGTTTCCTGGATGCCGGCGAACTGAGCGAGCTGCCGGCGCAGGGCGCGGCCCAGTGCCTGGGTGAGCCGGCTGTCGATATCGGTCGCCGGATCCGCGGCTGCGAGCAGATCGCCCTCGCCTATGGTCACGCCGAAGCTCGTAAGACGAAATACGTTTCCGCTCAAGTCGCGGTTCGTGCGCAGCACCGGATTCGCGATGGGCGCCCCGAACTCCTCGCGCACCAGGTCCACCGCGCGGATTGCAACGGCACTCAATCTCCCGGGCTGCGCAAAGCTCATCAACTCCGGCGCCAGCTCCAGTACCAACTCCGGCAGCGGCTCGAGGTCACGGCCATTGGAGGTAACCGCGTTCGTAGGTGCCGCTGGCAGCGTGAGCCCCGCCCGAGTCAGTAGAGTTCGCACCGCCGCGGAGGATTTGCGCCGTGCCCACAGGGCCGCCCCGGTCATCGCCACACCAAAGGCCAGGAATACGGGCCATGGGAACCCTGGAACGAGTGCCAGCAGAAATGCGAGCACGCCCCCGGTCATCACGACGCGTGGGTGCCGGCGAATCTCGCGGGCAATCGATGCGCCGAGATGCTCATCTGTATCCTCCCCAGCCGTGCGAGTAACGATGAGGCCCGCGGCGATCGCGGATAACAGCGCGGGAATCTGTCCGACCAGGCCATCGCCGATAGTGAGGATGCTGTAAGTCTGAACAGCTTCCCCCAGCGGCAAGCCTCGCTGCAGCACTCCGATCGCAAGGCCTCCCAGCATGTTGATAATGATAATGACGATGCCGGCGATCGAGTCGCCCTTGACGAACTTCATGGCGCCATCCAGAGCGCCGTGCAGCTGGCTCTCCACCTCCAGGTGGCGCCGGCGCCGCCGCGCCTCGTCTTTGTCGATCAGCCCCGAGCGCAGGTCCGAATCGATCGACAACTGCTTGCCTGGCATGGCATCGAGCGTGAAGCGCGCCGCGACCTCGGCGACCCGCTCGGCGCCTTTGGCGATTACGATGAACTGCACCACGGTAATGATGAGGAATACCACGATGCCCACGACCAGGTTGCCGCCCACCACCAGCTGCCCGAATGTTTCAATGATGTGACCGGCATCGGCATCGAGAAGAATGAGCCGGGTGATCGCGATCGAGAGCGACAGGCGGAACAGGGTGGTCAGCAACAGAACACTGGGGAAGCTTGCGAAGGCCGTCGGCCCCGGAATGTGGATTGCCAACAGCAGCAGGCCGACTCCAAACAGTACGTTGGCGGCGACCAGTATGTCGATCACGAGCAACGGGATGGGGAGGATCATCAGCGCGACGATGGCCATCACGCCGGCCGCGAGGAGGATGTCGCTTACGCTACGTGGTGCGCGCAGCATCGGAACTCCACTCCTCCATGTACTTGTCCCGTTCACCATGTCCTCCCCGAGCTAGGGTTGACCGTAACATTACGCCTGCGAAATGCGCACCTAGTAATAACCCTATGGTCTAGGCTCGACTGCCATCCGGATCCGGCAGCGGCGCCGCTCCCTCGGCCGACTCGAGTGTCGCATCGGTAAATTCTGCCACTGCGCTGATACCAGCCGCTGTAACACCTACAACCAGGAACCGGGAACCTACTTTTACGAGGGCCAACCGTTCTCGCGGTCCCAAGGCAATCACGTGCCGCAGCTGCATGGGACCTTCGTGCCTGCCGATACTTCCCTTCCAGCGTCTGAGAAACACCGTCGCGGCCACCGCGGCGGCTAACACCAGCACGAGTGAGACGATGGTTGGATATAACGTACCGGTCTCGGCCGCTTCCACCGTGTTGCCAAACGCCGACGGCGCATGCAAGACGGGCAGAAGGATTGCCCCCAGGAAACTGATTCGCGCCACACTGTTCATCTATTCACCCTTCATCGCGCCACGGCGTACAGTAGGATAGGACTGTTGGTAACACAGAACATGGATGAGTGTGAACGCTTTTGACATGGCCCTGCGCAAGGTGTGCGACAGTTTGGCGGCACCCTGCGCGGTGTTCGACCCTTGTACCGACGCCCTGCTGCTCGCCAATCCCGCCTTTAGCCAGGAATTTGGGACGCTGCCGGCCTCACGCTCCGCTTTTGAGCAACTGTTCGAGCCGGTGACCGCACCAACGGGTCCACACCTGTCGCCGCTGGAGGACATACCGCAAGCTCAGCGGGTAGAGGTATTCTGCCCACGCAGCAGCCGTTGGTATTCCTTCCAGTGGTCGGTGTTGAGGAATCATCAGGACAACCCCTTGACGCTGCTCAATGCTCAGAACCTCACCGAGCGCATGGAGACGCTACGCCAGCAACGTGCCTTGCAGGAGCAGCTGTTGAGCAGCTCACGCGCAATGTCGGTGGGGGAAATGACTACGACACTGGCCCATGAAATCAATCAGCCACTGGCCACGATCGTAAACTGCCTCGCGGCCGCGCGGACCTTGTTGGGCCAGGCCGATGGCAGCCCGCAACCGCTGCGCCAGGCGCTGGATCTCGCGCTCGAGCAGGCCGAGCAGGCAGGCGCGGTGGTCGCCCGGATCCGCGAGTTCGTGCGCACGCGCGAGCCGCGCCGTGAGGCTTTAGGTCTCACATCGCTCATCGACCACGTCGTACAACTTCAGCAGGTGGATGCGCAGAAGCACCGTGCCCGAATACTCGTGGAGCTCGCCTCTGAGCTGCCGCCTGTGCTCGTCGATCGAATCATGATCGAGCAGGTTCTCACCAATCTCGTCAGGAATGGTATCGAGGCGATGCGCACGACGCGCCCGACACAACGTACGCTCACGATCGGTGCGCACTGCGACGTGGAGGGCCGGGTCGTAGTGCGGGTCGCCGACCGGGGCTCGGGAGTGCCGGTCTGCGACGAGGCGCAACTGTTCACGCCCTTTTTTACCACCAAGCAGGAAGGCATGGGCATAGGCCTTGCGATCTGCCGCTCCATTGTCGAATTCCACGGCGGCCAGTTGTACTTCGAACGTAATACGGGGGGCGGCTCGGTGTTTGCATTCACTCTGCCGCGGGTGGAAGAGTCATGACGCAGACGTTCTCATCAACCGCCTCATCCATCGGTGGCGCCGCGCCTGTGGCATACCTCGTGGACGACAACGAGCCGTTCCGGCGCTCAACCTCGCTCCTGCTCGAGACTGCCTTCATCGAAGTGCGCGGATTTGATTCCGGTGCAGCATTACTGACTCAGCTGGAGCGCGAGCCGGCACCGCGTACTGGCGCGTGCGTCGTGAGCGACATACGCATGCCGCATATGAGCGGCCTGGTTCTGTTGGAGGAGCTGCGCCGGCGCGAGCAAACCATTCGGGTCATTTTCGTGACGGCGCATGCGGATGTACCGCTGGCTGTGGAAGCCATGCGGCGCGGAGCTGTGGATTTCATCGAAAAGCCTTTCGAAGCGCGCATCCTGATCCAGGCGATCCGGCTGGCAGCCGTCGATGATCCCACGCAGCTGCCGAGGGCCATGGGCTGCGTCGCGGGAGAATCTGACGCGCGGCTCGCGGCCCTGACTCGCCGCGAGCGCCAGGTGCTCGAGCTCGTGGTCGCGGGCAAATTCAACAAGAGCATTGCGGATATCCTCGGCATCAGCACGAAGACCGTCGAGCTGCACCGCGCCAGTCTCATGTCCAAGCTGGGAGTCCGCAACCTGCCGGACCTCGTCAAAGTGTATCTTGGCTACCGCTGACGACACATTGTTCTTCGAGTATGCGGAACAAGAGACGCTCGGCCGGCGCCTGCGCCGACTCGCGCCGGAGGCCGCGGCCGCTTTGCGCGAGCTCTTCCGGGACCGCGACTACCTGACACTCGACGGCGAACCCGAAATGACGTGGCGCTTCGGGCCGGCGCCCCATGTCTCACCTCCCGCGGCGATCCTGGACGGCGTGCACGACTGGCTCGCGATGAGCATTGCCGAGGACGGCTGGTGCGAGCCCCTGGGGGCGCGTGCGTGGTGGGATTTCACCGGGGAATCGCGGCTCCTCGCTTGGGCACTTGCGCATAGCGGCCTGCTGGAGGGGTTGGGACGAATCCTGCGTGAGCCGCTCATGCCCCGCGCCCTTACTGATCAGCCTCTGCCTCATGTTGACACCAATGTCGCTTTGAGTTTCTCGGCTAGCGCCGCGGACGGCCGGACGACCACCGGATGCGTGAGTTTGTCCGCGGCGATGGTTGCGCGCCTCGTCTCCCATGCCGGCTGGCAGCGAACGGCGGCCACACCGAGCCTGTGGCTCAAATTGCCGGCGACGGTTCGCGTGGAATTGCGCGGGGTCGCGTTTTCGTCCGGCAACTTGGCGGCATCCGAAATCGGCGATGTTTTGATCCTCGGCAATCGAACGGCTTGCTGGCGCAAGCTGCACGTGATGCTGGCCGGAGCGCAGGGGGACGCGCGGCTGCGTAGCTGGAATGCATGCTATGACGGAACGCGCCTCACAGTCAGCACGGGCGTGTTGAATTCTCCAACGGAGCTACCCATGACGGACCTGAAGGCCACAGGGGCTGCGGATAACATTCCGGTCAGCCTCGACTTTGATCTCGGAAATCTGGCGCTGCCGCTGGGAGAGCTCGCCGCGCTGAAGCCCGGTTATGTCTTCGAGCTGCCGGGCGGTCTCGAGAAAGCGCGGGTGGTGATCCGGGCGAACGGCACGCGCGTCGGTGTCGGCGAGCTCGTGGCGGTGGGAGACGTGCTCGGGGTGCAACTGCTTGCACTCGAGATCGATGGACTTCGGTAGCCTCAGCCCGGGGGTTATCCTCGTCACGGTCGTCGGCCTCGCGCTGGCGCCCTTTGTCGCCGTGATGGTGACCTCCTTCACCAAGATCGTCGTGGTCTTGAGTCTGTTGCGCAATGCCCTGGGCCTGCAGCAGGTCCCGCCCAATGTCGTGATCAACGGGCTGGCCATCATTCTGTCCATCTACATCATGTACCCGGTGCTGCTCGACAGCTACAGCACGATCGAGCAGCACTCGAGCGGTGGGCAGCAGAAAGCGCTCGACGCGCGCCAACTGGTCGATCTCATCAGCACAGGCAAGGAGCCGCTGCGCTCGTTCCTGGTGAAACATTCGAGCGATGGCGAGCGTGCATTCTTCCTGCACACCGCGCGGCAGCTGTTACCGAAGGATCCGGCGCAGGTAGGCGCCGATGACTACATCGTGGTGGTGCCGGCCTTCACCGTCACTGAGCTGACGACCGCCTTCCAGATCGGGTTTCTCATCTTCCTGCCGTTCCTGGTGATTGACCTGATCGTGGCCAACATCCTGCTGGCACTCGGCATGATGATGTTGTCACCCACGACCGTGTCGCTGCCGTTCAAGCTCATGTTGTTTGTTTTCCTGGACGGCTGGGCAAAGCTGGTCCACGGACTCATTCTAACCTATCGATAGCGGATACAGCCGATGCACGCACAGATCGTCCAATTGATCCGCGAGGCACTGTGGCTGGTCCTGGTGCTCTCCGCGCCGCCGATCCTGGCCGCCTCGGTCGTAGGCTTGCTGGTCGCCTTCCTGCAAGCGGCCACCCAGCTGCAGGAGCAGACATTCTCCTACACGTTGAAATTCATCAGTGTATGCCTCGCGCTGTTTCTGAGCGCCGCGCTGATAGGCTCGAGCCTGTATCACTTTGCGGACCGGCTGTTCCTGGGCTTTCCGCTGATGACACGCCAATGAGTACCGCCCGGTGAACGCCATCGATCACATCGGCGCGACGGCAGGTGCCGTGGCGCTGAGCCTCCCCCGCATCGTGGCCGCCTTCCTGGTATTGCCACTGCTCACCGGCGAGAACATGCCGTCCCTGGTTCGCAACAGCTTCTTCGTCAGTCTCGCGATCATCATTTATCCGGTCGCCGGCGCCGTAGCGCAAGCCACGGATCACAACGCCGCCCAGGTCCTCTGGCCGCTGCTGATCGTGAAAGAGCTGTTCATCGGGGCCTTGTTCGGATTCCTGTTCAGCTCGGTATTCTGGGCAGTGAGTGCGGCCGGCAATCTGATCGATACGAAAGTCGGCAGCAACTTCGCCGCCAGCGTAGACCCGCTGCAAGGCCACGAGACCTCCCTCACCGGCCAGCTACTCACCCAGTTGACCAACTGGGTCTTCATGAGCAGCGGCGCCTTCACACTCTTCCTGGGCCTGCTGATGAAGAGCTACGCGCTCTGGCCCATTCCCGAGATGCTGCCTCGCGCGGTGCCCTTGGGGGAATCTGTGGTCATCGACGAGTTCGCCTCTTTGCTGACGTTAGCACTCCTCCTGTCCGCGCCAGCGCTGGTGGTGCTCTCTTTGCTGGATCTATCACTGGGCCTGGTGAACCGATATGCCCAGCAATTAAATGTATTCTCCCTGACAATGCCCCTGAAGGCGTGGGTGGCCACCTGGATAGTGTTGCTATCCCTGGGCACGTTCGTTGAAGTCATCACCCGCCACCTTTTCGCCAATCGCGCACTGCTGAACGTTCTTCGCCCCCTGCTGTAGCGAAACCGCTGACGGTGACAGTCGAGGCGCCGCCCTCGAGACCGTTTCACCGTCCGCGCCGGACCGACTCCGCCCACCGCAACAACTCCGCGACAGCCTGGAAGAATTCCGGCCGCACATATTCATCCAGCCCCACATTCTCATGCAGCCCCCGCGCCAACTCCACATTGCGCATGATCGGCACTCCCGCCTCCTCGGCCGCTTCCCGGATCAGTTGCGCCTCATAATCCTCCCCCTTGGCACACACCACCGGCAACTCAGTAGTTCCCGGCTCATACACAATAGCCACCGCAATGTGCTCCGGATTCACCACGACAGCGCTCGACCTTCGCACCGCCTCCAACATATTCTGCTGCGCCCACTCCTGGTGCAGCTGCCGCCGCCGCCCCTTGACGAACGGGTCACCCTCGGTGTCACGCAGCTCCCGCCGGATATCGCGGCGGCTCATGCGCATCCGTTTCGTAAACGCAAAGCGCTGATAGGCAGCATCCATCACGGCGATCAGCGCGAAGACACCGACCGTCCAGATGCCCACCCACATGAAAACGTGCCAGTGAGCAGTAGCGATGTCGTGCACGTCGCTGAACGGCAGATGCAGTATTTCCGGCAATACGCGCAGCAACACCAGCGTGAATATCCCGATGAGTGCAGCCGTCTTGAGCACCGACTTCAGCACCTCCACCAGGTTTTCCTGTGAGAACATCCGGCTGAGTCCCTCGACCGGATTCAGGCGCTCGCTCTTGGGCAATGATCGCTTTGGCGCGAACAAGGCACCTACCTGCAGGAATTCAGTCAGCAGCCCAATGGCAGCCGCCGCCAGCAGCAGCGGCAGGAGGACCTCGAGGACGGTCCAGCACGCCTCGCTGAGCAATGCCCCTGAAGGCTCCCCGCCAGGCCGGCTCACAGCCTCGAGGCTGCGTTGCATCAATCCGCTCACCCGCGCCGCCACGAGCGGCAGGCCCAGCCAGACAAGCACGAGCCAACATAACACCAGCATCGTACTGGTCACTTCCTTGCTTTTGGGAACGTCACCGTCCCGCCGGGCATCGTTCAGCCGTTTCTGGGTCGGCTTTTCGGTCTGTTCGGCGCCCTGCTCTTTTGCCATGAGGGAGTATAGACAGGCGCTGATTTCCCACCGCCCTCGGGTTTTCCCTAACTGACTGTCTGCGCACGTGGACGCTATCATCCCCCGATGAAGGTCGGTGCCGATTCCTCGGGTCTTTCCGCGCTGGATACCTGGCTGCGCGATGCAGGCGTGCCTGAACGCGCGCAGGAACAGGTTGCTGTGGCCAGCCCGTTCGCCATGAGCGCCGCGATTCAACAGCCGCGCGATACCGCCGAGGATCTCCTGGTGCTGAACGTCTGGAGCGGCTGCGCGCCGGACCCATTACGCACCGTGGACTTTCCGGCGGGGCCGGATGCAGATGCCACCGTGCAACACTGGGCCGAGCATATTTTTACCCCGTTGTGCTAGCCGGTGCTCATCGAGTCACAACTCGCACAGCCGTGGCGCGAGTCCGCCGCGCGGCTGGGAGAGTTCCTCGAGCTCACGGCTGATGAAGAGCGTTGTCTCGCGGTCCTCAACTTGCTGTGCCGCAGGTTTGGCGACCACGGGTACCCGGGCTTTCTAAAACTGCTGCTCATTGTCGGGGAAAGTGGCAACGGCGTCGGCAAACAGCGGCTGTCGGAAGCCATGGCACTCGGATTGCGCCGCGGAGATGTGCCCAGCGGAGTACTCACTTCGTGGGGAGCAACGCGCTTCTGGACGGCACAACAGCCACTTCACGCGGGCATGCTACCGGGTAACTCCATGGGAGTCGCACCGCGCAGGCAGCTCGATCCACTTGCGTATCTCACCGTCTGGTTTTGCCAGCGGACCCATCGCCCTTACCTGTCGGAGCCTACTTATCGGACCTGCGTGGCAAGGCTCGTCGAGCTCTTCAACAGCAGCAGCACCGCGCGACAGTTGTACCCGCTGAAGATCGAAGCCGATCTGACGGGCATCGAGGGCGCCTTCACCCGCCAGACGCGGCAACGGCTGGCCGCCCTGGCCGATTCCTGGAAACGGGGTCTGACGATCGAGCAGGTTGCATCGGCCGCGGCGGAGTCCGCCGGCCACTCGGGAGAACCCTAGCTAGGGTACGTACGGGCTGACGTGCGCACCGCTTTTCAGAGATGCTCGACCAAGGCCATCCACCTGAGCAAACTGGAGTGTGCGACATGTCGTTCAACATTAACATTAACACGTTGGCGAAAGGCGTCGAGCTCGCCGCCACGATCGAGAGCGGTGGCACGTTACCGACCGCCTTGAGCGCCGGCCGGCAGGCGCTGGCCCTGACAGCTTCGAATTCTTTCGATAAATCGCTCACGCAGTTGGGAATTACGGGTGATACCCGCGACACCGCCGTGAATGTCTTCGGCAGCAGCTTCAGCGACGCAAGCGGCATTCAGCTCAGCGACTCGCCGGCTACCCAGGCCGTTCTCGACGCCTCCTTCCGCAACGGCAATCTCGCACCGGCGTCGCAGGATGTCACTGACTCCATGACCCGGCTGACGATTGCGCTCGGCATCAAAGGCCAGCAGCACGACAGCGGCGGTGGCGGAGACGCAGAGAGCTGGCTCGAGGCCATTGCGCGCGCCATGGGGAAGGCACTCGGCACCATGGCGCAGAATCTCGTCACTGAGAGCAATCAGCTCAGCAGCCTGTCCGGCAACAGCAGTGGCTCGGGCGCGCAGCAGTTCCAGACGGTCATGGCCAAGTTCCAGGCTCACTCGCAATTGTTTGGAATGTTGTCGGATGCCTTCTCGAATGCCATCAAGTCCATTGGCCAGGGCATGCAAACCATGGGGAGCAAGACGTAAGATGCGGCATGCCCCGCCCGTCCGCATGCATCGCATTTGCCCTGCTGCTGCTCAGTAGCGCGCCCACGCTCGCCCAGTGGAGTCCGAGTTTCACGGCGAGCCTCGGGCGCGGCTACGGGAATATCGCGCTCAGTCAATCCGTCCTGAGCAACACGCGGGCACTCAGTAGTTCGCAGCCGGCCGCTGACGCCCGGGCGTCAACCGGCAACAGTGCGGCCCCAACCGGCAACGCCGCCGCGGTAGGCACAGCAACACTGACGTACATACCCGATCAGACCGTGAGCGACCGCGTCCGGGCGCAGACCGTCGACGCGCTGAGCGAGACACTCCCGCACCTTCGCAGCCAGATGGAAGAGTCCTTCGCCGGGAATACCGTGCTCAAGGAATTCGACCATCGCATGGCCAACAAAGGCTATTCGAGTCACAACGTCGCTGACGACATGGCCGAGCTCCTGGTGGCCTCATGGGAGATCACTACCGGAACCGCTGCGCAGGACGTCCAGATCCAGGGAGCGCACCGCCAGGTGCGCGCTATTTTTCTGGGTAATGCGCGTCTGCGCGCGATGACCAATATCGAGCGCCAGGAAATGGCGGAACGGATCGCCTACCAGGTCGTCATCAGCTCATTGGCACACAGGGAATACCTGCGAAGCGGCGACCGCGTGCAGCTTGCAGGGCTGCAACAGGCGGTCACCACCATGCTACGGCAACAGGGTATCGACCTGACCAATCTCAGGCTTACACCGCAGGGGTTCCACCGCTAGTCTAGTCTTCTGGAAAAATGGCCTGCGTCTTCTGGAAAAATGGCCTGCGGCCATTTTTGTGCCTGTCCATCCCTGGACGGCACCCTGCGGGCCGACCTTCGGTCGTCCAAACGCGCTCCTGCGCGTTTGTCGGACATCGCCTGCGTTACCGCCGGCAAAAGGCGCGACTTTTGCCGGCTGCTCCGTGCTACAAGTCGTAACTCATACCTGCGCTGGCCGTCCAGCGGGGAAAGAGCTGGTACCCATAGAGATTGCTGTAGACCGGCACCTGAACGAATCCATACACGTGCAGGCTACCCACCACCTTGGCACTGAACCCCGGGCTGATATACGCAACATTTCCGGCGGTGCTCTGAATGTCCGCCAGCGCTCCCTGATCACGCGACTTGCGCAGAAGATTCACCTGGAGCTGCGGAATCAGCCGCGGATAGGTCACGTAACGCAGCCCGAAACTCACAGTGGTTGCGTTCCCCGGGCGGAAGTCATTGCCGGGCTGGTCCATGTGGTGCTTGAGGGCGCTCTGAAACTGCCCGTTCGCAAAGAAGTCCAGATCCTGGCTGATCGCCTGGAAATAGTACGCACCCACAATGATGTCAGTGCTGCCCGTACCCGGCTGGAGGCTCGCATCGAGAGGCGTACCGGCATTGGGGCCCCCATGGAAGTTGACGGCCGTTCCGTACTGACCGGTGGGGAGCTTCACGCCGAGCTGCACTCCCAGATTGTGCGTCGGCAGCAACCCCTGATAGCTCCCGACGAGGCGCACATCGCCCAGGCTCGAGCTACGTGAGCTGCTCAACTGCGGTAACTCCTCAGCCCCGGCGTCAAAGTCGCCATAGGTCGAGTGTGTTCTCACGACATACGGCACGGACAGACTGATGTTCCAGGATGAGTTGGGACTGTAACTCACCCCCGCCGTGATGTAGCGATTGAGCGTTTCGCGCTCTAGCTCGTTGCCGTCCGGCACACTCGAGATGGAGCGCGTACCACTGCGCAGCTGGTCCTGGTGAATGTAGTCGTACTGCACGCTGAGGCGAAGACCGGCACTCGCCGAGTATCCCATCGCCGCGTCGGAGCTGAGGGTGCAGCCGCAGCTCGCACAGGCGCTGGCGGGCCGGGGGATGAGCGGAATCAACAAGCAGCAACAAATCATCGGCATGGTCGCACCACGGCGCCGGAAAGCTGAATTCTTCATGACCTCACCGGATAACAGAGCAAAGGACACCGCCAGCACCCGGCATCCTCAGGACGCAGTGGCCCGCATCATCCCTTCCACGATGCACGATTATGGCGCACGCTGCAAGGTGACCGTGTTACCACCGGTTGGACGGCGGGTCAGCCGTTCTCGATATGCCATTGCACGGACCGTTGGATGAGCTCCGTACCGTTGCGCAAATCGAGCTTCGCGCGAATATGCTCGCGATGCGAGTCGATGGTATGCACGCTGACGTTCAACTCTTGAGCAATCTCGCGCGTGCTCTTGCCTCGGCCGATCAACTGGAAAATCTGCAGCTCGCGGTCGGTCAGCGTTTCGGTCCCGCCATGCGCCACCTTACTGCCGATCGCCTGCGCAATGAGGCGTTGGGACATGACTGAACTCAGATAGCGCTCCCCGCGAAGCACCGTGCGAAGCGCTTCAACCACCTGCCCCTGCAGTTCCTGTTTGTTGATATACCCAAGAGCACCCGCACGCAGAGCCCGCTCGGCAAAAAAGGATTCGTCGTAAGCGCTGACTACGAGCATCCGGGTGTTCACGCCTGCGGCGACAACTCTCTTGATCAGGTCGATGCCGTGTCCGTTCCTGAGTGCGATGTCAACTATGACCAGCGACGGGCGCTTCGTCACGATCAACTCCAACGCTGACTCAATATCGGCCGCCTCACCGCATACCTCCATGTCCGGCTGCGCGGTGATCCGCGCTGCAAGCCCTTCGCGCACCAGCGGATGATCATCCACGATCGCGACTGTCACACGTCCGGATCCTGGCACTCTGTGCTCCATATCACCTCGACTCTCCGGCCTCGACTAGCCGGCTCAATTGTCCGCCCTCAATTGTCCTTCGGCTCGCGACTGAGCACGCTATGCAGGTTCCGCCATCCGGCCGTGGCTCGATAGCGAAGATGCCACCGATCATCGCGCAACGGTGCTCCATCAGACGCAAACCAACGCCCTTGCCCGTCGCGCCATGCGGCTGCAGGCCGATGCCGTTATCCTGCACTTCGAGCACCAGCCCGCCCTCCACCTGCTCCAGCCGGATCCAGATGGCGCTCGCCTTGGCGTGGCGGGTCGCATTGCTCACGGCTTCCTGCGCAATGCGGTACAAGTGAGTCGCTTCGTTGTCATTGTCGATCTCAACGCGCGAGGGACACTCGAACCCACAGGGCAGACCGTGTATCTCGGTGGTCTGCCGGGCCAGCTCGGCAAGTGCCGTCATCAACCCCTCGCGGTCAACCGGCACGGGGACCATTCCGCGCGCCAGTGAGCGCACCCGCTGATTGCACTGTTCGATACCCCTTGCGACACGGGCAGCAACCTGGCTCGCGGCGGCCGAGCCGCTGCGGCCGAGCGCCTCGGCGAGGTTGAGCGCCAACAGGCCAAGCCCGGTCAGTTCCTGTTGCGTGCCATCGTGCAGCTCCTGGCCGATGCGCCGCTGCTCCAGCATGGCAACGTCAATGATCTCTTTCTGCAACGCTTTGTGCTCCGTCATATCCCGGGCCACACCCACGAACAGGTCACGGCCTTCGACCGAATTCATGCTGAGTTGAATCGGAAATATGGTTCCGTCCTTGCGGCGTCCGGAAATCTCATGGCTGCCCCCGACGAGGCGCGACGCGTACACACGGGCAGCTGTCGCCTTGTCGCCATAGCGCCCAACCCGTTCCTGCGGGGGAATCAGCATGGTGACCTTTTCCCCGATCACCTCGCTCGCGAGATAGCCGAAAATCCGCTCCGCGGCTCGATTGAATGTCGCAATTCTGCCGAGTATGTCGATGGTCACCACCGCATCTGCCGTTGCATCGAGAATCGCGCGGACCTGCTCCTCGCTATGCTGCAGTTCCGCAGCGCGTTCGGCCACGCGCTGCTCGAGTCTCGTGTTCAACATCCGGGTCTCGTCCTCCGAGCGCCGGCGCGCCGTGATGTCCCGCTCCGTCGCCGCAAGGGACTCCGGGTTTCCAGCGGCATCGAACAGCAACGCGACTGTCGCCGAGACATCCACGATCCGTCCCTCGCGGGTACGGCGCTGGGTATCGAACGCCGGCCTCGTCTCCCCGCGGGCCACGCGGCGCATGACATCCAGTGTGGAATCGAGCCGCTCGCCCGTCATGAGGTCGCGGATGTTCAACTTCAGAGCTTCCGCCTGCGTGTACCCGTACAGTCGCTGTGCTCCGCGGTTCCACGCGGCGATGCGTCCATCGAAATCCGTGACCACGATGGCATCTGCCGCGTCGCGCAACATCGCAGCGAAGCGGCGCAACTGGGCATCTGATTCCACTTGTGTACTGATATCGACGAAAGTAACTACGACACCGCCGACCTCGACACCCTCTGCCCGGCATACCTGCACGCGGCGCAGGTAGCATTTGTTCTGATAGCCGCGAACAGTCTTCTCGATGGCTGTGCGGGTCTGCATGGCCAGCTGTGCATCGATGCTGAGCTGCTCGTCAAACCCACCTGCTAACGCACACCAGGGCCGGCCACGATCCGTATCCCGGAGATTCAGCAGGGTAGCAGCGCAAACAGTGAACCATTCCAGGCGCAATTGCGCATCCAGAGACACGAGTGCAATGTGACTTGCGGCGAGTAGTTCCCCCGTGTTGCGCTGCGCGCTCTCGATCTCATGCAGCTTCGCGGCGAGCTGAATGTTGATGGCGCACAGCTCCTCGTTCAGCGACTGCAGCTTCTCCCGGGACGTCACCAGCTCTTCGTGCGCCGACTGAAATTCCTCCCCCATGGCTAGCGCACCACAACCCATGCTTTGAGCGCGGCAAACGCCGCCGGTGCGTGAAAGAACGCACCGCAACACATCGGTACCACCTGATGCGATGCAGTAGCCACTGCAACTTCCCTTATTTCCGTGCGCTGCGACCGGCGCCCGCGAGCCTGTCAGGGGGCATCATAGCAGCATGTTTCGGGCCCTGGAGATCTGAGGGTGGCACACGCAGTGCGGCCGCAGCAACGTCAAACAGGGTCTCGCGGCGCAGCTAGTGAAATTCACCAGAGTGCTTTGGCAACCCGCGCGATTCCCCGGTGATGACTTTCAGACACAATGAGGGTGATGTACTGTCGGGGCTAGCCGCATGAGCGACGCGTACCAATATGACGATGGCTGCAGGCTGCTGATTTTCCGGTATGCCGACGATGAGTGTCAGGCGTTGACCGCGTACTACGCCGGGATCCGGTTCAACCAAGTCAGGTTGATGTTCCTGCCGCTGCGCGCCCTCCAGGACGTGCCGGACCGGGAAGAGATCGAAGTGACCTTCAACATCTCCGGCATGGCGTTCGATCTGACCCGGCACGGCTTCGCGCACCCGAGCTGGTGGCCGATGGTGCCGCCGTCCGGAATAACACATCGTTGCAACACCGAGGGGTTCGGGCGGGCCTGGCGTAACATCCGCACCCGCACCGGTTTTCGCCTCCAGGGCGCACAGTACGTCGATGCCATGACGAAGCTGACACTGGCGCTGCGGCCGATTGCCGCAAGTCAGCGGCTGGAGCGCGGCGTCACGTCCCTGCCCACCCGCAGATAGAGCCCGCAGCCTGCGGGTTTCAGAACCTCACACCTGCCTGCAGCTTGACGGTCCGTGGGGTACCGAGGAGATTGCCAATCTGATTGAAGGTTACCGGATCGGCGGGTGGCACGCCGGTGGTGCCGTAGTTCGTAATGTAGTCAGCATAGTTGGTGTTGTTGAATACATTCAGCAGGTCCAAGCGCACGTACAGCGCGAGCGCCTTGCCAAGATCGACGTCCTTGGTCAGCTGCAGATCCAAATCCCGGAAGCCGAGCGTGTCCGGCGGCCGTGCGGCTATCGGAGTGCACCTGCTGCCGGTGGCGAACACCTGCCCGTCCGGCAGATAGCAGCCGAGGTCGTTGTGCGGAATCGGTGTTGCGAGCACCCACTTCGCGCCCAAGGTCGTCTGCCACGGTCCGCGAACGGTCGCCGAAGTCACGAACCGATGCTTGGCCGCCGCATTCGAGGCGATGAACGGATACTGTGCGATGGTCGGCTCATCCAGCGAGTAGTGCTCGATGATATCGCGATTATGCTTCGCATCGGTAAACGTATAGGCGAACGTCACGCCCCAGCGCGATTCGTCGGTATACGGTTTTTCGACCGACACCAACACCTGCGTGCTGCGGGTCTCGATACCATTGTTGCCGAGAATGAGCGTGCCGAAGCGCGGGATCCCGGAGTTGAACGGTGGATTGCCGTTTTGAAAGAACGTTCCGTCCGGCAGACGGTTACCAAGGGTATATGCGAAGCCATTGTGACTCAGAACGCGGGCCAGCGTGGCACTGGTGTTCCAGTCACCCACCCGGTTGCGCATGCCGATGCTGAATTGATCGGAGTACGGCACCTTCAGGCGGTTGTTCAACAGGTTCACCTCCTGGCCGATGTTGCTGGCGGCAACCAGCCGCTGCAGGTTCGGCAGGCCGCTCAGGTAAACCGGATCGAAGCCGATGCAGGTGGGCGACGGGGTGCAGGGCCGCTCGGGTACATTGAAGAAGATCGTGTACACGGGAAGTGCCGACTTGGTCTGCTCGAGCTGCAGATAGCCAAACAGGTCACGGTCGTACGAGCGCCCTGCTCCACCGAAGACCACGTGCTTCTGATCGGCGTTCACGTCGTATGACACGCCGAAGCGGGGTGCGATCTCATCGGTGGGCGCCGAGCGGTTGTGGCCGTTGCTGATGTAGTCGTTGATGTCGATGCCGCCTCTGGCGAGACTCTGCGCATAGGTCTGACCCGCGGGCGCGTTCGGATCCTGTGTGTTGAATGCGTCGATCACGTTGGCCGGCGTGACGTGATCGAGATACGCAGGTGTCTTCTCATAGTCCCAGCGCACACCCAGGTTGACAGTGAGTTTCGGGGTCGGCGCCCAGTCGTCCTGCAGGTAGACACCAAGCTGCGTGTTGTCGGACCTGGCAACCGGGCTCAGACCGGGCACGGGGTTGGTAAAGAGGACCTTGTAGGGGATGGGCGCGGTACCGGTGGGATTGACGTCGTAGTAGAGCTGGGGATTGATGTCGAGGGCATCCTGGGCCGTCAACACCACGCGCTTGAGCTTGAACCCGGTCTTGATGGTGTGATCACCCAGCCATTGCAGGCCGTTCAGCGTGAAGTCGTCCTGGATCGCAGGTCCGCGCTGCGCCTTGTTTTGAGTGGCCAACGGACTCGCCGGACCGACATTGAGTATCAACTCGTCCTGGTTGGGCTGGTAGGTATAGTTGGCCCCATAGCCCAGCGTGCGTGCCGTAGGCGCGTTGTACGCATCCTCGAACGTCGCCAGCAACTCGTTGAACCAGCGATCCTCCGTGTGCTGCCAGCGGGCATCGACGCGTGTGTCATTGTTCTCCACTACGATACTCGTCGAGGCCGCCTTGGCGACGCCGATATTCGTGGCCTGCGTCTCCAGGCGCACCTTCGTGCCGAGCACGAAGCGATCCTTGTCGGTGGGCTGCCAGTCCAGCTTGCCGAAATACAAGTCCTCCTTGAATGGCAGGGAGGACGGTCCGAACTGTGCCGCCACGTCCGGTGGCAGGTAGGGAGCGCCGAGAGTATTGCCAGGCGAGACCGCAATCGGGGTGTCAAATCGCTTGCCCTCATACGTGACGAAGAAGTGCAGCACGTCCTTGATGATGGGACCCCCGAAAGCCGCGCCGAACTCCTTGTCGCTCGTCTTGGTCTTGTGGCCCACATTCGCCTCGGCAGGCGTCGCGGCACGCAGATTCTGTCCCGTGAAGGTGCCGAACGCGTCGCCGTGAAACTCGTTGGTGCCGGACTTGGTCTCAGCGGTCACGGCGGCGCTGGTAATCTGGTCATACTCGGCCTTGTAATTGGACGTGATGACCTTGTATTCGCCGATGGCCAGCTGCGGAAAAGGATTGCCCTGTGTGAAGAACTGCCCGGCCACCCCGCCTTCCTTGACATAGTTCTTCTGGCCTATGCCATCGATGAACACGTTTACGGCGCTGTCGTTCTGTGCCCCGCCGCGCAGTGAAGTATTCCCGTTCTTGTCCACGGTGAACAACATTCCGGGCACGGTATCGGCAAACTCCAGGAAATTGCGGGTGATCTGCGGAAGGGTCGCGATCTGAACCTGCGGAATGATCGTGGCGATCTCGGAGGTCTTCACCTCGATCGGCCGGGCCGTTTTTACGGTGACTGTTGCAAGCTCTTCCCGCGGCGCCGGCGGCTGCAGATCAAGCGTGATTGTCGAGGCAACCGTCAGCGCGACGTTGGTTTCCGTGCCGGGGCCGGCAGCCACGCGATAGGGACCCGGCGGCAATCCAACGATGCTGTACGAACCATCAGCAGCCGCTCGAGTGCGGCGGATCAGTCCCGTTGCCGTGTTTTGCACGGTGATTTGCGCGTTCGGCGCCGCTGTACCACGCAATGCGGCTTCCACAGCTTGCGTCCAACCGGCACGCGGCGAACAGGCGAGAGCTACGAGAACGGCTGCTGCGAGCCACCCACATCCATTTTTCGCGCAGACCAACACTGTCCCCTACAGTCCATTGGCCTTTTCCGGCCAACCTTGCGCGGCCGTGCCCGCAAGAAGCATTCCCGCACTCAGCGCGTACCCCACAGATATTCTTCGGCGGACTTCTGCAACTCGTGGATGGTTAATGGGTCCGGCGTCTCGCCGGGCGCGAGGGCGACCCCGCGATTGCAGACACTCTCGATGATATGAGCGCCAAGGGCGCGGTAGGCCTCGTGCTGTGATTCGCTGAACCACTGATCAGTGGTGCTCTCGTGTGGGAAAGCCGGGTGATCGGCCGCGTAACTGCGCACATCCACCCCTTCGGTCGTGCCGTGATAGGTTGGCTTGATATACAATAACCAGCCCGGCCGTTCGCTTCCGGGATAGAAGATGTTGCCGATCGCGAACCGCACTCCCGCGGCACCCGCCGCCGCGGGTGGGTTCTGACGCGCCCGTATGTCCAACTTCCTGAAGTTGATGCTCACACCGAAGTCGATGTAGATCTTGCGCACGGCATTGCCCAGATCTTCAAACGAGCACTGCGGATCGCACCCGGCATCACTCACTACGATGAAGCGGCAGCGGCGGCGGACCATTTCATACAGTCCCAGGTTCTCGAAGTGCCCCCCGTCGGACAGGTAGACCCACGGGCCCTCATCGGTCGTTGCACCGGCGAGCTCCCGCAATGCAGGTGCAATGCTCAAGCGTGGCCCGCCGCGCAGGGATACCCGCCTCTTGGGATTGCCGAGCCACCACCCCAGGCGGACGTTGAACAGCATCAACAGGAAACCGACGAGCGGCGATGAGTTGTAGCCCTGGTTTGGACTGACAGCCGCACCCGAGATGGCCATTGCGGTACCTAGCGTAATGGCACCCTCGCCCTCGCCATAGGCAGCCGTGGCGCGGTAACGCACAAACGGATTACCACAGTGAAGGCGCGTGATCACAAATGACTCCGCCTTGCGTTCCTGCCACGCAGGATTGCGCGACGAGACGACATTCAAAGCCGCGTTGATGACATGAAACAGCGGACTGAGGGGCTGCCGCGGGCGCACGTCCGCCATCCGCGGGTTGTCGCCGGGATCGAAACCCGTGAAAGGATCGGGCCGCCTGAGCGGGCTACGGGCCGAGCCGAGAAACGCCCGTACCAGGCGATTGCGATACAGCGCATGCATGGAGAAACGATTGACGTTGACGAACAGCGAGATCACCAGGGCACAGGCAATCAACCCCACCATGACCAGCAACTCGCACCGCAGTGGATGAGGCGTTGCGTCAAACTCCACTGCCGCAACGATTTGCTGCCCGAGAAGTGCCAGCAGCGCTGCCAGTACGAACGCGAATATGACGGCCGCCAGGCTCGCGAGCCGCGCCAGGGAGACGTGTTTGACGGCTTCCGCCGCTTTCGTTGCCGCGGTCAGCCCGCTCGAGCCCAGCAGCAATGTCATCATTCCGGACAGGCCGCCAATCCCTGCAACAGCGAGCGAGGCAGAGCGCAGCAGGCCCGGTGCATACAATGCTACCGAGCTCACCGCGGCCCACGTGACCGCCACTGCCGATAGCCAGCCCGAGGCCCGCGCCAACCACTCGCGGTCCATCTCACCACGCTGCGAAAAACTGCAGGCGCCGACGTAGAGAATGTCCCCCGCCAGATATGCCAACACCACGCCACTGAGGCCGAGCACGACGCTGGCTCGCGCAGCTTCCGGATGTGTGGTAATCAGCTGCATGCAGTAGGCTATGATCGCTCCGACCACCGCACCTGCGCCGACCCAACATAACAGGTCGAGGAACAACACCCTCAGGTCCCACCTGCGGGCACCGAGGCGGCCCAACAGCCAGGCGGCAAAGTAGATCAGGAATCCGTAGAGCGCACCGTCCAGCACCGTCCAGAAGACCTCATGCGCAATGATCGCCGCGAACGTGAAGCACATCGCAGACAGCACTATGCTCACCAGAACCAGCCGCAGAAACCGCGACTGGGTCAACCATTCGTCACGCATGCGGAAGCGGCCACAGATCGCGAAAGCCAGGCTCGCAGTCAGCAGTACGCCGCCCGCCTTGATCCACAGGCGCGAATCGAAACCGGGCTGTCCGTGCGCCCAGCCGAGGGTCGTGAAGCACCAGTGCGGAAACAACAGGCAACCCATGAAAAATGGCGCGAACAGCAGCCAGTTGAGAATCAGGTTCCTGATGTAGACGGCGACGAGGGTCCAGGTGTCCGCGGACAGCAGGCCCAACGTCGGAGTTATATAATTACTGTCGGCGCGCAGACCACGAATCTGCGGCGGCTCGGCCCCCGTCTGCTGCGACGAGTTGAGTGCCGCGAAGATCCGCTCATCAGTCTCGATCGTCCGCCAGGCGCTGAGCCAGCTGCCGATGTAACCCCCACCCGAGACGGTGGACAGGTAGTGAAACTGTCCCAACAGGCCGAAACGGGCGAGTCCCTGCAGCACGCCCAACGCAAATGTTGCGCTGCGAATGCCGCCTCCTGACAGACACAATGCGGCCAGGTCGGGCGGGCCCGCATCAATTGTTTGGATGGTTGCGCGCGCATCGGCCGAGGCGGCCGGTTCCGGCAGGATCTCCCGCAGCTCCGCCTGCAGCACCTCGTCAAAATCGTATGGGCCGCCCGGGTCGGCCGGGCGGCTATGGCTGCTGCCATTGTTTTCACTCTCTTGCATGGCGTGCCCCTCCTGTAACCATCGACCGGGGCGGGGAGCCACGGATCTTTGCCCCATCACTGTTGCGAGTCCAGCATTTATCGCACGTTGCGCATCATTGTGAAGATTGTTATACCGAAGCTGCGGAACGCAGGAGAATTCGAATGAGCAGTCAACACCGCGCGCGGGGCGAGAGCTTCATATCAACATTGCTGCCGGTGCTGGCGTGCGTGCTGCTGTCATCTTGCGGCAGGCAACCCCGGCCGGGCAATGTCCAGGACGAGGCGCGCGTCGCCGGCCGCAGCGCGGCATCGTTCCCATACGCCGGGGACGATTACTTCCACGACATGGATGGCGGCCTCGCTCTGACCCCGGAGGAAATCAAGGGCCGCAACATGTGGCTGGTCTGGACCGGAGGCAACGACCGCTTCTGGAACCAGATGACGCAGTACACCTTCGGCGCGTTCGACCTGCTGAAGTCCATCAGCTCGCATCCGAGCCTCGGGTACTCACGCGCCAACCGCTGGACCTACCTCGGGCTGGTCAACGAGCCCTGCTTCGAGAATCCGGCGGGTCCTGACAAGGCCCGGCACGGGCTGTGGCTCGATGTGCGCGCCAAGGACTGCGCGGCGGATCCCTTCGAGGATGAAAGCCGCTATCCGGGCGTTGCAATCGGCTCCCGCGGCAAGCCGCTTGGCGACGGCACGAGCCAGCCAGTGGGTTCGTACTACGGTTATGCGACCGGCATCATGGGCCTGCGGCTGTTCCCGAACCCCGACTTCGACGAGAAGGCCGCGAAGGCGTGGGATCCGGAGCGCTACTACAGCGATCCGTCCTACTACAACCGCGCGGACCTGGTCCGGCCGTATCGGGTCGGCATGTCCTGCGGCTTCTGCCACGTGGGGCCGAGCCCCATTAAACCACCCGCAGACCCGGAGGCCCCCGCGTTTGCGAACCTCAGCTCCTCCGTGGGCGCGCAATACATGTGGGTGGATCGGCTGTTCATCTTCGACTCGAACCAGCCCGCGGGCCAGAAAAACTTCATGTACCAGCTGGTGAAGACCTACCGGCCGGGCTCGATGGACACATCGCTGATCTCGACAGACAACATCAATAACCCGCGCACCATGAATGCCGTGTACGACTTCGTGTCCCGCATGGGTCTGGCCAAGCGGCTGTGGCACGAGAAGCTCGCCGGCGGCGAATTGCACAACAAGCAGTTCAACGACTTCATGAGCACGGGCGAGCTCACCCAGTACTACTCGAAGGAGGAGGCAGTCACGCGCACGCCGCACGTCCTGAAGGATGGGGCGGACTCTGTCGGTCTGCTCGGAGCTCTCAATCGGGTGTACCTCAACATTGGCCTGTTCAGCGAGGAGTGGTTGACCCATTTCAACCCGGTGGTGGGCGGCAAAACCATCACGCCGCTTGAAATTGCGGTGGCGGAAAGGAACTCCTCCTACTGGCAGGCCACGGAAGCCGGCACGCCGAACACGGCACTGTTTTTCCTCAAGGCGGCTCAGCCGGACCGTTTGAAGGATGCTCCCGGAGGCACCCAGTACCTCGACAGCGATGCGCGTAACCTGGCCCGTGGCAAGGAAGTGTTTGCCGACACGTGCGCCCGCTGTCATTCGAGCAAAGGCCCCGCGCCGCCGCCGGATCTGAACCTGGACGCGGACCGCTGCGCCGGAACGCTCTATCTGGAATGCTTCAAGCGTTATTGGAGCTGGACCCAATCCGAGGACTACAAGAAACAGATGCGCGCGATCGTCGCCGCACCTGATTTCCTCGACGGGAACTACCTGTCCACGGAGGCGCGCATCCCGTTGACCCTGTTGCGCACGAACGCCTGCAGCCCCCTCGCCACCAACGCATTGGGCGGCAACATCTGGGATAACTTCTCATCGCATTCCTACAAGCAGTTGCCATCCGTCGGCACGGTCACTCTGTACGATCCATTCACGGGGGATCGCGTTGCATACGAAATGCCCGCCGGGGGGCGCGGTTACACCCGGGTTCCGTCCCTGATAAGCATCTGGTCGACTGCGCCGTTCCTGCTGAACAACAGCGTCGGCCCGTTTGACCCGGACACTTCCGTCACGGCACGCGTGAAGGTGTTCGGGGCGTCCATCGAGCAGATGCTGTGGCCGGAAAAGCGCGACCAGGACGCCCTGCTCGCCGGCAAGGTCCCCGGCACTATCGATCGCACCACGCAGCGCAGCCAGTTGACGATTCCGGTTGGATTCGTGCCGGAGCCGCTGCGGCCTCTGCAGAAGGATGCGCATTGGTGGCTGCCGCGCTTCGTCAGCTCGGGCGGCGACATATCGCTGGGCCCCATCCCCAAGGGCATGCCGGTGGGACTGCTGGCGAACCTGAGGTTGAGAGCCGAGAGCGACGACCCGGCCGTTCAGGCTGCGCACCTGCGCGATGTCAGCAAGGTGTTGCTGACATTGCAGGCCGACCTTCTGAGCTCGGTGGGTGCCTCCGACGATGCATTGGCCAGCAGGTTCTCCAACCTGGCGGGCCCTATGTTGAAGCTCAGCAAGTGCCCCGACCTGGTGGTCAATCGAGGTCACTATTTCGGGACGGCGCAGTTCAATGACCAGGAAGGCCTCACCAAGGACGAACAATCCTTCGGCAAAGAGCCCGAGTTGAGCGATGCGGACAAGCACGCCCTGATCGCGTTTGTGAAGACGTTCTGATCGCCAACATGAACGCCCTCGGGGAGTCTCGCTGGGATTACGTCATCGTCGGTTCTGGAGCCGGCGGGGGGACGCTCGCGGCGCGGCTGGCCGAAGCGGGCCGGCGGGTATTCCTGTTGGAAGCGGGGGGAGATGTCCTGGGGATGCAAGGACAGCGGCTGCCGGATGACTACTCAGTTCCGGGCTTTCACGCCTTCTGCTGCGAGAACCCGCACCTGCGGTGGGACTTCGACGTGCGTCATTATGCGAGCGAAGCGCTCCAGGAGCGCGATTGCAAATATGACGTACGGCGCGGCGGGGTCCTGTATCCGCGAGCGGCCACCCTGGGTGGCTGCACCGCTCACAATGCAATGATCTTCATGCTTGCGCACGACTCCGATTGGAATCACATCCGCAAGCTGACCGGCGATGACTCGTGGAGTGCGCGGCGCATGCGCCGGCATGCGCGCCGGCTCGAGGCGTGCCACCACCGCCCCCTGTGGCGCGCATTGCGGCGGCTCGGGCTGGATCCGACGGGACATGGCTGGGATGGCTGGCTCCACACGGAACGGCCCAATGAGTTGGAAGCTCTCGGCGATGCGGCACTGGTGCAGACGATCGGCGTAACCGCGCTCGGATTTGCGCGCCGCTTGAAACATCCCCTGGGCAGGATATACCGCTGGCTTCACAGTGCCGCGGATCCGAATGCCCGCCCCTGGAGGACGCGCAGTTTCGAGGGACTCTGCTACACACCCCTGTCAACGTCGGGGCACCAACGTATCGGCGCCCGCGAGCGCGTTCTGCAGGCTGCCAGAAATCACCCGGAATCGCTGCACATTGAGCTGGATGCACTCGCCACCCGCGTGCTGTTCGACTCGAGCGGCAACGCCTGCGGGGTCGAATATCTGAAGGGCCAACACCTGTACAGGGCCCATGCCTTACCGAGTGATGCGGCAGGAGAGCGACGGGAGGTGCACGCCCGCGAGGAAGTGATCCTTTGCGGCGGTGCCTTCAATACGCCGCAACTGTTGATGCTGTCAGGAATCGGTCCCGCTGCGCACTTGCGCGAGCATGGAATTCCCGTGCGGGTGGACCTGCCCGGAGTGGGACGCAATCTGCAGGATCGCTACGAAGTGGCGGTCACGCACCGAATGCAACAGCCGTGGCGGATTCTGGAGGGCGCCCGATTCGAGCAAGGCGACGCTCTGTGGCAACTCTGGCACACGCAGCGTTCGGGCCTGTACGCCTCCAATGGAGCTGCCCTCGCCTTCGTGCGCCGCTCCGACCCATCCCTGCCCGAGCCGGACATCTTCTGCATGGCCCTGCCGACCCGGTTCGAGGGCTATTTCCGCGACTTCTCCCGCTACCTGCAGACCTACCAGGATCGCCTCACCTGGGCCGTGTTGAAAGGGCATACCCGGAACAGCGCTGGTTCGGTCACTTTGCGCTCTGCGGACCCGCGGGATCCGCCCTATGTCAACTTCCGCTACTTCGAGGAAGGCAACGATCATGCCGGCCGCGATCTTGCAGCGGTGGTGAAAGCTATCCAGTTCGTGCGCGAATTGACCGACCCGCTGATTGCCTGTGGGCTCATCGCCGAAGAGTGCGCGCCCGGTCCGCACGTTCAATCCGCCGACGCACTTGCGGACTACGTTCGCAACAATGCCTGGGGGCATCACGCCTCCTGCTCCTGTCCAATCGGACCAGCGCAGGAGGGCGGCGTGGTAGATAGCCGCTTCAGGGTTCACGGGACGCGCGGCCTTCGCATTGTTGACGCTTCGATATTCCCACGCATTCCGGGGTTCTTCCTGGTCAGCGCGGTGTACATGATCGCGGAAAAAGCGGCCGAGACGATTCTGACAAAAGGGTGCGACGCATGCGTCGCACGGGCGGCCCACTAGGGCCGCACCGGATCGACGGTGAGCGGGCAACGCCCGCGCAAAAGGAGAATGACAATGGCATACGACGCAAACCAACTACTCGCCATGTCGCAAGCGCAGCTCGATGACCTGTTTCGCGCGAACGCCGCGGGTGACATTCCCACGGGCGCCGCCAATGGCACGGCAATCATTGCACCCGGCACACGCTACTCGGCCGCGATTGCCACGATCATCAATCATTTCGGCTGGCAGGGAAAAGTATTCGACGCCGCCACCGGTACGCTGAAAAACAGGATTCTCGCCTTTGGTGTCGAAGCCATCATTGCGAAGGTCTACAAGGGTCCGAGTTGGCTCGATGACAAGGAGTGCATCGTCCTCGACTACTCCCAGACGTCGATCCTGGCGCAGCGCATCCGCGACGAGATTCGTCTCATTTCCCCTGGCTTCTACCTCGGCAAGGTGTATTGGAACAAAAACCGTTTGATCGACTTCTGCCTGCAGTTCTGACCGTGACGCCGCAGTCACAGTTCACCGTGGTAGCGCGGCTTGCGGCCGGACGCGAGCCGGCCTTGCGAGCGCTGCTCGCCACGATGAGCTCGGTGCCCGGCGTGGCCGATCCCCGCAACTGCCTCGTGCCATTCGCGGAGTTTGCGCAGCTGCACTTCGCGCGGTTTGTAGTCCTGAATGATCCCACCCTGGGTGATATCGAGGCGTACGGGGTGCCGCGCCCCAATCTACCGAGCTATCTGGCGTTCGTGGGTGATTGCGACGGACCCTCCCGAGAGTGCCTGGCCCTGATGGTCCAGCGTGCGGGTGCGGGATTGACTCAGGTCTTTACACATTGCGAGGGATTCGATGCGCGTGGGGACCTCTTGGCATGGATGCAGGCGCATGATCTGCCGATTGCCGCGAGCTACGTGAACTGGGTTGGGCGGACCGTGTTGCAGATCAAGCAGGAAAGCGCCCTGCAACAGGTTCTTTCGGCCCGCCTGGACCGGACGGCGGTCGGGTCGGCAACACAAGCCCGGGAGCGCTGGCGCGAGATGGTGGTCTTCGTCAGGAACGAGATTGACGCGCGCCGGTTGTCGCTGACGCCTCCCGAACCAACGCCAGTAGCCTGGCTCGCCGCAAAGTGGGCCAACCTGCTGCTCAGCGTGTTGCTCGGGTTGCTGGCGCTGCCCTTCCTGACCGCTCTGGCACCCCTGCTGCTATTCAAGCTGCGCTGGCAGGAGACCCACGACCCGGAAATCTGTCCTCGCCCGGACTCTGCCCTGCTCGTGGAGCTGCAGGGCCTCGAAGATCACGATGTTACGAACCAGTACACCGCGTTCGGTTCCGCAAAGCCCGGAGCGTTCCGACGCGCCCTCATCACGCTCGTACTCGCCGTCATTCAATTCACTGCCCGGCACATATATACGCGGGGCTATCTGGCCCGCGTGCAGACCATTCATTTTGCGCGGTGGGTGTTTGTGGATGAAAAGCGCAGGGTGCTGTTCACGAGCAATTACGACGGCGGGCACCAAGCCTACATGGACGATTTCATCAACAAGGCCGCGTGGGGCCTGAATGTGGCCTTCAGCAGCGGAGTTGGCTGGCCACACACCGACTGGCTTGCGCTGCGCGGCGCGCGCCGCGAGCATCAGTTCAAGTACTTTCAGAGGCGGCACCAGTTACCGACCCAGGTCTGGTACAAAGCATACCCCGGCCTGAGCCTGACCGATCTGCAGCGTAACGCGCGCATTCGCCAGGGGATCGAACGGGACTTGAGCGACACGGAGGCCCTTGCGTGGCTCAAGCTGTTATGAGCGCACATGCGGATACTGTGGGAGCCGGGATCGACCTCGATGACATCCAGGGGCTGCTGCGGTTCGGCTTCAAACATCACACGGAGGCGATGTTTCTGTTGCTGAGGGTAAGAGACGCCGCGGCGGCACGTGAGTGGTTGGGACACGTTCCCGTAACGAGCTCGGTATCACAAGATCCGCTGCCAAGGACGGTCCTGCAGGTTGCATTGAGCAGCGCGGGAATGCGTGCGCTCGGTGTCGGTGCGGAGGTGGTAGGCGGCTTCTGCGAAGAATTTATCGAAGGGATGACCGGTGACCCGAACCGCACCCGGCGTTTAGGGGATGTGGGTGAGAATTCGCCCGAGCGGTGGGACTGGGGTAGTGGCACTCGCGTGCCGCATGTCGCGTTGCTGCTCTACGCCCTGCCAGGAAATCTCGAGGGGTTCCAGCGGAGTGTCGAGGCACAGTGCGTGGCCGGCTTCGAGCTGTTGTATCGTCTGCCGACAGCCAACATGGACGGTGTTGAGCCTTTCGGGTTCGCGGACGGACTCTCCCAGCCCGAGCTCGACTGGCAACGGACGATCCCTGCCGAGGACCAGGAGCAACTCAGTTATCCCAGCTCCAGTTGTCTCGGCGAGTTCATCCTGGGATATCCGAACGAATACGGCCTCTACACACCTCGCCCGTTGTTGGCTTCGGGCCGCGATCCAGACGGGTGGCTGCCCCGAGCTGAAGATAGCCCGAACGAGGCGGACATAGGACGCAACGGCAGCTATCTGGTGCTCCGCACGTTGCGGCAGGACGTACGCGGGTTCTGGCAGGCTGTGGACAAATGCGCGCGCGGTGTCCCTGCGGTGCGTGAACGCCTGGCTTCGCTGATGGTTGGGCGGACACGGGCGGGCGAGCCTGTTGTGTTGGATGGCGAGCCGGGTGCCACGGCCGGCCCGCGGACTACTGCCGGTCCGGGCACCGCCGCCGGCCCGGGCGCCGCTGCCCCCCCGCGGCCGGTTCCGGACAACACGTTCACATTCGAGGGCGACCCAGAAGGCCATCGCTGCCCCATTGGCGCACACATCCGGCGAGCCAACCCACGGACTGCGGATCTGCCCCCTGGCGGGATCGGAGTAGTGTCCTGGCTCATCAGGACCCTTGGACTCAGCTCCTCCGCGCGCGTCCGGGACTTGGCCGCCTCCACGCGATTTCATCGTCTACTGCGCAGAGGTCGGGAGTATGGAGTGCGGTTGACACCGGCGCAGGCATTGAGCGCACCGCCAGCACAGTCGGGGATTCATTTCATCTGCCTGAATGCGAACATCCAGCGCCAGTTCGAATTTGTTCAGGGTGCCTGGCTCATGAGCACCCAGTTCAATGGCCTGCATGAAGAAAGCGATCCGCTGCTGGGCAGCCGGCTGCCGGGGGCTGCCGGCACACGCTGCGATTACTTCTCCATGCCCCAGTCCGGCGGCCCCACGCAGCGACTCGAAGGCCTGCCCCAGTTTGTAACGGTGTCGGGCGGCGCTTACTTCTTCCTGCCTGGAGTCCGCGCCCTGCGTTTCCTCGCGGGCGCTGGCACGAGCAGTGCCCGCGGCACACGCGCGGCATAGCGAGGTCACTATGGTTTCAAGCACACGCCCCATGGATTCAAACACGCCGCGCCCGGTTCCGCCCGCCAATACCGGCTCGAGCTCTCTCAACCTGCTGTCCGACACGACCTTCAGGCTGCTGCAATTGGAGCGGCGCTTCGACCGGATCGTGCGGCCACCGTTTGACGCGCTGCTGCGCGATCCGGTGGCGCGGCTGACGACGGCCTTGATCAACTGGCAACGCACGCACGAAGGGCTGGCGCTGGCGCAGGAAAAGTTGCTGCCAGGGGAGGAGGAATTCGTCGACTCCATTATCTCGACATTCGAGAAGCAGATGCGCGGACTTTGGAAGCCGGGTGGCTTCGAGCGCGGTGGTAACACGAAGACTCACGGCATCGTGCGCGCCGAGCTCACCGTCCATGAGAACCTGCCGGAGCGGTTCCGACGCGGAGTCTTTGCCAAGCCACAGACCTACCGCGCCTGGGTACGCTTCTCGGGTCCAGGCCCCTATGTGAATCCCGATATCGACGATGTGGGGTTCATGAGTATCAGCATCAAGCTGCTGGGTGTGCCCGGGCCAAAGCTCATGGACGAAGAGAAATTCACGCAGGATTTCTTTGGCGTGTCGACTCCGACGTTCGTCACTCCCGACGTGCGTGCGAACGCGCAGCTGCAGGTGGAAAGCCTGAAGAACGCTTCGATCTTCTATTTCCTCAACCTGCATCGGCCGCACGTGCTCGACTTCATCATGCAGGGCCTGTGGGTGAAGACTCAGACCAGCCCCTTCGAGGCGCCCTACTTCAGTTGCGTACCCTACCTGCTGGGTGACGGCCAGGCGATGCAGTACTCGGTATGGCCCAAGAGCAGCCAGCGAACGCCTGTTCCGCGGTTACCACTGCGTCCGCCGGACAACTATCTGCGCGAGGCCATGGTCAAGTCCCTGAACGGCGGTGACGTGGAGCTGGACTTCCGCATCCAACTGCAGACCGATCCGTTCCTGATGCCCATCGAGAATGCGGCGGTGCTGTGGCCCGAGAAACTGTCGCCGCGTGTCTCGGTCGCCACGCTGCGTATTGCGCGCCAGAAGTTTGATTCGGCGGCACAGATCAATTTCGAGAAGCGCCTGTCGTACAACCCCTGGCATTGCATCCCGGAGCATCGCCCCCTCGGCAACCAGAGCCGCGCCCGTAAGCGTATGTACCTCGCGTTATCAACGCTGCGTCATCGGATGAACGCCATCCCGCACTACGAACCAACCGGTGACGAGGTGTTCGACTGAGCGGCCCGCTTGCGGACCGCCAGCACCCCGTCCCCCCGCAACTCCGTCGAGAATCCCGCCGTCCGCAGCCGCTTGGCGACCTCGTTGGGGACATCACGTCCGCTCGTCAGCTTGTTGGGCGTACCGGTGTAGTGAAACAACAGACCGCGCGGCTTCAATACCCGGGCGAGCTGGTCGTAGAACGCCTGTGAATACAACTCACCCGCAATCCCGAATCGCGGCGGATCATGCAACACCGCATCGAAACTCTGACCCGGCAGCCCGGCTATAGCCTGCGCAACATCGGCATTAGCCAGGGTCAGCCCGCCGCCCGCCTCGGGTGACCACGGGTTGAGACCGCGTAACCAGATGACATCAGGATTCTTCTCGTAGGAGTGGACCTGCGCAGCCTGCCCCTGCAGGCACCACGCGGCGAAATACCCCAGGCCCCCGCAAGTATCCAGGATGACCTTGCCCCGCGGCCGGATGAATCCAACCTTCCGCTCGGCATCCGCATAGGGCGACACTTGGGCGGTGGGCAGCATCTTGATGCCGTCGATCTCGAATGTGGGAGCCCCCCATTCGGTAGGCACGAGTTTGATCAGAGAGTTGGTGTAGCGCGCCGCCGCCTGGAAGGCGCCGCCGGTCCAGTAATAGATCGTCCGGTCCCTGCAGGCAGCCAGGTAAGGATAACGTTGCCCCTTCCAGGTCCAGTGCTCCGGACTTACCTCCACGCTCGTCGTCGATCGTTCCAGATCCAGTGAGCAGTGGACGGTACTCGAGCCATCCCGCAGAGCCGTCCGCAGGCTTTCGTGCACTTTGGAGGTCAGCAGTGGACCAATCATGCACCGAAACTCATGCAAAGCAGGGCCATCAGATCTCATGCGAAGCGTGGTCATGAATGATAACAGCTATACTGGTCGCCCGATTTCCCTCCGGCGCTCCAAGTGAACGATACCCTCATAGCACGCCTCGCGGCGGCCCTGGTCCTGGCATTCACGGGCCAAAACTCGTTGGCCGCCGATACCGTTATCCACGCCGGTGCCCTCCTGGACGGCACTGGCGCTGTTGCCCGGCAGAAGGTTTCGATCACCATTCACGACGACAAGATCACGGCAGTCGAGGACGGTTTCAAATCACCGGCCGGCGCACAGGTGATCGACCTTTCCGGCGCCACTGTCCTGCCGGGCTTCATTGACTGCCACGTGCACGTTACGGCCATGCTTCCGAGCCGCACAAACAGCACGGAATACTGGGTGACACACTCGGACATCGATCGTGCTTTCGACGCGCAGGTGTTTGTCCGCCAGATGCTGCAACAGGGGTTCACGAGCGCGCGTGATGTTGGCGGCGGAGATGAGTCGGTCGCACTTCGCAACGCGATCGATGCGGGTAAGATCCCTGGCCCACGCCTGATGGTATCTCTGGAGCCCCTCGGTCCCACGGCAGGCCACGGTGATCCGCGCAACGGGATTGACCGGGATCTGTATCACTCGGGCTGGGAGAACGGCATCGTCGACACACCCGAGCAGGCCCGTATTCGCGTGCGCGAGCACCGCCGCCGGGGCGCAGATCTCATCAAGGTGATGCCGTCCGGCGGTATTGCCTCCACCGGCGATGACCCGCGGCAGCAATTGATGACGAATGAAGAAATGCGAGTCGTCGTGGAAACGGCTCACTCGCTGGGCATGAAGGTCGCCGCCCACATCTACCCGGCGCCCGCAATCGAAAACGCCGTACGTGCGGGCGTTGACTCGGTCGAACACGGATCCTTCGCGACCGCCCAGACATTCGCCCTGATGAAGTCACATGGAACCTATCTGGTTCCGACTCTCACCGTATATGACCTCTTCTATGCAGCCGCGCGCGACCACCCCGAGCTGCTTACGCCGGGCACGGCTCCCAAAGAGCTCGCCAATGACCTGCTTCCCAGGAAGAACCTGCCACTGGCGATCCAGTCGGGCGTGAAGATCGCCTACGGCACTGACATCGGGGAAGGCGATCACACGCTGGAGTTCGCATTGTTGATAGCGAATGGCATGAAGCCCATCGAGGCGATATTGGCTGCCACCCGCAACGCCGCCGACCTGCTCGGCCGCGCCGATCAGGTTGGCGCGATCCAGTCGGGCCGATTTGCCGATATCGTTGCGGTACCGGGTGATCCTGTTGCGCAGCCGGACGCGCTGCGGCACGTCAGCTTCGTCATGAAGGGTGGTGTCGTCTACCGGTCGGATGGCCATCCGACCGCGCACGAGTAGTCCACCGCCCGCATCCGTGCGGGCGGACGCCCCGGCTCAGGGCTTCAGCTTCTGAACAGCCGGCAGGTTCGCACTGATCTGCGACACCCCGTCCACACCCGCAATCTTGCAGATGGGATGCGAGAAGTCGTTCGCCAGGCTGGGATCAGGCACCAGCTTCTTGTAGTTGATGTTGTCGTCAGAATGCGCGCTCACGCCGAAGGGCACGAAATCCAGATTTAACTGGTGCCGCGTACGCCAGGCGATATTGTGATCCGCGCATGATGTGTCACCACTGACACCAATGCCGCCGATGAGCACGCCTTTGGAATTATAGAGCCCGAGGCCGCCGCCGAAGACGTTCACCCCACCGATACGATGGTTGATCATCGGATCATTGGCCTGCCCGAAGTTGGTCGAAGGCCCCTGATAGGCGACTCCCGTGTCTACCGGATTGCTGTGCTGGAGACCATACAACGTGCCACCGGGTTGTACCGCAGCGTAGAGATTGGCCGTGGAAAGCGCCAGGCCTGGCAGGCTGAACGCATTGGCCGTATTGGCTTTCTGTGCCGATATCACCCGGCTGCCCGGCCACTGTGATCCCCGGTTGGCGCCGGTAAAAGCCACCTCGCATACGACGCCGTCGCGGTTCACGACCGTGGCCCACATATCCAGATTGAACCCGCCGTTGGACTGCGCGCGCGCAAAATCCAACGCATCCTCCAGCTGATCATGGCTAGGCAGGCCAATACAGCCATGCCAGGTCGCCTCCCCTTGCGGCTCGGGCGCCTCATTTGCCCGCGCGCCAGCGGCCGCAAGGCTCAGACTGAACCCGGCAGCCAAGACTGCTCTGATGATTGAAATTGACATGTGTTATCCCCTGATTTGAAGTTATTGCGGGGCGTAGCAGCGGCGGCGAAATGCGCCGCAACGTCTCCAGCGAGAGTCTATACGCAAAAACCCCGGCGAAGCGGACAGCCGCAGCCTAGGGTAATCGCGGGCTATTGCGGTGCAGCGCCTTGAATGGGCGCGGCCGCCTGCCTTTCGGAAGCTCGCGCAACTTCCTCTGAAGACGGTGGAAGTTGCTGTGTCGTCAGGGTTGCGCGGCTGACCACGGTCGGATCGTCGCGCAGCCTCACGTACAACAGGCCGTTGTTCGGGTGGGGAACTGGCAATGAATATCCGGGGAACCCGTCCGGAACCTGCACGGCGTGCGCGAAGTCGGCCTCGCTCGACACGGAATCCACCAGGAACAGGCTCGAACCGGACAGCTTGCAGGCCAGCTCCGCGGCAGCCGGACATTTGAGCTCGCGCAACCCCGGCAGGCGCACCAGCGTTGCCAGCGGCTGCCAATCCCCTGGAACACCGTTCACGATGCTGCGGAACAGCAGCGGGCCAAACGCCGAGGAGCCGAGCGCCTTGGTCGGATCGAGGGTTGCGACTGCAACCTTCGAATTCTCGAGAGTGATGCCACCGTTGGCGATGCTGAGCAGGGTCGAGGCGCTCTCATCCGCCATCGCCACTTCAATCTGCCCGTCACGAACGAATGTCGCGGGCGTTTGCGCACGCACGGAGAACGTCAATTTCGCATCCTGCGGCAACCAGTCAGCGTTAGCGAGCTCAATATTGCTTTCGCTCGTCGATGCCGAGGCCTGCACGCTCTTACCTATCAGCGTCACACGCGGCCGCGGCGCGCCAACCGAGATGTTCAGAGGGAGCGTGCGGCCATCGCTCAGAAGCACCTTGGCATTCACAACATCGCCCTGTTTCAAAGTGGTAACGGGCTGCGTATCGCGTGTCACCATGGCGAGCTGATCACTGCCCTGGCTGGTGTCGAGCTTCCCGGGCACGAATTCGAAACCCTGGATGACGAGGTTTGCTACCTGGTCCAGCCGGCTGCCCTTCAGTACACCCTGGCTGTCGCCCGCCCGCAAGGCGAAACTATCCAGCCGCGCCGCCTCGGAGAACGCTTGCAGCTGCACCGGTTGCGCCTGGGAAGCGCCGTACTGCGATACCAGCAGTGTCAGTGCGCCGGGTTTTGCGTTCTGCAACGGCAAAGTGACTTCCACCTCGTTCGGCCGCACGGCTTTCCACTCAGCCGGATGCTCAGTACCGTCCGCCCCCTTCAACATGACACTGTCCAGGCAACTCACGTTACCCGCCTGGAGCCGGACCGTCTTGTCGCGCCCGACAACCAGAGCCCCCTCATCCGGAGCCGCGAGCTCCCAGGTCTGCGCGTGTGTGTTGACGAGCTCGAAGCTCGGCGCGTTGTATTTTTCGAATCCCCAGTAGCCCTGCAGCGAAGCGCGTACGTGATCGCCCACGGCAACTGCGCCCAGCGCCTTGGTGTCAATGACGAAGCCACCGTGCTGTGCGTCCGCCCGGGCTGGCAGCTCAACGGTCTTGCCGTCATTGCGTGTCAATTTGAGCGTCAGGTCGTGAGCGTAGGCCGTCGAGAAGACCAGCGGTGCCCCTTCGACGGGCAACGCGAGTGTTGATTTGCGCAGGCAGAAGGTCGCTTTCGGATCGACGGCGTGCAGCGGGGGCAGCTGTGCCTGCTCCACCGCGGGCAATGCGACCACTATCACCGATTTCGGATTGTGGAACGACGGCGCGCTGTTGAGAGTCAGTGCAAGCTGCTCGCCTTGCTGCGTGGTCAGCGCCGGAATGTATTGATACTGCGCGGTCCGGAACGAGTCGAAAATTCGCGCAATGTCCAGGACGGAGGCGATGTAGGGGCTGTAGTAGCCGTAACTGAGCTGCGGCGTAAAGCTCGCCTCCATGGCGAGGTCGCTCGCGGGACCGGTGGTGAGCGCTTCGACGATCGACGTACTGTGCCCGTCGTTGAGGATCAGCGAGCTCTGCCCTTGCATCAGGCAGGGAGCCTGCAGGAGGGTATTGCGGTCCAGGCACTTGTCATCGAGCTTGATGGCGAGACTGCGCGCCAGCAAGGGTGCGACCTCCTTCAGCCTGGATGGATCACTCTCGTTCATCGAGCGCACCGCCGAGAGATACTTCTCCAGCCGGGCGCGATCGAGCGATGCCTGGTTCAGGTCCTGGGAGCTGCGCACGAATGCGCCTGGACGGCCCTTGACGGCACTGACGAGCGTTCTGAAGTCACCACCCGTTTCGGGCGCCAGGAATACCAGCACCTGCTGGGCATCGGCTGGAACCGTGACGGTCAAGCCCTTCTGCATGCACTTCGCGGTCCACGTCTCGCACGGGAAAAACCAGTTCTGCGGCGGCGGGTTCGTAGCGCCGCGCAGGAAAGCGGCGACCATGAGGTAGTGGGCTGCCTGGGAGGCGGGAAAATCCGCCTGGATCCACAGCCGGTCGCCCGGCGCGAGGTTGGGTACCTGGGTAATCGGCAGAGTCTGCTGCCCGCGGGTCACAGTGACCGCGAGGCTCGGCCCGGCGAGATCGAACGGGGCGGGCTCGGCACTCGCTTGCGCCGTCACGGCCGCCAGCCAGGCAAGCAGCGCGAGGAGAATCGGTTGACGGGTGAATGTCGCAGGAAAAATTGACAGCATCACTCAGTGGACCGCGGCCGGAAAACACAATCGCGAATGATGGCATGAGGCTTGTCGAGATCCAAACGTCCCGCCCCGCTGAAATTCACAGTTTTCGTCGGCGCCGACCCCGCTCAACGGCCCGGGGGACCTCCCCGCGGGTTTTTATGACACGCGAGCGGCGCACAAGTTGCTCGGGCTGAGCAATAATCTTCATTCATCCAGCGTTCATGTTGTCCCGATGAGCGGCAAGCGGCGAATCGTTCTCTCGACTCTCGGCTCACTCGGTGATCTGCATCCAGTGATGGGCCTGGCATTAGGCCTGCAGGGGCGCGGCCACGATGTAGTCCTCGCCACGAGCGAGTTTTACCGGGACAAAGTCGGCGCGGCCGGGCTCGAATTCAGCCCCCTGCGGCCGCTCGCCGCGCCCGACGATCCGCAGATGCTGCGGCAAGTGCTGGATCCCAGGAAGGGGCCCGAGTATCTCATCCGTACACTGCTGCTGCCGCATGTCGGGGACATGTACGCTGACATGTCGCGGGCGACCGAGGGGGCAGACTTCCTCATCTCCGGAGAAGTCGTTCTCGCAGCTCCGCTCATTGCCGAGAAGCTCAGGATCCCCTGGGCGGCGGCGATTCTTGCGCCCTTCTCCTTCTTCTCGGCGTATGACCCTCCCGTGCTGCCATTCTTGCCGGGTAATCATTTATTGACGCGCGCGCCACCGTTCATACAACGGCGCCTGTTGGATGTGTTCAGGCTCGCCACCCGTAACTGGGGCGAGCCCATAGCCGAGCTGCGCCGCTCACTGCAGCTGCGGCCAACGCACCACCCACTGCTACGGGATCGTTTTTCGCCCTATCTCAACCTGGCCCTGTTCTCCAGCGTGTTGGGGCGGCCCCAGCCGGACTGGCCCGCGAACACCGTCCAGACGGGTTGCATATTTTACGATCAGGAGAGCGCGGTAGTGTCGCAAGCCATGCAGAGCTGGCTCGACTGCGGGCCGCCACCAGTCACTTTCACGCTTGGCTCCACGGCAGTAATGGATCCAGGCCGGTTCTTCGACGAGAGCGCCGCCGCGGCCCGCCACCTCGGCAGGCGCGCTCTGTTGTTGATGGGTAAGAACCCACCTCCGGCGAATCTCTCGAACGAGGTCTTCGCGGCCGACTACGCGCCCTACTCGCGCGTGTTCCCGCAATCGGCGTGCATCGTGCACCAGGGTGGTGTTGGAACGACTTCCCAGGCATTGCGTGCCGGGGTGCCACAACTGGTCATGCCGTTTGCATTCGACCAACCTGACAATGCGGCGCGCGTGGCCCGGATCGGCGCGGGTTTGTGGTTGAGCAAGCGCAGTTACCAGGCCGGCCAGGCCGCGCGGCAATTGAACGAGCTGCTGGTCAAATCAAGTTACATCGAACGCGCGCGGAGCGCGGGACGCCATGTCGGCGCCGAGGATGGTGCCTCCCTCGCCTGTGACACGGTGGAACGCGCGATGGCGGCGCTCTGTCAATCCGCGGCTGGCGGTTGAGTGCGCGCAGCCACCCTGCGGCGAAAGTGCTGTCCCGTTTCGTAAATTTTCAGCGTGATGTAGGAATGCGACAGATCGGAACCGTCAACTTCATAGTGAGCGACACCGTAGGCGTCCCGTATCGGCAGGTCCATCCCGAGGAAGCTGATGATATGCATGGGGGCCGGAATGAACGGCCGGTAGTCCGAACCGCAGGAATACACCGGCGGATTGTGCCGGCCATCCGGGCCATACAGGGTTGCCGCGTAGCAGTTCGGCGCCCGGCCTATTTGCTTGCACCGAATGGATGCGGCGCTCGCCTCGCTACCCGTCTGACACATCCCTGCCAGGGGTGACCACAGCTCACCATCGGTTGCACGGATCTTGTGCTCGGCGACCAGGGCCCTGAGGGTCAGCGAGTAGTCGATGACCACGCCAACCGCCCGCTGCCTGATTCGCCTGTAGAGCGCGCCCGGTATCGCAAACTTCTGCCGTACCACCTCCGGCTGGGTTGGATCAGCGAACAGTGGCACCGACTTGCGCTCGGTACCCGTGCCCCTGTAGAGCACCTCGCCATGGGCATCGAGCAGCGCAAGCTCGGCACGATCGACGACCAGGAACTCGTCCTGCTTCAACCCCGTGACACGCAGTGGAACATTCAACATCACCGCTACATCATGTGCCCGGCCTACGCTTTTCAAGCTGAGCACCGCCGTATCGACATCTCCCTGCAGGAGCGCCTGTGTTGCACGCCGGGCAGTGTCCTGTCTGCTGCGACCGGTGCCAGTCCCATCCGTGACTTCGGCCGGCTCCGCGGTGATCCGGATTGCTGCCGGTGAAGAGCCCAGGGGCGTACCCATCCAGCTTTGAATGGTGAACGCGGCGCTCCACGGCAGTTGCACGATGACGAGCGACACGACACCCGCCGCCAGAACCAACCGTGACGCCTGGGTCCTGCGCCGGTAATACTGAAGAGCGAGAACCACTGCTGATCCGACGAACAGGCCGACGTGCTGCAAAAGGTGTTGCAACCAGGAAATGCTGGTATCGCAAGTTGGGCAGCGATCCACGTCAAACAACGTCGCGCTGAGCCACAGGCTGGCAGCGTACAGAACGACCAGTGCCGCTACGAGCACTACCAGATCTATCATGTTGCGTGTGGCGGAGGCCACCGCCATGACTGGAATCAACAGGCATATGAGCAGGTAGGCTTCTTTGTAAAGCGCGACCCCCAAAGACGGCCATACCGGAAAGCCTGACACCAGCTCGTCGCTGAAATTCAGCACGAGCATCGGCAGGCAGACGCTGACGAGGACGAATAGCAGCTTTGCCAGCAGCAGGTCGGTCCGGGCGAGCGGCCGGATGAGCCAGTCCTGATCCACACCTGGCACGGTGTCTTCGTGCACGACAGCGATCGATAGTGCGATGACCCCGATGAACCAGGCGGGGATGAGCAGGCGCAGAAGCTCGCGAGCCAGCGGCGCCGCGCCGAAGAACCCAAATTTATAGATGGCCCATTCGAACGCGATCTGGATGATCGTGACCAGCACCGCCAGGGGCCATAGGAGCGTCCAGTCCTTGCGGAAGATGGGCCAGATCATCGGGCGGCGCGCGCAGCACTGACCATCGAGACAAAAATCGCGCGCAGCGGCGCGTGGGCTGCCTGCGGAGCCTCGGCCCGCGAATGCCCGCTCCACGAGAACACCTCCCTCGCGTGCTCGCGCAACTCCGGCAGCGTGCCCTGGAATAGCAGCCGCCCTTCATCAAGGAACGCGACATGGGTGGCCAGGCGCTCGACTTCGTCGAGCTCGTGTGAGGAGATGAGAATCGACATCTGGCGCGGCTCGCGTAGGAACTCTCCGATCATCTCGTCGCGCGTGAGTGCGTCGAGACCGCTGAAGGGCTCATCAAGAACCAGCAGCCGGGGGCGGTATGCCAGCGCGCAGGCGAGCGCCAGTTTCAGACGCATTCCGTGCGAAAGCTCGCTGATCCTGCGCTCTGGGGGTAAGCGCAACTGAGTGCGCAACTGCTGCTCGAGAGGCGTGTCCCAGGTCTTGTAACAGGGGCGCAGATAGTCAAAGAACTGCCCGACGCGAAGCCGTGAAGGCAGCGCCTGGCTTTCCGAAACATAGCCGATCTGTGCCAGTACGGATGGCCGGATGGCCCGCGTATCGACTCCCAGGATCCGCGCGGAGCCCCGTGACGGCGCGATCATGTTGAGGAGTATTTTGATGGTCGTGGTCTTGCCCGCGCCGCTGGCGCCGACCAGGGCAAACACACTGCCTTGCGGCATCGACAGGTTCAGACCGTGAAGTGCGCCGAACTTGCCGTAGCTCTTGGCCAGGTCGTGCGTTTCTATGACAACGGACATGGGCCTCGCTTTATGGGCCGGAACCTCCCAGCGCCAGGAACAATTGTACCGTGTCCATGTAGCGCTGTGCCTGGGCACGTACATACCCCAGCCGGGCGTTCTGATACAGCCGCTCGGCATCCAGAACCTGCAGGACGCCGACGTTACCCTCGTTGTAGCTCCTGCGGGTGAGGTCAACGTTTTCGCGCGCGGCGTCCTGTGCGTGCGCCTGGGCGTCGAGCTGCTCCGCATCGTGATCCAGAGCTTCCAGGGAATCGGCAACCTGCCCGAATGCCTCCAGAACCGTCTGTTGGTAGTTCGCGGCACTGGCCTGGAGAGCATCCACCGCGGCCCTCTTCTGCGCACGCAACGTGCCGCCATCGAACAGCGGTGCCGTCAGCGATCCCGCAACACCGTAGGCAGTACTCCCACCCTCGAACAAGCTGCTCAGCGCGGTGGACTGCAGTCCGAGCGAACCGGTCAGAACAATATGCGGATACAGGTTGGAGGTCGCGACGCCGACGGCAGCCGTAGCCGCGTGCAATCGAGCCTCGCTCGCGAGAATGTCCGGCCTGCGGTGGGCCAGTTCCGACGGCAGACTCACCGGCAGATTTCGGGGCAGAGTCACTTGCGAGAGCGCGAACTCGGGAGGCGCGGCCTCCGTGGGAAAACGGCCCAGGATGACAGACAAGGCATGACGCGCGACGCCGAGCTCCTGGCGCAGTGGCGGCAGGAGTGTCGCATCACTGGCGAGCTGACTGTCGGCGCTGAGCACATCGACGCGCGACACTGAGCCAGCATCGAAGGCAACCTCCACCAGCTGCCTGTTCTGCCGGTCCTCCTCGATAATCGCCTCGACGGTGGCAATCTCGCCCTGCAGGAGGGCGATCCGCAGAGACTGCATGACTGCGTTTCCGGTGACCATGAGGTAGGCAGCGTTGAGTTGCTGCCGCTGGTATTCGGCGAGCGCGTACTGCTGTTCGACCGAACGGGCGGTGCCACCGGTGTAGTCGAGCGCATAACTCACTGTTGGCCCGAGCGCGTAATAGTTGAACGGCGGTGGCTTCGCAAACGAGCCGAGAAATTCGGCTCCGTAGCGCTGCCTGCCAGCACCGGCGGTCATTGCGAGTTGGGGGTAGAGAGCACCCGCCTGCGCACCCGCGAGCTCGCGTGCCTGAGCCAAGTTTGCATCGGCGGCGATCAGTGTGCGATTTCCTTCGAGGGCACTCTTGACGACTGCATCGAGTGCATCCGAATGAAACAGGCGCCACCACTCCCGGCCGGGGTCCGCACCCCAGGTAATCTGTTGATCCACGGGCGGGGGTGCACCGGACCCGAGCGCTGAGCGCTGGGCCGTGTAGCGTCCCACTTGCGGCGGGTCCGGCCGCTTGAAATCCGGTCCAACCTGGCACGCCGCGAGGGTGCCGGTGAGTCCCAGTGCCAAGGCGAACCATGGCCAGCGCTTGGACCAACGTTCCGACCAACGTTTCAGCCCACGTTCCGGCCAACGCTCCGTCCAGCGTTCCGACCAACGTTTCAGCCAGCGTTGCTGGCGGCGACTCCCCCTCATTCCACCACCACGACCTGTTCGCCGCCCTGCGTCGTCCGTGCGCCGCGCAGCAGCGCGACGAACGGCATGGCACACACGCTCAGGATCATCATCATCTTGAAGTCATTGTTGTAGGCAATCATCGCTGCCTGAGTCGTCACGGTCTGGTTGAGCATGGCCATGCCCCGCCTCGTCGTCGAAATCGCGGGATGTAGTGGATCCAGGTAGGCAGTGACGTGCTCGGCCAGCCGGGAGTGCATCAACTGGGTGTTTCGGGTAAGCATCGTTGTAACAACGGAGATGCCGATGCTGCTGCCGATGTTCCGGATCAAACTGAAAAACGCGGTACCTTCGTTGCGGTACGCGGGCGCCAGCGTCGCAAAAGCCACTGCCGCCAGCGGAACGTACACCATTCCAGAGCCCAGCCCCTGCAACAGTCCGGTCCAGATCACCATCGAGGTGTCCATCTGCAGGTAGAAACCGGTCATGGTCCATAGCGAAAGCGTAGTAATGGCAAGGCCACCGACTATGATGAGGCGCGTGTCAATCTTGCCCATCAAACGGCTCACGACGATCATCGCCGCCAGCGTGCCGACACCGCGCGGAGCTGTGACCAGGCCGGTCAACACGACCGGATAGTTCATCAAGCCCTGCAGCAACGGCGGCAGCAGCGCCAGTGTTGCAAACAGCACGAGCCCCACGATGAAGATAAAAACGCAGCCGGCGAGGAAGTTACGGTCCTTGAACAACCCCGGGCTCACGAAGGGCGCGGCGCTCGTCGTGAACATGTGGACCACGAAGAGATAGAACGACACAGCCGCAATGCTGGCGAAGATCCAGATTTCCGGCGAGCTGAACCAGTCTTTGAGCTGACCACGGTCCAGTAGCAACTGCAGCGCGCCGATCGCCAGGCTCAGAGTCGTGAACCCGAAGAAATCGAAGCGCGACTTGCGCACGGGTGTTTCGCAGAGAAACCAGATCGTGCCCAGGACACTGAGAATGCCGATTGGCAGATTGATGTAAAAGACCCAACGCCAGTTGTAATTCTCGGTCAGCCAGCCACCGAGGGCGGGTCCCAGGATGGGACCGACCGTGACACCCATGACCCAGAGGGCCATCGCCCGGGGATGGTCTTGCGGTGAATTGATATCGAGCAGAACTGCCTGCGAAAGAGGAACCAACGCAGCCCCGCACAGGCCCTGCAGCATCCGCGCAATCACGATCTGCGGCAGCGTCTGCGCAATACCGCAGAGCGCTGAGGTAAGCGTGAATCCCAGCACCGAGATGAGGAATACGCGCCGGCGGCCAATCTGCCCGGCGAGCCAGCCACTCAACGGCGTCATGATGGCCGCGGCGACGATGTATGAAGTCAGGACCCAGGTCATCTGATCCTGCGTGGCAGACAATGAGCCTTGAATTCGAGGCAGCGCCACGTTGGCAATCGTCGTGTCGAGCGCCTGCATGATCGAGGCCAACATCACCGTTATGGTGATGAGAACACGATGTTGGGGATGGCGCGTGGATTGTGCCCCGGAGGCTGCGGGCGCCGCGGAGGCTGCGGCTGCCGCGACGGACGTGGGTGCCGCAGTGATGGGCCCTTGCGCCGGTGTGGCCGCCGGCGTCGCACCGGGCAGCGCCACGGCCAGGGCTGCGGGTTTCGGGCTCACTTCGCCGCTGCAAGCTCGTTGCCGGACTGGGCGCTGGGGGGCTGGGTCTGGGCGGTTGCTCGGGCGCTCACTGCCCGGGACTCGCCTGGGACGAACAGGTGACGCTCATGCCCGGTGTCCACTTTTACAGTGGCACTGAGACCGCCATGCAACGGAAACTCCGGATCGATCTGCCGCAGTTCGATCCGCACTGGCAGACGCTGCACCACCTTGACCCAGTTGCCCGTCGCGTTCTCGGCGGGCAGCAGCGAGAATTGCGAGCCCGTGCCCGGGCTGACACTCACGACCGTGCCCGGGAATTGCTTGCCCGGATAACTATCCACGCGCACATCGACCGGCTGACCGACACGCATGTGCGTAAGCTGGTCTTCCTTGAAATTCGCCTCGATCCAGGTGTCTTCGGCAACTACCAGCGCGAACACCGGCGCCGATGCGCTGATGTAGGTTCCAGCCTGCAGCTGCTCGACTCGCGTGACGATGCCGTCACTGGCCGCCCTGATGACCGTGTAGGAGAGATTCAGCTTCGCGCGATCGAGTAGTGCCTGCGCCTGTTGAACCATCGGGTGACGGTCCGGTGCAATGTTTGGGTCACCGCCCAGGTTCGCAACAACCGCACTGACCTGTTGTTCCGCGGCTGCCAGTTGCGTACGTGCGCTATCGAGCGCATGAACGGCGCGATCGACCTGCACCTGCGAGGATATGCCCGCGGTCAGCAGCCGCCGCTGGCGATCGGTCTCGCGCTTTTGGAAGGCCAGCGTCTCGCGTGCGGATTCCAGCTCGGCCCGGCGCTGCCGGTAGCTGGCCTTCAGCGATTCGACTTGTAGCCGTGCGCTGGAGAGTTGCGCGGCAGCTTCCTCGACCGCGATCCGAAAAGGCTCGTCATCGAGCCGGAACAACACGTCGCCTTTGTGAACGGCCTGATTATCCCGCACTCCCACTTCCCGGACGCGCCCGGCAACATTGGAGCTGACAGCCACACTTGCGGTCTGGACATAGGCGTCATCCGTAGCCTCGTACCGCCCGCCGGTCATATAGACATACGCGGCGATCATCGCGACGAGCGCGGGGCCGCCGATCATCAGAGGTAAACGCAACCGCTTGGACCAGCCGGCCTCAGTCATGATCGATACTCGCCAGGCGGCCCGCGGCTGACGGCTTTGCCTTCGGACCGGATTCGTCGGGAGAGCCTTTGCCCTCGAGCCGGATCAGGTTGTCGTGGATGCGCTCCAGGACGCTTATGCATACATCGCGCTCGCTCTTGCCGATGCCGGCAAACACTTCCGCGCGTGTGGCATCGCTCAGGCGCCAGATCTCATCCAGAAGAGGCTTGGCCTTCGCGGTGAGATAAAGACAGCGGGCGCGGCGATCCGCGGGGTCCGGGCGACGCTCGAGCAGCCCATCAGCCTCCATCCGGTCCAGGATGCGAACCATGGTCATGGCATCGACTTCGGTCAGCTCGGCCAGGCGCGCCTGGCTCACGCCTTCGTTCTTTTCCAGGCGCACCAGTACTTTACATTGCGCGAGGTTGAGCGAGATCTCGCGCGCCCGCACCTCGAACCGCTGTACGTAGCGGCGGCTGAGCTCTTTCAGCAGAAACCCGAAATTGCGCAGGCGGTTGTCCATTGCTGAGCGGTCCGATAATATCGATCGCGATAGTAACAACTGATATGATATCGGCTGCTACGTCCACGTCAATGGCTTTCGGTGTAATGGGACCTCAATATTTGACCGTCCTGAGCGCCCCGCGATCCAGACGTGCGATGACGTTCAATATGTCCAGTTGCGCGCAATACTCGACCTCGTCCGTCAGCCCCTTTGCCTGCATCATCAATCCGACACGTGAACCCATGAGCACCGTGCGCGCGTCATAGCCACGGCGCACTAGTCTCGCGCCCCGCGCAGCATCGTTGAGCTCGTACTCACCGTGTTTCTCGAAGTGATCGACGAAGTGACCGGCGCCGTAGAAATCCTCGAGATTGAAATTACCCACTGATCCGGAACATACGATGAGTACGGATGACTCGGGGTGTGCCTGCCGGATGTGCGCGGCCAACGCTGCCCCATTCAACAGCGCGCCCACATATGCGTATGACGCACCTGCCGCTGCGCGCAGCGCAATCGTGCCGTTGGTAGTGCAATAGACCAACTTCCTGCCCTGCAGTGGCTCTCTTCCCAACAGCAGCGGCATGGCAGGAGCGAATCCCGGCAGGTGCTCGGCCAGATATTCGCCCGAACGCAGGCACTCCCCGATCCCTGCGGCGACCCGATTCGCATCATCGCTGTCCAGGGCCGGCCAGATCGCTTCGACTCCCGCGGCCAGGGCGTGCACCATGGTCGACGTCGCAAACAGGATATCCAACACGATCAGCACGCGCCCCTCCAGGTGCGCGGGATTGAGGTCTTCTTTCTTCAACAACACGTGCAGACTGGGCATGAAAAGTGGATTCCATTTGAAAAGGCATTAGACTTCCCAGTATTACACCAGGAGCGAGCCAATGCGCGATCAGGCAATCGTGATTACGGGCGGCTTCGGATCTCTCGGAGCGGCAACGGCGCGCGCAGCCATCGCGCTCGGGGCGCGCGTGGCGCTCATCGATCGCGCACCCACGGCGCCCGCGGGTCTGGTTGCGGAGTTGGGAACCGCCGCGGTCTTTTTACCCGGCGTTGATTTGGCCGATGCGGCCGCGGCCAAAAGCACTGTCGATACCGCGCAGGTCCGGCTGCGGGGATTGGATGCAGTGATCAATATCGCGGGAGCGTTCCGCTGGCAGACCGTGGCGGATGGAGATCCCACTGCCTGGGATTCGTTGTTCACGATCAATGTCAAGACTGCGCTGAATACGTGTCGAGCTGCGATACCGCACCTGCGCACGAGCCGTGCGGGCAGGATCGTCAATGTCGGGGCCTACGCGGCCCTGAAGGCGGGTGCGGGAATGGGTGCCTATGCGGCTTCAAAAGCGGGTGTGCACCGCCTCACCGAAAGTCTCAGCGCTGAGCTGAAGGACCAGCGGATCACGGTCAATGCCGTTCTGCCGTCGATCATCGACACACCGCCCAACAGGAAGGACATGCCCAAGGCCGACTTTTCCACCTGGGTGACCGCCGAATCGCTGGCGAACATCATCCTGTTTCTCGCATCCGAGCAGGCACAGGACATTACCGGGGCACTGCTGCCCGTTACGGGGCGCACCTAGAGCCTGTCTGGCCGCCAATCCCATGCGCAACCCGCGGGTCCCTATGCCGTGATATCGTCGGGGCCAGATGGGCGACACCGACTCCATTGTGCTGGCGATCGATCAGGGCACGAGCTCCAGCCGCTCAATCGCCTTCTCGACAGGGGGCGCCGTCCTGGCCCTCAACCAACATCCCTTCGAACAGATCTATCCGGCCTCGGGCTGGGTGGAGCATGACCCGGAAGTCATCTGGGCTACGACACTCTCGAGCGCCCGCGAAGTGTTGCGGCAGCTGCCCGCCCCACAGCAGCCGGTCGCAGCTATCGGCATTACCAACCAGCGCGAAACCACTCTCCTGTGGGATCGACGCACCGGCATCCCTGTCTACAACGCCATTGTCTGGCAGGACCGGCGCACGGCGGATGAGTGCCGAAAGCTGCAGGAAGCGGGTCACGAATCCGAGGTGATTGAAAAGACGGGCCTGCGCCTGGACCCGTATTTTTCGGCGACCAAGCTCACCTGGATCTTCGAGCGCGTGCCGGGTGCCCGCGCAGCGGCTGAGGCCGGTCACCTCGCCTTTGGCACTGTCGATAGCTTCCTCATCTGGCGGCTCACGGGTGGGCGGGTTCATGCGACGGATGTCAGTAACGCCAGCCGCACTGCCCTATTGGACATCCGCACCGGCCATTGGGATGAGGCTCTGTGCGAGCTCTTCCGCGTGCCGATGAAGTGCCTGCCGGAGGTTCGTGACAGCGCAGGCGACTTCGGTGTCACTGACAAAGACGTTTTCGGCGCGACTGTGCCGATTCGCGGCGTGGCCGGAGATCAACAGGCCGCCCTGATCGGACAGGCCTGTTTTGCCGCGGGCGAGGTCAAGAGCACGTACGGAACCGGCGCCTTCCTCGTGCTCAATACGGGCCCGCGCCTGGTACGTTCACAAAACCGGCTGTTGAGTACCGTGGCATATCGGCTCAATGGCCAAACCACGTATGCGCTCGAGGGATCCATCCTGTCGGCAGGCTCCACGATCCAATGGTTACGCGATGGATTGGGAATCATCGCGCGCGCCCCGGAAATCGAGCTGCTGGCGCAGTCCGTCCCCGATTCCGGCGGAGTCTACTTGTTGCCCGCCTTCACGGGCCTCGGCGCGCCCTACTGGGACCCGGATGCGCGCGGTGCGATTGTTGGGCTGACCCGGGCCTCCAGCCGCGCGGAAATAGCCCGTGCAGGGTTGGACAGCGTGGTGTATCAAACACGCGACTTGTTGGATGCCATGGCGGCGGACGGAATCGGGCCAGCGCAGCTGAAGGTCGACGGCGGCATGGCGCAAAACGGATTCTTTCTGCAGCGCCTGGCCGATGTGCTGGGACTTCCAATTCTGCGGCCGAAGATGGCCGAATCAACCGCGTTCGGGGCAGCCTGCCTGGCAGGCCTGGGCCATGGCCTCTATTCGTCGCTGGAAGACATCGCTCGCCTGTGGGAAGTCGATGTACGGTGCGAGCCGAAGTTGGATTCAGCGGTGCGCGGACGGGAGATGGCCGGCTGGCGCGAGGCGCTGAAGCGCGTCCGGTCCCGTTGAGACGGCCTAGAGCGCGCCAGGGGACGCAAGGCCCGCCGGCCGCCCACCTGATCTCGCAAACCAATCCGCAACACGTTCCCTTTGAGCGCTGTCAAACCGTAATCCCAACTTGGAGCGACGCCAGAGCGCATCCTCCCCGGTCCGGGCCCACTCCCGATCACGCATGTATTGCAGCTCGGCTTCGTAGATCTGGGGGGCGACTTCCTCCCCCATATCGCTCAGGCCTTGCGCATTTCCCATGATGCGCTCGACCCGCGTTCCGTATGCGCGACACAGTCGTCGAATCAACTTCGGCGGCGCGAACGCGAAACGAGCCGTCTGAGCCGAGGCGAATGCCTCGAAGTCCGCCCTATCCATGTCACCCCCCGGCAGCGTCGAGCCGCGCGTCCATTCCCTGGCATCGAAGCGCAAAGGTGCACGAAGCTCGGCCATCGCGTGCTCGGCCAACCTCCGGTAGGTGGTCAGCTTGCCACCAAACACCGATAGCAGGGGCGTGCGCCCGGCAGCAGTGTCGAGATCGAACACGTATTCCCGGGTAACGGTTGACGCGCTGACGTCGCCGTCATCATAAAGCGGCCGCACACCCGAGTAACTCCATACCGCATCCCGTGCGTTGACGGGAGTTTTCAGATACTCCGACGCGAGGCTGCATAGGTACTGTATCTCGTCTGCGCTGGCGCTGACTTTGGCAGGATCTGTCGTGAAGGGAATGTCAGTCGTGCCGATGAGCGTGAAATCATCCTCGTAGGGAATGATGAACACGATTCGACGGTCGCTCGTCTGCAGGGTAAACGCCTGCGGACCGTCATAAAGTCGCGGGACCACGACGTGACTACCTTTTACCAGCCGTAGCGAACTGCGGCGAGTGCTGCCGGTCGCGCGCAGGACCTCCTCGACCCACGGACCCGCAGCGTTGACCAGGCCGAGCGTCCGGACGGTTCGCTGTTGGCCAGCGGCGGATGTCATATCGACGTGCCAGAGCTCGCCTTCGCGTTGTGCCGCGGTAACGCGCCAGCCCGGTTCGATACACGCGCCCCGCTCCGCTGCATCGATTGCATTGATTACGACCAGCCGCGCATCATCCGCCCAGCAGTCCGAGTATTCAAACCCTTGAACGTAGCGCTCCTGTAGCGGCAGCAGTGCGCGATCGCCCTCCCTGCGTACGGTGCGAGTGGGGGGCAGGATCTTGCGTCCGCCGATGTGATCATAGAGAAACAGGCCGGCTCGAAGGACCCAGGACGACCGCAAGCCGCTGTGAATCGGCAGGACGAAGCGCAACGGCCAGATGATGTGCGGAGCGGCGGCCAGCAGCACTTCCCGCTCCGCCAGACTCTCGCGTACGAGACGGAATTCGTATTGCTCCAGGTAGCGCAACCCGCCGTGCACCAGTTTCGAGGACGCGGAAGATGTTCCGGACGCGAGGTCGCCCTGCTCCACGAGCAGCACCGAAAGACCACGGCCCGCGGCATCGCGGGCAATTCCAACACCATTGATTCCACCGCCGATGACCAGCAGATCGAACGGCGGCTCGGCGGATGTGATCAAAAGTGAGTCTCTACCTCTTTCAAACTGCGGCCGCTACCCCAAGCGAAAACAATCTATAATTCTATCTCTTATAAATGGCCCAGGTCACCCTTGGATCATCATCATGGACAAGATACCTCACCTGCTCGTGCACGACCGCCGCGACAACGTCGGCGTGGTAGTCGTCGAGAATCTCACCGCCGGGACCGACCTGTTCTGCGTCGTAACCGAGGATAACAGCGAGTTTCGCGGCGTCCTCAATCAGGATGTCCCGCTGGGACACAAGGTCGCTCTCAAAGACCTGTCGGTGGGCGATACCGTCGTCAAGTATGGCCAGGACATCGGCCGCATAGTAGCAGCGGTGCGCAAAGGCGATCACGTCCACACTCACAATCTGAAGACGAAGCGCTGGTGAGCAACATGTCAAACCCAAAACAGACGATCTGGGGCTATCGGCGCGAAAACGGCCGGGTCGGCATACGTAATCACGTCGTGATCCTGCCGCTCGATGATATCTCCAACGCTGCGTGCGAAGCGGTGGCCGCGCACATCCGTGGGACGATCGCCCTGCCGCATGCATACGGGCGATTGCAGTTTGGCGAAGACCTCGAGCTTCACTTCCGCACCATGATCGGCACCGGATCCAATCCGAACGTCGCGGCATGCGTCGTGATCGGCATCGAGCCCGGCTGGACCCGGAAAGTCGTGGACGGCATCGCCAGGACCGGCAAACCCGTGGCGGGCTTCTCGATCGAGGGGAACGGCGACATTGCCACCGTGGCGGCTGCGTCCCGCAAGGCGAAGGAATTCGTGCACTTTGCCTCGGAAAAAGTGCGCGTGGAGTGCCCCTTGACGGATGTCTGGATCGCGGCCAAATGCGGCGAAAGTGACACGACCACCGGCCTTGCCTCGTGTCCGACCGTGGGCAACATGTATGACAAGCTGGTACCGCTGGGCCTGTATGGCTGTTTCGGTGAGACCTCCGAGTTGACGGGTGCCGAGCACCTGGCCGCGGCCAGGGCTGCCTCGCCCGAGATCGCGGCGAAATTCATGAAGACCTGGACGGCATATCAAACGGACGTGATCGAAGCACACAAGACTTCGGACCTTTCCGACAGTCAGCCCACCAAGGGCAACATCGCCGGCGGCCTCACGACCATTGAAGAAAAGGCCTTGGGCAATCTCGAGAAGATCGGCAAGCAAACGAAGTTCATCGATGTGTTGGCGCCGGCGGAAGCACCCGCGCGGGGCGCTGGACTTTATTTCATGGACACGTCGTCAGCGGCAGCGGAGTGTTGCACGTTACAGGCCGCTGCCGGATACGCGCTGCACATCTTTCCAACCGGACAAGGCAATGTCATCGGCAATCCGCTCATGCCGGTCATTAAAGTCAGCGGTAATCCACGAACCGTGCGCACCATGAGCGAGCACATCGACGTTGACGTCTCCGGAATCATCCGCCGCGAGATGACGATCGATCAGGCGGGTGATGCGCTGATTGATACCATCGTGCGCACCGCGAACGGTCGATTCACCGCAGCGGAGGCACTGGGTCATGTCGAGTTCGTCATGACGAAACTGTATCGCAGCGCCTGATCCAGGGCGGCTCGATTCACGCTGTCGCCCAGGGCTCGCCGCTGGCTACGCCACCTCGGCGAAGACGCGCCGGGCCTAGCTCGATTTGAACCCGATCCGCGCATGCGTGCCGTCGCAGAACGGCTTCGTCGCGCTGCCGCCGCAACGACACAGCTTCGCTGTCATCACGCGAGCGACGACACGCCCGGTGCCACTCGTAATCTCCAGGTTACCCCGAATTGACAACGGTCCGTTGAGCTGCGGGTCGATAGCCAGCACACCGTTGCGAACCGCAAGCGCATCGGTCTTGCCGCTGGCGGGCTCGCCCGTTGCGTTGAATCCAACATCATGATGTGAGCTGTCGCAGAACGGCTTGTTCTTCGAAGCACCGCAGCGGCACAGGGTGGCACGCATGCCGATCGGCTCGCCATCGAGCTCGAGTTGGCCTCTGAAAGCATACGGACCGGCCTCGCGAATGCTCGCGAGATTGACCGGTGGTGCGGTTTCGTCATGCACGCCATCCGTACGGCGGTACTGGATCGCGCCTGATGGGCAGGCATGGGCAATCTCAACCACCCGTTCAACTTCCATGGCGTCAGGATGAATCCAGGGACCCTGTACGTTGGCCAGGAACACGTCGGGGGCGCCGGTCACGCAGAAGCGGGCGTGGATACACCGCTTGGTTTCGAACATGAGATCGAGTTTGCTGCCGTGGGCGGTTTCGATGCCGTTCGCTGTGGTCGACGGTGCGGCGCTCTGCTGGGCGGCAATTGCCGGCGAGCCCGCCGGAGCCGCAGTCGACGACACGTGAGTGCCTGGAGCCGCTGCCGCGCCGTTTGCGGCCGCCCCAGCAACGGATGCGCCAACGCTGACCGCCGCAGCCGCAGGCGCGCTGAGGTCAAATCCCCGCATAGCACGCTTCGACAGCTTCGCCAGCAGGTCAGCGGCAGCCAACGCCCGCCCGTCACCGCATGAACGCAGCTCGGCACCCGCATCGGCTAACTGTGTAAAGCGTTCGACAAAAAACCGCCTCGCGGCGCGTCCCGGAGGAAGCGCGGCGGAGTCGCGCAGCACGATAAACGACATTCCGCCATTGCAATGCGGATTCGACGGACCAGCAGGCAGACGTGCCGCGCGTTCCGCCAAGGGCACCACGGCCTGCATCAGGCCAATCGCAAGATCGGCCGCAAGAGACTTCTCGGCACTCGGCCCCGGCAATGCATAGGCATACGCGAGGAGCCGCAACATCAGCCCGTAGGCCGCATTGGCGAGATCGACAACGGCGATCACCTCAGGGTTCTCGAGCCAGACGCGACCCTCAGGACGTGGTGGCCGGCGCAGAACGGGATTGGTTGCCGCTGGAAAGGCCGGGGAGAAGTCCGGATTCTTCGCCTTGAGCGCACGATACTCTTCGCGGATGCCCAAAAATTTCTGGTAATGCGAATCAACGGAGTCCGCGGGCGCGCCCTCCCCTTGAACGACAATGGCATCAAAAGCCGCAAGCGCGGTCTTCACGCAGATCACCGGCTTGCAGCCGGCCATGTTGATCTCGTTCTGCGATAGCTGCAGGGCCGGATCACCGGCAAAGGCAACACCCTCCCCATACTGGGCTACCATGGACTTGAGTCCATCCGACAACGCTGCGTAGAAATCACCGACCGTGTCGTAGTTGATCCCCATCGGGGTCAGCCGCGCATAGTCGCTTCCGCGAATATAGTTGCGCTCGTACACGAACCCCTCGCCGTCCTGCTCGGCCGAACCCCGCGGGCGCTCCAGGAAGACGAAGTGTTGCAGCGTTTCGGGCGAAAAGGGGGCGAGCTTGACGACGATGCCGGCCGGCAGGAGGCCTGGATCGAGCGGAAAGTTCGTACGGCCAAACCTGGGGCTGCCGCCCAGGGCCGCTGTGATATTCCACACGGCGGCAAGATGCTGCATTTCCTCGACCGCGACCCGGATCAGCTTCTGGCGCCACCGGCTCACAGCCTCGGCCTCATCGGGCGCCAGGCCCTCCGCCACCCCGTCCTTGAGGCTGAACGCCGCATACAGGTAGGTGCACATAAGATTGTGCTCGAGCTCGGCTGCCTCATATAACGCGTGCAGCGCCAGCTCGCGGGTGACCACCCGTTTCTTGGCAACGACGTCATCCATACGTATCTCCAGCTAGATGCGGGGTATTTCGCACACTTCGGGCGCCGGCGCCACCTCCCCAAGTGGGGGGAGCTTCCGAACTTTCCCCAGGATCCATCTCAGGGCTATGTCACCTCCCCGCTGGGGATTCCCTAGCTGACCGCTCGGTCGTCGCTAAAATGATATTCATGAAACGCGTCCTTCTGATCGCCACCTGGGTGGCTTTGTTCTCTGCAGCTGTGACAATGGCCAGCGCGACGGCGCCTCAAGCCGCCAATAGCGGCCGTGGCAGTCTGACAGAGAAGGAACGCGCGGCACTCACCGAAGCAGCCGACGCTCTTTATGACGTGGCAAATGCTGGCTGGGGAACCGAGCATAAGTACATAGACGTCGCGGCGATGGAGTGGTCATTCGCGGCAGTCGATTCGGGAAACCAACTCGCAATGACGAAGGTACGCCGCACGCTGGATGCCAACCAGAATCTGATCGACCCGGTATGGGGTGGTGTATTTCAGTATTCGGACCAGGCTGACTGGACATCGCCGCACTACGAGAAGCTGCTGTCACATCAGGCCGACAACTTGCGCATGTACAGCGAGGCGTATTCGCGTTGGCACCGCAAGACCGATTTGGAGGCAGCGCAGAAGCTCTATAGCTACCTGACAACATTCCTCAGCGCACCGGATGGGGGCTTCTATGTCAGTCAGGATGCGGACGTATCCGTGCAGATGACCGGCAAGGAGTTCTACGCAAAGGACGACGCGGCCCGCCGCGTAGTCGGCATGCCGAAGATTGATGTTCACGAGTATGCCCGCGAAACAGGATGGGCCGTCCGCGCGCTCTGCAAATACTACGATGTGACACGTGATACTGCGGCACTGGCTCGGGCCGAGCGGGGTGCGAAATGGGCCCTGACCGCGCGCCCAATACCCGGCGGCGGGTTCAGCCACGACGCGAGCAGGGTCACCTCCGAGGCGAACCGCACGGCCGGGCCCGCACAGACGGATGGCGCCCTTCACGCGCGCGCCAGCACGACACGCAACGCCAGCTACGGCGCTGAGGACACCAGCCCCGCGGGCCCCTTCCTCGACGACAACATCTCCATGACCCAAGCCTTCCTCGCCCTGTACCGCTCTACCGGCAACCGCGAGTGGCTCAAGGCAGCAGTTGCGACCGCTGACTTCATCGACGCGAAGCTGCGCGATACGCGCGCTGGTTACTCAGCATCGCCATCGAATTTAAACACCCGCGGTGCGTTTCAACAGCCCATACGCGACGTCGCGCAAAACGCAGCCGTTGTGCGCACAGCCGGCATGCTCCATCACTACACCGCCGCCGAACGTCACCTACGTATCGCACGGCACGCGATGAAATACCTGAGCAGTGTCGCCGCTGCCGCAAGCGACCAGTTTCGACCCGACATTCTGTTGGCCGATCACGAGCTCTCAATGGCCCCCATTCACATCACCATCGTAGGTGGCAAGGACGATCCGGCTGCCCAGTCGTTACACGCTGCCGCCTTGCAATACCCAACGGACTACCTGCAGGTGGACTGGTGGGATCGCAGGGAGGGAAAGCTGCCGGATCCGAGCATTACCTATCCCGATCTGAAGCGTCCTGCGGCCTTCGCCTGTACCGCCAATGCGTGCTCCACCCCCGTGTACGAGGGGTCCCAGATTCAAGAGCGGGTGCGCTCCGTACTAAACTAGTCCATTAGAAAAATGGCCTGCGGCCATTTTTCCGACATCGCCTGCGGTACCGCCGGCAAAAGGCGCGACTTTTGCCGGCTCCTCGCTGCGGCGGGTTGCCCAAGCCGAGACGAACGCGCTGCTAGTATCGAGCGGGTCTCTTGGCATAGCCTGTCATCACCTTGAACCCAGGGAGCGCTTTGCTGCACTTACACACGAGGAGAGACTCGTGCCCATCGACTGTGCCTGTGGATAAGTCCAGGCGGTGACCGGCTCAGATGGCCGGCGGAAGATCGGGCATCCCTGTCTGTGCCGTTTCACTTCGACAGGAGCGTCTTGGGACAATGCTTTCAATCCTGATCTGCCACTCCTACTTTCTCCGCTTCGATCCCAAGCAGGCGGAGCGCCGTAAGCCCTATCCTCCCCTGGCCACGTTGCACGTCGCGGCGACTCTGCGCCAAGCGGGCCACGAGGTGTCGTTCTTTGACGCCATGCTGGCCGACGGAATCGAGGAGTACGACCGCAAACTGCGAACGGTGAAGCCCCAGGTCGTTCTTTTTTACGAGGACAATTTCAACTTCCTGAGCAAGATGTGCCTGGGGAAGATGCGCCAGGCCGCCTGTCAGATGATCGCGAGCGCCCACGCTACCGGGGCCCGTGTAATAGCGTCGGGTCCTGACGTCAGCGACGCACCCGAGCCGTACCTTCGCGCCGGGGCGGATCTCGCACTTAAGGGGGAAGGCTTGGCCGCCCTACTCGAGCTGCTGCCCCGCCTGGACTCCGAGCTCAATGCCCCGAGCGGCGAGCTGATCGACGGACTGTCAGGAGCAGCCGTGCTCGTCAAAGATACCCTTGTCAAGGTGAATGGGGCGAAAGTACTTCCCGTGGTGCGTCACCCTGGCACCGGCAATACGGGCGTGTATAGCGAAAGCGCGGCGTGGGATCTTTTGGACATGGAGCGCTACCGGGCGGTCTGGGTGAAGGCCCATGGTTACTTCAGCCTGAACATGGCGGCTTCCCGCGGCTGCTCCTTTCGGTGCGCCTGGTGCGCGAAGCCCACCTGGGGGAATCAGTACTTGCAGCGCACCGCGGCGAGCGTTGCCGATGAGATGACTCTTCTGAAGCGCAACTTCGCTCCCGGCCACATCTGGTTTGCGGACGATATCTTCGGATTTCGAGTCGATTGGGTGAACGAGTTCGCGGCAGCCGTCCAGGCGCGCCATGGGGGCATTCCCTTCACTATCCAGACTCGTGCCGATCTTGTGAGCGAGCGGATGGCCGAAGCTCTCCGTGGGGCTGGGTGCGTGGAAGCGTGGCTTGGGGCCGAGAGCGGCAGCCAGCGCGTTCTGGACGCCATGAACAAAGGCACGACCGTCGCGGAGATCATCAAAGCCCGCGAGCGGTTGCAAGCAGTCGGCATTCGCGTTGGTTTTTTCATCCAGTTGGGTTACCTGGACGAGCAGCTGTCGGACATTCTTGCCACGCGTGCGCTGATCGAAGCTGCCCACCCGGACGATATCGGCGTGAGCGTGTCTTATCCGCTGCCTGGCACCAGATTCTATGAGTTGGTCAAGGCGCAACTCGGCAACAAAACTCACTGGCAGGACAGCAACGACCTCGAGATGATGTTCCAGGGTACCTACACGTCCGACTTCTATCGCAACATCAGAAACCTGTTGCACGACCAGGTGTCCCTATGCAACGGTGTATCACGGCATGATGCCGATCAGAGCCGGGCCCTGGAGCGCCGCTGGCAGGAGCTCCTGGTACACGAGCGGCAGTACCGCACAGGATCAGGGGCCGGGGCCGCGGGACCCGCGGTCGCGGCCCGCTGACGCAGGCCCGGCAATGGCTCACATACTCCTGACGCACGGCTACTTTCTCGCCGAAGACGAGAAGGAACGGCAGATCATGAAGCCGTATCCGCCGCTCGGGCTGTTGTATCTGTCCGCCTATCTGAAGGCTCGAGGTCATTCGGTCGAGGTTTATGACAGCACGTTCGGCACACGCGCGGAACTGCTGCAGAAAATACGCCACTCGCCTGGCGGTCTCATTGGCATTTACACCAACCTGATCACCCGCGGCTCGGTGCTGCAGATCGTCCGCGCAGCGCGCGAGGCCGATTCGACCGTCATTCTCGGTGGACCCGAAAGCGCCAACTACAGTTCCGAGTATCTGAGCGCCGGCGCGGATGTCGTCGTGATCGGAGAAGGCGAATCAACGCTGGCTGAGTTGATTGCGACGCTGCCCACGACGGGCCCCCGTGAGCTGCACGGCGTGCGCGGGATCGTTTTCAAGGACGCGACCGGCATGCCGGTCCAAACTCCAGAGCGCGCCAAGATCAGCGATCTGGACACATTGCCGTTACCCGATCGGGAAGCCATCGATCATCAGAAATATCTGGATGCGTGGCGCACACATCACGGCGCCAGCAGCATCAACCTGATAACGGCACGCGGTTGCCCCTACAAGTGCACCTGGTGCTCGCACGCGGTATATGGCTATTCACATCGCCGCCGTAGCCCCCAGAGCGTTGCCGCTGAAGTGGCGTGGATCGTCGAGCGTTACAACCCGGACCAGCTCTGGTATGCGGACGATGTATTCACGATCAGCCATCCCTGGCTGCAACAGTATTCCGAACAGCTCACGCGCCGCGGATTGCACCTGCCCTTCGAAACCATCACCCGCGCCGATCGCCTGCAGTCGGAAGCCGCGGTAATCGCATTGCGGGAGCTGGGCTGCTACCGGATCTGGATAGGTTCCGAGAGCGGCAGCCAGCGAATCCTCGACGCCATGCAGCGCGGTGTCAGTGTCGAGCAGGTCAGGCGCGCCGTCAAACTCGCACACAAGCACGGCATTCGCGTTGGAATGTTCCTGATGTGGGGTTATGAAGGCGAAGAGCTGGAAGACATCGCGGCCACTGTCGAGCACGTGAAGGAAAGTAACCCGGACATCTTCTTCACCACCGTGTCCTATCCCATCAAGGGCACTCCCTATTTTGACGCGGTGAAGGACAAGGTGCGGCTGCCTCTCGCCTGGGCGGAAGCATCCGACCGCGACTACTTCATCAGCGGCCGTTATGGGCGTGACTACTATCGGCTGGCTGATGTCTGGCTACGAAACGAAGTGGAGGCGTTTCGGTTGGCCGGTAGCGATCCGGGGCGGGCCGCGGGCCTCCTGGAGACTGCAAGACGCGCGCGTGACGAGATGAGTCGAGTCACCGAAAAAGCTGAAGCATGAGCACGGCATCCGATTCCGACTTGCCGCCCGAGATTGGCGCTCTGACTGCCCTGCAGGCCAGGCTGCGCAGGGTAACCGAAACGTTGGCACACGAGCTTGCGCGCCCGAGCGCCGCGGGGCCGGACTGGTCCGAGACCGAGTGGCTGCTCGCTCGTGCGGTTGCAACGATTCATGGGGTCTCTCCTCTGCTGGCGCGCTCACTGCGCTGGCAGGGCCCCCCCGGCTGGCAAGCTTTCCTGGAGGATCAGCGCACGCACACTGTGACCCGGCATGAGCGTATTCGCGAGCTCCTCCGCCAATTGCATGACGCCGGGCGCAGCGCAGGTCTGGTGATGATCGCTCTGAAGGGTGCGGCATTACATGATCTCCAACTCTACGCTCCTGGTGAGCGTCCAATGGCGGACGTCGACCTGTTGGTGCGTCAGCAAGACGCGCCGCGGGCGGGCCAGGTGCTCGCAGATCTCGGGTTTCATTGGACACACACGAATTTCAAGCACCAGGTCTTCGAGCGTGGCGAAGGTGCGCCCAGCGACTTCGGCGAGAATTCCACCAATGGCATGAAGATCGAGGTGCACAGCCATATCCGGGAAGCGTTGCCACGACGCATTGCCGACATCTCGGCGTGCATATTCCCGCGTGCGGCCGACCCCAGAGCTACCGAGCCGGGGCTGAATTATTATCCATCCCGGTCAGCCCTGATGCTGCACTTGCTGTTGCATGCCGCCGGTGCGATGGCAGGCCGGGCCGTTCGGCTGATCCATCTGAACGACATCTCACGGCTTGCCGCGAGCATGAGCAGCCGCGACTGGGACGAGTTGCTCACGCACGAGCGCACACTCAATCAAACACTGTGGTGGGCGTTCCCGCCGCTCGCGATGACGGCGCGCTACTACGATTCAATTCCGGAGCATGTTGTCACGACCCTTGCGCCTCGCTGCCAGTGGTGGCTGCGGCGGGTGTGCGATCGCCGCAGCCTCTGTGATGTATCACTCTCGCATTTGTGGGTCACGGCTTTTCCGGGAATAGAATGGGCACGCTCGCCTCGAGAGATGCTCACGTATGTCGTGCGGCGCGTCGCGCCTGATGCGCAAGTACGCTCCTTGCGAAAAGTATTGGCGACGATCGAGCCGGCCGCTGCGCAGAGCACCTGGGCACATATGTCGCAAGGCAGGCGGCTGTTCCGCTGGCTCACGTCCCGCCCTGCCCGGCCTGAAGCTCTGCGACCCATCCGAATGGCGCTGGCCAGCCGCGTTAGCGGCGCTCCCGGGTGAGCTCCGCGTACAGAGTCTCGAATTGACGCGCGGTGTAGTCCGCATCCTCAACGACAGCACGTTTGTGAGCCGCTGTCGCGATTCGGAAGCGGAGATCTTCGTCGTGGATCAGTTGACTCACGGCTCCAGCGAGTGCGACCGGATCTCTTACCGGCACAGCAACAGCCGCATCGGGCGCCCATTCTGCAATGTGACCAACCGCCGTCCCCACAACCGGGACGCCCACCACCGCGGCCTCGAGCATTGCCAGGGGACCCGCCTCGTGGCGAGACGACATCACCAGGATGTCAGCTGCCTCGATGATTGGACGCAACTCGGTCTGGGTACGAAATCCGAGGAAGCGCACGTACGTGGACAGCCCGAGATCTTCAGCGAGCGACTGCATGGCACCCCGCAAGGTGTCCTCGCCGACAATCTCCATCTGAAAACGCTCTCCGGACTGCTTGAGCAACGCGAGAGCCCGTAGCAAGGTAGTCTGATCCTTGACGTGGTTGAGGCTGGCGAGATGTATCAAGCGCGGAGAATGTCCTGTCGCGCGTCGCACGGGCTCTCTACACGGCCATTCGCTGAGATCGACCCCAAGTGGTATGCGCTCGCCATGCAGACCGAGATTGGACAGCGATTGCAGGATCGGCTGGCTCGCCGCGGTGATCCGTTGGGTCGCCCGCAGCACGAGCGCTTCGCGGATTCTGCCTCGCCAATTCAATCTGCCGCCATAGTTGATGTCGTACAGCGCAACCAGCTCACCTCCGGCCACGTGTATTACACTGGGCACTCCCAGCAGCCGGGCTGCGAGCACTGCGATCAGACCGCACCCCCCAGACCAGATCGAATGGATGACATCAAAGGGCTCGGCCCGATGCAGCGAACGGATTGCACCCACGGCTCTGATGACGGTATGCCCCGAGCCGATGTTGTGTACGTGCGCGCCCGCCAACGGCCAAGTTCCCGGCGCGGTCTCCTGGTTCGTTGCTATGACCTGGACATCAAGATCAACCGAAAGCCGTCGAATGAGGGCCAGCAGCGCCGGAATGACACGGTATTGCCCCAAACGATCGACGCCTCCTGGAACGACCAATGCGATTCGCACTTCCCGATCTCTGCAGCGTGACTAACGAGTCCGCGGCCGCAGCAGCTCTTGCAGCGCCGCGACCGACTCCGACGGGTGCTGCCCCCGGCGCAGCTCGAAAGAGTCCACCCGGGCCAGGTTGGCGCAGAATTCCTTCCACCGAGGTTGACCGGCTGCATATGTCTGGGCAGCCGCCAGTCTATTCAACGTCTCGGACCTGGAGAGCGCGCGCAGAGCCGGCTGACCTGCGGCGGCGCGGAGAAACACGAGCGCACGGATTTTCTGCGGGCGAGCAGCGAGTTTGTACCGCTGCCGGCGCAGATCGAGTTCGAATTTCCTCACTCCACTGCGGCGGCGTATGACGGGCGATTTACGTATTGCGGCCGTCTCACGCGTCTGCGTCACCCAGCGAAGAGAATCCGCCCTGACATGCAGGAAGTTTGTTACGGCTGCCGCAAGGAGCGTATCCGGTGTTACGAACGTACTATCCTCGGACAGGAATTCGAAACCAGCCAGCAGACACAGCAGCGACAGCGTAGATTTCCCGGAGCCACTATCTCCCATCAGGAGGGCTCCGTATCCATCTCGACCAACGCACGCCGCGTGCAGAGGCACCAGTTGCTTCACACGGGCAACAAGCGTGTATACCGCAAACTCAATCAGCTCGTATCGCGTGTGGTAGGGAAACCGGAGCATTGTCGGCGACACGACCACCATTGCAGCACGCTCGGTCGGCGAGATCACGACGAAGCTCGACGAAGCCGTTGCCCCACCGAGAAAACCCGCCCCCGATCCCATCTGCAGTGGCGCCGGCTCTGAGCGCCTGTGAGCCTCCTTACCCGCGGTCAACCACAGACTGATCTTCAGTTGCGGCGCCCCGGCTGTGGGCGATTGGCGCGGCAGTCCCGCATACGCAATACGCACCAACCGCAGAAGCTCCCGGCTGTTACTTTCGAACTCCACGGTGCACCCCAGCAGTTGCATCTTTGCACGCAGCGGGGCGGCCCGCTCTGCAAACGGGTCGCTTTGCAGATCCGGTATGATGGGGCGGTGGCGTTGTCTCATTGGAATCAAGACCGGGCCGGAGTTGCCAGACGTGTGTCTTGCGGCGCCAACAGCTCGTCATATGTCCCGCTGCGAACTATCCTGCCACTTTTGAGCTCGACGATCACATCACAGTTGCGCAACGTGCTGAACCGATGTGCGATCACCAGGATCGTCCTGTTTCGGCGTAGACCTACGAGTGCCTCGGCTATGTCGTGCTCCGTAACCTCGTCCAGTGCACTCGTTGCCTCGTCCATGATCAATACGGATGCATCGCGATAGAGCGCCCGCGCAATTCCCAGCCGTTGTCGCTGCCCGCCGCTGAGGCGAACACCTCGTTCACCCAGCATTTCATCGTAACCGTTGGGCAGGGCTGCGACGCATTCGTCCAGTCGCGCGAGGCCCACCGCCGTTCGCGCTCGCTCGAGGTCGATCTGCGTAGCCGGGACCGCAAAAGCAACGTTCTCGATCAGCGTCGCATCCAACAAGAAGATATCCTGAGGAACTTGTGCAATCGTCGCCTGCCACGCGTTACGGTTCGTGTCATCGACGGCGATTCCGTCGACTGTCAAACAGCCCGTTTCCGGGACGAGAAGTCCCGCCACCAGATCCAACAGTGTGGTCTTGCCGGAGCCATTGGCACCGATGAAGCCGACCACGGCGCCAGCGGGAATACGCAAGCTGAGGTTCGAGATCGCGACGGGACCTTCTGCCCGGTACCGATACGAAACCCCTTCCAGACGAATTTCCTGACACGGCCTGCCGCGCCACGCCGGATCGTAGGCCGTGACGCCGACCTTGCGTTTGCTCGCGCGAGCCCGGCGCAGATCGTCGGCAATGCCCTCAAACGCTGGACGGTCCGCACGAATCCTGACGATCGCAGCAAAGGCCTGCTGCAAGGCCGGCAACAGCCGATATGCGGCGAACCCAACGAAGGTGAGATGAGCTATCCACGAACCCGCTCCTTCGCCGCGAGCGCTCGAGTGCAACGCGACCGCCACCAGGGTGCAGACAGTGGCGCATTCCAGAACCTGCCGGGGAGTCTGCGAGATCGCCAGGGTACTGACAATCGTCGCCGCTATCGATCTGCAACAGCGTGCAAACTTATCGACGAAAAAGGGCTGTGCCTGCAACAGGATGATTGCCTTGATCGCCCCCAAGCTCTCGCCGACAATCTTGGTCCGCTCGGCGTAATGACGGCTCTCCGCCAGCCCGTTTCGCAGCAGCCTCCCGCGGGCCATGATGTATATCGCGAGGTAGCTTACCCCCAACCCGAGAATTGCTGAAACGGCCACGAGCGGGTCCAGAAGGACCATCGAGCCCGCGATGAAAACAACCGTCACCAGGTTGGTGATGAGGACGAGACCGCTCTGCAGAACTCCGGCCGCGACCCTGCCGGTCTCATGAAGTATCTTGCTCGCGAGCGAGGCGCTGTGAGTCATGGAGTGAAATGCGAAACTGCGGCTCAAGTATTCAGTGAACAACGCGGTGTGGAAGGTCTCACCGACCTGGAACGCGAAACGATTGATCATGAGTGTGCCGGCGAGGTTGACGGCATTGGCGAGCATGACGACAATTGCAAGCCCAATGCCGAGCGCGACGACGAAGCTGCGCTCGGTTGAAAACTGCAGGTGTTGATACAGGAAGTGCAACAACGCGCTCCGCTCAACCGCGTCGGGATCGGCGAGCACAGTGAAGAATGGCAACACCGCTGCAATTCCGCCCACGGTTGAAAGCGCCATCAATACGGAGAGCAGTTGCAGCAGGACGAGCCGCCGGCGCTGCTGCCGATCGAGAAGACGCCATACGGCGGGCAAAATCAGCATCGTTTGCTCATTTGCTCAGGTCCGCTCGTGATAGCCGGCTCGATATCTGCGGACCGCGGTCCGCAGCCACGCCGGCCCGAATGCGCGCGCGATGGCGGTCATCGCGCCGTACCACCAGCCGCGGTAATGCCATGAATATTGTGCGCTCGACAGCAGAGTGCCGAGGGCGCGCATGCGATCTCCAGAGGCTGCGTAGCCTCTTGCAACGCCCGCGGACACCGCGGCGCGGCGGGTACGCAAGACCGAATCCATGTGCTTGGCAACGCCTGAGCGCCGTACCTTCTCGAGAAATCGCCGCAACTCGAGCAAAGCAGTGATGTCATCGCAATAGTGCTCGGCGTGGCGACGAACCAGCACGAGAGGCGCGTCGACCAGATCGATCTCGCTGCGCAGTGCGAGCTGTACATTCAGCTCGTAATCTCCACAGATCGGCAGGTCCTCGGGATATCCGCCGACTGCCGTGATCAGTTCACGCTCTGCCAGGACACTCGACTGTACGACGACCGCTTCACCCTTCAGCAGTTGATCCAGTATCCAGCCATCCGTCGCCGGGTATTTGCTGGCTCGCGCTGCAGTGAGCGGGGTACCAGAGCCATCCACCATCACACAGCGGGTATAGCTCCACTTGCGTGTAGGCCGACGCCGCAGGGATGTGATCTGAGCCTCCAACTTCTGCGGAAGCCAGATATCATCCGAGTCAAGGAACGCGACGTACTCAGCCTTTGCTTCGCGCAACGCGACATTGCGCACCACGGGCGGATTCCCCGTGTGCGGCAGATACAGCACCTTGACCTGACGCATCCCAGCGAATGTTCGCAGGTACGCTTTTGTCTCGTCATCGGAACCGTCGTCCGCGATAATCAACTCCCAATCCTGAAATGACTGGGAGAATACCGAATCGACAGCCGCGCGCAGGTACGGCAAACGGTTGAAGGTCGGCAGAACGATTGACACGGTGGGAGTTGCCATAGTGATGCCAATCGCGTAGCCGGTAGTCCGTGCTGGTCAGACCGGGCTGGGTCGCCCGGCCGCCGGCCGCAAACGCTGCGCTCGCACCAGTCCGGGTTGGTGATTCAGAAGACGCTGGTATGTTTCTGCCAGCCTCCGACCCAGCGCGTCAAACGACAGGCCGCGGTCGAAATGTGCTCGTACCTCCGCACGAAGTGCTGCACGCGGCTGAGATGCCATGCATAGCAGAGAGTTGGACAACTCGTGAGCGTCCCCACACGGCCACAGCCGTCCCACGGCGCCCTGTCCTGTAAGAGAACGGAATGACGGGATGTCAGTTACCACAGGCGCAAGTCCGCAGGCGAGCGCCTCGAGTAGTGCATAACCGCTCCCCTCGCGATGGCTGCCTTGCACGAAGATGTCGGCCGCGCGCATAAAACTCTCAATTTCGGCGTGAGCAATGCGTCCCAACAAATGTACTCGTCCAGTAAGGCGCGGATCCCGCTCTATCCTACGTATCACTTGGGTCCTCATCGGGGCGGTGCCGAAGCAGCACCACAGCTGCAGATCCGGCAGCTTGCGGACCGCCTCGCTCACGCCATCCAGAACGGTCAACGGGTCCTTGTTGGCATTGAGATGCCCGACCCACAGCAGACAAGGATCGCCCGTGAGCGCAGTTCTCGCACGCGCTTCAGCCTGGTGACCTGGTTGGAAGCGGCTACTCGATTCGGCAATTTCGTAGATCTCGGTTGCTTGGCCAATGAGACCAGCCGCCCTCCAGGGCTCGCTCTGTTCTCTTGCACAAAAAGCGACCCCTGAAGCCAATGCAAACGCACGGCGCGCTGCGCGTCGGCGCCAAATGCGCGGCATCCTGTCCGCGTGATCCTGCAGCAGAATCGGAGTGTCAGGAGCAATATCGGCCAGCGCACCAACGTCGGCGGGAAATCCGAGGCCGTGCACGTGAAAGACGTCGGCCTTCAGGCTGTGAATCAGTCTGTCCAGGCCTTTGGTAGTGCCAACCGTGCTCGCCGTCGGATCGGCCGCAAAAAAATGATAGTCCACCCCATTACACGTCAATTTTTCTGTGTGCGAGCAAGCCTGCACAACCGATACGCGTACGCCACCTCGCTGTGCCGATTCGGCTACGTCGACCAACGTCGGCCAGTCCCGCAGAAGTCTCGTCGGCGCCCGGCGCTGCGGGTCGACGAAAAAGCTGATCTGCACGACATGAGGCGTTTCATTGAGCATTGCAGGATTGACCTACAGGCCGGAAACGCGCGGATCCCACAACCGGACGAACCGCTTCGATAAATTGAGCTCCCAGGGGCGGCCGAAACGCTGATACCGATAACGCCACGACGCGAGCGCGCGCAGTGCCGCCTTGCCCCAGACAGGCGAGCGCACATCGGTGATGGTCGGGAACCTGCAGCCCAGCACTGTCGTGAAGTCACGAATTCGCCGCCGCAGCCGCTCGGTGAGCCAGGGTGCATCCGTGTGGCACCAGTATTTCAGCCACTTCGGCTCTGCCCACTGCTCGGCAGTGTTTGGAAACACCAGCATCCGCCCCTGCTCGTCACGCAACTGACTGACGGAGCGCTCGACAGGCGGATTGCTGCTGCCCGGGGCCGGTGGCAACGGCGCATACACATACAACATGATCTCGGTCTGCGGATGAATTCGCTTGATGTGGCGGATGAATTCGAACGTTCTTTCGGTTTCAGCTTCCGGATCCTGTGGCGGCGCCAACATGAACGATAACTCGGGAATCACGCCATTGCTGCGGCATTTCTCCACAGCTTCCAGTGTCTGATCGGTGCGCGTCCCCTTGCGGACGTCATGCAGCAGCCAGTCGCTCGGGGATTCGGCGCCGATGTAGGCCATCCCCAGCCGGCTCTTTCTGACCAGGGCCCAGGAGCGTTCCGACATGTTCAACAATGCGTCCGCGCGTGCGAAGCACCACCACGGGAGCTGAAACCTCGCCAGCACCTCCAGCAGCGGCTCCGTGTCCTGCTCACGGTCGAAGAAGTTATGATCGTAAAACTGCACGGAGTCCACCCCGAACTGCTTCGTCAGGAAGCGCAGACTCAACTCCAGCCGCTCGGGCGCCGGCAGGGCCGTCTTACCGCGAAACATGGCCGCAACACCGCAGAACGTGCACCGAAACCGGCACCCCAGCGCCGCCTGGTAACCGGTGGTGCGATTTCCCAGGTACGTTCTCGCAAGGTAGCGCCTGGGATCTCCCACCCGCTCGTAAGGCAGGCTGCGCGTAAGTCCCGCAGGCGAGAAGGATCGACTCCGGTTGTGCACGACGTCAGCGCCGCGGCGCCACGACAACCCCGCGATAGCCTCCAGGCGCTCATCGCCGCCACCGGCGAAGTGCGCATCCAGAAGCTGCGCCAGAGTCTCTTCTCCCTGACCTCGCACCGCGTAATCAACGTAGGAGGAATTCAGGCTGGGCGCGGCGCATATGGTTGGAAAGTGCCCGCCCCAGATGATGGGCGTTGCCGGAGAGGTGGCGCGGATTGCCTGCGACACTGCAATGGCCTTGGGAAGCTGGGGGCCTCCCATCACACTGATGCCCACCGCGTCGGCTTTGCCCGTCTGCACGGTCCGTACGGCGGTCGACACGAAATCGCGATCTACATTGCCGTCGATGATGCTCGAGGTGTACCTGCCATCGAGCGAGGCGGATAGATTGAGAACGGCCAGCGGGAACCGCGCGCTACGCCGCGAAGTAATGGTCGGATTGATCAACAGGACGTGCCGTTGGCTCATGACAGCTTCTGCGCCGGTACGAGCCAGCGGGTAAAGAGCATTTCGACCGGCCAACGATAGTAGTCGCGGTGGCAGCGCAGGCGGGCCAACTGCTGCAGCAGCCGCCGGCCAGGCAAATCCCGCTTCCACGCCAGCTCGTGAAAGAACTTGAATCGCTCGATCAGCTCGAACTTCTCGGGTGTTACCCAGGGTCCGGGCATCCCGGCCACATAGTCGAACTGCGCCCAGTCCTCGAGTGTGCGCGGCAGCTCGAAGCCGCGTGCCACCGCCTCGTTGACCAACTCACTGCCCGGATAGGGCTTGAAGTAGAAAATGGGGGTCAGGAATTCGGGGCTCATGGCGCGCAACCGCTTGGCGACATCGAGACTGGCCTGCACCTGGCTGTCGGTCTCATCCGGAAATCCCACAATGAATGGAAAATGGCCCGCGATGCCGTGCCGCACCATCTTCTCGGCGGTGCTGAACACTTGCTCGATCTTGATGTCCTTGCGAATCCGCCTGAGCACCTCGTTGGAGCCCGACTCGACACCCACGAGCAGGCGGCGCAAGCCCGACTGTTTGCATTGCGCCCAAGTCTCATCGGGAAGGCGAATCCCCTGGTCCGCCCGCATCGTCGCCGCCCAGGTGAACTTCATATCCGAAGCGATGATGCGCTGCGCCAGCGCCTGCACCCGGTCCCGCTTGGTGAAGAAGGTCTCATCCTGGAAGTTGACATCGTCGAATCGATACCGATCCCAGAGCTCCTTCAACCTGAGCGCCATGCGCTCAGGCTCGAGCCCCACCCATTTGCGGCCGTACACGAACGGATCGGAGCAGAAAGCGCAGCGAAAGTTGCAGCCCTGCGAGGAGATGTAGTCGAGCTGCCGTTTTCCTTTCAGCTCAAAGTAGCGCTCCACCGGAATAAGGTTGTAGTCGTGGGCGCGAAACTTATCCACCGAAGCGAGCGGTCGTTGCGGATTCTGTTGGATGCTTCCATCCTCCAGGCGGACGGTACATCCGGCACAGTCCCGCAGCGAACGTCCCTCACTCAGGCGCTGCACGATTTCCGCGAAGGTCTCTTCGCCCTGCCCCTGTACCGTGACATCGACTGACGGCTCCAGAAGGCATTCACGCGCAAACATCGACGGATGCCAGCCTCCCCACACAACCGGCAGATCGGGCCGCGCGCGCTTCACTGCGCGGGATATTTGCAACGCATCTGAGATCGGCACGCCCGTCAGTACGGTAATGCCGATACACAACGCCCCCTCGATCTGAGCGAGGACTGTCTTCTCAGCCTCGGGATCGAGACGGGCATCGATCGTCACGACTTCGTAGATCTGCGGATCGAGGTGCGAACCGATAGCGAGCAGCGCAAGCGGCATCGTGTAGAACACCGCTTGCGGATTGTACAGCACGATCTTCAGCCGCGCGGCGCGAGGTCGCGAAGGATCTGCAGCGCTCATGCGGCTCTCCACGTCAGGTCAGAAATATCCACGCCGGTCTCGCCCACTCCCGAGGCCAACAACGCGGCGGCCAGTCCGCCTTCGAGCATCTTGGGCCGCCCATCGACGCGGACCGCGGCCCAGTGAGCCGATGAGGCGAGGACGTAGGCGTAGTCCGGATCTGCGTAAAGCGGCCTGCCGCCCAGCACGACCAGCCGAACATCCGCCCGTGTAGCCTTCGACAAGGGCATACCTGCGGGCAGGACCAACAGATCCGCGCGGGCGCCCGCGTTCAGAGTTCCGCGGTCCGGCAACCGCAGCAAGGCAGCAGCGTTGCGCGTTACCACGGACTCCAGGGTCATCTCATCCATTCCGGCGACTTCGCGCGCCGTGCTCAACTCGCATAACAGATCCCGCGATCCGCTCAAACGCGAGTCGGTTCCCAACACAACCCGGCCGCGGCGTGCGAGCTCGGCTACTTGCGCCGTCCTGCCAAACAGATGCAGATTCGATGCCGGGCACCATATGAGCCCCCCACCGGCACGTTCCAGGCGAGCGCTTTGCGCATGCTCCAGAGCGACGCCATGCACGACGAGTGTGTTAGACCCCACGCAACCGAGAGCATCCAGCCGGTCGAACTCACCGGCTGCCTCAGGGTCCACGCCCTCCGCAGCATGCACGATCCATGGCCAATTGGGCGGGGTGGAGCGATACGAGTTGCGCACTTCCTCTTCGCCGTCGATGTACAAGGAGTGCGACCAGCCATACTGGGTTACGACACGGGTTGGAAAACCATCGCCGGTGAGATACGGATACAGCGGATCATGATGTGCGACGGTCGTAACTCCGCTCAGGAGGTTCTTAATACCACCCATCAGCAGCCGCTCGTCCAGTCCCACGGCGAGACAGGCTTCAAAGGCCGGATCGCTGCGTCTGCGAAGGTTGACTTGTGAGATCCACTCGCGCGCGTTGTGCCACCGGCTTTCCGGCGGCAACGCGGGCAGCGTGTTGAGCTGCAGGTGATCGTGGGCATTGATGAGACCAGGAAGCACTCTGTCACCATGCAGATCGATCACTACCTCAGCGGCGCATCGGGCGCCACCTGCCGCCGCGAGCCGCGAGCCTGCTATACGTAACGAGCCGACCCGGCTGCCGAGATCGGCATTGACGCACATCACACGACCGGGCCAGGCCTGCTGGATCATTTGCGCGCCCGAACGGCCAGCACGAGGGGCAACCCCCGCCAGTCCCTGTAGATCCGCTCCGAGCCTTTGAAGGCCTCCGTCAGCTCCACGCCCACCCGCACTTCCGTGACCGTCTCGATTTTCAGACCGGCCGCGGCCGCCGCAGCCTGCTGACTGCCCACTTCGTAGATCTGATGCGGTACGGTCCAGGTCGCATCATCCTCATCCTTGAATGAGCGCGTCATTCCGGCGCGCACGGCTTGTGGATGAAAATCGGAATACAGCAAGCTGCCACCCGGGCGCAGCACCCTGGCAAGCTCCGCCATCCAGGAGCGGACGTCCGTCGCATGACCCAACGCGAGAGCGCAGACGACGGCATCGAACGCGCCCGCCTGAAATGGCAAATGCATCATGCTCGCGCAGACGCGGTCCGCACCCGCGACCTGACGTAGCATCGGCACGCAGAAGTCCAGAGCAACCACTTGTGCGGCATCTGCTTCGAGCAGCAGACGCGAGTAACGGCCACTGCCGCACGCAACATCCAACACACGGCGGCCTGCAACATCCGGCAACATTCCCAACATCGCCTTCTGCTCGGCTCGCATCAGTGGATTGTGAGCCACGGGAGGATAGACCTGCGCCCAACGCTCATACACTTGCAAGGTTGATTTCACGATTGCATTCATCGTAGCAGCAGCCCCTCGAGGTCCCTTGGGTCCCGATACAAGGAGCAGACGCACCGCGTGCATTCGTTCCGGCCGCCCGCGCGAATGCTCTGGCGAAGTGCCGACATGGAGTCGCTGTTCAACACACTTTCCAGGTCATCTGTAACCCGTGAACCCGCGGGTCCCGAAATGAAGAAGCAGGGCTGGAGGTCTCCTTTGACTCCAACCACGGCGGAAAACTCGGGCGCATTGCAGCGCACCGGCGGATAGGCTGCCACCCCGCAGACTGCAGCGAAGTACTGGTGCAGTTGCCGTAGCTTGCGCGCGCTTTCCGCTATGAACCCTGAGCGAAAGTCAGCTGCGAAGCCACTCTCCATGGCGCGCAGAACCTCCTGCAGCACTGGCAGATCTTCCTCGCGCAACGCGAGGTTGCTGGCGAAATCATCGTTACGGCCGAAGGCGTGGGGGTTGGCGACGTCCACAGCGAGGAAAGAAATCTCCCGGGCGCCCAGCTGCCGGGCGAGAGTTACGAAATGCGGGAGCTGCTCGAAGTTGGACCGTTGCACGGTAACTCGTAATCCGACAGGTGCACCAGCGGCGGCGCACGCCTGAATGCCGGCGCATACGTTGTCAAAGGCATCAAGCCCCCGAATGGCCGCGTAGGTCGCACGATCGGTTCCATCCAGGGAAACGGTGATCGAGTCGAACAACTGCGCAACCCGGCGAGCGTGTTTGGCCAGGGACAAACCGGAGGTCAGCAGCCAGAGCTGCAACCCGCTGGCGCGCAGCGTCTGTGCAATTTCGGCCCACTGCGGATGGATCAGCGGCTCGCCGCCGGAGATCAGAACCATGCGGGTCCGCAGCTGTGCCAGGCTGGGCAATAATTGGGTGACTGCATCGAGGCTCATATCGGCCCGGCCGGTCCGCCAGTAGTCGCAGGTTACGCAGCGCGAGTTGCAGCGCTCGGTCAGATACAAGGTGACCAGCGGCAGGCTATGAAGCCGCGGGCTGGTTGGCAGGCTCTGTGCGGGCGTACTCATCAGTAACGGCGTTCAGGCCTATTCACCGGGCCAGACTCCCGCGGCAAGCGAGTCGCCTCGACGATGAAATGATCCGCCAGGGACGCCAGCGCGCTCGAGCGTTGCGCCAGCTTTTCCAGGCGGCCCAACAAGGCCAGTGCCCGAGGCGAGCGATCCAGCCACCCGGCAGCGTAGCTCGGCGGCAGAGCAACTCCGAGGGGCGCGAGCCGCGTAATGGTGAAATACGGCCGCAGCAGCGCTCGCATCTGCCCCGGTGTCGGATACGTAATCGTCAGACCGCGCCATTGCACACCGCCACGGTTCAGCCGCCGCCAGGCTTTGCGCCGGTGGCCCCTCACCAGATACCACAGCCATTCCCAGGGTGCATAGCGGCCCATGACGACCCACAGCAACGGCGCCCCGGGTGTGAGCCGGTCGGCAAGGTCGGAAATCAACGCCTGCAGGTCCGGTACACAGTTGACGGCGCCGAAATTCGACAGCACGCCGTCGAACCTCTCCCCAGGCGCAAACGAGTGGATATCCTGCATGGGGAGGCACCGAAACTCGATGCGCTCGCCGCAGTTACCTGCCGCGGCCTTCGCTCGGGCGACCTGAATCATTCCCGCCGAAGGATCCGTCGCAACTACCTGCACGCCGCCGCGGGCCAGCCTGAGGGCGTCCTCGCCGGTGCCGCATCCAAGCTCGAGAACCCGCTGCGAGGGGCGGAAGGTCTGCTCCAGGCGCGACCAGACGATCTCGCGCAGCGCTCTGCCGACTCGGGTGTCGGTGAACGTCGCATCATAGGTACCGGCCATTTCGTCAAACGCGCAGTCCCGCAAGTGTTCTTCCTCAGGCTCGAGTGTGAGTCGCAGCCGTTCCCGAAAAGGTTCAAAGTCCAAAAAACTACAGGGGCGACGAAACCTTGCACCGGGTTGGCCGCACCTACGCTGTGTCAATTCTCACGAGCACCCGAAATGTCGTCGGCCAGATACAGGATCATAGTCGCTCTACTTGCTGCGGCAGTCACCGGGTGCGCCGGCAATGGCAACGGACTGGATGCCAATGGCAAGCCCATTACGCCGGGCAGCGGAGGCAGCACTCCCCTGACCGCGGACTTTCAGTCCATCCAGGACAATGTATTTACTCCGATCTGCACCAAGTGCCATATCGGCGCCGGTGCGCCTCAAGGGTTGCAGCTGGATGCGGACCACAGCTATGCGCTGCTCGTCAGCGTACCCAGCAGCGAGCAGTCCGCCGTGCTACGCGTCGCTCCGGGAGATCCGAACAACAGCTACATCATCCGCAAACTGCAGGGCACTGCCGGGATCAGTGGGGGCCAGATGCCTTTGGGCGGCCCCTACCTGCCGCAGTCCACCATCGACGTGATCAAGCAGTGGATTACCAATGGCGCGCCGAAAGCCGCCGCGGCCATGAGCCTCGAGGCCTCGGTCAAGGCTGTACAACATTTCGATGTCGCGGCTACTTCACCCGATGACGGCTCCATCGTGAGCATGGTGCTGCCGCAAATCGTCGTGGCATTCAACGGCGATGTCGACTCCACGCTCCTCAACCAAACGACCGTCACGTTGGCTCGACTTGACGCACCGCAATCGATGCAGGAACCCATGGACGTGCCGCTGCCGATCGCCACCACCGTGCCGGCAGGCAATCCGGCTGCGATCCTGGTCACACCGCGGACACCGCTGACCAACGGCACTTATCGCGTCACCTTGCAGGGATCTGTCGCAAACATGGGCGCGCAGGCGCTGGGGACCGATTACTCCTTTACGTTTACCGTGGATGCTCTTCATGACTAACCGCTCCTGCCTGGCGATGCTGCGCTGCCTGGTCCTGCCATTGCTGCTCCTTGCCTTCGAGGCTCACGCCGAGCCGTATCTTGCGGTCCAGACCGGGTTCAAGTGCGGGCAGTGTCACGTCAATCCCACTGGGGGTGGCGAGCGGACCGTATTCGGGAATGTCTTCGCCCAGACGCAGCTCGCAGCGAATCACCTCGACACCGGTGGGGACGTGTGGACGGGAGAAATCAACCGCTTTCTGTCGATCGGCGGCGACGTCCGCGCTGATTTTGAAGTCACCAAGCTGCCGCATACCGCCTCCACCGACGCGTTCAATCTCGAGCAGGGCCGCGTCTATGCCAGCGCGAATGTGATTCCACAGCGGCTGTTCATCTATGTGGACGAGCAGGTCGCCCCGGATTCGGCCCTGAACCGCGAGGCTTACGGGGTGTACTGGTCCGCGAATCATGACTGGTATGTGAAGGCCGGACAGATGTACCTGCCGTTCGGGTTCCGCCTGCAGGACCAGAGCGCCCTCGTTCAGCAGATCACGGGAATCAACATGACGGCCCCCGACCGCGGCGTGGAGCTCGGCATCGAGCGCGGTCACTGGGATGCCCAGCTCGCGATCTCAAATGGCACCGCCTCCGGGCCGGAGGTCGATCATGGCAAGCAGTACAGCGGGCAACTGATCTATGTCGAATCGCTCTGGCGGGTGGGACTGGCGGCCAACATCAACAGTGCTGCGGCGGGCAACAAGAGCGCCGGCGGATTGTTCGCAGGCCTACGTACCGGGCCGGTTGCCTGGCTGGGGCAGTTCGATGTCATTGATGACAAGAGCTTGCCGGCAGGCTCAGGAAGGGAGCTGGCCACGTTGCTGGAGGCCAATTGGCGCATCACCCAGGGGCATAACCTGAAGCTCACGCATGAATACCTGGACCCGAATCGGAATGTGTCAAATGATGCGCAGACGCGCTACAGCATCGTATACGAGCTGACGCCGATTCAGTACGTGCAGGTCCGGGCAGGCTTCAGGTATTCGGATGGCATTCCACAGAATCCGCAGCAGCACCTGAAATTAGGCTTTGTAGAATTGCACGGCTTCTTCTGACACCGGCGACCAACTCTCCACGCAGGGCTCGCGCCCTTGATCCGACGTTGATATCGACGCCTCGATTCGGCGTCGGAAAAAATCCGCAAGCGATCTTGACTGTTGTTTTAACATTTGCACCCACGCCACGACTTCCGTCCGTGGGTCGATGTTATGCAGTCATTCATGATCGCGCCTATGCGACGCCAAAAGGTTGCCATTGCATTCGGACGGGTGCTTCGTGAAGCGCGCCGGGAGAAGGGACTCTCACAGGAGGACCTGGCCGGAGAGGCGGAATTCGACCGCACTTATCCATCTCTGCTGGAGCGCGGGCTGCGGACCCCTACCCTGACGGTGCTCTTCCAACTGGCCAAGGTGTTGGAAGTCAGCGCGGCCTCGCTGGTCAACAGGACTCTCGACGAGTTGAATCGAAGCTGACGTCCCGCTTTAACGACCTAGTATCTCATCCCTGACATCGGCAATCTCCCGCGCACGGGACGGACGTGCGCCCTCGCAGCGTTCGGGGCGTGGGCAGCGCGTGCTGCGGGGGCAGATGATGCGCGCGGGTTGGGAAAGTGCGTCCTCAATCCATGCGATGTTCAACACGTTGGCCACCGCGCCGAGTACTTGCGCGGCGGCTTTGGGAATTTTTCCCTCGCCGCGCCGATGCAGGCACTCTTTGAAGATGGATTCCACCAGCTCGCCGGTATGGGCACCGTTTGAGTCCAGGGCCGGCGCGAGATCCACGCCGACCGAGAGCACGTGCGGATTTCCGGCCATGTCACGGACGCGCAGGGAGTTACAACAGTACAGAAGCGACCGCTCGCCATCGCGCAGCACCGAGATCTGCGATCCAAACTCGCCGCGGTGGCCCTCGATCATTCGGAATACGGCCCAGTTGGGGCACGGATCGCTCACCTGCGCCAGATTCCCCCAGGGCAAGGGAATCCCGTTGCCGCGGTAAACCGCCCGGAGGTATCCCGGTGGATACGCATCGAAGAAATGCCAATATGGATACGGTGAGACCTTCGTCATACGGCGCATGATGACTGCCGGCGTCAGCTCTAGTTTCACGCCGGATTCGACGCGATACCGCTCACGCGTGAGAAAGCGTCGAAAAGGCGCCCGCGGTGCGAGCAGCGACCCGGCGAAGAAGCTGCATTCAAAATCGCGCCAGGCATGCAGCACGTCCTGCGCATCCATGCCCGCCGCGCTCGAGCCGCCTTCGGGGCTGCCACCCATTTCGCCGCCCGTGGCGTGCGCCGACTTGAGCCCATCGCCCCCGTGAAGGACCTTGTGAGCGATGTGCGCCGCAAGGTCAAATTTCAACCGCGCTGGATCGGACTGCAGCGCGCGGTTGGCGTAGACGATACCGGGCGGCTCAAAAAACGAGCGCACCATGCTGCGCACATCCCGATCTTTGTCCCTGACGAGTACCGGCTTACGCTCGAACCAGCGGATCTCCAATCCATGGCGCTTGCAGAGCTGTAATAAATCCTCGACCGAGAGTGGGAATTGTCGCTCGCCGACGCTGTCCGCCGCGCGTTCCAGGTCGGGAAAGTCGTTGCGGGACATCTCCTGATGCGAGCGGATCAACAGGTGAGCGAACTGTCGCCCGGTCGTACCTGTCTGGGCCAACAACTCCGGAATGGCTGCCTGCAGTACGTTCTTGGAGAACAGGAAGGCAGGCTCGAGCGGAATACGCGCAGCGCCCCCGGGAGGAGCCGCGGGCAGCGACAACTCGATATCGGCGCTTTCATCGAGAAACCAAGCCGGATCGCGCTGGAAAACCGCGGCGAGCAGCGCGAGCAGCTCCCGTGAAGGTGCCCGTTTGCCGCTCTCGATCATGCTCAGGTAGGACACCGAAGGAGCGTTGCCGACGTCGCGCTGGATGCAGCGCGTGGACAGCTCCTCGAGCGTCAAGCCATTGCGTTTGCGAATGGAACGCAGCTTGGCGCCCAGAAAATGGCCTTTGCGAAGAAGCGTGGGCATGGCAGTCGGTCCGTTGAAAACCTGGTGTGAAATTAACAGTGTGAAGTTTCCGTCGTCAAATTCCTTCGGATTCGCGCTTATGCTGGGTGACTATGAACGCCGAACCCGACATCGCCGGTTATTCGCGGGAGCAGGCGGGACCGAAGATCGAAATTTCGGGCCCCTGGGTGGAGCGGTCAGAGGAGGTTCTGACACCGCTGTCAATGCAGCTGCTCGCCAGCCTGCACCGCCGCTTCAATGCCCGCCGCCTCGAGTTACTCGCTGCCCGAGCCCACCGGCAGGCTGAGCTGGATGCGGGCGCCCTCCCCGACTTCATCCATGCTCACACTCCGCTGGCCGTCGTGGAGAAGGCCCTCGGGGACTGGACGGTTGGGCCGATACCACGTGACCTGCGCGACCGGCGTGTTGAGATCACAGGCCCGGTTGACCGCAAGATGATCATCAACGCCCTGAACTCGCCCGTTGGGTGTTTCATGGCCGACTTCGAGGACTCGTGCTCGCCGACGTGGGGCAACATCGTGCGCGGTCAGGTCAATCTGCGCGATGCGGTTCGCGGCACCATCGACTTTTCGGATCCGGACAACGGCCGGGTGTATCGGCTCGCTGAGCGCACCGCCACTCTGATCGTGCGCCCTCGCGGTTGGCATCTGCATGAAAAGCATGTGCGTATCGGCGGCGAGGAAGTTTCCGCCGCGCTGTTCGATTTCGCGCTGTTCATGGCGAACAATCACGAAGCGCTCGAGCGCCGCGGCACGGGTCCGTACTTCTACCTGCCGAAGCTGGAAAACCATCTCGAGGCCCGGTTGTGGAATGACGTGTTTATCGCGACGCAGGCTGCGTTGGGTATCCAGCGGGGCACGATCAAGGCGACGGTGCTCATCGAGACTGTGCTCGCGGCCTTCGAGATGGATGCCATCCTGTTCGAGCTGCGCGAGCATTGCGTCGGACTCAACTGTGGCCGCTGGGACTACATATTCAGCTTCATCAAGAAATTCCGTAATCGGCCGCAGTTCCTGCTGCCCGACCGGGCCGTGGTGACGATGGACCGGCGCTTCCTGAAGTCATATGTCGATCTGTTGATCCAGACGTGTCATCGCCGGGGCGCGTATGCGATGGGCGGCATGGCCGCGCACATCCCGATCCGCAACGACGCGAGCGCGAACGATGTGGCCATGGCGCGCGTGCGGGCAGATAAGCTGCGCGAGGCGAATGCCGGCCATGATGGAACCTGGATCGCGCATCCTGGACTGGCACAGACGGCGCTGGAAGCCTTCAATGCCGTAATGACCGGGCCCGACCAGCTTCACGTCAGGCGCGCCGACGTCAGCGTCACACCCGCCGACCTGTTAGAGGTCCCTGACGGAGAAATTACTGAAGCGGGCCTGCGGGGTTGTATTCGCGTCGGTGTGCAGTACATCGAATCATGGTTGCGCGGCAATGGCTGCGTGCCTCTCTACAACCTGATGGAAGACGCTGCGACTGCCGAGATCTGCCGTGCGCAACTGTGGCAGTGGATTCGCCATGGGGCCCGTACCAGCGATGGCCGGCTGATTACCGAGGGCCGGTTCGACCGGCTACTGACGGACGAGTTGGACAGTATTCACCGCGAAGTGGGCCCGGCCAGGCTTGCCGGCGGAGTATTTCCCACTGCAGCGCGCCTGTTTGCGCAGATGATCAAGCAGGACGCGTTCGACGAATTCCTGACATTGCCTGCCTACGAGCACCTGAGCTGATGGAGACCGAAACAATGACCTTGCGATCGCAACTACCTGCAGCCGAAGAACTGCGCCGCCAATGGCGCGATAGCCCGCGGTGGCGCGGCATCGAGCGACCCTATAGCGCAGAGGATGTCGTACGGCTGCGCGGAACGATCGCTGTGGAGCATTCGATCGCGCGGCTCACGGCCGAGAAGCTGTGGCGCTATGTCAACGAGAAGCCGTTTGTAAACTCTCTCGGGGCCCTGACCGGCAACCAGGCCATGCAGCAGGTCAAGGCCGGGCTGGATGCCATTTACCTGTCCGGCTGGCAGGTTGCAGGGGACGCCAACCTGGCGGGCGAGATGTATCCGGACCAGTCTCTGTATCCGGCCGACTCGGTTCCAGCGGTGGTGCGCAGAATCAACGCGACCCTCAAACGCGCGGACGAGTTGCATCACGCCGAAGGCGACGACTCGATCGACTGGTTCAAGCCCATCGTTGCGGATGCGGAGGCGGGCTTTGGCGGTGTGCTGAACGCGTTCGAGCTGATGAAGCAGATGATTGACGCCGGCGCTGCCGGAGTTCACTTTGAGGATCAGCTTTCGTCCGCCAAGAAGTGCGGGCACATGGGGGGCAAGGTGCTGGTTCCGACGCAGGATGCCATCAACAAGCTGGCGGCCGCCCGGCTCGCGGCTGACGTCTCGAATGTTCCCACGGTGCTGCTCGCGCGAACCGACGCCGAGTCCGCCAACCTGTTGACCTCAGATGTTGACGAGCGGGACCGTCCGTTCATCGACACATCCAAGGCCCGGACCTCGGAAGGCTTCTTCCCGGTGAAGGCGGGTATCGAGCAGGCGATTGCGCGCGGCCTGTCTTATGCCCCGTATGCCGACCTCTTATGGTGCGAGACCGGCAAGCCCGATCTCGAGGAAGCGCGGCACTTTGCCGAAGGCATTCACAAGAAGTTTCCCGGCAAGCTGCTGGCCTACAACTGCTCGCCGTCGTTCAACTGGAAACGCAAGCTGGATGACGCCACCATTGCCAAATTCCAGCGCGAGCTGGGGGCGATGGGTTACAAGTTCCAGTTCATCACCCTCGCCGGCTTCCACGCGCTCAACTACTCCATGTTCGAGCTCGCGCGCGGGTATAAGGCGCAGCAGATGACGGCCTACGTCGCCCTGCAACAGGCGGAGTTTGCGGCCGAGGGCAATGGCTACACCGCGACCAAGCATCAGCGCGAAGTGGGCGCCGGATATTTCGACGCTGTCACCCAGACGGTCACCGGCGGCAACTCCTCCATTACCGCCCTCGGCGGCAGTACCGAAGAGCAGCAATTCCATCAAGGATAGCGCGATCCCCCGGGCGGCGTGCGCGAGTCACGCCCAGCGGCGCCACTCTCCTGTCCGGCCTCGCACGCCGGCGCGCCGCAGGCGCCCTGCACCAATGCCGCAACTGACCAGCCCCCTGGTGGGCGCGCAATTCGGCGCAGCCGGCAAAAACCACGCTTTTTGCCGGCGGGCGAGACCCGCTGTCCGCGGAAATTGCCGGGAGCAATTTCCGCCAATAAACAAACCCGGAGCAATTTCCGCCAATAAACCCACCGGGAGCAATTTCCGCCAATAAACTAATGTGCGCCGCTGCTGGCAGCCCCGGCAGCGGGGCCACTCTTCTCGGGTTTCGCCAGCCAGATCACGAGTATCAGCGCCAGAAACAGCAGGCCGGAGACATAAAAAATGTCGTCCGCCGACATCATGAAGGCTTGGCTGTCAACCAGGCGATTCAACACTCCGTAGCTCTGCTGCTGTCCCAGCCCACCCGCCTGCAGCGCCGCGAGAGCTTGTGACGAGGCTGGATCGGAGCCCGTCATGTGCTCAACCAGCTGGGCGTGGTGCAGCGTAGCCCGGCGGTCCCACAGGGTTGTGGTAATCGACGTACCGAAGGATCCGGCCGTGATCCGTGCGAAATTAAACAAGCCGGACGCTGCCGGAATCCTGTCGGGCGATAACCCTGACAGGGCCATCGAGATCAGGGGAATAAAAAAGAATGACATCGCGACACCCTGGACGAGCGTCGGAATGAGCAGCGTCCCTATGGTGGCGTTCGTGTTGAAATGCTGCCGCATGAACAGCACGAGCGCGAAGATCGCAAACGCCACCGTGACGAAGATGCGCGGATCCACCTTGTCATTGAAGCGTGCCACAACCGGTGTCAGGAAGATGGCAAACAGGCCAACGGGCGCCAGCACCAGTCCGGCCAGCGTTGCCGTGTAACCCATATACTGCTGCAGCCATAGCGGTAGCAGCACGACATTCCCGAAGAACAAGCCATAGGAGAGCAACATGGCCACGCTGCTGACCAGGAAGTTGCGCCGTCCGAACAACGCGAGATCCACGACCGGATGCTTCTCCGTGAGCTCCCAGACCAGGAATATCGTGAACCCCACCACTGCGACCACCGCCAGCGTAACGATCTGGCCGGAGTTGAACCAGTCGAGGTCCTTGCCCTTGTCCAGCAGGATCTGCAGAGAACCTACCCACACCACGAGCAGAAACACACCCACCTTGTCGATGGGAAGGCTGGTCGTTGGCGTCTCCCGGCTTTTGTAAATGAACCACGTTGCAAGTGCCGAAAAGATGCCGACGGGGACGTTGATGTAGAAAATCCAGGGCCAGGAGATGTTGTCGGTGATCCAACCTCCCAACACCGGCCCAACGACTGGGGCCACCAATGTCGTGATCGACCACATACCCAAGGCCGCACCCGCTTTTGCCTTCGGGTAGCTTGACAGCAGAAGCGCCTGCGATAGAGGCATCATTGGACCTGCTACGGCTCCCTGCAGCACGCGGAACAGAATGAGGGTGTTCAGCGACGGTGCCAGCGCGCAGAGAAATGACGCAATCGTGAAGAGGGTGACCGACCACGTGAACAGCTTTACCTGGCCAAAGGTCCGGGTGAGCCACCCGGTCAGTGGCAAGGAGATTGCGTTTGCAACACCAAACGAGGTGATGACCCAGGTACCCTGGTCGGGTGAGACACCCAGGTCGCCTGAGATCGCGGGTATCGACACATTCGCGATGGAGGTGTCGAGAACGTTCATGAACGTCGCGAGCGAGAGCGCGATGGTGCCGAATGTCAGTGCGCTGCCAGTCAGCGGCTGCGGTTGCGGCGGCAGTGCCGGTCGCGCTGTTGGTGCGTTGTTGTCAGCCATGGTCCTCGTCTCAGCCAGCACCTACCGCAGGCTCGCCAATTTTCCCGTCATGTGTTTCGCAGTCCCATCCGCCGAATCGTTGGCCGAGATGATTTCCTGCACCCGCGCATCCGCGGCTTCGTCGACCGAGTGAAAAACATCGGTGGCATAGGCCGGCGCGTTGTGAGCCAGCTCAGGCAGCCGTGCGCCACTACCGCCACGCACGGACACCTCCGCCTTCATTGACAGGCCGATCTGCAACGGATGCTCGCTTAGTTCACGCGGGTCGAGCGCAATGCGCACCGGCACCCGTTGCACGATCTTGATCCAGTTGCCGGTGGCGTTCTGCGCCGGCAGCAGCGCGAACGCGGAACCGGTACCCGCACCAAACCCGGCAACCTTGCCATGATAACGGAAGCTGCGACCATAAAGGTCGGCAGTCAGCGTCACAGTCTGTCCGAGGCGCATGCTGGCGAGCTGCGGCTCCTTGAAGTTCGCATCCACCCATACCTGATCGAGCGGCACAACCGACATCAGCGTCGCACCAGGGCCGACTCGCTGACCAAGCTGCACAGCCCGACGCGCAACAAACCCCGACACCGGAGCGGGCAGAACGGTCCGGCTATATCCAAGGTAAGCACTGCGCACCGCTGCTGAAGCATTGCGCACATCTGGATGATTATCGAGAGTCGTGCCATCGACGCGCGCCTGGTTGCCCGCGAGTTGTTGTTGCGCTGACATGAGCGCCGCCTCAGCGTTCCTCATTGCATCCCGCGCGTGCTGCAACTCCTCCGTAGAGATTGCACCCGAATTGCCGAGCCGCTCGCGCCGCGCAAGATCCTTTCGCGCCATGGCCAGATCGCTCTGCCGCATCTCGACCGCCGCCCGAAGTTGTGCCGACGTTGCAAACAGATTGCGGACCTCGCGAACCGTTTTGGCAAGCTGCGCCTCCGACTGATCCAAGGCGACCTTCGCGTCAGCCTGATCGAGCTGCACCAAGGTCTGCCCTGCCTTCACGAACTGCGTGTCGTCGGCGCCAATCGAGACCACCGTCCCGGAAATCTGCGGAGTAATCTGTACGACGTTGCCGTTGACATAAGCGTCATCCGTTGACTGCCTGTAGCGCAGCACATTGGCCCAGTACAGTGTGTATGCGGCGCCGATCAGGAGGAAGGCGCCCCCGACGATCGAAAGCCATACCCATCGACGGCTGTTGTGTGCAGCACCCTTGAGCGTGCCGCTTCGAGGCAGGACGCTTTGAGCCGTGTCATTTTGAGTCGTATCATTCTGAGTGTTCATGTATTGCTCCCGCCCAGAGCGCGGGCCAGATTGATGGATAAATCAAGAGAGCGCGCCCGCAGGTCTGCCTCCAGGCTGCGCTGCGTGAGAAGTTGTGTTTCCGTCGTCAACACCTGCAGGTAGTTGCCCACACCCTCGCGGTAGCGGAGCGTCGCAAGGTCATAAGCATCCTGCGCGGTGGCAAGGCCGTCGCGCTGCTGTGCCCGCTGCTCATCGACACTGCGGAACGAAGCCAGCTGATCCACGACCTCGCGCAAGCCATCGGCCACTGCCTGGTTGTATTGCTCGACGGCGATGTCATATTCGGAATCACGCGCCGCCAGGTTCCCGCGTCGCCTGCCACCATCGAAGAGCGGCAGAGTGATCGCGGGCCCCACGCCGATTTCGCGGTTGCCGGCCGTGAGCAGATTTCCCGCTCCAAGGGTCTGGAAACCCACGAAAGCGCTCAAATTCACGTTCGGATAGAACTGCGCCTTCGCGTTCTCGATGCCGTGCCGCGCGGCTTCGACCCGCCAGCGCTGCGCCAGGATGTCCGGACGGCGGCCTAGCAGCTCGGAGGGCACGCTGCTCGGAACGGCAACCGCGGTGAGTGCATTGGCGGCGGGGCGCCAGATCGATCGGCCGCGGTCGGGTCCCTTGCCGAGCAGAGCGGCGAGCTGGTTCCGCGTGAGCTCGATCGTTTCCTGCAGCTGGGCGATCTGCTCGCGGGCGGCCGGTAGCGCCGATTCGGCCTGCCGCAACTCGAGCTTCGAATCGACACCGGCCGCGTTGCGGTCCTGGGTCAGCTTGAAAATCTGCTCGCGCTGCTTGAGGGTTGCCTGCGCGACATCGAGTTGTAGGTAAGCGCGTTCCAGCTGTACATAGGCATGCGCAATGTTTGCGGACAGGGCGAGACGCGCGGCGCGGGTGTCCAACTCCGCGGCGCGAGCCTCACCCAGCGCTTGCCCATACGCGGCGCGATTCTTTCCCCAGAAGTCGATTTCCCAGCTGAGGGCCGCCTCGAGGTCGCTGAACGTGTTCCAACTCCCGCCGTATGGCGGAGGAATCAACGACTGTTCCGGGAATCTCTCGCGGGTGATGCTGCCCTTGGCATCCAGCTGTGGAAGCCGGGCCGCCTTTGCAACCCGCGCCTGTGCCAAGGCGGCACGCGTGCGCGCCTCGGCCACCCGCAGCGTCGGACTTCCCGCCAGACCCTCCGCTATCAGTTGGTCCAGCTGCGGGTCTTGAAATTGCGTCCACCATTGGGGCTGCGGCCATGCGTCGGTGCTGACGGCAGTGTTGGCGAGCGTCGCGGAACTCTGCAGAGTGTCTGGCCCCGTGATGGAGGACTGCGGCCTGAGTCCATGAGTGCTGGCGCAAGCTGACAGAACGCCCATTACGGCGATGCTTACCAGCGCCCGGCCGGGCGCTCCGGGCATCCGCCGGAGTTTATTCCCGCGGTTCACGAGTGTACCTCGAGCCGCTTGGACCGGCGGTACAGCCACATCAACAAGGCGATGATCGATCCGCCCGGCAGCAACAGCTCGACCGCCGCGTAGGGCCCCAACTCACGCGCTCCCGCGAGACCTCTCATCCACCAACCAGACAGTTTCTTCATGGCCGTCTTCCTGCCCTGGCTAACAATGCCTAGGCAACTAATTACGTAAAAAAAGTCACGCCCCGCGCGGCGCGTTCTCCAACATGCGGATCAGATACGCTTCCAACTGACGGGCTTCCGCTTTTGTGAACCCCTGTAAGAATCGGTTCAAAACCCGCATCGAGACATCCCGCATTCGAGGCAGAGACGCGCTCCCCTTTTCAGTGAGCTCGAGGTTCACTAATCGGCGGTCGTCCGGATCGCGGCTGCGTCTGAGCAGCCCCTTCTCCTCCAGCCGATCAATCATCCGTGTCATAGCGCCGGCGTCGTAGGAGATCCCCTTGCACAGGTCAGACGCGGACTTCGCCACGCCCATGCTCAAGGTCGCGATGATGATGAACTGCGCCGACGTGACCTCCATGGGCCCGAGCTCCTCGTCGGCCGCCAGCTCCCGGTCCACCGCCGCCAGCATTTCCGTCCGGACGCGGTGCATGAGATGGCCGATCCCCCTGCGGGGCTCGTAAGTGGCGGCGTCGTAGATATCACCCATGGCGCACAATATCGTTGCCTAGGCTGTATTTGTCAAGGCTTTGATTGCCCAGGCATGCCCCTCCCCCGCTCAACTTGAATGCGCCGGGCCGGCATGAGCCGCATCCGTAGCGTCGCGGGCACCGATACAGTTTTCAACGCTAGCGCGCAACTGTGACTTGGGACCAGCATGCTCCAGACCTCATAGTAGAGCACTTGCCGCGCACGGAGAATCGCTGATGCTCAATCCGACCGAGTTACCCTCCAGCTTGCCAATGGTGTCCCATTGGATCAGCGGGAGGCCCGTGCCCGGTGGTCAAGCGCGTGCCGGCAACATATTCAATCCAACAACGGGTGCGATTGCAGCCCGTGTGCCCTTCGCGTCCGATGAACAGGTGAACGCGGCCGTTGCTGCGGCGCGCGAAGCCTACCGCGGCTGGGCTGGAACTCCCGCTCCTCGGCGCGCCCGTGTCCTGTTCCGATTCAAGGAGCTCGTGGAGGGTGCTGCCGATGAGCTGGCACGCCTGATCGCACGTGAGCACGGCAAGACTGTCAGTGACGCGCACGGCGAAATTGCCCGCGGCCTGGAAGTCGTCGAGTTCGCATGCGGAATCCCGCATCTGTTAAAGGGCGAATTCAGCGAAAACGTCGGCACCGGAGTAGATGCCTACAGCGTCCGCCAGCCGCTGGGTGTGGTGGCGGGCATCACGCCTTTCAACTTTCCGGCGATGGTTCCCATGTGGATGTTTCCGATCGCCATTGCAACCGGCAACACGTTCGTACTGAAACCCTCGGAGCGCGCTCCTTCGACCGCTCTCCGGCTCGCGGAGCTGTTGAAACAAGCCGGCTTGCCAGACGGCGTATTCAACGTCATTCACGGTGATAAGCAGGCAGTAGACGCATTGCTTCGGCACACCGATGTTGCGGCCGTGAGCTTCGTCGGATCGACGCCCGTCGCGCGGCATATCTATCTGGAAGGCACGGCCAACGGCAAGCGGGTGCAGGCGCTGGGTGGCGCGAAGAATCACCTGGTTGTGATGCCCGACGCTGATCTCGAGCAGGCAACGGAAGCGTTGCTGGGCGCGGCATTCGGCTCCGCGGGCGAGCGCTGCATGGCCATTTCCGTAGCGGTCGCCGTGGGCGATGAAGTCGCGGATCGCCTGGTCGCAAAGCTTTCGCCGCGTATCAAGGCCTTGGTGGTCGGCGCCTCCGAAGACGAATCAACAGAAATGGGTCCCTTGGTCACCCGCGAGCACCTCGACAAGGTCCGAGGTTATATCGACACCGGCGAATCCGAAGGTGCATCCGTCGTCGTAGACGGCCGCAGTGTCGAGGTTCGCGGCGGCCATGCCGGCTTCTTCCTCGGCGGAACGCTGTTCGATCGGGTGCGCCCTGACATGAGGATTTACCGGGAGGAAATCTTCGGGCCCGTGTTGGTCGTCGTCCGGGTGCCCAGCGAAGACGCTGCCATCCGGCTGATCAACTCACATGCCTATGCCAACGGCACAGCAGTGTTTACCCGTAGCGGAGATGCCGCGCGAAGCTTCGCTGCGGCAATTGAAGTGGGAATGGTCGGCGTCAACATCCCCATTCCGGTCCCGATGGCGTTCTACAGCTTTGGCGGCTGGCGCAGCTCGCTCTTCGGCGATCACCATATCTACGGAATGGAAGGCGTTCGCTTCTACACGCGGATGAAATGCGTGACGCAGCGGTGGCCCACTACGCCGCGCGATGCCGAGTTCACGATGCCGGTGATGAAGTAGCGGGAGCGTGGTTCGACAGGCTCCCGGCCTGGTTCGACAGGCTCCCGGGTTCACCGACCCCAGTTAGCCGGGTACGTCGCTGAGCGTGCCCCCGCCTGTTTTTTGCGCGTGATCCCGTGCCTTGGCTTCTTCCCGGTGATCTGCGCCGAGCAGGATGTACACGGCTGGCACGATGAACAGAGTGAACAACGTGCCGATCGACAAGCCCGTAAACAACACGATACCCATCGCGCGCCGTCCCGCCGCGCCCGCGCCCGAAGCAATGACCAGCGGCAGAACGCCCAGCACCATCGCCGCGGTCGTCATCAGAATTGGCCGCAGCCGGACGGCCGCCGCTTCTTCAATAGCCTCGAGCTTGGTGTGTCCCTCGCGCTGCAGCTCGTTGGCGAACTGCACGATCAGAATGCCGTGCTTACTGATCAGACCGAGCAGCGTGACCAGTCCCACCTGCGTGTAGATGTTCAGGGTGGCGGCGCCCAGGTTGATGAACAGCAGCGCGCCAAACAGCGCCATAGGCACCGAGACCAGGATGACTGCCGGGTCGCGGAAGCTCTCGAACTGGGCCGCCAGGGCCAGATACACGATGACGAGTGCGAATATCATCGTTGCCACGAAGCCGCTGGAACCGCGTACGAACTGCCGCGACTGGCCCGAGTAATCTACGTTGTAGCCGGTCGGCGCGACCTCCTGCAATGCGTTGCGCAGGAAGTTCAGCACCTCGGCCTGCGACACGCCGGGCGCGCCCGCGATCGTCGCCGAATTCAACTGCTGAAAGTGGTTGATCGCCTCGGGCACAGTGCTCGTGTCGATATGCGCGACCGTGCCGGCAGGCACGACTGAGCCATCGCCGGCATGGATGTAGTAGTCGAGTACCTGATCCGGGTTCAAGCGGTATTTCTGCAGGACCTGCGGAATGACCTTGTATGAACGGCCGGCCAGCGAGAAGTAGTTGACGTAGCCGCCGCCCAGAGCCGCGCCCAGCGAGTTACCGACATCCTGTTGCGTCAGCCCGAGGTCTGCGACCATCTCGCGATCGATGCGCAACGTGGCCTGCGGCTTGTCGAGCTTCAGATCGGAGTCCACGAACCAGAACATGCCGCTGGCTTTCGCCTTCTCGAGCACCTTGTTGGCTACCTCATTGAGAGTGCTGACCGGCTCGGTGGTGGTGATCACGAATTGCAACGGCAGGCCCTGTGTTCCCGGCAATGATGGGAACTGGAAGGCGGCTACCCGCGCGCCGGGGATCTGATTCCACTGCTCCTGCAGCACTTTCTGCAGCTCGTCCGCGGAGCGCTTGCGCTCGTCCCATGGCTTCAACAGTATGCCGCCGAATCCTTGGTTGACGGACGGCGCACCGGTGATCTGGAACGAGGAGTCGAACTCGGGCAACTTGTGCGCGATATCGAAAACCATGTCAGCGTACGTCTGCATCTGCTGATACGTCGCATTCGGCGGTCCGATCACCTGCGACAACACCACGCCCTGATCCTCCTGGGGAGCGAGCTCCGACTGCGAGGTCATGAACAGATACACCGTCCCTGCGAGCAGGAGAACACCCAGGACGACCAGCACCTGCCACGTCTGCAACCAACGCGACAGTACACGTTTGTATCCGGCACGCAGACGCGAGAAATAGCGGTCGATCAGGTGGACGAAACGGCCCTCTTCCTGCTCGGCACGGAACACGGTCGCGCACATCATGGGCGAGAGAGTGAGCGCGATGATTGCGGACGCGGTAACGGCGCCGGCCAACGTAAAAGCGAACTGCGTGAACAAAGCACCCGTCAGCCCGCCCTGGAAACCGATGGGCAGATAGGCGGCCACCAGAACCACGGTCATGGCGATGATGGGGCCACCGAGCTCCCGAGCGCCCTGCAATGCCGCGTTGAACGGCGATGCGCCCGCTTTCAAATGGCGATCGACATTCTCGACAACGATGATCGCATCATCGACGACGAGGCCGATGGCCAGCACGAGCGCCAGTAGCGTCAGCAGATTGATCGAGTATCCGAGCGCCATCATCAGGAAGAAGGCACCTACCAGCGACAGCGGCATGGCGACTACTGGAATGATCACCGCGCGCAGAGTACCCAGGAACAGGTAGATCACCGCGGTAACGATGAGCAACGCCTCAACCAGTGTCTTGATGACTTCCTTGATCGAAGTATCGATGAACTTCGTGCCGTCGTACGCCATCTTCTGGATCATGCCAACAGGCATCTGCGCCTGGATACCGGGTAAGGCGTCCTTGACCCGCTGCGCCACCTGAAGAACGTTCGCAGTCGGGGCCACCTTTATGCCAATGAACACCGAGCGCTTGCCCGTGAACGCGACGCTGAAATCGTAGTTCTCCGCGCCGAGCACTACATTGGCAACATCCTCCAGCCGGATGATGGCGCCGTCCTGCTCGCGGATGACGAGTTTTTTGAATTCATCGACCGAATGCAGATCGGTGGAAGCCGTGAGATCCACGGTGACCATCTGGCCTTTCGTGTTACCGACGGCTGTCAGGTAGTTGTTGGCGGAGAGTGCGTTGTAGACATCGTTGGCGGCTACGCCATGCGCCGCCATGCGCTCTGGATCCAGCCACGCCCGCAGTGCGTAAAGGCGCGATCCAAGGACCTCCGCGGTCTGCACGCCTTCGAGCGCGTCGAGCTTTGGTTTGACGACCCGCACGAGGTAGTCGCTCAGTCCATTGCTCGGCAGAGTGTCACTGAAGTACCCGATGTACATCACATCGCCCTGCTGGCCTACCGCGACCGTCAGGACCGGCTGCTGAGCCTGTGGCGGGAGCTGGTTACGCACCGAGGCAACCTTCGTATTGATCTCGGTGAGTGCGCGGCTCGAGTCGTAGTTCAAACGCAGCGTCGCGGTGATCACCGAGACACCCGCGCTGCTGGAGGACGACATGTAGTCAATGCCCTGGGCCTGTGAGATCGCCGCTTCCAGAGGCTGCGTGATGAAGCCCGCCACCGTCTGCGCATCGGCGCCGTAGTAGGTCGTCGAGATGGTCACGATCGCGTTCTCGGTCTCCGGGTACTGACTCACCGGCAGCCCGATTATGGCGCGACCGCCCAGCACCAGGATCAGCATGCTCAGCACCAGTGAAAGTACCGGGCGCTGGACGAAGATGTCAGTGAACTTCATGGCTCCGTCTCACTGCTCCTGCGGGCTCGGATCTGAATCGCTGACCGGCTGCGCAGCGTTATTGATGACCAGCGGTGTCCCGTTGATCAACTTGAGCTGACCGCTCGTCACCACCAGGTCGCCTTCCTTGACTCCCTTCAATACGGCGACCTGATCGCCGCGGGTCGTCCCGAGGGTCACGAAGCTCTGCTGCGCGATGAGGTCCTTCTGCGTGCCGCCAGGTTTCTTCTGGGCAACGAACACCGTCGCACCGTACGGGTTGTAAGTGATGGCGGTCTGCGGGAGGGTCAGATATCGCTGGGTGTCGCCCGCCAGGACCGCGACGCGGGCAAACATTCCCGGCATCAGGCGCCGCTCCGGGTTAGGAACGGTCGCCTCCGCCTGAAAGTTGCGGGTCGCTGCGTCCACGCGCGGATCAATTGCCGTGATCCTGCCCGCGAATTTGACTCCTGCAAACGCGTCGGTGGTCAGGTTCACTGCCTGGCCGTTGGAGATCATTGACAGCTGCTGCTGTGGCAGCTTGAAGTCAACATAGACAGGGTCTACCGCCTGCAGCGTCACAACCTTGTCGCCGGTGTTCAGATACTGTCCGGGGTTGACGGTCGTAATGCCCAGCCGGCCGGCAAACGGCGCGCGCAGAGTCTTTTTGGCCACCAGTGCCGCCTGCGCTGCCGCCTGTGCACGCCGGTTCTTCAGATCGGCGGCATCGGCATCCAGCTGCGCCTTGCTGATGGCCTGTGCCTCGTACTGCGCTTTGTCGCGCTCGTATACCGTGGCGGACAAATCCGCCGCGGCCTCCAGGGCGTGTTGTTGAGCGATTTCGGCGTCCGCATTGAGCTCGACCAACACCTGCCCGGCCTGCACCTCATCGCCCGACTTGAATCGCAATGCGCGCACGAGTCCGGTCACTTCTGTCGTAACGTCCACGCCGCGCACGGCTCGCAGGCTGCCTACCGCACTCACTTCGGGCTGCCAGTCGGAGAACTCGACGCTGGCCGCGGTGACGCTCTGTGGCGGAGCAGCGTTCTTGAGTCGCAGCTGCGCAACGAAGTTGGCCTTCCACGTATTGAAGCCGACGATCGCGGCCAGCAGCACGCCCGCTGCGATCAACACGATGATCAACCGCCGTCTCATGACGCTTCCGTTGTTTTCTGCGACGACGCTGCTCACTGGCGTGCTACCTCTTGGTCCTTGCGATTCCACCAGCCGCCCCCCAGCGCCTGGAATAATGCTGCCGAGTCGGAATACCGCGCCGCCTGGGCCTGTACCCGGCTCTGGCGGGATTCGAGAAACAAACGCTGCGCGTTCAACACGCTCACGTAGCTGATGCCGCCGACTCGAAACTGCTTCTTGGCGATCTCCAGCGCATCGGCAGCTGCCCGCTCCGCCGCGACCTGCGCACGCAGCGCCCGGGCGTCAGTCTCCAGCGCGCGCAGCGTGTCAGCAACGTCCTGCAAGGCAGCCAGAACGGTCTGCCGGTACTGGGCATCGGCGCGTTCGAGGTCGGCCACGGCCGCGCGCCGTTTGTAACGAAGCTCGCCGCCATGAAACAAGGGCTGCAGCAAGGAGGCTCCGGCACTCCAGGTACCGGTGCCGGCGCCAAACAAGCCGCCCGCCGTCAGCGATTCAGTGCCGATCGAGCCTGTCAGGTTGAGCTGCGGCAGCAGATTGGCCGTTGCAAGGCCGACCGCGGCGGTGGCCTGATGAAGCTGCGCCTCGGCAGCCTGCACATCCGGTCGTTGGCGGACCAACTTTGCCGGTACGCTCACGGGTAACTCGGCCGGCAGGGTGAACCCGTCGAGCACGAAATCAGGAACGCTCGTATCACCGGGCGCGCGCCCCGCCAACACCGCAAGCCGATGTTGTGCCTGGGCCAGGGCCTTCTCGAGGCCGGGCGCCACGGTTTGCGCCTGGGCCAGCTGCGCCTGTTGCGACAGAACGTCGGACTTCGAGGCGGCGCCCACGTCAAACTGCCGCTGTACGACTTTGTACTGCTCAGTTTCGGCGGCCACGACATCATTCACCGCGGTCAACTGATCACGCAACGAAGCCACATCGAAGGCTGTCGTGACCACATTGCCCGTCAAGGTCAGATTCGCAGCCTCCAGCTCCCAGCGCTGGAAGTCGGTTTGCGCACGCAATTCTTCGATTTGCCGTCGGGAGGCGCCGAAGATGTCGAGCCGATATGAGACGTTGACTGCGGCGTTATACAGTGTGAAGGCACTCGCAGGCGCGGCAGGATTGCCGAAGGCCGCGCCTACACTCCTCTGGCGCGTGACGCCCAACTGCCCGTCCGCCTGAGGCAGAAGCAGCGCTCCGCGCTCCGCAATGTAAGTTGCCTCGGCAGAGCGTAACGCCGCCTTTGCCGCCTCCACTGTCGGGCTGTCGTGCAGTGCCCGGCGAACCAGCTCATCCAGTGGTTGCGACTGGAACAGACTGTACCAATCGGCGGGAATATCCCTGTCAGCGACCAACGTCTGAGCAGCACCCCCCGCAACGGGCGAGTCAGCCGTGACTTCGGGCTGTTGCCCACGCGTGTACTGCGTCGTCGCGGGCGGCGCCGGTGAATGAAAGTTTGGACCGACTGCGCAGCCGGCCAACGAAGAAACGGCGATCACGCCGGCAATGGTGGAGCGCCGTAACATGGGGAGCACTCTATAGTCTGAATTAAGCGGTCGCAATTGAGGTGCGACAAGGAGCTAGACGCTCGCGACGCACCGATATTGTGGGGGCGCAGCTTATTTCGCTGCTCTCACGGTCTCTCTCTCTCGAAAGAGGTAGTGGGCCCGCGGGTGGCCCACGGACGCGCTTCAGCCGCATATTGGGCAGCCACAGATCGGCCGGCGCGGGAGCCGGACGGGCTTTCAGGCTCGCCCGGCGAAATACTCCTGTAGCGATGCAACGCCCAGACGGTGAGCTTCGAACAGGCTTTCCAGATGCTCCCGTGAGTTGACGAGACCCCGGGCACGCAGTTTTCCCGCTGGATCGAGGAGCGCCGCGAACGGCAAGCGGCTGACCTGGTAGGTCATCCCGAGCGGAGCCGACACCACGTAAGGGAAGTCCACCAGACCCTTGGCTCGGACGAATTCCTTGTGGGCGGCGGGCTCGCCGTCACTCGCGAGCACGATCTGCAGCCACGTGCGTTCGTCCTTGCGGCTCGATTTGAGCACGGGAAGAAGCGATTCACAGACGGGGCACGTTGGCGACAGAAACAGGATGAGCGTGCTCAACCCGTCACCGCGCTCTGCCCCGACGCGCAGGTTCTGTCCGTTCAGATCGACGACGTCGATGGCCGGTGCTTGCTCACCAACCGTGAGACCGCGGTTGATCATCAGCGCGCCGACGGGCGCAATGCGTTCGTGCAGCACACCTAGCTGGCGCGTCAGCGCGAGCACGACCACCAACAAGGCCAGAACGACGATCCACAGAACGACATTGGAGATGGCGAGTGCAGTCATTATGACATCCGCAGTTCGGCTGACAAACGGCCGGTACGGCCCAAAAGTCTGTCCAGGCACAGGTACACGAGGGCAAAGGTCGCTGTTCCGCAGCCGATGGTCACCATATCCGTGAGGCCCAACGGGCGTGTGCCCCAGGGTAACATCACTGGGACTAACACCAACGCGAAGAGAATATTGCGACCCACCATCCAGGGAGCTATCGGACGGCGGTCATCCGGGCCGCCGCAGCCGCAGGCGAGCTCGCGGCGGCCGCGCAGCAGGTTGACGGCGATCGCGCCGGCATACACGAGCAGCAGCCCTATGCCAACACAGGCTGCCGCGCGACGTGTTGTATCGAGCAACAGTCCGCCAGCGGCGAGCGCCTCGAGCAATGGCACTGCACGCGACAGGCGCAAGCGCGCCGCCAACGGGAGCAAGCCGTACGCGGCGAAGATTTCGTCAAAGCGGCGCAGATCGCGCAGCTTGTGAATGGCGGCGGCGGCAAACAGCAGCGCGAGACAGGCGACGATGAGAGCGGCGATCGCGGGGTCGATAATCATAAGCCGATCAGGCGTCGCCTCATCCATCCGCGGGCGCGGGAGCCGCAGCAACAGCTGCGGAGCGCGGCTGCGTCCGAAACGCGGAGCGAAGCATGGAGACGGCGGCGTACATCACCACGATCATGACCAGCCAGCGCAGCGCTTTCAACGGCAATTCCTTCACGACGAACACCGCAAGCAGCACACCCAACACGCCGCCCACCGTCAGACCCAGTGATGTGCCCCACGAGAAGCGCCCGGTTTTGAAGAATCTCAGGCTGGCGACCGGCTGAACGAGGCCACAGGTGCCCATCATGATGGGATAGGCACCCAGCGGATGCAGGCCCAATAGCGCCAACAGCACCATGCAGGGTGCGTACGCCCCGATACCGACACTCATCAGCGCTCCGAGCACGAAGTTGACCGCGACCGCGACCCCAAACCGCCATCCGGGCAGGCTCATGGCCTCCCCGAAGACCGGAAAGGCCCCGAGGTTGGCAATCACGAAGAAAGTCGCGGCAGTCAGCAAGGCCGCTCCCATGAAAAGTTGAATCGCGCGGCGCGGCAGCCGGCTCACGGTGCCGGCGCCCAGCCACGCACCCACAGTCGCACTGCCCACCATCGCGGTCAGGAGAACAGGATCGACGGCAACGGCGGTGACGAAAATGGCTGTTTCGACGAATGCCGAGGCGTTATGGCCGACATTCAATGTGCCGGGAATGAGCTCGTCGGCGGGCCGGCCGCGCAACTTGAAAAGTGCCGTCGTGGGCGCGAAGGAGCCGATGCCCAGCGCATCGAAGAAATCGGTGATGAAGCCGATGACCGCGTCCCCGAGGGTCGGCCTGTCGCGCAACGGGTGGGTCCGCCTGGCGCGCAGCCAGCCGACCAGGAAAGCGATGTTGACCACGAGCAGCACGGCCAGAAAGCCCGTTATTGGCCAGTTCATGGCAACCCAGCTCATGGCGCACTCCCCACCGCGAGGAAGCGATCGCGTACTCGTGCCAATCCGTCCAGGGCGCGCAGACCCTGGATCGCCAGCCGTGCGCCGAGCTGATTGAAACGATGCAAAGGAATCGGCGCGAGCGAGGTCACGGGGAAACCCAGCTCCGAAGCCGGTGCGCCCCGCGCCCAGCTGGCCAGAATGCGGCCCATCACGGTCGCCATCGCGACACCGCGCCCGTTGTAGCCGAGCCCGGCAAGCAGGCCGGGAGCGACTTCGTGCAGATGAGGCAGATGATCGCGGGTCATGCCCACGAGACCACCCCAGTGGTATTCATATCGAAGCCCCGCGAGTTGCGGAAATATCTCGCGTACTGCCCGGTAATGATGGCGGGCTGCCACGGCAGGCGGCACATCTGCGAACGTGCCACGGGAGCCCATTATCAGCCTCCCGCTTGCATCGAGGCGGAAATACCTGAGCAGGTGCCATGTGTCCGAAGCGGATTGACCCCCTGGGAGGATGGTCTGGCGGAGTTTCTCCGGGATGGGTTCAGTCGCCACCTGAAAGGACGGTACGGGTATGAGAGTGCGGCGTAGGGGATCCACCAGCCGATCCGTGTAGGCGTCCGTTGCGAGAATGACGGTACCGCTCGTAACCAATCCGCGTGGTGTTCGAATACGCCAGTCGCCTCCGATTCGCTCGAGTCCGATCGCCGGGCTACGGCTGAAAATTCGGGCTCCCTGGGACACTGCGGCGCGGGCGAGCCCTCGGACGTATGACAGCGGCTGCACGGTTCCACCCCGCCGATCGATCCAGCCGCCACTATAGCGCTGGGAACCGGTCAACTGCGCAGTCTGCGTGCCTGACAGCAGCTCAACATCCGCTCCGCGGCGCCGCCACTGCTCGACGCGTGCCGCAATCGCCTCGAGTGCTGCTGTGGAAGTGGCGGGCTGGATCCAGCCTGTACGGGTAGCGGCACAGGCTATTTCGTACTTTCGAATGAGCTCGAAGACGAGGTCGGGACCTGAAGCCACGGTCTCAACGAGGCGCGGGCCCACGATGGGCCCGAAGATCTGCTCCAGCGTGTCCGGATCATGTTTGACACCCGGGATTACCTGGCCGCCGTTGAGCCCGGAAGCGCGGTCGCCTACCTCTACCGCCTCCAGCACGACGACGTCCCTTCCCGCGCAGCCCAGGTAAAGTGCTGCGGCAAGGCCGGTGTACCCTGCGCCAATGATGGCGACGTGCGCGCGCACGTCCCCCGCCAGCTGCCCGAATGAGGGCCCCGGCGCGGCGGTCGCGGACCAGAGCGAGCGCATGGCGGTCATTGAGATACTAAGTACTCGATAATCGATACGGACATATCGCCGTTGCCGGGATGACTGTAAGCGCTCGCAGGCCCGCCGGCAACCTGGCGCTAGAATGACGCAGCCGGCAAAAGTCGCCTCTTTTGCCGGCGGCAACGAAGCTGCGGTCCAACAAACGCGCAGGAGCGCGTTTGGACGACCGAAGGTCGGCCCGCAGGGTGCCGTCCAGGGATGGACAGGCACAAAAAGCGCCGCAGGCGACTTTTTCCCATAGGTTAGCTCAGCAGCTCGTTCACTGCCCGGTCCGCCTGGTTGATCGCCGAGTCGGTATACGCCGCGCCACCCGCATCCGAATTGGCGATGGCAATCCTGCCAAACCGCGCACGCCCGATGATGTTGACACGCTGATCCTCGGGGACCTCGGGATCAAACAGCGGGTTGTACTCCGGCGCGTAGCCATGCGGCCAACGGTTTACCGTGATCGCTTCGATGTCGCGCGCGGGATCGAATCCGCCACCTTGCAGCGTCCGCGCCAACTGCTCGCGGATGTTCCGCTCGAAGGTTGCAAAGGGCGTGGCGAGCAATTCCGCGCGCCCCGCCTTGTTCTGCTCATGCTCCGTCAAACCGACATTGGGCTTGCAAGGCGTGCGTGTCATGTGCACGAGAATGGGTTCGGAGGGCGATGCCGGGCTCCTGTACTTCCCGATATCGACCTTCCAGTTCAGCGCGAAGCTCGAATGATATCCCCCCGGCGCATAGACCCGGCTGACCTTCAACTTATCGAAGGCTTCCCAATTGCGAAGTGCCACGCTCGTGTACACGAGCGGTGTCTTGACCAGTTTGTGAAGCGCGTCCCGCTGCGCGGCGGGCAGCTCCGGGCACAAGTACGGAATCATCATGTTCCAACACGCCATGACGCAGTTGCGCGCACGAACCACGTATGGCGCGCCGTTGCGCAAGTAGGTGACCTCGACGCCCTCCCCTGTATTCCTCGCCCGCACCACCGTGCTGTTGAGTCGTATCCGGATTGGTGCCCTGGCGCCATCGAGCCGGCTGTAGTCCGCGCGCGCGGTGACGATGTCCTCGACCGTCTTGCCGGGAATTGCAGCGGGTACCAGGTTCCGGACTAACAGCCGGGCGATGGTTGCATTGCCGTCGGGAAAATGCAGGGTCGCCGAGCCGCCGGTGGCCGCATATCCAGACGGCGTGTACCCCATGCGCGCGATGACGCCCGGCGCCAGGTTCAAGCCCTGGAAGCCCGGCAAGCCAAATCCCCAACAATCGAGCGCCGACACCGCATCGATGCCCACACCCCACTCGCCATGCGTCCGGCATTGATAGTACGCAACCGTCAATGGGTCGGTCTTCACGTAGTCGCGCAGATATTGGCTGTAGCTGATTTTCGAGAGTTGCAGCTTCTTCGCGTCCGACGTCAGCCCCGGCATGAAGTCAATCGCGCCCTCCTCGATGCGCTGAATGTCATCACGGGCGCGCGGCGACAGCGGGGCATCGCCGAGCAACTGCCGCACCGGCACGACTCCCACTCCGCTCACCAGCTTGTCGGCCCCAAAGGTCTCGCGATCGAAGAACACGCCGCTACGCAGGCCGAGGGACTGGTAAAACTTCGGGTGCTCGACCTTGCGGCTGAGCTCGGCAACGTCGACTCCCAGTTCTGTGAGCAGGCTTACGGGCACCGGCCCGTAAGGCCGCGGGCTGTCTATTTCCAGCGTGCCACCATTCAACAGCTGCAGGCGCCCGTCGAGTTGAAATTCGTTGCGGCGCGCGTGTCCGCCAAAATCATCATGATTGTCGAGGACCAGGATGCGGCTGGCGGGCGAGGTGCGGGCTCGAAAGAAATGCGCAGCCGACAGCCCGCTGATTCCCGCGCCCACTACCACCAGATCGTAAGACTCCCCGGTATCTGTGGAGCTCCCGGGTTGCCGACCGTCGCGTAAAGCGTGTGCATCCTCAAACGACCCCGGGTGGCTGCCGCGCAGTCCGGTGAGCGCCGGAGGATAGTAACCAGCGGCCTCTTGAGCCGCGGATCCGCCTGGTATGGCACCCTCCTTTGACGTCTTACCGTGCGCGGAAGTGTCAGCTGCGTACGCCTCGAGCAGCGGACCCGCAAGTGTTGTGGCCGCGGCTGCCAGCGCGCCTTGTAGAAAGTCACGCCGTGGGATCGATCTGTCCTCGCCGAGATCCCGATCCGGCGAGTGGGCAGCACGCTTTTCTGTCATATGCGCTAGTCTATTGGAAAAATCGCCTGCGGCCATTTTTCAGCCGAGACCGACACGCTGCCAGGGTAGCGCGATTCGCCACTACTTTCGACTCGCGTTGCGATATGCGAGACTCGAAGCCAGCGGCCGCAGCGCCGGGGGGTCTCGATGAAAAAAATAGTAGCAGGAGTGATGTTGCTCGCTCTTGTGGCGCTCACCGCACCCGGGATGACCGCCGCTGCCACCCATCCACAGCCGCCCCCACTGCCCGCCGAGCATCTGACTGTAGCGCAGGTCGGGCCCAAATCCCCGCACTGGGTCTACGTTCTGGACTACGCCTTCAATAACGAAATCGACTCGCGCGTCTACTTGTTCGACGGCGACACGTACCGCCGCATCGGACAGATTGACGCCGGTTTTTTACCAGGCGTGAATATCGCACCGGATGGGAAGACAACCGCTGTCGCAACGACTTATTTCGCCCGCGGTGGCCACGGCACGCGCACCGACGTGGTTGAATTCAACGACAATACCACCCTCGCCAAGACGGGCGAGATCGTCATCCCGCCAAAGCATGCTCAGACTCTGGCCATGTTGTTCACGGTGGCATACAGCGCCGACGGACGGTTCCTCTATGTGCCGTATCTGACTCCGGCAGCCTCGTTCGGTGTGTTGGACCCAGCGAGGAAAACAGTTCTGAGCGAAATAGACACCGCCGGCTGCACACTGGTCTTTCCGTGGGGAGCGAATCGGGTGTCCTCGATCTGTGAGAGCGGCAGGCTGTTGACAGTAACCCTCGATGCAACCGGACATGAAGCCACGCGCACGACTTCCGACCCGTTTTTCGATCCTGACAAGGACCCGGTGTTCGCTCAAGGAGTACCCCTGACGGACGGTTACGCCTACATATCATTCCTCGGCCAGGTGCACGAAGTGGATTTCACGAAGCCCAAACCCGCCATGCGCGCTCCCTGGTCGCTCGTCAGCGCAACAGAGAAAGGCGCGTGGCGGCCGGGCGGTGTCCAGATCGGCGCCGTTCACCGGGCCTTCGGCAAATTGTTTATACCCATGCACCGCGGCGGTGACGGCTCGCACAAGGCCGGCGGCAGCGAGATCTGGGTGTTCGATCTGAAATCGCACCAGCGCATCGCGCGTTGGCCCCTCGATACGCAGCAGTCGGGCGCGGTCGTTGCGGTCCAGGTCTCGCAAGACGCAGCTGCGCTCCTGTTCGCAGCGACGGAGAAGTCCGACCTGCTCGTTCTCGATGCGCAGACTGGACGGCTGAAGCACACCGAGAAAAAGCTCGGACAGACACCACAGCTACTCTTGAACCCGTGAGGCGTGGCGATGCAATCCCTTGATCGCGTGTTCGAGAAATCTGCCCGGTCGCTTGCCAAGCGCACCTCGCGCCGCAGCCTGCTGGCATCGCTGGGCCAACTGTTGACCGGGGCGGCACTGCTGCCGCTACTGCCCATCGACCGCACCGCCCGCGCGCAATCGCCCGCCGCCGGCGCGAAACCGACGGCCGATGAACAAAACTGCGACTACTGGAAATATTGTGCGATCGACGGTTTCCTGTGCGCCTGCTGCGGTGGGACCTCGACATCCTGTCCGCCTGGCACACAGACTTCGCCCATCACCTGGATCGGCACTTGTCACAATCCCGGCGACGGCCGCGACTACATCGTGTCCTACAACGACTGCTGCGGAAAGGTGAGCTGCGGCGACTGCTTCTGCAATCGCAACGAAGGCGAGAAGCCGATGTACCGGCTGTCACGCAACAACGATGTCAACTGGTGCATGGCCAATACAGAGTCGAATTATCATTGCTCCGTATCCGTGATCCTGGGTGTCGCAGAGAAATGACCGGCGCCAGTAGCGGCGCCGTCGGGGGCCCGCGTGCCGCGGTGGCACATGATGCTGCGCACATCGCGATAGCATCGACACTCGCGCCCCGCGCGGCCACCGCGGGCGCGTGTGCGGTAGCCGCACTCGTTTGCCAACTTGCGCAGGCGAGTCCCGCGCAGGACTACATGCTTCACTGCATGGGTTGTCACGGAACGCAGGCACAGGGCGTGCCAGGCAAAGTCCCTCCGTTGGCCAATACTCTCGGCCGTTTCATGCGAACTGCCGAAGGACGCAACTACGTTCTGCGAGTGCCGGGCGCCGCCAATTCAGCACTCTCCGACCCTCAGTTGGCCGCCGTGCTGAACTGGCTTGCGGTGAGGTTCGATGCGGGTGCAGCGACGGGCAACCCTGCCCCGTTTACGGGCGAAGAAGTTTCCCGCTTGCGCCATGAGCCGTTGCTGTCGGTTCTCGCCGCGCGCAGCGCAGTTGTACGCGGCCTCGCAGCCACCGGCACAGCGCCACCCGCGCAATATTGATTCGCCTGCGCGCCTGACATACAGTGATACGGGGGCAACGACGATAAGCTTGCATCGATAATCGATAAGCCACGGGAGCGCGCGCATGCTCTTTGCTCTGGCAGCAGCAGCGGCACTGGCAACCGGCCAGGGTCAGACACCAACCGCGGCCGACCGGGCGAGGCGCCCCACGCCCATCGCACTGACAGCCGCCGAGGCCGCGCCGGTGGCACGTCCGACGCCAACCCCACTGACGCCCCCCGCGGACGTCGTTATGACGGACGGCAAGATCTATACGGTGGATGCATCGCATTCCATCGCCACTGCCCTCGCAGTAAAAGGCGGAAGGATGGCCTTCGTCGGATCCGCGGCCGATGCGAAGCGCTGGATTGGTCCGGCGACTCAAGTCGAGTCGCTCGGCGGCCGTCTCGTATTGCCCGGGCTCGTCGACGCCCACATGCATCCCCTCGACATCGCCGACCTCGACGTGTGTGACCTCGATAGCCGCCCGATGCCGCTCAAGGAGTTGTCCGCTTTTATCGCAAAGTGCCTCGCGCGATATCAAACTCCCCCGGGCGAACGCCTGGTTGTGCACCAGTGGAGCTACACCGCGGGTAACCAACCTGACCCGGCACATCCGACCCTGCGGGCGGCTCTGGATGCGGTGTCTACCAAGATTCAGATACAGCTGCTGGGCAACGACGGCCATCACGGGGCATTCAACAGCCTGGCACTTGCGCAAGCGAAGAGTTCGAAAGGTGCGGTCATCGGGTTGTCGAAGGCCACGCTCGCGGGCGAATTTGCCGAGTACAGGCCCCTCGTCGGTGTGGACGGAGCGGGCGAGCCCAACGGCGCCGTCAACGAAGACGCGCGCTACCTCATCAATCCCCACAGCATGTTGTATTCGGATCTGCCCGAAGTCTCCAAGGTGCCGGAAAAAGTGCCGCAGCGACTCAACAGTGCAGGTATCACCGCCATGCTCGACGCCATGGCCGCACCGGACGGACTGCCGGTATATGACAAGCTGCAGTCGAGCGGCAACTTGACGGTGCGAGTCACGCTGGCGCAGTTCTATGACCCCTCCCATACACGCAAGTCAGATGGCCAGGTTGACTACGACTTCATGGTCTCGCAGGCAAAAACCATCCGCGCAAGGTACGCGGACAATCCTCTCATTCGCGCCGACGTCATCAAGCTGTTCGCAGATGGGGTGCTGGAGGGAAATCCTTTCGCCGTGCCACCCACCCTGCCGAACGCTGCGGCGCTGAAGCCATTCCTGCAACCCATCTTCGCCGTGGATGCGGGCGGGCACGCTACTGTGAAGGGCTACGTGGATACGGGATCAGCCACCTGCGCAGACGTGAGAGCACACCCTGCGAAGTATTCGGCGCCAGCCGACATCGACGCATTCATGAAGGCACACGGCCATCATCCGGCGCAGTGCGCAATCTCCGCAGGCCAACTTCAGCATTCGCGCGAAGTAATCCTGGAGTACGTGAAACGCATGCATCTGGCCGGCTTCAACATGCACATTCACGCAATCAGTGACCGATCCGTCCGCACAGCGGTCGATGCGATAGAGGCGGCCCGTCAAGCTGATGGCGTGTTTACCACCCGCGATGCATTGGCGCACCTGCAACTGGTTGCCCCGAGCGATGTGGTACGCATAGGCCAGGATCATCTGTACGTCGCATTTACCTATGCCTGGATGAATACGGACACTGACTACGATGTCACCGTCATTCCCTTCTTTCAGAAGGTGAATGGCAATGGTTACACCGCGCTGCATCCTCCCGGCAGCTACTATGAGTCAAACACGTATCCGGTCAAGGCAATCAAGCTTGCGGGCGGAATATTGGCGGCCGGCTCCGATGCACCGGTGGAGACCCGGGATCCGCGCCCATTCATCAACATGACACGAGCGATCACCCGCAGCTTTCCGGGCAAACCCCCGGTCAGCCCGCAGCAGAGCATTTCCATCCGGGACGTCATCGACGCCTACACGATAAACGGTGCGCGTATGTTGAATCTGCAGGACGCGGGCTCGCTGGAGGTGGGCAAGTCCGCGGACTTCATCGTGCTGGATCGCGACATACTCAGCCTGGCCGACAGTGGCAATGCCGAAGGCATCGCGGCAACCCGCGTACTGGGAACATGGTTCCGCGGGAAGAAGGTCTATGCCGCTGCCGCGCACTGACTGCCCGCTGCCGCGCACCGACCGGCCGCTCACGGTTGCGCGGATTCTGGCGGTGCCCGCCTTCACCGGCCCGATGGTCGAGCCTTACTTCATCGACCGATGCGCAACAGGGCCCGGCCCAGTCCACCGCCGACGCCCGGGAGAAACCGAAGATGAACCGAAGAGCAAGCCCAGCAGTTCTGGGCGTAACGACGGCTCTGACGTGTTTGAGCCCGGCAGCTTCCCTCCTCGCCCAGACCAGCGATAACCAATCAGGTGCGGCCGGCTTGTCCGAGGTGGTGGTCACCGCGACCCGCCGCGAAGAACGCCTCAAGGACGTGCCCATCAGCGTCGCCGTCTTCAGCCAGGCGAAGATCGATGAGCAAGGTCTGCGCAACATCGACGATCTGACCCGCCTCTCGCCAGGTATCGCTTTCCAACGAAACGGTAACGGCTCGTCCGCAAACTACAACGACGAGAACTCCGACATCTGCATTCGCGGCATCTGCTCGCAGGCGGGCACGTCGACCACTGGAATTTACATCGACGACACACCCATCCAGAGTCGCCATATCGGCTTCGGGGCCGTGAACGCCTTCCCTGCGCTCTTCGACCTCGACCGCGTTGAAGTGCTGCGCGGTCCACAGGGCACGCTGTTTGGTGCCGGCGCCGAAGGCGGCGCCGTACGGTTCATTACGCCGCAACCGACTCTGACAAAGGAGTCCGGCTACGCACGGGCTGAGCTGGCAACCACCCGTCACGGCGACACAAGTTATGAAGCAGGCGCCGCGTTTGGCCGCCCGATCATCGACAACGTGCTTGCATTTAGAGTCAGTGCCTCCTTCAGGCACGACGGCGGCTGGGTGGACCGCGCCAACTACACAGTGAATCCGAGCGCCGACCCGGTAAACACGCCACTGCTGGAAACCCCCGTCTTCAATGGCATCGAGGAGGCCGATGCCAACTGGCAGGAAACCGTCACCCTGCGGGGCGCCTTAAAGTGGGCTGTCAACGATGCAGTGACCGTGAGTCCGTCCTTTTACTACCAGGAGCTGCATATTGCCGACACAGCGTCCTACTGGGTCGCCCTGTCCGATCGGCCATCGGACCGCCTCTACAACGGTAACGCCCTGAAAAATCCCAGCTTCGATCCGTTCTGGCTCGCCGCGGTCAAGGTTGACTGGAATCTCGGCTTCGCCCAACTGACTTCAAACACGTCTTTCCTGCACCGCAGCCAGCATTCGACCTCCGATTACACGCAGTATCTGCGTGCGACCTATGGCTTTTTCGGTCTGCTGCCTTCGATCTTTCCACAGCCGGGTGACCAGGGTTACGCGACCTTCGAGGACAATCAGAGGAACTGGTACCAGGAAATCCGCCTGGCCTCGGATGCGACCGGGCGGATCGTCTGGAACGCCGGCGTGTTTTTCTCGCATCTGGATGAGAACATTCCGGAGAGCATCTATGACCGCACCCTGCGCGGGGAGATGCTGGATTTCACCGCCGGTGGCTATGACTTGTGTGCGCAGCCACTCGACTGCCCCAACGGCCGGATCTACCACGGGCCGATCGACCGCGTCGTCGACAAACAGATTGCCGTGTTCGGCGAGCTGATCTACAAGCTCACCGACACTCTCAAGGTGACTGCAGGCCTGCGCGTCTCCAAGGTGGACTTCACCGGCTCGACATTCCAAGGCGGTCCATTCCTGGGCACTCCGGACGGCGCAACGTCAGCCAGCTCGTCGGAAAAACCAGTCACACCCAAGGCCGTGCTCTCCTGGCAGCCTGACAACGATAACCTGTATTACGTCAGTGCTTCCAAGGGATACCGCGTGGGTGGCGTCAATGTCGGCGTAGGCACCATCTGCGAGGGTGACCTCGAAACGCTGGGTCTGCCGCTAGGCGCCAACGGCCTGCACCAGGTGCCGACGCAATATGCTTCCGACAATGTGTGGAGCTACGAGCTCGGCGGCAAGAATACGTTCCTGGATCAGCGGCTGCAGATCAACTCGAGCCTGTTCTGGATCGATTGGCGCAACATCCAGCAGAACGTCTACCTGCCCAGCTGTGGTGAGCAGTTCACGGCAAACCTGGGGCACGTGGTCAGCCGAGGTGGCGACATCGACATCCAGTTCAAGCCGCTGGACTCGCTGTTGATGCAGCTGACTGTTGCTTACACCGACGCCAAATTTACGCGGGCGTCGTGCGCGGGCGTACTGCAATTTGACACCAGCACCGGAGGCTGCAGCGGTGCCACAGCGGTCGCGGTTCCGCCGATCGTCAGCGAGGGCGACCGCCAGCCAAACGCCCCTTGGAGTTTCACATTCGCTGTCGAAAAGACCTTCACAGGCTGGTCCGACTACGCTCCGTACACCCGCCTGGACTTTCAGTACACCACGGCGCAACACAAGCTGCTTCCCGGCCAGGATGCGGCCAATGCGCTGACCGATACCACCTTGCCCGGACTTCCGCAGACCAGGAACCTGCAACTGCGCGCGGGTTTCCGCTGGAACGGCTACGACGTATCCGTGTTCGCGGACAACGTGCTCGATCAACACCCCGAGCTCTTCAAGTCGCGCGACATCGCCGATGACAACACCGACCGGCTGTACTTCGGCCGCGGCGTCCGGCCGCGCAGCTACGGGCTGACAGCGACCTACCGGTTTTGACGGCGGCCGCTGCAGTGAGCCGCTCAGTACCGGAACGTCGCTGTCACACCGTAAGTACGCGGCCGGAACGTGTATTGCCGCTGCAAGGGCGACAAGCTCGTCGTCTCATCCAGGTTCGGATCGATCGTAAAGTCATAGTTCACGACCGTGTGTGTGTTCAGCAGGTTGTCGATGAACGGCTCGACGGACCAGCCGCCAAAGGCCATGCCGCCGCGCGCTGACAGGAACTTGGTGGCGGACAGCGTGTAGTTGTATTGGTTGAACTGCGCGGTGTTCGGATCCTGCCGCGGTGACAGCCAATGATTGCGGCTCTGGTACTCGAAGTCCATGCGCACGAACGACTCGTGCTCGAACAATGCGAACTTGTACTCGGCACCGATGGACAGGGTGAAGGGTGCGCCCGGTTGGCCGCTCTCCCCGACGATGGCATCACCGGATCTCACGATCGGCGCGGGGACCTGGTCCGGCGGCAGGTTCGGGTCGGTGGCAAATGCCGAGTCCTTCGTAAAGCGCGCGTCGGTGTAACCAGCCGTAAGCTCCGCCGACAGTGCATCGGTCACCGCGAACTGCCCCTGAATGTCGGCGCCCCAGGCGGTCGCCTTGCCGAGATTGGTGATGAAGGAGATCTGGCACACGGGCGGCACCACTGTCTGCTGGATGTTGTTCCAGCGGATGTAGTAAAGGCTGCTGGCGATGCGGATCCGGTTGTCGAAGTTGTTTTTCGCGCCGACCTCGAAGCTGTGCACCGTGTCCGAGCGGTAGGACTCAGGCGACTGGGAGATACCGAAGTTCGCGAAATCCTCCGCGCATGCCGCCTGCGGCAGCGGGTTGTTACCGCCACCCGGACGGAAGCCCTTGGCGTAAGTTGCATAGAACAGGTTGTTCGGATCCATCTGGTACGCGATGTTCACCTTCGGCGTGAAGGAATTCTCCTTGTTGCCCGGGTGGGAACTCTGATTCGGCGCGAACAGCTGCGGCCCGCCGGTCTCGCTGTCGAACGAGAATTCCGTGCGCGAAACCCGCGCACCCAGCGTAACTTTCAGCTGGTCCGTGACCGCGTAGGTGCCTTCCCCGAACAGCGCATACTGCTTGTCCCGCGCATGTGTGTGCAGGAAGTAGGAAGCGTCGGGATAGCGCGGATCAACGAGGGCCGGAACGAAGTTACCCGTACCGTCGTCGTACGTGTAGATGTCCGTATACGGCGCGCCGAATATGGCCTCGCTGAAGGCTTCCAGCTGCGGGTCATGGATCTGCTCCAGGTATTGCTGGCGGTTGGAGCTGAAGAACAGTCCGGCTGTCCACAGCAGCTTCGCGTTCGGTTCGCTCGACTGGAGGCGGATTTCCTGTGTGAAGTTCTGCTGGTTGTTGTCAACGGTCGCTGGTGAGCGGTAGTTGGCGATCTCGGGCGGCAGGTGAACACCTGTGCTGTCGAGCAGCGGATAGCTGACTCCGTCCTGAACCCCGAACGTCTGGTAGAAGCCCAGGTTGTACAGCGTGCCCTCGTAACCTGAGGTTTCCGTGCGGTGGAAGTACGAGGTGTTGGAAATCAACTGGAATGTGCCGAAATCGCCCTGGATCTTGAGCGCTGGCAGGTAGAACTTGTCCGGGATGGCGCGCTGCGTCGGATTGCCGCTGACAAAAACGTCATCGGACGGACGCGAATACAAGGGCCAGTAATTCGAGACATCGTGAATGTTGCGGTTCTGATAATAGATGCTGGGCGTCAGCGACCAGTTGTCGTTCGCTGCCCAGAGGGCGGCCAAACGCACCAGCACGTTATCAGCGTGGTTGGCATTGCGGTCGACCACGGCATTCTGCGGATCATCCGCGGTCGGATCAACACGGTCGATCCAGCCACCATCACGGCGATACCACACGGTAGCGCGTACTCCCAGCTTGCCATCGATGACCGGCCCACCCACCGCAATGCCAGATTCGAAGCTGGGATCACCACCCTGGGTGTAGGACACTTCGTTGCGGCTGTAGATGCTGGTCTTGGTGAGACTCGGCGCAGTTGTGATGTAGCGGACCGTTCCGCCCTCGGAACCGGCGCCGAACAAAGTGCCTTGCGGGCCACGCAGTACCTCGACGCGATCAATGTCAAACGCCTTCGGCAGTGTTTCATCGGGATTGAACGCCAGCGCCCGCATCTGGATGGGCGTGTCGTCGATGTATATGCCCGTAGTCCCTGCACCGCCGGAGGAGGCGATGCCGCGGATGGAGATGTTGTTGGTACCCGAGTTGTCGACGTTGATTCCAGGGGTAAAGCGGGCGACGTCGGTGATGTCCTTGATTCCCTTGGTGTCGATGTCTGCCTGGGTCAGTGCCGTGACGCTCACAGGGACCCTGCTCAGGGTTTCTTCACGTCGTTGCGCGGTTACCAGGACTTCAGCCAGCCCTGCAGTTGCCGCGGTCTCGTCCGCGGGCGCATCCGCTGCGTAAGCCATTGTTGCGCTCGACATACACAGAAGCATTGAGATGGCGATCCGCACGGCCGCCTCATTGCGGCTGCCTGAGGATGAGCGCGCTTCGTTGGTTATCCGCATGAATTCACCCCATCCGGCGCACAGGCGCCGATTTATTAACATTCGGCCTGTTTGGGCCGATTTATTAGCTTATGCGCAGCACTGCGCTGCGCTGTTGCAGCGGTGATCGCACAATACCGTCGCCATCGCGTAACGGCAATGCCGCAAACCTTGGCTCAGCATACAACGTGCGATTTGCACAACACAGGTGCGAGCGCGGCGCGCCGCCTCAGAAAGGTGCCGGGCCTCGGAAATCGATAATCGATATTTGTGCAGCGCGCCTCGGGCGCCCCGAGCAAGCGCTGAGCTGCCGCCCGCTGCAGGCGCTCAGCGGCCGCCCCGCTTCAGGCGCTCAGCTGACCGGCCCGCTTCAGGCGCTCAGCTGACCGGCCCGGCGCAGGCACTCAGTTGACCGCCCCCGGGCGGGCGCAGGCGCTCAGCTGGCCGCGGCGGGCACTTCCGCGCCACGGCGTACACGGCGGCTACGCACCACGAGATAGGCAATGCATGCGCACGCCAGCGCCACGAGGCTGAAGTACAGATCCTGCCTCTGCCCCGCTGTCAATCCCATGGCGACCAGAATCGCCACCATGCCCACGATGGCCGCGTAGCTCGCCCAGGGAAACAGCCACATCTGCAAGGCGGGGACGGGTGCCCCAGTCCGCTCGCGCTCGCGCCGCAGGCGGATCTGCGCGACCGCTACCATGGTATAGACAAACACCATGAGCGCCCCCGACGCATTGACTAGAAAAGCAAACACCGTCTGCTGCGCAAACGTCGCGGCCAGCACGCCCACAACACCCGCCACCGAGCCAATCCAGACCGATCGCGTCGGCACGCGGCGATGGTTGAGCTGCACCAGCCATTGCGGCGCATCAGCGTGCTCGGCAAGCAGAAACAAGACCCGCGAGCAGACGTAGAAGGCGGAATTGAGACACGACAGCACGGCAGTGAGGATGATCACGCTCATTGCGGTGCTCGCCCACGAGAAGTTCATCTTGGTGAGCGCCAGTGTAAACGGCGACTCGCCGGGGTGGATCGAGTCCCAGGGAACCACGCAAAGTATCAGGACTATGGAGAACACGTAGAAGGTCAGAATCCGCACAATGACCGTGGTGGACATCCGTGCAACAGCGCGCGACGGCTCCTGTGATTCGGCGGCGGCAACGGTCGTGATCTCAGCTCCGGTAAGCGCAAAAAACACGGTCACCGCACCCGCCAGGACGGTGAGGATGCCCTTCGGCATGAAGCCGCCGTGACTCACCAGGTTGGATAAGGTCGGGCCCTCGTGCGAGGTCCATCCGAATGCATACCCGGCGGCCAGCGCAATGAAGACGATGATGGCCGACACCTTGATGGATGAGAACCAGAATTCGAACTCGCCATACGAGCGGGCCGACATGAGGTTCACGCCGGTCATCACGGCCATCAGCCCGAGACCGAGCTGCCAGGAAGGCAGCGGCAGCCAGGAGTGCAGAATATTGGCACCCGCGATGGCTTCCACGGCCACCGTGATGATCCAGAAATACCAGTAGAGCCAGCCGGCAACGAAGCCTGCCCAGGGGCCCAGGCCCGTGCGCGCGAACTCGGTGAAGGCCCGTACATTCGGCAGCGCCACGGCCATCTCACCGAGCATGCGCATCACCAGGAGAATCAGGATGCCGGTGAGCAGATAGCTCAGCACGATCGCAGGTCCAGTTGCCGCGATGGCAGCGCTGCTGCCCACAAACAATCCCGCCCCGATGATGCCACCGATGGAAATCATGGTGACGTGCCGCGGCCGCAGCGAACGACTCAACTCATGGGCCATTTCGTTTCCTCAGCCGGCAAGTCGCGAGGCGATTCCGCCCGACGCGGCGCGGGTCGTCTCGAGTAGTACAGAAGATAATTTCGAGCGCAACTCATCCAGCGTCCAGCGGCTCGTGGGGGCCGAGATGTTGACTGACGCAACGGGCCGCCCATCCTCGCCTATCACCACCGCCGCGATGGTGAGATCCCCGCGGTAACACTCCTGGTCTGACCATGCATAGCCGGCTTCGCGCGCCATCTCGACGCGGTCCATGATCTGCACGGGATCCGTGAGTGTCAGTGGCGTGAACTGCCTGATGACGGAGCGGCGGACGATTTTTTGCGCTTCGGCAGCGGGCAATGCTGACAGATACGCACGGCCGGATGCCGTGCAGTACATCGGCAGCCGGCGCCCGATGGGGGTGTGTATGAAAAAGCGCTTGGTGCTGGGGAAGCGGGCGATGAATACCATATCGGTCTCATCCGGCTCGGTCAGACTCACGGATTCGCCGCTGGCCTGGTTGAGGTCGATCAGATGCGTGGTAGCCTGCTCGATCAGCGGGTAACCGGACAGATAGGCGTGGGCGATACTCAAGGAACGGGGCGTCAGTACCCACCGCTTGACCCGTACGTCGCGCCTCAGATAACCGAGCCGCTCCAGGGTGTGAGTGCAGCGCTGTGCGGAGCTCTTGGTCATTCCGACAGCCACGGCGATTTCGGCCAGGTTCATGGCGCGCCGTTCCCCCCCAAATACCTCGAGAATCGCCAGAGCCTTCTCGACGGACTGGTTGAAGAGAGGGTCGCGCGTGTCGCCGTTGCGTGCCTTGCGTTGCGCGCGCTTCATGAGTGGGAGGAGTATACACAACGGTAAATGGGTCGGGCGGCACGTAAGTTGCGGGCCCCCGACAATGCGTCTTTGCACGAAACGGGAGTAACCAGAAATGTCATCTTCGAAGACCGGGCGGGGCGAGCGTTCCCGCCGCAGTTTCCTGGCGCTTGCGGGCATCACGGGGGCGGCGGCGCTCGCGGGTATCCGGCCCGCCCTCACCTCGGCCCAGGGAGGCGCCCAGCTGCCGCACCTCGCGGAATCCGACCCGACGGCCAAGGCGCTCGGCTATGTCGAGGACGCGGGCAAAGTAGACAAGACCAAGTTCCCCGCCTACAAGCCCGGGGCGCATTGCGCCACCTGCAACTTCTATCAAGGCAAGGGCAGCGATGCGTATGGGCCCTGTCAGATCTTTCCGGGCAAGGCCGTAGCGGCCAAGGGCTGGTGCGCCTCGCACAGTCCGAAGGCCTAGCCGCCCCGCCCTTTTCACCGCTCCGGCGGCGAGCTTCAGGTCAGTGCCGGCCGGGAGCTCGCCACCATCCGGCCATCCCATCATGCGGCGTATCAACCGGGACGGTTTTTGCCGAAGAATGCCTCGACGGCATGCTTGAATTCGGCCGAGCCGAGCCGCTCCTGAAAAGCCTGCAGCTCTTCCTCGATGCGAGCGCTCATTCCGGTCTCGCTCTTGAGCAGCTGCTTCGTCGCGCGCACGGCGCTGGGCGGCTGTTCGGCGACACTGCGTGCCAGAGTGCGTGCCTCCTCCAACAGCACATCGTCCTCGACGACGCGATTGACGAGCCCGAAGTTGAGTGCGGTGGCCGAGTCAATCGGCACGCCGAGCAGTAACAGCTCCGCGGCCCGTTGATGCCCGATGAGCCGCGGCAAAAGCAGAGAGCTCGCAGCCTCCGGAACCAGGCCCAACTTGACGAACGGCATCGACAGACGCGTGCTGCGCGCCGCCAGCACCAGGTCGCAATGAAGCAGCATGGTGACGCCGATACCCACAGTCGCGCCGTGAACGGCCGCAATCAAAACCTTGTGGATTTTGGGCAGCAGGCGCACGAATCGGACCGGGCCGTGCTCGCCGGACTGCGGCTGGCTCACAAAATCCTGCAGGTCATTTCCGGCCGTGAAGCTCGCACCGGCACCACTGAGCAGAATGGCGCGCACCGAGTCATCCGCTTCAGCCCGCACCACTGCATCCCAAAGCGCGTCGTACATCGCAATCGTGATGGCGTTGCGCTTTTCGGGCCGATTGAGCCGCAATTCGCAGACACCGCCAGCCTGAGAGACGAGGACATGGTCTGTCATGCGGGTATTATATATGCCCCATGGCTCGCACCGTCGCACACCTCAGCCGGCTCGCCGTTGAACGGGCGCTGTCCAGCCACGACCAGATCGCGGCGATCCTGGGAACGGAGATCCTCAAGGGAATCCACCCTCCCGGGGCGAACATGCCGCCCGAAGCGCAGCTCATAGCGCGCTTCCAGATCTCGCGCACGGTCATGCGCGAAGTCATCAAGACGCTGACCGCGAAGGGCTTCGTCGCCTCCAAAACCCGCATCGGCACACGCGTGCTCGATCCCGTCAACTGGGACTATTTCGATGCGGACGTGCTCGCGTGGCGGGTCAGAATGGGCCTGGACGATGAATTTCGCCTGAGCCTGACCGAAGTGCGCCGCGCGATCGAGCCTGTTGCCGCTGGTCTCGCCGCTCGCCGCCGAACATCCGCCCACGTGGTCGCGCTGCGCGATCACGTTGCATTGATGGGTCGCGCAGGCCATACGCGGCAGAGCTTCGCGGAAGCAGATCTGGAGTTTCACCTGACCATCGGAGCCGCATCAGGCAATCCCCTGATGCGCTCTGTCGCCGGTGTGATCGAGGCTGCCTTGGTCGCCTCGTTCTCGCAAAGCTCGCCTGTGGACGACGCGAGTGATCACGAGCATACGGTCAATACCCACGCCGCGATTGTGGATGCCGTCGAGGCGCGCGACGAACAGGCAGCCGCGACTGCGATGCTGGAAGCGATCGACATTGGCTACCGGCGTATCAACGATTCCACGCGGAAGCGCAAGCAGAAGCGGTAAGGGCCCTGACCGCGTCACTGCTCACAGGGCGCCCACTCCCCGCCCTCAACCCCACACGTAAGCGGTCTTGACCTGCGTATAGAACTCGACGGCCGCGAAGCCCTGTTCACGCGCACCGTAACTCGAGCGCCGCGTACCACCGAAGGGTACGTGATAGTCAACACCGGCGGTCGGCAGGTTGACCATCACCATCCCAGCGCGCACGTTGCGTTGAAAGTGCCGAGCGTACTTCAGCGAAGTGGTGACGATACCTGCTGACAGCCCGAACTCCCCGCTGTTCGCGACCTGTAGAGCCTCCTCGTAGTCGCCGACGCGCACGGTGCTCGCCACCGGCCCGAAGATCTCTTCGCGGTTCACCCGCATGGATTGCGAGGTGTCAGCAATGACTGCCGGGCTGACATACCAGCCTGGTTTGCCCAACTCCAGTTGCTGGCCGCCGGTCACCAGCCGGCCACCCTCGCGGGTAGCGATCTCGACATACGACAATGTGGTCTGCATCTGGTCGCGGCTGACGAGCGGGCCCATCTGGGTGGCGGGATCGAGAGCATCGCCCACCTTCAGCGCGGCCGCCTTCGCCGCGAGGGCTTCGACAAACCGGTCGTGGATCCCACGGGTCACGATGAGTCGGCTGGAGGCAGTGCAGCGCTGCCCGGTCGCAAAAAAAGAGCCATCCAACGCGCACAGTACGGCGCGGTCGAGATCGGCATCATCGAGGATGACCAGCGGGTTCTTGCCGCCCATCTCCAATTGCACGCGCGCCTGGCGGGCCATTGCCGCAGCACCTACTTTTGCGCCCGTCGTCTGCGAACCGGTGAACGAGATGCCATCCACACCCGGATGCTTGACGATCGCATCGCCAACCCCGCCACGCCCAAACACCATGTTGAAAACGCCTGCGGGCACGCCAGCCTCGAAGATGATATCGGCCAATGCCGCGGCGGTCGCGGGTGTTGGTCCAGCAGGCTTTACCACCACGGTGTTGCCGAAGGCCAGCGCCGGGGCCGACTTCCACGCTGGAATGGCGATAGGAAAATTCCAGGGGGTGATCAAACCGAAAACGCCCACTGCCTCGCGCGACGTGGTGACATCTACCCCGGGGCGCGTCGACGCCAGGTTCTGCCCGTGGCGGCGCAGGGCTTCGCCGGCGAAATATTTGAAAATGCGTCCCGCCCGCGCCACTTCGCCGATGCCTTCCGGAACCGTCTTGCCCTCCTCGCGTGACAGCAACCGTCCGAGCTCTTCGCGGCGCTTCAGGATGGTGTCGCCGATGCGGTCAAGAAAGTCCGAGCGTACCTCCGGCGAGGCATCGGCCCAGGCCGGAAACGCCTTGCGAGCCGCTGCCACGGCCGCGTCTACCTCGGAGCTCGATCCATCGGGAAATCGGGCGACGATGTCACGCGTATCGGACGGATTTTCGCTCACGTGCTCGGCCGCTGCCGCAACACGCTCGCCATCGATAAAGTGAGCCAGGGTCTGCGTGGTCATGAATTCGGCTGACTCGAGGCCACGGCAGCACCCGCCGTCGCAGGCTTACCCCACAGATCCTGAATAGCCTCCAGGCTGCGTCCCTTGGTCTCCGGCACATACCTCAGTACGAATAATGCTGCCAACACGCTCATGCCTCCGTAAATCCAATAAGCAAATCCGTGATTGAACATTGCATTCAACACGGAGTTGCCGTCCAGTACCTTGAAGGACGCCGATACCAGCAGATTGGCAATCCATTGCGCAGCTACCGCGATACCCATCGCCTTGCTCTTGATCGCGTTGGGAAACATTTCCGACAGCATCACCCACGCGACCGGTCCCCACGATAACGCAAAACCCGCTATGTAGACGACCACGGCGATCAACGCGCCCAGGCCGACGATCTTCGCATTGAAGAGGCAACCGAGTGCAATCATTGCTGCGGCCATGATCACGGCCCCGGTAATCAGCAGCGGCTTGCGACCCCACCTGTCCACTGTGACGATGGCGATCACTGTGAAGATGACATTGGCCCCGCCGACGACGACGGTCTGCAACAGCGCAGTATGGGCCGAAGCGCCCATGTTCTGAAACATGAGCGGCGCGTAATACAGCACCGCGTTGATGCCGACGAACTGCTGGAAGACCGAGATCATGATTCCAATGAGGATGACCGGCAGGCCGAACGTCAGTAGCTTGTGGGAGGTCCGGACCATCGTCCGCTCGATATCCCCGAGGATTTCGCGCGCATCACGCTCGCTCATCAAGCGGCGCAGCTGCGCCAGCGCTTCCGGGCTTCGTCCGCGCAACACCAGCCAGCGCGGAGTATCGGGGACGAACATCAGCAGAATCAGGAGTATGGCTGAAGGAATCGCCTCCGAGGCCAACATGTAGCGCCAGCCGGTGGACTTCACCCACGCATCATCGCCCTGTGAGGCCACGAGCGAGTTGACGATGTAGACGAGCAGAATGCCGCCGACGATCGCGAGCTGATTGAAGGACACCAGCCGACCGCGAATCGCGCTCGGCGAGATCTCCGCGATGTACAGTGGCGACAGCATCGAAGCGATGCCGACGCCGACGCCGCCCAGGATCCGATAGAAGATGAACGGCCGCAGGGCATCCGGACCCATCTGGCCGATCGGGCCAAAACCAAACTCCGGCCAGGCGGAGCCGATCGATCCGAGCAGGAACATTAGTCCGGCGAGCATCAGGCCGCCGCGCCGTCCCAGCGCGGTGGACACCCACCCCGCAACCATTGCGCCGATGATGCACCCCAGAAGCGCGCTGGAGATCGTCCAGCCCGACAAGCTGCTGCGCGCCGTCTCGGATAACCCGAGTGGATCGATGAAGTAGGCATCGATCGAGCTCACCGCTCCCGAGATCACCGCGGTGTCGTATCCGAACAATAAGCCGCCGAGCGTCGCCACGAATGTCAGCCCGATCACGAGCGACGTATTGATCCCAGCTTCAGTGCCGCTTTTTTCAACGTTCATCAGACCCCCTCGAGTAGCGTTCCGCGGTGTGCAGCGAGCCTATCATTCCGGCAGGCCAAAAATGGCAGCCTACGGGTGCCCCGCTGCTTTTGGTAGCGCTAACATACTGGAATGCAGACCCCAGCCTGTCAAGTCGCAGCCGGGCGGCGGCGCTCGCGCTTGGCTTTACCCTCTATGATTCGCCCCCCGCGTCCACTGGCAAGAGAGATTTTTCATGAGCGAGTCCCACGGATCCCGCGGCGTCTCACGACGCACAGTCCTGAAAAGCGCAAGCCTGTGTGCTGGCGCCGCCGTGGCATCGAGCATCACGCCAACCCTGGGGGCGAGCCTCACGGGAAGCCTTACAGGGAGCCTTTCGTCGGTAGCGTCGAGCGCGCACGCGCGCTCGGTGACGGCTGCGACCGGGGCAGGGAAGGTGCGCGGCCTCGTGGCCGATGGAGTACACACTTTCAAAGGCATCCGTTACGGGGCTGATACTCGTCCGCGGCGCTTCATGGCTCCGCTCGAACCAACCCCCTGGAAAAACGTCCTCGATGCGACCCAGTACGGCGCTGCCTCGCCGCAAACGGGGCAAGAAGAGGCAGCGACGAGCGAGGATTGCCTGTTTCTGAATATCTGGACACCCGGGCTGCGCGATGGCGCCAAGCGCCCTGTCATGTTCTACATTCATGGAGGCGCGTATTCGCACGGCTCAGGCTCGAGTCCCTTGTATGACGGCACGCGCCTGTGCCACCGCGCAGATGTTGTTGTCGTCACTGTCAACCATCGGCTGAATGCTTTCGGTTACCTGTACCTGGCGCGGCTCGGGGGTGCGCAGTTCGCCGACTCCGGCAATGCCGGCATGTTGGACCTGGTGCTGGCACTGCGCTGGGTCCGGAACAACATCGCGCAATTCGGCGGCGACCCCGACCGGGTGATGCTGTTCGGCCAGTCGGGCGGCGGCGCGAAGATCGCGACCCTGATGGGAATGCCGCTCGCCCGCGGACTGTTCCAACGAGCGGCGACGATGAGCGGTCAACAGGTGACCGCCTCCGGCCCCCTCAATGCCACGAGCCGTGCCCGCGCGCTGCTGGATGCGCTGCAGCTGCCCCCGCAGCGGGTGGACGAAATTGCAACTGTGCCCCACGAGAGGCTGCTCGAGGCGCTGGCGGCAACGGACCCTGTCATAGGCAAGGGCTCGCTGTACTTCGGGCCAGTGTTGGACGAGCGGACGTTGCAGCAGCATCCATTTTATCCGCAAGCGCCGCTGAACGCGGTGCAAATCCCGATGATCATCGGCAACACGCACGACGAGACCCGCCTGCTCATCGGCGGCTCGGATCCTGCGGCTTTTACGCTCGGCTGGGAGCAGCTGCCGGCGAAGCTCGCCGCTCACATGCGCGTGGATATCACTCCGGAAACAGTCGTCGCCGCGTATCGCCAGATGTATCCGCAGTACTCGCCCAGCGATGTGTTCTTCGCGGCCACCACGGCTGCGCGCTCCTGGCGTGGTGCGATCATCGAAGTTGAGTTGCGCGCGGCTCAGGGCGCCCCCGCCTACGCCTACGAGCTCGACTGGAAATCGCCGCTGGATGGCGGCAAATGGGGTGCACCGCACACCCTGGACATCCCGCTCGTTTTCGACAACATCGACAAACAGGGCGCGCTCACGGGCACCTCGCCCGCGGCTCAGCAGCTAGCCGACCAGATGAGTGAAGCCTTCATCGCTTTCGCGAAGACCGGCAATCCCAACACCCGTGCCATCCCGAACTGGGAGCCATACCAGCTACCCCGCCGCCAGACGCTGTTGTTCGATACCCAGCCGCGGCTCGCCGACGACCCCCGCGGCCAGGAGCGGCAGCTGTTCGCCAAGGTGCCTTGGATACAACAGGGTACCTAGGAGCCTGTCAGGGCGGTCAGGCTGGCGGGGCCCCGGGCCGTTTCGCGAATCAGGAAATCAACGACCGCCTGCAGCGCCTCGCGCTCGCTGGCGCCGTCCGCACGAGCCGCGTCGTACCTCTGTAGCTGCCGGTGCGCGCTGGTACCGCGCTTCAGAATGGTGCGGATATATTCCACCTCGCGCATACAACCAAGCGCTTGCGCATCTTCCCGCACGAGCGCGATCAACTCCTCCGCCATCTGCGCGAATGGCACGAGCTCGCCGCGAGCGAGATCCAGCAACTTCTCATCGAAGCTGTACCGCATTGCGCGCCAGCGGTTCTCGGCGATCAGCACGTTCTTGTACCAACGCCAGCTCTGATTGTCCCGCCTCAACCGATACAACATCCGGCACAGACACACGACCAGGGCTGCCAGGCACACGGCATCGTCGATGCTGGTGCAACAGTCCATCACCCGCATTTCGAGTGTCGGGTAGCGGGGGTTCGGTCTGACGTCCCACCACATCTTCGTGGTGTTTTCGATCAGACCGTTGCGGATCAGCATGTCGAGGTGCCGCCGCAGCTCGCTGTAGCTGGAAAAGCGCTCGGGCAAGCCCGTTCGCGGCAACGAGCTGAAGACGTTCAGCCGGAACGACATCAGCCCCGTGCGCTCGCCTTCCCAGAATGGCGAGGAGCAGGATAGCGCCAGCAGATGCGGCACGAAGTAGGACAGCTGGTTCATCAGGTCTACGCGCAGGTCATCATCGTCGATTCCAACGTGCACGTGCATTCCGCAGACCATCAACCGCCGCGCCGCGGCCTGCATTTCGCGCGCCATGGCGAAGAACTGCTCCTTTTCCGTGGGCATCTGGCGAGTAGCGCGTGCGAAGGGATGGGTGGAGGCGGCAACGGGTGCGAGGCCATAGCCGCCCGCCGTCTCGACGATGATCCCGCGCAGGCGGGCCAGCTCATCGCGCATCTCGGCGATCGAGTGGCAAACCCGTGTACTCACCTCGAGCTGCGAGCGCAGGAACTCGGGGTTGATGTGTCCGCCGCCGCGCTCCGTGCAGGTCTGCAGCAGCTTGGCGGACGGATTCTCATTGACGTCGCGCGTCGCGAGGTCAACGAGCAAATACTCTTCTTCCACGCCAACCGTAAACGGCGGCTCCGCGTTTGTTCCCATGGCCTGCGGCCAACTCCCCTCGGGGATCGCGCTGCGCGCGACCCCGGCCGTGTAGCGGCGCGCAAGGCGCGCCAATCCAGAGCCTGCCTCTCGACGGCTCCGACCCCCTACGTGGTCATTTGCGCAATCGGCAACGGTGCGGCTACAAAAAATCCTTGCGCGAAATCCACCCCGATGCGCTTCAACTCTTCCAGCACCGCTTCGGACTCGACGCATTCCGCGACGGTAGAGATACCGAGTGCGCGGCCTATCTTGCTGATTGCCTCGACCATGCTCCGGTCCACCGCGTCCGTGGCGATGTGGCTGATGAACTGGCCATCAATCTTGAGGTAGTCCACGGGCAGCGTCTTCAGGTACATGAACGACGACAGCCCGCTGCCAAAGTCGTCCAGCGAGAACTTGCAGCCGCGGCCCTTCAGCTCGCGCATGAAGTAGATCGCATTGGACAAGCTCGTCACCGCGGCCGTCTCGGTGATTTCAAAGCACAGCGCCGCGGCAATCGAAGCCTCGCCGACAGTCTGCAGCACGAACTCGGCGAACGACTGCTCGTTGAGTGAAGTGCCGGACAAGTTCACGGCGAGCAGCGGCAGAGGCACGCCGCTTTGTTGGCGCTCCTTGAGAAGCTCCACCGCCCGTCGCACGACCCAGCGATCAATGATCGACATCACGTTATATCGCTCAGCGGCTGGAATGAACTCGCTGGGTGGCACCAGGTGGCCGTCATCGTCGCGCAAACGTACAGTCAGCTCGTGGAAGGACGAGGACGGCTGCTTGCCGCCATCCGGGACCGGAACGATTGGCTGGAAAAACAGCTCGAGGCGATTCTCCTCGACGGCGCGGGTGACTCGGGAGACCCAGTGCATCTCACGGTGGCGGTGAGACACCCCGTCCTGCTCATAGACGTGAATACGGTTGCGCCCTTCGTCCTTCGCGGCGTAGCAGGCAATGTCCGCGGCGCTCATGATGCTCGCGACATTCTCAGTCTCCGCCTTGATCTGCACCACACCCACACTGGCGCCCACAGACAGGGTGCTCGCGCCCCACATGAACCGATAATCACGGATAGCCTGGCGCACACCTTCGGCAATTCGCGTCGCCTGCTCGAGCGTGCAACCTTCGAGCAACACACCAAACTCATCGCCACCCAGGCGCGCAATGGTGTCTGATGCGCGTACCCTGGTCTGTAGCAAGCCTGTCACGTCACGCAACAGTCGGTCGCCAGCCTGGTGACCGCACGTGTCGTTGACTACCTTGAACTGGTCCAGGTCAATGTACAGCAACGCATAGGAGCCCTCCCCGCGCTGCGCGCTGAGGACGGCCGCATGCAGGCGATTATCGAATTCCCGGCGATTGATCAGGCCAGTCAGCGCATCATGGCTCGCCTGGTATGACAGGGCGCGCTTGAGTCGCCGCTCTTTGGTGACGTCATGGAACACGATGACCGCGCCGATGACGCGACCCTGCCGATCGCAGATTGGGGCGGCCGATTCCTGGATGGCCACCTCCTGGCCCGAGCGCGTGATCAGGACCGAATGATCGGCAGGCGTGCCGGTCTCGCTGCGGCCAAGTGCACACATCAGGGGGTTTTCGATCGGCTCGCGCGTGATCTCGTTGACGAGATTCAGCACGTCGGCGATGGGGCGGCCGCGAGCCTCGTCAAGACTCCAGGCGGTCAAAGTCTCGGCCACCGGATTGATGTATTCGATACGGCCATCCGCATCGGTACTGATCACGGCGTCACCGATCGATTGCAGCGTCACTTGTGCACGCTCCTTCTCGGCGAACACAGCCTGCTCGGCGCGTTTGCGTTCAGTGATATCCGCAATCGTACCCTCATACCCGACGATCCTGTTACCCCCATCGCGCACTGCGCGCGCATTTTCGAGGATCACGACCTGCTGCCCATCTCTTCTGCGCATGCGAAACTCTGCGCTGCGAATCTCATCTTCCGATTCCACCCGCCGCATGAACTCCGCCCGGTCCGCCGGGTTCCAATAGAGCATCGCAACGCTTGGCAAGGCGTAGAGTTCCTCAGCGCTACCGTAGCCGAGAATGGAAACGAAGGCAGGATTTACCGATAGCAAGCGCCCATCTCGCCCGCTTTGATAAACGCCCTCTGCAATGCTCTCAAAGAGTCCGCGAAACTTGGCCTCGCTGGAACGCAGCGCTTTCTCCGCCAGACGCCGTTGAATGGCAATGCCGGCGAGTTGCGCCGCGTGAGCCATGATCTCGGACTCGCGGGTCGTTGGAAGCCCTGGCTCCCTGCGATAGACGCCGAGTGAGCCCAGGAGCTTGCCACTCGCCGCTTTCAGGGGAGTGGACCAGGCAGCGCGCAGGCCCGCCTCGAGAGCCGCCTGGCGCCGTTGGTGCCAGAAGGGATCTTTGGCGATATCCGCTACGAGTACCTGTCGGCCGAGGTACACGGCCGCCGCGCAGGAGCCATTGCGGATGTCGATGGCGGATTTTTCCAGGACCGCGCGCAACTTGTCTTCGAGGCGCGGCGCGACCATGTACAGGAAAGTCAACCCGTCGTCCGCCAGCATGCTCACGGAGCACACCGTTCCAACGCCGACAGATTCAATGAGTCGCGTTATGGACGCGAGCACTTCCTGCAAGGGCGAATTACTGGTGAGCTGCTCGAAAACCTCACGCTCTGCCGCTGCGACGCGCTCGGTTCGCTTGCGCTCAGAGATATCCGCAATGCTGCCGCGCACCAACCGGCGGCTGCCACTGGGCATGCGCACCAGCCGCACTTCGCAGCTGAGATCCTTTCCAAACGAGTCGCGATACATCCACTCGAACACCTGCGATTCGCCGTCCAGGGCGCGTTGAACATAGCCCTGCGCCCGCTCAGCCGAGGGGCTTCCGTCAGGCTGCAGAGGCGGACTCAGGTTAACGGGCCCCACTTCCAACAAGCGCGCGCGGTCCAGCCCGAAGAAACGCTCTGCGTTTTCGTTCGCATCAACAAACCGTTCGGCGTCCACGTCGAGCACCACGATCGCCTCAGGGGCGTGATTAACGAGAAGGCGATAGCGTGCTTCGCTTTCTCGCATCGCCTGTTCGGACTCGCGCCGGTCGGTGACATCGCGCAGACAAAGCACGAAAACCTCGCGTCGCGACAGCCTCGCCTTGCTCACGGCAATCTCGGCTGGAAAAAAGTCCCCGTCCTTGCGCTGACCCCACGACTCCCGCGAGGCGAGGTCGAGAGCCGTATCGCCGGTGCTCGCGGCCAGGCGATACAAAGCCTGCGTGATGGTCTCGTGGGCAGCGATCTTTGGAATCAGCAGGTCGATGCGCTGACCAACAACCTCGGCCTCCGCATGGCCGAAAACCCGCTCGCCCGTTGGATTGAATGTCTGGATGACGCCGTCTTCGTCCACCGTGAGCACGACGTCTTTGATGTGATCGAGGATGACCTGCAGATGCTCCGAGCTCTGCTCGCGAGCCTCGTGCGCCAGCGCCCGAGCCTCGTCAGCCATGAGCCTCATGGACTGAACGATGCCCCGGCGCTCCTCATCGATGGCTTCGTAGTGCGCGCTGACCAGCCGCAGCAGCATCGGCAGATCCGGAGCAGCAGACTCGGTCCGCAGCCGCAGTTCTTTCAGCTGCGTGCGCAACTGTGCATGCAGGTCGGGGCTGTCCTCTCCACAAAGACTGCCGTCGGCGCGCACCAGCGTGGTGGTTCCGCCCGGATTGCCCTCAGTGCTGTCGACGACAGCCCGGATCTTTGGATTTGACATAAGAGAAAGGTAAACCCGCCCTCGCGTGGCGAGCCTTACGGCGCGCTCGTCGCAACCTGCTCGGGCAGGCCCTCCCCGGCAATCACCGGAATAGAGAACGTCCGCGACCAATCCTGGTTCGACACAGCGAACGAAACAACCGCCGTGAGGGCAAAGATCCCATCTCTCTTCGGAAGGATCTTCAGTACGTGGCGTATCGGCACGCCGTCCACGAGCTTGTCGGTGCGCTCGAGCTGCGAGCCGTCCACGATATCGAGCCCGTCAGCAACCTGAAAGGAAACCGAAAGACTCTCGGGAACGGGCTCGCGCGGCACCACTGCCACATCCAGGTCCATCACCTGCCCCACCTCGGGGCGGCTCGGCAGCGCGAATTTCAGCTCCACGGGCGGGCCGGCCTTGGCCGAGCTGACCGCGGCGACCATGTCGCCGAGCGCTTGCTCGCCCGACTTCCCAGGGACCGGCGGGGCCGGTTTGTGGGTCTTGGCGCTCGCCGCGGACGCGGGCGCACCCCCCGGCTTGTCGCCCGAACCGCAGCCCGCTACACCCGCGGCCAAGCACGCAGCAATGGCCGCCAGGCAGCCAGCGCGAAAAAAAACTTCAACTTTTCGCATAGCTTTGGTGCACTTCTTCGTGTGGCTCCTGCGGTCCAACGATAGAAATGTACCGCGTCCAGGCGGCACAAAGCACGCGGGAATGCCCATTCTGTGATTTGGCTGAAATTACCTACGGCAATTTCAGCGGACATTGCTTCGTCGCCCGCCGCCAAAAAGCGCGGTTTTGGCGGCTGCCTCGGCTGACGGCGCCTGCGGCGCTTTGGCGGCAATCAGGCGCCCAGCGGCGGATCATCCAGCGTCTCCAATTGCTCGCGCAGATCCCCGAGATAGCCCTCCCAGTAGCGGTGCTCGCCAAACCACGGAAAGGCGCGTGGGAAGGCCGGGTCCAGCCAGCGGTGCGAGACCCAGGCCGCATGGTGCAGCATGCGCAGCGACCGCAAAGGCTCGATGAGCGCGACTTCGCGGAAGTCAAAGTCCGCGAACTGCATATAGCCTTCCAACAACTGTGCCCACTGCCGGCGCTGGTCAGATCGCGATCCGGAGAGCAGCATCCACAGGTCCTGGACACGCGGACCGGTCGCGCAGTCATCGAGATCCACAAACGCCGGCCCCTGCTCGTTCCATAGCAGGTTGCCCAGATGACAGTCCCCGTGGATCCGTATCTCTCGCAATGGGCCCGCCTGCTCGAAGGCCTGGTCGATACGTCCGAGCAATGCTTCGCTCGTCTGGATGTAACGATCGCGCAAGACCTCCGGCAGCAGCGAGCCAGCCAGCACCTGATTGCACGCATCGATGCCCAGACGTTGAATACCAATCCGCGGACGGCTCCGGAAGGGGCGCAAGGCACCAATCTGATGCACACGCGCGAGACTCCTTCCGAGCAGCTGCCGCGCATCCGTGGCATCGAGCTCCGGCGCGCGGCCTCGCATCCAGGGAAACGCCGCGAAGCGGAAAGCGCTGTAGGTGAAAAGCGTGCGGCCCTCCACCACCACGGGCGCCGCAACGGGAAGCTCGGCGGCCGCCATCTCCGCCGTGAATTGGTGCTCTTCGCCGATCTGCTCGTCCGTCCAGCGCTCCGGCCGATAGAACTTCAGCACCAGGTTGCCGCGCGGGCTGCCCAGTTGGTAAACCCTGTTTTCGTAGCTGTTCAAGGCAAAAAGCCGGCCATCCACATCCAGGCCAACCGAGGCTGCCGCATCGAGCACAACGTCGGGCGACAGTCCGGTGAAGGGCTTCACATCTGACGCATCAGTTTTGTTTATCATCTCGTCCGACTTAAGTTACCTGAACGGGCCATCACTCATGAGTCGCTCATCGATTTTAGTCACCGGCGGAGCCGGTTACATCGGAAGCCACGTGGTGCTCCAGCTACGTGCCCGGGGTGAGCAAGTAGTGGTGCTCGACGATCTGTCCACGGGATTCAGGCAGGCGGTCCTCGACACTCCGCTCGTCGTCGGAAAAGTAGGCGATCGGGACCTCGTGATGGAGATACTCCGTACGCATGCCGTTGACACCGTCATGCATTTCGCCGCCCACACCATAGTTCCCGAGTCAGTGTCCAACCCGCTCAAGTATTACGGGAACAACACGTGCTCGACGCGAAACCTGCTGGAATGCTGCATCGAGACGGGTGTCCGGCATTTCGTCTTCTCCTCCACGGCTGCCGTGTACGGCATTCCGACCGACAGTCTGGCCGCCGAGACTTCGCCGACGGCTCCCATCAATGCGTACGGCACCTCCAAGCTCATGTCCGAGTGGATGTTGCGCGACGTTGCGGCCTCTTCCCCTCTTCGTTACGTCGCTTTGCGCTACTTCAACGTCGCGGGCTCTGATTCCGCCGGCCGCATTGGCCAGGCGACCGCCAAGGCCACTCTGCTGATCAAGGTGGCTTGCGAGGCGGCCGTGGGAAAGCGCCCACACGTTTCCGTCTACGGCAGCGATTACCCGACGCCGGATGGAACGGGCGTTCGCGACTACATCCACGTCGAAGACCTGGCGGCGGCGCATCTCGATGCTCTGTCGTACCTGCGAAAAGGAGGTTCTCCCCAAGTACTGAATGTGGGCTATGGCCACGGGTACAGCGTGCGGGAAGTGCTGAAAAGCGTGGAGCGGGTGGCGGGCCACTCTCTGACTATCCGCGAAGAGCCGCGCCGCGCCGGCGACCCGCCGGTGCTCGTGGCGCGCGCCGATCGGGTTCGATCCGAACTGGGCTGGCAACCGCGCCTGGATGACCTGGACACCATCGTGAAGACTTCGCTGCAATGGGAGCAGCGCCTCGCGCGTGAGCCGTGGTAAACCACCCCACGAAATTGAGCATGCCGCTCTCTTCGAGCGCGCCGCGCCGAGAAGGACGCTCACTTTCGTTGGGGGCCGGGGTGAGCGCACTGCTGCGCAAGCGGCCGCCTGCTCACGATCCTGGGTTGCCCCTCACGGGTCAACCCGCGTGACGCATGCGTCACGCCCCAGCTCTTCCGGATAGAATACCGCGATGCACTGGGCTCGCCCCAAGTCATTGAGCGGATTGATGCTCCTCGGCCTGGCACTTATCGCCGTGCCGCTCCTCATCGCGGTGCTCACCGCGGCGCTGCAAATCCGCGCGCTCGCCGATACCGGGCAGAAGATTGTCGTCGAGGGCGTCACCGCCGCACGCGCCAGCCAGGAGCTTTTCAGCCAGATCTCCTCACTGGAGCGCACGGCGCGTCTGTATGACGTGCTGAATGACGCAAACCTGCTCGAGCTGTATCGCCGCCAGGATGCGCGGCTGACAGCCACGCGAATCCAACTCGAGCGCCGCGATCAGTCCCCTAACTCCCGCAAGACGCTGGGCGAGCTCGGCGAGCTGCAACGGAACATTGGAGTGTCCGTCATGTCCATGCAGGAGGGAAAGGGGACGGCCAACGCTACCGCCGTGTCGCGCCGTTTCGGCGAGCTGGGCGCGCTTGCCGACAGGGTGGCTACGCAGAGCAACGCGCAGATCGACACCGAGGTCGCGGCCCTCGAAGCGCAGACTCAGCAGGCCCGGCGCCGGCTGCTGTGGCAGGCGGCGCTCCTGGTGCCGCTCACCATCATAGCCATCATCGTGTTGACGGTGGCGGTGGGCCGGCCACTGCGCCAGCTCGACCGCGCCATCAGCGAGCTCGGCGAAGGCACTTTTTCCAACCAGATTGCGGTTGCGGGGCCACACGACCTGGAAAGACTCGGCGGTCAGCTCGAGTGGCTGCGGCAACGACTGCTCGACCTGGCACACGACCGCAATCGCTTCCTGCGGCACATGTCGCACGAGCTCAAGACACCGCTCGCCAACATCCGCGAGGGCACCGAGCTGCTCATGGATGGCGCCGTCGGCGAGCTGGACTCAAATCAGCGGGAAGTGGCGGGAATCCTGCGCGAGAACGGAATCAAACTGCAACGCATGATAGAGAACCTGTTGTCATTCAGTGCCTGGCAGACCTCGAGCGTCGGGCTCGAAGCCACCCAGTTCCGCCTGCGGCCGGTCGTCAAGCAGGTACTGGAGAACCAGCAGCTGACGCTGCTTTCACAACGCGTCCGCCTGGATGTACGTATCGAAGATGTGACGCTCATCGCGGATCGCAGCAAGGTGCGCCTCATTCTGGAGAACCTGGTCTCCAACGCGGTGAAGTATTCCCCCAAGGGAGGTACTATTCATCTGCGCGCACGCACTACTGGTGAGCTGCTGGAGCTGGACGTCGCTGACAGCGGGCCGGGTATTCCACTGGAAGACCGCGCGCATGTGTTCGAAGCTTTCTACACTGGACGGGCCTCCAAAAGCTCGGCGGTCAAAGGCACTGGCATCGGTCTGTCCGTCGTACTCGAATTCGTCTCCGCGCACGGCGGTACCGTGCAGATCGTGGACGGCGAATTCCCCGGCGCGCATTTCCGCATCAGTATGCCGAGCCGGCCCGTCAACACCGAGCAAAAAGCGCATGCGCATGCCGCTTGAATGCGTCACATCGCGCAAGTTGCGAATGAGGTCAATGAAATCGAAGCTGACAGCAGGTGTCGCCGTCATGGGCACACTCCTCGCCGCCTGCACCACCGACTTTGGAATGCGCGAGCGCGAGCCGCGGCCGCCGGCGCCCGTGGTCGACCGGAATGCGGCCTCCGTCGCAGTTTTGACAGAAGATCTGCAGCTGCTGCAGAAACTCGTGCAGGGCGCACCCGCCGAGCAGGCGGAGATCATTGCCGCTGCGCAGCGTGACTACGAGACGGCACCCACTCCAAGCCGCCAATTGCGCTTTGCGCTGGTTCTGGCGAGTGCCGGACACCCGGGCACTGACCTGCCCCGGGCCCAACGTCTGTTGCGCGAGCTCATGGCCAACCCGGAAATGTTGCTTTCTGGGGAGCGTGCCCTTGCTTTTTTGGAACTGCAGCAAATTGACGACCATTTGACGTTGGAAGCAGAAAATCGCAGGCTGCAAGGGGACGCCGTTCGCGCTGACCGCGAGCGCCTGAGCACTGTGAATCGCCGTCTCCAACTGGAGACAGATGAGAACGCACGGTTGCGCAAGGAGCTCGATGAGGCAAGAGCCAAGCTCGATGCAATCGCCAACATCGAGCGCTCCCTGAACGAGCGCAAACCGAGTAACGAAGGACGACAACCGTGACGATTCCCGCGACGCTGTTGCAACCCGAGCAGTTAAGGACGAGGCACTTGAATCAGACAGGAAAACGTAAAGCGCGCATCCTGGTGGTTGATGATGACCCGGGTCTGCTGCGCCTGCTGACGATCCGCCTGCGCGCGGAAAGTTACGACGTTGAGGCCGTGGAGAGCGGCGCGCAGGCTCTGGCGGCAGCCAGCCGGTTCCGCCCCGACCTCGTCATAACCGACCTGCGCATGGATCACATGGACGGCATCGGGCTTCTCAAGGAGCTGCAGAACCGCTGGCCGGGCCTGAAGGTGATCATCCTGACAGCCCACGGCACCATCCCGGATGCCGTACAGGCGACGCAGATGGGCGCGTTTGGTTTCCTCACGAAACCGGTGGACAAACAGGAACTGCTCGACCAGGTACAGAAGGCGCTGCGCATTTCCGGATTTGGAGCCTCTGACGAGGACTGGCGCGCCGAGATCGTCACGCGCAGCTCGGTCATGGAAGAGAAGCTCGCGCAAGCCCACATGGTCGCAGGCACCGATGCGCGTGTGTTGATCACGGGCGAGAGCGGCACGGGCAAGGAGCTGTTGGCCCGCGCCATCCATCACGCGAGTCCGCGGAAGAACAAACCGTTCGTCGCGATCAACTGCAGCGCGATGGCCGAGAACCTGTTGGAATCGGAGCTGTTTGGTCACGAGAAAGGCTCATTCACCGGTGCGACCCGTGCGCACCGCGGCCTGTTCATGGCGGCCGACGGCGGCACCCTGATGTTGGATGAGATCGGCGACATGCCGATGCGCCTGCAGGTGAAGCTGTTGCGCGTATTGCAGGAAAATGTCATTCGCCCCGTCGGCAGCACGGATGCCATTCCCGTCAATGTGCGCGTGATCTCGGCAACTCACCGCGATCTGCAGAACCTGATGACGGCCGGTCAGTTCCGCGAAGATCTCTACTACCGCCTGAACGTCGTGCACATCGAGATGCCGGCGTTGAACCGGCGCCGCGAAGACATTCCGCTGCTGGTGGCGCACTTCCTGGCGCAGATCGCGAAGGAAAGCGGTGTGCGCAAGATTTATGCGCCCGAGGCGGTCGAGCTGCTCGCCACGGCCGATTGGCCGGGAAACATCCGCCAGCTGCAGAACGTCGTCCGCCAGAACGTAGCGCTGTCACAGACTCCGATCATTCCGGTCGAGCTTGTGCAGCAGTCCCTCGGCGGTGGCCCGGGCCGCCTGCCCTCGTTCGATGAGGCTCGGGATGAGTTCACGCGCAGCTACTTGTCACAGATCCTGCAGATCACCGGGGGCAACGTGAGCCAGGCCGCGCGCCTCGCGAAACGCAACCGTACCGACTTCTACAAGCTGCTGGCGCGTCACCAGTTGACGCCGGAAGAGTTCAAGCAGCGTTAACGTCCGCGGGCCAACGCGCCGCAGGCGCCCCCAGCCAACGCAGCCGGCAAAAACCACGCTTTTTGCCGGCGGCCGAGCTCGATGTCCGCGCAAATCGCCACAGGCGATTTGCGCCAATAGATCAGCGCGGGTCGGCGCAGAACTGTCGGACCAGTCGCCGGACCTGGATACGGTCGATCAGCCTGCGCGGCCGTAGAACCGCCATTCGACCGACCATCTCGAGGTCGGCAAATCGCTCCATCATCTGGTACCAGGGCCGCTCAGCGTAGTTGTCCACCAGGATCTGCGTATTGCTCAGCGGCGAGAGGCTGAGCAGGCTTTCCAGCACGCACGCGACCCGGAACCGGCCATTCACCAGGATGAGGTCCGGTTGCTGGGCAATAGAGCGGTAATAGCGCCAGGGCGCGGTTGGATAGTCCTCCCAGCGGCGAACACGGCGCCGCGTGGGCTTCGTGAACACGGGCATGCCCCAGTGATATGTCAGGCCGATGTTCACGTGAATGAGCTTCATTATGGCCTTACGTCCGGCCTCTTCCGCGAGTTTGCGGCGCACATCGGCAAGGAAGCTTCCCTCGCTGTCGACGCTCACGAGCGTCTTTACCATCCTGCTTGCGAGGATCGTCGAGCCGCCACTACCGTACTCGAGGTAGTTGCGCGTGGATGCGATCTTTTTGCGGTAGTACGCAGTGCCTTTTTCGTCGAAATGCGGCTCCGACGGCACGTCGAAGTGACGTACGCGGTTTGCAATGACGACTTTGGCGGTTCGGTAGGCGTCGACGAATTTTCTTGGCGCAATGCTCGCACCCAATCCGGACAAGTTTCCGACAGTCATGGCAGGCGCTTCCTGTGGCGGGTGCGAACGAGTTGCACTCACCACGATCCAGCAACCCGTGTGCCCGAACCGACGGCCCCGCGCACACGCGGGAATTGGCTATCATTGACGTGTGGAAACGACACCTGTCATCGGCCGCGACATTCGCCGCCTCAGTAACGAGTTGTTCGATGTGCTCGTCGTCGGAGGCGGCGCGTCTGGTGCTGCCACCGCGCGCGAAGCTGCTTTGCGCGGCTTCAATACTGCCTTGATCGAGCGAGAAGATTTCTCGGCCGGGGCGTCGGCACATTGTTTCAAGGTTGTGCACGGAGGAATCCGGTACGTTCAACACGCCGACGTACGTCGCCTCCGCGCCTCATGTTTCGAGCGCGCTGTGCTGCTGCGCATAGCACCGCACCTCGTATCACCCCTGCCCTTTGTTATTCCTACTTACGGCAAGGGCAAGAGCAGCCGCTGGTTCCTCGGAACCGGTATGTTGTTGTACGACGCCCTGAGCGCCGACGTGAACAGGCATGTAATGGATTCTGCACGGCGTGTGCGGGGAACGCGATTCCTGAGCCGCAGTGAGACACTGGAGCTGTTTCCGGATATTGCCGTTGAGGGCTTGAGTGGCGCGGCCGTGTTCGAAGATGGCCAGATGTACAACCCGCCCCGCCTCGTACTCGCCTTTGTTGGTGCCGCGAGCGAGCGGGGAGCAGCCATAGGCAATTATGTCGAAGCGGAACGCCTGCTCACGGAGGGAACGCGCGTGACGGGAGTCCGGGCGGTTGACCGCCTGCGAGGCGACCAGTTCGAAATCCGGGCGCGCCTGGTCATCAATGCGGCCGGGCCCTGGGCGGAAGGGCTGCTGCAACCCGGTTACGGCCAACCCGGAACCTACTCGCGCGATGCCTGCTTCATGGTGGACCGCAAATTCGCGACCCCCATGGCGCTCGCCGTGCAGGGACGCGCCAAGGACTCGGACGCCTTGCTCGCAAGGAACAGCCGCCACCTGTTTCTCGTTCCCTGGCGCAACAGCACTCTGGTCGGTGTCTGGCACTCCATCGTGCCGCGCGATCCGGACTCTGTCGGTTTGGCCCGCGGCGAACTGCGGCAGTTCATTGATGAATTCAATACGTGCTATCCGAACCTGCAGTTGCGCGAAACGGACGTGCGGCGGGCGGATTTCGGCCTGGTCCCCTTCGGCGAGGCTTCGAGCCAACACGGTGGTCTGAGCTTCGGCAAGCAATCCCGGTTGATCGATCATCGTCATCACGGGCAGAGCGGGCTCATTTCGCTGATCAGCGTGCGCTATACGGTTGCACGGCGAGACGCGGCCGAAGCTCTGGATCTCGCGGCCAGGCAGTTGGATGGCCGGCGCTCCGAGCGTGACTCCACGGTCACCCCGCTAGCTGGTGGTGATATCGCAGACTTCACGTCTGCGATGCACGCGTTCCAGGCCCGCCGACCTTCTTGGCTCACCATGCAGTCAGCGGACGGGATGTTGCGCAACTATGGAACACACGCAATGCGCCTTCTCGATCTGGCCGAGCGCCAGCCCGGATTGGGTCGCACCTTCACGGGCAGTCACGTGAGCTTCGCCGAGGCAATTTATGCGGTGCGCGCCGAATCAGCACACCGCATGGGTGACGTCGTGTTCCGGCGTACGGAGCTCGGTACCGATGGACATCCCGGAAAATCCGCATTGGATGAGCTCCAGGGGCTTTTGGGCGCGGAGCTGGGTTGGTCCAAGCAACGCAGTGCCGAAGAGCGCGCCGGCGTCGAACGCGAGCTCCAAAGATATCTTGCCGGTACGAGGTGACACCCGCATGCGGATCTTTCTCACCGGTGGCTCCGGTTTTATCGGTAGCCGCCTCGCCCCCCTCGCTGTCCAGAGCGGACACGCTGTTACCGTGGTCACTCCTATCAACACCCCCACCGAGCAGACACGCTGTGACGCGCTTGCGAAGGCTGGAATCAAACTCGTCATTGCGCCCTTGGAGGATACTGCGGTCATTGCACGCGAGTTGCAGGGGCATGACGCAGTAATCCACCTCGCAGCCGCCCAACACGAAGCGCAGGCGCCTGAGAGCCACTTCCAGCGCGTGAACATCGAGGGCACACGCAGCCTCCTCGATCTGGCCGCGAAGGCCGGTGTACGGCGTTTCGTTCACGGCAGCACGATCGGCGTGTACGGCAGTGCGGCCGCTGGCAGCCTCGATGAGCAATCCCCGCTGGCCCCTGACAACCCATACGGGCGGACCAAGGCTGCCGCCGAGCAGGTTGTGCGGCAATTCGACTCTGACCGAGCGGCTAGCGAGGGAATCCCCAGCGGGGAGCCCCTGGAATGGGCCATCGTGCGGATCTCCGAAACCTATGGCCCCGGCGACATGCGCCTGCTCAAGTTGTTTCGCGGCGTCAGAAAGGGGCGCTTCCCGATCCTGGGCAGCGGCGGCAACCTGCATCAGCTGATATACGTGGATGATCTGTCCCGCGGCCTGCTTGCCGCGTGCACGGCGCCCGCCGCTCACAAACAGACGGTCGTGTTGGCTGGTTCCGAGAAGATAACCACCAACGAGATGGTAGCGGCCGTCGGGGAGGCCGTCGGCAGCAAGAAGCGTGTGCTTCGAGCGCCGATGTGGCCATTTGTGCTTGCGGCATTCGCCTTCGAAGCGACGTTCAGTCCCCTCGGGCTGAAACCGCCGTTGCACCGGCGGCGGCTCGACTTCTTCCGCAAATCATTCAGTTTCTCGACGGCTCAGGCGCAGAAGCTGCTTGGGTTCAAGCCGCAGGTCGGATTTCGCGAGGGCGCGCGCAACACGGCGCAGTGGTATCAGGCCAACGGTTTGCTGTGATGTTTGGCTGTCGCAGGCCGCAGCGGCCGCTGCACCTTCTGCTGCAGCATGTCCAGGACCAGTGGGGCGCCCATCTCGTTGACGTGGTCCGGATCCTCGAAGTCCTTCGGGTCGGTCAGCGCGTCCCGTAAATCGATGATCTGGGACACACCTGTCTTCAGCAGGAACGAATCGAGCTCAGCCACCTTGTCTGCCGGGACCTGTGCCGCATAGCCTGGATGTACCGGGAAGCGCACCCCGATTACGCGCACGTGCCTGGCCCGTGCCAGATCGAGAATGCGTACATACCACCTGAAAGGCTCCTCAACGTCTCCAAGCCCGTCGTGGTCGCCCTGCCCTGTCAGCACCGCCTCTTTCATCCGCTGCGCATCTGTCAGGCGGCTCCAGGCCAGCGGATCGCCCGCAGCCCTGGCGTGTTGCGCCGAGTGCGTGAGCATTACCCCCAGCTCCTTGCGGAAATATTGCAGGAAGTCCTCGCTGAACAGCGGCACCTGTTGCAGGATCGCCGACCACAAGTTGTGCTGCACGCCGGAGCGGTCCCATGCCTCGATGAAATAACGGTCGGCGAATGACCGGTTGGACGACTCGAGCCGACCCCGGGCAAACATGTGCGGATCTGCGGTGAGGATCAGCGTATCGATGCCCGGCGTGGTGTTGAGAACGTGCCGCACCTTCGCAAAGCACTCCCTGAGCGAGTCGCCTCCAGCCGCAATACTGTAGGTGGCCCCCCCCGGGTCCCTATTCAGATAGTCGTTGAGTGGCACCGCGAAATGCGAATCGCCCGCAAACAGGGTGTGGACATTTCCATGGGAGGCCAATGCACTGACCTGCTGCGTGTACAGGCGCTCGCGCTCGAAGAACCCGGACACCTCGTAGGTATAGACATTCGCGGCGACGAACAACAGGACCGCGACCAGGCAGTGCGAGAGCAGGCGCAGCCAGGAGAACGGGCGTGTCAGCTGAAGGGTGGTCTCGGGAGCGGACATGACTGGGCGTCCCCCTCAGAACTGAAAGTAAATGAAATCCAGCGATGCGCCGGTGTACCGGAAGAACAGCGTGATCACGAATACGAGGGCGCAGGCCGGCCAGGTGAGCAGCGCGGCCCGCTCACCGAGCTCGAGCGCGTACTTCTTGTCACGCTGCCACCACTCCATCGCCAACAGGAAGGTAATCGCCAGACCCGCATAGGCAACCGTGGTCAACAAGCCCATGGAACGCAGGATCGACACCGGGCTGCTGAGCAGCGACGGCGAGGCGATTTGGCCCAATATGCGCCACGCGCCGGAAATGGTGGGCGAGCGGAAGAAAATCCAGGCGACCACGGTCAGCGCGAAAGTCACCAGGATCCGCAACGCGATCGTCGGTACCCGCACGAAGAGATTGCGCGAGCTGGCTGGCCGCGCCAGCGGCTCGCCGATGAAGACGCGTGGAATCACATACAGGCCATTGAGAACGCCCCAGACGAGGAAAGTCCAGTTTGCGCCGTGCCACAGGCCACTCAGCGTGAACGTCACCAACAGATTGACTGCCTGGCGGGACTTTGCGGCCCGATTGCCGCCCAAGGGGATGTAGACGTAATCGCGGAACCAACTTGAAAGGGATATGTGCCAGCGCCGCCAGAACTCCGGGTGGCTCTGCGAGAAATAGGGCGTGGCGAAGTTTTGCATGAGCTCGAATCCGAACAAACGCGCCGTACCGATCGCTATGTGCGAATACCCGGAGAAGTCGGCATAGATCTGGAACGCAAACAATACGGAGCCCAGCAGCATGACGCTGCCCGGCAGGTGCGCGTTCTGATTGAAAATGGCGTTGACCACCGTTGCGCAGTTGTCCGCAACGACCAGTTTGCAGAAGAACCCCCACAGCATCTGCCGCAGACCGCTCGCGAAGGCCTCGGGCTCGATGACGCGCGGTATGAAGAACTGCGGCAGCAGGTGGCGGGCACGCTCGATCGGACCAGCGACCAGCTGTGGAAAGAAAGCCACGTAGGCGAAAAAACCAATCGGATCGCGAACCGCCCGCATTTCGCGCCGATACACCGCTATGGTGTAGGTCAGTGCCTGGAAAGTGTAGAAGCTGATTCCCACGGGCAGAATCACTTTGAGCGTCGGTGCGTGCAGCCGCACGCCTATCCCGGCGAACGCGTCTATGAAGGAAGACACGAAGAAATTGTAGTATTTGAAGAATCCGAGGACGCCGAGATTGACGCCGATGCTGAGTAAGATCAGTGCGCGGCGGTGCCGTGGGTGCTCGGTCCGTTCCAGCCCGATTCCAACCAGATAGTCATTGAGCGTCGTGCCGAACAACAGGCCGAGAAATCGCCAGTCCCACCATCCATAGAAGACGTAGCTCGCGAGCAGCATCCAAGCGTTTTGCGCACGCAGACCCACTCGTCGCAGTAGCACGTAGACGAGCAGGACGAGAGGCAGAAATAGTACGTAGTCGGAAGAATTGAACAGCATTAAAACGGACTAGCAGCGCCCTGCTCTCAAACGCTCGCTACGGCGGCCACCTTCTTGCTGAGGATCTTCACCTTCTTGCCGTACAGCATGAACAGGATCCGGAAAATAGCCTCGAGGGTTGCGGTCACCGCCAGACCTACGTAGTTCAGCGGATTCTTCCAGAACACATAGAGCTTGAGCGCGAATGGGCGCACCTCACGGAAACCGGCCAGCTGCAGGATCTGCCCGAGGCTGTATTCCGTCACGTTGTAGAAGTGATCGATGTTGTGCGACAGATTTTCGGAACCCACCATGGGGTTGGCGCCGTTCATCGCATATACGACTACCCGCCCGCCCGGAGCCAGGGCCTGCCTGCACAACGCCAGGAACTCGACCGTCTCATCGAGAGTGAGATGATTGAGCTCCTGCTCTGGAATGATGACATCGTACGCGGAGCGTTTATCGGCGAGGAACTCGAACGCCCGGGCCACTTCGCAGGGCAACTGCCGCCGCCGGGCAACTTCAACCTTGGCCGTGTCTGAATCGATGCCGAGAACCGAGCCGTAGCCACAGTCGCGCAGCATCTTCACGAGGTAGCCGGGGCCGCAGCTGACGACGAGTATCCGCGCCTGCTTGTCGGCCGGCATGTGGCCCAGGTAGTTGGCGCGATAATAGGCGGTAAACGAGGTGAATCCCTTCTCGACATCCTTCGGTGCCTGCCAGTAGGAGTCGAACGGCTCCAGCCGCGCCGCCAGCTGGTGCGAGCGGCCCACGGCGCTGCCTTTGTCATAAGCTTGCACGCCGGCCTGGGCCCCCGCGGCCGCCGGCGGCGATTGGCGAAAATTAGCGTTCATCCCGCGGTTCCCCTAGCGATACTGGTGCGATTATAGGCTGCTTTAATTCCACAGTTGGCCCCAACTATAGCCTGTGCCGATTATAGAAAGGCCGGGCCATGCAGGAGGTTCCGCTTCCGAAGGTAGCGGCCACTCTTCAAAAGAGGCGACTTTCAGCGGCTCGCTTGGGCAGAATACAGGTTGCCGGGGAAACGCGGGACGTGCATTAAACATTGCGGATCTTATTCTGTAACTACGAGTATCCACCGTTGGGCGGTGGAGGGGGCGTGGTCATGGCAGCCATGGCACGCGCACTGGCAGAACGACACGACGTGACAGTCCTGACCTCGCGCGCCGGGGAGCTTCCATCTCAAGGGATGGATGCCAACGTCAAGGTTGTGCGAGTGCCAGTGTTCTTCCGGCGGCATCTTGCCGTGGCCAATATGCCCTCGATGGCAGCTTACCTGCCCATGGGCCTGTTACGCGGCCTCAAGCTGGGCCGGGAACGTCGCTTTGATATCATCAACACTCACTTTGCAGTGCCTACGGGGCCGCTGGGTGACTGGCTGTCAACGTGGCTGGACATTCCCAACGTACTGTCAGTGCATGGTGGCGATTTATACGACCCTTCCAAGCAGAGCTCGCCCCATCGACATGCATTTCTGCGGCGGGCGGTGGCACGTCTGCTGCGGCGTGCCGACAATGTCGTCGCCCAGTCACGCGACACGGCCCGAAATGTCCAACAGATATACGGTGTCGAACGCAAGGTGGAGCTGATACCACTGGGAATCGACCGGCCGCCGCACAATGTCCGTGCCGAGCGCTCGGACTTCAACCTTCCGCAAGACGCCTTCGTGCTGGTAACCGCGGGCCGGGTGGTGCCGCGCAAAGCGAGCACACAGTTGATTGAGACCCTGGCGGCATTACCGGATGCGTTCCTGGTGGTGGTTGGGGATGGACCCGAGGTGGGCGCCGTGCGGCAACGGGCCGCCGAGCTGGGAGTCGAGAATCGGTTGCGCATGCTCGGCTATGTGTCGGATGAGGTGAAGTACAGTGCTTACGCGGTCTCAGACGTGTTCGTATCTACAGCTCAACACGAGGGCTTCGGGCTGGTGTTTCTCGAGGCGATGTCCTTTGGCTTGCCGGTCGTTTGCTACAACCGGGGCGGCCAGACAGACTTCCTCTCGACCCCCGAGACCGGGGATGTCATACAGTTGAACGACCTCGACTCTTTCAACAATGCGGTGCGGGCGCTGCGCGCCTCACCAGAGCGTTGCGCCGCGATCAGGCGGTACAATCTCGCCAAAGTGGAAGAATATTTCATCGAGCGCTGCGCCGAGCGCTACGAGGAGCTGTTCGCAGCCGCTCTCGTGGGCAGCGGCGCGCGACTGGAGCACGAATAGCATGTGTGGAATCGCCGGAATCGTGGGCAACGCTTCGGTGTTGCCGGAGGGCATGCGCAGCATGCTCACCGCGCTGCGCCATCGCGGGCCTGATGGCGAGGGTGTTGAGTACGACAGCAACGCAATCTTCGGACATCGCCGCCTCTCCATCATCGACCTCGACGGCGGCCGCCAGCCGCTGGTCAACGCCGATAAATCCATCTGGCTGGTGTGCAACGGCGAGATCTACAACTACAAGGAGCTGCGGGCGGATCTCGAGGCGCGCGGGCATCGCTTCCTGACCCACAGCGACTGTGAAGTCATTATCGGCTTGTACGTGGAGTATGGCGACCGGCTCGTGGATCACCTGCGCGGCATGTTTGCCTTCGGGCTGTGGGATGCGCGCAAGCGCCGTCTGCTGATCGGGCGCGATCATCTCGGTCAGAAACCGCTGTACTACGCCAACACCGCCCGCGGCTTCGCATTCGCCTCGGAGATCAAGGCGTTGCTGGCATTCGATCCGACCTTGCGCGAGCTGAGCCTGCCGGCGCTGGACCAGTATCTCGGGCTGCGCCTGATTGCGCCGCCGTTGTCCATGTTCCGCGGTATACGCAAATTACCGCCGGCGCATCTGCTGGTGCTCGAGGGCGGCCGCGAGCCCGTCATCAGCCGCTTCTGGAGCCTGAGCTACCAGCCGAAGCTCGCCGGCTCGGACGAGCAGTTGCTCGATGAGCTCGAAGCGCAGATCGACGAGTCGCTGCGCCTGCACCTCGTGAGCGATGTCCCCGTAGGGGCGCTGTTGAGCGGTGGACTCGACTCGAGTCTGCTGGTTGCAATGCTGGTGAAACGCATCGGCGTCAAGGACCTGGCGACATTCACGGTCGGACTGCCACATCAGCGCTTCGACGAGGCGCCGCATGCCCGCGCAGTCGCGCGGATGTTTGGCACTGATCATCATGAGCGCAGCCTGTCGCCGTCGCTGGTCACTCTGTTGCCGGATCTCATCTACCACCTCGATGAGCCCTCCGACCCACTGTCGTTGTGCACATACCATGTTGCGGAGCTTGCCAGGCAGTCGGTGAAGGTGGTGATTGGGGGCGACGGCGGCGATGAGCTGTTTGGTGGCTATGACCGCTACTACGGCAACTTGTACGCAAACCACTATGCGCGGGTGCCGGCGGCACTGCGCCGGCACGTGCTCGGACCCGCCCTGGCGCTGATTCCGGAAGCGGGCTGGTATAAGAGCGTCGGCCATCAACTTCGCTGGCTGCAGCGGCTCTCCTTCCTGTCAGGTTCCGAACGCTATGCGGCCAGCCTGAGTTATTTTTATTTCGACGAATCGATGCGCGCCGAGCTGTTTACGCCGGATGCGCTGTCCCAGCTCGCGGGCGTCCACGCCGAAGATGCGATTCGCACGCCTTACGACGCGGCCACGGGCGATCCACTGGATCACATGCTCGCGGCTGACAGTCAGGTGCGGCTGCCCGACCACCCTGTCATGATCACCGACCGTATGTCCATGAGTCATGGGCTGGAGGCACGCAGCCCCTTCATGGATCATCGACTCGCGGAGTTCGCCGCACGCCTGCCCTCCAGCATGAAAATCCGGGGGCGCTCGCTGCGCTGGGCGCAACGCAAGCTCGCCGGCCGCTACCTGCCGCGCGAGATTCTCGATCGCCCGAAGCAAGGCTTCTCATCGGCCTTGCCCTACATGCTCAAGCAGGAATACCGGCGCCTGTACGAATGCGTCCTGCCTGATTCGCAACTCGTCGAGGCGGGTGTCCTCAGACGCGCGCCCATCGATGAGCTGTTGCGCGAGCATCTATCGGGGCGCGCCGATCACGGCAACCGTCTGTGGTTGCTGATCAATGCGGAGCTCTGGTATCGAATGATGATCCGCGGCGGCAGCCGCGAATCGCTGCGCGCCGAATTGGATGCTGCCGGATCATCTGCGGCCGCGGCATGAACCGGCTCACTAAGCTCTTGCTGCGGCGATTCGCCCGCGCTGCCCGCCCGTACCTGCAATCCCACGGACTACTGCGCACGTCCAAGGTGTTCAATTCCTCGGCGCTGGTCTGGGATCCCGGTGCCGAGCGCGTCGTCGTGCTCGCGCCGCACATGGACGATGAGACTATCGGCTGCGGGGGCGCCATTGCGCGTCACGTGAAAGCCGGCGCCTCCGTGCACATCGTGTTTTTGACCGATGGCAGGCACGGCAGCGGCCGGCTGCAAGACCTGCGTGGCGAAGCGCGCCGCACTGCGGAACTCGAGGTTATTGCAACGCGCAAGGACGAAGCCCGCCGTGCACTCGACACGTTGGGCGTACGTTCAATCTCTTTTCTCGATGTGGAGGACGGCACGCTCGAGAACGACGCTGGGGTCGTCGGGCGCTTGTCGGCAGTGATGCAGGCTCAGCAGCCGCAGATCGTGTATGTCCCCTGCTTCCTCGAGCAACACCCCGATCACTATGCGGCGAGCCGCATATTGCTGGAAGCAACCCGCGGCATGCGCTTCCAATGCCTGGCATACGAGGTCTGGACGCCCCTGTTTCCCAATTGTCTCGTCAAGATCGACGAGGTCGTGGAGCTGAAGAAAACGGCCCTCGCCCACTATCGCAGTCAGCTTGCCGATCTGGACTATCTGCACACCTCGCTGGCGCTGAACGCCTATCGATCGGCGGGATTTGCCGCAAAATACGCGCAATATGCCGAGGCGTATTGCTCGCTGCCACTGGAGGATTACCGCACGATGTTCGACGAATATCGGGGCGGCGGCTGAACCGGATGCGTATCGGGATCATGTTGCGGCATTACGATCAGCACGGCGGCGGCGTGCGTGTGTATACGCGTGCTCTGCTGAATCAGCTTCTTCAGCAACAGGACGACCACGAATACGTCCTGTATTTCAACAACCCGGCGCTACTGGGCACGTATGCGGGGCATCCCAGGGTCCGGGAAGTTGCCGTGGCGGGCAAGTCCGTATTCTGGTGGGACCAGGTGAGCATGCCACGAGAGCTGCGCAGGCACGGTGTGGATGTCCTGTTCAACCCCAAATATTCAGTACCCCTGACGGGGTCGCAACCTTGCGTATGGGTATGCCACGGGCTGGATTGGTACGTCATGCCGTGGGCCTCGCGATATATCGACAGATTGAGCCATCGGCACCTGATACCGCGCTACGCACGCCGCTCGTCCGCCATCATTGCGGTCTCGGAAGTGACGCGCGAGCACCTGATCGAATTCCTCGCGGTGCCATCCGAGCGGATTGCCACCGTGTACACCGGTATCGACGACGCGTTCAGATTTCAACACAACAGCGACGCGCTGGCAGCGACGCGCGAGAGTTTCGGCCTACCGGAGCGTTATGTACTGTACGCGGGCGCGGTCTACCCTCCCAAGAACTTCAGGCGGCTGGTGCAGGCCTATGCGCAGGTAGGTCCTCAGCTCGGAGTCTCGCTGGTGATCGCCGGGGGAACCAACCGATTCCTGTCGGCGGATGAGATCCGCGAGCCCGAGCGCCTCAAGCTGGGCAGCTGGGTGAAGTGGGCCGGGTGGGTCGATTCCAACAAGCTGCCCGCGTTCTACCAGATGGCGCAGGCACTCCTGCTGCCTTCATTGTTTGAATCCTTCGGCCTCCCCATATTGGAGGCCATGGCCAGCGGCTGTCCGGTGGTGACGTCCAACTGCTACGGCTCAAAGGAAATTGCAGGCGATGCCGCCGTGCTGGTCGACCCGTTGTCCGTGGACAGCATCGCGGATGGTATCCGCCGCGTCCTGACACAATCATCTCTGCGGCAAGAGCTGATTGACAAAGGCCGCACGCGCTCGCAATCATTCACGTGGGAGCGCTGCGCCCGTCAGACGCTGGACGTCCTCGAACGGGCCGGCAGACCAAGCGGTTGACCAACAATGACCAGCGGCAGGGTGTAAGGTTGCAGCCGTCCGCCGGTGACCCGGATAGGCAGAGGCTCGTTCAAATGGCTGACCGCGCGCCCTCCGTACGAATAGTCGTTCTCTGGCATGCGCTGGTTGCGGCCTTGCTGCTGCTCGTGGCCGATGAGCGGGTCACAGGCACCGCCTTCTGGAATGGCCGGCGTGAGGAACTCCTTGCCAGCCTGCTCCTGGTCGGTGCCTATCTCACCGCGGCGCTGGTACCGATCATCGCCGCTGCGCGCGGCAAACCTCTCAAGCTCGCCACTGTCGTGGCGACCAGTCTGTCGGTATTCGGACTCGCATTCTTGGCCCTGCTCCTGCTGGCGCGCGCGCCACCCTACTCGCGCGCGCTTCTGATCGGCATCGTGGCCGTTGCGTTCGCGTCCACACTCGCGAGTGCTCTTCTGGGCCGGTTTCGGTGGGCGGCGCTCGCGGTGTTGTGCACCTGTGTTGCAGGTCTAGCGGCGTTGGATGCATACCACACCTTCGGACCTCAGAAACCTGCCGTCATGGTACATACGGCGAAGAGCCTTCCAACTGCGCTCTACACAGTGCAGATGGAGACTTACGAGAACGCGTTACCGAAGTCCGTCGTGCGCGGCGGTGCCATTGCCGCGGTCGGCGATCGATACCTGCTTGCGACCGGTGACGGCCGGCTGTACGTGTTCGCATGGCCAGCCGGAGGAAAGTTCACAAAGCCACGGCTGCTGCCCAACCGGGTGCCCTTCAACCCGCAGGACTTCATTCTCGACTCCCATACCCACTGGGCCGAGTCGATGGCCAACAAGGACGCCGCGGACGGCATGAAGGGAGTGCAGACATGGCAGTTTCGCACGGCGGATGTGTTGGTCAAGGAGGACGGGGAGCAGCTGCGCGTGTTTGTATCCCATCATTACTGGGATACCCGCAACAAGTGCTTTACGGTCCGGGTCTCGATGCTCGCGGCGCAGGCTAAGGATTTTCTGGCCGGGACGGCCAACAGTCCCTGGCAGACTCTCTTCCAGACCACTCCCTGCCTTCCCCTGCAGGGGCCGGACAGCCTCCATTCCAACAACCCGTTCGGCGGCATGGAAATCGGCGGCCGCATGGCTCTCACCGGGCCGGATGACCTGCTCCTCACTCTGGGTGATCATGACTTCTCCGGCGTGGAATCCTCGCGCGCGCTCGCTCAGAGTCCAGTGGCCCAGTACGGCAAGACCGTCCTGATTCATCTGCAGAGCAAGAGCAGCGAGATCTTCACCAGCGGTCACCGCAATCCGCAGGGACTCTTTCAGGATAGCGCGGGCGTCCTCTGGGAGACCGAGCACGGCCCGCAGGGTGGCGATGAGCTCAACATTCTCACCAAAGGTGCGAACTACGGCTGGCCCAACGTCACTTACGGCACGGACTACGGCTCTGCGGCGTGGCCCCTGAATACGCACCAGGGACACCACGACGGCTTTCTCGAACCCGTCTTTGCCTGGGTGCCCTCCATCGGCGTTTCCAGCCTGGTGCGGCTGCAGCGGGATGCTTTTCCAGGCTGGAAAGATGACCTGCTCGTGACCTCCCTGCACGCGCGCACGGTGTTTCGCATCCACATCGCAGGCCGCAACGTGATCTTCGCCGAGCCCATTGAGATCGGCGATCGGATCCGCGACATCATCGAGGGCCCTGACGGACAGATCCTGCTGTGGACCGATAACTACAACCTGATCTCGTTGCAACAGGCCAAGGGCTCCAGTGGTGCCGTCCTGTTTGGCACCCGCTGCGGCAACTGCCACAAGATCGACGTGGGAACCAACAATTCCTACGGCCCGGACCTCTACCGGATTGCCGGACGCAAGGCCGGTACCAACGCCAGTTTCGATGGGTATTCGCCGGCGATGAAGGCCTTCGGCCAAACCTGGACCCCGCAGCGCCTGGACGCCTTCCTGGCCAACCCGCAAGCCGTAGTCCCGGGCACGCTGATGAGCTTCCCGGGAGTCAAGGACAAGCAGGAGCGGGCCGCCATCGTGAGCTTCCTGAGCGGCTCCGATTGACGGGAGCGCCTGGGCAGGCACCCCTGTCGGCGGCGCCTGGCCCGCCGGCGCGCAGCCGGGGACGCCTGGCCGTCAGCTCACGGGTGAGCTGTCCGGCATAGCTCGGCGTACTGGCCGACGATCGCTTCGAGGTCAAAAGGCGCAACAGTTGCCCGCGCCCGGCCGCCGATAGCCGGCCAGCTGTCGGTGCTCGCCAGCACCTCGTCCATGACTTTGACGAGCGCCTCAGAATCGTCTGCCCGGAACAGAAAGCCGTTGACGCCGTGTTGAATCGACTCTGCGGCCACCCCCACCGGTGTCACCGCGACGATCATTCCGCATGCCAGCGCCTCGACGATTCCCAAGCCGAACCCCTCATAGAGACTCGGAAACATGAACACGTCGGCAGCCCGCAGATAGTCCTGAACGTGGCTCGTTGCCCCGATCATGGTGGCGTGGGCCTGCAGATGCGGCTCGCGGATGCGGCTCGCAAGCTCTTCCTCACAATCATCGAACGACCCGGCGCCGCTGCCGACGATCAGGAGGTGCAGCGTCGGATGGCGGGCAATGATCTGCGGCCAGACCTCCAACAGCCGCACAATACCCTTGGCTCTCGACAGGCGTCCAGCGAACAACACCAGGGTTGCCGTCTCCGGAAGGCCCAGTCGCGCTCGTAGCATCGCCCGCTCGTCCGGGCTTGCCGGTTGGAACCGACGCAGGTCGATTCCGTTCGGAATCCGAGCTATTCGCGCCGGCGAGACTCCCAAACGCAGTAACATGTTCTCGACCTCACGCGAGATCGCTACTACCGGCTCGGCCCGGCTCAACACATAACGTTGGGTCCGCCGCAGAATCCCATGCAGCAACCATCCCGCATGGCCCATCGAGCGCAGGCTCTCGGCCGAGAGCGGCTCGGCGAGCTCGAAAGTGGATTCGATGCGGATGATGCAGCGCTTACCCAGCAGCCGGCAGACTGGTATTGCAGCTAGCGGAATGATCTTCAGGCCGGAGACGATCACGACATCGTAGCGGCCCGACTCGGACAACAGGATTAAGGCGAGCCGCCACAAATAACTCAACACAGCGGGCAACGCACGCCAGCCGATTCCCTTCATCTGCCCGCCGGGACGGATTCGCCGCACGCGCACGCAGCCGATCGTCTCTTCGGGGAGCACCGGCGGAGACGGCTGGCGCGTGATCACCTGGGTCGAGAGTCCCCGCGCGGCGAGCCCATGCGAGAGGTAGGACACCATCAGCTCGACGCCCCCGATCTGCGGTGGATAGAACTCCTCGGTCAGGTAATAGATGCGGGGTGCCGCGGATGCGGCCAGTTTGGAGCTCATGCCGCTTCGGACGGGCTTGCACCGGTGGCACTAACCGCGGCGCGCGCCACAGACCGCCGGTAGTACGCCACGGCGGCGCGGCCGATGATACCTCGCGGCAGGACGACAGTACGCACCGGCTCCTCAACCGCGTCATATTGCTGCTTGTAGCCCGCTGCCCCCAGCAGCATGTCGAATTTCTTGAGCCCCTGATCGCAGGCAGACATGATGAGGAACTCGCGCAGCGAGTTGCCGAAACCCTGCTTGGCAAAGGCCGCATCGTAGGTGGGCATGTAGAAGTAGAAGGTATCGCCCCGCACGAAGCCAACATGACAGGCGACGATCCGCTGCGCCGAACACACCGCGCTCAGATGCAACAGGCCCTGGGCTGACATTTCCCGGGCCATGGCGTGCACAAACTCAGGGCCCTGTGGATCCGTGACGAAGCTCGCGAGGTCCCGCGCTCTCACCCATGCCTGCTTCTGCTCGATGAGGGCCTCGAGGACAGGGGCTTCCGGCGACTGCCAGACCTTGAACTCGAAGCCATTCTTGCGCATTTGCCGCAACCTGCGCCGGGCGTCGTCGCGGCGCTTCGCGCTGCGGCTGGCGAGCCAGTCGGCACCGCTCGCCCATGTCAGCGGTATGCCAAATGCCGCCTCCCGCGTCTCCACCCATGCGCCTTGAGCATCCAGAAACGCACTGATGCGGGCATCGGCACGCACCTGGCCCAGGCGCAAAACGTCAAATCCAACCTTGCGCTGCAGCTCGCGCCACAGAATCTGTAACGCATCGGTTGCATCGACCCGCGGAGCAACGACGACATCGCAGTAATCGGTCACGCGTGCGCCGACCCATTCGAGCAGCCGAATCCCTTTGAATCGCCGCAGGCTCAGCGGCCACACAGCCAGCAGTCGATCGGCATCCCAGAGAGTCATCAATTTCAGCCGGCGCCCGCCGGTGGCGCCGATGGTCCGCGCCCACGCCGTGTACCAGCCCAACTCCTGGAACGGATGGCCAACCGCCTGCCGCAGATCGCCCCACGCACCTGCGAGGCGCGACAACGATTGCACATCCTCGATCAGTTTCGACTCCAAGTACTCCTTCTCCTTCTTCAAATCACCGCTTCAGGTCACCGACAGTGGCTGCTGCTTGTGGTCAAACAGCGCACTGCGGTTCGGGTTCGGAACGAGGCCGAGCAACGCGGCGGCGGCCGGAAACAGGCAACAACCCGCAGCTGCGAGCACCCAGGGCGCCGCCCCCAGGGCTGCCGCCATCGCGGTGGCGGCCCAGGTGAGCGCCAGGGCTGCGGCCAGTCTCGCCGCCAGCTCGATGAATACCCGCCACCGCAGATAACGCGCAAAACCCACCGCGCAGATGAACACGACGCAGCAGGTACTGACTATGGCTGCCTGGACCGCGCCAGTGACGCCGATTCTTGGTATCAACAGTACGTTGAGCAGGGCAATCATCGCGGTCCCGGCCATGAGACTGCGGAAATAAACCGACTGCCGCCGCACCGAGTATAACAAACGATACAGCGCCACCTCGCCACCCTTGATGAGCGCCAGCAGGGCAAACCACGGCAGCAGGCCCGCGGCAGGCGCGAAACGCGCACCGAACAACGGCACGATGAGTATCGGAACCAGCAGGGTGATGGCCACGGCGAGCCAGCCGCTCAGCATGAGCTGGATGCCGCAGAACTCCCGCGCAGCGGCTGCAAACTGCGCTGCGGGCCGCTCGGCAACCGTGGTCAACACCGGATAGAGCGCCATGCCCAGCAACGTCAGAGGCACGATCCCGACCTCCACGAATTTTATATCGCTGGCGTAGAGCCCCACCCGCTCCTGGCCGAGAAAATACGCGATCAGCAGCAGATCGGTGCGTGCGTAAAACTGGCTGAGTGTCTCGGAGCCGGCAAAGTGGGCCGTGCGCCGCCACGTGGCCCGCAACACGCTCCAGCGAAGATCGAGACGCCAGCGCGCCCCGTGGCTCGTGCTGTTGCGATAGGCCAGCGCCACCAGCGCAATCGCCGCCGCGGGAAACGACAGCAACGTGACGCTCAGCATCGGAGGCCGCGGCATCAGCAGTACGATCAGCGCAAGCACGATCGCGGTCACGCGACAGCCGAGCTCGAGCAGCGCGGGCACTATCATGGCCTGCGAGGCCATCGCGGGCACGAATAACGTCCGCGCCGTAGCGGAGGCAAGTTGAAATATCGTGAGCTCGAGGATGACGGTAACCGGTGCCGATTGGCTGCCGCTCAATGCCAGGAAGAGTCCGAATCCCGCCAGTGCCAGCCCCAGCTGCGCGCACTGCGCTGACACTATGTTGCTCCATAGCTGCGAGCGCGCTGCCGCCGCCGAACGGACATACTCGCGGATGCCAAACTCTTCGAACCCTGAAGTAGCTGCGAGCGCCACGAGGCTGCCGATCGCGAAGGAATAGGAATACTGGCCCGTGCCGGCTGGCCCGAAGGCACGGGATACCGCGACAAACAGGAGGAAGCTCAATACGTCGGCAAGCACCCTGGAGCACGACAGCCAGATCGCATTACTTATTGCTGGCATCGCACTCGCTGAATCGGGCTCTTTCGTCCCACACCCTGGAACAGGCTACGGTAGAATGCGTTAAAACGCCTCTGGGGCAGACCCAGCTGGCTCATAAGCGCTACCGGCGCAATATCAGGTAAGTCATTGAATTGCCGCACGCGGCGAAACAGTATAGGTTGATGCGCCATATGAAGACACGCAAGGAGCCTGTCAGCGTGCCCCCGTGCCCCAAGCTATCCGTTGTTGTCCCCTTTTTCAACGAAGAGGACAGCGTCGGACCGATGCACGCTGCCCTGGTCGCCGCTATCGACCCTTTGCGCATCACCTATGAGATGGTGTTCGTGGACGATGGCAGTCGTGACCGGACACTCGAGATTGCCACCGAGCTGGCTCGGCGTGATCCGCGCGTCTACGTCGTGAAGTTTCGACGTAATTACGGCCAGACTGCCGCGATGGCCGCCGGTATCGAGCAGGCTCATGGCGAAGTGATCGTGACGCTCGACGGCGACCTGCAGAACGATCCGGCGGATATCGAGCAACTGCTTGCGAAGATGGACGAGGGCTACGATATCGTGCAGGGCTGGCGGCATCAGCGCCAGGACAAAATGATCTCGCGCAAGATTCCCTCCATGATCGCCAACCGGCTGATCGCCTCGGTCACCGGCATTCCAACTCGTGACAATGGCTGCTCGCTCAAGGCCTACCGTGCTGACTTGATCAAGCGCATTCCGCTGTATTCCGAGATGCATCGCTTCATTCCCGCGATGGCCTCGGTGGCCGGACCGCGCTTCACGCAGATCAAGGTACGTCATCATGCGCGGCGCTTCGGAAAGTCCAAGTATGGACTGTCGCGTGTGTACAAAGTTGCCCTCGATCTGCTGGTGATCAAGACCGTGACAGCGTTCACCTCCCGCCCGCTGCAGTGGTTTGCGACGTTGTCGCTGCCTGTGATGACACTGGCGCTCGGCGCTTTTGCCTATACTGCCTGGGTCAAGCTCACGGGTAACGGAATGCCCATCGTGTCGATCGCCGGCTCAGGGTTAATATTCTGCGCCGGCGCTGCCATGCTGATTTCGAGCGGCGCACTGGCGGAGCTGGTCTACAAGACCGGTGACGTCCGCGAACGGAATTTCTCGCGCCTCACTCAACAATACGATGATGGCAGGGGACGCCCCAGCCGCGGCGACCCGGCGCGGAGTCCGTAAGCGTGCAAGAGGGACGTAATCAAGTGAAGGTATCGGTCATCATTCCGGTAGGCAGCCGCTTTGCCGATATGGGCGCGTTGTATCCGGAATATCGCGCCGGGTTGGAAGCGCTCGGCATGCCGTATGAGGTGATCTTCGTCCTCGACGGACCCCGGCCTGAAGTTGCGCAGGCCCTGCGGATCCTGCAGGCGGCGGGCGAGCCGATCGTGGTGGTCCGGCTCAGTAAGGCGTTCGGTGAGGCAACCGCGTTGATGGCCGGATTCGAGCACGCCCGCGGCTCGATACTCGTGACGCTGCCTGCGTATGACCAGATCGATGCCAGCGAGATCGGAAAGTTGGTTCAGGCGCTCTCCGCGGCTGACATGGCCGTGGGACGGCGCTGGCCGCGCGCCGGCAACGCGCTCGAGTCAGTCCGCCGCAAGGCCTTTCATGGCGCCGTCGCCTGGCTGACCGGGCTGCGTTACCGGGACCTGGGTTGCAGCGCGCGCGCGATGCAACGACGCGTGCTGGAGGAAATCACGCTTTACGGCGACCAGCATCGCTTCCTGGCTCTGTTGGCTGACCGGCAGGGATTCCGGATCGTCGAGGTGGACATCCATCAGTCTGCGAAGGATCAGTTCCGGGGCCACTACCGGCTGCGCGACTACGCCCACCGCAGCCTCGATTTGGTCACCGTGCTGTTCCTGATTCGCTTTACCAAGAAGCCCCTGCGGTTCTTCGGCATGCTCGGAGTGATCACGGCGGGTCTGGGTGCCGCGCTGCTGTTATACCTTGCGGGCGAGCGCTTACTGTTCGGCCAGCCGCTCGCCGACCGGCCGGCGCTCCTGCTGTCCTCCCTCCTGGCCGTCGTGGGACTACAGCTGTTCGCGATCGGCTTGCTGGGCGAGCTCATTATTTTCACGCATGCGCGCGATATCAAAGACTACAAAGTCGAAGAGGTCATTAACTTCCCGCGCGACTCGACCGTGCCGGCCGATGGCGAGGCTCCCCAGCAGCGCGTGCATTCCGGCTGAGCTTACGCTTCGTGTTGTACGCTGGATCTGACGCGACGCGCAAGCTGCTATGGCTGGTCGCGGGTGCCGCACTGATCGCCGGCACTTGGGCGCGGTTCAAGGGTCTGGGCACATGGCCTCTGTCCTGGGATGAGTACTACCTGGCCCAGTCCGTCCAGTTCGTGCTGCACTCGGGACTGCCCGAATACCCCTGTGGAGGCTTCTACTCACGCGGAGTGTTGGTGCAATACGTGGCAGCTCTCCTGCAGATGATCGGCCTGTCGGCGGAAGTCGCACCGCGCTGCATTGCCGCGGTGAGCAGTCTGCTCGCACTGCCCGCGGCGTTCCGAATCGCACGCCGTTGCGGCGGAGTCAACGTCGCCCTGATGACCGTCGCCATTCTCGCTCTGTCCGTCTGGGAGGTGGAGATTGGACGGTTCGGAAGAATGTACGCGCCTTTCCAGGCCGTGTTCCTGTGGTACGTGGTGTTCTTTCTCGATTACACGGTCGAGCAAAAAGCCCGCGCACTCGTGCCGATGCTCATCTTGTCGGCCACGGGAGTGTTGGTATGGGAAGGCGGTGCGCTGCTCGCACTTGCCAACTTTCTGCCGCCGCTGATCCGGCAGTCCGTTGGAAAGGAACAGTCCGATGGCACGCTGACCCGCGGCGAGCTGGCCTATCTGCTGCTCGCGGGTGCGCTGTTCGTACCGTTGTATTGGTTCGCCACCGCCGATCTGCGCGTCATGGGAACCGCGCCCACCCTGCCGCCAGGGTACGAATCAATGGATGAGCCCGCACGCTCACCGCTCGATCTCGTCCTGCCGCCATTTCACTTCCTGGCTGCGCATGCTGCCTGGCTCGGCGCGGCGCTGCTCCCCCTTGCAGCCGTGTCGTTGGGCTTACGCTGGCTGCTGCTGCACTGGCGCGCGAGGCCGCTGACCCTGGCAGGCCTCGCGGCCTGTCTGGGCGCGGCCATGCTGCATCAGTTCCTGTTGTGCGCAGCCGGGATCGTCCTGCTGCTGGTGCTGCGGCTGATAGACCTGCGGACGCTTGCCAGTCGCAGCGGTCCCTACCTGCTCGCACTGGCCGCGTGCCTGGCATTCTGGACGGCCTTTGGCCTGTCCATCCCCGACTGGCATCCACCGGGCACAACCGCTCATGCGGCATTCCTTCTGCTGTATGAGTTCGCCCGCTTCCCTGACCTCATCCGGCAGATTCTGGTGCCTTGGGCCCACTCTCTACCGACGCTCGGCGTTGTACTGGCGTTGCTGATAGGAGCCGAGGTGGCTCGCACGGTCAGCTGCGGACGGAGCGTTTCCGAGACCGAGCGGGCCGTGCTCATCGTTCTCATCACTCTGTTGGTCGCCGCCAGTGCCGCTGATACACCGCGACACGAGACCCGCTATGTGTTCTTTCTCTATCCCCTGGCGTTGATCATCGCGTTGACCGGTATCTCGCACGCCCTGCAACTGCTGCTCAAACAGCCGCGGATCGCAGCCGCGGGCGCCGCGCTCGTGTGCCTCGGTGGCTTTGCATTCACCGAGGATTTTCGGCCCGGCCACCTGCTGCACATCGACAGTGCCGAGGTGAGTTTTCGGCAGGGCATGAGCTCCGCGGAGGCGGCGCAGTACCCTGCGCGCAGCGACCTCAGCGGTGCCGCGAGCTGGTTGCAGGCGCATGTAACGCCGGGCACGGATCTGGTGATCAACGGCTTTCCGGGTGTCGATTTCTACTACCCGCACGCGAGCTATTTTTTCATGGAGAACACCGACTCGCGCTTCGAAAGCTGGTCCTGCCGCGCCGGCACGCTCGAGCGCTGGAGCAATCTGCCCCTCATCCACTCAGTTGCGATGCTCGATGCACGAGCCGCCTCGCACCCGCGGGTCTGGCTCGTGATCGAGTCCGCCCGCCGTGCGGATGTCCTGAAGCGGCTGGTGGAGGCCGATCCAGCGTGGCAATACGATGTAGCCTGGATTGGCCGCAATCCCGGGATATCCATCGTCTCACTGACACGATCCAAGGATCCTGCCTGATGCCCGGTGATACTTCGATCGACGCAGCGACACGGGTTCCGCGGCTGCGGCAGATGGTCTTCGAAGCCGCGCGCTTCGTCGGTTCGGGCCTGCTCGCATTTCCGCTGGGATTGGGTGTCGCGGCGCTCTGCCGCGAGCAGTTCGGCATGCGCCCGGAGCTGGCGACTGCGGCGGCTTTCGGCACCCTGCTGCTCGTCAACTTCGCGCTCGGGCGCAGGCTCGTCTTTCGCTCCGCAGGTTCCGTAAAGCACGAGTTTCGACGCTTCATCGCAGTTGCAATCGTCATGCGCTGCTTCGAGTCGCTGCTGAGCATCGCAATGCTGAAGCTGCTTGCGGTTCCCTACCTCGCCTCCATTGCCATGGCGCTTGCGATTTCCTCCATGATCAAGTTCTTTCTGTATCGTTCCTGGGTATTCGTCCGCCCGGCCGCTGTAGCGGGCGACCCTGAGCGACGGAGCCCGCGATGAAGCTGATAATCCAGATTCCCTGCTACAACGAGGCGGACTCCCTCGAGCGCACCATCCGCGACCTGCCACAGTCAATCGACGGGATCGGCTGCCTCGAGTACCTGGTCATCGATGACGGAAGCTCGGATCGCACTTCCGAGGTGGCACGCGAGCTGGGTGTGCATCACGTCGTACGCCATCCGACGAATCTCGGGCTGGCGCGCGCTTTCCAGACCGGAGTGGATGCCTCGCTGCGGTTCGGCGCCGACATCATTGTCAACACTGACGCCGACAACCAGTACCCGGGGCGCTACATCCCGGAATTGATCGCACCCGTGGCGGCACGACGTGTTGACATCGCGATCGGGGATCGGCAAACGAGCGAAATTGAGCACTTCTCTGCGTTGAAGCGCCTGCTGCAAAGGGCCGGATCGGCGACCGTGCGCGGTCTCAGCGGCACTACCGTACGCGATGCGCCGAGCGGCTTCCGCGCCTACTCACGTGAGGCTGCGCTGCGTCTCACGGTCCTGTCGAATTTCAGCTACACGCTCGAGACCATCATCCAGGCAGGCAAGATGGGGCTGAAAATACTGGACATTCCCATCACGACCAACCCGCCGTTGCGGCCGTCACGCCTGCACAAAAGCATGACGCAGTTCGTGTTCAGGCAGGCGGCCACGATGCTGCGTCTGTATGCCTTTTATGAGCCCCTGAAGACTTTCTCGACCTTGTCGGCGCCGTTTCTGCTGGTCGGCGGCATGACCTGGGTACGCTTCGGCTATCTGTCACTGATCGGCCAGAGCGGTATCGGGCGCCACATTCAGTCCCTGACGATGGGAACCGGCCTGATCCTGGTGGGCATCCTCGTTCTGTTGTTCGGCGTGCAGGCCGACATTGCCAACAAACACAGGCAACTGACGCAGATGGTGCTCTATCGGCTGAGGAAGTTCGAGCTGCGGATGTTTGACGAGAAGGCTTGAAGTGATGCCTGCGCGAATATCTGCGCTGCAGTGGCTGTTGATCGGCGTGGTTGCTGCGGTACTCGTCGTGAGCTGGGCGACTCATGTCACGTCGTCACCGGTCGATAAGGACTCCGCGCAATCAGTCCAGATGGCAGTCAACCTGGCCAACCACGGCGTCATATCCCTCGATGAGCGCGCGCCGTTCACGCCGAGCGACTACCGCGAGCCCCTGCCAGTGCTCGTAACGGCCGCGGGGATCCGCTTGATGGATGTGATGCTCGGCCCTGCGGAGGCCAGCGCCTATTTCAGCGGTGAGCGCCTGAAATATCTGAAGATGCAGAACATCCTGTGGCTTGCCCTCCTGACATTCGGTGTCTTCTGGGCCGTTGCGACGGTCACGGGATCTTTTGCGGCCGCACTGGCTGCCCTGCTGATCGGCGGGGTCGTATTTTCCGCCAACGGCTGGGCATCCGGGATGCTCGATGATCTGTACACGGACCTGCCAGCGGGGGCAGTGCTGGTGCTCGCTTCCACCACGCTGGCCGTAGCCCTGGCACGCGGCCGCCGCAGCTACTGCGTGTTGGCCGGGCTGTTGTTCGGTGCATTGACACTGATAAAAGCGGCCGTCATGTACGTCTTTATCGGTACGATCGGGCTGCTCCTCTGCGTGTTTGTGCTGTATCGATCCCGGTTCGAGCTGCGCGCCCTGCTGCGGAACCTCGCAATAATGATACTGGCGTTTATCTGCACCGTGGGGCCCTGGATGCTGCGCAACCGGGTAGAACTGGGCAGCTTTCAGGTGGCGCAGCGCGCCGGCGTCGTGCTGATGGTCCGCGCTGTCAAGGACCTGATGACACGCGAAGAGTACGTTGGTGCGTTCTACGTGTGGGCACCGCAGCGGTTGCAGCCGCTCCTGGGCCGCTTGCTCGGATTCGGCCCGGCTGACCTGCAGCGTGGCGGGCGCCTGCAGCATCTGAACCGCAGCCCGGATTCGAACTTCGCGGCTGATGACATCGCCGCCGAGCAGGCGGGACGCCCACAGGACGCGATCGCCTATTATCGGCGCGGGCGCGCGGAACGGATCAAGCTTCAGCATGAGCTCGTCGCCGCTCATGTCCCGAATACCGAGGTCGCGACGGACCGCCTCCTGCAGCAGCGGGCGATGAGCATCATCAAAACTCACCCGCTGCAGCATATGGCCGCAACTGTCCCGTTCCTGTGGCGGGGGGCAACTGTTGCTTTTCCGATACTCGCGCTCGCGCTCGTGCTGGCAACCCGGCGGCGTCGCTACGACATTGCGCTGCTGGCGTTGCCCGCGTTCGGCCTGGTCATGTTTTACGCGCTCTTGAGCCACTTCATACCCAGGTACAGCGTACCGGTGCGGCCGGTGCTGCTGGCATTGCTGGTGATAGCTGCACAGCTGAGCTGGCAGGCCTTCCGGCAGCGCGGCCACCGGGATCCGTCTATAGTCATGATGCGTTAAATACCGGCAAGAGTATGCAGTACCTCGTCCTCGCAATGTTGTTTGTGGTGTCTTGCGTCTACTGGCTGACCGACAAGACCCACATACTGCCGCCGCAGCTGGCTTTCGTGCCCGAAGGCCTTTCGGCCCTGGTACTGCTGTATGTGATCGTAGCCGGCCCGGCCAAGCGTTTTCACAACGTCCGCGCCCAATACTGGATCGTATTCGGCCTCATAGGCGTCATTATAATTTGCGGCATCGTCTCGAATCAGGTGGCCCCGGGTCCCGTATTCGCAGGCCTGCGCTACTACGCGCGCGCGATCCCGCTGTTCTTCCTGCCGGCGGTGTATGCCTTCACGGAAGAGAACGTCCGCAAGCAGATGCGCTTCCTGCTGTTGATCTGTCTCGTGCAACTCCCGCTGGCTGTGCGGGAGCGCCTGGTGGTCATGGGCTCGGGGCGATGGAGCGGTGACAGTGTGGTCGGCTCCTTCGAGGATTCTTCGGTGCTGTCGATCGTCCTGATATGCGCCGCCTGCGTAGCGACCGCAATGGTCATGCGCGGCAAGCTGACACGCATGAAATACCTGCTGCTGTTCTTCATAGTGCTGATCCCCACCACCATAAACGAAACCAAGGCCACACTGATCCTGCTGCCGATCGGGCTCGTGACGACCATGCTGGTCGCCTCGGCGCCCGGCAGACGGCTGCGCGTTGCCGTGGGCGCGATCACTCTGCTGGTGACATTCTTCGCGATGTTTGCGCCGATCTACGATTACCTCGAGCGCGACAATCCCTACAAAGTGAGCATCTGGAACTTCTTTACCGAGCAGCAGAAGTTCCAGCGCTACGTTGACCAGAACGCCGACACAGGCAGCAAGCACGTCGGCAGGCTCGACGGAATCACGGTCCCATTGCGGCACCTGGAACGCGATCCGGTGCAGTTCGCGTTCGGCGTCGGTATCGGCAATGCCTCCCATTCTCAGATGGGTGAGCATTTCACCGGCGCCTACTACCTGATATTCCAGAAGTTCCTGTTGTCCTCGCTGACATCCTTCATGCTCGAGATCGGCATATTCGGGACCGTTCTCGTGTTTATTCTGTATTGGATGATATTCAAGGACGCGCTGATGGTTGCGCGTACCGATGAAACGTTCATGGGCGCATTCGCGGCAGCGTGGGCCGGCATCGTCGCCATGACTCTGTTCACCATGCCCTACAAGACAACTTACGTTTTTCCCTCATTGTCGTATCTCTTCTGGTATCTGTCCGGAGTCGTAGCTGCGCGCCGCATGGTGCTGGCGCACGCGGCGCAGCCCGTACGCGCGCCAACGCGGTCAACCCCGTCTATTGCAACAATGGGACAATCAACTTGAACCTCGAGATCGACCGGCTCGCCGAAAAGTTCGCCAACCGCTTCCTGCCGCGCGCGGCCGCCCGCGCGGTGCATTCCATGGTCGAGCGCCGCGCGCTCGGCAAGCTCGAACGCCATCCGAGCGACGCCGCGGCGTTGTGTAGCGAGTCTGACGCTTCGCTGCAGACATGGCTGAGCGGTGACTATGAATCGGAGCGCGCGGAGTTGACAGAGTTGCTGCGGCCGATGAGCTTTGGCACGGGCAGCGGCGCCGTGAATCCGGGCGATCGGCGCGCGTTGTATTACATCGTGCGCGCGCTTCGCCCACGTTCGTTTCTGGAAGTGGGGACACACGTCGGGGGCTCGACCACTGCCCTGGCATTCGCGCTGAAACAACAGGTGCGCGCCGACCCGAGCGCGCGTCCGCGGCTCGTGAGCGTCGATCTGAGCGACGTAAACAGCCCCGCGACGGGAGCCTGGAAGCGCCTGGGATGCAGTCATTCGCCCCGGCAGCTCATCGAGGCGATCGGTTGCGGCGATATCGTTACATTCATCACCAGCGCATCCGTGCCGTACCTGCGCACCTGCAGCGAGAAATTCGACGTCATTTTTCTCGATGGAGATCACAGTTCGAGTGGTGTGTACCGCGAGATACCGCTCGCGTTGCAGCTGCTCAATCCGGGGGGAATCATCCTGCTGCACGACTATTTTCCCGGCGGCCGGCCCCTGTGGAGCGATGGGGCGCTGGTCGCGGGGCCGCAGCTGGCCGTGCAGCGATTGCGCGCCGAAGGCCTGAAAATCCAGGTGCTACCGTTCGGCGAGCTGCCCTGGCCAACCAAACTCAACTCGAGCGTATCGAGCCTCGCGCTGGTCTGCCGCAGCTTGAGGTAGATTGCGATGCAGCATGGGTTGTCGCCACTCCCGCACAGTTGCCACCGCCCCCCGACAGAGGATAAATTTCCAGTGAAGGGCAAACCCATCGCAAGGTGGGGACGCAAAGCCTCCGGTCCGGCGATTGTCGGGGATAGCGGGGTTGCCGAGCATGTGGGTCAGGAGTCAGAACGCTCCTTGCGCTGCAGTTACTCGTTCGGTAACTCTCGTCAATCCAACAGTCCCGCACCGGCTCACCCCATCCCCTCTGCGAGGACATGATTGCGATGACAGAAAGATCCCAACTGCGCGGCCCGCTGGCCGTATTGTGCCTGGCCACACTAGGCCTGCTGCCCACCCTGGCAGGAGCTGCAACAGTCAGACCGAACCCACCTGCGAAACTGTGCATAGACGCCAAGAACTGCGTGGGCGCGACGGACCCGTCCAGCGGAATCAAATGGCATCCGGGCCACTACATGATGCTGCGGGGCAGCCACAAGTATGTCCCGGGCGAGCTTGCCGCCATCGCGGCTCTCAAGGGCGAGGCCAGCGTCAAGGGCGTGTTGGTGGACTTCAAATGGAGCACGCTCGAGACCGGCAAAGGGGTTTATGACTTCTCGATGGTCGACCAGTACCTGAACCAGACCAAGGCGGCCGGCAAACGCTTCATCATCCGCGTCGAGAATCGCGGCTTTGGTGGCACGACCGGCATCGTGACGCCGAGTTATCTCAGGACCGAATCGGTTTACCTCGGTGGGCAGGTGCCCATGGCGAGCGGTGTGGTGGCGCGCATCTGGGATGCGCCCGTGATGGACAGGCTGATTGCGCTCCATAAGGCACTGGCGGCCAAGTACGATTCGGATCCGTCCGTGGAAGGGATCAGCACTTCCGAGACAGCGATCGGCTGGAGCGCGGCGAACCCGGCGCCCTCGACCTACAGTGCGACGGCTCTGCTGACCCAGCTGCAGCGGTTGGTTTCCGCGGAGCGCGACACCTGGTCACGTTCCAACGTCTTCTGCGAAACCAACTATCTGGGCTCGGATACACAGATGGAGGCGCTGGTGAAATCCTGCGGTGACGAGAAGGCCTTCGTCGGCGGACCCGACGTGGTACCCGGGCGCAACCTGCAGGCAGATAACGTGGTGCGCGGCGACACTGGTGCAGTTGACTACCGCGGCGTCATTGCGATCAAGGCCGAGGTGCAGAGCTCATCGCTGGGTGTCCGCTGGACGCTGCTGCCTGCCGACCTGTACGCCCAGGCGGTTACGACCAACAAGGCCAACTATATGTTCTGGGACCGCAACACCACCTACGGTGGCCCGGCGCAGAAATGGGATACCGGCTTACTGCCGTTCATCCGCTCGGTCAACGGCAAAACGGTGGCGGATTGCCCCAGCAGCTTCGCTGGCGCGTGCAAGACTAACTAAACATGCGGAAATTCGCCGCCGGGCGCTGCGCCCGGCGGCGTTCTTCAGCCGCGGTCACTTGCGCACTTTCGCCAGCACCATGGTCCAGGGCAAGGGCTTGCGCACGGCCACGATCTCGAAGCGACTGCGCAGTAGACGCACAAAGCCGTGTGCACTCCACTTTTGAATGTGACCGGGTGTATTCCCCAGGGACGAGATGTATTTGCCGCGTGCCAGGTTGAGTGCGCACCAGAGCGGCTCGCGCGGTACGCTCGCCAGCAACCACGGGAAGGCCAATGAGGCCAGCACGTCGAGCGCCCGTTCAGGTTGCTCGAGATGCTCCAGCACCTCACAACACACCACCAGCTCGGCGGCGTCCCTGGAGGCCTGCAGGTCGTAAATACTAGCTGCGCGGAATTGTGCCGGTGAGGCGCTCCGAGCCGCATTCTCCTTGGCAACGGCGATGATCTGCTGCGAGAAGTCACTGCCGCGCGCCAAAATACCTTCGCCGGCCCACTTGAGGGTCCAACGTCCCTCGCCGCAGCCGATCTCGTGGACAGTCCGCGGGTTCGCGATGCGGACCAACTCGTCCAACGCGCCCTCGAACCCGCGCATCAGGCGGCGCACGATCGGGTTGCGGGACCCGTACTTATCGTAATGATTGCCGGCCCAGACGCCGTCCTCCTGAACTCCAGCGGCCACTACGCCTGGGGCTGGACGGTTCCCTGCCGTACCTGGAACCAACATGAGTGCACCTCCTTCGGAAAGAAGGAGCATTTTACTGCGCCTCAATATCCTCTCCAGCGAGAGCCGGTGCTGAGCGCCGCACCCCGCAGATATAGTAGAGATCGATCGATCGTCCCACTCTCTGCACCGGCTGATAGCGCTCGAGCCAGGCGTAACCCTGGCGCTCCCGCGCCTTCCTGGACACGCTGATTGCCACCCAGCCATCGACCGGGACATCCTCGGGCAATCGCTCGACGCTCGGCAGTCCCTGCTCGCGCGTCAAGTCGTTGCTACCTTGGAAGGCCAGGTGGACCTTCTGAATGCCCCGCTCCCGCAATACGGCCTTCAGCCGCTTCAGATCCTGTCCCCAGTCGAGGTCGGCAACGATCAGGATCTTCTCAGGCTTCGATCCGGCGAACGCATTGAAATAGGTCATCTGGTCCGGCATCACCAGGATCGGGGTGACGGCTTGCCAACAAACAACGCCGGCCGCGAGGCCTTGCGCCGCGATGCGGCCGCGGCTGGCGCTGAACAGCCTGACAATCGCATACCCCGCGCCGATTGCCAGCGGCGGGAACAGGACGAGTACGTGCCGCAGACCCAGGTTGAAACGCACGAACAACACGCAGAATGCCAGGATGCTGACGAATGTCACCGCGGGGAAGAGGATCTGCCACTGCCTGCTGCGCAAGCCGCGCACACTCAACAGCCCGAGCCCCGCCAGGCCCATGAGGAGCAGCGGAATGGGCGTTCTGACGGCGAGGTTGATCGGATAGTAGTACCACCATCCGCGCATCGACGTTTGGCCTAACAGGTAGGTCAGATGACCGCGGTCAGCCATGCCGCTGGCCCAACGCACACCCAGAGGCAACTTCACCAGATAGATCGGAACCGGGATTGCGTCAACTGCGAAGCGCGCCGCGTCGCGCAGCATGCCCGGATGTCCTGACATCTTGTCCACCAACGGGTCGATGCGAGGATCGAGTTGCGCCACCGGCGCCAGCCGCAGGTCATAGGCGAGCCACAAGGTGAGTAATCCGGCCAACAGTACGATTGCATAGCCCTGCCAGCGCGGCTGCACGACGCTTTGCTTCACAGCCCGCGGTTGCAGAATCAGTACACTCGAGCCGAGACCTGCGGCCGCAACCACGAGAAACGGCACCGCCGACAGCTTGGAAGCCACGCCCAGCGCACAGGCCGCGCCGAGGAACCAACTCGCCCCGACCGTCGGGCGCTCGACCCACCGGACCAGTGCATACAAAGCGAGCGCAGCCATTGCGGCGGCCGCCAGATCAGTCGTCGCGATGGCGGCGTTGCCGAGAATTGGCGGGGTCGTAGCGATAAATAATGCGGCCAACAGCCCCGTGGCATTGCCGGCTACCCGCGCCCCCCACAGCCAGGTCACCACGATGAGAACAATCAGGAAGGGGAGATTGCCGATGCGGGCCAGTGTCAGGGTGCGTTCATACGTTTCATACTTGCCGCAGCAGTACAGGATCGCGCGGCCCTCATCGAAGAGGTTGGGCTCACCGTGCCAGCGCGAGCCGTCCAGGTACGGTCCCACGGCGACTGCCAGCCGTGCGAGCGGTCCGTGCCACAGATCGTAGTCGTAACGGCCGGTATCCAGCAGTTGGATGCCCGCCGCTATGTGCGCAGGCTCGTCGTATGTCTGATCGAAAGTCGAGTAGGTCGAAACCGTCAGAGCAGTTGCTGCAACGAGCAGCAACAGCATGCATGCCAATGTCAGTCGGTAGGAGCGCACGTGAGATCCATCTCGTTCGGGTGAAGTCCGTCTCGTTGTGGTTGCGGACTAGAGGGATGCCACCTTCCGGTAGACGCCGAGAGTCTGCTCGGCGATGTGATCCCAGTCGTAAGTACGCAAGGTGGATAGCCGGCGCGCGGTGAGGGCTACATCATCACGCGGCGCCTGGGCGATCCGGCGCAGGCCCTGTGCGAGCGCTTCGCGGTCACCCAGCGGAAAATAGCTGCTCGCCTGCAGACCCACTTCGAGGTTCGCGGGAATATTGCTGGCCAGCAGCGGCAAACCGTACGCGAGCGCTTCGAGCAGCGCGATCGGCAGGCCTTCGTGCGATGACGGCAGCACGAAGCCGCCAGCGTGTGTGTAAAGCTGCTGCAAGGCCACGCCGGTTTGAAATCCGGTCAATACGACGCCGCTACCCGCGGCCTCGCGCACGCTGCTCGAGTATGCGGCCCCATCGAGCGCACCCACGAGCGCCAGCTTCCATCCCGGAACGGCTGCCGCTGCAAACGCCGCGATGAGATCCAGCTGGCGCTTCTCCGGCACCAACCGGCTGACCTGGAGGAAGTAACGCCCCGGCTCGAGTCCGAAAGCGCGCACGTGCTGCGAGTCAGTCTGCGGCGCCCCGTGCGCCACGCCGTTGCGGATCAAGTTGGATTCGAGTCCGTATTTGGAGCGCACGAGGTCCACGATCACGCGCGATACGGCGATGCGCGCATGTGCGCCGCGCATGCCCACCTCCTCTCCCAGGCGCAGAACCCACCGCGCGAAGGAGTTCCATTTGTCACGTTCGTAGTCAGGACCATGGTGGGTCACCACGACGCGCAGGCCCAACAGCCGCGCCAGCGGAGTAACGATCGCGGGACCCACTGCATGGACATGGAGGATGTCGGGCCGGGTGATGCCGGCATACAGAACACCCAGCACTGAATGAACCAACGCCTCGAGGCCCTCGAGGCGCGGCGCCCAGAGTCTGCGCAGGCGCACAGATCCAAACACGCGCATCTGTTTTGGTACATACCGGGAGCGGACGATTACCTCGATCTCGCATCCCAACCGTGAGAGCCGCCCATACAACTGCTCGGCGTGAGTCTCAACGCCGCCCTGTACGTCAGGAATTCCACGCAAGCCGAGAACTGTTATTTTGATCGGTTTGACAGCCTGCCGCGGGCGGGAGCGTTGCGATTCGGCTACTTCGGTGTGTACGCTTACGTATGCTTTTGGCTGTGTTTCCCAGGATCGCTCTCGCATGATGTCTCCGCCGCCCCCCGATGCTTTCCGTCGTCTTCCCCCGACGCCGGAAGGCGGCCAGGCGCCCTCCATAGTCGTCATCGTGCCTGAAATGCTACCCGTACCGCCAGTGCTGGGTGGTGCCGTCGAGCTCTGGGTGCACGAGCTGACGTCCCGGCTGGCAACACCGGGACGGCGCGTTGCTGTCATCTCCCGGCCCGCCGGAGTTGCCGGGGCCAATGGCGTCGAATACATAAACCTCCCGTGGACAGGACCAGAGCGGCTACTCGACCGGCTGAAGCAACGGCTCGGCCAAGCTAACCCATTACGTTACATCGCGAAGCTGCTGAGTGTCTGGTCCTACGCTCGGCGCGCGGCGCGCGCCAGTGAGGGATTTGACATTTTGTACCTACACAACGAGCCGAACGCGCTGCTGCTCCTGCCCAGGCGCGCCGGACAGCGGATCGTGCTGCACATGCATAACGATCATCTGAGCATAAAGTTGCTTCGTGCGATTTACCGTCAAGCACTCGCTAAGGCCGATCTCGTGCTGTTCGTCAGCGAATTCATCCGCCGCAAGGCCAGTGCCGCGTTCCCGGAATATGCACACCGGTTCAAGACCGTCCTGAATGCAACGGACCCAGCCGGCCCCGGCGCCGATACTGCCGGCACGGATCCCCTCGAGCTGCCGCAGTTGCAGTCCGGCGGACCTCGCCTGCTGTATGTTGGTCGACTCGTGCGCATCAAGGGAGTTCACGTCCTCATAGAGGCGTTCGCCCGGGTGCGTGCGCGCTTTCCACAGGCACAGCTCGTGATCGCCGGATCGGCGTTCTTCGGCGGCGCCGTGAAAACCCCGTACGAGGCGCAGCTGACGCGGCTCGCCGCCAGGATGGGCCCGGCAGTTGTATTCACCGGCTACCTGCCGCAGAGCAGTTTGAGAACGCTGTACCGCGCCTGCGATGTTGTCGTAGTGCCGTCGATCTGGGCCGAGCCATTCGGCCTGGTGGTACTCGAGGCGATGGCATCCGGTACCTGCGTAGTCGCCTCCGCGGTAGGGGGGCTGCCCGAAGTGATTGACGATCGGCGCACGGGCCTGCTGGTAAAAGCCGGTGATCCTGTAGCATTGGCGGATGCCGTCATCGAAGTGCTCGCGGACAACAGCCTGAAACGCTCTCTCGAGCAAGCGGCCGCGGACACATTGGCTCACAAATTCACGTGGGACCGTCTGGTCGGAGAAGTTGAAGCGCTCATGCAACGCTCATCATGATTGCGGTCGTCTATCCGCAGTTCTACGCCGTAGGTGGAATTGCCCGTTACATCGACTCCTTTTTATCGAACATCGCTCCTGGCTCGCCCCCCGTCACCCTCATCACCGGGGGAACGCCCCCGAGCCAGGCGCCGGCGTATGCGGGCGTCCAGATCATCCATATCGGCGACCCTGGCATGGATCGTGCCGGTCTGCTCGGGTGGGGCTTGCGGGTGCGCAAGTTGCTGCGGCGTCTGCACGCCGAGGGCCGGGTGCGCTGCGTGAACTTTCATGCGCCGCCCCTGATTCCGGGCTTGCTTCTACCACCGCAGATCCCCGTGGTGCTCACAGCTCATACGACTTACCTGGGAATGTCAGGCCGGTTCTACCAGCAGCGCCATTTTGAAAGCCAATGGAGTGCCAGCTCGCTCGCCGTGAAGTTGGCCATGGAGCGGCGCCTGTTTGCGACAGCCTCCAAAGTTGTGGCGTTGACGGAGCAGGCCCGGGCCGAAGTGTCGTCCTATGGATACAAAGGTCCGATCGCGGTCATTCCCAACGGGGCGGACACTCGAAGCTTCCGGCCCGATCCGGCGGCAGCCAAGACCGTGGACGTTTTGTTCGGAGGACGCATCGAGAAGCGCAAGGGGAGCCGATCGATGGTCCAGCTATGCAAGGCCCTGGTGGAGGCCCGCCCGGCTATACGCATCGTCATCGTGGGCTACGGAGATGATGACGTCTGGGTCCGCCGCGAGCTCGAGCCACTCGCGCCGGCCGTGCAGCTGGCCGGAAAAGTGCCCTTTGAACGCATGCGCGATTACTACAGCCGCAGCCGCGTATATGCCTCCACCTCCTATTACGAGGGTCTGCCCGGTACCTGTCTGGAGGCGATGGCAATGGGCTTGCCCGCGGTAGTCTGGGACTTCCTGTTTTATCGCGGCCTGGTGCTCGATGGGCAGACCGGGCTCGTAGCCGCGCCCAATGACATTGAATGTATGAAAACCCAGGTATTGCAGCTATTGGACCATCCCGAAGCGGCCCGGCGCATGGGTGACAAAGCTCGCCACATCCTCGAATCCGGCTATCAGTGGCGCCACCTGGCGCCCAGGGTCATGGCCGAGCTCGAGTCAACGCTGTGAGTGCGGCGAGCCTGCCCGCCGCAACCGCGGCCGAGAGCGTTCTGGTTGAGCGCAAGCAGTGCCCTGCCTGCGAGTGCACCACCTGGAAGGTGCTGATCCGGGAGCCGCTCGACAGTCCCGCCATCACCCATTTCCTCGAGCGTCAGTACGAGGGCCGCGCGCGACTCGGGCAACTTGCGGGCGCGACTTACGAATTAGTGCGTTGCACTCATTGTCGCCTCGCCTACCAGAGGTACATTCCGGGCGAGCACCTGCTGAGCGAGCTCTACGACGAATGGATCCCCGACAGCGAGCGTGAGCGCCTGGCGCGCGAGCGCGATGTTTATGACCCGAGCTATTGGGCGCAACAGATTCATTTCTTCGTCGAACACTTCGGCCTGCACCCGGCGCAACTGCGGGTGCTCGATTTCGGGATGGGCTGGGGCGAGTGGGCGAGCATGGCGCGCGCCTTTGGTTGCGATGTCCATGGGTCGGAGCTGTCCGTGGAGCGCCTGCGGCACGCCCACTCGATCGGCATTCCCACTCTGGATTGGGAGCAGATCGGCGCGCGGCGCTTTCACTTCATCAACACCGAGCAGGTGTTCGAGCACCTGGTTGAGCCTGTGCGGATACTGCGTCACCTGGCAGGCTCGCTCGAAAAAGGCGGCCTGCTCAAGATCAGCGTGCCCGATGCGCGCCGCGCGTTGCGGACGGCCGCCCGCAGCGGCCGCTTCGAGTCGCTGCCGCCTGCGCAGATCGTGCCGTTGCAACCGCTCGAACACATCAACTGTTTCGAATTCGACAGCATTGCGCGCCTGGCAGCCGTTGCCGGCCTCAAGCCGCTGCGGCCGCGGCTGCGACTGATCTACAACGCCACCTCCGGCTGGTTGAGTCCGAAACGCGCCGCGCGGCTGCTGCTGCGCCCGATCTACCGCCACGTTTACCCAAAGAGCACCTTTGTCTACCTGGTGCGTTCAGGCTAGTTAATCGGAAAAATGGCCTGCGGCCATTTTTCGGACATCGCCTTCGTTACCGCCGGCAAAAGGCGCGACTTTTGCCGGCTGCCCCCGAGGCAAGTTGCGCAAGCCGAGCCCGATACGCTACTAGCCGGCCGAGTCCATGCGGCTCGTGTCAATCAACTGAGCAAGCTGACGGGCATTGCGCAGCGAGTGTTTGAGAAGTGCGTAGCGGCGTGCCCGCTCGCCGTACTCCTCGCGCAATCCCGGCGTAACGAGCAGACGGCGCACGGCATCGGCAAGTCCCTGCGCGCTGCCGGCGCGAACTCCAATCCCCTCGCGCTCCAGTACCTCATCGGGATCCACCTGCAAACTGACTACCGGTACCGCTCGCATCCACGCCTGGATGAATGTGTTCGGGAACCCTTCAGAAATACTCGTATTCACGAACACGTGCGCGCCGGCAAGCAGCTGGTTGATTTCGGCCTGCGGCCGGGGTCCCAGATACTCGACGTTCGGCGCCGTGCGGATGCGCTGCATGACAGCCGTATTCCACTCGCGCTCTCCCGATCCTCCGGCCTGGGCGCCTACCATGACGAAGCGCGTGCCCGTGACATCCTGCAGCGCTGCCGCAAGGTCGAGGAACAGCTCGGGCTGCTTCCAGCGCTTGAAGTTGGCAACCCACAGGACTGTGCTGACAGCGCCTGACTTGTCGATCCGTTCCGCCGGCTCCGGATGGAAATTGCGCACAATCCCGTCGGCCGCGCGGTGGTAGTTGCGTTCGAGCTCGGTTCGCTGCCACTGCGTCTGCGTGACGATGTGATCGGCGGCGCCGATCATGTACCTGATGCTCGCATTCTCGAGAATCCGCCTGATCGGATTGCGCCCCGGATCAAGAGTCTCCCCGGTCACATCCGTGTCGTGCGCTACGTGCCAGATCATTCGGGCCGAATTGCGGCGCGCGTACCAGGCGCAGATCCCCGAGTAGCCGCAGGCTACTCTCTGATAGATCACTTGCGGTCGCAGCGCCTTCAGGGCCCGATACAGGGGCACCGCATCCATGCCATAGCCGAAGCGCGGCGCGCGGCTGCCGCGGCCAATGCGCACGATGCGATAGCCGCGAGGCTTGAAATCCGGGTCCACACTGCGGGCCACATAGGAGATGTCATAACGTTGCAGATCCAACAGCGACTCGAGCAGGCATTGAATCTGAAACTCGGCGCCACCACCGGAAGCACTCGGGTGGTGCGGCGTCACGATGGACAGCCGTGTCAGCTCGGCGCTCAGGGGCATCTGCGCAACCGTGCAATTCTCACCAGCTCACGCTCGACCAGGTCCGCGATGGCCCGGTAGCCACGATGCTGCAGTACATAAAGGCGGCCACGCTCACCCATGGCTCGCGCCTGTTCCGGGGCCTGCATGAGCTCGACGATCGCATTCGCAAACGCATCCTCGTCCCAGGGGACGCAATACCCTGCCCCGCTTTGCTCGATCACGAGCCGTTGCTCCGGATGGTCGTTCGCGACGACCGCTTTGCCCATAGCCATGTATTCGACCAGCTTGGTAGGTGAAGTCGAGTTGAGTATGGGTGTGGGATAGAAGGGCGATACACACACATCAGCCTCGCGCACATAACGAAGAGCCTGCGGTTGAGGCAACTGTCCAACCATCACCAGGGCCTCGGACACCCCTACCCTGCGCGCCTCCTCGATCAACAGCCGCTCGTCGGCCGGATCGTCGCCGCGTCCCACAAGGTATAACTTCGCCGCCCCCACCTTGCGCCGCACGCGTACAAGCACACGGACGAGGAAATCCAGGCGTCGCACTCGACTGAGAGCCCCGAGGTACATGAAACATTGTTCGCCCGCGGGAATGACACTGCGGGGCTGGCCCGCGGGCGCAGGAGCTGCGCTCTCCTCCCGCACTCCCATCGGAACGGCAGTCATTCGTTCGAACGGAATTCCTTCCGCGGCAACGTCGCGGCGCATCTGCTCGCTCTGGACGAAAATATGGTCGGCCGCCGGCAGCAGGATCTTGTACAAGGTGACCCAGAAGAACGCGCCGCGCACCCGATACAGCCAAGGGTAGCGGGCGGTGCCATCGCGGGCCCGGATCAGATACGACTCTGGAAACGGATACGACAGCCAATAAATGAAACGGCGGCGAAACAACCTGGCAGCAAGCAGCGCGAACAGGCCGGAGGCGAATTTGTCCTTGACCATGACCATGTCATAGCCGCCAGCGCGAGCGCGTCCGAAGACCCGCAGATCGTGCACAATTCCGAGGAAATGCTTACGGATCCGCGCAAGCAGCGGTGAGCGCAGATCCGTGGGTCCGACCCACACGGTGCCGCCGTGCCATTGAGTCGTGTAGGCCTTTTTGCAGGCGTCCTCACTCTGCAGCAGCCAGTCGATCCGGTGGCCACGTCCCGCGAGCTGTTCCCCGAACAGCACTGAAATATCAACGCGCTGCGGCGGGTAGTTGTCAGAGGAAACGATGAGGAGGCTCGCCACCGAAGCGGTGTCGGTGGTGCTCACGGCGGCATGGTTCGATGCGCCGTCAGCTGGACAGCGCGGACGTCACGTTTTCTCTCCATACGCGTATCCGTAGTATTCGCCGCTCGAGCCCACGGATTCCGTGGACTTGTTCAGTATGACACCCGCGATCGGATACTCCGCCAGCAACTCGCGCGTGCGTATAAGGCTGTCACGTCGCGTGAGCCCGTCGGCGACGACGAGCACGGTCGCATCGACCCGGGGGGCGATCATCAGCGCCTCGTCAGTCACCAGTGTCGGCGGCAGGTCCACAATGATCAGCGGATTGGGAGCAACGCCTTTGATGTAGGCAAACAACTGCTCGAGGCGGTCGCTGGCGAGCATTTCGGAGGCCAGGTCACTGTTGACCAGGTTGCCGGCAATAGCGAGGTTCTCGGCTCCGATCGAGAAGAACACGCTGTGCGCGTCGCACTCGCCGCTGAAGTAGTTGATGACCGTATGCGGCGGCTGCGCGCCAAAGTACCGGCAAATGGTCGGATGGCGCATGTCCAGATCGATCAGATACACGCTGCGCGAGCCTTCGCGCGCGAAATTCAATGCGAGGTTGCACGCCGTAACTGACTTACCCTCGCCGGCGCCAGGGCTGGTTACCGCCAGAACCGTCCAATTGCGCATGCTGATCAGATTGAGCAGCCGCGTCCTGAGGATTCGATACGCGGCGAGGACGTGTCCATCCGCGGCCAGCGGCGTACCGGGCAACAGTATGCGATGTTGGATTGCCTGGGAACGGTCGCATTCCAGCCGCATGTAGCTCGGACGCGAGGCGTTGGGACTGATCGGAGCGCGCGCTGCCGCGCGCATCTCGGGTTGCGCATCGCTCGCACGGCGCGCGAGCGGACGCTCGATTTTGGGGGCGGCGGCGGGACTGGCCGCGTTCGCCTGTTTCAACTTTTCCAATGCTCTTTCGATAACCATGATTCGTTCAGCCGCGGCTTCGGCTGTGTTTCCTTCTTCTGTTTTAGACGCTCGTGCTGAGCACGACTGTCGTCACGAGAGCACCGGCCGCTCCATAGATCACTATGGCCGCAGTCCATCCAAGCCTACGCCTGCGCCGGTCCCCAGGGTTGAGCATTATCGGGACCACCCCGAGAGTGCTCATGTCAATGAGGCTGGCGAGGTCGGCGCTGCCGCGCACGCTGGGATCGATTACGTCCATGATCGCTGCCATACCGAAGCCGAGCGCACACCCGATCACAATACCGAGCAATATGATGCCGAGGCGATTCGGATAATACGGGACGCGTGGCACACCCGGCTCGTGCAGAAGCGAGAACTTCTCACCCCGCGCCTCCGTTTCCATCGTCTGCGCGAGCGCAGCGTTTTTCATTTTGGTCTGCAGGTCCTCGTAGCGGGCGCGCGCATTGTCGTAGTCGCGCGACAGCTGTACGTACTCGCGCTGCACATTCGGCGCCGTAGTCAGATTTCGCTCGTAATTGCTCATGTCAGTGCGCGCCCGGGTTTCCATTGTGTGCAGGTTCTGAAGCTCGCGACGCGCGGAATCGAGCTGCGACTTGACCTGTAGATAGTCAGGATTGTCGGGGGCTGCAGTCCCCATCTTCATGCTGGCGCCGCCTTGGGCCTGCAGCTCCGTGATCGCCCGCTGCAGGCGCTTCACCTCCGGATGGGCGGGGGTATACCTCTGCTGGGCCTCAGCCAGGTCGGACTTGAGCTTGGCAAGAGTCACGCGCCAGTCACTCACCGCGGAAGTGAGGCTGGGCGCGATATTGTTGAGCTGAAGCTGCAGTTCGCTCTCTTTCTGCTGCGCGACCAGGATCTCCCGCTGGGTACTCTCCAGGTCATGCTGCAGGCTGTCGATGCGTGACAGATTATGACTCTGCATCTCGGGCAGCGAGCCGCCGTACTTCGCCCTGAATGCCGCCAGCTTCTGCTCCATCCCTACCATCTGGGTTTCCAGCTCCGCCGCCTGATTGCGCAGGAACTGGTACGCCGCGGTGGCGCTTTCAGCCCGGGTACGCCGGTTGTACGTGAGGTACAGATCGACGATCTCGCGCTCGATCTTTTTTGCTATCTCGCGGTCGCCGTTCAGGTAGTAGATCGAGAAAGCGGTGGAGGAATCCAGCGGCTTGCCCGTAATGGGATCGACCCGCTCCACGGAAGTGTCCTGGCCCAGCAGCGCAGCCTTTTGCTCCAGATCCAGATCGCGCCTGAGCGGGTACGGATCGATCTTTTTGACGATGGGCTCGAGGAGCTCGGGGGTCATGATCCTGCGCCGTACCAGCTCGAGCTGCTGCTGCGCGTAGGCCGGGATGTCCTCCATGTCGCGCACGGTGCTCGAAACCATTTCCTTCGGTATGGAGGCCGGCTCCAGCATGATCGTAGCGACGCCGCGATAGGTCACCGGCAAGGTGTAGGCAATCAGGACGGCCGCCATAATGACCGCCGGGACGATCATCGCCGGGTACTTCCATCGCCGGCGTACCAGGTTGGCGTAGTCGGCCAACGAGCTGCCCGAGGCGGCAGCCCGGGCTGTTTGTTCAGCGATGTGGGTTGAGACCATGGAATCCTACTGTGATGAACACGCCTTCGTTGTGAACCGCTGATACCTTGGACGAAAGCTTCTGCCACCCGTACCTGAGACCCCCTTGCAGGGTCCATTCCCGTGTGAGCGCGTACTGGACAGAGGCTTCACCATACGATCGATCGCGATTGTCCGAGCTCTGCCCCAGGCGGCTCGTCCGCGAGAGGCGCGTGGCGAGCAGGCCGGATAAGCGGGGCCCGAAGCTGCGCGTATATTGCGCCCGTATCTGATAAAGACCCACTTCTCCTCCGACACTGCTGGGCTCCAGAAATCGGCCGACACTGTATTGCAGGCGGCTCGTGAGCCACTGCTGGGAGCCTCGCCATTCCAGACCCCAGGCAGTCACGCTCCTCTTGCTGCCGTCGAACTGATCCTGCTCGTCCTTCCCGACCTTCAGATCGATCGAAAAGTTCGCGGTCTGCGCCGTCCTGTAGCGATACGTAAACACCGCGCCGTATGAATCCGACCGCAGCGCGCCGTTCTCGAACCCATTGACCGGCCGGTAGGCGCTGTAGAACGGTCCCAGACCAATCGCCGTGAGTTGACTGAGTCTCCACAGCGCATCGAGCTCGACGTAGGGACTGTCGAAACTCACGAGAGTCTGCGGAATCTCCCTGCTATAGCGCACCGCATTGTAGTTTGCATCGAACTCGCCGCTGAAGCGTTGGGTGAAATCGTGAGTTATGTTGGGTCCGATGTTCCAGCTCTGGCGAGTGATGCCCGTGACCACTTCGCCGGTGCCGACCGTATTGGGAGCTCCCGGATTGAGCGGATCGAACTGCACGACGCCGTACTCGGAGTTGTAGGCATCCTGGCGGTGGTACGTGGCGACACCTTTGTAGTCGGTTCGCTCGCTGCGATATTCCCCGCGCATGCCCAGTTGCCCCTCGAACGTTTTGAGCGCCTTGTAGGAGGACTCCTGCAGGCTTACCTGCGGCAGCACCTCGAGCGTCGAGCGCACCGTCTCGCGCATCAAATCTGCGGACAACCGCGCCTCGTACCACTCGCCGCCTTGCTTGTGCTGCGACAACAGCCGGTTGGTGTCGTATTCGGCGGTCGTCTGCACGGCCGGGACGAAACTTACCCGTTGCGCCCGCGCCGCGGGCGCCAGCAGCACCGTGGTGCACAAGCAGAGCGGTAGCGCGTAGGGCCAGCGAGCCCCGGCGCCATTCAGGTTACGGGACGACAACGACATCACCCGGCTCGAGCAGTATGTTCTGCTGGAGGTTCTTGCCCTTGCTCACTTCGCCGTAGCGAAATGGCAATGCCTTCTGGTTGGCGCCATTGCCGCGGATGATGGTGACATCGTTCGTGCTGGCAAACGGGGTCATACCACCTGCGAGGCTCAGTGCCTGGATCACGTTCATGCGCGGATTCATGACAAAGGATCCGGCCTTGGCCACCTGCCCTATGACGTAGATGCGGCAGCCGTCCAGGGTCTTCACCGCCACGGTCACAACCGCTTCGGGAATGTATTTGAGCAACCGCTGCGCGATGTCGCTCTGCACCTGGGTAACTGTCCGCCCACCTCCGTGGATCTCGCCCGCGAGCGGGAACGAGAACTTGCCATCGGGCCGCACCACGACCGTCTTGGTCAGCTCGACCTCCTTATACACATCGATGTCCAGAGTATCGCCTGGATTCAGGGTGTAATCCGGCTGGGTCTGCTGCGCGTCAACGCGCGGCACGACACCAACCACCAGCAGTCCCACTATCCCCAGCAGCCATGGCAGCCGAATACCCATCATCTACACCTCGAAAGTTCAGTTGTTGGAAGCGGCTGCTGCTTCAGCCCGCTGCGGCAGCCGACACTCGGCTCTTGTTGTCCATCCGGCTATTCTTATAGTTGGTCGCCGGTGCCACGCGGGCGGCGCGAACCTCTCGGCACCTTTTGTATTCATTCTGTTTAAACCTGGCCAGGTTCATGGTGACGTCCGTCACATTATTCGCGAATTGCGTAGCAGTTCGCAAATGTAGCGTAAACATTTGACTTAACTGAATGTTGCATGAACAACCACCCCTGTCTGCGGCCTGAGCGTCCCTGCCGGATACTACATCCGGTCGAGCCGGGCACCGTGGCTCGCGCCGCAAGAATCGAGCCCACCAGCCCTCGCTTCCCCTGCCAAGGACCCAATGGCACCATCCGGCTCGATCTCCACTTCAGATGACGCAGTTAATGTCCGAAGGGCTGACGAGCGGCGTTGGGGCCGTCCTGCTTGCCGTACTGATCAGTGGGTGTGTCACCTCCCCCACGACGCGTCTTCCAGCCCCGTACCCCAGAAGCGAAATCATCCGCAATGCACGCTGGGACCTGTCAACTGTCACTGAGCTGCGTTCCGCGTTTGGCAGTGATCTGTGGCCCCTGGCGTGGGCTGCCGACGGAGAGCTCTACGCGGCCTGGGGAGATGGTGGCGGGTTCGAAGGGAACGAGAGCAGCCAAAAAGGGGGCAAGGCGAGTCTCGGCTTCGCCAGGATCAGCGGCACCCCCGTAGCGGGGCGCAAATCGAGCTATCGTGGTCAGAATGTCTGGGGCACCCGGCCGTTCGCGCCCAACCAGGCTACTTTTGGCGGCAAGGTCGGGGATCTCATTTCGCTGCACGGAACGCTCTATGCACAGGGCGGCCTGTGGACGACGGACAACTGCAACTGCACGGATCCGACCCAAAAGGGCGAGAGCAACAGCACGCGCACCCTGGCCTGGTCCGCCGATTTCGCAAAAAGCTGGACGGTCGCGCCCTGGACGAGCCCGGCGGATCTGGGCGCGACGTTGCAGTTCGGGCGAGATTACGCCGGGGCGGTCGATCCCCTGCACGTCTATCTGTATTACGAGCGGGATGTCAAAGCCGACCCGACGCATCTTTATCTGCGCCGAGTGGACACTGACGAGCTCACAATCGATCCGGCTACGCCGGGTCACTTCGAATATTTTGCCGGTCTGCAGCCAGATGGGACGCCCGGATGGTCCACGATGGAATCGGAGGCGGTACCGGTGTTTACCGATCCCCGCGTTCCTGCGGGTATCTACAGTGCGCCGGCGGTAGTTTACGACGCGCAGCTCGGCCGCTACTTACTGAGCGCCGCTCATGGGCCGCTCACCGGCCAGCTCGGCCTGTTCGAAGCTGCCGCCCCGTGGGGCCCCTGGGCGACAGTTGCCTACTATGACGATTGGGGCGGCTTCAATGAAACAGCCAGCGAAGGCAATGGCCTTTCGTTCCCCGCCAAGTGGATCAGCCCCGACGGCAAGACGCTGTGGGCGGTCTTCTCGGGCCTGAAAACTTCCGACACCAACAACTTCGATTCATTCAACGTGGCCCGGCTCGTCCTGAAGACCCGTCGCGGGCTGGCACGCATCAAGTCCCCGGCATCCGGGACCTCGCTGGCCGCCGGATCCACCGTGAACGCCCGTGGCGCGGGCAGACACCTGCGCTGGTCGGCCAGCCGCATGCACATCGACGCACATCGATTGGTCCAGCAGGAGCTGGCGCAGGGCACGGGAGCGTCGTTCGCCTTCACGCTCCCAGCGGATGTGCCAGCGGGTGACACGATCCGCCTCACGCTGACAGCGGACGGTACGGGGAGTGTATATCGCGACTTCGCGATCCAGTGAACGTGCGCGCTCAATACGCCTTGTCACCCTTCGCGAGGATCAGCAGCGTCTTCGCGAGTATCTTCAGATCCAACAGCGGTGACCAGTTGCGCAGGTAGTCGAGATCGTACTTCAGGCGCGCTTCCATCTGCTCGATGGTCTGCGTCTCGCCGCGCATCCCGTGAACTTGCGCAAGCCCGGTCATTCCCGGCACGACTTTGTGGCGCAACATGTATCCCCTGATCAACTTGCGATACAGCTCGTTGTGGGCGACGGCGTGCGGCCGTGGACCGACGAGGCTCATACGTCCCTGCAATACGTTCAGCAGCTGCGGCAACTCGTCCATGGATGTCCGCCGCAGCAGGCGCCCGAGAGGCGTGATTCGGGAGTCGGCGCGCGTTGCCTGTTTGATGGAGTCGCCATCTTCAGTCACGGTCATGGTGCGGAACTTGTAGACGATGATCTCCTGCCCATCCAGCCCGTAACGGCGCTGTTTGAATATTACGGGCCCCGCCGAGGTCAGTTTCACCAGCATGGCAATGATGAGCATGAGCGGCGCGATGGGAATCAGGATGGTGATCGCCAGCACGAGATCGGTGACCCGCTTGCTGAAGCCGCGATTGCCGTGGAACGGCGTCTCGCACAGGGCGATGAGCGGCACACCCAGGAACTCGCTCGTACCCCCCTGGATGGAGTCGAACGGGAAGATCATCGGAACGTAGTAGATGGAGACGGTGGTATCGCGCAGCTCTTCGAGGAGCGTCTGCACCCGGCTGACATGGCTGACCGGCAGCGCGATGAAAATGACATCGATCATGTTCTCCTTGACGTACGGGACGATGTCCTTCATTCCTCCCTTCAAACGCGACTGCTGCGACGTTCCGAGCCGTTGCGCTGCCCGATCATCGAAGAATCCATCCACGATCAGCGCTGCTGAAGAAGTCTCCTCCAGGCGCTGCGTCAGCGACTTGCTGATGTCGTTGTACCCAACAAACACGGCGCGCCGCGCATTGGCGGGATCGGACAGAATCTGCTTCAGTATCTGGTGGATGAGCAGTGAGCAGCCGATCAGGACCACCGGCGTCGTGACCGCCCAGGTGAGCAGCATTGCGCGCGAAAACTCGCCCGAGCTCTTCGTCGCATATCCGAGCACCAGCAGCACGAACAGCAGGATCAGCCAGCGCAGGGCGATTCGTGCCATCAGCCGCCGCCGTCCGCCGATGAGCTGGCTCATCAAACCCCTATCCTGCTGCAACAGCCCGGCTCCAAGCAGCAGCACAGCGGTGAAGAGCAGAACGAAGTCCTCATCGAACGCTACGTTGAAGTACCACCGGGCGACCAACAGGAGGGCGCCGGCCAGCAGTGGCAGCGCGATGACCTGGCCCACTGCCAGCAGCCCAATGGGCAACGTGTGTTTGAACACCACCGGATGCGTCATGACCCGAGCCCTGTTTTCGTAAGTCGCTGCAAGCACACCGCCTTGGTTGAGGTGCAACTTCTGCGCCCCCTGGCGCAAGCACCGCTCGTGGCACCGTTGGAGGTTCGGTGCAACCAGCAGACCAAAGGCTGGAACGGAAGTTCGCGCCCGTCAACCAACATCGGCGCCGCGCCCTGTCGGTCTATGGCGACCCGCCAATTCGCGTTGCCAATCAGGGGCTTACCTCGCATAAGCGCCGCCGGCCTCGAGCCGCTGTCGGCGCTCAGCAACAACCTGGGCGTGACTGAGACGGCCATCCGCACAGTCCCGGGACCCTAATTATTGTTAAAACAATAAGTTGCAAAGTCTGGCATGGTGGTTGCACTTCATTCCCCGCACACAGGTGCACAAGGGCAAACCCATCGAAAGATGGGGGCGCAAAACCTCCGGTCTAACGGCTCTCGAGCCCATGACAGCGGGGTTGCCGGGATCGCCTCCAGTCGCGATTTCGTTAGCGGGCAATCCTGCACGATTGCCCGCGAGCAACCCCCTTGCATGCTTGAGTTACCGCGGACCCTAAGGCCCTCGCGCTGCCCGCTTCATGTTTTACACGCGCAGTGCGGGAGTTGGAATGATCAGAGCGACACGCTCAGTTTCGGTTGCATCCTTTGTTACGTCTATTCTATTGGTCGCAGGCTGCGGTGACGCGGGCACATCGACGTCGGGAACGACGAGTGCCGCGACATCAGCGACAGGTACCATCGACCGCCCCGGATCACAATCAGGAGCCACCATCAGCGGGGTTCCTGCCACAACGGCGGTGGCTGGCGAGGCTTACAGCTTCAAACCCCAGGTCGCCAACACCAGCAGCACCGCTGTGAGCTTTTCCATCGAGCACCAGCCGGGATGGGCCAAGTTCGACCCGAAAACCGGTCAGCTGTCCGGCACGCCGAGTACGAGCCAGGTTGGTCAGTATTCCGGCATTGCGATCACGCTGCTCGCCGGCAATACTTCAGTCGCGCTCCCGGCATTCAGCATCACCGTTGCCGAGCCGACCTCCTCCGATACCGTGTCACTGTCGTGGCAGGCGCCTACCGCAAATGCGGACGGCACGGCGCTCGTTGACCTGAAGGGATACAAGGTTCACTACGGCTCGGCCTCCAAGAGCTATTCGGATGTCATCCAGGTTGCCAATCCCGGCCTGACTACTTACGTCGTGCAGAATCTGCCCGCCGGTAAGTACTACTTCGCCGTTACCGCCTACAACGCCACGGGCACGGAAAGCGCCCTGTCGGGAGAAGTCTCTACCCAGGTCGTCAACAACTGACCGACGGTCAATCCTCGCGCGGCTCCGGCGATCCGTCTGCACCCAGCGACGGATCGTCAGGCGCCGCCGCCGAGCGGCCGAATTGCGTGGCGTCGATCTGGTTCTTCGCGAGCAGGTCGTAGAGCGTTGGACGAGTCACACCGAGCAACTTGGCGGCACGTGACAGATTGCCACGCGCGACCGCGAGTGACTGTCTGACCGCCTGCGCCTCCGCGCGCTGGCGGGCAACGCGCAGATTGAGATAATCAGGATCGTCTCCCGGGTCCTGCAAGCCCAGATCGCTGGCCGTGACTACCGGGCCTTCGGCCATGATCACGGCTCCCTTGATCCGGTTTTCCAACTCGCGCACGTTGCCGGGCCAGCGATGCGCCTGGATGGCGCGAATCGCATCCGGGGCAAGCCCGCGCGTGGGCCGGCCAAAACGCTCGGCCATTTCCTGCACCAACAGCTGTGCCAGCAGCAAGCTGTCACCCTGCCGTTCGCGCAGCGGCGGGATGCGGATCGCAACCTCGCTGATGCGGTAAAACAGGTCGTCGCGGAATTCGCCGGTGCCGATGAGGACGTCGAGCTTGCGGTTGGTTGCGCAGATGATGCGTAGATCGAGTGGAATAGGCGTACGCCCGCCGATGCGCTCCACAGTCCTTTCCTGCAGGACGCGCAGCATTTTTGCCTGCAGCGATGCGGGCATCTCGCCGATCTCATCGAGGAAGACGGTGCCGCCGTTGGCCGCTTCGAGCTTGCCGGGCGTAGTGCGGGCAGCCCCCGTAAACGCGCCCTTCTCGTAACCGAACAACTCGCTTTCGAGCAGGTTGTCCGGGATGGCCGCACAATTGATCGCGACGAACTGCAGGTGTGAGCGGCCGGAGAGCCTGTGGACCGCGCGCGCCAGCAGCTCCTTGCCCGTGCCGCTGTCACCGAGCAGCAACACGGTCGCGTTGGTTGGAGCAACCTTCTCGATCATGCGGCATACGCTGCGCATCGAATCGCTCACACCAATGATGCCTTCCAGGGCCATCGAGCCGGTTCGCTCGCGCAGGCGCCAGTTTTCCTCCTCCAGCTCGCGAATCCGGAACGCGCGCCGCACGACGATGGACAACACGCCGCCATCGAGCGGCTTGTGATAGAAATCGGCGGCGCCGAGCCCCACCGCGGCGACCGCGAGCTCGCGGGCGTCATGCTCGGTCATGGCAATGATCTTGGTGTCCGGGGACAGATTCAGAATCTGGCGCAAGAGCTCGAGGCTCTGGGCCGCTACGGCCGGCTCACGAGCCGCCCCCAGATCGAACAGCACCACGTCCGGCTCCAAGCGGCGGACCAGCACGAGCGCCTGCTCCGAAGTTTCAGTCGATGTAACATCGAGATCTGCAAAGATCTGCTCGAGCTCACGGCGCAAGCCGCGATCATTCTCCAGAATGAGAAGCTTACGTCGCTGCAGCTGCGCAGCCGGCAACAGCTCCTGTGCCATGCGTGCTCCCGTCTCCGTTGAAGACAATCAGAACTTTACAGCGAAGTGTAAAGTATACCGCCAGTTCTGCTGTGCATCAGGTCACACTGGGACTCAATTCGCAGCTGTGACCGCGGTGAGGACCCACGGACCCCGGAATTGAAACCGGCTCACCAGGTGAGCCACCACCCCGGTCTCCAATGGGAGACTCTTCTGGGGAATGATGCGCAAGCTTCCCGTGGAGAGTGGCCAGCCCAGCGGCTCGATGGCTACATCTTCGAACCCGACCCACTCGCGGGTGAGCGGGAACTGGCATTTATAGAAAGCTTCTTTGGCGGCGAAGATCAGGGCTGCCTGACGGCCGCGCTGCTCTGGCGGCAATTGGGCGAGCCGCTCGATCTCGGCCGGCGTGCAGATACGCGACCACAATTCTTCGTCAACCGCGTCCACGACCTCGCAATCGAGGCCAACGCTTCTCAGGTCACATTGACGTGCAACGACCGCGGCCCCGTAGCCGCGTGTGTGAGTGATGCTCCCGACGATGGCAGTGGGCCAGATCGGTTCACGGTGCTCGCCCGCGAGGACGGAGAAATCGCGGATACCCAACTCACGCAGCGCCCGATGAGCGCAGGCACGTCCGGCAGCGAAATCCCGGATGCGTTTCTCGGCGCAGTGAGCGATGAATTGCAGCTCAGCCGAAGTGAGCAGCTCGCGTGTCGCGGGTGTGGTCAATTCGGCCGCGATCACACCCGCGGGGAACAAGTCGGAAACTTCAGCGGATAACTGTGCGGGATTTTCCAAGTCCGGAACCCGTTTCAGACACGCTCCTGACGCATCCAACGCCTCAGCCGCCGCTTCATCACCAGCGGCAACGCCTTGACGGAATCACCCAGCGCACGGGTGCCTGGCATCGAAGGATGCAGTCCCGCGCGTTCCAGCCAACCGTTCACGCGATACAAGTGGCGCCGCCTGGCTGTTACGTCGCTGAACCAGAGTATCCCCAGCGAGATAGACACCTCGTTGCCGTTCTGCACCCAGTGTGGATGGCACGGCGGAATGTGCACGCCCTCCCCGGGCGCCAGGTCAACGTGCACCGCATGCTGTTCCAGGTGAGCGGAATATGGTGCGAGCTCACCGCTGCCGTGGAAATAGGCCCGCAAGCGCTCCGGCTGCAATACAGCGGGATTGAACCCATCGGCAATGGATAACTTCTTCGACCCCCGGATCTGGAGCAGAAAGTTGTGCTCCTCATCCAGATGGAAGGGGGTCGTAGCACCGGGCGAGCTCACGAAGATGTCCGCCCGCGGAGCCGACAACCCGGCGGCAACCCGCTCGGAGGGACCTCTGAACTCCTCTATAATCGTGTCGAGCAAAGCCGCGTATTGCGGGTCCGCGCCCACGTCCCGCAGTTGCATCCAGGCGCGGCAGCTCTCGATCTGCGCGAGGGTTTCGACTGCCGACAGGTCGGGCCGGGTCAGGTTGCGATCGACGAAAGTCCGCTTCTCCCCGCTTCCATCGTCCACCTGGTTGATCGCCTGGTCGCCCTTGAAATACAGGATGGGGTGGCCCAGAGAGCGCGCCAGCTCGATCAGGCGCGGCAGCTGCAGCAGAGGGTGCGCACACAGATTGTGGCTGATCTTGAACGGGTAACGATCGAAGTATGCAGTGAAGAGATCCTCGTCGAGCTCCAGCAGCTTACCTGGCTGGGTACGCGCCGGTACGGGAGTTGAAACGGTTTGCATGCTGTGGTTGATCCCTTTACTGCCTATTCTAGCGCCGTGCGGACGGGTTACTCGATGGCAAATGGCAGATATACGGCTGCCTCTTGACGCTGGAGCCTGCGAATTCCTGCTCCATCGAAGGCGAGAGCCGCTGCGGTCAACTCGCGCGCCCGCGTGAGATCGGGGAGCACACCATTTCGCTCCGCCGCGCTGTTCTCAGTGTCCGACACCGCCGCGCGCCCGGCCGCTCCCGTGCTTTCCGAACTCCCCGCGCCGTCGGCCGCCTCTGCGGATGCGGCGCGTTTGGCGGCGAGCCTCTTACGCCACTCCCCGACTCTGGCGCGCACGCTGTGCAGGCTCGCGCGGCGCAGGAGCTGAACATTGACCACCGGTATCTGTGTGGCGCCCCAACGTTGTTTGTAGTAGGCGAAGTTCTGCATAAAGCTGAGAAACCGGTCGCCGCGCCGGATGGCCTCTCCCATGGCCAACAGCAGCAAGAGCTGCCCGGGCCCCAGGTCAGCGCGTGATTCGTCGTAAGCCATCTCCAGGCACCAGGTGCCCTGGCGACCGGGCGCTGCGGTGGTGTTGGATCCGTTCAGCAAGCCCGCGATCAGAACGCCGTCCAGCAGAATGCCGATGAAGGACGGCTCGAGCCCTGCCCGGCCCGCCGCGATCTCCCGATAGAAACGCACTCGCCGCGGATGACGCTGGATGGAAGACGGGGTACCGTTCTTCCAGCTTCGGCTGTCCAGGTCACAATACGCGTCGAACCATGCGGTAGCCGCCGGAGGTCCTTCAGCCAGGACGATTTCCACCTGGCCGTGAGCGAATAGCCGCCGGGCCTGCCGGCTGATGTTGGAGCGCATCTTCTTGGCCAGCGAACGGAAATACGTAGCCTGATCGTCCCAGACGACGGCTATTTCCGTGTAGGGCTCGACCGCGATATCGCGTGCGCGGAAGGTACCATTTGTCGCGGCATGTACGGCCTCATACAACGGGGTGCCAGGCAACTGGCCGGCGAATTCGAGCAATCCCCAATCACGCTCACAGGTGCAGAGATGGTTTATGAGCATGGCCGCGACGCGCGCCTCGTCCTCGGGCGCCGACAGGATACCGGGCCGCTCCGTATCCAGAGGAGCGAGCACCGTCAGCCGCACACCTCGCCAATTCAATGGCCGGATACCGGCTCCCACGTTTTCTATCGAACGGCGCAAGGGCGCGATCCCGACGAGTCGCTCGCCTTCCCAAATTAAGTAAAGCCGCTCCTCGTCTCCCGGGACGTGGTACTCGGCTCGCAAGGCATAGCAGCGCAGAAAGGCGGCGGAGAGGAACGGATTGCATCGACTCGACAGTGCGTTCAGCCGGTCGATATCGGCCGCGAAGCGTTCGAGAGCTGCAACACCCGCGATGGAAGTGACCGAGAGTCCTGAGAGCACACCAGCACCTGTAACTTGGCCGGCCTGAAGTGTGACTCAATCGGCACTTTGAGCAAAATACATCGTTAAACCGGCTTCGAGGTCGCCTGACCGGGACTGCCTCGAAGCATTGCCGGCGCGAGTTGCGCGATGCTCCGTGCCCCAGGAGTGGGTACAAGCGTATTGCGCACGCAACAATGAAAAAGACCCCGGCATCGATATCCGAGGCATTTGACGAAGCCACGACGCGTTACTCCGAACGGATCGCCCTTGCGGGCGATGCCGGAAAGGGTTACGCGGAGGAGTTTACGTACGCGCAGCTGGCTGCGCGCGCCGACCGCATCGGGAGTTGGTTACTGGCTCGCGGCATCGGACGTGGCAAGACCGTGGGGCTGTTCGCGCACCGCTCCGCGGATACGATCGCAGCAATCCTGGGCATACTGAAAGCGGGCGCGGCTTACGTGCCGCTCGATCCGGCTTACCCGAGAAAGCTGCTGCAGTACATCTACGAGGACAGCAAGCCCTCGGCGATGTTGGTACACGATGCAGTCCTTGCGAGCCGCCCACAGGAAGTCTTCTGGACCGGCGAGGCTCTGACGCTGGGCGCCGATACAGGGTTACCAGCTTCGGACGCGCAAGTCTGCAGGTGGCCGGAAGTCTCCCGGGATGACGTCGCGTACGTCATGTATACATCCGGATCTACGGGACGTCCGAAAGGCGTCCTCGTGCCTCACCGCGCGGTAGTGCGACTCGTACTCGACAACGACTTCGCCACCGTCGGACCCGACGAAGTCATTTTGCAGATGGCGCCGCTGTCATTCGACGCATCGACATTTGAAATCTGGGGGGCATTGTTGAATGGCGGCAAGCTCGCCGTCGTCTCCAATCCTTACCCGTCCCTCGACGATATCGCCGCCGAGATAGCGCGCCATGGCGTGACCACCATGTGGCTCACAGCCGGCTTGTTCCACTTAATGGTAGACAACAATCTCGAGGGCCTGAAGCCGTTGCGCCAGCTGCTTGCGGGCGGCGATGTATTGTCCCCCCCGCACATCGTCAAAGCGCTCCGTGCCCTGCCCGGCTGCCGGCTCATCAATGGCTACGGGCCCACGGAAAACACGACGTTCAGTTGCTGTTACACCGTGCCGAAGGACTACAACGGTACGAGTGCCCTGCCAATCGGCAAGCCGATCCGCCAGACCGAAGCGCTGATACTGGATGAATCGCTCCGCCCGGTTGCGGTGGGCACGGAAGGAGAGCTTTATGTTGGCGGCGCGGGTGTTGCGCTCGGGTATCTGAATCGGCCTGAGCTCAGTGCCGAGCGGTTCATTCCTAATCCACTCGAACCCAGCTCCACGGTCTACAAGACCGGCGACCGCGTCAGGATGCGGGCTGACGGCAACATTGAGTTTCTGGGTCGGCTCGACCGCCAGGTGAAAATCAATGGCAAGCGCGTCGAGCTCGACGAGATTGAGGCGCGCATTCGTGCCACCGGGTTGGTGCAGGACGCGGCAGTCGTATGCCCACCGGGAGCCGTAGGCCAGCGGCGAATCGTCGCATTCATTACCCCTTTGACGAACAACTCAGTCGATGCGGAACGTCTGCGCCATGTTTTGCGTGATGACCTGCCCGACTACATGATCCCTGCCTCGATCACTCAACTGGACTCGTTTCCCTTATCGCCCACGGGCAAGGTGGATCGCGCCAAGCTGCCTGCGGTCGCCGCAGTGCACACGCACACCAGAGGCAGGGCACCGATTAACGCCACGGAGGCCGCGCTGCGGGAAATCTGGCGCAAGGTGCTCGGAACGACTGCTGTCGGAGTGGACGACAACTTCTTCGATCTGGGCGGTACCTCGCTGGGCCTCATGGAAGTCCACGCCAGCATCAAACGCTCGATGACCAGTGACATCACGGTTGTTGAAATGTTCCAGTACCCCCGCATCAGCGCTCTTGCCGAACGTATGGCGCGGACTACTCGTGCAACGAACGCGTCGCATCGTGACCCAACACGCGGCGCGCAGGATCGTACACGTGGCGAGGACAACCGGATTGCGATCGTTGGAATGTCCGGCCGCTTTCCCGGCGCGCGCACCGTCGAGCAGTTCTGGCGGAATCTGCGCGACGGCGTGGAGTCCATCACTCACTTCAGCGAGGCTGAGCTGGAGGACAGTTTCAGCGACGAGGTGCGGCGGCAACCCAACTTCGTCAAGGCGCGGCCGATTCTCGAGGGTGTCGAACAATTCGATGCCGAATTCTTCGGAATGTACGCCCGCGAGGCGGAGCTCACGGATCCGCAGCACCGGGTATTCCTCGAATGCGCCTGGGAGGCGCTCGAGAGCGCGGGTTGCGATCCTCGCGCGTTCAACGGCCCGATCGGCGTGTTCGCCGGCTGCAGCATCAATACCTACTTCCTCGAGCATGTCTGCCGCGACCGGCGGACAATCGAAGCGTTCACGAGCGACTACCAGGTCGGCTCATATCCCATGTTGCTCGGGGCTCACCAGGATTTTTTGGCCACCCGGGTTTCCTACAAGCTGGATTTGAAGGGCCCGAGCATCACCCTGTCGGCGGCGTGCGCGACGTCGCTGCTGGCTGTCGCCCAGGCCTGTCAGAGTCTGATTCTCGGCCAGTCGGATATGGCTCTGGCGGGCGGCGTCTCTATCACTTTCCCGCAGCGGCGCGGCTACCTGCACCAGGAGGGCGGTATGGCCTCGGCCGACGGCACGTGCCGGACCTTCGATGCCAATGCGAGCGGAACGATCTTTGGCAGCGGAGCGGGCGTCGTGGCGCTCAAGCGTCTGGCGGACGCACAGCGGGATGGAGATCACATTTTCGCGGTGATCCGCGGCTGTGGCGTCAACAACGATGGCGCCGCGAAGGTTGGCTTCACCGCTCCCAGTATCGACGGGCAGGCGGCCGCCATCGAAATGGCTCATCAAAACGCCGGCGTCGATGCACGGTCCATCAGTTACGTCGAGTGCCATGGCACGGCCACTCCGCTGGGTGATCCCATCGAGGTCGCCGCGCTCACCAAGGCTTTTCAGGCGAACACGAGCGAGCGGCAATTCTGTGCCCTGGGCTCGGTCAAATCGAACATCGGGCATCTGGATGTGGGTGCGGGCGTCGTTGGGTTGATCAAGACGGCACTCTCGCTGCAGCATGGACTCATTCCGGCCACCCTGCATTTCACCGCGCCCAATCCGCAGATCGACTTCGCCGCGACTCCTTTCTATGTGAATTCGAAACTCACCAAGTGGGCCCCGTCCGGTCCGCGGCGCGCGGGTGTGAGCGCATTCGGTGTTGGCGGTACGAACGTACACCTCGTCGTTGAAGAGCCGCCCAGCACGGAAGCTCGTGAAGCACCGCCGCGGACTTCCGAACTGCTGGTCGTCTCGGCCAGAAGTGAAGCGGCACTGGCAGTCGCGCGCAGCAATCTCGCAGCCTACCTTCGCGCCCATCCGCAAGAGTCACTGAGCGATGTGGCCTTCTCTCTGCAGGCAGGCCGCCGCGCGTTCGAGCATCGCTCATTTGTCGTGGGCCATGCAGCTGAGCAGACGGCCGCTAAACTTGACTCTGCCTCCTCAATGGATGCGCTGCCGCCTGCCCGCAGCGGCCGTAAACCGGCGGTGGCATTCATGTTCCCGGGCCAGGGCTCGCAGTACCCGGACATGGCTCGCGACCTGTACAGCGCAGAACCGGAGTTCCGGGTGCATTTCGATCGTTGTGTGCAGATCTGCAGGCCGACCACCGGCGAGGATCTGACAGCGATCGTCTATCCGGCTGCCAACTCGCCCGAGGCTGCCAAGCAGCTCATGGCAACGAAATTCGCCCAGCCGGCGATATTCGCGGTGGAGTACTCGCTCGCCAAGCTGTGGATGAGCTGGGGTATCCAGCCCGACGCCATGATTGGACACAGTGTAGGTGAGTTCGTCGCCGCGGTATTGGCGGGAGTAATGACGCTCGAGGATGCACTGCCCATAGTGGCCCTGCGCGGGAAACTGATGCAGGACCTGCACCGCGGCTCGATGCTCTCCGTACGGCTGCCGGAAAGGGAGCTTCGTCCCCTGTTGAGTTCGGAGGTTGCGATCGCCGCGGTCAACGGGCCTTCCTTGACTGTGGCTTCAGGGCCCGATGCTGCGATCCACGCACTCGAACAGATGCTGCAGACGCGCGGTGTCGTGTGCCGCCATCTGCACACATCACACGCATTCCACTCATCGATGGTTGAGCCCATCGTCGAACCTCTCAGAGAGCGGCTGAAGCAAATCCCTTTGTCGCCTCCGACCCTGCCCTACGTGTCTTGCGTCACGGGCAACTGGATCAAAGAGCCCGAGGCAACTTCCGTGCAGTATTGGGCACGGCACGCCCGCGAGACCGTTCGTTTCGCGGACGGCATCAAGACTGTGCTCGCCATGGAATCGGCTCCCGTGTTGTTGGAAGTCGGTCCGGGCAACGTACTGTCCACTCTGGCTTTCCAGGCACTCCAGGGCGCATCCAACCCGGTGGTCACCTCACTGCAGGATTCCGCTCGCGAGTCATCGGACCGCGCCTGCATGCTGGAGGCTCTCGGCCGTCTCTGGACTCACGGCGCCGAACCCAACTGGAGCGCGCTGTATGCGCAACCCGTCCGGCGGGTTCCGCTGCCGACCTACCCATTTGAGCGCAAGCGATTCTGGATCGATGCGCCACCCAAAGAGCGCGGGCCGCGCGCGCTCCAACCTATCTGCGTGGTTCCTGCCGCGACTGCGCAGGCAACCAGTGCTTCTCAGGACGATATAGCGATGCCCCAACAGCAGACTGCTCAACAACGGATTGGCCAACCGCAGCCAGATCAATCACAGGCGCAGGGGGGCGCCCCAGCCACCGGCGGCCGGATTGAAGAGCTTGCCGCCGCCATTGCGGCGATTCTCGAGAATCTCTCAGGTGTTGCGCCACCTTCAACGACCGCGCACACCAGTTTTCTCGAGATGGGCTATGACTCGCTGTTCCTGACGCAGGTGGCGCAGAAGATTCAGAGCCAGATGAAGGTGAAGATCACCTTTCGGCAACTGCTGGCGCAATACTCGACAATTCCGGCGTTGGCGGCCTTCCTGGCAGAGAAGATGCCAGCGAGCGCAGCTGCGCCTCGCGCCGCCGCGGCATCCACCGCGGCGATGGCAGCGCCAGCGTCTGCGGCAGTGGCGCCTGCGGCTACGCCCAATTTCGTGCTATCAACCCCAGCCGCAATGCAGGTGACGTCCACAGCCGCCAGTGTCATTGCTGCGCGCACGAGCGCGGTGTCGCCCGCTGTTGGATCCGTTGCCGGACTCGAAAGCCTTTTCCGCGACCAGCTTAACGCGGTGTCACAGATCATCGGTCGCCAGTTCGATGTGCTGCAGGGACTGGGCGTCGCTGCAGCGCCGACGCCCGCCCAGGCCCCATCGGCCCAGGCCCCATCGGCCCAGGCCCCATCGGCCCACGTCCCATCGGTCGCTCACGCCGCACCGGTTGCGCCGGCTGCGTCAACGTCTACCGCCGCGCAGCCAACCGACGAACCGCGTCCTTCGCGCTTCGCCGTGTTCAATCCAAAGGAAGGGTCATCGTCCAAAGGTTTGACGCCCTTACAACAGCAGCATGTCGACGATCTCACCGCGCGATACACGCGCAAAACCGCGGGCTCGAAGCGCTACACGCAAGAGCACCGTGCGATGTTGGCCGATCCCCGCGCCGCGTCAGGTTTCCGCGCTGAGTGGAAAGAGCTGGTGTACCCGATCGTCAGTGACCGGTGCGCCGGGTCGAAGATATGGGACATTGATGGCAACGAGTACGTAGATCTCGTCAACGGGTTCGGCCAGACGGCCTTCGGACACTCGCCTGACTTCGTGGTTCGAGCGGTCAAGGAGCAGCTCGACAAGGGCTTCGCCATCGGCCCGCAGGCGCAGCTCGCGGGTAAAGTTGCCGCTCTGTTCTGCGAGATCACCGGCAATGAGCGGATGACTTTCTGCAATACGGGTTCGGAAGCGGTGATGGCGGCTATGCGACTGGCGCGCACCGTGACCGGACGCGAGAAGATTGTCATTTTCAACGGCGACTATCACGGTCAATTCGACGAAGTGTTGGTGAAAGGCGTGCAGCGCACCGGGCAGGAGCCACGCTCCATGCCGGTCGCACCGGGTATTCCGGCGTCCGCCGTGCAGAACATGATTGTCCTTGATTACGCGACACCCGCAACATTGCAGTGGGTACGCGAAAACGCCGAAGACCTTGCGGCGGTGATCGTAGAGCCAGTTCAAAGCCGGCATCCCAGCCTGCAGCCTTACGAATTCCTCCGTGAGATCCGTAAGATCACGGAAGCCTCCGGTACCGCGTTCGTGATGGACGAAGTCGTGACCGGCTTCCGAACCCATCCGGGCGGAATCCAGGCACTCGCCGGAATCCGCGCCGATATGGCGACCTACGGCAAAGTAGTCGGCGGCGGATTGCCCATCGGCGTTCTGGCTGGCAACACGAAGTTCATGGACGCGCTGGATGGTGGCACCTGGAGATTCGGTGACGACTCGTTTCCGGAGGTGGGAGTTACTTTCTTCGCCGGAACCTTTGTGCGCCATCCGTTGGCGCTCGCCGCCGCATGGGCGGTCCTGCAACATATCAAGACTCAGGGTCCCCAGTTGCAGGAGAAGGTGGCAAAGCGCACGGCCGCGCTCGCCGCCGACCTGAACCGGTTGTTTGCGCAGTACGGGTTGAAGACCCAGGTGCAGACCTTCGCCAGTTGGTTCTTCTTCAATATCCACAACGAGCATCCCCTGGCGACGCTGTTGTTCTATCACCTGCGGCTGCGCGGAGTTCACATTCAGGATGGTTTCCCCTGCTTCCTGACGACCGCTCATTCGGAAGGCGACTTCAAGATCATCTACGACGCGTTCAGTGAGAGCATCGCGGAGCTGAATGCCGCCGGGATCCTGGGCAGCCCCCAGCAGACCCACTCAGGGAGTGCCGCGGCGGCGAGAGTCGTCGCATGGCCCACGCAGGCTGGCGCGCTGGCGGGACTGCCGCTGACCGAGAGTCAGACCGAGATCTGGCTGGCGGCCCAGATGGGCGATGAAGCCTCCTGCGCCTTCAACGAATCCGTCAGTTTGAAAATGCACGGCACGCTGAACGAAGCGGCGCTGCGCGCCTCACTCACGTACCTCTTCGACCGCCACGATGCCCTGCGCGCGGCATTCTCCGCGAGCGGCGAAGAGATGCGCATCCGCGAGCCTGGAGCGGTGGAGTTGCCTATAACGGACCTCACCGGCCGCCCGGACACGCAGGACGGCCTCGCGACGCTGCTCGCCGCGGATGCCAGCACCGCCTTTGACCTGGTGAATGGCCCCTCGGCACGAGTACAGCTGGTCAAGCTGGCAGCGGACCAAAACGTTCTCGTGTTCACCGCGCATCACATCATCTGTGACGGGTGGTCCATCAATGTGTTCGTGAATGAGCTGGCGGAGGTCTATCCCCTGTTCTGCCGCGGCGAGACTCCGCAGCTGCCACCGGCGTTGCTCTACAGCACCTATGTGCGCGAGCAATCGAAGGAGCCGGCGGAAGCCCTCAGCACCGAGGCTTTCTGGCTCGAACAGTTCCGGGAGCCCGTGAAAACGCTGGACCTGCCAACCGATCGGCCGCGCCCCGCGCTGAAAACATACAACGGCGCCAGCCGTTGCCGGCGCATCGATGCGAGCCTGTACCGGGCGCTGAAGAAAAGCGGCGCCAAGGTCGGCAATACGCTGTTCGTCACTCTGCTCGGCGCCTTCCAGGCCCTGATGGGCCGTCTGTGCGATCAGAGCGAGATCGTGGTGGGGGTGCCGACAGCGGGGCAGTCATTGCTCGAAGATCAGATTCTGGTGGGACACTGCGTCAACTTCCTGCCCATCCGCGGTGGCTGGACGAGTGACACGACAATCGGTCAGCACCTGCGTGCGGTCTCGAAGCAGATGCTGGATGCCTATGAGCACCAGAACTACACGCTCGGCACGCTGGTGCGCAAGTTGTCGCTCGCCCGCGAGCACAATCGCGTACCGCTCGCCGAGATTCAATTCAACCTCGAGCGGCTCGCGGATCAGATCCAGCTGCCTGGGCTGCAGATCGAAGTGGCGCCGAACAGCAAGGCACATGTCAACTTCGACCTGTTCCTGAACGTGATCGAGTCAGAAGCCGGGCTGCGCCTGGACTGCGACTACAACACGGACCTGTTCGACGCCACGACCGTCGATCACTGGCTGGATTGTTACCAGGCCGTGCTCGAGTCGATCGTCTCGCAGCCCGAGCAGCCGTTGGAGCGTATTGCCTACCTGCCCGCGGCCGAGCGCCAGCGCTTGGTTAGCGAATACAACCGTACGTCTGCGCCCTACCCGCGCGAGCGATCCGTGCATCAGCTCTTTGAAGCTCGAGTGGCCGAAACGCCGCAGGCGATCGCGGCTCAATTCCGCGATGAGAGCGTGAGCTACGAGACCTTGAACCGGCGCGCCAACCAGCTGGCGAACCTGCTTCTGCGGCGCATCGGCAAGGACAGTAAATCGCAGCCGCTGGTGGGCGTTGCAGTCGAGCGATCACTGGACATGCTCGTTGCCCTGCTCGCGACGCTCAAGGCGGGTTGCGCATACATTCCATTGGATCCAACCCATCCGGCTCCGCGGCTGCGGCATATTCTGAATGACGCCGACGTTGCAGCTCTCATTACCGACGGTACCGTCGATGGCGACCTGGTTCGGACCGGGACACCGACGATCCACCTCAGAAGAGACATTGGCGGCATCGCGGCCTCGTCCCCAACGCAGCCCGCAGTCACCGTAAAACCGGACGACCTGGCATATGTGATCTACACGTCAGGCTCGACCGGACTGCCGAAGGGAGTAGAAGTCTCGCATGCAGCGGTAGTCAACTTTCTCACTTCAATGGCTCGTGAGCCGGGGATGTCGCGCGACGACGTTCTGTTCGCAGTTACCACGATCTCCTTCGATATTGCCGGCCTGGAGCTGTATCTGCCCCTGAGCGTAGGAGCGCGCGTCGTCATTGCAGAGCGGGAGGAGCTCATTGATGGTTTCGTGCTGCTGCTGCACCTGGAGCAATGCGGCGCAACGATGATGCAAGCGACACCGGCAACCTGGCGGATGCTCCTGGAAGCCGGATTCAACGCCAGGGCGGGTTTCAAGATGTTGTGCGGCGGCGAAGCGCTCCCTCCCGAGCTTGCCAATCGCCTGCTGGCAGGTCCCGGTACGCTGTGGAACATGTACGGGCCCACCGAGACGACGATCTGGTCGTCGTGCTGCCACGTGACTGCCGGCGATTTGCCGATCACCGTCGGCAAACCAATCGCCAATACGCAGTTCTACGTGTTGGATCGCCATGATCAGCCTGTGGCGCAAGGAGTCCCTGGCCAGCTGCACATCGGCGGCGACGGTGTTGCCCGGGGCTATCACAAGCGCCCCGAGCTGACAGCGGAGCGCTTCGTCAGCAATCCGTTCGAAGCCGGGCGGATGTACCGCACGGGCGACCTGGCCAAGTGGCTGCCCAACGGACAGCTGCAGGTGCTCGGCCGCATGGATCACCAGATCAAACTGCGCGGCTTCCGCATCGAGATCGGCGAGATCGAGACCGTCCTGATGCGCAAGGGTGGCCTCGCGGCCACGGCGGTGATTCTGCGCGAGGACAATCCGGGTGCACCGAGGCTGACCGCGTATTATGTTGAAGAGGCCGGCCAGAGTCGCTCCGAGGAACAATTGCAGGCCGCGCTCGCCGATGACCTGCCGGACTACATGATCCCCACCGCGTGGGTCAAACTCGAGCGGCTGCCGGTGTCACCCAATGGCAAGTTGGATCGTGGCGCGTTGCCGCGGCCACAGGCCAGCGCAACGGCCGAAGAAGAGTTCGTGCCCGCGCAGACCGCGAATGAGACACGCCTCGCAAAAATATGGGCCGAGGTCTTGCATCTGCCGCGCGTCAGCGCAACCATTGACCTGCTGAAGCTGGGCGCGGACTCGATCCAACTATTCCAAATCATTGCGCGCTCCAGCCGAGAGGGGTTTCGTTTGACCGTCAAGCAGCTCTTGCAGTACAGGACAGTACGTGCCGTCGCCGCCCTATTGGACGGTCCGACCACCAGCAGCACCGCTACGGACAGCCGGCCGAGCTTGCCGACCCTGGGACAGTTCCAGCGCAGCCAGCGGACTGTATCCAACATCAAGCGGTGACGCAGCGATGGCTACGGCGAGCAGCTACATCTTACGTACTGCCGAACACTCCGGCGCCATGCCGGAACCGGAACTCGCCTCTGTTGTGAGCGATAGTGCGGCCCAGCCGGGCTACCAGGACTTCCCCTGCTCCGTGGCACAGGAGCGCTTCTGGCTGCTCGACCGCCTCGAGCCCGGCAATCCCTCGTACAACGTCGCAGTCCGCTGGAGACTGGACGGTCGCGTCTCAACCGACCTGCTCGAGAGCGCCTGGCGTGAAATCATCAGCCGCCACGAGGTGCTCAGAACGCGGTTTCTCGAGGTCGATGGCAAGCCAGTGCAGCGCGTCGCTGCCAACGGCACGTTCAAACTCGTCGAGATCGACCTGAGCTCCCTCCCGGAGGGCTCGCGATCGGAGGAAGGCGACCGGATCGGTTTGATCGAGGCGCGTGCGCCGTTTGATCTGGGAAGCGGTCCGCTCATTCGCGTGGTGCTGCTGCGCTACTCGGCTAGCAGCGCTATCGTCCTGGTCACGACTCATCAGATCGTCTCGGACGGCTGGTCGATCGGTGTCATGGCTCGCGAGATGGGCACGATCTATCAGTCATTGGCGCTGGGGGCGCCGCCATCGCTCGATCCGCTTGCGATTCAGTACGGCGACTACGCTCAGTGGCAGCTCGAGTGGCTGCGCCAGCGGGGCATCGAGGCTGAAACCACGTACTGGAGCCGACAACTGAGCGGCGTCACTCCTTTTGAGGTTCTGGCCGACAGACCGCGCCCGTCGGTGCCTACGACCAACGGCGCGATCGCCTCTATCGTGCTGCCACGCGAATTGACCAACAAGATGCACGCGCTGAGCGTGGATTGCGGCGCGACGTTGTTCGCCGCGGCGGTGGCCACACTTTGCGCGACCCTGGCGCGCTACACGGGCAAATCCGAGATTGTCCTCGGCACCCAGGTATCGGACCGCGACCAGGTCGAGCTGGAGCCGATGATAGGCCAGTTCGTCAATTCACTGATCCTGCGCAATGACGTGCGCGGCGATCCGCGCTTTACCGAGTTCCTGGGCCGCACCAGTACCACGATCTCCGAAGCACTGGAACATCGCAACATCCCCATCGAGCGCCTGCTAGGCATGGTGAAGGCAGGCCGCGGCGGCAGCAACAGCCCACCGGTGTCGGTGAACTTCATCTTCCAGCGAACGTTCATCGAAAACCACCACTATGGCGATTTCGCGCTGGTGGACCTGCCCTCGCTGCCCGCGGGCGCTATCTACGATCTGAACTTTTTCATGGTGGAGCGGCCGGACGGCTGGCGCTTCTCCTGTCAATTCAACACGGATCAGTTCGAAGCGGGCACCGCCAACCGGCTGCTGCGGTATTTTCAAGCAGCCCTGGAGAGTGCCGTGGCCTCCCCGTCGCGGCGCATCTCCGAGCTGCGGCTGGCCGATCCGCTCGAGATCAACGGCTTAGCGCCGCGCCTGTGCGGGCCCGCCGTCACATACCCGCAGGACCGGACGGTCGGCGAACTGATCGGCGCCCAAGCCAAGGCAACACCCAACTCGGTCGCGGTGGTCTACGGCGAGCAGCGTCTGACCTTCGCCCAGCTCGACTCCGAATCGCAGCGGGCCGCCCTCGCCTTGAGCGCTCAGGGCATAGGCCCCGCAACACGCGTAGGTCTGCAGCTTGCGCGCTCGATCGAGCTGTTGGTCGCGATCCTTGCCGTGTGGAAGACAGGCGCCGCATACGTCGCGCTGAATGTTCTGGACTCGCCAGAACATACACAGCAGCTCATTGACTCGTCCGGTGCGACACTGGTACTGACCACGCGCGGCCGCGAAGGTGCACTCAAAGCGCCGCGTGGCGTGATCACCAGCCTCTGCGGGCCTACTCCCGCCGCAAGCTCGATGCTCCCGCCGGTGGCGCCGACAGGCCCTGCCGCAGTATGGTTCAGCGGCGCTGACCCCGTCCCCGTGGAGATTTCACACCTCGGGCTGTTGAACGCCCTCTCCTGCCTGCAAAGCAGGGTGGGCAGCACGAGCGCCGATGTCTTCCTCTCGATGGGTCCGACAGCTGCCTCGGCATTAGCCGTTGAATTGTTTTTACCGCTCATGCACGGCGCGCGGATCGTACTGGCGACCGCGGACGAAGCGGCCTCCGCGGACAGACTCCAACATGCGATCAAGCAGTCGCGCGTAACGACCGCCATGGCAAACGCAGCAACCTGCGCCACCTTGTTGGAAGCCATACCTGAAGGCCAGCAGATTCCCAGGATGCTCTGCGAGCGTGGCGTGTTCGGCTCAATAACGGTAGCACGCCTGCTTGCGCGCAGCACCGAGCTTTGGGCGCTGCATTCCTACACTGAAACCTCCGGGTGCGTGTCCGCGCGCCGCGTTCAACAGCCGCACGATCTGCGCTTGTTGGGCGAACCCTTTGCGTACACACGGTTCCGCGTTTTGGATGAGAGCCTGAGGTCCCCGCCGGTGGGTGCCCGCGGCGAGCTCTACATCGGTGGCAACACTGGTGTAATGGATGAGCGTGCCGATCCTGAAGGCGGACGTTTCATTTTCGCCCCCGCCGGGGGTGGCGAGGATGAGCGGTTATTCAAGACGGGCGAGGCGGCCCGAGTCAGGGCGGATGGGGTCGTCGAGATCATCGACGAAAGGTCGCCGCGCGAGACCGAAGCGCTCGAGGTTCGCAAGCCCGAGCTGGAAGAGCCAGTCGATCCGCAGATGGAGCGGCGTTTGACGGCCATCTGGTCGCAGCTGCTGGATGTGCCAGAGACCGGGATTGACGGCAACGCGAATTTTTTCGAGCTCGGGGGCCATTCGCTGCTGGCCGCGCGGATGTTGGCGCGCGTGGAGGCGGAGTTCGGCCGCCGCGTCACGCTCGGCTCCCTGTTCCGTGCCCCGAGTGTCCGCGGGCTCGCACGGCTGCTGCACAGCGACGCGCGTGAATTCGACTTCCGCCAGATGGTGAAATTGCAGGCGGATGGCGCCAACGTGCCCTTGATCGCGATCAACAACACGGGCGTGTACTACCTGCTCGCCAAGCGGCTCGGCCCCCAGCAACCGGTCACGTCACTGCAGGTGTTCGACCCAGCCGCGAAGCATGAAACACTGCCCCGGACACTCGAGGAGATCGCCGCCGAATACGTCAAGCTGATTCGCCGGGTGCATCCGAGCGGGCCGTACATACTCGCGGGGTGGTGTGTCGCGGGCGCGCTCGCATTTGAGATCGCGCGGCAGCTCGCGGCAGGCCACGAGCGAGTCAGCAATGTATTCCTGATCGATTCCTGGGTGCCGGGTTACTTCACGCGCTTGCCGGCGGTGCGCCGGCTGATCGGCACCTACACGCTGCGCTGGCAGCTCGCCCGCGCCGACTGGCGCCGCTTCAAATCGGGTCAACAGACCTTCGCGCAATTCATCGACCAGCGGCCGAGCGTGCAGCAGCTGCGCTACCTGGTGGCTCGCCTGTGGGGCGGCCGGCGGCCACGGCAGGCAATCGAGCCCGCCGCCGGACCCGAAGAGTACGACAAGTGGCTGCTGGAATATCTGCAGGCCGCCACCAAACGGTACGAGCCGAAATCTTATTCCGGCCGCATCACCCTGTTGCGCAGCACGCAGGAGCCGACCGGCTGGATGTTTGATCCGCTGGCAGGCTGGGGCCCCTATGCGCAGGGCGGTGTGGAGCTGGCGATGGTGCAAGGCAATCACTTCACCATGTTCCAGGATCCCGGCGCGAGCCAGATGGCCGAGCGCATGGCGCCGTTCATCGCGGCCGCCGGCCGCGCCGAGTAGGGTCTGACAATCATACCTAACCGCCGGCCCGTGCTGACGGGCTCATAGCATGCGCATCCTTGAATTGATCCTGACACTCGCCGTAGCAGCCTGCGGCATCCGGCTTGCCGGCCTCGGGCGAGCGGCAGGCCTGCAGTGGGTGCACGGCATGCAGCTGCTGCTCGCGGCGGTGCTCATCGTGCAGGTACTGATCGAGGGCTGGCGGTGGCAAATGTTCCCCGCGTATGCGGCCGCGCTCGTGGTGATAGCCACACCCAGTTTGCTCGGCTCGAGCGCGCAGACCCTGTTCTGGTCAACGAGTGCGAGTGTGGCGTTACTCGCGCTAGCGGTGGCGAGCTGCCTTCTGCTGCCCTTCGTCGCGCTTGAATCTGCTCACGGCCCCTTCGCGATTGGAGTCACGACGCTCCCGGTCAGTGTGTCGCGGCCGCCGGATGTTGGACCCGAGCTGAAGGCAACACCGCTGGTGCGGCTGTGGTATCCGGCAGAGGCACCCGGGCGCCGGGAACGACTCAACACGATCGTGCAGCAGAGGATTGCCGCCCGGCTGCGCGCGCTGCCGCCGGCGCCAGCCGTGCCGGATGCTCCCGTGGCGCGCACTACAACCAAGTTTCCGGTTGTGATCTATTTCGACGGCTGGCCGGAAGACAAGGTCCAGAACATTGCACTGATCCGTGAGCTGGCCAGCCGCGGATTCGCAGTTGCCTCACTGCAATATCTGCCCGCCACAGCAGACGCGAGCGCTGCTCAAATGCGCGCGCAACTCGCTCGAGAGATGGTCGAATACACGTCGGCTGCGGCCTTCGAACATTCGGTTCAACTCGACCACTCCAGAGCCCGAACACACGCCCGAGATGCGATCGCTGTGCTCGATGCGCTCGCCGCGTTCGACGCGCAGGCCGGGAGCCGCTTTGCCGGGCGGCTCGGCGCGCAGCGCGCGGGCACCCTTGGCTTCTCGTACGGCGGCGCCATAGCGGCCGAGGCGAGCCGCCTCGATCCACGCATCAGAGCAGTCATCAACATGGATGGACGACACTGGGGTGACACACTCCATGAAGGGGTCGAACGCCCGTACATGTTCATTTGCGAGGAACTGCAGATGCCCACGGCGGCTGCTCTGAGCTCGCCCGATCCCATGACCCGCTACGAGGCGAGACTCGATCAGGTCGATTACTCGCGGCTCGCCGCCAACCTGCAGGCTCTGGGGGGCATCCGTGTAACCATAACCGGTATGGCTCACATGAACTTCACCGACGTTCCGTTGCGCTCGCCGCTGCGCCGGCTGTCATTCGGCGGGGCGATAGATCCGCATCGGGCGCAGCAAATCATACAAACGTATGTGCTCGAGTTTTTCTCGCGGTATCTGACAGCCGCGCGGCCACCCGCCCTGGATTCTCCGCTGCCACAATTCCCCGAGGTACGGGTCCAGAGTTGGCCCGCTCCGCAAGGCTCGCCGCAAGGCTTGTCCATCGGGTCGCTGTGAGCTCCCGCTTCGTAGCCTCCAACCCCGCCGTCCGGGCGCTGCTACAGGCGTGGCCTTGGGTCGTGCTCCTGGTACTCCTGAGCGTTTGCGTCGTGCATGGCCTATGGGTCGTGCGCGGCCTGGGGGGCTACACCGCGCTGCTCGATACCTACCGTGATGCCGGCTTCGTGCAGGGATTCATGGACGGCAACCTCTCCGGGGATCCCTCTATCGAGGGTGCCAAGCGGTACTACCCGCCCCTGCTGCATGCTCTGGCGGCACTCGTTGCCTCGATCGCTCACACGCAGCCGCTTCAACTGCTCGTCGGCGCAGCGCCGTGGGTGAATCTGCTCATACCAACAACCTTCTTCCTGATGGTACGTCGGCTGATCGACGCTGCGGCGGCCGCCATTGCCACGGTGTTGCTCGTGTGCTTCGACGGGACGTTGCTGCCACCCTGGATGGCTGCGTCATATTCGCCTTGGCACTCTGTCCCGGCGCTCACGCAGGCATTGTTTTTTTGCTGTGTCTGGCTGCTCAGCGCGCGCGCGCAACGCGGCCGATTCGGGGATGCGTTTCTGATCGGATCGATGCTGGGGCTCGTGTTCCTCGCGCACACGGTTCCTGCCCTGATTCTGGCGGTCATTACCGCGGCCGCCGCCGTATCGACGCAGGGCATGCGGATGCGAACGGTTGCGTGGGTTGGCACCGTGGCATTGACTGCAATACTCTGGAGTCTGCCGTTCATGATGCCCCTGCTGACTACCTATCATCTCAAGATCCTGAGCCCCGCGGGGGCGTTCACCGATGACCTCTTCGATCCAAGCCGGATTCCGAAACGCGTCATCGCGGCCTGCCTGCCTGGATTGGGCGCCCTCGCGCTGCTGGGTTGGAATTACTGGCGTGCCCGGCCGTTTGGCCGCACCGTCGCGCCGGCCACCGTGGTGATCCTGGGCGTATGGATTCTGTTACCCCTCTTCTTCATTGTCCGGCACTTCGCCTGCGGTGTTGGCGGCACCGCCGCTGTCTGTACTACGTTCGTAGTGCCGGTCCACCATTGGATGTTCTACGCGCAATCGGCCCTCGCGTGCGTATTCGGCTATGTAGTTGTTTCGGGGCTCGCCCCGCAAACCGGCCCGAGGGCGGCGGCGAACCCCACCGCTGCGTCGTTCGCCACCGTCGTGGCAGCGAGCGGCGCGTTCGCGTTGGCTTGCGCGGTCTTATCCTTTCGGCCCACTGATCAGGCAATGCGTGAGCGCGCGCTCGACATGCGCAACCGGGTTGATCTGGAACTTTACCAATGGATGCTGAGGAGCACACCGCCTGACACCTTGTTTGTTACCGACATCTCTACCAATGGCGTGCATGACAGCGCCGCGCTAGCGGTGCTCGCAGCCGGCCGCAAGAGCGTGGCGCTTCCTTTCACCTATTCGAATCCCTACATCGACTGGCAGACGCGCAAACAGCATGAGGAGGCTTACCTCGCGGCAGCACTCTCCGGAAAAGACTCCGGCACCCTGTGCCACCTGCTTGGCGAAGCCGGCAATGGCAGCCGCGTATACATCGCGCTCGCGGCGGGGACAGACGCCCCGGCCGGCCAGTTGCAACCGGTATTTCGCAGCACAGAGAACCATGTGTATTCCGTGATGCCCTCGGTTTGTAGATGAGCTCAACGCGCCTGAGCGTCGCTCGGACCGTCGATTCGCGCACCGACATGCCCCGCGGCCTGCGCTTACCCTGTTTCTATCTATGAACGTGCAGCACGCCAATCCTACGAACCCGCGCCGCCTGGGATACAAGGCCCTCGAGATCCTGCTGGGCCGGCTGCCGACTGGACGTTGGGCCCGGGCTGTCCCCGGACTGCCCCGCTACCACGCCCGGCAGGTGTTGACGCGGCGCGATCACACCGGGCTGTATACCGGCATTTACCCGACCTACGAGGCTGCGATGGCGGACATTCCCGAGTCCCGCCAGGCAGGCTGGGATCACGAGAGCTGCGCCAGGCTGTGGGTGGATCAGATCGATCGGGTAACACCATCCACCTATCCAATCTTCTTCTGGCTCACCCAGCTGTTTGGCGAGCAGGATGCCTTGGTGGACGTCGGCGGCTCGATAGGGCTGACTTACTACGGCTACCGCCGCCGTCTGGGCAACATGCCGGCGAGCGCCACCTGGACCGTCGTGGAAGTCACCAGGATCGCCGAGCAGGGTACTCAGATTGCGCAGCGGGAGGCGGCTGCGGGACTGAAGTTTGTCGACCAGCTCGCGGCCGCGGGCCGCTGCGACGTGTTGCTGGCAGCGGGCGCGCTGCAATACTTGCCGATATCCCCCTCCAAACTGCTGGAATCGCTGGCCAACGAGCCGCGGCACATCCTATTGAACAAGGTGCCGGTCACCGCCGGCGAGGACTGTTGGACGCTGCAGAACTACGGGCCCGCGGTAGCACCCAACCGGCTCTTCAACGAGCGCGGCTTTCTGCAGGAATTCGCCGCTCACGGCTACCAGCTGCGTGACCGCTGGGCGGTGCAGGACCTGGACTGCATCATTCCATTCCATCCCGAGCGCTTCATCAAGGAGTTCGCCGGGTTCGTGTTCGAGCGGCGCTGAGCCGCCCGCAGCGCCGCACCAGGCCGCCCGAGCGAACCCACTTCACCCCGTCATGCGAGCGCGCCTGAGTAAAATCTCGCCGACCTCCTGGGTTACCGCGCAGAATCTATTCAAGCAGATATTCGCGATCTCGCTGTTTGCCATTCAGGCGCCGATGCTCGGACCGCGTGCCTTTGGCCTGATCGCGCTCGTGATGGTCTTCATCGGCTTCTGTGAGTATGTCCTGGAGATCGCAGGCACTGATGCACTGATCTCGATAAAGACTATCGAGCAGCGGCATTACTCGACCATGACGACGGTGAACGTTGCTTGCGGCGTGGCATCGGGGGCACTCATCTTCGCGTTTGCACCGCGCATCGCCGCGGTATTTCGCGAGCCTGAGCTGGTGCCGCTGCTGCGCTTCATGGCGGCTCTGCCCATATTTACCGTGCTGGCCTCGGCACCGAATGCAGCCTGCCGCCGCGATCTGCAGTTCGAGCCCCTGGTGACCCGCGTGCTCGCGAGCACAACCATCGCCGGTATAGTTGGTTTGATCCTTACCTTCATGCACTACGGCGTCTGGGCCCTCGTCTGGCAGGCGACCATTCAACGGGTGCTGAACGTCGCGATCCTGTGGAAGCTCGTGAAGATGCCCTTCCGCATGGGCTTTTCAGCGCCCCACTTCCACGATTTGCGGCGCTACGGAGCGCCAATGCTTCTTTCGCAGACCATGTCCTGGGCAGCGGATCAGATTCCGCGCTACATCCTGGGTTTCTTCCTCGGCGCAAGCGAGCTCGGTCTGTTCAGCCTCGCCGCCCGGCTCAGCGACATCGTCGTGCAGCTCGCCGTGTCGCCCCGTTATGGCGTCGCCCGGATACAGATGCGCCAATTTGCCGATGAGCGGGCCGGAATCGAGCTCGCTACACAGCGAATCCTGACGCACATGAGCTCCCTGACATTTCCGCTTTGCATTGGCGCGGCGGCCGTCATGCCCTTGCTCTTTACGACCTGGCTGAATGCACGCTGGGCAGGCGGCGTGCTGCCCGCACAGCTGATGATGTTGGGAGTTATTCCGTATGTCACGCATTACGCCCTCAGCGCCGCGTTGCTCGGAATGAACCGACAATCAGTCATTGCAATCAACGCGACCGCGCAGACGTTCACGCTGGTACTGGTCAGTGCCGCGTTCGCCCCACTTGGCCTGTACCCGGCAACCGCCGCAATCGCCTGCCGTCCGCTGGTCACTGCCACAATTCCCGTTATCTTCGCGCGCCGCTACGGAGGCATCGCAGCCAAGGGTGTACTGCTAGCGCAGCTGCCCGCGCTGCTGGCGGCGGGGGGCACTGGGGCAGTCGTATTGGGGTTGAAGCTGCTGCTGGCGCCGTATCTGGGCAGCGTGGCGCTGTTGGCCTGGCTCGTGCTGGCCGGGATTGTGACCTACGGCGCGTTGATCGGACTGTTGCTGCCCGAATTCGCCGCAATGTTCACCGCCCGACTTCCGGGGGCGCTGCGCCGCGCGTCGCGCGCGAGCTGACCCGACTCAAGCCGCCGGCGGAGTCCACACCGGGTAGGGCCGCACGACCGCCGGCGGTTTGCGCAGCCCGCGTGCTGCGCGGTACGCGGCGAGCTTCATCTCATCACGCCACGCGGAAGTCCCCGGCGGCGACGGTCTCAAACCCAGCAATCGCAGGCGCCGGTTGATTCTGTGCAGGTCCGTCAGGCGGCCTATCGAGCGCAGCTCGTATGTCACGCTCAGGGCAACTGACACGTTAGCGTGATTCTGCACCCAGTGCGGTGCATTGACCGGAACGTGGATACCGAAGCCGGCGCGCAGGTCGTAGGCATTCGCGTCCACCTGCCGCTCGGGCCGGTACTTGGCGAGCGCCTGACTGACCGCATAGAACCTTTCCAGCTCGAGCTCGGTGACCAACGTCCGGTCAGTATGATCGAACACGTAAAACTGCTTGTCGCCGGCCACCTGCAGCAGGAAGTTGGTCTCGCCATCCATGTGGTATGGCGTCACGCGGTTGGGGGAGCTGATGAGGATGAGGACTTCGCCGACAGTGACATCGCAACGCATCTGCTCGCCTGCAAGCTCCACGATCCGCGCCAGGATCTGCTGCAGCACCGGTCCGTACTCAGGATCCTGCTCGGTATGCTTCAGGATCACCAGCGAGTCGTTGTGCTCGATGTTGACCAGGGTCTCATCCAGTGAGAGCCGGTCCTTCTGGCCGGACTCCCAGCTGTTGTTCACGGCGATCTTGCCGTTCGACCAGTAGGTATCACGGTGGTCCGGCATGCGCCGCGACAGTGCCACGAGGTTCTGCAGCTCCCACATCGCACTGCCCGCCAGCTGGTGTGGAAACATGAAATTGACACGGTTGTAGTTGCGGCTGAACAGACCCTGCGGGTCCTCGATCACCGTCGCCGGCGCCTGCGGCGCATGGACCTGAGCGGCAGAGCTGCGCGTCATCAGCGTTTTCTGACCGGCCCGTGCCGGCGCTCCTTCAATTTCAGAATGGCCGCGCCGAGCGGTCGCTTGATTGAATCGAGCAACGCGGATTTGTGCGGTGGCGTGGGCGAGAGGCCCAGCTTCTTGCGCAGGAAATTGTTAGCACAGTACAGATGCGCGTACTCGCTGTCCCAGCTGTGATAGTTGATGCTGACCGACACCGAGATATTGTTGTCGTTCTGCACCCAATGCGGCGCATTCACCGGAATGTGCACTCCATTACCAGGTACGAGGCGCACGACGTCAGCGTGGTGCTGCAGCTGGGGCTTGTAGACCGCTGCGTTGTTGTCCTCGGACCAGAAGCGCTCGATCTCTTCTTCTGGAAGAACCTCACGATCGAACTTGTTGAATATACTAATATCCTTCTCACCATGGACCTGAAGAAGGAAGTTGGTCTCACTGTCGATGTGATACGTCGTGATGCGCCGCGGAGAGGTAATGAACAGAATGACCTCACGGCGGCGCATCCTCCTCTCGAGCTCCCGTCCGCTCACCTGCAGCAGATCTGACATGCAGCGCTGCATGAGGCCCGCGTAGGCCGGATCAGTCTCGGCGCGCTTGAGGATGATGAAGGCGCCGGCGCTCTCGATGCGGCGGATGGTCTCGTCCACCGCAAACTCGCAGCGGGATGTGCCCCAGCGCTCGTTGAGATCGGTGACGCCCGCATCGTAGTACAGGTCGTCGGGCCGGTTTGCCGCCGTATCGCGCGCCAGCTCGATCAGCCGTGGCAACTCGAAAAGCGGATGCCCGGTCAGGTCGTGATGCAGCACGAAGTGACGGTTGTTGAAGTGCTCTGCAAACTCTTCAGGTTTCAGATCGAGCATGGCTCTTCTTATATGTTATATGTATTGACTGCGGTCGAGCGGCCGTAGTATCGCCAAGGTGCGCACGTGCGCCCATGATCTGCTTCTCAAATGCAGCAGGCGCCGCCCCCACAATGGTTTTAACAACAAAATCAACCTTTTGTGACCAATCCGAGGATGACCTGTGGGCTCAGGCAGGGTGCCCGCAATTATGGCAAAGTATGCGCACGGTGCCGTTTTGAGACCCTGAACTCGGCGGCTTGACCGCCCGGCTGATTCAATGCGCTATTAAACGTGGCCAAGAACGATCGAATGAGCGCCGACCCTCTTTATAAAGAGTCGCAGATGGAGTCTGACCAAGAGCTGTCCGATGCCCTGGCGCTGCTGTACAAGCTCCCGGATGAAGCGATCGAAAGTATCCGCCAGGCAAAGAAGGCGCTCGGGCTGCAGTTTCACGAAGCGGCTCTGCATACCGGGCTGGTCACGCAACGCGAGCTCGACGAGGCGGATGAGCTGATCCGGCGCCATGAGCGGCATGAAGGTCGCGGCATCATCGAGGAAGCGCTGCGTCGGCGTCCGGCCGCCCGGGAGCTGGTTCTCTGGCAGGGCGACCGGCTGCGGCCCGGCAAGGAGCTGATCCTCGCTCACGATCCCTACAACGAGCGCAGCGAGGCAATTCGCAGCCTGCGTACCGAATTGCTCATGCGCACGAACGGCCGCCGTGGAGCGGCGATTTTTGCGCTGGTGAGTCCATGTGCGGGCGAAGGGCGCTCGCAGCTCGCGGCGGAGCTCGCGATCGCTTTTGCTCAACTGGGCAGCCGTACGCTGCTCGTGGATGCCGACTTGCGCCGCCCGCGGCTGCATGCGCTGTTCGGCGCGGACAACTCGATCGGACTGGCGCAGGCACTGACCGATGTGACTCCGCCGCGCGTGCACGGAATCGAGGGCGTGCCGCAGATGGGCCTGCTCACCTCGGGCGCCGTGCCTTCCAATCCGCTGGAGCTGCTCTCCGGCAGCCTCTTCCAGCGCATGGTCGCCGACTGGCGGCGTAGCTACGAATTCGTGATCGTCGATACGCCGCCCGTCTCCCAGTTTTCCGACGGCCTCGCCGTGGCATCGGTCGCCGGCCACGTGGTGGTGCTCGGCAGAACAAATTCAACCTCATTTCACATTCTGAGCGAGTTGCGCCGCAAGCTCGCCACCACCAATGCCTGGGTGGTCGGCGCGGTCCTGAACAACTTCTAACCGTCGGCAAGCGCTGCAGTAATCGCTTCGTCATCTGCCGCCGCCAGCGGCGGGCGCCTTCGGACGCGCAGCATCCCCCCCCTGCGCCACGCGCACCGGCACGCCGCCCGCGCGGCTTCCCGCCCCAGCCGGCACTCTCTGTTGGTCCAACATACGGATACTACACACCGCTAAAACACCTTGCTTTAAGGCTCCGCACTGCACGGACGAGCCCAGGTCCGCGGACCGCCGAGGCGGACAAAACAACAAACACAACACACATGACCAACAAGCAGTGCGGCGGCGGGCGGCGGCCTCTTCGCCCGCGCAGACTGCTGCCGCGCCGCCGACCCGCCCGCGCCGGGTGACTGCTGGCCATTCTTAACATATGTCAAGCAGTGACCACTGTGTGAACTTAAACACGCCGGCTGTATGAAATCGCAGACACTTTGCACTGAGCGCCGAACACCCGTTTAATCCCCCCGGCTTGCATAGGCAGGTTCGCTCACCAGCGATTCTGCCAACGCCGTGTCGAGGATCGCACGGACCAACTCGTAAGAAGAAGCGCAACGACCGCGAAGCGCCCTTCACGTGAACCCGGTCCGGCCCACGATGGCGCAACTTTTTTTGCGGGGTTCGAATGGTTAGCTGGACAAGGAGCGCGTCATGCGTGCTCCGGTTGGCGGTTTTTTGCGCTGTTTTCGCAGCCCTTGAACTAACAGGGTGCGGCAGCGGGTCGTCCTCATCGGGCTCAGCCTCGGCAGTGCCAGCCGCCACCGGGGACACCGCCACCGCCGACCCACTCGGGTTTACTGCCGACAACGTGTCGGTTTCCCAGAGTGCGGGCTCCGTATCCATAACGGTCACGCGGTCCGGAACGGCGCTGGGAGCTGTGAGCGTTGACTTCGACACCGAAGACGGAACTGCGGTCGCCGGCACCGACTACGAAAGCGCCACCGGCACGCTGCAGTGGGCAGAAGCTGACACTTCCGCAAAGACAATTACGATACCCGTCAGTAACGCCACCCCGTTTTCGGGCGTGCGTGCATTCCAAGTAGTCCTTACCAATCCGAACGGCATTGGCGCCAAGATCGGCAGTCCGGGCAGCACCACGGTTTCCATCTCCGGTGACGCAACGGCCGAGGTGGGCTCCATAGAACTGTCCGGCAATACCTACACCGCTCCCCAAACAGCGGGAATGGCGACGATAACCGTCAATCGTACAGGTGGATCGGCGGGCGCGGTCAGCGTCGCCTACTCCACTGCCAACGGCACTGCGGTTTCCGGCACTGACTACAGCGCCGTGAATGGAGTACTTGAATGGGCGGACGGCGACGCGAGCTCGAAGACCGTGGACGTCCCCATCAGCACTGCGAAGGCGCTTGCGGGTAACAAGACGTTCAGTGTCGCCCTGTCCGACCCGCGGTCAGGGGTTGCTTTGGGATCACCGAGCAGCGCCGTCGTGACGATCACCGGGTCCGGATCGGCCGCCGCCGGAACGCTGCAGTTGTCCGCATCGAGTTACAGCATCGCGCAAAGCTCCGGCACGTTGAAGGTTTCGGTCAGCCGTGTCAGCGGCTCGAGTGGCGCAATAAGCGTTGCGTACGCAACAGCCAACGGTACTGCGTTGGCCGGCACGGACTACACCACTGCCAAAGGCACTCTGAGTTGGGCCGCGGGAGACGCCGCCGCCAAGACATTCAACGTCACTATCAGCAATGCCGCGCCGTTCAGTGGCAGCCGAAATTTCAAAGTCGCGCTCTCGAATCCCAGCTCTACGGCTACCATCGGTAGTCCGGGCACTGCAACCATCACAGTCAACGGGGATGCTGCGCCTGCTGCAGGCGCGCTGGAGCTTGCGAAATCCACCTACTCCGTGGCACAGAGCGCCGGCTCGGTCACACTGACTGTCAATCGCACGGGAGGCGCGGCAGGCGCGGCCACTGTCGCCTATTCCACGCGCAGCGGAACCGCCGTTGCGGGCACTGACTTCACCACGTCGAGCGGCACGCTGAAGTGGTCGGACACAGATGCAGCATCCAAGACGTTCTCGATCCCCATCAGTGGGTCATCTCCTTTCTCCGGAACACGTTCTTTCTCGGTTGCACTCAGCAATCTGACTGGCTCGACGCTGGGCAGCCCCGGCAGCGCGTCGGTCGCAATCAACGGCACCGCTGCTGCTGCGGTCGGTAGCTTGCAGCTATCGTCATCGGGCTACACGGTCGCACAGAGCGCGGGCACCCTGACGGTCACCGTCAACCGAACGGGCGGATCGAGCGGCTCCATCAGCGTGAAATACGCTACGGCGAACGGGACGGCGGCGGCCGGAACCGACTACACGGCCGCGAGCGGAACCCTCCAATGGGCGGATGGTGATGCCGCATCAAAGACGTTCCCGGTTGCCATCAGCAATGCCACTGGGTTCACCGGCAGTAAGACCTTCACTGTCGCGTTGTCCAGCCCGACAGCCGGTGCGACGTTGAGCAGCCCGAGCAGCGCCACTACGACGATCAATGGCTCAGGCAGCAGCAGTGGATCCGGCTCCTCAGTCTTTCAGATCTTCCACAATGGTGTTTTCAGTTGGGGCGGCGACTACTCCTGGGGTGTCACGATCGACTACAAGGACACGGCCGGAATTCCGCTCCAGGGTCCCTACGACATCGCGGTTACGGGCATCGGTGGGTTCCAGCCGTTTGCGACCAACTATGATTTCGACCCCAGTCCCTACAAGTACCTGGTCTTCTCGCTCAAGCCGACACTGCCCAACCAGCAGTTCCAGAGTGGGTTCTACAAGGTGGGTGACATCGCCACGGGCGTGATACTGAACGTGCTCAACTACGGCCCGGCGCCGGTCATTGGGCAGTGGACCACCTACAAGATTCCCTTGGGGGCGGGCGGCTACCAGCTCACCTCGGGGACGCACATCTACAAGTTCATGATCCAGGATCAGACCGCTGACATGCAGAGCTCCGGCTACACGACCAACCATTGGTACGTGGACGGTATCTACTTTACGACTCAATGACAGTCAGGCGCGGCGTCGCCGCGTTCTTCCCCGGCGGTTAGATTCCGGCGGGCCGTTGACACAAACCATGCGCTGGTGCGCATGCACTCGGGTGCCGCCCGCGGACGATCGACCGGCGGCAGGACGGGAAAAACTGGGATTACTTCTGCAGGCGTGCCCGGAGGCCTGCACGGGTCTTTTTTGCCCGCTGTTGGGCGCAACCGAGGAGGAACCAAAAGTTCTGCACCACCGGCCGCCAGGACATTCAGTCCTCGATGGCTTTGATTTGATTTTTCTGTTTAAGGATTCGACATGCGAAAACTACCTTCACTGCTGGCGGGACTGCCGCTCGGCGCGCTCGCCCTGTCCGCATCGGCCACGACCTGGACCGTCACGGAACCCACCTGGCAACTCGACGGCAACGGCAAATCCTACTCGTCACAAACCGCCTGCGTCGCTGCAGCCCAAGCCATGCCGGCCGCAACATACCACTGCACGAGCTCCAATGTCGCGGAAATTGTCGGTACTTCGAGCGGCGCCTCAACGCCTCCCCCGACGTCGACCACCGGCCAGCTCTGGGTGTACCAGAACGGCAACTTCTATTGGCCCGGCGACTACTCCTGGAGCGTGAAGGTCAACTACAAGGACACGGCCGGCGTGCCCATGTCCGGCCCCTATGACATTTCGGTGACCGGTATCGGCGGCTTCCAGCCGTTCGCAACCAACTTTGACCTCAACATCGCTCCCTACAAGTACCTGATCTTCTCGCTCAAGCCGACCATCGCCAACCAGACGTGGGCGAGCGCCTTCTACCAGATCGGCGATCAGGCGATCGGGATCAAGCTGAACGTGCTCAACTACGGCCCGCAGCCCGCCGTCGGTAAGTGGACCACGTACAAGATCCCGCTGGGTGCAGGCGGCTACCAGATCCCGGCGGGAACCCACATCTACAAGTTCATGATCCAGGATCAGACCGCCGACCAGCCGAACACCGGCTACACGACGAACAAGTGGTACGTGGACGACATCCACTTCTCCGCCAACTGACCGCCGCGCAGGGCGGCTACCCAACACATAGGAGCTTCGATGTTGGGTAGGTCGCGCACGCGCGATCACACGCACGCCGCCGCAGTGGAACGGATTTCCGCGCGGCAGCTGCACCATGGCTGCCCGACAGCGCCCCGCCACAGTGCAGGCGGGCGCCTGGCCCCACCCGCTCAGGACAAGTGATGCCTGTCACGGCAGTGAAGGCTGCGCGTGCTTATAATCGACGCAAAGTCCCCTCTCCAGCGGATGCAATGCGCGGATATTCCTGTGGTAGCCGACCGCCGGAAGCCGACACAAAGACCAAAAAATGCGTCAAGTCCGGCGTTTCGTACCTTATCTCGTCATGGCGGCGTTCGCGGCCTGGTGCGTGTTCTCTTTGCATGGAGACCTGGCGCAGCTGTCTTTGGCCCCGGTGATCCGCTCGTGGGACCTGGTGGTCCTGGCCGCCGCCTTGTCCGTACTGAATTACCTGCTGCGGATCATTCGGTGGCGAACCTACCTGGCAACTCTGGGCCATCGCGTGCCGCTGCGCTTCGCGGCGCTGACCTTCACCGCCGGATTTGCTTATACCGTTTCTCCCGGCAAAGTCGGAGAGATGGTCCGTGCCCGGTACTATGTGCCATTGGGCATACCGGTCAGTGATGTCGCCGCCGCTTTTTTTGCCGAGCGGTTCCTCGATCTCGTGGCCATGGTCGCGTTGGCCGCTCTGCTGTTCAGCTCTGCATCGGGCTACCACGGCGTCATACTGGGCGCCGCGGCGGGGGGCGTCGGCGTGCTTCTCACGCTCGCACTGTTACCCTGGACCGCGATAGCCGGTGCGATCAGCTCTGCGGCCCGCATCCCGAAATCAATCCGTAATGTGCTGGCGAGTCTGGCGCGAATGCTCGCCTCGACACGCAAACTCCTGAGCCCCCGACTACTCGTGCCGGGATTCCTGCTGGGACTGCTGGCATGGGGACTGGAGGGTGCGGGATTGAGCCTGCTCGGCGGGTTGTTTCCAGAGGCACACCTCGTCACTACCACCGCGATCGGCATTTATGGCGCGGCCGTTCTGATTGGCGGACTGTCGCTCCTGCCAGGGGGCCTGGGAAGCACGGAGGCGGTCATGACGGCGCTGCTCGCCTCGCAAGGCTATTCTGTAGGCCAGGCACTCCTCATCACCTTGACGTGCCGCCTGGTGACCTTGTGGCTCGGCGTGGCGTTTGGCTGGGGCGCGATCTTTATCCTTCGACCCAGAACAGTGCCGGTTGCAGTGCCATGGCAGTAGAGGCGATCACCCTGAAGGCGCCGTTGTGCGTGGACCTCGATGGCACGCTCGTGCGCACGGACCTGCTGCTCGAGTCGCTGGTCCTGCTCCTGAAGCGCAACCTGTTGTATCTGTTCCTCGTGCCACTGTGGTTGCTGCGGGGGAAGGCAGTTCTGAAGGCGCAGATCGGCGCACGCGTGACACTAAATCCGGCCGCGCTTCCTTACAACACCGAGTTCCTGGAGTGGCTACGGTCCGAGCGCGCCGCCGGACGCAGCCTCTGGCTCTGTACCGCCGCTAACGAGCAGCTCGCCCGAAGTGTCGCGGCTCACGTCGGTTTGTTCGACGGGGTGTTGGCCAGTGATTGGACGGTGAATCTGGCCGGCACGGCCAAGGCAGCCCAGCTCGTCGAGCGATTCGGCGAGGGGGGCTTCGATTACTGCGGCAATGAGCGCCGGGACCTGAAGATCTGGCGAAGAGGAGCCGGTGCCGTAGTCGTCAACTGTGGCGCGCGCCTCGAGGCCGAAATCGCACGCTCTGCCCGAGTGATACGCGCGTTTCCAAGAGCTGCGCGCCCGCTCAAATCCATTATCCGCGCGCTGCGTCCGCATCAATGGGCAAAGAACGTTCTCATCGCAGTCCCGCTGCTGGCCGCACACGGCTATACAGACCCTGGGTCCCTGGGAGCGGCTCTGCTTGCACTCATCGCGTTCTGCCTGTGTGCGTCCTCCGTTTATCTTCTGAACGATCTGCTGGATCTGGAGGCGGATCGGGCCCATCCGCGCAAGTCGAAGCGGCCTTTCGCGGCAGGGGATCTGTCACTGCTCACTGGACTCGTGCTGGCACCCTGCCTGCTTGCCGCAGCCGTGCTCATTGCGGCCTTCCTGCCCGCGAAATTCTGGCTGGTGCTCGCTACCTATTACGTGCTTACCTGCGCCTATTCCTTCGCACTGAAAGGCGTCGTGCTGATCGATGCGCTCTGCCTGGCAGGCTTGTACACGCTTCGCATCATTGCGGGCGCGGCTGCCGTAGCCGTGCCTCTGTCGTTCTGGTTGCTGTTGTTTTCCGTGTTCCTGTTCCTCAGCCTCGCGTTCGTAAAGCGCTTCGCGGAGTTGGAGTCCCTGCGCAGGCAGCAACGTCTCCGCGCCGCCGGACGCGGCTATCACGTCGAGGACCTCTCTCTTCTGCAGAGCCTCGGCACCGCGAGCGGCTATATGAGCGTGCTGGTGCTCGCCCTGTACGTCAACTCGCCGGAAATAGAGGTTCTGTACAGCCGCCCGAAGGTGATCTGGATGCTGTGCGTGCTGATGTTGTACTGGGTCAGCCGCGTATGGATGATCGCCCAGCGTGGACTGATGCATGATGATCCCGTCGTGTTTGCTTTGAAAGACGGGCAGAGCCTGGGAGTCGGGTTGCTCGCAGCCGTCGCGGTTGCGCTGGCAATCTGAACATGCCCCGCAAAATTGTCGGTTCCTGGGGCAACGTCATCCGGGCGGAACACTCCTTGGCGCGCCTGCAGAGCCGGCACGAGGGCTTCCCGCGTATCGAGGGAGCCGAGACCGTTCTGCCCTATGGCAACGGCCGCAGTTACGGCGACAGCTGTCTCAACGTCGGCGCCGGCTTGGTTCAGACGCGCGGGCTCGACAAATTCATCGAATTTGACCGCAACAAAGGCGTGTTGGCGTGCGAGGCCGGAGTACTTCTAGCGGACATCCTGCAGCTCGTGGTCCCAGCCGGGTGGTTCGTGCCCGTCTCGCCGGGCACCTGCTACGTCACTGTGGGCGGCGCGATTGCGAATGATGTCCACGGGAAGAACCATCACGGGTTCGGTACGTTCGCCCGGCACGTGCGGCGCATGGAACTGCTGCGCTCCGACGGGCAACGGATCATGTGCTCGTCGAGCGAAAATGCCGAGTGGTTTGCTGCCACCGCTGGCGGCCTTGGCCTCACGGGCATCGTAACCTGGGCTGAATTGCAGCTGCGGCGCGTCCCCGGGGCCCTGATGGACGTCGAAACGATCCGCTTCCATCACCTCGATGAATTTCTGGCGCTGTGCGCCGATTCGGATACCCGCTTCGAATACACCGTGGCCTGGGTCGATTGTCTCGGGCGCGGCAAGCGACTTGGCCGCGGGCTGTTTCAACGCGCCAACCATGCACCGGGTCAGGCGCAGCTGCAACCGCGGCAGCTTGCCGTGCCTTGCATGCCGCCGTTCTCGCTGGTAAATGCCGCGTCGCTGCGGGTTTTCAACACTGCCTACTACTACCTGCCGGTGAAGGATCGCAGGCAGGCGCGCATTGGCTACGCTCCGTTCTTCTACCCGCTGGACGGTATTCTCCATTGGAATCGCCTGTACGGGCCGCACGGCCTCTATCAATACCAATGTGTGATTCCAGGGGCTGCGGGCCCGGAGGCGACCGCCCATTTGCTGCAGGCGATTGCGCGTAGCGGACAGGGCTCCTTCCTGGCCGTGTTGAAGATGTTCGGCCCGCTGAGCTCCCCGGGAATGTTGTCATTTCCGCAGCAAGGCATCACGCTGGCACTTGATTTTCCCAACCGCGGCGAGCGGCTGGAGCGGCTGTTCAACGAGCTCGACGCGATCGTGCGGCAAGCCGGCGGACGCCTCTATCCTGCGAAAGATGGCAGGATGCCCGGCAGTCTGTTCCGCAGCGGCTTTGCGCGCTGGCAGGAATTTTCCCGATATATCGATCCGCGCTGCTCTTCGACGTTCTGGCGGCGCGTGATGGAGGATGCGTGAGAAGAGCTCTGATCATGGGTGCGACTTCGGCAATTGCCCAGAGCACCGCCCGATTGCTGGCCGCCCGAGGGGACTCGCTCTACCTCGTCGGCAGGCGTGCCGATGCGCTCGAGGCGACCGCCGCCGACCTGAGGGTTCGCGGCGCGCCGCAGGTCGGCTTCGAGGCTCTCGATGCCAACGATCTGCCCGCATTGCAGGCCATGCTGGCGCGCGCCACCGAGGCACTCGGCGGACTGGACATCGTGTTGATTGCACACGGAACGCTGAGCAATCAAAAGGCCTGCGAGGTCTCCCCAGAGCTCACCGTGCAGGAGTTGACGACCAACGCTATCTCCACGGTGGTGCTGCTCACCACGGTCGCACAGCAATTCGAGCAGCGCAGATCGGGGACGATCGTCGTGATCTCATCGGTTGCCGGTGATCGCGGGCGTGCCAGTAATTACGTATATGGAAGCGCGAAGGCGTTGGTCACGGCCTTTGCGTCGGGATTGCGGCAGCGGCTCGCGAAGTGCGGCGTGAGCGTGATCACCATCAAGCCCGGATTCGTGGACACACCCATGACGGCGGCGCTCCCCAAGAGCGCCCTGTGGGCACAGCCCCAGACAGTCGCCGCGGGCATTGTCCGTGCCATCGACCGATCCGCAACCGTGGTGTATCTACCCGGTTTCTGGCGACTCATCATGATGATCATCCGCGCGATTCCCGAGCGTGTCTTCAGCCGCATCAGCCTGTGAAAAATGGCCGCAGGCCAGAGCAGCCGGCAAAAGCCGCGCCTTTTGCTGGCGGCAACCAAGGCGATGTCCGACAAACGCGCAGGAGCGCGTTTGGACGACCGAAGGTCGGCCCGCAGGGTGCCGTCCAGGGATGGACAGGCACAAAAATGGCCGCAGGCCATTTTTCTAATGGACTAGGGCACACCCCGTCACACGGGCGCGACATCGCGCAGGAGCAGCCGGCAAAAGCCGCGCCTTTTGCTGGCGGCAACCAAGGCGATGTCCGAAAAATGGCCGCAGGCCATTTTTCTAATGGACCAGTGCGTCCAACGGCAATACTTCGAGGCGCTTGAATTCGATCGGGAAGCCGTTTGACTGCACGGAAATATAGCCGGAGGTCAGCGCCTTGCCAGCGCCCTGGGCGAGCAGGCGTTGCGCGTCTGCGTTAGTGTCATCGAGTGTGACATCGGTATATTCGACCACCTGGGTACCATTGACGATCTGTTTGATCCGTTTACCGCCCTCGACCTCGGCCAACACCGTCACCCATTGATCGCCACGCAGCGTGACATTGCCGAGCTTCGAGCACAGCCCCTTGGCAGGCACCCCGTCGATCAGGATCCGCGTACCGTAGTGACAGACATCACCGGTGGGGCGACTGCCTGCAAACCAGCCTCCGACCAGGTCGAATTCCACCGAGACGGGAAACTGCTGATCCTTGCGCATGCTGGCGGGCGACTGGCTGTGCAGCTGCAGACCGCTGTTCTTATAGGTCCAGCCCGGTGCCCCGGGGGCGGCCTTGCCCACGAAGCGGTACTGCGCCCTGATCCAGTAGTGCGAGAACGGCGTGTTGTAGAACAAGCTGCCGAAGCGGTCGGCGAACTTGTCGTACTGCGCATAGGAGACCTTCAACAGGCCGTCCTCGACACGGAACGTGTTCCGGTAGTTGTCGCCGACATCGAGCCCTGCGATTTTGACTGTCCAGCCGTCCAGGTTCCGGCCGTTGAACAGGCTGACCCAGTTGCCATCTGGAGCTGACACGGTCACTGTTGGCTTGGACGGCGCGCAGGCAGCCACTACTGCAAGCAGCACGATGATGGCAATGCGGATGGGGTGCATAGTGTGCTCAGCTCGCGGCGGGCGGGGTAATGGCCGGCCGCGCGAAGGGGCTGCTGCAAGGTACCAGTGAATCGTACAGGCCCGTGTATTGGATCGTACGCGACTCATCAGCGCCGTTCACGAAGAAATCGCTGGACAGCAGGAACAACGTGGACAGGTTGTCAGCCAGGCGCTGGGTGCGCGTCCGTTTGTCATTGGAGTAGCCACCGTACTGGCTGAACTGCTTGGTGAAGATGACGAGAAAGTGATACTTCCAACGGTTCCAGGTCGGACGTTTTGCCAGGAGCGCTGCGACCTGGTCCTTGGCGAACTCCTGCAAGCCCGCCTCCTCCAGTTTCAGAAAGTTGAGCCGCTTGCGCACCAGGGAGGCGACCTCCGAGCGCGCCGCTACCGGGCCGATTCCGATCACACTGAGGCCGGCAACCACGATGACACCCAGACCGCCGAGCAGGAAGCTTCGCCGCTTGATCATGAGGCGCTCCGTCCAATCACATGGTCCGCGGCCCACAAAGACAACGCAGACACGGTCAGCGTCGGATAAGCGGGACTCGCGGTCGGAAAGGCACTCGCCCCCAGGACCAACAGGTTGCGGTATTTGTGGTGTGCGAGGTGACGGTCCACCACGCTCGTGGCAGGATCGTTGCCCATGACTACCGTGCCTTGAATGTGGGCGGCCGTGGTTCCGAGCGACGTACCCAGAACCTTCTCGATGGGCAGGGCCTCGGCCAACTTGTCTATCATCCGGGGTATCTGCTTGGCGCCGCGCTTCGCATACTCGGAATAGTCCTCGAAATGCACGCGCGCCAGCCGCGGATCGTGCGAGCTGACGGTCACCCGGTTGTTGTCGCTCGGGATGTCATCGAACAGGAAGCCGAGCATCAGACGCTCGTTCCAGCGGCCGGACTCGAGCCGCAGCGAGTCGTCGGTCCGGTTCGCGAAGGGCGAATTCCAGGTCTCGATCATGCAGGCGGCGTGGTCGCGCCGATGCTCGCCCTCGTAGAACAAGTACCCGAGTCCAGATAATACCGTGCTGCCGTTGTAGCACTTGACGCCCTTGAGATCGAGAGTGACATACACCGGCATCTGCTCGTGCAGCCGCCGCCCGATGAGCGGCTGATCGAACCCGGAGCGCAACAGAATGTGGGGATTGAAGATTGCGTTGGCGGCCAGGACGATCAAATCGCCCTCGGCGCGCTGCGCGGTGCCTGCATGCAGGTAGTTGACCGCCTTCGCCACGCCCGCTGCCGTCTCGACCGTCTGTGCCTCCGCCCGCAGCTGCAATGTAATGCGCGGGTCCTTGTAGAGATACGCAAGACCGTTCTGAATGGTGAATTTCGCATCGACCGGGCACAGGGCGCAGATGCCGGTCGCACAACAAACACCGCGCTTGCCGGTCGGCACGCTCGCCCGGGAGGTCGCCATCTGGTACCAGCCGTCGGGAAAGTGTTTCTTCAGCAGCGCGTCGGGATCCGAAAAACGGTGCGGCGGCAGCGGAAACGGCGTCGAGCGCGGCATCGGACTGTCAGCCGGCCCGGATATCAACATCACCTGTTCCACCGTGCTGTAGTAGGGCTCGAGCTCTTCGTAGGACATGGGCCAGTCCATGCCCACTCCATAGCGGGAAGCAAGTTGGAAATCTCCAGGCATCATGCGGGTGGTCCCGCCCATCCAGCATTTGGAGTTGCCGCCGAACCCGGGGCTCGTGTACCACTCCTTGCGCGGATTGTCGTTCTCGAACGTGTCGTCGGGATCGATGCTCGAGTGCTTGCGGTTGGCCAGCTGCCACGGCTTGGTGTCCTCGTTGCCGCGTTCCAGGACCAGGATTCTCGCGCTGGCCGGCGCATGCTCCAGGTAGCGCAGCAGGAAGAACGACGAGGCAAACGACGTTCCGACGATTACGACGTCGTAGCGTTCAGTCATACGGTTTTACCCTTCGCGAGCGGCGACATGCAATTCGGATCAGACCCCTGCCGACCCTGCACCGGAAGGTACCGGAGTTCTGTGTTCGGTTGGGGGACGATGGTCGCATTACAAACAACTGTGCCGCAAGCGAATGCACCGGACGAGCGCAAGTGACGCGCCTCACGGGCAATGCACACACACTCGTGGTAGTGTCGGCCATTCCCGATGGAATCGAAGCCTTGCCTGCACATACCACCTTGAATGTGACGCCGGCACGCTGCCGCTTTGACCCTGGATCCGGAGCATGATCGGCAGGAACGGTTTTCCTCCCCCTGCGAGCCGTCCTGCGGCGCACAGCAGCGGTGCACCGGCCGCGGGCAGACGCCAGAAACCGGCTCGCTTCGTCACGTTCATGATCTCGGCACTCGTGGTGTTCAACATCGTCCCGAGCACCATCCTCGACGCGCCGATCAAAATGAACCCGAACGCGGTGGTCATGCCGACCGAGGGTACCGCGCTCAGCAAACTCATCTGGCTCTCGCTGCTTGGTTGCGGCATTGCCGTCGCGATGGCACGCAAGACGCAGGTCAAGAAGCTGCTGCGCACGGTCAATCCCTACCTATTGGGATTCTACTTGCTGGTCGCCGCCAGCATCTTCTGGTCGATCGAGCCGGGGATAACGGTGAAACGCCTCGTGACCGCCTCGACGATTCTGCTGGACGCCATCGCGCTCGCCGTGGCGTCCTGGCGGCCTACACGCTTTCAGAGCGTGCTGCGGCCCGTACTCACTGCCCTGCTGCTCGCCTCCATCGTCTTCGTGATGGTGGAGCCGACGCTGGGTATCGAGCAGAGCAATCAGCTGGAGTTGGTCGGAGCCTGGCACGGACTAACGGCCCAGAAAAACGCGTTCGGCTCCCTGTCGGCAATCGCCTTTCTGCTGTGGCTACACGGCTATCTGACAAAGGAGACGCCGAACTGGATGGCCGCCCTGGGAGCGGGCATAGCCGCGGTGTGCCTGCTCAACTCGCGCAGCTCCACGTCGATCATGGCCACGGTCTTCGCGGCCACTCTGATGTTGATGATGCTGCGCTCGCCGCCGGGCCTGCGGCGCTACCTGCCTTACCTGATCGCTGTATTCGTCAGTGCCTTGCTGGTCTACTCCCTGGCGGTACTGAACCTTCTGCCGGGCTCCGGCACGCTGCTGTCACCGATTACCGCCCTCACAGGCAAGGACCTGACATTCAGCGGACGTACGGCCATCTGGGCCATTATGAATGAGCACATCGCTCAGCGGCCGCTGCTGGGCTCCGGGTACGGCGCTTACTGGGTGCAGAAGCCGGATTCGCCCTCGATGGCCATGCTGCAGCGCCTCTATTTCTATCCCACCGAGGGGCACAATGGCTACCTCGATGTCATCGATGACCTGGGGATGGTCGGCGGCGCCTGCCTGTTCGGCTATCTCATCGTATTTCTGCGGCAGGGTCTGCGGCTGTTCAAGGTGATGCGCCCCCAGGGCACCCTGTATCTCACGCTGCTCTTCATACAGTTGATAGGCAACCTGTCCGAATCGCGTTGGTTCAACAGCCTGGATTTCAACTTCGTGATCATGACGATCGCGACTGTGGCGATGGGACGGACGTTGATGGATCTGCCGCAGCAAGGTCAGAAGACGGCACCGGGCGCAGCTCGGCCCCCAGGCCCGGCCGTACCGCGCCGCTCTGCGCGGCTATAGTCATCGAGACGGGCAGCCGGCCCCGATTCAAGCGCCTGATCAGCGGCTTCTCCAGGAACAAGTGAACCGCGAGCCCGACACTCGCTGCCAGCACGACGCAGGCCACAATGAAGAATGGCCGCCCGAGGACGAGCGGATCGAGGCCGAGCGCCCGTGGAACGATCCGCATGCCGGCCACTGAAAAGATGTGCGTAATGTATATGCTGTAGGAAGCATTGCCGAGCTCGTCGAGTAGTCGCAAGAAGGGCAGCCGGCCCGCCCTTTCGACCGCCACCGCGGCGCCGACCAGCACGACCGCGGGTATTCCCAGTGCCGCGGCCCGCACTTTGTCTGTAAACCACGCATCATCCAGGATGAGCACCGCAAATGCCGCCAGCAGGACAGCCACGGGGACGGCCACCGGGAGGGCCCCGGTACCTGCGCCGCTTGCGGGCGCCCGAGCCGCACCGATGCCGGCGGCCAATACGCTCCCGGCCAGGAACTCGAACACCAGGGTTGAGCCGTAGAACGTGAACACATCCGCTGTTGCGGACACACTGCTGAAAACGACATAGACGCCGGTGATGATCAGCACGAGCGCGGCGACTCGCAGGCGTTGCGGTACCAGCAGCGCCAGTGCGAACTGCGCGTAAAAGAACATCTCGAAGTTCAGTGTCCAGCCCGGCGTGATGAGGGGCTTCAGGACCTCCGTCAGGTCTGCACCGGGCTCGAAAGGAACGACGGGATTGCGCCAGGGAATGAAGAAAAGCGAGGCGAGCACATGATGCAGATCAAAGCGAGTGGAATTCAGCAACTGTGGCGCAACCAACGCGACGCCGGCCGCGGCCAGCGTCACGATCCAATACAGCGGCACGATCCTGACCAGCCGCCGCCTGAGGAACTCGAGCACTCCCGAGCGGCCCGCCGTCGAGGCCCACATCACGAAACCGCTCAGAACGAAGAAGATGTCGACACCACATTTGCCAACTTCCAGCCATGCCGAAGTGTTGGGTGCGCGCAGGTTGTTGACTTGAATGGTTGCGTGCAGAAAAACGACGAGCAGCGCCGCCACTGCGCGCAGGTATTGCAGGGAAACCAGCTGACGGGCGCTTTCCGGCTTTTTAATCATTGGAGGTGCAGCCGCACTTTGCCAAACAGCGCACAGCGCCACGGCGCGCAAGCGTATCAGAATTCATTGCGCCAAACGGTGCGGCGGTCACAGCTGCAAGCTCTCGAGAGTGTGTATCGTAGGCGGACCCTTGACAACAACGGGGCCGACACTGAAAGCTGGACGAGAGCTGCGCCCAGTGTTGCCATCTGCCGCCGCGTGTTTCGCCCAGCCTGAGATAACAATGCAGAAATCGATACTGGTACTCGGCGCCAATGGATTCATCGGCAGTCGGGTAGTTGCCGCCCTGGGCGCGACAGGCTGGGCGACGCCGATTCTGGGAGTACGGCGCCCGAGACAGCTCACCGGCCTCAACTACGAGCAGCGCAGCGTTGAGGCGACGAACGTTGAGTCGATCGCGGCGGCCCTGCAGGATGTAGCGGGAGTCGTGAACTGCGTAGCCGCAGATCCGCAATCCATGGTTGCGGCGGCGCGGGCGCTGTTCGAAGCCGCCGCGCGGTCAGCCCCATCGAAACACATCGTCCATTTGAGCACCATGTCGGTGTACGGCAGCGCCGAGGGCCGCCTGGACGAGTCGGCCCCATTGCGCGCTGATCTCGGGCCCTACTCGGAATCCAAGGTGGCCGCGGAGGCGATCGCGGCGAAATATCCGTCAGTGACGATTTTTCGCCCCGGATGCGTCTTCGGCCCCCACAGCGAGCAGTGGACGAACCGCTTCGCCCGCTTGCTGATCTCCCGGCGACTGGGCGATCTGGGTGCGGCGGGCGACGGCTGCTGCAACCTGGTCCATGTCGATGACGTGGCGACCGCTGTCGTGCGTGCCCTGGAAACACCGCAGCAGCGAGTCCGGACTTACAATCTCTCCACGAATGAGCAACCGACCTGGAACGAATACCTGGTGAGGTTCGCCACCGCGCTGCGTGCTGTACCGGTGCGGCGCCTGACCTCGCGGCGTCTGAAAATCGAAGGCAAGCTGCTGGCGCCGCCGCTGAAAATCGCGGAAATCCTGGGCCGCCGCATCAAGCTCGACCCCCACCGCCTGCCACCCCCCATCCCGCCCTCCCTGATCAGGTTGATGGGGCAGGATATCCGCCTGCAGACCCAGCGGGTGGAGGCGGAACTCGGTCAACGCTGGCAGAACCTTCAGACTTCACTCGAGGAGACCGCACGTTGGTACCTGGCGAATCCGTCATGACAGCCCCGGAATCCTTGGGCGGCCTGTCCCGCTTCGTTCGCGAGAAGCCGGCCATGGCTGCGGCTGCCTTGGTGTTGCTGGCCATAGCGGTCCTGTTCCCCTACAGGCACTTCGCGGGCGACGACGCATACATCACGTTCCGGTTCGCGCGCAATCTTGCCGAGGGCGGCGGTTTTGCATTCAATGCCGGTATCCCTACGTACGGCTCGACAGCGCCGCTGTGGGTATTTGCGATCGCTGGGCTGCATCGGCTGGGATTGGACGTTCCGGACGCAGCGCACGTGATGAATTGGATTTTCGCGCTCGCCGACGTCCTGTTGTTTTTCAGGCTTGCCTGCCTCTACCTGGGCCGTAACTCGGCAGCCTGGATCGCCACCGCGCTGCTGCTGGCCGATCCGTGGTTCGTCCGCTGGAGTATCAGCGGAATGGAAAACCCCCTGGCACTCGCTCTGCTGATGGGGATGTTGCTCAGCCAGATGCAACTGCGCAACAGCGGGCGGGTCAACTGGATCGCGCCCGTGCTCGCCGGTCTTGCTGGCCTGTGCAGACCGGAGATGACGCTCCTGTCGGGATTGCTGCTGCTCGACAACCTGCTGTTGGAGCGGCGCAGGCTGATGAGCAACCTGGTGAGCGCATGCGTGATTTACGCCGTAATATTCGTCCCCTGGGTTTGGTACGCCCTGAGCGTCTTTCACTCGCCGATTCCCAATACCATCACTGCCAAGGTCAGTGCCGATCATCTGTTGGCCTTGAAGCGTGTAGGTCTGTACTTCGCCACCTTCTGGACATTTCAGGCTCTGGCGATCCTGGCCATCCTGCTCGCGCGGCCATTGCGCGCGCGCTTCGCGCAGCAGTTCCGCGGCTCGCCGGGAATATGGCTGCTGCCGGCCGCCTGGGCTGTGATCCTGCCGGCCTTCTACATTGCTGGCGGCGCCCCCGTTGCTGGCCGCTACATGGTGTTCGGACTTCCGTGTTATCTGCTGATCGGTGTTGCAGCCTGGACAGTCGTCTGGAGCCGCTTCCCGCGGCTGGTCGGCGGCGCGATCGTGGCCACACTGCTGCTGATGATCTTCGTCCAATACAAGTACTGCTGGTACATCACGCGCTGGCCGCAGGGAATGGACCCGCGAATCATCGATGCGGCCCTGACCCTCAAGCGGATCTCCCGCGAAACCGACCAGGTCGCGGCCGATCAGATCGGGGTTCTTGGCTACTACTCCGACCGCATCGTCCTGGACACGTACGGGCTCGCGTCACCGGAAGTACTTCCCTATCGGAGGATGACGGATCCGGCCGCGATCTGGCGTTACGTGCGCGAGCGCGGCGTACAGTATCTGTTCGTCATCAACACCATCGAGGAGCTCAGCGGCCTGGACCCGGCCTACAAGAGCCTCTCGTTGGTGCAGGCCATGCCGGTGCAACGCGAAGGTGCCAACGCAGCCGAAGGACCGACTCTCTACTATCTATATCGGACCAACTGGGAGCCGCGGGCGGCAGCTATTGCGCGGTGAAATAGATCTCGTCCACGTACCAGCGGTTAGTCTTGTAGTTGGAGCCCGTCTGGTCGGCGGTCTGATCCTGGATCATGAACTTGTAGATCCGCTTGCCCGCCGGAATCTCGTAACCCCCCGCGCCGAGCGGAATCTTGTAGGTACCCCATTGACCGACCACGGGGTGTGGCCCGTAGTTCAGGACGTTCAGCAGCACGCCCGTCCGAACGTCGCCGACGGCATAAAAGGCGCTATCCCACTGTTGATCTGCAATCGTGGGTTTGAGCGAGAATACCAGGTACCGATAGGGACCCGGATCGAAGTCGTAGTGGAATGCGAACGGCTGGAACCCGCCGATACCGGACACCGCGATGTCGTAAGGCCCCTGCAGCGGCTCGCCGGACTTGTCCCGATAATCGACTTTGACACCCCAGGAATAGTCGCCCTGCCAATTGAAAACGCCGCGGGTGTAGACGTTCATCCGCCCAGATGGCGCAGTTGGAGCCGGGCCGCCGGCACAGGCGCAGGTCGCTGATGCCGAGGCGATCACAGTGAGCGTCCGCAACACAAGTCTATGCAGTTTCATGGAGATGGCCGTGAGGGCGCGGTTCGCAGTGTTGTCGGCATTGTGGCTGATGCTGGTCGGCTGTGACAGCGGGGCTGCCGTCGTGAATGACAGAATCGCGCAGGTACCGCAGAAAGCAAAGGCAATTCGCTTCGACACGCACCTGCTGGTGGACCAATTCGGCTATCGCCCGGAAGATCCTAAAGTTGCGGTGATCCGCGATCCCCACCAGGGTTACGACGCCGCAGACCGATTCTCGCCGGGAACAGCCTACGAAGTGCGCAACGCGGATGGTCACGCCGTGTTCGCTGCCGCCCCTCGCCCATGGCATGGCGGCACTGTCGAGCCCTCATCCGGTGATCGCGGCTGGTGGTTCGATTTCTCCGCTGTGAACACCCCCGGCACGTACTTCATCGTTGACGTAAACAGCAACGTGCGCTCGGCGACGTTCAAGATCGATCAGAGCGTCTACAAGGATGTGCTGCGAGCGGCGGTCAGGATGTATTACTACCAGCGCAGCGGTTTCGCCAAGCAACGCCCGTACGCGCAACAGTGCTGGCTCGACGGCCCGGCCTATCTCGGTGCCAATCAGGACACCCAAGCTCACGATGTCACGGATCGCGGCAACGAGGCCAAGGTACGGGATCTGAGCGGCGGATGGTTCGACGCCGGCGATACCAACAAGTACGTGACGTTCGCTGCCCAGCCCGTTCATCAGCTTCTGAGCGCGTATCAGCAGAACCCAGGTGCCTTCACGGACGACTTCAACATTCCGGAGTCCGGCAACGGCGTTCCCGACGTTCTCGATGAGATCAAGTGGGAAACCGACTGGCTGAAGAAAATGCAATTTCCGGACGGCAGCGCGGCGCTGAAGGTCGGGGAGATAGTGTACGCGGCCGCCGCACCGCCGAGTTCCGACCACAATGCGCGATACTACGTACCGAGTTGCAGTTCCAGCACGATCGCCGCTGCGGGCATGTTCGCTCACGCTGCATACGTCTTCGGCCAGACACCGGCCCTTGCCGGTGATTCTGCAAACTTGAAGGCACGCGCCCTCGCCGCCTGGAACAACTACGCGAGTGTCGCGGCCAGGCAGACGCATTGCGATACCGGCGTGGTTCACGCCGGTATCGCCGACTTGTCCGAAGATGATCAACGTGCAGCAGCCGCGCTTGCAGCCATCTATCTATTTGCAATCACGGCAGACGTGGGCTACGAGCGGTACCTGCAACAACATCTTCACGAGCTGCAGCCGTATCGAGATGCCGGCTGGTCCCGTTATCACCCCGAGCAGGGTGAAGCACTGTTGTTTTACACCACGCTCGCAAACGCCGACCCGGCGCTGAAGCGAATCATCATCGAGGACAAACGTACGGACGTCCGGCAGGCAACTCAGACCTATGGTTTCAATCCGGACGATGATCTGTACCGGTCATTCATGCCTGCGGCCCAATATCATTGGGGCAGCAACAATCCGCGTGCAGCGTACGGGAACACTAACCTGGACGTATTGACCTACGGAATCGACAGGCAGAGCGATGGGACCACTTACCGCACGCGCGCACTCGAAGTGCTGCACTACTTTCACGGCGTCAACCCTTTCGCCATGGTCTATCTGACCAATATGTACGCATACGGAGCAACCCGCTCCGCAAACGAGATTTATCATGGCTGGTTTGCTGACGGTACGCGCTGGAGCGACGCCCTCAGCTCCGAGTGTGGTCCTGCACCTGGGTTCGTGCCCGGTGGACCGAATTCCCAGGCGGTCCGGAACGGTGTGCCACCGGACCTCATGCCACCCGTAGGACAACCGCCGCAGAAGGCCTACCGGGACTGGAACAAGGCGAGCCCGGACAGCTCCTGGGCCGTGACCGAACCTGCCATCTACTACCAGTCCGGATATGTCAAACTGCTGGCTCATTTCGTGAAGTAACCCGCGGCCGCTGTATGGTGCATGAGCCAAATGAGGCGGGAATGATAATTGCGCGCCTGCGGAACTCCGAGACAGGTCACACTTTCCGGGCTGCGAGCGGGACTAAAGTAGAAGAGATTGGGGAGGGAAGAAACGTGGCGGCGGTGGTTGGATCAGTCAGTGGCTCGGTAACAGGCAACGGGCCGCAAAAACGCGTTCGGTTCGGCAACGTCGAGCCGGCGATCATCGCCATTCTCAAGCAGCTCGATCCGCTGGTCGCCGTGCTGACCCTGCTGGTATGCATGCTGGTGTTTCGCGTCGCCTGGACCGCCGAGCTCGGCGCAGTCGCCATCCTGACGTTCATCATCTCGAGCCGCGTGTTCGCTCGGGCTCATCGCGATGACGAGCTGGCAGGCAAACCCATCACCACGACATTCTCGCGCATCGTCCTCGAATGGCTGGCGGTGGTGAGCGTACTGCTGTTGGCCGGCTTCGCCTTCAAGGTTACCGCGCAGTTCTCCCGGATGATGATGCTCACCTGGTTCGCGGTCACACCCGTCTCGTTGTATTTCGCTCACACTCTGCGGCTGCGCGCCCGCTGGCTGTTCGCGAACAGCGATCTGGCCCCGACCTACATCATCATTGGCGCCAACCGCGTCGGCTTCGAGTTGTTCACGCGGCTGCCGAGGAAGGGGTTCCTGGGCTTCTTCGACTTCCGCGGGGCCGACCGCCTGCCCGATACCATCGACCCGGCCCATCTCGTGGGGCACTGCAAGGACGTAGCCGAATTCGCGCGCACCCAGGGCGTGACCTCCATCTACATTGCTCTTCCCTTGAGTAACGTGCCGCGCATCGGTGAGATGATCCGCGAGCTGCGCGACACCACCGCGTCAATCTATTTCGTCCCGGACGTGTTCGCCTTCGATCTCATCCAGGGACGCCTCGTGGAAATCAACGGAATGCCGGCGATATCGGTCTGCGACACGCCTTTTTATGGCATGGATGCGGTCTCCAAGCGGGCGACCGACATTGCTCTCGCGGGCGCTGCGCTGCTGCTGCTGTCTCCGCTGATGCTTCTCATCGGCCTGGCCGTGAAATTGACATCTGCGGGACCCGTCCTGTTCAAGCAGCGCCGCTACGGCCTGAACGGCGAAGAGATCATCGTCTACAAATACCGCAGCATGACCGTCTGCGAGGACGGCGCCGTGGTCACGCAGGCGACCAAAAGCGATCAGCGAGTCACTCCGCTGGGCCGATTTTTGCGCTCCACCTCGCTCGACGAGTTGCCGCAGCTTCTGAATGTGCTCGAGGGCAAGATGAGCGTGGTCGGTCCCCGCCCGCACGCGGTTGCCCACAACGAGCAGTATCGAAAGCTCATCAGTGGCTACATGATCCGGCACAAGGTCCGTCCGGGTATCACCGGACTCGCCCAGGTGAACGGCCTGCGCGGGGAGACCGAAACGGTGGAAAAGATGCGCGAGCGCGTGCGTTTCGACTTGGAATACCTGAGCCACTGGACACCCTGGCTCGATGTCAAAATCATCTTCAAGACACTCTGGGTGCTCGCCCGCGACAAAAACGCATACTGAGGCGGCAACGGCGCGAACTACGTCACAATTGCACTGGGCTGAAGCTTGGCACCATACTGGGGCACCACCATCACCCGTCCAGCGACAGAGCAAAACTGTCGGTAAATTCCCGCCTGCGGCGGCGCGCTGATATAGACTTTCACCTCGATTGGGGGGAGGCCCGCGGCGCGGCAAAGGATGACGAGCCAGGGCTCGAACCTTGTAAAACATCGAATATTCAAGGGTTGGACCATGTTTTCGGCAAAATGCTGGCGCGCCGCTGCGAGCGCGCTGCTGTGTTTGATGCAGGCTTGCCTGGCCGCGGCCCCACCTTCCGCTGAGCCCCCCATCCCGGCCGTATCCGAGCGGCCGCTGCTGCAGTTGGGGCCCGGGGACCAGGTGAAAATGGATGTTTTCGGACGTCCTGAGATGGATACCACCACCTACGTTGCCGACGACGGATCGATCCGCGTGCCGCTTGCCGGCAAGGTCACGATCGGCGGCCTGTCGCCATCAGAAGCTGGCCAGAAGGTGGAGGCGGCTCTCAAACAGGGCCAGTACCTGGTCGATCCACACGTCACCTTCACCGTCGTTCAATCACGCAGCCAACGTGTTTCTGTGCTCGGCGAGGTACGCGCGCCGGGACGTTATTCGATCGAGTCGAATACCACGGTGCTCGACCTGCTCGCGCAAGCGGGCGGAGCTACGGAGAGGGGTGCAGACATCATCTACATCCTGCGATCGGACCAGAGCGGCAACCTGCAAAGACATGCCGTGAATCTGAAGGGTACAGTGGACTCCCAGGACGCCACCCCAGCGATTCTGCAGACCTTGCGCGGTGGCGACTCGATATTCGTGCCCGTCGCAGAGCAGTTCTACATCGCCGGCGAGGTCCGTGCTCCGGCGATGTACCGCCTCGAAAGTGGAATGACGCTCGTACAGGCCATTGCCCGTGCCGGCGGCATTACCGAGCGAGGCAGCACATCCCGCGTGCAGATCAAGCGCCGCGGTCCCAAAGGCGATTACATCGTGATCTCCGGGAAGTCCAACGAGAAGATCCAGGCGGACGATGTCATCACGGTGAAGGAGCGAATCTTTTGATCAGCTCGAGACCGGCTCTTCCGGCGCCAGCGCCGGATATGACTGCGTACACGATAACAGCCCCCGAGGGCGAGGAATCAGCCGCAGGCGGCATGTCCATCGCGCAGATCGTCTGCATTCTGCGCGCGTACTGGCGCCACAGCGTGGTCGCGGTCATCGCCCTGATGTTGGTGTCGTTCGGTGCCATCAAGTTGCTTCCGAAGAGCTACGCCGCCACCGCGACCCTGATTGTCAATTTCGAGAACAAGGATCCCCTGGCCGGGCGCGAGTTCGTCGGTGGTGGCGGCAATACCTACATACCGACCCAGATTGAGCTGATCATGAGCCAGGCTGTGCTCGGGCCCGTGGTCGAGCGTCTCAAGTTGACGTCCGATCCGGAATTCACCCGTGGGTTCAGCGGCTCGCCGGCGGCACTGAAGGAGGTCGTGGTCAGAAATCTGCGCGATAAGGTCCAGGTGCAGCAGGGAGTCAGCAGCCAGTTGCTCTACATCACCGTATCGGGCAAAGCTCCAGAGCGCGTGGCGGAACTTGCGAATTCAGTGGCGGACGAGTACCTCAGGCAGCAGCGCCAGCGCACCAACGGACCCGCCGCCGAGCGCGCCGAGCGCTACTCGAGGCAGCTGGCAGAGCTGCGCGCCAAGGCGATCGCGGCGCAGGATCGCGTCACCGAGTTCCGGCAGCAGAACGGTATGACTGAAGTCGGTGCCGGCCAGGGCGACATTGAAGGCGCGGCGCTGAGCGACCTGCAACAGAAGCTCGAAGCGGCCCAGAACCAGCGCCGTGAGCTGGAATCCAGGCAGATCTCGGGGACCGCCAGCAGCGACGTCGTGCTCGAGACCGCGAGCATCGTTGCACTACGCGCCAAGTTGGGCAGTCTCGAAGGCGAGATGGCCGAAGCGCGCACCACCCTCGGTCCCAAGCACCCCAAGGCTGTGGAATTGCAGTCGCAGATCGATGCAACGCGCCGCTCACTTGCAGCTGAAGTGCAGTCGATCTCGGCCAACAGCTCGGTTCAGCTGCAGCGTGCCCGTGATCTCGAGGCGAAGTACCAGGCCGCGATCACGGTGGAACGGACCCGCCTGCTGCAGCGGCGCGGACTGCAGGACGAGGAGGCGAAGTTGCTCCTGGAGCTGCAATCCGCCCAGGCCACCTACAAGAAGGGCCTCGACGGATATGACCAGATCGTGTTTGCCTCGTCGGGCAACTACAGTGACGTGAGCCTGGTCAGCCGCGCCGATCCGCCGCCCAAGCCGGACAAGCCCAACAAGCCGAAGTGGTTTGCGATTGCGTGCCTCTTCAGCCTCGGGCTGGGAGTGGCCGGTCCGTTTGGCTACGAGTTGTTTCTGAATCGCCGCCTGCGCTGCAGGGACGATCTCGAGAAGCATTTCGGCATGTCCGTTCTGGCACAACTCGGACCGTTACCCTCATTGTCGAATTGACGGCGGCGGTGATATAGCTCTTTGGCCCGCGCAGCAGCAAGGTTTATGAATTCCAGGATTGCGGGCACACGAACCATTCGCACCTTCGGAATGGGCCTGACCATGCAGGCCCTGCTGTCGGGCGCGAATTTCGCCGTGGGCCTCATCCTGATCCGGCGCACCAGTGACCTGCAGTACAGCTACTACGTCCTGGCCACCAACGCGCTGTTGTTGTTGACCGCGATGCAGACCGCCTTCATTCAGCCGTACGTGGTCAGCAATCTCACTACGCTGGATTCAGCCGCCCGGCACGACGTCGTCGGCGCCCTCGTACGCACGAGCTCGCGCTGGGTGCCAGTGTTGTGCGGCATTTCAATAGCCGTCGCCTGGGTGTTGTGGGGTGCGCAGCGGCTGCACCCTGGTACGGCATTACTCGTGACTGTGTGCCTCCTGGCTGGAGGTCTCGCTCTCAGCCGGGAATTCTTTCGCGTCACGCTGTTCGCCTACCGCCGCCCCGCGGATGTTCTGCAGGCTGATCTGGCGTTCGTAGTATTGCTGATCGCGGGCGCCTTCCTGGCAACACTAACGGGGATGACGGCTACCGCGGCTATGATCGGCGTGGGCCTGGCAAACCTGATGGGGTTCCTGCTGCTGCGCCGGGCGCTGTGGCGATATGAGCCATGGAGCACCCATACCACCGGGCACATCATGGGCAAGATCGCAGCGGCCGGTGCGTGGGCCATACTGGGCTCTGGCATTCACTGGCTGCTCATTCAAGGCTACAGCTATCTGGTCGCGGGCGTCCTGGACATCAGTGATGTCGCGAGCATCGCCGCAACGAGGCTGATGCTGATGCCTGTGTTCGTCCTGTCCGGCGGGGTGAGCATGCTGCTGTTTCCGATGACATCGCGCTGGGTGCACGAGCTGGGCACGCGCGCGGCAAGCCGCAGGCTGTTGATGCTGGTTGCAACGCTGGGCGGAGCGGCATTGGTCTACATGGTTACCATGTGGCTGCTGCGGGACTGGATATTCACGGTCATCCTGAAGAAGCAATTCACCCACCGTGATCCGCTGCTTCTACTGTGGAGTGCGGTATTTCTCGTGACGCTTTGCCGGGATCAGCTCGCGACACTACCCGCTTCACGGGCCCGCTTTCGAGACATGACATTGATGACTGGCGTCAGTGCCATCGTCTGGCTGCTGACCAGCTACCTTGCGATGCTCCGCTACGGCCCGTCGGGCGCGGTCATGGGAATTCTGGCCGGCGAATTCATCAACATCTGCGGCATCATCTTCATGGTATTCAAGGAAACGCGCAGCCACGCGGCAGTGCCCGCGCATTGAGCGAGCCTGGCGCGACTGATTCGCTAGGATCTTTCGCGTTTCGTCCGGACCCACTCCTTGGATTCGCGTGCGCCGAGCATCACCATCAACTTCCAGGCAAGGAAGAAAGGTGCCCTGCCGAGATCCAGGAGGCCGCGCATCCCCGCGCCACTGAGCTGCCAGCCTCGCAGGATATGCAACATCAGCGCGAGGCCGCACCCAGCCGCAACCCACTGCCACGCGGCGGCGACCTGCCCCCCTGCAACCATGACGAGCACGAGCAGGGTTACGACGTTGAGAGCGACATACGACAGCGGCAGGACCAGCAGATCGAGCGCGAGATCGAGACATACCCCGCTACGTGTGCCGAGCGCCCGCCACAGCAGAGGAAGGGTCTTGCTGCGCATCAGTTGGAAGCGGCCCTGCTCCCACCGCTGCCGCTGCTTGCGCGAATCCTTCTCCCCGGAAACCATTTCGGCGTCCGAGTGCGCCTCGTCTGCATAGGCAACCCGGAATCCAGCCATTCCCAAGGCGATACCGTATTCGAGATCCTCGGTCAGCGAGAACGCGCGATAAGGAACCTGATCCAACAGCGCGTGCGTCACGCACCAGCCGTTACCGCGAATCCCGCACGACAGCTTGAGTCGTTCGCGTCCACGTGAGCGCACGATGTGGAATGCAGCCTTGGCAATGCTGAGCAAGCGAGTGCGCCACGACGCGTTGGTGTTGGACACGCCGTAGTGCGCCTGAACAGCCTGGTCGCCCCGCTCAATACGGCGCGCAAATGCTTCGAGAATGTTCGAGGAGACCTGCGCATCGGCGTCCACCACGACCACCGCGTCGGCCCACTGCCGGCCCCTGCTCGCCTTGAACGCGAAATCCAATGCGTATCCCTTGCCGCGGTTATCCAGATCCCGCCGTTGCATCACATGTGCGCCTGCGGCCGTGGCAATCTCAACCGTGGCATCCGTGCAGTTGTCCGCCACCACGACGACTCGAAACTGGTCCGCCGGCCAGTCGATCCGCTTCAAGCTGGCGACGGCTTCGGCAATGACGGACTCTTCATTGTGTGCCGGCACGATGACATCGAACCGCAGCTTGCGCGCGGAGGCCGGCAGCAGCGGCAGGGCGGCGGACAGAATGGTGAGGGCAAGCAGGTACGCACATGCGGCGATCGCAGGTATGCCGAGAACCCAGACGAGCGATGAAAGGAGCAGGTGCACCGTAATCCTCAGGCGTATTCGCGATAATGCCAACCGAGAAATATTGACAGCTTCCCTACATTCGCGCTGGCCTTGGTCAGCCAGTGAGCGGCGTGATGGCGCCCCAGAGGCAGAACGAGAATCGCAATGCCCGCCGCCGCGACCATTTGAACCAGTGCACGGCCGAAGAGCCTCGAGCGCCCGGCAGTACGCACTCCGTAGCGGCCCGACAGCGAGTGCCGGGCAAAATCCTGACCGCCACGCAGCGATCTACGCAGCAACCACCTCAGGTTGAGTCGGGACTTCTCGACGGGCTCATGAACGATGGCCTCGTCACACCAGACGATCCGCGCGCCGGCAATGGTCATTCGTGAGAGCAGATCCCCGTCCTCGCCTCCGGTGAGCCCGTATGCCGGATCAAACATCACAGCCATCTTTTTCACGGCGGAAGAGCGCAACAAGAGATTGCCGAAACGCAGCCGGTTGGGAGGCACCACGGTGCCGGTGGGCATACGTGGGAAATCATAAAAGCGCCCACGGCGGATCCATCCTGGAGCGTCTTCGGGCACAACCGGGTCGACCGGCCCGAGCACTCCATCGGCTGCATACTCGGAGGCAGCGGCCGCCAACCGCGCCAGCCAGAAATCGGGCGCACGCTCATCATCGTCAACGAATGCAAGCCACTCGTGGGCTGTCAACTCGACGGTACGATTGCGTGTCAACGATATGTTCTTCTCGGGCTGAATATCGTAACGGATCGGAAAAGGCGGCTTTGCCTCGAGGCAGCGCTCGACGATCAGCCGCGCACTTCCGCCAGCATCGTTGTCCACAACGATCACCTCACCGGGCAGCAGCAGTTGCTGGCACAGGTCTGCCAGGAGCGCCTCCAGACGATCCAGCCGCCGGTAGGTGGCGATGCAGACACTGATGCTCGTTATCGGGTTACTGCGCATCGAATGAGCTCACGCCGCCAAGTGCATGTTACCTTATGTATCCTAAGGCTTATCTGCATCAGTCGCCCGGAATTACGGCACATTTGCCGCCGCTTGCGGCCTCGCCGCCAGTGCAACAATGAGAGCGCGGACACTGCGAAATGCCCCGTTTTCTGCCATGTTAGGTCCTTCATGATCGACGACTCTTCCCAACTGAATGACGGTGAATCACTGTCCGCCGACGTGTGCATCGTTGGTGCGGGCGCGGCGGGGATCACGCTGGCTTTGGAGCTTGCGGGAACCGGCATCGATGTTCTGCTGCTGGAATCGGGAGGATTCGAGCCCGAAACGCAAACCCAGAGCCTCTACGAGGGGACAGTCGCCGATGAGCGGCTGCACAGTCCCCCCCACCGCTACCGCGAGCGGCGCTTCGGCGGTTCCACCACGATCTGGGGTGGGCGCTGCGTGCCATTTGATGAAATTGACTTCGAGGCTCGTGACTACGTACCGAGCTCCGGATGGCCCATCACCCTCGCCGATCTGATGCCTCATTACCCCCGCGCCAACCGTCTGTGCGAAGCGGGTGAATTCGAATATCGGGCGGCAGGAGCGTTTGCGCAGCCGCCACGGCCCATGATCGATGGGTTCCAGAGCGAGCACTTTTCCAGCGATTCCCTCGAACGCTTCAGCTGCCCCACCAATTTCGCCGCGCGGTACGAGCGGCGCCTGCGAAATGCAGCCAACGTGCGGGTATTGCTTCACTCCAACCTCGTCGGCGTGGTCTTCCACCCGAATGCACAGGCAGTGGAGTCGGTGGTTCTGAGCAATCTGGCGGGGAAGAAGTTCACCGTGCGAGCCGCCCACGTGGTGCTTGCGGTGGGTGGACTCGAGGTTCCCCGCGTGCTGCTCTCAAATCGCGACAAGTGGGCCAATGGCATCGGCAACGAGCACGATGTCGTGGGCCGTTATTACATGTGCCACATCGCCGGAACGATCGGGACTTTGAAACAAAACGGCCCCCACGACCGGGTGGTGCACGGTTATGAGGTCTCGCATGAAGGAATCTACTGCCGCCGCCGCCTGGCCCTGACGGCAGCAACCCAACGCCGCCTGCGGATCGGGAATTTTGTCGCCCGCCTGCATCATCCGCGGATTACCGACCCGCAGCACCGCACCGCTGTGCTGTCGGCGCTGCAATTGGCAAAGGGCCTCATCTCATACGAGTACGGCAAGCGGCTGCACGGTGAGGAGCGCGTCACGTTCGGCACGTGGATGAGTCACATACGAAATGTACTTGCCGGACCTCACGAGCTGCTCGCTTTTGGTCATCACATGCTGCGCGACCGCTTCCTGGCCGCGCGCAAATTTCCCTCCATCATCGTGAAATCCTCTGCGGGGCATTACAGCCTGGATTTCCACGCCGAGCAGGAGCCCATCCCATCCAGCCGCGTGACTCTCGATGCGCAGCGTGATCCTCTGGGACTGCCGCGCTTGCGGGTCGACTGGAAATACGGTGCAGGCGATATCGCAACTGCGCGCCAGGCAGTGAAGTTATTCGCGGAGGATATTGCGCGCTGCGCAATTGGCGTCTTCGAGTACGATCCGGCTTCGATCGAGCTCGAGATGACCCGCTACGGCGCCTACGGCGGCCATCACCTGGGCACCGCCAGAATGGGGACCAATCCCCGCGCCAGCGTGGTGGATGCGAACTGCCGGATTCACGGCTTGAGCAACCTGTACGTGGCTGGTGGCGCGGTGTTCCCGACTTCCAGCCAGGCCAACCCAACGCTGACCATCGTGGCACTCGCCGTGCGCCTGGCAGCCCACCTGCGCACGGCGGTTGACTCCCTCCGGGGCACGCCCATGACTAGTCGAGGTGAGCAGTCAGATCGAGTCCCACAACCGATGAGTTGAAATTCGCGTCATGCAGGTTCGAGCTGCGCCAATTGCGCAGAAAGTACGGCCGCAGGGTGAGCCACTGCAACGCGTGGTACTCCACATCGAGCTCGGAATCCTGAGTGTGATCGGTGCGGCCGGCGAATGCGGCAGTTGCAAGGGTGCCCTGGATCGACTGCGTGGCCAGCCGATGCCGCAGAATGATCGTAAATTTTACATCCGGCTCCCATTTCAGGTCGGCCTCGCCGCCCGAACTGATCTCGGAATTTGCGCCCGCCACGTAGCTGGCGATCTCGCGGAAGACTCTCAAGCCGGCACTCGTCTTGACTGACAATACGCGCCGGAAGCCAAGCGAGCCGGTCAGACCCGTCGTGTTGCCGGCCAGGCTGTCCGGGTTCTGAAGCGCATCCGCGCCGTTTACGAAGCTATTCTCCCGCTTTGTATAGCCAACGTCCCCATCGAACGACGAGAACCCCGATACGGCATAGTGGGCAGTGAGCTGCCCGGTCGTCTGGTGGTACTTGGTGGCATTGATGATTCCACGGTAGCGGCCGTCCAGGTATTCGAACCGCAGGCCTGCGGTCAGCCTCTGGATGCCCAGGTAATTCAGCGAGGCGGCCACTCCCGTGTCCTTGTCCCCGAAGTCCGGATACAGCGGCAGCGGGGAAGCAAACTCATGCCAGGTTGGCTGCAGATCGATTCGCCACTGGGGCGTGACCAGATATCGGAACGTGCCCGAGGCGACCTTATCGGTTTGTATCTCGAGTTGCTCGGCGAACGTATCGGCCAGGGAGGCCATCGCGCGCCGCTGCGAATATTCCAGCGTGCCGTCGATCGTGCCACCCAGATGCCAGTCGAAGGAGCCCCCGAACTTGGTCTCGGTGTGATCCAGCTGACTGAAGCGGTTGTATTGAAACCGCTCGGCCTGGGCATTCACAGACAGGCGGTCGAGGCCCCAATCGAACGCGCCGGTGGCTCGCGCGAGGTAACGGCTGATGGTATCGCCCAGCTCCGTATTGCCCGTGCTGGCAAAGGGCGGCGCGTCGTTCGGGCGTGCGAACACGTTCGAATTATGGCTCACGCTCACAGTCGCCAGTGGGCTGAACTTGACCGCGGCCTGCAGATGTGCGGGACACACCAGGCCCCCTACGGCGCCGAGCGCAATGCCGAGGAGCGCATGATTCCAGAAAATGCGCGGCAACCGATGATCACTCACTTGAGAATTATCCACTTTGTTGTTGTATATGCAGGCCCGCTCAGGCCCGATCCGCGCCGAATCGTACGCCAGGCGTGCGCCCCCGTCCCACGCCTGCCATCACACTCCTCGAACTGTAAACGAGCCAGGACCCGTTTCACATAATTACAACGGCGGTTTTGGCCTCGCTGCCACCTGATCAGGCAGGCTCGCAGCTCTTGCACACTCGTGGTTCATCAAGCTGCAACGCAGTGAATCCAATTTCTGTATCACAATCAGACCAAAGTCCGCCCTAAGCGTCTGATCAGCCAAGCTAACGCCCGCTGTCACGTGCGCGACCCGGGCGCGAAGTGTGATGCGGCACGCGATTTGCATCTTTCGCATCGGGCAGGTCAGCGGTGCGGTGTTATGATCATTGGTGCTTCGTCGCGTACTCCAACTAAAAACCTATGCGACAAATGGAATCAACCACACAGATGGAACAAACGGGACGCTCTGGTGCCTACTCTCGTGCGTTGCCATTGCCCAAGTTGAAAACTGTTAATGACGAGTCGCTGACCTAGGGTTATTTTCGTTCAGGTTCGGTACGCAGGGAGAAGAACAAGTGGCTGTGGTCGTCGGAGCCGTCGGCGGTTCGGTCCAAGATTCGGGTGCACAGAAGCGCATCGGTTTCGGCAGCGTAGAGCCCGCCCTCCTCGCGGTCTTGAAGCAACTGGAGCCGCTCGTCGCGGTAATCACACTCGCTCTGTCCGCGCTTTGCTTTGGCGTGCCTTTCACGCCGGCAATCGGGGCCGTAGCAGTGCTGACGTTCGTGATCTCGGGACGCGTCTTCGGCCGTACGCACCGTGACGAGGAACTGAACGGCAGGCCACTGACGACTATCCTCGGGCGGATCATGCTCGAGTGGCTGGCCGTCATATCGGTCCTGCTGCTGGCTGCCTTTGCGTTCAAGGTCACCGCGCAATTTTCCCGGCTGATGATGGTGATGTGGTTCGCCGCCACCCCCCTGGCACTGTATGCGGCACATGTGGCCCGCCTGCGGGCCCGCTGGCTGATCTCCAACAGCGATCTGGCTCCCAGCTATCTCATCATCGGCGCCAACAGTGTCGGGTTCGAGCTGTTCCGCCGCCTGCCGCCGAAGGGATTTCTGGGCTTCTTCGATTTTCGCAGCGCCGACCGCCTGCCTGATACCATTGATCCGGCCTACCTGGTAGGTCACTGCAACGATGTGGCCGAATTCGCCAGGACACACGGTGTGACGTCGATCTACATAGCCTTGCCGCTCAGCAACGTACCACGCATTGGCGAGATGGTGCGTGAGCTTCGCGACACCACCGCCTCGATCTACTTTGTACCCGATGTGTTTGCCTTTGACCTGGTGCAGGGCCGGCTGGTCGAAATCAACGGCATGCCCGCCATCTCTGTCTGCGACACCCCGTTTCACGGCATGGATGCGGTCCTGAAGCGGGCGACGGACGTGGTGCTCGCGAGCCTCGCCCTGCTCGTGCTGGCGCCGCTGATGATAGTGCTCGCCCTCGCAGTCAAGTTGACGTCCGCAGGTCCTGTACTGTTCCGCCAGCGCCGCTATGGTCTGCATGGCGAAGAAATCATGGTCTACAAGTTTCGCAGCATGACCGTGTGCGAGGACGGCCCCGTGGTCAACCAGGCCACCCGCGAGGATCGCCGGGTCACGCCACTGGGCCGGATCCTGCGTTCTACCTCGCTGGATGAGCTGCCCCAACTGTTGAACGTACTCGAGGGCAAAATGAGCGTGGTCGGCCCCCGGCCGCACGCCGTGGCACACAATGAGCTGTATCGCAAGCTCATCAACGGTTACATGATCCGCCACAAGGTGCGGCCCGGAATCACCGGGCTGGCCCAGGTCAACGGCCTGCGCGGCGAAACCGAAACGGTGGAGAAGATGCGCGAGCGCGTGCGCTTCGATCTGGAGTATCTGAGCCACTGGTCACCCTGGCTCGATGTGAAGATCATTTTCAAGACACTGTGGGTGATCGCGCGCGACCAGAATGCCTATTGAGGCAGGGGCATGACATTGTCAAGCGGGATTGGATCCCAAGTGGCTGCATCTGGCAGGCTCAAAGTGTGAGGCAGGTCCGGTTGTTATGTCAGAGTGTGAATCGCGCCCTGACAGCGGTCACAGCTCATACAAACTCGTGTAGAATAATGGCGACAGGCAAAGGATAATAATTACACATGGCGTGCAGGTCTCAACAGCGCGTCGCCCCGGGAGCGGACCAGCTGGCAGTGAGTTGGAATGGGGAGCCGGAGTCAATACAAGGGTCTGTCATGGCCGAGAATATATCTGGGACTCAGAGTACCTACTCGCTTGCACCGGCGTTGCGCCTGCCGAAAGTGAAGACTGCCGCGCCCAGCGCATACGCTCAATCGCTCGGCCTCACCGATACGGTCATCCTGCGCGAAGTCGTACACGTCATCGATGACTTCGGTCTGCCTGAATTCACCGCCGTCGCCGCCAGCTTCGGCCAGGAGCGGTTCGGTTATGTAGTGACTCCCAACGTTGATCACCTCATCCGCTACTACGAAGATTCAACTTTCCGGGCGCAGTACCGCGCGGCCGACTTCATCCTGATGGACAGCCGCTTCGCGGCCCGCCTGGTACGCCTCCTGAAGGGCGTACGCTTGCCCGTCTGCACCGGCTCCGACCTCACCGCGCAACTGCTCTCGAGTGTCGTGCGGCCCGCCGACCGCATCCTGATGATCGGTGGCAGCGATGCACAGTCGCAGCAGATCAGCGCCAAGTACGGTTTGACCAACCTGCGGCATCACAATCCTCCCATGGGCTTCATCCACGACCCCGCCGCGGTGGAGGAGTGCCTGCAGTTCATCGAGGCCGCGGGTCCGTTCCGCTTCTGCTTCCTCGCGGTCGGATCTCCGCAGCAGGAGGCCATTGCACAAGCTCTACGTGCCCGCGGTATCGCCCGGGGCCTGGCGCTGTGTATCGGCGCGTCCCTCAACTTCATCACCGGCCAGGAGAAGCGCGCACCGGTGTGGATGCAGAAGATGGCTCTCGAGTGGCTGTTCCGGCTGCTGCAGAATCCGAAGCGCCTCGCCCGCCGCTATCTCATCAGGGGTCCGCGCATATTCGCGCATTTGCGCCGCTCGCGGGTGGTCCTGCGAAAAGCGCCGATTGCCGGTTGAGCTGGCTGTCCCACCAGCTGGCTCTCCTGTGAGCTGCTGTCGAGACTGAATCTCTTTCCCGCGGCCCCCCTCCTCCCAAATACAATGCCCGGATGAAGGGAGGGGCCAATGCCTGAGATCTCCATTGTTGTGCCTACGTTTTCCGAGGCGGAGAACATCGCTGAGCTGCATGCGCGGCTGAGCGCGGTGCTGGGCTCGGAAAGCTGGGAGTTGATCTTCGTCGACGACGACTCACCGGATGGCACGGCCGATCTCGCGCGCGAGCTGTCCAACAAGGATCAGCGGGTTCGCTGCATCCAGAGGATTGGCCGGCGCGGACTCTCGACTGCCGTCGTGGAGGGCGCGCTCAGCTCCTCGGCGCCCTACGTGGCCGTGATGGATGCAGATCTGCAGCACGATGAAGCGATTCTGCCGGTCATGCTTCAACAGCTGCGCGCGAGCAACCTGGACATCGTGGTAGGCAGCCGGTATGTCGCAGGCGGCGGCACCGGTGATTGGAATGAGAGCCGCAAGACGATCAGCCGGATCGCGGGCCGTCTCGCAAAGGGACTCGTACCCGAGGACCTGCATGATCCCATGAGCGGCTTCTTTGCCGTTCGCAGCGAGGCGCTGCGGGATGCGGCCCGCCGGCTCTCGGGCTACGGCTACAAGATCCTGCTGGACCTGTTCGTCTCGGCGGGGCGGCCGTTGCGCTTCGCGGAAGTCCCCTACACTTTCAAGCCGCGGGTGCACGGTGCGAGCAAGCTCGACTCGCTCGTTGCGTGGGAATACCTGATGTTGCTGGTGGACAAGCGGATCGGCCACATCATCTCACCGCGCCTGCTGTTCTTCATTCTGGTGGGCGGCTCGGGCGTGGCGCTGCACTTCCTGGTTCTGAGCACGTTGTTTCTGGGCCTCGGAGTGCCCTTCACGGTTGCCCAACTCACCGGCACCGTGCTCGCCATGACGTCCAACTTCTTTCTCAACAACCTGTTCACCTACCGCGATCAGCGCCTGCGTGGCCTGCGGCTCGCGCGCGGCCTGCTCAGTTTCTACGCGGTCTGCGGCATGGGCGCGCTGGCCAACATCGGCATAGCAGCCTATGCGTTCTCGGCGAACATCGAATGGGCGCTGTCCGCGGCCGCCGGCATCGTCGTGGGAACATTGTGGAATTATCTGGCCACCGCCCGCTTCACCTGGGGAGCACGCAAGTAGGCGCGGGCCTGCAGAAATTCGATGCCGCTGTTTCGTGACCTGAAACCTGCCGTTCGCTGGACCCTGGTCCTGTTGAGTCTCCTGACGCTAAGCGCCGTGACAGTTGCGAGCGCTCCTGGTTTGCGACATTCACTGCTGAGGTCCGCGGGGTGGGCTCTCGTCGCGGAGGACCCGCCCGAAAAAACTGACATCATCGTCATCTCGACGGATGCGCTGGGTGCCGGCATCCTGGAGGCCGCTGATCTCGCCCACGCCGGTTTCGGGAGCCGCATAGCCATATTCGATCGCCCGGAGTCGCGCATGGCGCGTGAATTCGCCCGCCGCGGTGTACAGCCGCTGGATCTGAAGAGCGTTTCCATCCAGCTGCTGCGCGGACTGGGCATCACGGATGTGACTGTGATCCCGGCGGTGGTCGGAACAGTGGACGAAGGCAAAGTCCTGCAGCAGTGGTGCGCTGCAAATTCCATCCACTCGATTCTATTTGTCAGCGTCCGCGATCACTCGCGGCGGACCCGCCGGGTGTTGAATCGTGCCCTGGGCCCAGGCGGTGTACGGGTCGTGGTGCGCTATGCGCGCTTTTCGGAATTTGACCCGGACACCTGGTGGCAGTCGCGCGCAGGCCAGCGTGTGCAGGCCATCGAGTCGGAAAAGCTGCTGGTGGATTTGCTGCGCCACCCTTTTTGATGCCACTCAAGACCTGCGCCACCATGATTCGTTGTCCACGTACCACGCGAACGTGTCACGTAGTCCCTCGAGCAAGGTCACGCGCTGCGTGAATCCCAGCTCCTGCTCGATCTTGGCGCAATCGATGGCGTAGCGGCGATCGTGGCCGGGCCGGTCGGTGACGAAGCGGATCAGGTCCGCGACCGCCTGCCGCGGGCACTGCGGGTAGCGGCTGTGCAGCTCGGGCCGCGAGCCGAATTCCCGTTCCGCAATTTCACACAGTGAGCGGACCAGCCGCAGGTTTTCAACCTCCGCGCGGCCGCCGATGTTGTACGCCTCACCCACTTTGCCCGCCTCCAGGATGAGCTGGATGGCGCGGCAATGGTCGCTGACGTGCAGCCAGTCGCGCACGTTCTGCCCGTCTCCGTAGATCGGCAAGGGCCGGCCGTGCAGTATGTTCACAATGATCAGCGGGATCAGCTTCTCGGGAAAATGGTACGGCCCGTAGCTGTTGGAGCAGTTGCTGGTGGTGACCTGAAGTCCGTAGGTATGGTGATAGGCGCGCACCAGGTGGTCAGAGGCAGCTTTGCTCGCCGAGTACGGGGAGTTGGGTGCGTACTGGGTGGTTTCGCGAAATGGCGGATCCTGCGGACCCAGCGATCCATACACTTCGTCGGTCGAGATGTGATGGAAACGATGCTGATCGACGCTGCGTTCCTCGAGCCACACCTTGCGGGCTGACTCGAGAAGCGTAAGAGTGCCAATCACGTTGGTTTCGATGAACGCAGCGGGTGCCTGGATCGAGCGGTCGACATGTGTCTCGGCCGCAAAGTGCACGATGGTGTCGATCCGTTCCGCACGCAACAGATCCGTCACCAGGGTGCCATCACAGATGCTGCCGTGTACGAAGCGGAACCCGGGGTGGCTCTCGACGGGCGTGAGGTTAGCCCGGTTGCCCGCATAGGTGAGCGCATCGAGAACGACCAGCCGCTCGTCATGGCCGCGAAGCCAGTGATGGACGAAGTTGGCTCCGATGAAACCGGCGCCACCGGTTACGAGCAGCCTACGCATTGGATATTTCTTTGAGGACGGTCCGCAGGTTGCTGCGCCAATGGCGCGCGGGCACGCTCAATTTCGCGAGCAGGGATCTCTTGTCCAGAACGCTGTAGCTGGGGCGCTTCGCAGGGGTTGGGTAGTCCTGCGTTGCGATCGCCTCTACGCGCACTTCGGCGGGAAGAAGTCCGATCGCGGCGGATTCTTCGGCAATGGCAACCGCGAAGTCATACCAGCTCGCGACGCCCTCATCGGTCCAGTGATAGGTGCCACTCACGTCCGGGCGAGCCGCGAGCGCCCAGATCACCTGCGCCAGCGAATAGGCCGCGGTAGGCGTGCCAACCTGATCCGCGACTACACGCACGACACCCTTGGCTGCCATCAAACGGAGCATGGTGCGCACGAAATTGTTTCCTTCCGCGGCATAGACCCAGGCCGTACGCAGTACCACCGATTTATCCGGGAGCGCCCGCCTAACCGCCTCCTCGCCTCCCCGCTTGGTTCTGCCGTAAGTGCTTTGAGGATTGGTAGGAGCATCCGCGGCGTAGGGTTTCGAGCCCATTCCATCAAACACGAAGTCCGTGGAGAGCTGCAGCAGACGCGCACCTGTCGCGGCCGCCGCGACCGCGAGGTTATGTGGACCGGTCGTGTTGGCGCGTTCGGCAAGCTGCGGCTCGCTTTCCGCCTTGTCCACCGCGGTGTAAGCGCCAGCGTTGATGATAAGGTCGGGGCGCTGCGACTGAATCGAGCCCATGACGGACTGCATATCACCAATATCCAGCTCTTCGTGCGATCGCCCGATTGCTTCCACATGCGTGGGTACGCTCTTCAGCAGGGCACGTCCGACTTGCCCGTTTGCTCCGGTGATCATGACCTTCATGGCAGCCGGACTCCGTTATGACGTTGCAAACACGGTCCATCCCATGGCCGTTGTGTCATGGATAGTATTCCGCGTCGCGGAAACGCTTCGCCGCCATGTCGCGCACCGACAGAACAGGCTGCACACCCGCAGGCAAGCGCCAATCGATGTTCAGCTCGGCATCGTTCCACGCGATGGCGTGCTCGTCCTCCGGGGCGTAGAACTGCGTGCACTTGTACAGACAGTGGGCCGACTCGCTGAGCACCACGAAGCCGTGCCCGAATCCGGGGGGAATCCACAGCATGTGATGGTTGTCCTGGCTCAGCTCGGCGCCCACCCACTGCCCGAATGTTCGCGAGCTGCGCCTGAGGTCCACTGCGACGTCGTACACGGCTCCGGTGACGACGCGCACCAACTTGCCTTGCGGCCAGCGCAACTGGTAGTGGATTCCGCGCACCACGTGGCGGGTGGACAGGTTTTGATTGTCCTGGCGGAAACGCAGCTCGAGGCCGGCAGCGGCAAACTTGCGCTCCTCCCAGGACTCGAAGAAGTGCCCGCGCGCATCGCCGAACACGCGCGGCCGGATCAACACAACATCAGGGATGGCCGTGGGCTCGAATTCCATTTTACCTCAGGCCTCGCCGCGCAGTATTTCCAACAGGTAGCCGCCGTAACCGGACTTCGACAGCCTGGCCGCCAGGGCCTCGAGGCGCGCGGCATCGATGAAGCCGCAGCGGAAGGCTATCTCCTCGGGGCAGCACACTTTGAGTCCCTGGCGCTTCTCGATCGCTTCGATGAACATGGCCGCCTCAAGCAGTGATTCGTGCGTGCCGGTATCGAGCCAGGCCACGCCGCGGCCCAGGCGCTCGACCTGCAACCGGCCGCGATCCAGATAGGCCTGGTTCACGTCGGTGATTTCGAGCTCGCCGCGCTGCGACGGCTTGAGAGCCGCGGCAATCTCCAGGACGTCGTTGTCATAGAAATACAGGCCCGTGACGGCGTGATGCGATTTGGGCTGGCGTGGCTTCTCCTCGATACCGAGCGCGCGGCCATCCGCATTGAAATGCACGACGCCATAGCGCTCGGGATCGCGCACCCGGTAGGCGAAAACGGTTGCACCCGATTCACGCCGCGCCGCGGCCTGCAATTGCTCGGACAAGCCCTGCCCATGAAATATGTTGTCTCCCAGCACCAGCGCAGCGCGGTCCCGGCCCACGAAATGGCGACCGATGACGAACGCCTGTGCCAGCCCTTCGGGCCGCGGCTGCTCGCCGTAGGTTAGCGCGATTCCCCACTGACTTCCGTCTCCCAGCAGGCGCTGGAACAGCGGCAGATCCTCCGGGGTGGATATGAGAAGGATATCCCTGATTCCCGCTTGCATCAGCGTGGCAAGCGGGTAATACACCATCGGCTTGTCATAGACCGGCAGGAGCTGTTTGCTCACTGCCAATGTCATCGGGTGCAGGCGAGTGCCCGCGCCTCCTGCCAGAATAATGCCTTTGAGCGTCATGCTGCGAAGCTTGCACGGCGCTGCCTGCGAACGCAACGCGACCGCCAAAGAAGGGCGTTGCCAAATCTGCTAGCCGGCAGCGCCGTGTTCGACTGGTAGGGCTGGGGCGCCCTCCAGCGCCGGGAGACTCAGGTGCACGGCAAGTCCTCCCGCGCCCAGATTCCGTGCATGGATGGTACCGCCATGGATCGCGACCGCGCGCGCGGCAATTGCCAAACCCAGACCGTCACCCCCTACCGCACGGTTACGAGCCGCGTCGACACGGTAAAACGGCTCGAAAATGAGCTCCAGATCCTTCTCCGGAACCCCGGGTCCGTGATCCCGAACGACTACTGCAATGCCGAGGTCCGCGCGCCGCGCGTCAATATCAATCTTCGATCCGGCTGGGGCATAACGCACGGCGTTACGAATCACATTCTCCAGAGCACTGCGCAGCAACTCGGGATCGCCGTTGACATTGAGCGGACGATCCGTCTCCAAAGCAACACTGCAGCCGTGCGCGTCGGCCTCGATCCCAACGTCGGCAACAATGTTGGTGAGCAGCTGGGCGAGCTCCACCTGCGTTCGCTCGAGCCCCTGCATGGGACGTTCCAGGCGTGCAAGCTTAAGGGTCCGCGCGATGAGCTCCTCGAGGCGATCCGCCTCGCAGCCGATACGCGCGAGATGGCGCTCGACTCCACAGTCCTCCGCCTGCGCAGGCGTCCGCCTGCTCATCGTCGGCCCAGGGCAGCCCTCGCGGGACTGCCCGGTCGTCGCATGCGACGCCCCCTGCCGGCGCGCGAGCGAGAGTGCCAACTGCAGCCGTGCCAGCGGCGAACGCAACTCGTGCGAGACGTCCCGCAACAACTGCTGCTTCAACTCGAGCAGGTTGCGAACACGTTCCGACATCGTATCGAGATCGGAGGCAAGCAGGCCCAGCTCATCGTGCCTGCCTTTCAGCTTCGGTGACACGCGTACGTCGAGGTCGCCGGCTGCGATCTGACGTGTGGCGCGGCGCAACTGATCCACAGGTGACACCAGGTAACGCGCCAGGAAGAAACAGACCACGGCGCTCACGACCAGCGCGATCAACATTGTTGCCGTCGACACGGCAGGCATTTCGAGCTCGCCGAACAGGTGTGGACCGGCACGGAGCGGCCCCACTATGACGTGATATGTTTTGCCGTCCGGCCCGACGAGCACCAGTGGTCCGCCGATACCCTTGAGTGTTGGATGCAGCAGCGGTTCGTGCCAGGCGGCTGCGAGGCGCTCCGGTGTCTCGCGCAGATAGTCCGGGACCGAGCGCCCGAGCATCTCCTTGCCCGAGTTATCAGTGATGAAGATGGGAGCAGAGATATCGACCCGCTGCATTCCCGTCAGCCAGTCGCGCAGCGCACCGGCGCCGCCGGTCTCAAACTTCTGGGTCGCCTGCGCGTACAGCTCGGCGCGCTGCATCCATGCCTGCGAGAAGCGCCGCTGCTGCTCGCCGTTGACGACCACCGACACCGTACCCACGAGGATCAGCGCCAGCGCCAGCCAGAAGGACAGAAAGATGCGCCAGTAAAGCGAAATCATCGGAGGAGTTGACTACCGGGCGCCAGCAGTTGCAGCCGGCAAAAGTCGCGCCTTTTGCCGGCGCAAACGGAGGGGGGCGCCTAGCCCCACTGTCTGAAAAACACTGGGCCGTAGGCGACTTTTTCCCATAAACTCATAGCTCATTCTCATCGGGGCGCGCAGCCAGCGCCAATGCGTAGCCGGTACCCCGGACACTCTGGACACTCACGCGCGAGGTCGCCTTTGCCAGCTTGCGGCGCAGGTTGCTGACGTGAGTGTCGAGACTGCGATCCGTCGGCAGCAGCCGGCGCCCGAGCGCCTGGGTCATTAACTCGTCGCGCGTCACTGTCTTGGTGTCAGCGCGGACCAGCAATTCGAGAATCCGCAACTCGGCGGCCGTCAGCTCCAGGTCCTGGTCGTTGACATCGGCACGCCGCGCCCGTAAGTCGAGCCGCAGCGGACCCCATTGCAGCGCACCGTTGGTTTGGTGCGTTTCGGTTGACATGCGACGAAGTACGGCCCGGATGCGCGCCACGAGCTCGCGCGGGCTGAAAGGCTTCGCCAGGTAGTCATCGGCGCCCATCTCGAGGCCCACTACCCGGTCAACCTCCTCGCCACGTGCCGTCAACATGATGACCGGGACCCGATTCAGCGCCCGGATTCTGCGTAGAACTTCGAAGCCGGACAACTCGGGTAGCATGACGTCGAGAACTACGAGGTCAACCGGATCGCGTCCCAGCCGCTCGAGGGCTGCGGGACCGCTTCCTACGGCCTCGGTGAGAAAGCCTTCGGGCCCGAGATATTCGGCGAGCATCGAGCACAGCTCGTGATCGTCGTCGACGATGAGGAGTTTCGGGCGCGGCGCGCTGTTGCTTGTAGATTCTGGCATCATTGTAAATTCCTCACCAAGGGGAGCAGCCGGCAAAAGTCGCGTCTTTTGCCGGCGGAAACGGCGCCGCTGTCCGAAAAATGGCCATTTTTCCAATGAACTAAGCGGGGTTGTCCAGGCTGAAGGCCTGCTGATTGTCATCATATGCAAACGCCTCTGCATACCGTCCCCAGCTGATGACCGTGCGCAAGGTCTCCTCCGCCGCCTCCTCGGCCATGTAGTCTTCCAACTCGTCGGCAAAGCGCCGCTTGGGCGCGGCCTTGCCTTTGCGCTCATCCAACACCCGGCGGATGTGAGCGGCAAGCGGCACATACGTCAACAGGTGCCGCGAGAACAACCGCTTGCGCTCGTCCGTCTCCTCTTTGACAAACTGCATGCCGGCGTCCGTCAAGCGGATGTCGCCGCGCTCGATCTCCGCGAATCTCAACATCTGCAAGGCTTCGGCAACCGGCAGCAGGTCCCCTGCTTCCATGTGCAGCGTCTCGGCGATGTCCGGCAAATCCGCCTTGCCCCGGTAAGGATCTTCACTCAGGGCCTCCATCAACCCCGCCAGCAGGTTCGAGGAGACGTGCGTGAGAATCGTTCCGATGCCGGTACCCGGAAAACGCTCCATCCGTCCTCCGGGGCGCTGCTCGCCTCCCCGGCGGGTCGTCATTTCGGCGTAGACCTTATCCACGAGCGCGATGTAGCGGGGATCCAGCGCGTTGCGCGGCCTGGGCAGATTGATGGGGATCTCGCTGACGACACGCCCAGGATGGGTGGAAAAGATGAGGAGCCGATCGCACATCTGCACGGCCTCATCGATGTTGTGAGTGACGAGCAGTACTGCCTTGATGGGCAGCTGCCCTTCGCACCACAGGTCGAGAAAGTCGTTGCGCAGCGTCTCCGCCGTCAACACATCGAGGGCTGAAAACGGCTCATCCATCAGCAGGATGTTGGGATGGACGACGAGCGCGCGTGCAAAGCCCACACGCTGGCGCATGCCACCGGACAACTCGCGCGGATACGCAGACTCGAAGCCATCGAGGCCAATCAGGTCAATGGCCTGAAGCGAACGGCGGCGGCTTTCTGCCGCTGGGACGCCCAACGCTTCCAGTCCGAGCTGCACGTTCTCGAGGACCGTCAGCCACGGAAACAGCGCGAAGCTTTGAAAGACCATCGCGATGCCGTCGGCCGGACCACCCACGGTGCGCCCGAGATACCGTACCTCGCCCCCGGTCGGCAGATTCAAGCCGGCAATGACACGCAACAGCGTGGACTTGCCCGAGCCCGAGCGCCCCAGCAGGCCCACGATCTCACCTTCACGCAAGGCAAGGTTCACGCCTTCGAGCACGACGAGCTGGTCTCCATCCGGCTTGCGAAAAGCCTGGGAGACACTCTGTACATCGAGAAGCGGTACGGCGTTCATGCGGGCCTTTGCCAATAAATCACTGCATGCCAGGTCAGTTGAGCCGGAACTTACGTTCGGAGCGGTTATACAGCGGCCGCCAGAAAAAGCGGTTAATCAGCACGACGAACAGACTCATCATCACGGTGCCGAGCGCCATCCGCCGATAATCGGCGGCTTCGGTGGCGGTTGCGATATAGGAACCGAGGCCGGTCGCCGTCACTTTCTCGTGACCCCAGATTGCGACCTCCGCAACGATGCTCGCGTTCCACGAGCCGCCCGACGCAGTGATCGCACCCGTCAGATAGTACGGGAAGACGGCCGGCAGACCGATTCTCCGCCACCATAACCAGCCGCCGACCCGCAGGTTCTCGCCCACATAGCGCAGCTCTGCGGGCAGCGCCGTCGCACCGACGATGACGTTGAAAAGAATGTACCACTGCGTGCCGAGAATCATCAGGGGGCTCAGCCAGATGTTCGGACTCAGACGCAGCGCCACGATGGCCGAGACGACCACGGGGAAGAACAGAACCGCCGGAAACGCCGCCAGGAACTGTGCAACGGGCTGCACGATCCGCGCCACCCTGGGACGCAGGCCGATCGCAACGCCAATCGGCACCCACACAAGGCTGGCCGCGGCGATCAGCACCACGACCCGCAGCAGAGTGATCAGCCCCAGGATCACCACGTGGCCGATCTCAGCGGGAGCTACACCGCCGAGAACAAAGGATGCCGTTTTCCAGAGCGCTCCGATTCCGCCGACAATGATCAGCACATACCAGAGCAGATCGCCCCAGCGGCTGCGTGGTTCGGACTGGCCACGGGCACCGCGCTCGCTCAGGAGACGGGGACCCGGGCGGGCGCCGGCTTTCAGCACCGCCGCGAACAGCCTGGTCAGCAGGGTCAGAATGCGCGAGCGGCGCACCATGGTGAGCGCCCAGGCGCGCGAGGGTGTCAGTCCCGACTCCTGCTCGAGACGGAACCAGTCGGCACTGGCAATCAACGGCCGGAACAACAACTGGTCGTAGATCAGAATGACCACGAACATGGCGCCAATGGCATAGCCGATCGCGCTCACATTGCGCTGCTCGATCGCCGCCGCGATGTACGAGCCCACACCCGGCAATGTGACTGTCGTGTTGCCAACTGTGATGGCCTCGGAGACCACCACGAAAAACCAGCCACCCGACATCGACATCATCATGTTCCAGATGAGCGGTGGCATGGCGAATGGCACCTCGAGGCGCCAGAAACGCATCCACGGGCCCAGATGAAAGCTTCGTGAAACCTCCCGCAACTCCTCGGGGATACTGCGCAGCGACTGATAGAAGCTGAATGCCATGTTCCACGCCTGGCTCGTGAAGATCAGGAAGATGGCGGCCATTTCGGCGCCCGCCACCCGGCCCGGGGTGAGCGACAGGAAAAAGACGATCAGAATCGAGAAACTCAGGATGGGCACGGACTGCAGAATGTCCAGCAGCGGCACCAGCACCATTTCCGCGCGGCGGCTTTTCGCGGCGAGCGTCGCGTACGTGAACGTGAAGATGAGCGAGCAACCCATGGCGATCAGCATCCGCAGGCCCGTACGCGCGGAATAACCGATGAGTGCCCGGGGATCGAGTGAGATCGGGGTGGCCTCCAGTCGGGCCAGCGGTTGGGTCAGGCCATGCGCCGCCTCGGCCAGATAGATGAAAAACGCAATGACGAGCAGGAACGCGAGCACGTCCCACTGTCCCGGGACGAGGCGGTTCTTGATGATGGACAGCGGTGGGAAGTCAGGCAGGCGCATAGCCGCGGAAGTTTGCCCGAAGTGAGGATCATTGGCACCGCAATCCCATTACAATCGCGCCATGCGTCTGCTGATCGTAGAAGATGATAACGAGCTGCGCGAAGCGCTCACCGCACTGCTGCTGCAGTCAGGCTATGAAGTTGACGCGCACGCGGACGGCCACCTGGCGTTCAACACGCTGATGACCAAAGAGTATGACCTGGCGATCGTCGATCTGATGGTCCCCGGCATGAGCGGGCTTGCGCTCGTGCGCAGCATGAGGCGCCAGCTGTCCGAATTGCCCATCCTCATCGTAACGGCGCGCGATGCGCTGGAGGACCGGGTATCCGGTCTCGATGCCGGCGCGGATGACTACCTCGTCAAGCCCTTCCAGATGCCGGAGCTCGAGGCGCGGGTGCGCGCGCTCTTGCGCCGCCATCGTGCCGATCGCGAGGCGGAGATCCGGGTAGGTCCGTTGGTGCTCGTGCCGGGCGAGCCCCGGGTGTCACTCGGCGGGACGAGCGTTGACTTGCCGGCGAGCGAGATGGCCCTGCTCGAGACGCTCGCCCTGCGGCTCGGACGGGTGGTGAGCAAAGAGGCGATTGCCGACCGGTTGAGCCGCGGCGGCAATCCTCCCTCCGACACCGCCATCGAGATCTGTGTCCATCGCCTGCGGCGGCGAATCACCCCGTTCGGACTGAAAATCCGCACGCTGCGCGGATTTGGCTACCTGCTGGAGACGACTGTCGGTGAATGACCGCAGCCTGCGGGTCGGGCTGCTCTCGTGGCTCGGGCCCGTGTTGGTTCTGTTGCTGGCGCTGGATGCCCTCGCCTGCTATTTCACGGCGCTGCACTTCGCCAACCTGGTCTACGACCGCTGGCTCATCGATTCAACGCGCTCGCTGGCCCAGGCCGTGCGCGCCGAACAGGGCCGCAGCGAATTTGTCCTACCCAGCGTTGCCCTGCAGATCTTTCAGTTTGACGAGGTGGACAAAACCAACTTGAAGATCGTCTCCGCGCGCCGCGGCTTGCTGGCCGGTGACCGGGACCTGCCAGCTGACACCTCGGTGCCGATCAACGGCATTCACCTGGCTGATGCAACTCTGCAGGGCCAGAGAGTGCGCGTGGTCACGACGCGGGTCGCACCTGCCCAGACTGACGACACTGTCACCGTCAGCATCGCCGAGACACTGATCAAGCGCATGACGCTCGCACGTGACATCCTGTTGGCAATGGTGGCGCCGCAAGTGGCGTTGCTGGGCATAGGCTCGCTGTTGGCCTGGTTGGGGGTATCGCGCGGGCTCAAGCCGCTGACGGACCTTGCCTCGCAGATCGAGGCGCGGGATCAGAACAACCTGACTCCGGTCCCGCAGACCGGGTTACCACGCGAGGCGCGGGTGCTGACGGCGCGGATCAATGAGCTGTTGGCACGGCTCGACAGCGCAATCCGTGCACAGAAGCGGTTCGTTGCCGACGCGGCGCATCAGCTGCGAACTCCGCTTGCCGCGGTGATGCTGCACGCGGAGCGGGCCCAGCGGGCTCCCGACGAGGCCACGGAGCGTGAGGCGCTGCGCGCGTTACATCGCTCGGTCGAGCGGGCGGGACGAATGAGCCAACAGCTGCTCGCGCTTGCCCGTACCGACCCGGACGCGATCAATGCAGTTGAGCTCAAGCCATTGGATCTCGTGGGGCTGGCGCGGCGCGTGGGCGAAGAATGGATTCCCCGGGCGTTGAAGCGCGACATTGATTTTGGCCTGATCGCACCCGAGGCTCCTGTGCGGATCACGGGCGATGAGCGGCTGCTCAGTGAGCTTCTGTCCAACCTGATCGACAATGCCCTGCGTTACTGCAGTCCCGGGGGGCGCGTGTCCGTCATAGTCGAGTCCGGCCCGCCAGCCACGCTTGCCGTGCAGGATGACGGGCCGGGAATACCCGAGCATGAGCGTGTCAGGATTTTCGAGCGGTTCTACCGTGTGCCGGGCTCGGATGGGGATGGGTGTGGCCTGGGCTTGGCCATCGTGGAGGAGATTGCCCGCCTGCACAGCTCGACAGTTGAAGTCAGCGCCGCAAGCGCTGCGCGCGGCAGCCGTTTTACAGTAGTTTTCGGCGCCGGCTGATAGCCGTGCCGGCACTGCGACGCCCGAGTTGAGGTCGGCGCGCAAACCGGTCCGTTATCAGGCTGTTATGGATACTGCTACCCTTCCGGCTGTAGAGTCGGGCGGTGCTGCGCTCAATAATACTTCGGTTCGTGCTGCCGCTTGGCCTCGCCTCGGCCGTAGTCGCGTATTTCGCGATGCCCCATGTCGATCAGATGCTCGCCGAGTGGTTTCGCGGTGACATCGAGCTGCGCGCCAGCCTGATCGAGGGCTCCATCGAGGAGCGCCTGGCCGAGCTCGTCAGCCATCACGACAAAACCGGATTGCGCAAGTACCTGTCGCGAGTTGCCGTGGACAAACGACTCTCCGCAATCCTGGTATGCGATGCGGACGGCACCTTGTTCTATCGCACCGCACCGACTCCATCGGAGATCTCCTGCGGTCTGAGTTCCGCGCCCAACCCGGGCGCGAGCCAGATCATCCGGTCACCTTCCGGCGCCATGCACGTGGCGGGTTTTCTGATCGCCCGTCCTGACAAACCTGCCTTTAGCGTGTACGTCGCGCATGACCTCGGCTTTGCAGCCACGCGGCAGACACGGGCGCGGCGTTACCTGATCGCATTCACGGCCGTGTCGGTCGTCGTCATCGGATTGCTTGTCGTTCTCATAGCGTGGTTCATGCTGAGACGCTGGGCGGCCATTCTCATCGGCGATATACGTAGCCGGCGATTTCTCGATGATGCGCATTCCTCCTCCCTGTCAATGCCGGTGTTGTCGCAGGTGCGGCAGGTCATGCGGGAGATCGAGGAGACTCAACGGCTGGAGATCGACTACCGGGAGAACTGGACCGCGCAGGCGTTGCACCAGGTCGTGCGCGACCACTTGAGATCGCCGCAGATGATTGTCGTTTCCAACCGTGAGCCCTACATACATGACCGCGGTGATGACGGCAGGCCGTTGGTGCATTTGCCGGCGAGCGGGATGGTGACGGCGCTCGAGCCCATCGTGCGCGCCTGTGCCGGGACCTGGATCGCCCACGGCAGCGGCACGGCGGACCGGCAGGTCGTGGACATCCATGACCGCATTCGCGTGCCTCCCAATGATCCGGCCTATGTGTTGCGCCGGGTGTGGCTGACCCAGGAGGAAGAGGAAGGCTACTATTACGGCTTCGCAAACGAGGGTTTGTGGCCGCTTTGTCACCTCGCGTATGTGCGGCCGGCATTCCGGGAGAGTGACTGGCAGACCTACCGCGCCGTCAACGAGAAGTTTGCGGCGGTCGTTGCCCGCGAGGCGCGCGAGAGCAACCCGGTCGTGCTGATCCAGGACTATCACTTCGCGCTGCTGCCGCGCTTCGTGCGCGAGCGCAAACCCAACGCCACCATCGTGTTGTTCTGGCACATTCCATGGCCAAATGCCGAGACCTTCGGTGTCTGCCCGTGGAAGCACGAGATGCTGTTGCACCTGTTGAGCGCCGATATTCTGGGCTTTCACACGCGCTATCACTGTCAGAACTTCCTGGCCAGCGTCGATCGTTTCGTGGAATGCCAGATCGACCACGAGCACATGACCGTGACGCTGCAGGGGCACGTGTGTCACGTCGTGCCCTATCCGATTTCCATCGAGTGGCCACCCCGGCAACTCGACCATCTGCCGCCAGTCAACCTCGCACGTAGCGATGTGCGCCGCCGCTATGGCATACGCCCGGACGTGGCGCTCGGTATTGGCGTCGAACGATGGGACTTCACGAAGGGAATCGTCGAGCGGTTCCAGGCGATCGAGATTCTGCTCGACCGGCGGCCGCAGCTGCGCGGCAAGGTAACACTTCTGCAGATTGCCGCGCCCTCGCGCAGCAAGCTGCCGTCCTATCGCACCCTGCAGGAGCGGACGCTGGCGGAGGTGGAACGCATCAACTCCAGGTTCCGCACCGACACCTGGCAGCCCATCGTGCTGGTGGATACCCAACAGACGCCGGAAGCCGTGTGGGAGTTATATCGCGCCGCCGACTTCTGCATCGTCAACAGTCTGCACGACGGGATGAATCTCGTGGCGAAGGAATTCGCAGCTGCGCGCGACGACGAGGATGGAGTGTTGATACTCAGCACGTTCGCCGGTGCATCCAGGGAGCTGCTCGAGGCGCTGCTCGTGAACCCGTTCGACGTGTCCGAAACCGCCGCCGCGATCGAAACCGCGCTCGAGATGCCGCGCGCGCAGCGGCGCGAGCGGATGCAACTGATGCGGCGCACCGTCAAGGAAAACAACGTGTATCGCTGGGCGGGCCGCATGTTGATGGATGCCGCAAGAGTGCGGCAGCGCCAGGCGCTCGCGCGGCGCGAACCTTCGGCACTGCAGCGTTTCGCGGCCGACGGCCACAAATGATTAGTTTGTTGTAAAGCTGCGGGAATGGTAGCGTTGGGTTATGTCATACATCCGCGCTTTCGTGCCTCTCAAACATCCAGCCTGTGCACGGCACCGGCTGCTCGAGGAGCTCACGGCGAAGCAGCGGCATTCGATGTACTTCACCCTGGCGCGGCGGATCATAACCGCACTGCGGGATGTGCCATTGGTGCGCGATACCGTGATCGTGACATCGAGCGCGGAGGTTGAGATCTTCGCCGGTCACCTCGGCGTGCGCGTGATGCACCAGATGCGCGATGCGGGCATCAACTGCGCGTGTGAGGCGGCAATCATGTCTTCCTCGGCTGTGGGGATCACGAACGCGCTGATCATCGCCGGCGATCTGCCGCTGGTTACCAGCGAGTCGCTTACCGCGCTGCTGCAAGGTGCCCACCTGCAGGAGCGCGGCGTGACGATAGTGCCCGACCGCAGGCATATCGGAACCAACGCGCTGGTGTGCACACCGGCCGATGCCATCCGGCTGCGCTTCGGTCCAAACAGCTTCGCCGCCCACCTGCGCACGGCCCAGGAGCATGGCCTCGAAGCGCGCATCTTCGAATCCGGTGAACTGGCTCTCGATATCGACGAGCCGGAGGATTTAGACGCCTGGCGCAGGTACGATAGCCCCCATCAGGGCCATTGCATCGCGGGAGATCGGCTTGAAAGCACGTCTATTGCTGGCGGCCGCGGCAGCTTGCCTGGCAATCGCGCCGATGACGTCGTTCGCCCAGGATGAGAAGACGGGCAGCTCCCTCAAGCAGGATGCGAGCGAGCTCGGCGCCAAGGTCAAACGGGATGCCAAGGAAGCGGCCAGCGTCATCAAACGGGATAGCCGCGAAGCCGGGCAGGCCATTGCGCGCGGGGCCAAGGCGACGGGGCAAGCCGTAAAGCGCGAATCCAAGGTCGCCGGCGCCGCCATCAAAAAGGGCGCCAAGAAGGTGGGCACGGCCGTCAAAGAGGACGCCACGAAGGTCAAGGAAGCGGTCAGGCGCAAGGACGAGGCGCGGGAGCCCTGATGAGCGCGCCGCGGGCTTACCTGCCGAGAGCCTTGATAAAGCTTGGGTGACCAGGGCCGCTTTCCGCTGCGGGCCATGATAAATTCCGCGCCTGCGATGCAAGTCCCCTCCGAACAGACAGATATCCTCGTCATTGGTGGCGGTCCGGCGGGCTCCTCGGCCGCCATCGTGCTGGCCGAGTGCGGCCACCGTGTGGTGCAGCTCGAGAAGTCCCGGCACCCCCGCTTTCACATCGGCGAGTCCCTGCTGCCCGCCAACCTGCCGCTGTTCGAGCGGTTGGGGGTCGCGGACGAGGTGCGTGCCATTGGCATGCGCAAATGGGGCGCCGAGTTCGTCTCCCCCTGGCATGGCGGACGGGGCGAGACCTTCAATTTCACGGAAGGGTGGAACAAGTCGCTGCCCTTTGCGTACCAGGTGCGCCGCTCCAGCTTCGATGAGATCCTGATCCGCCGCTCGGCCCGACAGGGCGTGCAGGTGCTGGAAGGATGCCGGGCTCGCGACGTCGAATTCCTGCCCGCGGGGCATCCGGACGGCATGCGCATGCGGGTTACAGCCGAGAACGATGACGGCAGCACCGTGTCCTGGCTCGCGCGCTATGTCGTCGACGCCTCCGGGCGCGATACCCTCCTGGGCACCCAGCTCCAGAGCAAGCATCGCAACAGCAAACATAACAGCGCGGCCCTGTACGGCCATTTCAAGGGTGCCGCACGGTATCCGGATGAAAAGCGCGCGGGCAACATCTCCATATATTGGTTCGAGCACGGCTGGTTGTGGTTCATACCGCTGAGCGACGGAACCACCAGCATCGGCGCTGTCTTGTGGCCGTACTACATGAAGAGCCGGAAGGTGCCGGTCCGTGACTTCTTCCTGGACACGATCGCGATGTGCGCACCGTTGGCTGCGCGGCTGAAGGATGCCGAGCTGGTCTCGCAGGTGGAGGCAACAGGCAACTACTCCTACTCGTGCGATCAGTCGTATGGCCCGGGGTTCATCCTCGCCGGTGATGCATTCACCTTTATCGATCCGATGTTCTCCTCCGGCGTGCTCATGGCGATGGTGAGCGGAGTCGCCGCGGCTGAAGCCCTGGACAGCTGTCTGCGCGACCCCGGCAACTATGCCGCGGCCATGAAGGAATACGATCGTGTGGTTCGGCACGGACCGAAAGAGTATTCGTGGTTCATCTATCGCATCACCAATCCAACCATGCGCGATCTGTTCATGGCGCCGCGCAATGACTTGCGGATGAAGGAAGCCATGCTCAGCCTGCTCGCCGGCGACATCTATGGCGATACGCCAATCTGGAAATCCCTGCGCGTCTTCAAGGCCGTTTACTACCTCTTCTCGACGTTGAATCTCACGCGCTCGCTCCGCGCCTTACGGCGGCGTGCCGTGAACATCCGGCCGGACGACGGTACCGAGCGGATGACCGCGGGCTGATGGCTTTAGAAGCGGGCCTCCAGGTCGACTACCTTCCACTTGCCGCACGAGCTTCGGCACGGTGGGAGGGTGTGCTGGGCGTCGCGGCATTCGATGTGTCGCCCTCCTCGCCCCTGCCTGCGAACGATGTTCCTGTGGTGCAGATCCAAACGCCAGTGCTGGGATCGCATGGGGTGCCCCAGCCCGGCTCGCGGCAGCCCGGGGAAGTTTGCGAGATCTGGCGGACCCATCAGCCTGTGGAGTCGGGGCAGTGGGGCCGGGTACGGTACCGGCGCAGCGAGGAGGTGCTGTTTGGATGCATCTCGATTGCGCAGAGCGAAGCAAACGACGACGGCGTACCGATTCTGCATACCGCCACGCGGGACTCGTATAGCGAAATCTTCGCGATGCTCGATGATTTGGCCTACCCGCACCTGCTGCGTGTCTGGAATTACCTGCCGCAGATCAACGTGGACACGCACGGGATGGAACGCTACCGGCAATTCAACAGCGCGCGCCGAAGCGCGCTCATCGCCTCGGGGCGCGATTTGACAGGGAATGTCCCGGCGGCGTGTGCCCTGGGCTCCGTGAACGGCAGCCCCCTGGTCATCTATTTTCTGGCGAGCCGCACAGCACCTACGCTCATCGAGAACCCCAGGCAGGTGAGTGCCTACGACTATCCGCCGGAATACGGCCCGAAGCCGGCCTTCTCGCGTGCCAGCGTGCTGCGCGAACCCTCCGGCTCGATTCTCTTCATCTCGGGGACTGCGAGCATCGTCGGCCACCAGACGGTGCACGCAGGCGACGTAGCGGCCCAAACACGCGAGACGCTCATCAACATTGAGGCATTGCTCGGTGAAGCGAACCGGGTGTCAGGCGCGCCGCGCTTCGGCATGGAAAGGCTGGCCTGCAAAGTGTATGTGCGCAACGGCGAGGACCTGCCGCTCATTCAATCTCAACTTCACACCGCGCTCGGCCGTGAGGCCCCGGTGGTCTATCTGCAGGCGGACATCTGCCGCCAGGATCTGCTCGTCGAGATCGAAGCCATTGGAAGGGAACGCGATTGCGATTGAAGCTATTTGGCGCAGCCCTGCTGCTGGCTGGGGGCATCCAGGTTGCCACTGCCGAGGACAAACCACTGTGGGATTTCGGCCTCGGCGTGGGCGGGGTCAGTTTTGCGGACTATCGGGGCGCCGACACGACGCACGTCTACGTGCTGCCCCTCCCGGTTTTCTACTACCGCGGCAAATTCCTGAAATCGGATCGCAGGGGCATCCGCGGGGAGCTGTTCAGCCAGGACTGGATAGAGCTCAATATCAGCGCCAACGCCACTACGCCGGTGCGCAGGAATGCGGCGCGGGCCGGCATGCCGGACCTGCGTTCCACGGTGGAGATCGGGCCATCGCTGGACCTGCACCTGTGGAAGTCGGCCGACCAGCGAGTGAGGTTCGATGTTCGGTTGCCACTGCGCGGCGTATTCACCGTGCAGGCACGACCCCATTCCATTGGCACGATCTTCGCGCCCCATGCCAGTGTCGATATCAAGGACGTGGCTGGTTTCCAGGGTTGGTACTTGGGCGCGCTCGCGGGTCCGCTGTTTGGGGACCATCGCTATCATGATTATTTCTACACGGTCGCCCCGCAATTCGCGACGCCGGAACGGCCGGCCTACCAGGCGAGCGCCGGATATTCCGGGGCGGAGATTCTCGTGGCGCTGTCGAAACGTTATCCTTCATTCTGGATGGGGGCGTACGTGCGCCACGACACGCTCGCGGGTGCCACGTTTGCATCGAGCCCCCTCGTGAAACGCGACAGTTACTGGGCGGCGGGCGCCGGCATCGCGTGGATCATTCGTCAGTCAAAGCGGCTGGTGAGTGATACGGACGATACGGACGAGTAGAGGTTGGACTCATGATGAGCCTACTGCGGCCGCTCAGGATCATCCACGAATATGTCATCGCCTACACGCTGCTGACGCTGTTGGGTCTGATCTGTCTGCTGTTCTGCGTGTGGGCGTTGTTGGTGTATCCCCTGTTGCCGCGGCGCCTGGGAACGGCTGCGGGCCGATTCGGAATCATGGCCGGGTTTCGGGCCTTCTCGTGGGCCCTGAGCAGCAGCGGCGCCTACCGGCTCGACTTGAGTGCGCTCGATTCGTTGCGGGAGGGGCCTCCCGTGATCCTGGCACCCAACCATCCGTCGCTGATCGATGCGCTGCTGATCCTGGCCCGGCATCCGAACATTGCGTGCGTGATGAAGGCCGAGCTCATGAGGAATGTTTTTCTCGGCCCAGGCTCGCGCCTGGCCAGGTACATTCCCGGCGACCAGCCACGCCAGATGATCAAGGATGCAGTCGCGGATCTGCGCGCGGGCGGCGTACTGCTGCTCTTCCCGGAGGGCACGCGCAGCACCCGCGAGCCGCTCAACCCGCTCAAGGCGAGCATCGGTATCATTGCAAAACAGGCCGGTGTGCCGGTGCAGGTGGCCATCATCGAAACTGATTCGCCGTACCTCGGTAAGGGCTGGCCGTTGTTCCGGCGCCCTAACCTGCCCATCACGTACCGCGTCCGGCTGGGGCGCAGGTTTGACCCGCCCGTCGATGTCAGCAGCTTCATGACCGCGCTCGAGCGCGAATACACCCAGCAGCTCAGCGGCGCAGCCCAATCCGAATGGCTGGGCAGCTACGCGGGCGATTCGCACGTGGGCACCTACAGCCAGTCATCCCAGTCCTCGGGCCGATGACCACTTCATGAGCGCGCCACCCGCGCCGGGACCTGAGCGGTCGGCGACCCACCTGGTACTCATTCCAAGCTTCAACCCCGGTCCTAAGGTGTTCGAGACGGTCGCGGGCGCGCGTCAGCAGTGGAACCCCGTTTGGGTGGTGGTGGACGGCAGCAACGACGGTACGGCCGAAGCGCTTCAGGCTATGGCCAAGGACGATCCCGGCCTGCGTGTTTTGATCCGGTCCAAAAACGGTGGGAAAGGCACTGCCGTGCTGGACGGCGCCGTGGAGGCCTTACGCCAAGGCTACACGCACGTGCTGACCATGGATTCAGACGGGCAGCACCCACCTGATCGGATCAAAGCCTTCATGGGGGCCTCCGCGGCAAAGCCTGCGAGCATGGTCCTCGGCGAGCCCATATTCGATGCCAGCGCGCCCAGTGTCCGGGTGAAGGGCCGCAGGATCTCGAACTACTGGGCCAATGTGGAGACCCTGGGCGCCGGAATCCACGACTCGCTGTTCGGCTTTCGCGTCTACCCCGCGGAGCCCCTGGTGCGGATCATGAACAGGCACTTGTGGATGCGCCGCTTTGATTTCGACGTGGAAATCGTGGTCCGGCTGAGCTGGAGCGGCGTCGAAGCGATCAATCTGGCGGCCGCCGTCCGGTATTTCCGGCCGGAGGAAGGGGGCGTGTCGCATTTTAACTATGTGCGTGACAACATCCTGCTGACCTCGATGCATATCCGCCTGTTTGCGGGCTTTCTGCTGCGGCTCCCGCTGCTCGTTGCGCGCAGGACACGGCTGGCGCGCTGACGGCGCGCGCATTGTGTGACGGGCCATGGAGGCCGTGGGAGTCTGGTTTGCGCTCCAGCTGACGCCATGTATCATGAGGGCTGCGGCCGTTTGAGCGAATTTTCTTAGGGTATATGTCCGACAAAGCGTCGCCTCTCCGACAACCGGCGCCGCCGGCTGATAACGCAGCTCTGCAGCGCGAAGTTGCCGGGCTTGTTGTCGCCGCCCTGAACCTCGATGTGGCGGCCGCCGACATCGATCCACAGGCACCGCTCTATGGAGACGGGCTCGGCCTCGACTCCATAGATATTCTCGAGATCGCGCTGGTCGTCTCCAAGCAATATGGTATTCAGCTCCGCGCCGACAGCGAAGAAAACGAGCAGATCTTCCGCTCCCTGCGATACCTCGCGGACTACATCGCGACACACAGGACTAAGTAGCGCCCTGGCTACCTTTCCGCTGCTATCGCACAACTCCCCGGATGCGGTTGTTGCTTACCGCGCGGGAGCTCCAATTCGAGCGCGGACCTTCCTCGCAGACGTCATGCGGGTCGCGGCGGCTCTGCCGCAAGGCCGGCACGTTCTCAATGCCTGCAGCGATCGGTATCGTTTTACGGTCGCGTTCGCGGCGAGCCTGGTAGCAAACAAGATCAGCCTGTTGCCCTCCACGCATACTGCGGAAGTCATTCGTCAGCTGACCGAGTTCGCTCCCGATGTGTTTTGCCTGACTGACGACTCGCGCTGTCAGATCGATCTTCCGCGGGTGCGTTTTCCTGATGCGGTGCCGCTCAGCGAGGCTGCTGGGAGTCCTGCACAAGCCCTTCCATGGCAGCCGCTGCAGATCGAGGCGGAGCGCCTGGCGGCATACGTGTTTACTTCGGGCTCGACGGGCACTCCCCTGCCGTACAAAAAGACTTGGGGACGGCTCGTGAATTGCGTACGTTTCGAGGCAGAGCGGCTCGGCCTGCTGGACGGGCGACCGCATGCAATCGTCGGAACCGTTCCACCGCAGCACATGTATGGGTTCGAGTCGACGGTGCTCCTGGCCCTGCAGAGCGGTAATGCATTCAGTGCCGGCAGGCCGTTCTATCCGGCGGATGTGTGCAGCGAGCTCGGCTCCGTGCCGCAGCCGTGCCTGCTGGTGTCAACACCGGTTCATCTGCGCACGCTGCTGGCTGCGGGCGTGCATGTGCCCTCAGTAGACCTCGTGTTGTCGGCGACCGCGCCGCTCTCGCAGAACCTGGCGCGCGAGGTGGAGCAGCACTTTGAGACCCGGCTGTTGGAGATCTACGGCTCCACCGAAACTGGCCAGATTGCCAGCCGCCGCACCGCGCAGACTGTCGAATGGCAGCTCTTCAGCGGCGTTCGCCTGGTCAGCCACGGGGAACAAACCTGGGCTGAAGGTGGCCACGTCGAGCAGGCGACACCCATGTGTGACGTCCTCGAAATCACCGCTCAGGACCGGTTCCTGCTGCACGGACGACTATCGGACCTGGTCAATATCGCCGGCAAGCGCAGCTCACTCTCCTACCTCAACCATCAGCTGAATGCCATTCCGGGCGTGGTCGATGGTGCTTTTTTCGTACGCGCGGAGGATTCTTTGACTGGCGTGACACGCGTTGCGGCACTGGTAGTGGCTCCAGGTCTCGATGCGGCTGCCTTGACTGAACAACTACGCAAGCGGATCGACCCGGTATTCCTGCCACGGCCATTGCTGTTCGTGGACTCTCTACCTCGCAACGACACAGGCAAGTTGCCTCAGGAAGCTCTGCTGTCGCACGCTGCCAATGCGATGAAGCGCGCATGATCATGACGCCCTTGCCAATGGCGGCGAATCACCCGGCGTACTCAGGTCACTTTCCGGGACAGCCGGTGTTGCCGGGAGTTGTATTGCTGGATGCGACGCTGCATGCGCTCGAGCCCCGAAAGTGGCAGGTCAGCAGCGCGAAGTTTCGCAGCGCGGTCCGTCCCGGAGAGGCACTGATCCTCGAGCATGAAATGCTCCCAAACGGCTCGGTGCGCTTTGCGATCCGCACTGCAGACAGAGCTGTTGCGAGTGGGGTGCTGGTCCCCTCTAACCTTACGGACCCCCGTGGCGAGCAAGGCTGAGGACGTGGCCCGCACGCGGCCAAACGCGGCGGAGTGGGTCAGGCATCGCGAACGGGGCAGCATGACCCTGTTGCGGATCATGACGTTTCTGTCGCTACGATTGGGGCGTTCCGGGGGTCGCCTCTTCCTCTATTTGATCGCGGCCTATTTCTTCACATTTGCGCCGACGGCGCGGCGCCATGCGCGGACCTATTTGCGCGCAGTCCTGGGCCGCGAACCCACTGCGGCTGACCGCTTCCGGCACGTGCTGACGTTTGCGACCACGATTCACGACCGCGTATACCTGATGAAGGAGCGGCTCGATCTGTTCGACGTCTCGGTAGAGGGCGAGGACCTGGTCCGCAGCGCACTCGAGGCGGGCAGCGGTGCGTTCCTCATGGGGGCGCATGTTGGAAGCTTCGATATCATTCGGACCGTCGGACAACGCCAGCCCGGGCTGCAGGTCGCGATGGCCATGTATGAGGACAATGCGCGCCGGGTCAATGCCATGCTGACCGCGGTCAACCCGGCTGCCAAGCCGGAAGTCATCGCGTTGGGTCACATGGATGCAATGTTGAAGATCCAGGAGTACCTGGGCAGGGGTATCTTCGTGGGCGTCCTGGGGGACAGGACGCTCGGCAACGAAGCAACCCAGGAGGTCAGGTTCCTGGGCCGGCCGGCGCGCTTCCCCATCGGGGCGATGCGGGCGGCGGCCATCATGCGGCGGCCCGTGATCTTCATGATCGGATTGTATCGGGGTGCTAACCGTTACCATGTTGCGTTCGAAACGCTCGCCGATTTCTCAAGAGTGGAGCCGCGGCAACGGGAGGCAGCGGTGCGCACGGCGATCGAGCGCTACGCTGGGTTGTTGGAGAAATACGTTCGCAGCGATCCGTACAACTGGTTCAACTTCTTTGACTTCTGGCGTGGCGGCGCAGCGCAACCATGAGCGGCAATGACCCATTGCGGCCTCGGGTGCGTCTGGTGGCGCTGCCGCTGCTTGCCTGTGCGCTGTTCCTGGGCGCTGGCATGCCTTGCGCGCTGGCAGCCGATTCGGATCTCGAGCAGGTCATGAGCGCGCTCGCCCATCGAAAACACGGGCATGTAACCTTCGTCGAGAAGAAATACATTGCCTTGCTCGAGCGACCCGTGGAGTCCTCCGGCGAGCTGTTGTATGACGCACCGGACAGGCTCGAGAAGAAGACGCTCAAGCCAAAGCCGGAGAGCCTCGTGCTCGAGGGTGGCACCGTCTCGGCGCAGCGGGGGCGGCGTCACTACGTGTTGGATCTGAAGCAGTACCCCCAGATTGTGCCGTTCATCGAGAGCATCCGCGCGACGCTCGCAGGCGACCGGGCCGCGCTCGAGCAGGTTTTCAAGGTTGACTTCACGGGTAGCTTCGATCACTGGGCGCTGGGGCTCGTGCCGCTGGACGCCAAGCTCGCGCGGACGGTCAAAGAAATTCACATCGAGGGCGAGACAGATGTCATTCACTCGGTGGAGATACGGGAGGCAGACGGTGATCGTTCGCTGCTGACGATCGGCACCGACGTCGCACAATGACACGCGCCGGAGTGGTGGCGACGGCGGTCTGGGGGACCTTCGTCCTCGTCGCTCTCGTCATAGTGATTTTTGCGCGGTACACGACAGACCTTTCCGCGTTTCTGCCTCGCAGCCCCACAGCGACACAGCGTCTGCTGGTTGATCAGCTTCGCGAGGGAATCGCGTCCCGATTGATTCTGATCGGTATCGAAGGAGCGGCTCCGGCGCAACGGGCACGGATCTCCTTGAGTATGGGCCGGCGCTTGCGTACCGATCCGCAATTCGTGGCCGTCAACAATGGGGAGCCGGTGGGGCTCGACCGGGATCGGGAGCTGTTGTTCAATCACCGCTACCTGTTGAGCGAGGCGGTGAAGCCTGCGCGCTTCACGGTGCAGGGGTTGCGGGAGTCGATCCAGGAGACGCTCGACCTGTTGGCGTCGCCGGCGGGGATGTTGGTGAAGTCGCTGCTGCCGCGGGATCCGACCGGGGAGATGCTGCAGATCATCGATCAGCTGGGAAACGAGAGGGCGCCGGCCACGGTGGATGGGGCATGGGCGTCGCGGGACGGCAAGCGCGGCCTGATGGTGGTTCAGACGCGCGCTGCCGGGTCGGATACGGATGGGCAGGAGCGCGCAATCGAGGCTGTGCGGCGGGCGTTTGCTGCGGCTGTCAGGGAGGTTGGAGGGGCCGCGAGCCTGGGTCGCGCTGCGGCGGCTGGTGGCGGTGCGGCGGCTGGCGGCGCTGCCGCGGCTGGTGGCACGGCCGCAGCGGGGCATGTTGGGTTGCCGCCCGCCTCGCTCGCAATGAGCGGGCCGGGGGTGTTCTCCGTGGCGGCCCGCGCGACCATCAAACAACAGGTGACCCGGTTATCCATTGTCAGCACATTGCTGATCACGTTGTTGTTACTTTGGGTATACCGCTCGTCCCGTGCGCTGGTGCTGGGGCTCATCCCGGTTGCCTCGGGCGCCCTCGCCGGTATTGCCTCCGTGGCACTCGGCTTCGGCGCCGTACACGGAATCACACTCGGGTTCGGCGTGACATTGATCGGCGAATCGGTGGATTACTCCATCTACCTGTTCATTCAATCGCAACAACGTACCTCCACGCTCTGGCCGACCATCCGCCTGGGCGTACTGACCTCCATAGTGGGATTCGCATCCCTGCTGCCATCAGCGTTTCCGGGCCTGGCACAACTCGGCCTGTTCTCCATCAGCGGCCTCGGCGCAGCGGCGCTCGTAACCCGATACGCACTGCCCAACCTGCTACCCCCGAAGTTGCATATCCGCGATCTGACGCCACTGGGAATTCGCCTGGCCGCGGCACTTCAGCGAGTGAGAACGCTCCGAGCGCTGCTCGTAGTCATTCCGATTCTCGCAGCAATCGCCCTGTACACACACCGAGGACCGGTCTGGAACCCCGAGCTGGCTGCCCTGAGTCCCGTGTCCAAGGCGGACCAGGCGCTGGACGCCATGCTGCGCTCCGACATCGGAGCCCCCGATGTGAGCTATCTGGTGGTCATCTCGGGGCCCAGCCAGGAGGCAGCACTTCAGGCGGCCGAATCAATTGCTCCCGCCCTTGAGGACCTCGTGGACAAGGGTGTCATTGCCGGATTCGAGAGTCCCGCGCGCTATCTGCCCAGTATCGGGGCGCAACGTGCACGCCAGGCGAGCCTCCCCGGCACCGCGGACCTCAGGGCCAATCTGGAAAAGGCGTTGGACGGCCTCCCCTTGCGGCTGGAGCGCGTCGGGCCGTTTTTGCATGACGTCGAGGAGGCTCGACATCAGCCACTCTTGCGGCGCAAGGAGCTGGACGGGACCTCTCTGGCCACGGGGGTGGACGCACTCCTGCTGAATGACGGGGCACGGTGGAGCGCACTGCTGCCCCTGCGTGTGCCGACCACTGTTGCCATCGATGTTGGCCATGTGCATTCTGCCATCTCGAAGGTTGCTCTCGGGGAGGGCGTGGAGGCCGTGGTTCTGGACGTCAAGAGCGAAGTGGACCGGCTGTATTCAAGCTACTTGTCCGAAGTGATTCGGCTGTCCTTGGCAGGGTTTGCCGGCATCGTCCTATTGCTCCTGATCTTCCTGGGCTCGCCGCTGCGCGTGTTGCGGGTGGTCGCGCCGTTGGTGCTGGCGGTACTCACCATTGCCGCGGGCCTGGTGTTGATGGGACAACAACTAACCCTGCTGCACCTGATCGGGATGTTGTTGATCGTTGCGGTGGGATCCAACTATGCGCTGTTCTTCGACCGGCGCTCGAGTGCGCGGGAAGCGGGCTCGGCGCCGCTGACCCTGGCATCGCTGGTCATTGCCAATGCGGCCACGGTCGTGGGATTTGGTGTGCTTGGCTTCTCGTCTGTGCCGATATTGGCGGCATTAGGTACAACTGTGGCACCCGGGGCATTTCTGGCGCTCGTGTTTGCGGCATTACTGGCCGGCGATTTTCGGGCACCACCCGGGCGTCCGGCGGCGCCGCTGGCGGCGTGATCGCATGCGTACCCTATCTGAGCCCGCCCAGCCCGGAGTAACCGCAAATACGCGGGTACTGTTTCTGCCCGCGGCTTACACCGGGCCCGAGGATTTCGTGCAGGCGGGATTCGTCGCCGCAGTGCGCGAACGGCAGCTGCCGCTCGACCTGGTCTTCGCGGAGCTCAATCTGCAGAACTTGACTGATCGAAGCATACTGCGCCGCATACGGCATGAGCTCGTGTTGCCGGCGCGCGCAGTGGGTTGCCGCTCGATCTGGATCTGTGGAATCTCCCTCGGTGGCTTCGTCGCGCTGGCCTTTGCCGAGCGCTATTCGCCCGAGATTGACGGGTTGTGTCTGCTGGCGCCCTATCTCGGCAATTACATGATCACCGGGGAGATCGAGCGGGCCAGTGGAGTCGCCAGCTGGGAGCCCGGCGAGCTGGCCGCCGATGATGACGAGCGCCGCGTCTGGCGCTTCATAAAGTCGCACGCCAATCAGCCAGTCGCGCTGCGACTGGGATACGGCCGGGAGGATCGCTTCGCCAACAGTCACGGGATGATGGCGGCGGCTTTGAACCCGGCAGCTGTCCGAGTAATTCCCGGCGGGCACACATGGCCGGTGTGGACCCAACTCTGGGCGGACTTCCTCGACAGCCAGTTCATCCATCAGGACAGGAACCTGCAGTCCAGTGCCGCAGCCGCGAACAGGTAATCGCTGGAAGCCGACATTGGCGATCCAGGCCTCGCTGGTGTTGCATGCCGGCGCGGTGGCCGTGTTGCTTGCGCGCCCGGACCTGTGGCCGTGGGTGTCGGGCGCCGTCGTCGCCGATCACCTGGTGCTGATGGCCGCGGGTCTCTGGCCCCGCAGTCAGCTGCTAGGACCCAACTGGACGCATCTGCCAAAAGCCGCGGCGGCGGCCGGCGCCGTTGCAATCACCATTGACGATGGGCCGGATCCAAACATCACGCCACGGGTGCTCGACTTGCTGGATGAGCACCGCGCCAAAGCCACCTTCTTCTGCATTGGTGAGCGTGTGGAGCGTCACGCGGAGCTGGCGCGCGAGATTGTCAGCCGCGGCCATTCGATTGAGAATCACAGTCAGCATCATCTTCACAGATTTTCTGTGCTGGGCCCGGCGGCGATTGCGGCTGAGATCGAGCGTGCGCAAAACACTATCGAGGCGGTAACCGGCCAGCGCCCCCGATTCTTCCGGGCGCCCGCGGGCTTGCGCAGCCCATTTCTCGATCCCGTGTTGGCTCGCTTGGGATTGCGGCTCGCAAGCTGGACACGCCGTGGTTTCGATACGGTAAATCCCAACCCCAGCGTCGTATACCAGCGCTTGACACGGGGACTGCGCGGTGGCGACATACTGTTGCTTCACGACGGCCACGCGGCATGTACCTCCTCTGGAGCTCCTGTCATTCTCGAGGTACTTCCGTTGCTGCTGCAGGCGGTTTCCGCCGCACGGCTTACGCCCATCACCCTTCAGTCGGCACTCACATGAGCTTGCTGGCAACAACTGCCGCCCTCGTCGATGCCGCAAGCGCTCCGTACTGGTCTACGGATCTGTTTGCGTATTACCGGGCGCGCGGAAAATTACGCGGCGATCCGGCATTCACCTGGATCCTCAAAGGGGGATTGCTGCGGGAAGCGGAGCGGATTCTGGATCTCGGCTGTGGGCAAGGGCTGCTGGCCGCATGGCTGCTGGCGGCCCGCTCGCGCAATGACGAGCGGCCGCAGAACTGGCCGTCCGAGTGGCCCGCCGCCCCCCGTCCCAAGTCAATCCGTGGTATTGAGGTGAGAGGACGGGATATTCAGCGTGCGCGCAATGCGCTCGGGCGGAAGGCGGAATTTGAGCTCGGTGACATCACGGCAGCCGAATTCGGCACGGTGGATGCCGTTGTCATCCTGGATGTGCTCCATTACATCGACTACGAGTCCCAGCTTTCTGTACTCAACCGGGCTCAGGAGGCGCTGGCTCCTGGCGGGGTCCTGTTATTGCGCGTTGGGGATGCCGGCAGCGGGTTCAGATTCAGCGTCGGTAAGTACATCGATCAGACGGTCATGCTGACGCATTACCTCCGGGCGCCCAGGCTCTATTGCCGTCCGCTGCCCGAATGGCTGGAAGTGCTCGCGGTTAGCGGCTTTGACTGTACGATCTTGCCGATGAGCGCGGGCACGCCCTTTGCGAACATGATGTTGATCGCGCGTCCGCGCCGCAGCGCCCCGGCCCGTGACTGATTCTCTGATTGTCCAATGAATGAACTGCTGCTGAAGGAATACACCGCGACGAGCTGCATCGGGCACGGCCGGGCTCCAACGCTGCAAGCATTGCGCGCCAAGCGGGGTGGCCTCGCTCCGTGCGCGTTTGAAACCGCGGCCATCGACACCTGGACGGGAGAAGTAAGCGGTATCGACGCGGAGCAGCTGCCCGCGGCCTTGAAACAGTTCGATTGCCGCAACAACCGGCTGGCACAGTTGGGTCTGCGGCAGGACGGATTTACCGATGCCGTCGCGCAGAGCGCGGCCCGTTGGGGGCGCCGGCGAATTGGCGTGTTCCTGGGGACCAGCACTTCCGGGATCCTGGAGACGGAGTTGGCGTACCGGCACCGTGATCCGGCGACTGGCGCCCTACCGGACGACTTTCACTACATGGGCTCGCAGAACTCATTTTCCGTCGCTGACTTCGTACGGCGGACGCTGGGGCTCGAGGGGCCAGCCCTCGTGGTTTGCTCGGCGTGCTCTTCGAGCGCCAAGGTGTTTGGTTCCGCACGGCGGATGATGGCTGCGGGTCTGATCGATGCAGCAGTAGTGGGCGGAGTTGACTCGTTGTGTCTGACCACGCTGTATGGGTTTCATGCCCTACAGCTCACTTCGCGCGGTCCCTGCAAGCCATTTGACCTCGCGCGCGATGGGATCTCAATCAGCGAGGCCGCGGCATTCGCGCTGCTGGAGCGCGTACCGGACAGCCTGGATGCCGATGCGATCAGACTGCTCGGAGTCGGAGAGTCGAGCGACGCCTACCACATGTCCTCACCGCAACCTGAAGGCCTGGGCGCGCGTGCCGCAATGCTCGCGGCTCTGGATGCCGCTGGTCTCAATCCTGGCGACATCGACTATATCAACCTGCATGGTACGGGCACGCTCAGCAACGATAGTGCGGAAGGCCGTGCGGTGGCTGCCGTGTTTGGAAATACAACCGCCGGGAGCTCCACCAAGGGCGCTACGGGCCATGCGCTGGGAGCGGCTGGGGCACTCGAAGCCGTGATCTGCGCTATCGCCTTGCAAAATGCCTTCGCCCCGGCGGGGATCAATACGCAGACCGTCGATCCGGCGGCGGGAATCCACTACCTGGTGGAGAATCGACCCGGCCGCGTCACGCGCGTACTCAGCAACTCATTCGGGTTCGGGGGTACCAACTGCAGCCTGGTCCTAGGGCGCGCGGACTGAGGCGCGACGATGCTCAAGCTGGCTGCACAAATCCAAGGAATCGGCCTCCTCGGGCCCGGGCTGGATGGATGGACGAGCTCCACGGCCCTGCTGGAGGGCCGCTCGCCCTACGTTCCACAGCCCACGGTACTACCAACGCCCGAAGGCTTGCCGCCCGCTGAACGGCGCAGACTCGGCCGGGTGGTCAAGCTCGCTCTGGGAGTGGGCCTGCAGGCAACCTCAAAAGCCGGGGCGGACCCGGCCTGCCTTCCTGCGGTATTCGCCTCCTCGGGCGGCGATGGCTACAACTGCCATGAGATCTGCCAGGCGCTGTCGCTCGATGAGCGGCTGATCTCTCCGACACGGTTTCACAATTCGGTTCACAACGCGGCGGCCGGGTACTGGAGTATCGCGACGGGCTCGCGGGCCTGCGCCAATGCTGTTTGCGCATTTGATGCGAGTTTTGCCGCGGGGTTGCTGGAAGCGGTTACGCAGGTGGTCGTTGATAACACTCCCGTTCTGCTGGTCGCATACGATGCCCCCTATCCCTCGCCGTTGTTTGAGAAGCGGCCGATTCCGCAGGCGTTTGGGGTGGCGTTTGTGTTGGAACCGGTGGGGTTGGCATCAGCGCCCCACGTGGCGGGATCGGCGGCGGAGCCGGCGCCGCAGGCGGGTGGCAGCCCGCTCGGGCGCCTGACGCTGGCGTTCTGCGACTCGCCTGCTGATCGGATGCGTGACCCCGCCTTTGAATCCCTACGGGCGTCGATTCCGGCAGCGCGCAGCCTTCCGTTGTTGTATCAACTCGCCATACGGAAGGCGGCGGCCGTCAACATCGATTACCTCGATGGTAGGTGCATTGCGGTGGAGGTTGACCCTTGCGCTTAGATCGGCGTTGGATTCAGGCGCACATTCCGCATCAGAACGGCATGTGCCTGCTCGATGAGGTATTGAGCTGGGATGGCACGCGGGCGAGCTGCCGCAGCTCGACGCATCGGTCAGCGGAAAATCCACTTCGCGCGTACGGCCGGCTAGGCGTCGCGTGCGGGATTGAATACGCCGCTCAAACCATGGCGGTGCACGGGGCCCTGGTTGCATCCACCGCTGGTGTTAGCGCCGCACCTGGATTCCTGGCGAGCGCAAGAGGTGTCCAATTCAATTGCGATCGCCTGGATGACATCCAGGGCGACCTCGTCACCGCCGTCGAACGACTCGCGGGCAATGTAAATACGGCGCTGTACGAGTTTTCGGTCTCGGCGGACGAGGTCGTGTTGCTCACAGGCCGTGCAGCAATCGCATTTGATGTTTTTGGGTCGCGGGCGGGCGCGGATGGAGCCGGCTCGCAGCGAACCGGGGCCGACCGTCCGCCTGCCGCAAATCAGGAGCTGCCGTGAGCACTTTGATGGTGAAGAGAGCGCTGGTGACCGGTGGCAGCGGCGGAATTGGCGCTGCCATCTGCAAGCGCTTGGCCCGCCATGGACATCACGTGTACGTCCATGCCAATCACGGGGTTGCGGCGGCTTCCGCGATCGTCAATGAAGTACTCGCGGCAGGCGGGCGCGCCGCGAGTGTCAGTTTTGATGTCACCGACGCCGAAGCGACCCGGCAAGCTTTAGAAGAAATCCTCAACGACGGCCCGATTCAGATCCTCGTCAACAACGCTGGCGTCCATGACGACGCGGTATTCCCCGGAATGAGCGCAGCTCAGTGGCACCGCGTGATCGACACCTCCGTCGACGGATTCTTCAATGTGACTCAACCGTTGATGATGCCCATGATTCGTACCCGGTGGGGGCGGATCATCAACACATCATCCATCACGGCCCTGACGGGCAATCGGGGTCAGGTCAACTACGCAGCCGCCAAAGGCGCGCTGAATGCCGCGACCAAATCGCTGGCACTCGAGGTCGCCAGCCGCGGGATCACCGTCAACGCGATTGCCCCTGGAATCATTGCGACCCCGATGAGCAAGGGTGTGTTCGATGAGGAGACGATAGGCCGGCTCGTGCCGATGAAGCGGGCCGGGTTACCCGAGGAGGTGGCCGGTCTCGTGGCGTACCTGGCCTCGGATGAGGCTGGGTATGTTACGGCGCAGGTTATTTCGATCAATGGGGGGATGATTTAGCGGCCACCACGCGACGGGGAATGCGATGCCGCGGCGCGCGGCGCTAACTCTGGAACGCAACGGTCCCCGGCGCGGCAGTGTCGCCGGCCACGCTGATTCTGTTACGGCCTGCGCGCTTCGCGGTGTACATCGCCGCATCGGCGCGCTCGAGTAGTGCCTCGAGGGTGTCGCCTGGTCTTGCGATCGCAACACCCACTGACAAGGTAACCTGACCGATGGATTCGTTGCCGTCCGGTCGGCAGATGCGCCCCTGTTCGACGGTGCCACGAATCTGCTCTGCGACCGCGGCGGCGCCTGTCAGCGATGTTTGAGGCAGCAGTATCGCGAACTCTTCGCCGCCAAGCCTGGCAGCAACGTCACGCCCTTTGATACTCGAACGTAAAACGTGCGCGACAGCCCGAATGACCTTGTCGCCAAGGACGTGACCGTAGGTGTCATTCACGACCTTGAAGTGATCGATGTCGGCGAGCAGCAGCGCCGAGCCATGCAATCCCGGCGGCTCGCGCAGCAGATCCTCCACCGCACGCTCCAGCCCGCGGCGATTCTTCAGGCCCGTCAGCGAATCGAGCAACGCTTCGCTCTGCGCCCGGCGCAGACTTTCGGTGAGTGCATTGACCTCGTTGGTTCGGGCCTGCAGCTTCGCGGAGAGATCCAGTGTGACCGACTGCATCTTCTGGGTGCCCGTGAGCATGTCCGCCACGACCTGGCGTATTGTTTCGGGCTCCTGAGGCTTGGCCAGTACTTTGGCGTGGCCCTCCAACGACTCCCCAAACTCCGCCGCCTGGGTGCTGGCACTCGCCGCACTCTGCGCCGTTTCTTCCAGGAGATTGCGCAACTGCAGCTGCAGACGCTCGAACGCTTCCATGTCGCGCGCAGCAATGTGTTGCGCGTACAAACGCCATACGTCAGCTTCGGTCAGAGCGGTGTTGGACGTGAGGCGGGAATCGAGCACGCGGCTCAGGTCGGGGTTCATCCCGGCGCAGTGCTCGTACCACAGCGCGTAACTCAACGGATGAAATGCGGCGAGCTGGCGTGCCATCAGTGGCAGCGCGAGGCGCAGAATTTCAGTACTACGTTCCTTGTTCTCCAAATAGCGCATTTAGTTCACTTCAGCAGGATCGCTGCTACCAATAGCCCCCTACGCCGCAACGCCCATCGAGCGGTACTTTGCCATAATCATCAAACAACCGGCCACCGCTGGGTAGCGGCACAATATGAAAACTCTTGAGTGGTTCGCATTTCGCAGCAGGTGAAGCCGCAGGGCGCCAACTCCGTCACGTTTGCAAACATGTCAGCCGATCCCGGCACCGCGCGTTTTCAGTAGCAGGAAGAGGCGGAGGACCCGGACCATGCAGACGTTTGCTAAGTTATTGATCCTTTTGTGTTTTGGCGTCACCCTGTCCGGCTGCGTCGTGGCGCCCTACGGACCTCGGCCGCGCGCCTACGTCGTAGCGCCCGCCGTGGTGGTCCACCCGGGATACTACGGACCTGGCTACTACTATGGGCCTCGCTACTATTATGGGCCGCGCTACTACTACGGCCCACGTTACTAGCATGGCCCGTGATTCAGGCTGCATTCAGATCTGAGCAAGACAGCCGTCGACTAACAGCTCGGCCAACATTCCGAGCGGCACGCGACTGCCAAGGTGCCCCACGAGCCTTCGCTGTGCTCGGGGCGCCAGGCCTTCGCGCTCTATTGCCGCTATCCCAATGCGGAGTTGTTAGCTCTCTTCGCAGTCCACGCATCGACCCAGCCTCACCTCCTCGTCCGCTACTACGTAGCGGGCCGCCTGGAGCTTGGGGATGAGCACGCTGATGGTGAGCAGAATCTCCTTGCAGGCGCGAGCCTCAGGGCTCGCAACGACAGTCTTCTGTCGATATTCACTCATCTCTTCAGCAAGGAATGCTGCCAGCGTCCGAAGCTGGGCAATGGAGGTATCGAGCAGCAGTTTTGGGCTGGTGGTCATCGGGAGAAACTCCAGGGCCGGTCGGAGCTGTACAAATATACAGCTGCGCGGGAGTTTCGCAAGATGTCCTGAGGTCTTGGGGTGCCACCTGGACGGCCCATTCCCCTGCCGGGCGCTCCCGCCCGCCGCAAAGCTCAGGCGTCTATAGCGGCTGAACCGTTGCCGGTTCCGCTGTCGGCACTACGGGCACGGCCTCCAAATGCTCAGTCGCTCTTTGACGTCTGCCGGCGCCGTGCTGCTGGAAGACCTGGTGGCGGTGATACTCCAGGAAATAGCACTGCTCCGGGCGGAACTCGCCAACATTCAACGGTAGCTGGATGTGCCAGTTGTCCAGAACTACGGGATTGAGCTCCTGCGAAACCAGGAGACCGCCGTCGTCCAAAAATGAGATGTAGCCGCGCTCGAACAAGTGAGCGACGTGTGGAGACATTAACAGGCCGTTGGAACCGTCCAGCTTCTGTGCATCATCGCATTCACTCCAAGGCATGATGTGCGTGGCCCACAGGTGGCGACGGTCGAGGACACCCGTGATGCGGCATGAGTGCTCGTTGAGCTCGAGATTGGCGCGGAAAACGCCCTGCCCGTGACGCGCCTTGAGCAAATCCGCTTTCTGGGCCGGCCCAATGTCAGTTCTCTGTTGAATCACCCCTTCAGCCGCGTCTTCGGCCAGACTCCGTCCGACCGACTCGGTGATCGTTCCGACTATGCGCTCGACTTCACCGCCCAGGAGGCGACTGAGCGTCGCCGCCATCAGGGGCGGCACGGACGCAAGCACCACATGTTGATTACTCGCACCGCCCGCAAGAATGGGCGGGTGCTTGCGCGGCAGGACGGGCGCCAACTCTGCACCGTACTTCTCGGTTCGCAGAGAATTTGCGAGAGTCATGAAGCGCACCGGCACTTGCCATCCGGCCTGCGTGTCCGCGTACTCAGCGATGGAATCAAATTCCAACGGCTTCGCGGCCTCCCGGGCAGACCCGAGCACAACACCCACGGCGCCGATCGCACCGTCCGCGAACGAATAGACAACGTCTGCGGGCAGGAGCCGCTGAATGTTCTTGTCCGACTCACTGCGCGCCTTGCTTTTGCGCGCCTTGTTCGCGAACCACAGGTACGCGCCTTCGATTTCGTGGCGGACAGTGTGCGAGTGATTGACCCACCAGAAACTTGCGCTCATGCCTCAAAGCCCCCCGCCATGCAGGGCCGGAAAGTTAACATCCGCAAGTTGGAATTGCCGAAGCCTGCCGCGGGCAAACGTGCGCTGGTTCACATTCCACGGCTGGTTCGCCGGGTGCAGGAGCGCAGCGGCCAAGCTGATGCTGGGGGTGGTGCGCGCTGCACCGGTACTGCAGAGGTGCGCGCTGCACCGGTACTGCAGAGGTGCGCGCCGCACCGGTACTGAAGTGGTGCGCGCTGCACGGTACTCCAGTGATGCGCCTTGGGCCCGCCCGGCCTATACCCCGCGTCGGGCCATACTTTGGCTTCGTCCACGGTCACCGGCCGCCGCGACGCTTACCGCCTCGAGGGTGGTGCGGACACAGCCTCCTGCGGAAGATCGACACCCATGCCCGCAATTCCCTGCACAACCCTGGCCGCTGCTGCCGCCCCGCTGTCCATGAAGATCACCTTCCCCTGGGAGTGTTCCGCTACGTACTTGAGGGCATCGGTGTATTCGAGGAACAACAGGAACTCGGCGTTTACGCCGGCACTCTTGAGCGCCTCTGCCGCTTCCTTCATGCCATCCGCGATGTTCTTGCGAAACAACGCCAATCCCTGCCCGCGCAGCGCTGCCGCTTTCTTGTCGGCCTCGGCACCGATCGTCTTGTAGGCAGCTTCCGCCTCGGCATCTTTCGTGCGCTTCACCAACAGCGCTGCGCCCTCGTTCGCCGCGGCAGCCAGCAAATTCTTTGACGACACTACGCGCGCCATGGAATCGATGATTTCCTTGTCGAAGGTCATGTCCGTGATCTGGATGTCACGCACGACATAGCCCCACGCCAGGACCACTTCATCGAGATTTCGTTTCGTATGTTCGACGATCTCGGCGCGCATTCCCAAAATGTCAGACTGCTTTGTCGTGGCCACGAACTGCCGGATTGATCCGTCGATCGTGCGCTGCAAAGCCAGTTGAAACTCACGGCCCGATGCGAAACTGAACACGGCTTTCTTGATCGCCTCCTCTTCGGCGGCCGCAACGGCGTACAGCACCATCGTTGCGAACTTTACGTTCGCCTGGTCCTGCGTGATCGCCTGGAATTCGAGCTGCAGGGCACGGTTCTGCAGGGAAAGCCGATAAGCCACCTTTTCCCACGGCCACTTGATGTTGAGTCCCTCGCGCATGACGCGATAGTATTTTCCGAAAACCGTGATGACAGCGACGGTCGCCTGCTCGACGGTCCGAAACAGTGATATGAGGATGAGCAGAGCCACGACCAGAAAGAATATGAGACCGCCAAAACCCTGAAACATGACTACCCCTTGCGGCAAACAAGCAATATTTCGTCAACCGAGTCAGTTGGAATCATCCCTGCAATCAGCTCCAGAGGCTTCTGGAATCGCAGCCCGATGGGCATGAAGGCGCGGTTGTACCACCACATCGCCCGCTCCCGATTGTGCCTCAGCCACCACATTCCCATGTCGAGCAGGAATGACGAGCGTGGCTGCATGCCAAACACCGCGCTGCGTTCCACCGTGAGGTGTTGCTCAGCCAATTTCGCCAGCAGGCACGGCGGCTCGTAACGGCGCTTGTGCCCGACGAAATCATCAAAAGGAGTCCAACGAGAAGGATGCAAGGGAGTTGAAATCAGGAGCATCCCCCCGGACTTCGTAACTCGCGAGATCTCGGAGAGCGCGCCATTTTCGTCGTCAACGTGCTCAATGATGTCGAGCGCGCAAACCAGATCAAACGCCGCAGTGGCGAACGGCAGGGCCGTCACCTCCCCTAAAGTCACACGCCCACCGCGCGCGCGGAGCCGTTCCAGCGCCGGCGCGCTGATGTCCACGAACTGGGTGGCTTCGATCGGCAGGCGGGGCCGCAAGCCAGGGGCCACTTCGAGCCGCAGACCCGAGGGCGGCAGCAGAGACTGCACGAGAGGCCAGGTATTGAAGCGATCGGGCTCGACCAAGCGGGACCCAGACCATAACGAATCGTAAAACCGGCGATTGTCTTCGACCAGCTCTTGCGGGGTGCGGGTCTGCTGAGGCTTGGCCTGCATCGTTCGAGCACTGTAGCACCGGCGGCGCGGCCAATGCGGCGCGCCGAGCGCTCGCGGCCAATGGGGTGCGCTGACCGCTCGCGGCCAATGCGGTGCGCCGAGCGCTCGCGTCGCACCCTCGTGGCGATTGCGCCTGGGCCAAGTAGCAGGCCCGCCATTCGTTGCATTTGTCCACAGCCCGCAAGGCGTGTAATCTGCGCGCCCTGCCGGTCGGCCGCCGGCATCGGTCAAGTCACAGCGTCCCCATCGTCTAGAGGCCTAGGACATCGCCCTTTCACGGCGGTAACACGAGTTCGAATCTCGTTGGGGACGCCATTAAATCAAGTGCTTACACACACCGCCCAAAAGCCGTCCTAAGCGAAACAGCGAATTTAGGCAAGCGCTTGGTGGCCTCGCCAGCGGGACCGGGGCGATGTCCGGATCTATGGATGCCGCTTCAACAGCGTCTCCAGCCGCCACCCAAAAAACCCCAGCCCGTAAACCCCACGCTGCCGCCCAGGCGCGTGGCCATTCCAGCCGGTCAGCGACCGACCACGCGATGTAGTAGATCCGGCGCGTCCACACCCAAGGCTTCGCACATCAGCAGCCCCTTAATGCGCCGCCATGAGGCGCTCCAGCATATCCCTCACCACGATGTGCTTCAGGGTCGCGACTAACCTACTCTCGCCCCCCAGGAAGACACGCACTGGGTCCGGGTAGTCGGCATTTTCGCGTTCGATGTTCTGCTCGAGTTCGTTCAGAGCCCCCGGCAAATCTCTTGTCAAGCGATCGAGCTCACGCTCGCCCAGCCGCCGTGGCAAGCCCAAGGCCTCACCGGCGCCGAGGACGGATTCGCGGGTCACTGCGGCCAGCGTGGTTGCGCCGGGCAACTCGATTGCCAAGTCGACTGCGGGCCAGTTGGCGCGCTCGTTTGCGAAGGCGCGGGTGTGATACGTGCCGGTGCTCAACAGATCGTACGCGGGGGCGAGCTCGATGCCTGCGGCGCTGACGAGAAAGGAGAGATTCTTCAAATGATTGTCGGTGTTGGCTAAGAGCAGGTTGAACACCAGCCAGCGGTACAAACTCAATCGGGTGATGACTCGATTGCGGCAGTAGTCGACGATCTGAGCAAGTGTTTGCAGGGTTGCAGTCTTGTACTTGAAAGTACGGGATTTGTTGAGCAACTGACACGCGTCGATGATGTGGCGCCGTTGCGTGCGACCGGTGTTGTCCACGGGACGATCAAAGCGCTCGACGATGTAAACGGGCTCGGGTGTGTAGCGTCGGAAGACCGGCGGAACTGACAGACCGAGGCTGCGAGCCAGGGTCATCACTAAGTATTCGTTGATGACCGAGGCGGGATAGTCGTCGCCGAGGTGGTTGGGCTTCAGAATGTGGCTGGAGGGTTCGCTGCCGACGGGCTCGAAGAGTGCACCATCGCGGTAAACGGCCAACAATTTGTTCTGGGCTCCGGCCAAGGACATGCGCTTGGGCGCGCCACTGCCGAGAGTTACGCGCGGCAGGTTGCGAATACGTTGTGCAAGCTCGTCGTCAGACAGGGGTCGCAGTCCACCTGACTCGTTTGCATCCTGACCGGGCGGAAGGAGCACGAGCGAGCCCGCGGACTCAGCTCCGAGATACTCGAGCAGCGCGAAGGCATCGTCTCCATGAATGTTAGCCTCTTTGCTGACGGCCTCGCGCATCTGCTCTTCAGGCAAAAGGTTGTCGAAGTACCACTGGATGGGTCGCTCGCTGCCGCCGTCCTCGTGGTGCAACTGTGAGCGTGGGAGTGCTGGCGAGAGGTCAAAGCTGTCGGGTAGGGCCGCCCATTCGCGGTCATACTCGAATGTCCAGAGATCGTTCGCTTCGGCGAGCGTGCCAACAGCTCGTCCGTTGAGATACGCGATGAGTTGCCGCATTGAGAGCTAGCCGCGCTTCTTGGAGACAGGCGGGACCAGCGTGTCTGCGCGCAGAGTCGCGAGCGCGCCCGCTGCTTCTTCGGGGATGTCTAGTTCCAATGGGATGCCCAGCTCGGCAAGCACTTTGAGCACGCGGCCGAACTGAACGGTCGCCTTGCCATGCTCGACGTCTTGCGTGAATTGCTTGCTGACGCCGGCGGTGGCGGCCAGGTCGTCGATGCGTACGCGACTCTGTCGGCGAACGGCGCGGACGGCCAAGCCTAGGTCAGAAACAGATTGGATGGGAATACGCATTTCTGTGTTCCTACGATCGTAGGAACGGTATCCAGTTGAGACGATAATGTCCAGTAAAATTCCTATGAGCGTAGGAATTTTTGGCCTTGAAGTTCCTAAAGGACCTTTAAGTTCCTACGCTTGTAGGAACCGACTCCCCGCTCAGGAATGACGATCCTATGACCCGAAATGCACAGGCGGTAAGCGGATGCGGAGTGAATCTTCGACCGCGAACGGCCAGCGAAGTCACAGGCTCGACCGTTCCCCATCGACTCCAGGACCCAATCCCACTTTTCGAGCCCTCTTCCGGGCGACGACGGGAATTGGAAGGCACAGGGCGAGGAGCAGGTCTGCGCCAGAACGGACTCCGAAATGACCGGCGGCTAGTAGTAAATCCGATGCACACTGCGTTCGCCGATCTCGAGACCTCTAAAAATGATGACCCCGTCTTTCTGGTCCCATTCGAAATGCCTATTGTGATATGGGTCATGCAACGCGCTCGCGCTCAAAGCTGCGCCGACTTCAGACGCTCCCACATTTGCGGCGCGTAAAGTCACTGCCAGGAGCGTGGCGCGCCGAACGCCCTCAAGGTCTCCGACTCGTCGCGCGTATGTTCCAAAATCATACGCTCCCATACCTATTAGCACTTGGCCGACGACGTTGTAGGCTGCAGCCGCTGGCAGCGCTTCCCTCTTCGTTCGTTCCGCGAGTATTGCGGTTCGATTCACTGCGCCCTCATACCGGTCGAGCGGAGCGCTCAACAAATGAGCCATTTCCAAAATATACGCCGCATTCTTGTTCATTGAATCTTGCGGGCGATGAAGCGGCATCATCAACCGCGTTAGCACCCTTGAACCCGCCGAATCATGTCGCAGCGCGTGCAGATCAACATCCGTATTCCGCAACGATGCGGACATGAACATCCACTCACCTACCAAACAGCGTCGCATCGACCGCTCAGACTCCGAGATGGGGATATTCCACCCGGCCGGCACAGCATTCATCACTTTGTCGGGCTGGATTTCCCGCAAGACAAGGTTCCCCAGTTCGAAATGACGAATGATCGCAGCCGTTGCGATCATCTTGCTGATAAGTATGTCGGACGACTCAAGGACCTTGCGCCAGAAGCGCAGATCTTCCTCAAGCAGGTTTCTCGCACCGGCGTAGTCGCCGAGCTCGGCCAATACTTTCGAATCGAGCAGTAATAGCCTCTGTCCATCGACGACCAGACCGTAGGGTGGAAGCGGCGCGGACACGTCGAACGGGCCCGACTCTCGCCAGCCCCGATGATGAATCAATGCCTGGTACCGCTGTAGCAACCAGCCCTCGGAAGCCCTCCACTGCTCAAAAATGCCATCGCCGCGGCGAAAGGCATCAGCACAGGCCGGGTTGCCCAGTTTGCACGCCTCGACAAAGTCCCGCACGGCGGAAAGCCGATTGACCTTGTAGTCGGGTCGCTCGCCTAGTGGGTCCCGTGCGGTATCCATACGACCCAATCGATTTGATTGCTGCAACCAAGCGACGCGCTGCAAGCCCATCTGATACGGGTCGCTCTTCGGCGCCACAGCAAACCCCATGACATAGATGAATGCATTGTCTTCATCGTCAAGCACCGGCCTGTCACGGTAGGCATTAGCGAGTTGGATGGCCGCCGCTGAGGGCGCTTGGTCGCGCCAGTTGACTGCGACAGCAATCAGGTAGATTGCGACACCGAGCCCCACGGTTCCGGCGACGATCCGTCCGATAATGTTGAGAGTCTTGCGAATCATTTCGACTCGATCCCTGCCCGGCCAACGGTCAATACGGAACCAGGCGGACGGCTAGGGTGTGTTGGAGGCGTTTGTCCCGTGAGGAGAGGCTCCCTCCACTTCCAATTTGTGCTCCATGGCAACACCAAAGTATGCTGTTGGCATCGAGGGCGTTAGCCGTTCAGAGCGTTCTCGAGCGGCGATGCTGTCACGTGCCCTCTCAAACGCTGCGCGAATTGAGGGGGCCTCCAATTTCGGGGAGGCATTCATTCGGGACTCGTTGCCCGCAGCGGACCGGAGGTCCTTCGGGTGCAGCAACGACCGTGACCTCACCTCCCGAACCGCAGCCCACGATGTGGTCGAATCGACGTTCGGGCGGCGAATGCGTATGCCCAGGGGCGAGAAGTCAAAGGTCCACTCTCCAAAGAATGCGGCATCGGAAAGGGGCTTCGCCCACGAGGGGTCGGCGGTGGCGGCACGAACACCGCATTGCCAGGCCGCGTGCCTCCAATCCAATTCTGGGAGCGCCTGAAGTCGCCGGGCTGCTTCTGTGCGCCGCGCCCATCGGCGAGCAGGATGCCGTGCATATCGCGTAACAGCCGGTTCGACAGCGGGAAGCCGCCAGCCATTCGTTCCAAGCCATGATTCATGGCATCCACGTAGCGCGAGACCTCCCGCACGTCGTCACCCGGTGCGCCGGGCACCGCCTCGATCTCATGTGCCAGTAATTCATCCAGCGTGGATTGGGTGCATTTCTGGCACGGCAAGACATTTAACTAGCGACCGACCTTAGTTAAATCTATGGCTCGGTTTTACTTTCATGGGCCCGTGGTCCTCAGGCAACTCGCGAGACCCATCTTTGGCTGAGCAGCATTGCCACGTTCGGCTACTAGCCCGGCGCGTGGTCGGACCAAGCGCTGGCTATTTCCCCCGCGCTCTTCGGGGCTTCGCAGACTTCACGCGCTTCTCGCGCGTTCGCGCTTTGGTCGCCAGACGCGAAGGTGGCCATTGGCGGGAGGTATGCAGCACCCGAAGAATTCGGACGCGATCGGGGTCAGTGTCATAGACGAGAACGTAATGACGGTGAGCCACCAGCTCGCGCGTGCCGCGAACGCGGCCTACGTGCCCGGCCTCCGGGTGGGCGCTAAGTAGTGCTGCTTTTCGCTCCAACAACTCGTCGAGCGCTAGAGCCGCATCGAGATTTTCGGGCGCGATGTAATCGAAGATCGATTCACGGTCGGCAATCGCCAACGGCGCCCATTCGAGTCTCACCGCCCGCGGCCGTATTTACGCTTTGCCGCAGCACGGCGTTTCGCGAATTGCTTCTCGACGGCTGCGCTCGGTACAGCAGGGCGCGGATCATCGAGAGCCTCTTGCACGCTTGCACGAAACCACTCGTCATATGCGGAGGCGTCGGCAACCGGTTGCGTGACAAATTTGCGCATAAATTCGCGCAGGATCTGGGAGCCGGCGCGATCCTGCTTACGTGCGGCCGCGAAAAATTGCTCTTTGAGCTTCTCGTCGACACGGAAGGTCAGTGCGGATTCCGCCATGGTCGTTTCTCCGGTGCGAGACGAGCAGTATCTTGCACGAACAAATGCAATGCAAGGTACGTGCGCCAGCAACTCGGCGTATCGGCGCTCCCATTCGCCCGTTTCAAGATCTTGCTTCAGTCTCTCCAATCCGGGTTTCAGGTGCCGGGAAGGCGCGAATCTCGCGGACGCTCACCGACGGGGGCCCGTCATCTGGCTGAGTCGTTACTGGAAAAGCTTGCGGGCACGCGCTAATAGCCGAGGCAGGCGCTGCCCGCGCGTCAGGGATTTAAATCCTGCTTCAGGATTTGCTGCTTCGCCTTTTCGGCCACCAGCGCCACGATAGTTGACCCCGCATACATCTCTGCGGGCGGATCTTGATTTGCCATCACCACAACTGTGTATGGCGAATCCAGCAGTATGTGCAAATCAGTGCTTACACCCGGGAATCCGCCGTTATGGCCAATGATGGTGCGACCGTAGACAGTGCTGATCCCAATTGCGTAACCGTAGGCCCCACCAACCGCCCCGTTGTCATGGGGTTTAGTCATCTGCGCAAAGGTTGCCTGGCTTAGCAGTTTCCCGCTGCGCAATGCATCGGCGAAACGCACGAGGTCGTCGGCGCTTGAGATCGCACCGCCCGCCGGGCTGCCGATGTCCGGTTCAGCTACGTGCCATTCGGCCGACATCCCCTGCTTTGACAGCTTCGTATATGGCCTCACTAGCTTACCGGCGCCCACGGGGATGTTGTTAGGATCGCTGTTCGTCATTCCCGCTGGAGCGAAAATGTGCCGGCGAAGATAGTCGGGATAATCTTCGCCGGAGGCTCTCTCGAGGATTGCGCCTGCCAGCGCCTCCCCGGCATTGCTGTATGCCCAGCTCGTTCCAGGTTCGAACTTTGGTTCGTCGTGATCGTAGAGTGGCATGAATTCGGCCGCGCGCTTTACGCCGTCCTTGATCATCGCCGGGGTGCGCTTGCGCAGGAAGTCGCCCAGGCCAGCTGTGTGCGATAGGAGCATTCCCACCGTTACCTTGTCGCGCACGGTTTGGTTAGGATACTCGGGAAAGAATTTGCCCACGGTATCGTCAAACGACACTTTCTTTTGATCCACGAGTTGGCCGATCGCCACGGCGGTGAACAGTTTCCCCATCGATGCCAGGGTGAACTGAGTGGAGCCGGTGACGCGTGTCTTCTTGGCGCGGTCTGCATATCCACCGCTCGCACTGGCAATGACGGCTGTTCCGCGTGCGACGGTGACAATCCCGGAGAAGAGTCCCGCCTTCGACAGCTTCGCAACTGTGCTGCTCACTTCCCGTGCGATAACCGCATCGCTCAGGTCCTTCGGCAGGGCCGATTCGGCGGGTGTCGTCGGACTGATGGAAGCTTGATCGAGCTTACCGGCATCGTTCGCGGTTAGCTCCATGTTGAACCACAAACGAGACTTGGAACTGACCATCAGGAGGGAAATTGAATTGGCGGCGGGTTGGCTAACCTCCGTGACGCGCAAACCACCGTTGATGGTGCAAAACTCACGATACCAGCGTGCTTGGGAGTTCGCCGGCTCGCGCGTCAACGCGGCCTCGGAGAGATTCGCTGTCACCCACCCCGTCATTTGTTGGAGGTTCGGCGCCCCGCACAACTTCATCCAATCGGCCATCAACTGGCCCGGCTTTGTGCTGGGCATCTGGGTTGCGGGCGGCGCCGCGCCCCAGCCCGCGGCCATTGCGAGCACACTTATTGTAACTAGTCCGGCCGATTGAACCCTTGATCGGTTAGTTCCAAGCATCAGACGTACACCGTTCGCCCAGTGCGCCTGGCAGCGGCGCTACCCTGACTATACCGCGGTGACTGCAGCGCCAGCTAAGTGCTACCCGGCAACGAGGATCCCTTCTTCAGCCACACGCAGTAAAGCTGCAGAGGCTTTCCACTTAGGTCATTGACCGGATGCAGGTTATTGTCCGTGACCGCAGTAGCCGTAACGTATTGGGTTTCGATTCCGGGAAAGCGCGATTCCAACGCAAGATTGAGCTGCGAGCCGATAGGGGAATCCTGGCCCGTTCGTACCACACGCCCATCGCTGTCTAGCAAGACCCACAGGCGTTCTTGTGCGGGGACGCCACGTTTCAGTGTCTCAGCAAAATACCGCTCGGCAATCGCACGATCAATGGCTCGGGTATCCGGGATGGGGAACAAACCAGACACGTATGACTCATTCGGCTTTTTCCGTTCAGTAAAAGCAATCAGGATTGTGTCGCCGGTGACGGGCGAAATGACTTGCAGCACGCCAACGTATGCGACTTCTTCCGTTGCCAGGCCCAAGCGCTTGGCGAAGTAGCCGTTTGTGAAATCCTTCGGTGGTCCGTTCAACAAGTCCGTGCGATCCACGGTTCCATCGCGCCTGAAAAGTACATTCACCACTGGAGTGCCTTTGACCTTTTCGCGCAGTAGCACCGGGTAACGCTCCTTCAGAAGGGCTTCAAACCGCTGCCGCAGGCTCCTGGATGGATTTCGATCTGGATCTGGCGGCGGCTTGCGCAGCTCATTAATCGAACTCGCGAGTGGCGGCTCAGATGAGTCCGCGCGGGCGGCCGTTGAATTTGTAATCCCCACAACAATCGGCGCGGCCAGGGCAGCGAACGCTGCCGCGGCGAGAATCAGCTTCTTGACACCGCTCAAGCGACTCGTCACTTGATTATTCATAATCGCCTCAATTCTCCTTTTAAGGTTCGCGCCGCCGACGCCAGCGGCGCAGATGAGCGGAGACTCCAGATAGTGCTGACAGATCTGCAATATCCCTTCGGCATAGGCCACGGGACTGTTACCCGTGCTGAGAACCTCTTCGTCACAGGCGCGCTCTCTTTCGTCAACGAGCCGGGCACCGAGCCACCAGACCAGCGGGTAAAACCAGAAGAGCGCCTCCACCACCATGTGGAATGTCGCAGTGAGATTGTCTCGCCGCCTCACGTGGCACAACTCATGCGCAAGCACGGCCCGCAGCTGCTCTCTTGTCAGGCGGGCCTCGATGCCTTCAGGAACCACGAGCACCGGGCGTACAAGGCCCACGACTCCGGGTTCAAACAACATCTTTGAGCATCTCACCGGGACCTCAAACTCAAGTGCCGCCGGCTTCGATGCACGCCGAACGCGCTGAATCCGACGCCAGCGCAAGAGCCAGTAAGTAACGACGGCAAACGTGCCACATCCCCAAAGCGCAATCAGCACCATAGATGCGACGCTATCCGGCACTAAAGATGTCCCAGTAGTTGCGGCCCGCGCCGCGGCCGCATGAGAGGACGCCAACGGCGTGGTTACCCGGTCGAACAATAAGATCAGTTGGGGCGCCGCTGCCGTTCGTGGACGCCACGGAATATTGGCACTTAGGGCAGCCAACCACGCAAACGGCACCAGGAACTTCACAGATGCCCCTAACCACAAAGCGTAGCGGAGTTTCGCGGTATTGCGCCGCAGGAGGAGCGTCAGCAGACCTGCAATCCCAAGCACTAGCGTGGATTGCCAGAGGTGGTTGGCCAGGACGAAGAGCATACGACGGCTTCCTACTCGTCGATATTTTTGAGAGCCTTTCGAGCCTCTTCGACGTCCTGTAACGTAAGTTTCCCTGACTCGATCAGATGTGACATCAGCGGCGCGGCTCGCCCGCCAAAGAGCCCCAACAATTCATCGACAATCCGCCGCTGCGCGGCACCACGTGAGATTACGGCCTCGTAGATGTGGGCATTGCTAATCTTTTTTGCTCGGCGAACCGCACCCTTCACCTCCAGCCGCGAGACCATGGTTTGCACCGTCGTATACGCATGACGGCCGCTCCGCGGAAGGGTTTCGTGAATCTCCCGCACGGAACAAGCGCCGTGCTTCCAAAGCGCTTCCATAATTCTAAGCTCGAGTCGGCTCAGTCTCGGCGGCTTCACGGAATTTCTCCTACTTATGTAGGAGATCTTACGACACGACAAGGCGTAAATGCAACTGGTGGTCATTGACCCGAACAGAGTTGCCAGACGCACCGATTCGAAAGTCCTCCAGTCGCAGATGGGGCAACTCAGAGTGTGTTTTCCTGGATGTCATGCGCCTGACGTGCGGTCACGGTTCCCTCTTGCGCCTGGCTGACCTGGCCAGGCGCAAGGGCGGCATGATGATGATGTACACAGTTGCTACCCGGGTGCTTCCCGGGATACCTATCTGCGATAAGATGCACCGCAAACGGCCTGAGAGCAGCGCAAGCTGAGCGCCCATGGAAATTACCGATCAACACCGCAGGCATCGTTGGAAGTTTTTGGCGGGTGGAGGCATCCTCGGACTCATCTCAGGATTGGACGGCCATTTCGGTGGCGTGGACTTGCAATCGTCGATGGGCCTGGTATCTATCCTACAGACAGGGGCTGGCGGCGCGCTGCTGGGTGCGTTGTTCTGGTGGGCCTGGGCTAAGACCAAAAAGATGGATTCTTCAGAATAGATTTAGGGAGCAACGCATGTCTTTCACCCGTGGACGCCTGATCAGGCACCTCCTCGTCATTTTTCTCGCAGGAAGCGTCGCCCCCGCGGATTCCAACACTCCCCAATATTCGTTCTTGACTACCGACGGGGAGCTCGTGTTTCGGTTCCCCTCTTCACCCTCGTTGGATAGAGACCTCAACATCACCGTGGAGAAATCACCTTGCTCCAACGCTCGCTATACGGCTAAAGGGAAGGGGTATCTCTTCGGCGCAATAATCCTGGATTGCCCAGCCTATGACATGGCCGCACACTCCGATGAAGTGTTTAAGCAGATGGACGACATGTTCCGGCAGATGGACACACCCATATTCGGTCACGACGACAAATTACACGATATCGCCGGGAGCAAAGTTAAAGCCAAGGAAGTGCTGGGCCGTAAGGGAGAGATACGAGCTCATAACCGCATATTTGTCCGTGCCCATTCGACTGTGACGCTCTCTGCGCTGTGGGATTCGCGAGACCCGGCGCTTGCAGCCGCGGCTATAGTTTTCTTGAACTCCATGACCCAATGACCTCGCAGAATGCGCGGGGGGAATGACAGGGAAGCAGATTGGGAGGAAGACGACCGATGCAGGGCGTGCGATACGGCCGGATCAAGGATAAAATCAAGGACAATTCCTTGACGATCTCCGGGACCGGGTCCATACTTCCACCATGACGCGAGTGACCGGAAAATTTCAGATCACCCTGCCTAAGCGTCTCGTGGACGCGTTCGGTATCTCCGTGGGCGATGAGGTCGAAGTGGTCGCGGCTGGCGATACCATCCATATCGTGCCCGCGAATGCGGTTCGATCGGGACTGTCGACGCAGGAACGGACACGGCTGTTCGACGAAGCGACGCAACGGGTCAAAGCAAGGGTCAAACCGCAAAAACCACCTCTGGCGACCGACCGTGGTTGGACCCGAGAGGACCTCTACGACCGTGGCCGCACTCGTTGACACCAACATACTGGTGTATCGGTTCGATCCACGGTTCCCCCTGAAGCAGGAGCAGGCAACTGATCTACTGCGACGGGGCATCGTGGATCAGTCCATGGTCTTGCCCTATCAAGCCCTCATCGAATTTGTGGCCGCCACCACCCGGCCGATTTCAGGACAGCATTCCTTGCTGACGAAGCAGGAAGCCCACCGCGAAGTAGAAGACCTGCTGGCGCAGTTTCAAGTCATCTATCCCTCGGACAACACCTTGCGCACGGCACTACGCGGCGCGGCCCTGTACCAGATGTCTTGGTTCGATTCGCTCATCTGGGCTTATGCTGACGAGCGGGGTCTTGATCCGTTGTGGTCTGAAGACTTCGAGGACGGTCGCTTGTACGGCCGGGTAAGAGTGCAGAATCCCTTTCGGGTGGCGAGCCATGAACCCGCCACACCTTACGGACGCTGATCGGATTTCCCGACCTCCCGGTCAGCGATTTGTTCCATTGACAGTTGCCTCCAGCCGCCTAGCGGAACACGCGGTAATGCATAGTGCGTCGTGGTTGCGCGGATGTGCCCCACGCGGTTCTCAGCCGCGCGACTGTGACATCTACAAGTGACTACAGTTGTGCACGAACTAACAACAGCTTGAGCACGCCTTCCCGATTACCATTCTTCGCAGCGTGTGAAGCAGTCCGCGATGGAGGGACTCATGCGGATAATGCCGACAGTTGTTGCCTGCTTGCTCATCGCGCCACCAGGCGGAAAGGTCACTGCACACGATTTGCTGGGATTGTACGTAGGTGGCGCCATCGGGCAAGGGCGAGTTGACGCCACCGCGCCGTACTTCTTCGGCCAGAATCACTTCAGAGAAAATCACACGGCCTTTAAAGCCATCGTCGGCGTGCGGCCGATCCCGCTGCTCGGCGCAGAGTTCGCGTATGTCGATTTCGGGCACCCGGATCGTCGCAACGGAATCGTGTCCACTGATGTGAGAATGAAGGGCGCGGCCGCGTTCGGACTGCTTCATGCGCCACTGCCAATTATCGACCTCTATGCGAAGGTTGGCGTGGCACGCCTGCAGAGCACTGTCACTACGTTCATCGAGTGCCCTGAGCCCTTTTTCTGCCCAGCGATCACCGCCCCGGCCCCAACCAGCCGTACGGACACGGCCTTCGCGGCCGGCGGCGGAGCGCAATTCAAGTTAGGCTCGTTGACTCTGCGCGCTGAATACGAGCGTTTTCAAGCCGCGGGCGGGCATCCAAGCTTGTTGTCCATTGGTGCTACCTGGACGTTCCTATGACACCGGCCCGCGATGGTCAGTCCGTTATGTACAACGAGGAATTCTGTGCCCGCAGCACATTCTTCTGTACTTTGCCCATAGTGTTGCGCGGCAGCTCGGCAACAAGGAGTATGCGCTTGGGAAGCTTATACCGCGCCACCCGCGGGCGTATGACATTGAGAATGTCGGTCTCCGACAGACTCGCACCAGCCTCGAGGACTACCGCCGCCGTAACACCCTCGCCGAAGTCAGGATGCGAAACGCCAAACACGGCGCTTTCCGCGACACCGGGTATCGCGTCCAGCTCGGCTTCAACCTCTTTGGGGTATACGTTGTACCCGCCGCTGATCACGAGATCCTTCACACGGCCTACGATGTACACGTAGCCGTCAGCATCGATTCGGCCAAGATCGCCGCTCTTGAACCAGCCATCGGCCGTGAATTCGCTGCGAGTTTTCTGCGCGTCCTGCCAGTAGCCGGCGAACACATTGGGACCTTTGATCTCGAGCGTTCCGATAGCATCGGGTACGGTCTGGACTGTGCCCGTTTCAGCATTGATGATCCTGACGGCGACGCCAGGCAGAGGCGGACCCACGGAACCCGGCACCCGCGCACCTTCGTAGGGATTGGATGTATTCATCAGCGTTTCGGTCATACCGTATCGCTCGAGTATCTGGTGCCCGGTCCGCCGGGAGAACTCCTGGTGCGTTTCGGCAAGCAAGGGAGCCGACCCTGACACAAACAGGCGCATGCGGGCGGTCGCTGCTCGATTCAGCGCCGCCTCCTGGAGCAGCCGAGTGTAGTGCGTGGGTACCCCCATGAACACCGTGACGCGGGCAAGCTGCCTCACCGCCTCGGCAGCGTCGAATTTAGACATCAATATCATCCCTGACCCCGATGCGAGCACCGTGTTGATCGCCGCGAACAGCCCGTGCACGTGGAATAAGGGCAAAGCATGTAGCAGGACGTCCTGGCCCGTGAAACGCCAGGAGTCGGCGAGCACGGTTGCATTCGAGGCGAGATTGGCTCTCGTCAACATGGCGCCCTTCGATCGGCCAGTCGTACCGGAGGTGTAGACGATTGCCGCCAGCGAATCGGGCCGCGTGTTCCTGGCCGATTCCGTTATCGCGTCCGCGCGTCCCACCAACTCCGTCAGCGATCCGCCGCCATCGGCCGCTAACGTCACGACGTGCTCCACTGCCGCCTGCGTTGCCACCTGGTGCAGCAAGGCCAGGTCAGCCGCGTCAACCACCGCAATACGCGGCGTGGAGTCGGTCAGGAAATACGCAACTTCGTTGAGCGAACAGGCGACATTGATCGGAACGAATACCGCGCCCAGCCGCAGACACGCAATGTAGAGCAGTACCGCTTGCGCGGATTTTTCGACCCGCACGGCAACCCGATCGCCAACCTGCACTCCCAATCCCCGCAAAACCGCGGCGATGCGTCCTGATTGTTCGGCAAGGTCGGCATAGTTGTAGAGCCGCCCCGCCGGCGTGGCGAGAAACAGCCTGGCCGGGTAGTCGCGGACCGCGCGTTCAATCCATTCGGAAGGGTCGGCTACGCAAGGCATCCCTTTACCTGATGGACTTCGAGTCAGCCGTCCAGTTCACATACTCATCCGGCAGACCGCGCTGCCAGAAACCCCGCGCCGCCCGCAGGGCAGTCGCCCTGTCAACGAGTATGCGCCGCGGGTATTCCTCACGCTGATTGCCGACCACGAGCACCACGGTGCCGCTTTGTTGGTCCGGTGGAGCGAGCGCAAACAGTTGTTTGCTGGCCATCATGCTCGAGATTCTAACGACGAAGCCCTGCTCGCTGTCGCCGATGATCGTCAACACGTGCCGGTTTGCGACTGTGAGCACGACCGTTCCGGGATCGGTCCCGGTCAGTGAGTTGATCAAGGACTCGACATTGTCGGCGGTAGGTTGCTTCTTGGAGAGTCGCGGGCACGCGACCCGCTCCCACGAAACCTCCCGAACCGTTGTCGCCGAAGCAGGCCGCATCGAATTGCCCAAGTGAGTCCGCAGCCCCGCCGGCTACGGCACCCCGTTTCGGCCGTGTGCCCGGAAGGCCGGACGTTGACTCAGCCGTTCGTAGTAGTCAGTAACGGCAGGCAACGCCGGGCGCTCCATGGGGGTCATGAACCAACGGTTGGTTGCAAGACCCAGCACAATATCGGCCACAGTAAAGCTCGCGCCCGTCACGAACGCGCCGCTGGTACGCAGTTGCTCATCGAGCATCGTCATATGCCGATTCCAGTTACGTACGCCGGCCGCAACAGCCTCCTTGTCCGTATGAGCCGCGCTACGGCGGACGAGCGCCATGAATGCGTAGCGCCAGGAGTTGTTGAGCTCGGTCGCCTGCCAGTCCATCCACTGTTCAACGAGAGCACGCTCCTGAAGGTCAGCAGGCAGCAGGTTGCCCTCGCCATGCGCAGCAGCGAGGTACCGGCAGATTGCATTCGACTCCCAAAGCACAAACGAACCGTCCCTGATGACGGGCACCAGGGCGTTGGGATTGAGAGCGCGAAATTCCGGCGCCTCGGTCGGAAGCTGGCCAGCGCCCCATTGCTGCAGCTCGTAGGGAAGCTCGAGCTCCTGGCACAGCCATAAAACCTTGCGCACGTTGATGGAGGTGGACCTACCGAGAATCTGCAGCATGAGTTTGCGAACAGTGAGCCATTGACCGCGTTTACGGGCGCCGGCAGCGAGTCACCGCATCCTGCAATTCCAGCCGCGACACCGTCCCCCCATGATAATCGGTCAGCCACAGGGCATTGTGGCCAATTCCCAGCGAGTCCCCGCCTGGCCCCACCCACTGGCACAGCAGCTTCGAGTCCACCGTACTGACAGCCGAAAGCGGCACTTTTGGCATGGTGGTCCAGATCAGGCCGGCCCCGAACGCGATGTCGCCGCCGTGCCCCGGGGTTCCCAGCGCAATCCTCTGCGTAACCTGTCGCGATTGAGCGTCGATCCGGGTCAATGAGCCATCACCCTGGTTGAATGTCCAGATCGAGCCCGCCCCGGAGGTGAGAAAGCGTGGACCGGGTCCGGTTTGCGTCGTTCCCAGGATTGCACCCGAAGCGGCGTCAACCGCCGTGATTTCAGCGCCGCCCGCACGGGTCACCCACACCCGGCCGTCGGAAAAGCGAGGATTGTAAGAACCTGGAGGCACCCGCACGATCTGGCGCACCGCGCCGGTGTCAGGGTCAATCCGCGCCAGCGAGCCCGCCTCATCCGTCACGAGCCAGACGCTGTCGGTGCTCGTCGTGACACCGCCCTCGCCCGCCGCGGGACCTGTCTGGAATATGGCGCTCACAACATTGCGCGTGCCATCGACCTTTGCCAAAGTTGAGGGCTTGCCGCAGAGGGGAATCCACACGCTGCCAAACCCAACCGCCAAACCCGCGCACGGCTCCCCGGCCAACTCCACTGTTGCAACGAGTTTGTTGGTTCTCGGGTCGATGCGGTGGACCGCGTCCGGGCCGGTGCTGCCAACCCAGACTGCGTTCGGGGCGATCGCGACCCAATCGGCGGTCTTGCCGAGTTGAATCACCGCGGTGGGTCGTAACTGTGAAATCGGCTTGGGATGGCCCGCCAGTGACGGCTCGGCGGCCAGCAGGGTCCCGCCTGTGGATACGGAAAGCCCCGTCGCAAGGACGGCGGCAATCAGGCGTGCACGTCGCGTTGTGAGCGCCGTCATGCGCGGCATTATCGACGCGTTTGCCTCCCCGCGTCGATTCTCTACGCTATGGAGGACCCTGCCGTGTCATCCGCCGGCTCTGCGGCCCTTGCCGGCAGCGTCCTGAGCAGCTCCGTGAGCTTGTCGAGATCCAGGGGTTTGACCAGATGCGAATCGAACCCAGCCTCCCCCGAACGGCGGCGGTCGGAGTCCTGACCCCAACCGGTCAGCGCCACGAGCGTAATGCGGCGGCCCCACGGTTGTGCGCGGATCCGCCTGGCAACCTCGTAGCCATCGAGCTTCGGCATGCCAATATCGAGCAGCGCCACTTCGGGCAGATTCCGCTCAGCCGCTTCGAGCGCAAGCGCCCCATTGCCAGCGCTGAATACCTCGTGACCTCCCAGCTCCAGCAGCGTCGCGAGGCTCTCGAGTGCGTCGGAATTATCATCGGCCACCAAAATGCGCCGGCGTACCGGCTGGCCGCCACCCTCATCCAGGGCTGACGGGGCGCCCACCGCGGCGGCATGACCGTTCGAGTAGCTGTCCGCACTGGCAGACACACGGACGCTGTCGTTCGATACCACCGGCAACGTAATCAAGAATTCACTTCCCAAGCCATCCCCCTCGCTGGATGTGGTGACCGTGCCACCGTGCATCTCCAGAAGCTTGCGAACGAGAGCAAGTCCGATGCCCAGACCGCTTTGTGAGCGGGCGGTATCGTTCCTCAGTTGCGTGAACATGTCGAAAATCCTTGGCAGCAGGGTCGAAGGAATCCCGATGCCAGTATCGCGGATACGGATTTCGACGGTGTCGCCCGAACGCCGGGCAACGAGGGTTATCCGCCCTGCCCGCTCCGTATATTTGGCTGCATTAGCAAGCACGTTACCCAGGGCCTGCGTGAGCCGTATGGGATCGCCATAGACCCCGATCGGCTCTTCGGGCAGCTCAATTGTGAACTGATGGCCGCGTTCGGCAATCAACGGCTGGACGCTCTCCACTGCACGGGCCACTAGACCCGTAATTTCGACCGGCTCGCGGGCAAGATTGATCTTCCCGCGGGTAATCCGGGACACATCGAGCAAATCGTCCACCAGCCGCGTCAGATGCCCGAGCTGTCGCTCGATCACGTCGCGTGACCACACGATTTGCGGATCTGCCAGCGGTCTTTTGCGCATCAACTGCACCGCATTGAGTATCGGTGCGAGTGGATTGCGAAGCTCGTGCGCGAGCATGGCCAGGAACTCATCCTTGTGGCGGTCCGCCTCCTTCAGGGCCTGCTCGACCCGCGTGCGCTCGGTCACTTCGTTCTGCAGAGTTCGATTCGCCAGCTCGAGCTCGGTGTTGGCCCGCTGCAGAACGCGATTCAACATCTCGAGCTCGCGCGTCTTCTCGGCCTGCAGGGTCGTGTTGGCCTCGGCCAGCCGCTCATTGGCGAGTGCCAGTGTACGGTTGAGCTCGCGCAGCTCGCGCCGCTTCAAGTACAGCTCGACGAGCACCGCGACCTTGCTGCGCAGGATCTCCGGCACGACGGGAATGGAAACATAATCTACCGCGCCAACCTTGTAGCCCGTGAGCCGGTCGAGCTCGCTGACATGGACGCCGGTCACGAAAATGATCGGCGTCTTCTCGAATCGCGGATGCTCGTGGATGAGACGCGCGGCCTCGAAGCCATCCATGTCCGGCATGCTGACATCGAGCAGCACCACGGCAAACTCCTGGCGCATCAGCTTGTCGAGCGCCTCGAGCCCCGAGCGCACTGACACCAGGTTCTGCCCGAGCCCGCTGAGAATGGATTCATAGGTGAGCAGACGCGCCGGCTGGTCATCGACCAGCAGAATGCTCACCTTGTCGTCTGAGTCCATGCGAGACCGGCTTTTATTATCTGAAGCGCGCACTCTACCTATGCAACCACATCCGCACCAGAGACAGCAGCTGGTCCGTGTTCACAGGTTTTGCAACATAGTCGGACGCCCCCGCCTCGAGGCACTTCTCCCGGTCGCCTTTCATGGCCTTCGCCGTCAGGGCGATGATGGGCAGCATACGGAACTGATGGTTGCTGCGGATCCGGCGCATGGTCTCGTAACCATCCATCTCCGGCATCATGACGTCCATGAGCACGAGTGACAGGTCGTCCGTGCTCTCGACGAGGTTGATGGCCTCCTGACCGGTCGTCGCCGTGATTACCTGCATGTGGTGGCGCTCGAGCAGGCTGTTGAGTGCAAAGATATTACGAATGTCATCATCCACCACCAGCACCTTGCGCCCGGTCAACGGCTCATCGCTTTCATGCAGAGTCTCGATCATGTGCTGCTTGGACTCGGGCAGGTCGGCAATGACCCGATGCAGGAAAAGCGCCGTTTCGTCGAGCAGCCGCTCCGGCGACTGCACGCCCTTCAGGACGATGCTCTTGGCCTTCTTGCGCAACTCGGTCTCCTCCTCGACGGACAGCTCACGCCCCGTGAAGACAATGATCGGCGTGTCGCGCAACTTCGGATCCTGCTGAACCTGCGCGAGCAGGTCGAACCCAGACATATCCGGCAGCCGCAGATCCAGCACGACGCAGTCGAACGCGTTCTCGCGCATCTGCTCGAGAGCCGCCGCACCGGAACCCGCCGTTTCGATCTCGACGTCCTTCGCCCCGAGCAACTCCATCACACTCATCTGCTCGGCCGGGTCATCCTCTACTACCAGCAACCGGCGGACACGGGTAGTCGTGAAATCCTTTAGGCGGTCGATCGCCTGCTCCAGACCGTCGGTGGTAACCGTCTTGGTGACGAACGAGAAGGCGCCCCGCTCGAGTCCGTACTGCCGCTCATCCTCGATAGTCAGGATCTGAACGGGTATGTGGCGAGTCTCGGGGTTGCGCTTGAGCTGATTGAGAACCGTCCACCCGAGCATATCGGGGAGGAAGACGTCGAGCGAAACGGCGGTCGGACGGTGTTTGCGAGCCATCGCCAGGCCATCGGCGCCGGTCCTCGCCAGGATGACCTTAAAGCCACGGTCACGAGCCAGGTTTACCAGAATCCGTCCGTAGTGCGGATCGTCCTCCACGACGAGGAGCACCGGTTCGCCTGGGAGGATGCTTTCCCGATCGTCGGCAATCTCCTCCTGCCGGACAACAACAGGCGACACCACCGGTTGGTACGCCACGGCGGCCGGCGAGTTCTGGCCAATCAGAATCGCCTTGGCGTAGGCCGGTCCCATGTAGGTCAATGGCAGGTACAGGGTGAAGGTACTGCCGCTGCCCGAGATACTGCTCAGACGGATCTCACCACCCAGCAGGTGTGCCAACTCGCGGCTGATGGCGAGCCCGAGTCCCGTGCCGCCGTACTTGCGCGCCGTACCCGCATCCGCCTGTTGGAAGGCCTCGAAGATTATTCGTTGCTTCTCCTGTGGGATGCCGATGCCGGTATCGCTGACCGAGAACTCCACGACCGAGGCCGCCTGGCTGAGCGTCGGGTGCTCTGCCGACCAGCCGCCCATTGCGATACCAACGTGCAGGCGTACACCGCCGCGATCCGTGAACTTGAATGCATTCGACAGGAGGTTCTTCAAGACCTGCAGCAGGCGCTTGGAGTCCGTAATGATGGCTCTTCCCAGGCGCGAGTCGAAATCCGCCGTGAACGACAACTTGCGCGCGTCCGCCTCGTGACGGAAGTTGCGCTCGATGGTCTCGCGCAGGTGGGTGAACAACAGGTCTTCGCATTCGACCGTCACGGTGCCTGACTCGATCTTGGAAAGGTCCAGGATGTCGCTGATCAGGTTGAGCAGATCCGTGCCTGCGCCGTGGATGGTCTTCGCGAATTCCACCTGCCGCGTGGAGAGGTTCTTGTCCGCATTCTCCGAAAGCTGCTGTCCGAGGATAAGTATGCTGTTGAGCGGCGTACGCAGCTCGTGCGACATGTTGGCCAGGAACTCGGACTTGTAGCGCGAGGTGAGCGCCAGCTCGGCGGCCTTCTCCTCGAGGGCGCGGCGGGCGAGCTCGATCTCCTGGTTCTTGCGCTCCACCTCCGCGTTTTGCTCGGCCAGCAGCTTCGCCTTGTTGGCCAGCTCCTCGTTGGTCTGTTGCAACTCCGTCTGCTGCGCCTGCAGCTCGCCGGCGAGCTGTTGCGATTGTTTCAGCAGACCTTCGGTGCGCATTGTGGCCTCGATGGTATTGAGCACCACCCCGATGATGCTGCCCGTGAGCTGCTCGAGAAAGGCCAGGTGGGATGCCGTGAAGTCGCCGAGCGATGCCAGCTCGACCACCGCCTTCACATGTCCTTCGTACAGTACCGGCAGAACGATGACCGTCTTCGGTCGCGCACTCAGCAACCCACCGCGCACCTTGATGGAATCCGCAGGTATGTCGGTTAGCAGCAGGCGTTGACGGTCGGCGGCCGACTGCCCTACCAGCCCCTCGCCCAGCCCGTAACGGCGCAACTCCCGATTGTCGAAAGGCTCATCGGCATAGCTCGCGAGCTCCTTCAACTCCGATGCAGTGCCAGCACCTTCCATGACGTACACGACGCCCTGTTGCGCATTGACCAGCGGCGCGAGCTCTGACAGCAGCAGCTTGCCCACGGTCACCAGATCGCGCTGCCCCTGCATCATGCGGCTGAACTTTGCCAGATTGGTCTTGAGCCAGTCCTGCTCGGTGTTGCGTTCCGTAGTCACGCGCAGGTTGCCGATCATGGCGTTGATGTTGTCCTTGAGCTCGGACACCTCGCCGCGCGCTTCCACCTGAATCGAGCGGGTGAGGTCGCCCTTGGTCACGGCGGTCGCCACTTCCGCGATGGCGCGGACCTGGTTCGTCAGGTTGGCTGCCAGCAAGTTGACGTTTGCCGTGAGATCCTTCCACGTACCGGCCGCTCCAGGCACGTGCGCCTGCCCGCCCAGACGGCCCTCGACGCCGACTTCGCGAGCCACGCTGGTGACCTGGTCTGCGAAGATGGCGAGGGTGTCCGTCATGCTGTTGATCGTGTCGGCCAGAGCGTTCACTTCACCCTTGGATTCGACAGTGAGGCGCTGGCGCAGGTCGCCATTCGCAACGGCGGTCACGACTTTCACGATGCCGCGGACCTGGTTCGTGAGGTTGTTCGCCATCACATTGACGTTGTCAGTGAGATCCTTCCAGGTGCCGGCCACGCCGGGCACGAGCGCCTGACCGCCCAGCTTGCCTTCCGTACCGACCTCGCGCGCCAGGCGAGTTACTTCGGCCGCGAAGCCGTTGAGCTGATCGACCATCGTGTTGAGGGTCTCCTTCAGCTGCAAGATCTCTCCCTTCACGTCCACAGTGATCTTGCGGGACAGGTCGCCGCGTGCGATGGCGGTGGAGACTTCGGCGATGTTACGCACCTGGCCGGTCAGGTTGCGGGCCATCGAGTTGACGTTGTCAGTCAGATCTTTCCACGTGCCGGCGACTCCCGGCACGATCGCCTGACCACCCAGCTTGCCTTCCGTACCCACTTCGCGAGCCACGCGGGTCACTTCCGCCGCGAAGCTGTTGAGCTGATCGACCATCGTGTTGATGGTTTCCTTCAGCTGCAGAATTTCACCGCGCACGTCCACCGTGATCTTGCGGGACAAGTCGCCGCGCGCGATCGCGGTCGCCACCTCGGCGATGTTGCGGACCTGGCCGGTCAGGTTACTGCCCATCGAGTTGACGTTGTCAGTCAAATCCTTCCAGACACCACTGACATCCTTCACGTCCGCCTGGCCACCCAGCTTGCCTTCTGAACCGACCTCGCGCGCGACGCGCGTCACTTCCGACGCAAAGCCATTCAGCTGATCGACCATCACGTTGATGGTGTTCTTCAATTCGAG
>JBJMWM010000041.1:0-116557 GCA_045810105.1 Steroidobacteraceae bacterium | reverse complement strand
GCGGCGCCAACCGGCCGCGAAACTTTGGTAATCAATTTCAGCCCAACAAAGTTAGCAAAGATTGGCCACATTATGTGGCCGCCGTATACGCAGGTTCACCTTCGGACTCTTTCGGGATAAGTCCGGCGGTTGACGACGTGGACGGATTTGCGCGTGCTTGTTCCTGGACGAATCCCCAGGACGGCCCTCAAGTTTCAGGGGCGCGTAAGTCTTGTCTGGGGCGGGGCTGGCATTAAGATTCTCTGCTTAGCGCAGTCTCGATGTCTGCTTTCGGCGCGGATGTGACCGCTTTGGGTCGGTCAGAGACACTCGACGAACGCTCACTCACGACCCATCTCGGTCATTCAACTATCATGGTCGCATGGCGTCGACACAGGGAGAAACGGACATTCAGGCGTTCTTCACCGCCGGCTGCAGTCCAACTCTTTTGTGCAGACTTCAATGTCTCGGCTGATTGCGGTGCTAACTGCGCATAGGATGCCTGCAGATCGAGTGCTGTGACACCTAGAATCACCCTTGCAGCAAACTTGCAGAATCTGCCGGCGACGGGACGTATTTAGCGCCAAGTTCGTCCGACAATTGGGTCTCGGACTTCAAGGGGGAGCCGCTCGGCGGCTCCGTAGTGTTATGCATGCAACTCGCCCCCGTAGCCGCATGTATCTTTTGCGCGAGCGCCAGGAATTTACGGCGTGAATCTTCAGTCACTTCGTTGGGCAATCCTTGTACGGTGAGATCTCAAGGACCTCAGTACGGAGGGGATAAGTACCGGCCTCATCGCTCTCGCCAATCTCTATTCTGAAACCGCGCACGCGAATCTTTGCCGTGGCAATCGAGCATTCACGCGATCTGAGTCGTTCGTCAACTCGAAAGGCCACATTCTCGGTCTCCGTTTCAAACTTGAATTCCGCCATCTCCACACTGAAAGGAGACCGCTTCCGGGAGAAGCCCCATTTTGGCACGAACCAGACATCACCCGCAGGTCCTGGCTCCACTGAAACAGTTCCGGATATTTCGAGCTTGCCAGCCAGAAAAATCTCTCCGAAAGGAAGATTGCCCTGCTCATCATATTCATCCAGAGAGATGGCGCCCTTGCTGAGGTCAATGCGCTGTCCGTTAAGCCGCCGCAGCGAGCAGGCGCCGACAAGCTTCGTCCCAACAGGAAGCACCACTTTCAAGTTCTTCAACTGCGCTCCGCACTCGCAATCCTCACCTTTCAGCTCCTCAAATCCGGCTGCCAGCCTCTTGCATTGATTGTCCTGCGCAGAAACGTAGGAGCAAAGAAGGCAAGCGCCTAAGATCACAAGCGCACAAGAATTCTTCACTATGACACCTGCTGAGTAATCGATTAATGACGAGAGCCCGCGGATGGCTCCGGAATTGAACCGGTTTGCACCCGAGAAATGATGCGGCTCAATTCGGGCAAAGTAATGGCAGGAATCCGGCAATTTTGTGGCGTTGATCCTGCGCGCGTGGGGGAATTATCTACCGCACTCCCCTTCCGGTGGCTTCCGGTAGACGTCTCGACTGGACCGACATGCCATCGCGGGCCTTACATTCGGTCCTCACCCCAAATGGCTCTGTGGAGCCTCTGGCTTATGCCTGAGGCGCGCGCCAAAATCGATCCGGGTTTGCTTTTGGCGCCTGGGGGTCAGTAGCCGGTTATGGCCGGTCTATGCCGTTCACGGGCGGCAAGCTTCAGTCATGTTGCTCCGCGACAGAACGCTCACTCGCGACCCCTCAGCTGCCAGCAAACAACGTCTGCCATCGGGGAGCCCACATTTGACGTGTTGCACGACAAGTGGTGTAGTCAGTCCAATCGCTTACCGGGAAGCCGGCCTGTTATTTGACACACTCTCGTCGTGTTTGTTTGCTACCGTTCGATCGCCTGAGTAAGTGTTATGCTGCATCTACATTGAGCGCGATCCTAAAAGGCACCATGCATGGATCAAACTGAACAGGGCTGCCCGGGCGGCTATGTGGTAACCAACTGAGGAAGGGAGCTCCATAGCCCATACCGCATAACAACCACATGCGCCGCGCCCGGACGCATCAAGTGTTTGGCCTCAAAGCGATCAAGCTGAGCGGTCGAGAAGATACGTGACAGATCAGTCCATTCTCAGCTTTGCGCGCCGATTTGAGTGTCCGTTTCGCGGCAGGCATCTCCGGACCGTCAATATCCGCTTCTGGCCGGTCGGGGCCATTTGGCTGCCGATCGCTTTCCAATGGTCACCGAGGCTTCAACGAGACGGTCACACTGCATCAGGAATCGCTGCCAGTACCGATATCGACTTTCTCTACGAGCAACGATCATGGCGTTCGTCTGTAGGACGCCATCCCTCACCGGATATGCTCCGGGAGCTGTTATGGGCAGAAGGTCAACCACGGGCGGTGTCACCCCCATCGGCAGCCATCGCATTCGCTTCGACTTCACCGTCGATGGAGGGCGCTTCCGCCCAACGCTGAAATGGCCTCCCAATGAAGCGAACCTGCGGCGGGCGCGCGCGCATCTTGAGCGGATCAGGGCGCAGATCGAGGCCGCACATTTTGCTTTTCAGAGGAATTCCCGGACTATTACGGACGGAAGACCGTTCCCATCCCGCTGAGCGCCCAGTCCTGCGCGGACATGTTCGACCATTTTCTCGCGCATGAGGAAGCGCGGCTGGAGCGAGGCGATCTCGCCCCGATCACCCTCGCTTCTCACCGAGAGATCCTCGACCACGCCTGGCGTCCCTACCTCGGGCACCTGCCGCTGCTCGGCATTCGACACTCCCTGTTGGCCCTGGCCGTAACGGACTACGATGCTGCGCATGGCGTGTTGAGCATCATCAAGGCGCGGGTGCAGGGCATCGACAAGGATGTGACCAAGACGGCCGAGGACCGCCGGCTCGTGCTCTCTTTGCGCGCCATTGCCGTTCTGGGACGGCAACTCGAATTACGCCAGCGGCTGCTCCGAGCGGGAGTGATCCAACATGAACACCTGTTCTTCACCGCCGATGGAGAACCGATCCGACGCCTTGCGTATCCGTATTCCCGTTGGCGACGCACTCTGCAGACGCTCGCCATCCGATACCGGAAGCCCTACGCCGCACGCCATTCCTCCGTGAGCTGGGACCTTATGTTGGGTCGCAATCCGCTGTGGGTCGCCAAGCAGCACGGCCATAGTATCTCGACCATGTTGTCGATCTATGCCGCCTGGGTGGAGGGGGCGCTCGAAGTCGATGTCGAGACGATTCGCGAGTCTATGAGCGCGGGCGCGCCGAGCAGCAGCCCACCGCCGGCAGAGCCGCACTCCCCGCGGATGTGCGAGACAGGCCACAGATAAAGACGCGCCGAAGGCGCTTACGCGAACCTGTCCGAGCCTCAGGTCGCCGCCCCACCCATCCCCGCGCTGCGGCGCCAAAGTCTCACTGAGGGTTTGGCAGCGGATTCGGCAGTGAAGAGCGGCTCAAGAAGCGGAACCGCTTGAAAGACAAATAAAAAGCCTGTCGGAGAGGGTGGGATTACTCGGCGCTACGCGCCTCGCCCCTTCGGGGCCGCCCTTCGGGCGTTATCCCACCCCGCTGCGTCGCATAACGACCGGCCGTCACCGCGCAAAGAACTCGGGAGCATTTCGTGGCGGAGAGGGTGGGATTGCTGCGGCCGTCCTGGCCGCAGGCCCTACGGGCCCGACACGCCCGGGGCGTGTCGTCCAAAATCGCTCCCGGCGATTTTGTCGAACCCTCTTGTCCATGGCACGTGGGTTCGAATCCGATGAGCATCCGCAGCGACGTGCGGTCGCGACGGGCCACTTGTCTTCGCAATAACTGGCGGAGAGGGTGGCCGTCTACTTGGAAGCCCTAACCGCCTGGATTCACAAGGAATAGCGCCAATTCCTTTGGGCGCATACCCCCAACTCCACATCCCAAAACCCATCGGCTGTCCTAGGACGTCATCGGACGCTCTCGGACAGCCACCGTCAAACTATTGCACACGCTCATCGGCAGCCGCAGACGAACAATGAGAAGCGTAGCACTTTCGCGGTTGTCGCAAGAGGTCCGGGCCGGGCAGTAACCATCCGCCGGCGAAGCCAGGCAAAGCCGGAGGCTTTCAAAATGTGAGCCGCTCAAAGCGGCTGCAGAACGGAGGCCGCAGATGCGGCCCCACCCTGTCGGGTCGCACGTCTTGAAGACTGTAGCCCGCGGTTGACCCATCGGTGGTCGGAACTCCGCGGCTCGCATCCTTTCCCCTGACTTCGAATTGCCCCATCACGCTGCATTTGCGCAACTTCCGTGAAGGTGGTTTACGTTCTGCCGCGGTCCATGGTGAGACTCCTCCGCGCGCTTGGCGGCCACCCAGGCGCCTTCGGCACGCGCCACTGCAACGGGCAATGCGCCCACCGTCGCCGGTTGATCCATGACAAGCAGGATCTGGCCGTGTTCTTTGAGCGCTTTGCCTAATGACGAGACGAAGTTGAGAGCACTGCTCGGCAAGATCGCTGCTCATGGCGGCAGTGGGCCACTGTCGCAGCCCCGCCCGCCCCCCGGCTAAGTGATCTTGATGAAACGAACCGGCGCCCCTTCCCCGCCGGACGCCGAGATTGAAGGCTGACAAATAGCGACAAGTCCGATTATGCGCAGGACGATCGGACGCCATCCTGGCAAAGCAGAGGCGTCCTTTTGGTGGCCCGCAACCGAACCCGTAGCCCCGGCCTAGTGAGGTGGAGTTGCCCTTTCGTAGCATTCTTGAGGCAACCGGACCGGAGCGTTTGCGGCGGATCAATAACCGTCCGACATCGGCAATGGAGGGAGCCACGTGCGGTGTACGGGAACTTTGCCGAATTCTCGGAATTGAATTGCCCGTGCGGGCGCTGCAAGTCCCGAATTACCTGGAAAGGCCGAGTGCTCCCGGATGACTACGAGGACGGGCACCGCTCTACCCCGCTGCCGTCGCATCGGTCGCATAAGCCACACCGCAGCCGAGCCAGCTTCCGCGGTTACACTTTGAGCTCCGGTCCCCCACTTCGCTGGGCACTTCCTGCCCCCAACGGCCGTTTCGCCCGCCGGATACTCCGGCTTTTAAGTCGCGCCGTGAGCGGCGCCTCTGTTGGTCAAGGCAAGTCGATCAGCATTCACCGCGGGTACATTCCCAGACGCTCGATGATTGGTTGCACCGAAATAAAGATCGAACGACGGCCGCGTTGGCCAGATTGCCTCCGCACTGCGCTGGACGACGAGCGCCATCTATGAGCGCTCCACCGACACCCTCGCGGATCGCGCAAGACAGCGGCGTAAGGGCTTGGGCCCGTTGTGCCGTAAGAGTCTCCGTCCCGGCAGGCGCGACGGATGTTACGCAATCGGAACGCGCCACGTGGACCGTCGAGGCTCGCACGAAAACCTTGCAGGGTTCTTTCGATCAGTCCTGATGCTTGCATGGATGGCGGGGACTCGCATCGCAAGTCCCCGCAGCCCCTATTTGCGCTTGGCTCAACGTGTTCTCGGATAGATCTGCCGGGGGCGAATCCGCGCGCACCAACGCAACTCCGCATCGGATGCGCTCACAGGCGTGAAGAGGCCCGTCGCAGGATCACGCTTAAACGCGCACGGAACCGGGGTCTGCAAGAGCGCGACAATCGAGTCGTCCCTTCTCAGCACAGCGCCGAGAGAGACGTAGGCGAAATTTTCAAGTGCCATTAAGTACTCATCGGGCTCATCCCCGGCCCATATCCGCCAGCCCGAATCACGGTTGTCAACCGCCGGTTCGCCTCGAGCTAGAGCGCCGATCCGTCGTGTTCCCTCAAGAATGACCTTGGTTACCAAGCAGCGCCCCTGGTAGGGCAGCGTCGGGTCAGGCACTGGATCATCGACGTCGACCTCGATGATGTGGCAACTTTCGAACGTGACCGACGCGCCGACCACGAGGTCTTTGATGAACACCGGATCGTTGTCGAGCGTCCCATAGAACTTCTCGGCCTCAATATGAAAGATGCGTACCCACATGCGCTCCGCCGCGGGCATGCCGGGCTCGTCGCATTTGAACGCGAAGATCAGTTTCACGCAATTGCCGGGCCGCAGAAGTGCAATCGCTCGATCGGAAGGCTTGTAGAACGTGTACGGATTGGCCTTCGCGAGGGCGGCGCCGTCCATCACGTGCCACGAAGGCACTTGCGGCGAGGATGTGGTCTGACAATCTTCAAGGTTAGACATTAGGTCCTCCTGATGATGAGTCGTTCGAAACAGCCCACACCGCGTCGCGCGCTGGGCTGATCGATGCCCGCATAGCGTCGATTGACGACGCTTGAGGGCTAGCTCATTGGTGGGTATTCAGCGGCCATGACGAGCTGTAACTGCATGGAGCGCTCGTCTGGCACAGGGGCAGACGCTGATATCCCTCAGCGACGGGGGTGCCACGATCGATAGCTCGTGGCTGTTTTGCCGCGACATCGTCCCACGAGAGAGAACGGCGGAGATATCCGCTAGGGGTGCCTGGGAGGCACGCCAAAGTGCATTGGCGGTTCCGCGCTTGCGGGACTGTGCGAGTCACACGCCCAGCGTAAAACATCCACCCACGCGGCCTGGTCGAGATGCGGGTTCTCGGGATGGTGCGAGCGATTACCACAGCGACCTCGCGCACCCAGACACATGCCGTCACCGTCAGGCTCGAAAGCAGCGGGCAAAGTCACGGCCATCAAGCAACTGAAATCGACTACGGCTTATGTTGCTCGCGACCTTCTACGAAACTGGGGAGTTCGCGCAATTGAAAGAGCGCCGCCCCGTCCGTTGAGCCGAACGGAGATGATTCCTGCGAAGCCCTCGGCGAAATCACGCAGATGAACGTACGTGTCAGCGCCTGCGCCTTTCGGCAGAGGCCTTATACTGTTGGATCGATGGTTATCGGTCTTTTCTTTCGAGCATACGACTTCCCTATTCACCGTATGCGATAGGCCTTGCCTGCGTTGGCTGGATCAGACCCGGCAGCCTCAGCGAATCCGCCAACACCCTGGATCGCCAACGACGCAAGCGCTTCTATAATCTATCGCGACCAAATTGCTAAATCAGTGCGAAGACGGTTTCGAATTGTCTAGGGTCGCACATACCGCAATATTTCCACGAGCATGCCTGTGGCTGCGGAAGCGCAAGTCGAGTTCTCCCATACAGGCGTTGAGTATCACCCTGGCGGAGAGGCTTACCGACAGATTCATCGTGCACTGAACCCTCAGACTGAGCAGATCGACGGTGTCAAGCATTTGGTTGTCGGTGAGAGTGGCGACGTATTGGTAGAGTCGCTCCAAATCATTGCTATACACGATCTGAATGCACGCAGCCGCCGTTACTGTGGCGACAGGCTATCGGGGGCGGAACTGTTGGAAAGTCGATTGCGTCTCATGAAATGACGATGCAACGCGGTGACAACGGCTCACGTGTGTAGCGCGCCAACCAAAGGGAATCACCATCGTAGGCGCACAAGAGCGCATGCGTAATAGATGGCAGCCCTAATCAGTTTGATCCACGCCAGCCACGGCGAATGTCGCTGCTGAGCGACCCGCAAAGTCGTATTTCTCCGGCCCGCCGGTTTGGTGGACAAAGGCTAGAGAACACCGGGGTGAGAAAGATCAATTCCGTGCGTGGATGCCGCTGCCCTGGCTCACGCGATGAATGCGTCCCTGGAGTGTGTTGGATGAGGTACGGGATCTGAGGGCTCTCAAGACGATGGCGAGAAGCGGAATCGGCGCTACGCAAACAGCCAAGAAAATGGGCCGAACAGCTGCGGCAGTTCAACAGAAAGCGATGCGCTCGGGTATTTCATTTCGAGCGCGGAAGAAGAACTGGGACCAGAGCTTCACGAGCCTCGTCCTCCTCCAACAACGGCCCAAGCGGGCGTGATAGCGTTGAACGCCAGTTCAAGGCGGCGGGCAAGTTCTGCGCAGGCCCACGCGCGAGCGCCTGGGTGAGACTGCACTGCATGCGGACAATTGAAAATGAGAATTCCGAAGTGGCTGGCCTAGAGTTCATCCCGTTAATGTCTGCGAAGCTAGTCCACAAACTTCCCGAAGGAGCTGAATGGCAGTACGAAGGCAAGCTCGACGGTTCTGCCTACTCCCGGGCTGTTACCTAACCAACTCCTTCGCCGCCTACACGTACCGCCGAAGCGGGTTCAGATACGCGTGCGCTTCACGGTCCGTTTTAGCTTAGGGCGCCATGGCGATGGTTCCCCTGACTCGCGGGGAGGGTCGCGCACGTAAAATAACTCGTTGTAGGCGGCACGTGCTTCAGCTTCGGGGGCCCCACTGAAAAGGGTCTCGCGTATCTGCTTTCGACACAGGTGGCAAGACGCCCGCAGCGGATCGGTGGTAATCGGAAAGACAATGTGTCCTTTCTGCGCGAGCATCTCATTGCGAACGCGCCGTGCACGGTGTCCGCACGCAGTCCATTTGGCTTTTTTGGGAAACAAACAGACGGGAACGTCCGCGTCCTTCGCCTGACGCACGGCCCACTCTATGCGGACTCGGGTCTGATTTCCGGTACGCAATAACGAGCGATGGTGTTTCGAGGATGTATTCATGACTAATGGCCTGTCGCTCCATGCGCGTACAGTGTTGCGGTGCTGCGAACCGCTTGCTGTTCCCATACTCTCATCAATTCTGCGCGTCCTGGCAAGTGCGAGCAAGTCTCATGGCTGCAAGCGCGCGCCGAGCTCACCTCACCATCTCTGATGGCCTCTCGAGAGGCCCGCTCCGAACGTGTCTGGAGCTGCGGACCCCGGTGTATCCTTGGAAACGTGAACTGCCTTCTCCCCGGAGACGACGATCCGACAATAGAGGTCGACGGGTCATGGCGCGCGCTACCAAGGTCTCGATAAACATGTCAGGATTCATTGAGCCGATGAGTGCACGGCAGGTCAACGTGCTACCCGAGGCGCCGAGTGGATGTATGAAGTCAAACTCGACGGATCACCCTACACAGCAGGTGTTATATTCTGCAAGTTCCGCACACGCACTGATTGTGCGTAACCGTTTGGAGTAGAAGCGGAAAGCCGTTGTAGCGGATGCCGTTCAACACAAAGTCGTCAGTGGCCAGGACAAGTCTCACGAACTGGACGTCTCTTAAAACAGTGCTTTCCATCACCCACCAAGCTTTGAGCGCCCGCGGCCTTTGGCCACGTCTCCCCTGCGTTCAAAAACTCAACATGAGCTATTATAATCAGATTGAGACGCTGATCCTACGCTTGGTCGCCATCCGCAGATAGGACAACTAATAACAGCCTGAGGTAGGGAGAAGGATGGATATCGCGGGCTTCCGCAATCAACCGAATCGCGATCGCAAGCAACAATTTTGTTCTCGCAGTTCCTCCCGGCTGCATACGATGTCAGCGTTCTCAAGGTCACAGATGGCTCTGCGCGAAATCAACTCCGGCCTTTTTGAGCTCCTCTGCATTGGCGAGTTCGAGCTGGTAATCCGGCGGAGCTTGCTTGAACGGATCCACGGCCACTCGCCACTCGTATAGCACGATAGGCGCGAGGCACTGGCGCACAGAAATCCGCCGGCCGGCGGCGCCACCAAAGAACTCCCGCCGCACGCCAGGCTCGTCGGCCGCGGACAGCCGGGTGTGCGCCCGAAATCGAAGCGCTACGAACTTGTTCCATCCCGCATCCGCCATCTCGGGTTCCTGAGCCGCAACCGGCTCGAGGCGCTGGGCGGCATGAATGCGTCCGAGGTTGAAGGTCGCGTACGACTTCGTAGTCTCCACGTAGGCGCGCAGATACCAACCGAGGATCGAACGAATGAGGTGCTGCGGCCGCAGTTGGTACTGCTCAGGTCGCTCCGCGCCCCGGACGTGATAGGTAAGCAGCAGCCAGCTGAGATCCTCGATCGAGGACCTCAGCAGCGCGAATTGCTTCGGGACGATGGCCACCCGGTCGATGGTCAGATCTTCGAATTCCCTTTCCGAGTTTGGCTGGGACAGTACGTAGTGCCCGTACTCGTGAAGATGGCCGAAGGCAAACGACACCTTGACCTCGCGGTCGGCGACGAAGCGTTTGTACTTGCGATCTTCCCGCAACACCTCTGGGAACGCGCGGCGGTACGCCGCAATCAGCCGGCTCACCGGGACTGCCTTCAGTCCCAGAATCTGCCGCAACCGTCGATTTGAGATCTGCCCCTCCCAGCGCAACAGGGATTCGATCACAGCAAAGCGAGTCTGCTGCGTAGAAGACACGTTCTTAGACATATATCCCAGCAATTCCGGCCGCTACCCGGATAAACAGTGGGTCTGAACTCACACTCTACGCCGAGTCCGCCCAGCCGCACGAACACCATATCTCAAAAGATATCATATATAATTAGATATCATGCCGCCCAATGGCAACCTTGTTCGGGAAAGCAGTGCGACAGGGCTCTTCGAGCGCCTGCCCGATACGTTGTTTCGTCCGTTGGCCTCGCTGAACCGGCAACTTTACTGGGACCTTCTGGTACATCTGTACGACCAATTCTTTGGTCCCGACGCGCCGGCCGCGCCGGAAGACGGCTACCTCCTGCGCACGGTGACGATCGACGTCGAGCGCTTCGTCAGCACCCGCGAGTGGCTGGCCGCTGAAGGGGAGATTCCTCAGGAGGACACACCCGATGGCCGTGCGCGCTACATCCTTGGCACGCTGATTGAATCGGGGTGGCTCGCGCAGGAGCGCATTGGCGTGCGCACCTTCCTCGATATGAAGACCTCCGTGCAGAAATTTTTCGAGCTGCTAAAGCAGTTCGCCGAGGAAGGCCCCCAGTTCATCGGCGGTAAGGTGCAGCTGATCTACAACCAGCTCACCGCGGTGCTCGCGAATCCGGCCGAGCAGGCGGCCGGCTTTCATGAATCCGCCAAGGCTGCGCGCGCCCTGATCGCGATGCTCAAGGCCACGAATATGCGGGTTCGTGAAGCCATGGACATGCTAGGCACACACGACTCCACTGCCGATTTCGTGCGCGCGTTCTTCACCGACTATATCGCCAATCTCTACATCCGCGACTATCACGAGCTGCGAACGGATAACCATCCACTGCGGCATCGTTACGAGATTTTAGAGACCGTATATCAGCTGCGCGATGCCGCGCAGGCGCGAGATCCGCTGGTGCGCTGGTACCAACACGCCTTCAAGACCGGCAGTCGAGAACAGGCCGAGGCCCTCTTCGAGAAGGACGTGAGTCGCTTCCTCGTGTTTGGCCAGATCGAGGATTACCTCGACCGGCTCAACAACAGCGTGAGCCGCACGACCCGCCGGGCCCTCTCGTTTATCCATTACAAGATCCGCACCCGCGACCGGCTCGATCGGCTGCTCGAACAGTCGTTCACCGCCTTCGAGGCAGCAGCCTCCATGGGCGTGGCGCTCGAGTGGCCACTTGCCAGGGGACCCTTGTTCTCGGAAGGGAGCCTGCGCGATCCGAAGGTGGCGCAGCCCCCCGCGCAGCGCACCCCGGTGCGTAATCCGACGATGAGCCTGGAGATGCGGATCCAGAACGAGCTGCGCAAGCAGGTGACCAAGAACCGCGAGGTGACCCCACGCGAGCTCATTCGCTACCTCGAAGCACACGTCCCCGCCGGCCAGGCGAGGAGCTCCGACACGCTGCCCATCGAAGGGGTAAAGGGGCTATGCGTGCACGCGGCACTTATCCGGCTCACTCTGGCGAGCGAAGTCACGCCAGTCACCCGGCACAAGCAGTTGGCGTTTCTGAACGAGCTGCGCAAGCACGGGATCTCCCTGCATCGGATCACCGGTGAATACACGGATAACTGTTGGTTTACAGCACCGAAATTTCAGGTGCGCAGGTAGGTTCTCGCATGCCCCGCAGCTGGACATCGCTCGCCGAGAGCTCGGATCTGTACGAAGAGCAGGACTTCGAAAGTGCAGCCTATCAGCTCATGGCTGCCCAGGTGCTGTATGAGTTCGAGAATACCCAGCGCATTGCCTACGCGCTGATCGCCCGCTACCGTAACGAATTCAGGGAAGCCTTCCGCCTGTTCGGTTTGGATCTGGTGTTCGATGATGCCGCCCGCTATGTCGCGGCCGTACCGGATCGCGGCAACCGCCGCTCAGTGCTGCCGCTGGCCGAGACCCAACTGGTACTGGTGTTGCGCAAGCTCTACCACGAGCAGGCCAGTCGCGGCGCGCTCGACGATGGCGCCATTGCCATCGTCACGATCGATGAGCTGCGCTCGGCCTTCCAAGCGGCCACTCGGCGCGAACTTCCGACGACCGGGCGCGAGATCGCCGCGCTCATCGACCAGATGCAGCGCTTTGGAGTCGCCAAGCAAATCAAGTGCGAAGACGAGGGCGTGCAGCCCTTCGATGTCGCCATCCTGCCGGGCATCCAGACGCTGGTGAACGAAGCCACCCTGATGAAGCTGTCCGAGCATTACGCGGCCGCGGCCTCCCTCGCTTCCATCAAGATCGCTGCCAAGCAGGCGGATTCGAAGGGTGAGGTCGGCGCGGAAGCGCTCGACGGCGCCGCCAACGGTGAGGAGGCCTAAACCGTGATTCGGCTGAAGAAGATGATCATGGTCCAGTTCTACCTCTATGAGGCGATCGAATTGGACATCGCGGGCCATGCCGGCGTGCTGGGCCCGAACGGCTCGGGCAAGACCTCGCTCCTGGATGCGATCCAGATCGTGTTCATGGGTGCACACGGCGGCTATCTCGCCTTCAATGCGCAGTCCACCGGGGGTCGCAACAAGCGCAGTGTGCGCGAGTACTGCCTGGGGCTCATTCGCCATGGCGAGGAGCCCAACGCGCCCACCGATCGCAAACGCGACTACGCAACCACCTACATCTCGCTCGTCTTCGGCGATGATTCGAGCGGCAAGGTGTTCTCCGCCGGGGTGTCATTGAATGCCAGCGCGAATGACCGGGATCACAAGATCAATGGTCTGTACGTCTTGCCTGGGGTCGAGCTCGCGCTCGCCGATCACCTGGAGGTCAGCGGCGAAGACCGCCTGCCCCTACAGTGGAGCGACTTCGCCCAGAGAGCCAAGCGCATGGCAGCCAGCGCTGCCCTCACGCCGTCCATCCAGACCCAGCCCGAGGCCTATATCCGGGAATTCTTGCATCAGCTACAACCGCAGGCCAGGTACATCGACTCGAGGGAATTCCTGAAGGCCTTCAAGAATTCAATGCGGCTGCGTGACATCGAAAGCGTCGATGACTACGTTCGAAGGCACATCATCGACGAGCAGCGCATTGACCGGCGTCGCGCCACCGAACAGATCGAGGAGTTTCGCAAGCTCCGCCAGCTCGTCGACCAGGTCGAAGGGCAGATCCGCGATCTCGACCTGCTGAACGGCAAGTTCAAGAACGTGGCGCGCGAATACCGTCGCGCAGCGACTCTCAAGGCACTCGCCGCCATCTATGAAACTGAGCACGCGGGAGAGGAAGTCTCGCAGGTCCAGGATGCCCTGAACGGTCACCGTGAGGAGCTGACTGAGGCTGAGCAGCGCCTTCTCGCCGCGCGCGCCGCTTTCGAGTCCAAGGATGCCGAGTTCATCGAAGCCTCGCGCCATCAAGATCCGTCCGTCGGGGAGATGGAGGCGTTCGAGCGGTTGAAGCAGCAAAGCGCCGCCAATGAACGACAGATACGCACGCAGATGATGAGGCTCACCGAGCGCTTAGTACGCCTGGTGCGTCTCGCGCTCGCGACCGAGGTACTCGGCACCCATCACGGCGCGCTCAAGGACGTTGCGGAAAGCCTTGAGCGCACTCACGTGCAGCTCGCCCAGGGCGATTTCGATCTGGCGGGCACCGGACTGACCGCGGCTGTGACGCTGGCCGACACCCTACGCACGGATTTGAGCATCGCCCTGGAGGCGGCCCGGGAGGCGCAGCGTCTGGCGCAGGAAGCCTTTGCCGGAGCGCGCGCCGCGCTTGCGCATCTTCAGAAGGGGGGCACCAACATCTCCGACGTGACGGCACGGCTGATCGAGCAGCTCGAGGAGGTCGGGATCCAGGCAACCCCGGTGTGTGAACTGGTGAGCGTGAAGGATCCGGCCTGGCAACCGGTCATCGAATCGTACCTGGCCTCCAATCGCGAGTCGCTGTTCATTCAGCCCGGGCGCGAGCGCGACGCCGTACGCTTCGTGCGCTCATTGGCGGCATCCCAGCGCCCCTACGGTGTCACGATCATTCAGCCTTCACACCTCAACACCGAACCCTGGGTGGATCGCGAAGGGGTGCTGGTGGGCTCGCTCCTGGAAGGCAAGAACGCCGTTGCCCTCGCCTACGTGCGATCACAGTTCGGCACGATGCGCCGTGCGCAGACCGAGGAAGAACTCGAACGCTACAGCCGGGCCCTCACAATCGACGGTATGCTCAGTGCCCGTGGCGGCACCCGCGCTATTCGCCTGTTATCGGCGCATCAGCTGCTGCTCGGGGTGAGGGCGAACCGGGACCAGGAGCGCGAAGCTGCCGATCGTGTGCAGCGGGCCGGCGCCGAGTTCGCCCAGGCCAGCACCCACTTCAACACCCTCAACGACCTCCAACAGGAGGCCCTGAGCCTGCGTGACTCTGGTGCGGCGCTGCCGGAGACCCTGGCCAGTTGCAAGGAAGCCCTCCGTGGCATTACAGAGGCCGACACGCAACTCTCGCGCCTGGATCGCGACAAAATTCAGGCTCTGCGTGCGCAACGTGATGCACTTGAGAAGGAACGCAAGGAGTTCGGCGATGTGCGCGACCAGTGGAACAACAAAGTGGTGAGCTTGAACACCGCGATCGAGACGGAAGTGAAGGCCTTGGAAGGCTTGCACCACAAGGCACGCGAGCTGTCCGACATTGAGACCAGGCTGTGTGCCCATCAGGATTTCGATCCGGAAATCCTCGACCAGCAGCGTCAGCGCCTGGATGATCTGGATGTGACGGTCGCGGTGCGGATCCAGCGGGCGCGGACGGATGCTGAGAATGCGCGCACCCGTGCCGATTCCCTGAACAGTTCGACCTTGCCGGAGTTCGTGCGCTACATCGATACTCACGGCATCGCAGTGCTAGAGGAGCGCGGCGACTGGCGACTCGCACATATCTGGACGGCCGAGGAAAGTACACGCCTCAAGCAGTCACAGCTCATTCAGTATCGCGAGCAGGCAGATCGTGCCCGCGATGCGGCGGAAATCGCCTTCCGCAAGGACATCGCGATCCGGCTGCGTGAAAGCATCCAGCGTATGAGGCTGAGCCTGAAGGCGCTCGATTCGACGCTCGCGTGCTGCCCACCGTTCTCCAACGGGGAGCGTTACCGCTTCGAAGCGAAGCCCGCTGAGAACTACAAATCGATCTACCATTTCATCATGAATGCAGCCGAAGAGGATGGACAGGACAGCCTGTTCAAGGGGCAGGATGCCGTACAGGATCGGATCATCGAGCTGCTTGAGCAGCAGGCAAATCCCGATGCCGCCCGCACCCCAAATCCCCTGGAGGATTACCGTCTGTTGTTCACGTTCGATTTGCTCATCGAAAAAGACAACCAGGTCATCAGCCGGCTGTCCAAGCGCATCGGCACGGGTTCGAACGGCGAGCACCGAACCCCTTTCTACGTGATCGCGGGTGCCGCGCTTGCGGCCGCCTACCGGATCGCTCCGGGCAAGAAGCCCGAAGGAGCGGCACTCATGCTGCTGGATGAAGCCTTTCACGGCATGGACCATCAGAACGCCATCGCGGCAGGCGACTTCCTGAGCGCACTCGGCCTCCAGCTCGTCATGGCGGCCCCCGAAACGGACTATGGCAAACTCGGAAGTCTGTGCGACACCGTGTATGACATCGCTCGCGATAACCTGAACGTGTTTATCGAGCCGACCCAGATGAAGGAAGATGGCAAGTCGCTTTTGCAGTCCGACCTGCCTTCCAAGCACCCGGAGCTGGTCCAGATGAAGCTCGCCGCCGCAGCCGCGAGCTAGTCCCATGTCGCAGGCGCTGGCAATCCAGGCCCTGAAGAAGCTGCTCGATCGCGCAGAGCGGGCGCTCAACAAGGAGGACGCACGCGCCGTCACCCTGCCTTTCACCCAGGCCAGCTTCGGGGCGTATTTTGCTCTGCCCACGCATGCGGCCAAGCAGGAACTGCATGCGAGCCTGCGCGAAGCGCAGCGCGCGGGCGCCATTAAGATCGACTGGGATCTGCTGGCTGGCGAGGATGGACAGATAAAAAGAATCCTCCTGAAGGACATCGGGACCCTGGCCCAACACCTCGGGATACAAACTCACGAGAGTGTCCTTGCGCACGCCAAATTGAGCTTGGCCGCCTGGAATGCGCTCCCGCGGATTCAAGAGATCCTGGATGTCTGGGGAAGCCTGCGAACCGTACGCGGTCGAGCAGCCTCGGAGGTGCCGAATTTGATTGATGCGCTGCGGGTGCTCGACTTCTGTCACGCGCGCACGGGCGACGACATCGCGGTGCGCACGGCGAGCGCGGCGCTATTCAAAAACAGCAAGCGTCTGGAGGAACTCGAACCTTGGCTCGACATCCTCACTGCTGAGGATCTGCAGGGGCTGCGTCGCTCAGCCGAGGAAGTGTTTGCTGTCCTGGGATTGGTGAAACATCCGCCCGCGGTGTATTTGAGTGGCCGGGCCGAGCTGGAGTTGGCCGATGGCTTGCGACTGCAGGTGCCCTCCCCGTTTATCGCCTTGGCGCCCAAGTCCATCGTGCGCGCCATGCCGGCGCAGAGCGTGCACACCGTGCTCACGGTGGAAAACCTCACGGTGTTTCATGAACTCGCAGCCGGCCGCGCGGGCTCCCTCGCGGCCCATCTCATTCTCTTCACGGCGGGCATGCCGGCCCCGTCCTTCATCGCCTTCTATGAGCGGCTTCTACGGGAACTCGGCGACCGCGACCTCTATCACTGGGGTGACATCGATCCAGGCGGCTTTCGAGTGGCGGCGTACCTCGCGCGCACCGCCGCGCGGGCGGGTCGCCGACTGTCGCTGTGGCAAATGGATTCGAGCAGGTTCGAGCCAGATCTGGCGTACCGACAATTGAGTCGCACGGATCTCAGCGAAATGCGGCGAGTCTGTGGCAATTATGGCTGGATGCAGGAAGCCGCAGCGCTTGATGCCTCAAGCCATGGTTTCGAGCAGGAAGCCCTACCGGCATTGCTTCCACCGTAAAGGAGGTCCATCTCCGCCCCCAACGCTCAGGCAAAACGCGAAGGCCGCGTCGCCGTGACCGTTGCGGACGTGAATCACCATTATGGACTTCGTGGTCACTGGCCCCACTCGCCCCACAATGGCCATGCCTCACCGGTTCTTGCCCGTCGGCTCATGCGTTTGCTCCACGCTTCCTTCAGATCCCGCCTAGCCCCGACGGCCTTGCGCGTCGCCAATCCTTCACTTCCATCAAGGTTGGGTAGAGGACTTGCACGTCCCGGCTGTCAAACAGTTCGGGGCGTACCAGCGCAGCCTGACGGCGACGCCCTCAGAAGTGACAGGCGGCCCGCTCTTGCACGGTGGTGATCCACGCGGGCGGTGGGGTGCTTCCAGTCCTCGACCAACATCGAACCCTCGTAGAGGTCGTCAGCGCTGTCAGCATAGCCGATGAGGACAAGTGTAATCCCGCTCTGGGTTGGTACCGTCAGGCGAGACACGAAGGTACTCGACACATAGAAAGCGGGCGGATGTTAGTCATGAGCGTCCCCGCCGCGGGCGCGATTTCGATCGGATACTCACTCAGGAGTGCCCGCTGAAGCTCCGCATCATAGCTCGCCAAACGCCTTGCCCTGCGTTCGTCAGCTTATAACGACCATTCTCTCCGTCCGCACTCTTCTCCAAAGATACCCACCCCCGCCGGCACAGACGCATCAGCGCTGAGGGAACTGTCACCATGCGAACCTCTGAAGGCAACGCAGCGCGTACCTCCTTGATGAGGGCCCCTTCTGGGAACAGCTGTATGGCTTGGATAAGCGCTGCCTGTAACGCCGTGGGGAATGCGATTGACACCGGAAGTGATCGTGAGCGTTTTGCGCGAGTCATCGCGATGACCGCTTGGCTATGAAGCTCCAACGCGAGGCTTCCTTGGTGAGTAAGACAACAGCGCTGCGTCGTAAAGTTCCGTCGAAGCCTATTCTCGGTGCCCTTGAGATCGATATGACCTTTTTTGTGCGCGCGTCGCATAGCGTCCTTCAACAGACGCTGAGGTCCCGAAAGCTGTGCTAACAATCGCGTAACATCCAGCTCTTTGGAGGTACGATGCAATTGCAGGACGCGCATGATCTGCAGTTCAGGCCCAACTGGCCAAAATCCCCGTCCGGATTTTGACAGAAGACGTCTCGTAAGCTCCGCTCCCAGTTCTTCGAATACCGCGAACACGCGGTCACCAAAGATCGTACGCTGGTACCGGTTGCGAACACGTCCGGTTGGTCCTAGTGCGGCATTCGAAGACTGGCGAATCCACCCGATGCCCTTGAGATCCATAATGACCTTGTAAACGTTAGCGGCGCGACCAATTCTCTCGGCAAGGTGGTCAAGATCCAGGCTACCGAATGAGCCCAGGGCCTTGAGGACTTGGAGTTCCTGTTGACTTGGAAATCCGCCCCGCATCTCTTACTCCCGTTCGTTTGGATCTGGGCACGCGCGGCGGGGTTCCGTGTGCGCGGACGCCACTGGATCCCGCTCGAAAATGTAGGTTCGTCAGTCCTAGCTGAATCGAGATGTCGCAAGTCTAACTTCCTTAATATGCTTTAGGTGGTACATATGGTTTCACACTGGGCCGCAACTTGTCGGAGTGGCGCCCCGACCAGTAGTAGCTTGCCCCTAAGAGCGTCGGTCTTGGCGAGTTGGCGCGTCCGCGAACTCGGGCACCACCCGATCTGCGCACAGGGGCCCCGGGGGATTCGCAGGTGCTCTGGCCATCGCTCGGACGCTGCGAACCGGCTCAGGTATTACTGGTGGCGTCTCCCATCGGCGGTGCGGTCCGGATCGGCAGGTGTCGCGTCGTCGGCGTGGACGCCGACGGTCGCGCCAATCCGCCCTCATGGGCGCGCTGAACAGACGGACGAGACCCGTGTCCGATCGCGCCCGCGCCCACCCGAGGCACGCGTGCGGCGCTGCGTTATACGGGTTAACATGTTTATGGCTTGGCATTTGCGCAGCGGCACCGGTAAGGGCCTATCGTAGACTGCCCTGTCGTACGCTTCTGCACGGCCCGAATGACGGAAGGTCGAATGAATCTGATCAAGTTACTTGGCGTGCTCTTTGTGGCGGCCCAACGTCTGCGCGCACGGCGGGTGGCGCGCTGGTGGATACAGGAATTGGATTCGCTCAGCGATGAAGGGGATGCCGCGGACGCTCTGTGGAAGTCTATTGAGCTTTGGCTCAACGCTCATCCAGTTAACTGTCAAGAGTTTCTAAAACTGTTTCGAGCGTCTCGTGATGTCCAAGAGGCGTCGTCGGCCGAGCCGTTTATTTGGCCGGCAGCTTACTTGTCGGACACGTTGTGTGCAGATATTGCGCCGGCATCACCGAAGGTGCCCTGTTCTGCTCCACCCCCGCTCGAATAAACCCGACGGTTCGCCACTGCCTTGTCTGATCGGGACGTAGCGCGCATCTACTATAAGCGTCGCGCTGCCGCCGTCGGCATGGATGTTCGATGATCCCGGTCCATGAAGTGCAAGAATGTACCGCGCGCATCTATGGCTTCTCATTGCTGGCTCGGGCTCTGCTCGTTGGCGGACCGTCCCATCGTCCCCCGCCCGGCCTCATCTATGCGTATTGCGCGAATGATCCACTTCAGTTTCCAACGGCCACTTTCTATCGCGTTGCCAGCGCGGTGTTGGCTCTCCGCGGCGCAAATCCACCAAGCGCCGTGGAGATTGCTGCAGAGTTTCCTAGCGGCGCGACAGATTCGCTGGTCTCGGAACATGCGCGCACGCTTGAGGTCTACGCAATCCTGATTGGGGGTAGGACGGGTCACGTATCGCGCGCGAAGCCGGCGCATTTCCCCTCTGTCGAAACCGTGCTTCCGAGCCGGACCCCCCATCAGATTCATCGAGCGGTCGGGGGCTGAACTCCGTGGTTATAAATAATTGAAGCAGTCAGAGTCACCCTTTAATGGCGGCCCGGGAGATCCGGATGTTCCAATCGGAGCTTCCCGGATCTAAACTGACGCCATGGAGTCAAAAGCAGCGGAAGTAGCCGAGCAAGCCTTGATAAAGGCCACACAAAGGCTGAGCCCAGAGGAGCGCTTGAACGCGTTCCTAGAGCATTGTCGTCTGGTTATGCGGTTGCATGAGGCCGGTGCGAAGCAGCGTTCTCTCCCGTCGTTGCCACAGAAGCCATGAGAACCAGTAGATCTGGTGAATCGGCGCTTCTGCTCTTGGATGTTGTTGATGGGCTGCTTGTTCGAAGAATTGACTACGTTGTAGTCGGTGCGTTGGCTGCCTCGATTCATGGCGTGGTGCGAGCGAGCATGGATGCGGACGTGCTGCTGTCCGGTGGAATGCACGAAGTCAAAAGTCTTCAAGTGTTGTTCGAGAAAGAGGGATTCAGTACAGAGGTCATTCGGGGAGATTTTGAAGACCCGATTCCCGGCTTACTTACTGTGAGCGATCCCTATGGAAATCGAGTCGACCTATTACTTGGGCTTCGCGGCATTGAGCCGCAAGCGTTCACACGAGCGGTGGAAGTGTCGTTTCAGGGGAGCACGCTGAAATTTGTCGGACGAGAAGATTTTATAGCCATGAAGGTCTTTGCTGGTGGCCCGATGGACATTGTAGATGCGACACGCGCAATTTGTGCGGGTGGCGACTCTCTGGATGTAGAACTAATCCGGCGTCTCGCCAAAGGATATGGTACTGCTGCCTCGGAAGCTCTGGAGCGTCTGTTGGCCACGTGATGATTTGGGGCAGCAGACCTCTTTCAGGGCGCATTGGTTTCCTCGTGCTGTATTAAAACTGAGTGACTGTGGTTCGGTTTGAGCCACAACGGTTCGGTTTGAGCCACGACGGGGGACTCCCAGGCGAGCCGCCCTGTAGAGGGGTGGTGCGTCTTTGAGTTCTTGGTGTTCGTCAGGCGATCGGACCGGTGCATCCATGCAGCACTGTAGGCTATAATCGACAACAGGACGGCAATCCGCGTTTCGAACGCGTTTCTCGAAGGGCTCGGTGTGGCCCGTGAGACGCGAAGAGAATCGGTCACGTGGTTGCTAAGGGAGTCGCGTGAAGATCTGGAGTGGTTGGAACGCGATCAGACATGGCTAGGTGCCGAATGTGTGTTGGCGCCGCCAGTGTCACAGTTCCAAACAAGGCTGGAAGAAATCCAGCAGCGCCTCCTCGCTATCGTGGAAGCGCGTTCCGAGCCCACACTCCCAAGTAATTGATTAGGCATCTTGGGAGCGACTTTGAGCGTCTGACCGCAATCCCATCTCCCGTGGTCTATAGTACCGTTGCGGTGGACAGGCTCTGAGATTTTCCTCCGGCGGCGGTGCTCAGTCATTCTCGCAGTCGGATCCTCGACCATCGAAGCGACCGAGTTGCACGTCCTTGCCCTCCATGTTTGCTGTACTGCTGGAGGGTCGAGGGCGACCACATACTTGCACCACGTCGTGGCCCCCCATCCCGGTCCCTCCGTCCGGCAATTCGGCACGTCAGTACTACGGTACAGGGGATTTGCCGGACGGCCGCGGGACGCGCGTTTGCGGATATTTGTTTTTTCCGTAGGAATCCAACACACGATGGCAAGAAAGAAAGTCACTGCGCTAAAAGTGCCACGTGCCGGAAATTGGGTCGCCTATGACGTCATCGAACGCGGCGAGGCGATCAAGGACTTTGTCGAATACGCCAAGCGGATCGCGCGTGACAAAGAGGCAGCGCGAAGCGTTGGTTACAGAGCCGGTATCATCACAAAAACCGGGCGCCTGAGAAAACGCTACAAGGCGTAAGTGCCGCGCAGTCGTCACACACTCCCCCTTACCTCCTTGGGATATCACGGATATGATGGGTTCCACGGCAACGTGAATGTGGGTCCGCGCGATCGTGAACACCCACTTCCGGCGCGTCGCTGTCTACGTTCCGAGCTGCTTTACCGTTGGGGAGCTCGTACTTCTTGCGGCAATTCGTTTGCCGGGCGCGTCGGGGCGCATCTTAGGCGCTGGTCTTCGTCGCGAATCGGCATGACACGTACTGTTTCCTTTGGCCTCGCATTATTCAGTTCGATTGCGGATCGTCAGAGATCGGCGGCGCAAACGTGAGGTACATCTGGCCTGGTCATCGAGGGTGAGTCGTCACCGGCAACGACTAAGCCGCGCCTGTCAGCGCAGCCGACGCGCCCGCTCCGGCCACCGAGACTCCCACTCAACCGCCGTGCATACCTCAATCGGCTGGACAACCTCTAAGGAGGGCTACAGCACACTGAACACGTTACCCGCCGTGGGAACCGGGGGGGGAATGATTTTGCGAATGCCGGGATCCATTTCCTTCTGAGAGCCGATACCATACCCCACTAGCGGCCCCCCGTCGCAGGTCCATTGGCCGTGTCCGTCGGAATTGAATCCTTCTCTGCATTGATTGTTTACCCCGTTTACAGTGTAAAAACCTCATCCAGCCTGGGCGTAGTATGCGGTCTGAGTGGACGCAGCCAGGCGACGGCGGCAATGTGCGGTCCCTATGGGCACACTCGAACGACTGCGGGCGCTCACTGAGGATGACCTTGCACGTCATCGACGATTAGTCGATGGATTGCCCTTGCTGTTGTTTCAACGCTGCCATGACAACATGTCTTATGTTAGTGGTCGCCCGCGCGTAATAGACCCGCATGTGAATGTTCGGTTTGATCCGAATACGGGTCGGCCTCACCGGGAAATACTTTTAGGCGGACTGGAATACACCTTCGAGCTACCCGCGAGTGATGGTCCGCGGCAAATCTGCGTTCAGCACTGGTCTGCAAATGCCTTCTGGTTGCATGCCAGTTTTCAGCCCCAGCGCACTCAGGCACGCTTTACACGATTCTCCCTGACCACGGACGTGCGCGAGCTCTCGCGAGTATTCTCCGACTCCCTGCAGATCCTGATATACGAGGCGAGTCTATTTCAGGCTGTTAAGCGGCTTTAGATAAATGGCCAGAATCAGCCCGGCTGCTGGCATTTTGCTGAGCGTGCTGGGGAGTTGTCTGTTCGGCTTTTCACGTTCCAATCAGCTGGCTGGCGGGCGCCCCCTGCGGTGGAATTTCTGTCCTGGGCCTTACCTTAGGCGTAGCGGCCATGCAGACAACCTCCTGTCAGGGAAGATGCGTCTCGTCACACTGTCCGTCCATTTCGGATCCTTGTTTTCGACAATTGTGCAACATCCAAACAAGGTGGTCACTTACCAGTACCGTGCCCGACGCCGATGTAGGTGGTCCCCGATGCCTGTGCCTCCAATAGCTCTGTGAACTGATCTGCCGGCAACGGGCGATCAAAATAAAAGCCCTGCAGCTCATCGCAAGCATGCGTGTTCAGAAATTCTGCCTGGCTCCGGTTTTCCACTCCTTGTGCGACGACCGTCAGACCGAGACGGCGACCGATCGCAATAATGGCGTCGGCCAACCCGGTGGCCTCAGGGAGTCCCGCAATATCGCGAATAAAGGAGCGATCAATTTTGACCGTATCTAGGGGGAATCGTTGAAGCATGGCTACCGATGAATACCCTGTGCCAAAATCGTCAACGGCGATGCGGACGCCGAGAGATTTGAGGGCTGTTAGAATGCGTAGACTTTCCTCAACGTCGCGAATCAGCAGACTCTCGGCGATTTCAAGTTCCAGCAGCTCAGGTGTCATCCCGGTGGACTCGAGGATCGATTTCACATCCTGGAGGAGGTGTTCATTGCAGAGTTGTCGGGCTGTGACGTTGACAGCGATGCTCACGGCGGGCAGACCCTCTCGCTGCCATTTCACATTCTGTGCGCACGCGGTCCTGAGCACCCACTTGCCGATCGGTACGATTAGACCTGTTTCCTCCGCCACGGGAATGAAACGCATAGGCGCGATAGTCCCAAGATCCGGATGCTCCCAACGAAGGAGAGCTTCGACCCCGGTGATATTGCCGCTACCGATGCCGCGTTTGGCCTGATAGTGCAGCCGAAACTCTTCCCGTTCGAGGGCATGCCGCAGACTTGATTCAAGCGCGAGCCGCTCAAGCGAGTCTGCGTTCAAACGGTCAGAATAAAACTGACAGTTATTCCGGCCCTCTTGTTTAGCATGGTACATTGCGATGTCCGCATTCTTGATCAGTGCTTGCTCATCGCGACCGTTTTGTGGATACACGCTGATTCCGATGCTTGTCGTGACGCGGAATTCCTGGCGAAGGAGCGTGAACGGCATTGCAATGGCCGACAAGATTTTTTCGGCAACGGCGGCTGCATAATGTTCCGAGCCAGGCAAGAGAATGACAAATTCGTCCCCACCGAGACGCGCGACTACGTCAGTCTCACGCACGCATGTCTTGAGGCGGATTGCAACCTCCCTCAACAACCCGTCCCCCGTTTCATGCCCGAGCGTGTCATTAATTTGTTTGAAGCGGTCGACATCAAGGAACGCGACAGAGAGGGATCCGCCATTGTGACGAGCTTCAATGATGGATCGGTTGAGTAGGGTTGAGAACCGGATTCGATTGGCCAGGCCGGTCAGCAGATCGTGATCGGCGATATACTCTGCGCGTTCTTTCTGGGCCCTCAGTTCTCGGTTTGCGGCCTTTAATGCCTCCCTGGTTAGCTTCGTTTCCGTGATATCCTTGTTCGTTCCCATGATGCCAATGACGCGGCCGTTTTCCCACATTGGTAAGGCAACGTTGAGCGACCATCTTTCCCTTGGAGGTTGTCCCGAATGAGCTGGCCAGATGTGTTTGACCTCGCGATCGATGATCGGTACGCCGGTGCGTAAGATCTCGTTCTCAACTTTCTGATATTCCCTTGCCGTTGCCTCGTCAAAGAAATCGAAGTCTGTCCGTCCGATAACCTCCTCAACTGAACGCCCGAAACGGGCCGCCAGGGACTTGCTCACCCTTGTAAATTGGAGCTTATCGTTTTTGTAATACACGTCGTCTGGTGTCGACTCCAAGTACATAGACAAACGCAGACTGTCCCCATTTGTCCTATCTGACACGGTGACACCCTCCACGGGTTCGAGGCTGATATAGTCGACTCACGGGTAATAGGAAGCCAACGGAAGACTGAGCCGCAGCAAGTATTCTGATGACGGTGGAGAATAACTCGAGATCTGACGCGAGAAGGCTCGGTCAGCCCCTATTCTGATAAAGATCTATAACAGGCGGATTTCGTAACGCAACGCAACACTGCAGTCGGTGGATTTGCAATATCGCGCACGCATCAAATTTGAAGGGCCCGGACACCATAGGAAAATGACGGCCAGTTGAATGTTTAGGACTGCCCATCGACAGATCAGCCCAGCGAACCGTCCCAAATTTATCCAGGCCGAGACCGACACTAGTCCAGCCCACATTTCACCCCGGTGCCCGAGGCCTGTCCCGTCACGAGCTGACCCCTTTTTTCTGTGCTGCATAGTTAGGTGTCGGGTCAACGAGTATAATGGTGGACGCCTCGCGGGTTCGGGAATTAGATCCAGGATCGGTCAGCAGTTCGATTCGAAGCACGGGAGGCAAATCGGGGCCGCGTAGCGGAGATGTATCCTACCTGGGGAGGAAGGGAGAGGCTGGCGGCCGACCTGACCAATTCTGTAGTTGCTTTGGTGAGACGCGTTGAGCGTAAGACAAAAAATCGTCCGCTTAGAGCGAGAGGAAGTACATCGTCGCATCATCGAATGGGTATCGCGTTCGTCCTCGAGCATGAGCCGAGCTGCGATTTGTGAGCGGCTGGGGATGCGGGTGACCCAGCTTCACACACTGCTGAATGATGGTGTTGAACGCTGCAATCTTGAGTATCTGTTGGATGTCTGGGAGCGGTGCGGTGGTTCGTGCTCTATAGTTCTCGGGCATGAGAGCGATGACTCAGTTGGATCTGGCCCCGCAAGTGTTCAATCCCGCCGCTCGTTGAGGTGATGATCGAATCTGAGGCGACAGTGTACGAAATTAGTTGCTCATGAGTACAAGCTCACGTCGGTGAACCCCTACCTGCGCGACCCGGCCACGCGGAAGAACATGGTAACCAGGTCTGCAATCACGTCCTCTGCCATTGACGGGATTCGAGCCGTGTTCAAGCAGGCCCGAAAGGATGCTGGCAAATCCGCTATGCGCTGAGGCCGCGGCGACCAGAAGAAGGTTTTAGCCGCTGACTTGATTGTCCGCGCAATAACGCTGCGATGCCTTCGTCATCGGCGCATAATTGCGGTCCACGTGAGCCGTGCTCACGTACGCCGGGGCCTTTCCAGCACTCCAATGTCCCTTACTCATACTCCCGATGCGACCGATGATTTCGAGCACTCGCTATGCGCTCACACTCGCCCTCGGCGAGCAGCGCGGGTGGGGGCGATATATCGAGCGGCGTATCGCAGTACGCAGGCCATCGCTCGCGCGCAGCATCGGTGGCGCTCATCAGGTCCGCTGCAAAGACCACCCCTATTTTGTGGCGCCGACCCGAAACCGTCCATTCGAGGTTATTTTCCAGCCAATTTTTCAGGGCAGCTTCCCGAAGGTCGGAGTGCAGCAGAATGTCTGCAGCTTGAATGAGCGAGTGGGCATGCACACGAAGAGCCTTGGCCAATCGAGACATGATGTGGAGAGTGGGGTTGCTTCGACCGCATTCAATCGAGCTCAGATAGCTTGGGTCGACTCCGGCTCTGGCAGCCACAGCCACTTGGTTGTGTCTGGTCTGTGAGCGGAACCTCTGCAGGACTATTCCGAGGGCTCGTAAGATCTTGGTTTTGGGCGGATTGATCAAAACGGGCTGATGCGCTTTAGTCCGCAAGAGTTGGTCACGTCCCGGGGCCGAGAAGCAGTCAAACGTTGGATCACTCAAAAGGCCTGTGTAGAGTTCGATCATTGCAACGACGCTGGCGGGAGTCACTTGAAGTCCGCGGCTGATACGAAACAATGTGGCGACGGTAAGAGCGGAGGATCCGCTCTCTAACATTTGCATAAAGGACAAATCCATTTCAATTTCTAGTGCCAGACTCTCTTGGGTGTGCGGTGTCTGGATGCGGAGGAGGCGTATGACGGCTGCCGAGGCGCGCTTGATGACTTCTTCATTAAGCAGGTGTCGATCGGGAGCACCAGATCTCGCGCACATCGTGTCGTCTATCGCTCTCGGCAGGTCCCAGGGAGGCCTGGCTCTTATGAGGACTATATACCACCATAGCAAAAGCCCGGTCGCTTGTTGCCCTTGATGGCAACAAATTGCAGGACACGGAGATCCTCTGGCGCGAACCTCGCGCTCGAACTTGTCGCTCTCCTGCTCCACCTCCAGGTTTTCGCGCGTGAGATCGTCGCTGTTCTCGCGCGCCGTGGCGACCTCGGCCTCGCTCCGCCGCATCTAATCCGACAGCACCCGCAGAACGCCCGCCGGCAGCTCCGGCGCGGCGGCCTTGCGCTGTGCCGCGAACAGTTCGGGGTGCTCCTTCTCCAAGCGCGCCAAGTGCTCGCTGACGGTGGCCGGGCTGCACCCGCTTAATTGCTAAGTTTACGCTTATGCCAATCAGCCCCCTCACCCCTTGCCCTTAGCCGGCCCGGCCCTGGCCGATCGAGGAGATCGCGGCGCTCGGCTCGGAGCGGCTGGTGGAAGCGCCTCGCTGCCCTCGCCGAGGACCTGCATCTGGCCTATGCGGCCAATACCGTGGCGACTCTGGCGCGCGAACTGGCGCGTGCGGGTCTCGCGTTCTTCTGCGTCGAGACCCACACCCCGACGCTGCCGGCCTCCCCTGGTCGCTCGACACGATCGCCGCGCTGCCGGCGCGGCAGCGGCAAAAGCGGGGCCTGTCGATCGACAACATTGAGCGCCTGCTCGCGCCGCTCGACCCGGGCCCGTGCCGCGCGCCGCGGTGCACTCATTCCCGTGGCGTACGAGACGGCGCTGCGCCGATCCAACGTGGTCGTGCTCACCGTGGAGCAGGTGCGCTGGGAGCCCGATGGCACGGCGCGATCGCCGGCATCACCGAGGGCTCGCTGGTTTCGCACAACACCGAGATCGAATCAGCCGGATCGGTTCGCGGAGTCGCTGTTCGGTCGCGACGTCGCGCGCCGCGCAGGATGGGGCCGCGGGGTTCAGCCGCCGCGGCCGGCTGTTGGCACAACGGTCTGACCCGCCGTAGTATATGATCTACAGTCGATTGATGCCCCTACTCGCGACATGGGAGGGCGGCGACGCTCGCACTCTCCGTGGCGCCTTACAATGAGGGACCCGCCAGTGTCTGATATCGTGTTTTTTTGCGCGGCGGTCGCTTGGTTCGCGATCCTCGGAGTGATCTTTTATCTCAAGGGCTTCTCCTCGTCCAAACTCGCTCGATTCTTTCAGCGTCCCGAACCGATCGCGGTCATCCTGTTCCTCTTACTCTGCATTCCCTTTATCGTGCATCTAAACAATGAGGGCTTCTTTGTCCTAGTTCTCGCGATCTTTTTGCTGCCGCTCGTGTTTTGTCCTTTGTAACGGTCAGGAAAGGAGCACTCATCCGTGGCCAGCTTTCGCGCAAAACCTACGAAGCGCACCACTTACGTGCGCAGGCTCGTTGTGGGAGAGGCCTTCAGGACTGGCCGAAGACGTGATCGCGGACATGGCCAAGCGCATGGGGGACATCCGTCTGCGCGTGTCGTGCAAACGGGACGCGCTCAGTCGGCGAGTGACCTTTGCTGAAGAGAGAGAGGGGCACATCAGATGCCGGCGTTCGAGGGCATCCATCTTGAGGGCAATCCAGAAGCCCAAATGGCGTGGCGCCAGCGGCAGATTCGCATCACCCTGGCGGTCCTTGAGGGGGCTTCGGTCGCAACGCTCGCCAAACAAGAGGGCGTCACCAGTGAGCGCATCCGGCAGATCCTTCAAATGGCATGCATTCACGCGATTAAGCTGGCGAAGCGAAAGGTGCAATGGCCTCCCATGCACGACGACTGCTATTGGAGCATGCAGTCACTTCGGACACACCGGGAGTTTTGGCGTGCCCGCATGCGCGCCCTCGAACGTGTATGGAAGCTGCCGAGGACAAGAGTAGTGAAGTATGCAGAGACGGGTGCGGGTCAAACAGATCCATCGCAGCGGTGTTAGGGGCTCCCAACCGTGGGGCATGGACGTCACCAAGATCGCGTGGCACTCGACGCGCATTGGCGCTGCGGAGGATTCTCCTGGCAGCCCCCGTTACAGCGGTCATGCGCGAGGTCGGGTAGGCAACGAGAAGATGTTCAAAGGGACGACCCCAAATACACACTGATCAATGAGCGCAAGAAAGCCAATTCAGCGCAGCATTGATGTAGCGCGAGTAGTGCTTAACGGTGCTACTTTTCGCGATTGAAATGTAAACCGACAGATGTTCATGATGGATGGAAACGCCGCAGATGGGACGATCATTCCCGCCTGACGAGCTCGCCGCAGCACTCAAGAGGGTGGCGCGCCCAAACGCCATCTATTACTTGGCCAGGCCCGCGCCTGGTAGGAGCGAGGCCTTTCGGTGTGGAACAACTCCTGGGACACTTTGTTCGGGAACCAAAACGAGCCCGGCGCAGATCGCGGGTGAGCTAGACTACGACAGGGGTGACTAATAGCAGGCGGCCATCGTGGGTGTTACCAGATTTCGCAGACGGGCGAGTCAAAGCGAAACGCCTTCTCGCTTGATGTTTTGCAGCAGTCGGGGATTGGAGTGGGTTTCCGGATGTTCCCACTCGTTTTCCCAGATTGGCAGAGGCTGAATGTGGATCGCAGTATCCAGCAGCACGTCGTACGCGATGTCTACCAGCTCGAGCTTGGTGTCCAGGAAGCGACCGCGAGGGCCCCGCAGCAATACGACAACATCTGCGTCACTGTCCGACCGTTGGGTTCCTCGCGCACGGCTCCCAAACAGGATGACCTGCTGTACGGGATAACGGCCAGCAAGCCTCCGTGCAAATTCCTGGACGGCACGAATGACGGCGGGGTCGAGAGTCCTTGCTGAGATGGTCATCGCGGAGCTCTGAATCACTGCAAGCATCATCTATATCCGTTTGCGCGTAGGAGCATGGTTAAACTTGAGAGGAAATGTCAAGGCTATGGGTCTTAACCAATTTGGCGCCGCGGAATGGGACGGGACGCTGGATAATCACGATTCGAATGTTCGCGTGTTCGCGCCAGAGGATCTCCGTGTCCTCCCCAACTTCCTTTATCGGGGTGAGAAGGGCCCGCTCGAACGCCGCCTGGGGAGATGTTGTGCTCGTCCATAGTCACGTATGCCGAAGCACTCAAGGGGCCACAGGGCCGCGCAGAATCGGGCCGTTACTTGTCGGTGTACTTGCCCACAACGACACCAACCATTCGGGCATCAGCGGCGATATTGGTGAACTTGTCCGGCCAGTTTGGATTCAGCGGTCTGAGATAGCGGCCCTTGTTCTCAACGACGAGGCGCTTGAATGTAACCTCGTTGCGATGGCCCAGACGGACTACGACGTCTTTGCCGTGCACGGCAAAGACGTCCGGATCCACGTAGATAGTGTCACCGTTTTGGTAATCGGGCTCCATGGATTCGCCGGACACCTTCAAAGCGACGGTCCGCGGACCGTGCTGCTTTGTTGGGCACTCTATCCATTCCGTGGCATCGCCAAAGTTATTGGGGTGCACGGACTCTGCAAATCTGGCCGCTTGCGCCAAAGAGAGCAGAGGCACGAGTCGCGGTATTTCACCTGGCTGGAGATTCTCCGCTGACCTGTCTCCGGACTCGTCACCTTCCGCCATGGCAGCAAGAGTTGAGTACGACATGCCGAAAGATTTCGCTAAACGCTCCAGGTTTTCCGACTGCGGATTGACCTGTCTGCGCAGTATGCGGCCAATGGTCGACTGCGCCACGCCCGATTTCTTCGCGAGCGCGGTCTGTGTCTTCAAGTGTCTGCTGGATGCCATCAGGCGTGCAATGGCTCGACTCCACCCTGGACTGGATGTAGGTCTTCGTTTAGCCACATCTGGTCCTGCGCATGTGGATAACCGCAACGTTTCCAAGCCCAGGGACGTCTGGATAATAGTACTGACGATCAGGCATAGCAGCGTCTGGAACAATATTGGCTCGATAGCTACCTTGTGCGTGTCTTGCTCGCATAGCTATCGGCGCTCCTCGCAAACAGACTTCGGCAGTACCACGCCTCCGTCGTCGGCGTGAATGCACCGGGGGATGCCCCACTCGGCCCAGCAAAGCGTGATGACCGCGGAGAGGCCGAAACAGGTCGGCAGAGTCACGCAGATTCGCACGAAGAGATGCAATGTTTTTATAGCCCCCACCCTCGATGCGCCCCAATACCCTATCGTCTACGTGGCACCAATTGCCAAAACTTCCAAAAGAAGCGACAGGTTCCACCCAGCAAACTGGATGTGTCCGGCAGTTCTAATTGTCGTCCACCATTCTGGGCTCCGCGCGTCCGGAGAATTCGCTACATGGTGGGATTTCACATCGGCGACTAGCCTCGGGAAGTTGACTTACGGCCGCGGCGTCTTTGAACGCAAGTGGAACATCACCGAAGCGAAAAGTTCTTCTGGCTCAATACCAGACTTCTCGGCCATGAGAATGAAATCCGCAACTCCGAGGTCTCTGCGTAGATTCTCGAAGTTCACGATCACGCTCTTTGACCAACCCAGCGTGCGGGCCAATGACTCTTGGCTCACATCGCGATCTTGGCGCGCGCCCCTGGCTATAGAGACAACGGACTCATGAATCGAATCTCGCTCTCGACGCAGGGCGATGCCTACCGCTCGGTACCACTCCGTTAGGCGCGGCTCGTCGTCGAGATCCCCGGCCTCAACGATGACGCCAGATTCTGCAGACTTGCCAATCGGCGACACTACTCCTCCATCGTTCGGGTTCTGTTCTAATTACAACATATTTGTATCGCATTCAGAAACCGACATGAGTCGGTATGCCGGTATTAGAGCAGCGAGCTCCCCCCGTCCGGTTACCCCGCCCATTTCAGACTATTGTCGGCTGACGCTTCGCACTCAAATGTGCGGAAGTACGAACATGGAGCACGGAGACAAGACAACTGCTGATCAACCGCTATCCCCTGTAGCGCTGGCTGCCTCGCCCACGCATCCTACAACCACGCAGTCACCCGCGGACGATATGCGACGCCGGATAGGCATCGCTATCGGTGCCTGCCGGCGCCTGGCCCGACTCAGCCAGGAGGAGCTCGCAGACCGTGTACATTGGCATCGTAGTCGGGTCGCCAAAACCGAAATTGGAGAGCGGGGCGTGGACATTCCTGACCTCATCACTCTCGCCCACGGCTTGAATCTCTCACCTTTCCAGCTTTTAGAACGCATCCTGGGCTGGGAGTCTTCTGTCGCGCGGACGCAGCCGAACCCGCAGAGTCCGAGTTCGGAAACGCCGCCTACCCTCGATCTCCGTGAATTGACGGCACTGCGCCAGATCGCGCGGGCCGCCGTGATATTCGTGAACGCCGTCGATCCGGAAGAGCCGTATCCGCTCTCGCGAACCGACGAGTGGGTGGACTTGCTCGAAGCCGTCCTTAGGGGCCGGCGGGCGGCGGGGTTCAGCCGCCGCGGTCGGGCGTTGCGGCATGGACCGGGCTCGCTGTAGTTACTCTGCATTTGCTTCATCGTGCATCTAAAACAATGAGGGTCTTCATCCCGATTCGGGCGATCCTTTTGCTGCCGCTCGTGTTTTGTCCTTTGTGACGGGCTGGTAGAAGCAACTCATCCGTGGCCGCGGAAGGCCCTCGGCTCGCCCACAGGGAGGTTATAGATTGTCACTTGTCTGTCGAGCAGAGCAGTCTTTCTTTTGGCGACGTAGCGTTGTCGCGCAAACGGTGATGTCCGTCACCTTGAGGATATGGCCCGGCAATGTGGGCCATAGAAATCTTCGCCTGCTTGAAGTCAGTGTAAAATCCCGGCGAGAGGTTACCCATGTCTGAAGGATGCCGAAAAGCTAGCCAAGCCAGTCGCTTGCTGGTGGGAGGCAACGTCAAACGGCTACGCAGGGCGTTAGGTTACCTTCAGCGTGAGTTAGCAGAGGTCACAGGGCTGAATAGAAACCACATCATCAGTATCGAGCGGGGGTTGGAAAACATGTCGCTGTCGACCGTGGAAAGGCTCGCTGAGGGTCTGAGGTGCAGTCCTGTAACCCTCGTCGCGGAACACTCCGCTCGCATTGTAGTTGCATATAATGTACGGCGGTTGCGCGAGGCGCACGGCTGGACTCAGCAGCAGTTGGCCGAACGCGTGAGCGTTGTTGCGAGCTACGTCGGCAACGTGGAACAGGGACGCATGAATCTCACGTTGTCGAGCGTGGCAAGACTCGCGGAGGGTTTGAGGTGCAGTCTTGTAACCCTCCTCGGCGGACACCAAGATCCCGTGGTCCTGTCGGGTATCGTACTCTCCCTCGGGGCGGTGCAGACGCATCGCGTGATAGTTGGGAATAATGTAATGCGGTTGCGCGAGGTGCACGGCTGGACTCGGCAGCAGTTAGCCGAACGCCTGAGCGTTGCTGCGAGCTACATCGGCAATGTGGAACAGGGACGCATGAACCTCACATTATCGAGCATGGGAAGGCTCGCAGAGGGCCTAAGGTGCAGTCTTGCAACTCTCGTCGACGGACACCGAGATCCAGCGGCCGGGTCGGGTGACAGCAACTATTCTCAATTACGAGGTGTCGCACTCTCCGTTATAGTTGGAGATAATGTAAAGCGGCTGCGCGAGGCGCGCGGCTGGAGCCAGCAGCAGTTGGCAGGACGCTTGAGCGCTGCTAAGGGCTTCGTCGGTAATACCGAGCGCGGAGTGATGAACCTTAGGCTGGCGAGCGTGGAAGCACTTGCCGAAGGTCTTCAGTGCAGCCTCGCAGACATCCTTCAAGCACCCTTTTCTCACCCGCATCGCAGGGGTCTTGACAGACCTCGATCGGACTGCAAATTGGTGACCTACTGAAGCGCGGCGGTACATCGCGTCGGAGATCGCGTTGCCATAACATGTGGAATGTTTTTCAGATAACCAACGCCGTTGTCGGCAGCAGGCATGCTGAGGACCGTGTCCACTGTGGCTGGCCATGGATCTTCAAGTCTCTGACGGATGCTCTGAAGGCATGCTTATCCAGAGCCGTGAGGAGGGCGGAAACCGCTGACCTTCTTTACAGTGTCGCGGATGTTACCGGATGCCATCATTTTGAGAGCATCGGCTTTGGACCCGCCGCGCGTCTTTGGAATCGTTCGCGCGAAGAGGATGGACGTTTAGATAAACAATTACAGCAGTACGTAGGGAAGAATTTGACGAGGATGATGGAGGGGAGTCACTTGCTGTAGGACGTGCGCGCGGGGGCGTGATTCCATGGCGGACGATCGTGACATCCCAAGTGGAGGGGGTAGTCGACGCCGGCGGGGATGGTTTCCGGCAGTCGGGGTCTGGCGACCATTCCACAGTGTGCGGAAGTCCGTGGCAAAGGGCGGGCTGCAAATTGCACAGGTGTCCGGGGGCACCGGAAATTGAGACTAATCGAGTTCGGGGGAGGAGCACGGAGAGGCTGTGTGCGTCGCGCAGATATTCGGCGATTAACAGAGTGAGGAACCGGTTGAGCGCGTAGAAGGCGGTGAGGTGCTCGCATGTATAGACCACCCGGAGCTCAGCGGGGCGATTCGTCAAGAGTCGAGCGAGATTCTGGCGCACGTTGGGCTGTTGGAGTTCCTGCTGGGCGCGCTGGCGATAGTGCTGATCGAGCACCGCATGCCAGCTGTGATCGTGGCTTGGCCCCTCGCCCCAGTGAATTGCGCTATGTGCGATACGGTCGAAGTCCTTTAAGCTGGCGGCGAGATTCGGCGAAAGGCCGCAGGCGGACAGGACCTCCTTGGCGGAATGAAGCCCCGTCATGATACGGAGAAAATCCTGTAGGGCGCCATCACCAGCTCCCGAGATCAGCACGCGCGGCGCAGTACTTCCGGAGACTCCGCAGTTGGGGTGCCGAGCGGATCCGTCTCCCAAAAGCCAAATCCCTTATAAGAGCTGACTTGAATGTTCTCCGTCCCAAATCCTACGGAGACCAACATGGCTCCAAAGGATCCCAAGACCGGCGTGTTCCGCGCGACGTAGTGCACTTGGATCGTGGGAGCTCCGCGTGGACAGGTGGCCCGGTTGAGTTGGGCCGAATATTCAAGAGCCAATCTCGCGGAGCCGCCGTGCATGAGAAATTGCTGCACAGAGGTGAGCCACGTTGATCTCACCTGGTGGGCCCAGTCGGCGCTCCAGGGCCAAGGCATGAAGAGGCCGGGAAATGGAAAGTGGCCGGCGGCCCAATGTTCCATCGGCCAGTCATATTGAGTGGGATCGAGCCAGCGCGTCGAGCACGTCCGCTGGGTTCGAAAGAGATAGGGTGAACCTTCGAGAACGACGGTGTGTACACCGAGGCGTGCCGCAGTCATGGCTGCGGTCATACCGCCGGCACCCGCGCCGATAACCAATAATCCCTCTTCGAGGGCGGGGGGTGATTTCGCCGGCTTCTAAGGCCCGCTCGGCGAAGAGGCTCCCGCGGGTCATCTGGTCTCGAATGCTGACGGGGGAGAGTTTGCCGGAAATATCATAGATCCGCGGCGCCGCATGGTGCGCGGAACGGATCGATCATGCGTTAGCTTTCAGACTTCCAAGCGTCTTCTTCACGCCACGGAGTCGTGAGCTGTTTCATCCACTCGTCATAGAGGGCCTCGTTGAAGCCCAACGGTCGCTGCGCATAGGGCGATGTGCCCCGGGATCCTCCCGAGGGCGTAAAGGCAGCTCCCATCGAAGTGGAACTCGCGCTCGGACGGTGTCCGCTTGCGGTTGCGCGTGGTGGATTGGCGGCACGGAGCAATTGCATTTGCTTCTGGAAGCGATCCAACACAGCGGGCAATGGATCGCCTACGTCAGAAGTGATGAGGTGAATGCCGCGGGTCGCCAAGGGTCAAAGCTAGGCCATCGGAGGGTTGCGGGAGGGTGATCGCAATTCCCTGGAGGCCTGGGGCGCGGCCGGGGGTACGAGCGTTTCCTGGGCAAATTGACGCAGCTGCGCCTGCGCGTGCTCAGAGGGCTCCGCACGCACATCCAGAAACGGCACTTCGGTCGAATCGAGGTGTAGGGTGCCGCGCCGGGGGTCGTTCCGGGCTCGATCGATCATGAACCCGATGCTCTCGCTTCCCACAGGAAGAATGATGCACCCTCTGACTCAGCAATTCAAAGACCTGCGTCGGCTGCGACCTAAACTGCGGCCGATATCGATGCTGTATTTATATACAGGTATTGCGGCGCTTCGCCGGTGGCCGTGACTTGCATATGACGTGTGCTACCGCCGCTGGAACCGTCAGGTAGCGCAAGTCAATGAGAGGTGTTAGAGTCCAATAATGCTAGAGTGATATCATTCTAGCACGAGCGGCGCCCGCCTTGTGCGTCAACACAAAGCGAGCGCCTGACCACCGAACACGTAGGAGGTGTCCCAGTGGCTACCGGCCATGATAGCCGGGCGCGGCCCGCACGCGCCCGCCCGAAACGCAGAGGTTCTTCCGCTCTCGGCCCCGTCACAGCGGGGCGATCCCTAAATTCCCTCGCGGAGCAGCTTGAGACCATCTATTCGGTTAGCGTGACCGTGCAAGCCGCCCTGGCTGGCCAAAATGCAGAGCAGGACCTGGACCTTGCACGCTGCCTAAGGGTGCACGTTTCCGACGCAGTCGCACGTGTCGCCCGAGAGACCCGCTCAGTGGCGCGTCATTGCATGCGTCATCCGCTGGGAGCGGGACCTCAGCGCCCGTCTACGCTGTGATGCCCGGGATTTCCCCGGCGATCGAGCAGCTCGCTCAAGCGCTCGCGCGCGCGATCGGGACTGTTGTGCGCGAGGAGCGTCGCGCCCAGAACCTACGCCAGGCCGAGCTGAGCGAAATCATCGGTATCGCGCGTCCGACCGCCAGCAGAATTGAGGGGGGCCGTGAGTGTCCGACCCTGCCTATGTTCGTGTTGCTGGCGTATGGCGTTCAAGTTCCGCCAGCTGTGCTCCTGGAGCGCGCGGTGAACCTCCCCGATGTCCAGGCGGCGCTGCTTCAGAGCCTGCAACGGGGTGCGGCCGGGCGCCGACCGAAGCGGCGCTGAGGGGGAGGGCTTCAGGCTAACCATACGAGGGCATAAACAACCGGCGCTGCGAGGCGGCGCGGCCTGCTGGCGATCACCCCTGCTAGAATGCAAGGGTCATCGCCTGAGCCGTGAAGGATTTCCGTGGCAGCCAAGTTTGCATCGAGCAAGAAGTCGAAGGCCGTCAAGCCATCTCGAGTCGGCCTGAAACAGATTAACTGCTACCAGCCGCCCGAGACCTGGCGACAGCTCAAGATCTTGGCCGCCGAACAGGAAAAGACAATGGAAGGGCTGATGGGCGAGGCGCTTAACCTCCTGTTCGCGAGGTACCAAAAGCCCCCGATTGCAAAATCGTAATTAACTCCCCCCTCTACCGTGGAGATCACAGACTATCCGTCTTTGCGCGGCACTTTGGCGCTGGGCGGCGGCGGGGCTTTCCAAGGAGCTGACTGAGACGGTGTTGCAGCTGCTCCGGCGTTGGCCGCTCTGTATGCTTACGCAGTTCACGAATAAGGAACGCCGATATCGATATACCGGCTTGAGCCGCCCGGCACTGGAGCCGCCGATATAGTGATGCGGGTACACGCAGTTGGATCGTTTTCACCATCCCCTAACGGTATGGACGAGCGAGCTTTCCAGGTTTTTCGATGATTCCGGCCTCCTTCAGGAACCGAATTGCGAGTTCGCGGTTTCCCTCAATTTTGCGGGCATACGCGCGAGCAGCTGGTGGGAGAACAGGCGGCCGTGCCATCACCACACTCCATTCTTGCGAGATTGAATCATCTGCGACAATGAGCTTCCGCACATAGGCGGCGCGCTTCATTCCTGCTTTACGCGAACGCCTGGCGAGGATGAGCTCCTCTTCTTTAGTTAACTGGAGAGTAAGTGTTCCCATACATGCCCCCGGGGGCCTTGGTTGCTGCGCCTACCGGACAATCCGGCGACGCCCATTCATAAGGATAGAGCGTTCCGCATACTGACCACCGCCCGCCCCTAACTAACAAGACCGCCTATTCCCTCTCACAACTTATGAGGTTCGTGTACCAAGGTGGCTGGTCCGCTTCGCAGCACGCCGGCTGGTCCGTTATCCCGGAAGTCACTGGAGACCTGCTGCTCGCTAGATCCGTTGATTGTCCATCTCCGCTCTGAAATTCGCGAACTCCACACCAACTCCCATACTTGGCATCCTAAGCCTTCCGAAAGCGCTTCGAGAGTTGCCAGTGTCACGTTAGTACTCCCTGTCTCGATGTCACTGACACAGTTTTCTGACATTTGAGAACGCGTTCCCAATTCCTTCTGCGTATACCGACGTATCCTACGTAGTTGCTTCACATTGTCTCCAACTTGGTACCGGAGCTCGGAGCTAGCCCAACGATTGTGCTCGGCCATCGAGACGCTACCGGTGGCTATCCACTTCGAGCGCCGCGAATTCCAAAGCAACTCCCACACAAGGCATCCCAACCCCTCCGCAACCGCTGCCAGAGTTGGCAACTCCAGGTTACAACGGCCGTTCTCGATGTTACTTAGGAAGCCCTCGCACATGCGCGAACGCTGTCCTAATTCCTTCTGCGTATAGCCACGCATCCCACGCAGTCGCCTCACATTGTCTCCGACTTGATACCGCAGTCCAGAACTAGCCCTTCGATTATGTTTGGCCACTCAGGCGACTCTCCTGCATATCCAATTAAGGCCTTTGTAGTCGCTGATTCACAATGCAGTTTTTCCATCAGAAGGACAAATCAAGCGGTATTGCTCTCTCGCCTGACCGAAGGTTTTGGGAACGACTCAGCGGCCGCGGATCTGTCCTTCATGGAGGCCACGGTACATACTCGTGGGGGCTTGGCCTCGGGGGTGGCGCAACGCCCCAACTCCTCCAGAGTTTTGTTGACCAGCGAGGCGGCACTGACATCTAACTGATCCGCCAGCGCAAAGAGAATGGTCAAGGTGGGAGTCCGGAGTCCCCGCTCGAGCAGGGAAGGGTAAGTGCGATCGAATTCTGCTTCGCCTGCGAGATCCTCTTGTGAGAGTCCCTTTTGCTTGCGTGCTTCCCGAAGCACCCGCCCAAATGCAATGGCTACTTTTCGACGTACCATGGGCAGACTATCCTTTAATCGCGTTTATCCCTGTTGCTATGTGGAAAGCGGGTCTCTCGGTCATTCGTCGCGCAACCGCCTTATCACATCCTGTAATCAGTGCTTCAATGCGCTCCATTTGAGTGGAGATGGAGTTCACGCCAAATTGCTTGAGTGCCGCAGCAACGTCGGTGTCGTTGTCAGCGGCTTGCCTTTGCAGTGTGGCGATGGCCATAACAAGGAGAGAACGCACTGAGCCCAAATAGATGTGGACGCTCCGTAGCTCGATGGCGATGGCCTTTGCTGGCAGCGCTTGTTGCAGTGGGGTTGAACGTTTGCCGCGTGCGCGGCCGCCCTGTTGCTTTCTAGCCATAGAGCCTCAATGTAGGTTCCTCGCTGCATTCCTCAAGAAGATCCTGTCGGCTTCGCGAAGTATTGTGGTAAGCGATACCATGCAGCCGTTAGCGACTGCGGCCAATGCGGCCAACTCCCTGAGGTTGGATGACACTCGGCCTTGTTCAATCTCGTAAATGTCTTGCTCTTCGAGTTCGGCCTGGATGGCAAGCTGTTGTTCTGTCAGACCGGCCTTGAGCCGATGTACGCGTACGGCTGTACCGAAGGCCTCCGCGTAACACCTGGACCTGGAACTGTTGCCGGAACTCCCCGGCCGCCGGTAGGCCCTTCTCGGGCGACTCATCCGTCGGACCTTTTGCGTAAATCGCCATGGGTTCGGCAGAGTTCGTGGGGAGTTTCCGTGTTGTACTCGGCTCCTTCTGGACGCAGTCTGGTTGGGGTGATTTGACGATCAGCGTTATCCTGCCCGTAGCGCGGCCCTCCCCTGCTGTAATCCAGGATGGCAGCTTCAAAGCGCTTGATCACTCGCAGGACTTGTGTGGCCCCTAAGCCATAGATGCGTCCAGCGTCTGAGGCGATCTCGCGCAAAGTGCCTGGCGGCGGCACGCGCAACTGAAGTCCCCGCGCATAGTCGATTTGGCGGAGCCAGAACTCCTTGTGAGCTTGACGTTCCTTCCAGCTGAAGCAGTTATGAGGGGGCATCGGCTCATTGCTTGTGTACGGCACGCTTCGCAGCATGCGAACAGACGAATATGCCAGGACGGCGCATCGCGATTGGGACTTGCCGACTGCCGCACCGATTTCTTTGTAGCTCATTCCGTGGAGCGACATGTCCAGTATGTCAATCGCCTCTTCGGGATTCTCGACGATCACGATCCAACACCGACTTTGGATAAAGGAAACAGAGTCAGCGCGTGACTCCTAATGCTTCCTGCGTGGCTGACCCCGTGTATGAGGAGGTGAAAATGCACCACGTCGGCTTCTGTTGCCGCCGCGAGTGGTTCCAGAGCGGTCGACATATGGCGCACATCGATCGTTGCAACTGGATGGACCCGAAACTTCGTTAAGAGCTGCTGGAGAGCTTCGAAAGATGACCTCAGCACGCTCACGCCGAACATCTGCTGCCACAACCTCGCGATGGTATACCCGGAGCATGCGCACTTCGCAGTCACAGTTACCGGCAGAAACTTGCGGTAGCGCGCCATTGCAACACTCAGCATCCTCTCGAGAATGTGTCCTTGTTCGGTGAGGGAAACACTTCTCAGAAGCACGTCGGCGACGATTCCATCGAGCTCTTCCTCCGTCGATAGCCGCAGCACCAGCAACTGCAGAACAATCACGTACCGGTCGGCACGAGGTATTCCAGAGGATCGCAGTATGTTCTCGACGCGCGTGAACGCCGCTACCAAATCGGTTGAGGCCTTTGTGGTGGTAGTCGGCTCGGGACGCATTGCCCATCCATCAGCGTCCTGATGCCTCGAGCGTCTCAGCGTAGCGAGGGCTGCACGATGAGCCTCGATGCGGTTTAGACATTCCTCGCAATTCAGGAAGTGTAGCTCGAACTCGTAAGTCTGCTCCGGAGTGAGCGCTCCGCTTACATATGCCCCAGCAGCAACCGATGGCCGGTCGCAGGCGCGGAGGGGAACGTACTGGTGATCGAATGCTGGCTCGAAGCACATGCCCTGGGCGCTTACGGGGCTGATCTGTGGGCGATGGATAGGTTCGTCGATCGCCTCAACGTCTATGGCCGCTATCATCTTCCCTGCTCCTTGTGCTCACTAAGTCCAAGTGGCGCCCGCTAGACGCCGTTTGCGAATCGCGCCGGCTTGCTCGAAATCCGCATCGACAAGCTCGGTCGATTGGTGATTGGCCCCATCGCTACCGCTTTTTTTGTATTACGCCCAACCGACCGAGCTTGTACGCTGTTCATTGGAGCGGGGAGCCACCCCGGAATCAATGCATGCGATAGCACATTTTGGGTATCGACCCCCTCTGGTTCCTGTTATCAAAAAAAGGACCCGCGGCCCGGACCGATGTGGGACAGGGAAGCGGGTCAGTACCGCCACTGGTCGCAACCTCGCGGCGCGTCTTTCGGGCCGGAGAACGCGTGCGCCGGGTCTTGGGCTATGAGGAGGGGGCGAATACTCGTTCGATGCAGCAATTCCGGGATCGCGACAAACAGGCATGCTCATGGTTGGCTTGGTCCCTGCTGAACGGGTGAGATAGTCGGTTGCGCGCGATAGTGAAGAATAAAGGCTGCGCTGCCCTCATCTATTTGGATCGGGACGATGCCCTGCAGATCGCGCAGCGCTTGTCGGACATCGCCCAGGTGGAGCGTAGCGACGATACTGATGCCGTTTAGACGCTCATCAGCAAGGACAATATTCGTATCGGTATAGCGGGTCAGTTCGTCAACAACTGCCGACAATGGGACATTGCGGGCTTCGAAGATACGGGAAGGCCATGTGATCCGTTGTTGCGGTCTCACTGCTTGGGGATCGGAGATGACACCCGCAAGGCCAAAGGTCAAAGTCTGGTCTGCTTCGAGATGGCGAGTCCACGCTTGGGTGGACGTGTTGCTGCGGCCAGAGACTTCAACGGACCCGCGAAGAACCGTCAGGGTAGTCGCTTTATTGTGCTGTCGGTACACGTCGAATTCGGTTCCGAGCACGCGAATGCGGGCGGGACCTACCTCTACGATGAACGGATGCCGTGGATCACTATGGATGTCAAATAGGGCTCGCCCGTCGATGAGGTTAACGTGCCGTTCCGTCCGAGTGAGATGCACTTGGATCCGGCTGCGAGTATCGAGAGTCGCAGTGCTGCCATCAGGCAAGTGGATCGCTCGGACCTCACCAGTCCGGGTCGTGTAGGTCTGTTCTTTAGGTTGGAGAAGCCAGGCGAGAAACAGAGCGACTAAAGAGGCGGCGGCGGTTCCGAGCAAAATACCCGCTAAAGGGCGCCGCCGCCGCCGATGCTCTTCAAGTAGTAGTAGTGGTTCACGAACACTCCCGGGGAGTTCACGTGCTATCTGGAGAGCTCTGTGTTGTATACGAAATTCCTTTGCATTTTTTGGATCCTGCAGCCAGGCACGGAATTGCGCGTGCTCGGCGTCGCTCATGTAGGGACCGCTGATGCGGTCAACCCACCAGGCCGCCTCCTCATTCGTGTTGTTAGTTGACATGGGATATCTCCCGGTCATCACTTCTGGGGGCTACCGTCATCGTCGATATCAAGTACAGAATCAAATCCGCGTTCCGCCAGGCGCATCCTTAGATTTGCCAGAACGCGTGTCGTTAGGTTGGTTACCGATTTTTCGGACAGGCCGAGCTGTTGCGCAACTTGACGGCGGGGAACGCCATCGATCTGACCTAGCCGGAACACTTGACGTTGTTTCAGGGGAAGTTCTTCGAGGATCTTCCCGACGTGAGCCAGGGCATCCTCGAGCAAGGCGAGTTTCTGCGGCCCCGGTGCACCGTCCGGCACATCTTCCGCCTCGATGGCATTCTGTGCAGACTCCGGCGAAGACCGATCGCGCTGAAGGTAGTTGATCGCGTTTGTAATGCAGGCGTCGAACAGATAGGTCTTTGCATAGAGCACAGGAGGGGCAGATGTGCGTTGGAATCGTCGGAAAGCATTTAGATAGGTCTCCTGAACGATGTGTTTTGCAACATCACCGTCATGAACCATTTGCCTTACCAAACGTTCCATCTGAGCACCGTATCTGCGGACAAGGTCGGTCAATAAACCAGCACTGCCGTCCTTAGAGTCCGAGTTCACCATTCGTTTTGCTTCCGAGCCTCTGCTTAGTTAGATACAAAAGTGGCATCGACCCCCACACGAGGTTCGGCTTTTATTTGCGCTGCGCCGCAGCATCCTTAGGCGCGAAAGCCTTAGCCCAGGAAGAGGCTCTCTGCTGATCACTGTCATGTTGGCATTGGGGGGTACAGCGCCAACGACTTGAACAGAGACGGTGGTCCGATGTTGAGTCAGGCGCGATATTTTTCGCGTGCGCGTCTCACCAGTTCGTCCGGCGTTCGTTCAAGTCCATCCGCCAATTTGAACAACGTTGTGATGGTAGGTTGACGAATGCCTCTCTCCATTTGGCTGATGAAAGTACGGTCAAGGTTGGCGCGGTCAGCCAACGTAGGCTGGGACAAGCGGGCCTCCCTGCGAACTTCGCGCAAGGATTTTCCGAAGGCTTGAGCAATCGTCAGGTTTTCCTTCATGAGGAAATTCGACTGAATGTGTGTAGACTATAGTACCCCTAAAAGACGGGGCCGACAGGATCGTGGATTGATGGGCGTAGCCCGCAGACTTCTCATACAAATGGGATGGGTAAGCCCGCTGTGATGGCGATGCGCGTAACCGCCGTCGACGACGAGCCACGCTTGCCGGCCACTGGACAGTTGTCCTATTTTTAGGAAAGGAATACCCAAGCCGCGCAGACCCTCATCGAGAAAGTCGGAAAAGTCACTTCCTAATCGGCGGCTCCAATCATGAAACCTTCCGAGGCTCTAGCCAAGCACCGCACTGCTTTACGGCAACTCATGAACCGCTATGGCTTCACCCATCCACGCGTGTTCGGGTCGGTTCTGACCGTGACTGATACGGAAGAAAGCGACCTTGACTTGCTCGTAGAGCTCGCGCCGGGGACTACACTCTTTACGTTGGTGGGATTGGAAGACGAAGCACGACAATTGACCGGTGTACGTGTGACGGTAATAACGCCGGAATTCTTGTCACCGAAGTTCCGGGACAAAGTGCTCGAGCACGCAGAGCCTCTATGACGCCGGAACGCGCGTCAAAGACTATCTAGAGCACCATCGCCGGTGCGATCGAACGGGCTACTCCCCTGTCCATCCAGCCTGCTTCGCCCAATGTCGGAGCATGTCAGCGGCACATGATCGATATGCATCGCCTCTAGCTCCTTGAATTTTCCAGAATTATTGGCGATGCCGATGTCAAACCCCACTAAATGATGTGGACTCCTCAAGGAATTGGTTCTTCCCCCGGTCTTGCCTGGGCGTACCATCGAGAATACAAAGGGTGCGGGCGGGGCACGACGTGGCAAGTTCTCCCGATTATCTACACCGGACCGCCGCAACATGTGTGCTCATAAAAAGAGGCGATTTGCCGAACAAGGACGGCAAGAAGCCGCGCAACATCGGGTAGTTTCTTTGCACTGACGTTCGCATATCCACCGACAGCTCAACAAGTTGGACACACCAGTGGAAGGAATCACGCGGCCTCTCGTTGACTCTGCCCTACAACCCGCCTCGTGCGCACGCCCTGATCTTCAGATCTCATCGGAACCTGCCAAAACATATTTTCTAAGCTCCCACATCTACTTGTGCCTTACGCGCGATTGGCCGGTCATCTTGGACATGAAGGCAACGCGGTATCGAGCAATACCGAATTTGCAGGCGCAAGTGCTTGCACGCCACGTGAAGGGCTGGCCGCAGGAATTCCGAGACGGGCATAGCCCACTACGCGCCGACCCTGTTCCGCAGGATATTCAGGACAAAATTCTCGACCAGCTCAGATCGCGCAATATCATCACAGTCGATCCTTCGGCCGGCAAACTTGCCACGCCGGTCAGTTGTGAGCGCCCACAAGGAGCTTTGACACACGAGGATCTGCATAGCAAGCCCAAAATCTCATGGTCGGACATGCGGCGATTCTATCGAGCGATGTCGTCTTCCAAGCGGCTCCTTCGCGAAAATTCCCTTCACTCCATTGTCGAATGCATTCGCGAACGCCGATTACGTGCTCTGGCGACTCCTGTCTGTCACATAGAGCGGGCACGGGAACTCGTCCTCGCATTCCGACATTTGCTGCCTCTCATCTTTAACGGACCCAATGAATGCCTTCCCCATTCGATCGCCCTTATCGAGTACCTGATCCCAGACGGCTTCCTTCCCCGCTTGGTTTTCGGCGTCCATACTCGGCCTTTCAAGGCACATTGTTACCTTCGGTCGGGATCTCTCGTTTGGGGTGATATCCCCGATTACGTGGGCGCCTACACACCGATTGCCGAATTCTGAGAACAGGCAACTGCGAATGGCGCCCCAATACATGGCGTTTCTCTGGGACGGAACGAACGAGAGAGCATGCGCCGCCTCCGCTCGCTTTGCAGAGCGATTGCTTGCCGACGGAAACAACTGGTCAGCGGTTCTTCGACATTGGGGCATTCAGGTTTTTTACAACTCTGGCCCCCATGACTCCTCTCGAGTTCGCTCCATCAACGAGGGCACAGGCGTCGTGCTCGGCGAACTCTATAACGGTTTGGGCACGGCACCGTCTTCTGTGGCTCCATCATCCCTCACATTCCCCCCGATCGCCACGGGTCTCGCACACTCCGTCGTCACCGCCCTATTACGACGCTTTTGGGGCTCCTATGTTGCGTTTGTCCGGGATGGGGAACGCTCCAGTGTAAAGGTCTTTCGCAGCCCGGCTGGAACCCTACCCTGCTACACGACCGAGTATCAGGGTGTAACCCTCTATTATTCCTCCCTTGATGACTGCGTTCGAGTCGGCGTGCCGGGGAGAGCGCTCGACACAAATTGGCAGCACATTGCGCGGATGCTTGCGAACCCTGCAGCGACGCATACTGGACAGACCGCCATAAACCAGATCTCGGAGATCCTCGCGGGGCAGTGCGTCGAGTGGACCGCAAATGGCGTGCGCCCTTCTTTCGCCTGGGATCCCCTCTCCCTTGTAGACATGCCACCCGTCGAGAACATTGACCTGGCCTGCGCGGCAGTCCGACAAACCGCTATGGACGTTGTGCACGCTCAGATCGCGGATCATGCGTCGCTCGTTCACACGGTCTCGGGCCTCGATTCCTCCTTAGTCGCGGTCTGTCTTGAGCAGGCTCCCACGAAACCAAACGTCCGCTACTTGACCTACCGCTCAGAGGGCGGCAACTCCGACGAAAGTGGCTACACCGGTGCGGTAACCCGCCAGCTAGGCGTTCACCTGAAAGCCGTGCGTCGCGATGAGAACCATGACTTGACCGATCTACTGAAACTGCCTCTCTGTCCGATTCCCGAAAACCACTTTTACCTAATGACCACTCGGCGCCATGAGGCCGCGGAGACCGCTGATATCAAGGCCACAGCCATCACATCGGGATTCGGGGGCGACCAGCTCTTCTGCCAGAGTCGTGATTACTCCACGACCGATTTCGTGGTCCGTCGTGGCTTTAATTCGGCACTATTTGATATCGCGTTCGATGAAGCTCGGCGAGAACGTATGTCAGTATGGGACACGCTTGGACGAGCCATCATCCACCGCTTTAAGCGAACGCCGTGGAATGCCGCCGCGAATACAGGCGTTCACAACACGCTGATACGAACCGAGTGGATCGAGGCGCTTCGCGGTCGTGGGAGCTGCGATCACCCCCTAATGGGTTCCGGTAGCCGAGCTTCTAAAAAGGCGCGACTACAGACAGGTAAGGTTAGCCAGGTCTATCAGTTGCTGACGCCGTCGCAAGGCTGGAATCCATTCTGCGGTCCAAACCATCCTGAACTGAAGGCGGTGCTGGATGTGCAGCCACTGATCGAGCTCTGCATCCGCATCCCGACTTACATCCATACCTTCGGGGGCTGGGATCGCGCGACCGCGCGATACAGTTTTGAACCGTATTTGCCTCAGATCGTGCTCACACGGCGGTCCAAGGGCGGCTTCGAAGATGTAGCTACTAACGTGTTAGTACGCCAATTGCCGCTGGTCCGTGAGATTTTGCTCGATGGCCCGCTCGCGCGTGAAGGTATCCTCGACAAAAGGAGTACAGAGAATGCCACTTCTACCGAGCCGACAGACTCGAAAACAAACAATATCGAAATTTTCGATGCACTATTTGTTTCTGCGTGGTTGCAGAACTTCGATGCATTGCAAAGAAGCACGCCGGCGTCGCACTGAACTTCTAGTCAGCCCAGTACGCACGTGACTGCTGCACTGCAGGCTCGTCACGAGCGGGACACACTGGCACACTCTCGCGCCACGTTGGGCAGGCAGGGTACAGCAAAGAACAAGACATGGAACATAAGTCGAGGCTCTACCAGACCCTGCTAACCGTCCTGGCCCTTATTGTCGTCGCGGTGACCTCTGCGGGGCTGCGCGCGGAATGCGCCAAAACCGATCCAGTATCCGAGTTTAATATTCCCGCAGGGGAACTCGGTGCAGCCCTCGTGGCTGCTCACCAACAGGGCAGACTCAACTTCAGTTACGAACCGGCCGCCGTGCCTCCGGAAGTGCGCGTCCAGGCCGTATCAGGGCGCTTTACCGCGTGCGAAGCGCTCTCACGAATGTTTTCCGGGACGGGGCTTACCTTTTCATTTTCGGGCGCCAACGCCGTCTGGGTTCAGTATCAACCGCCCTCGACCTTGCAAGACCATTCTGCGGCTAGTTCCAAGAGGTTAAAGACGGTTCGATACTCACCGCGCGAGCGGTTACTCCCGGGCCCAATCGGATTAGCGGAGGTGGTCGTCACTGGGACATTAATCCATGGTGTTAAGGAGACGGGGTCGCCGCTCGTTACTATTGACCTAGATGAACTGCAACGCGCGCCCTACGCCACCGTTCAAGATGCGGTTCGCTCGCTTCCGCTTGCCTCTCGTGCGGGCCCCAGCGAAGCGTTTAATCCGGTAGAGAACAGTGGCAACTTCAACTGTGGCGAGTCACTCAACTTAAGGGGACTGGGTTCGGGTGCAACCCTAGTGTTGGTGGACGGACGCCGTCAGCCGCCGGGAGGCTACTACGGGGACTTCGTCGATGTATCGAATATCCCCTGGAGTGCGATTGACCACGTCGAAGTACTGCCCGATGGCGCGTCCGCACTGTACGGCGCCGACGCAGTTGCCGGCGTTGTCAATATCATCATGCGCGACAAGCTAGACGGAGCGGAGACTCTAAGTCGGTTGGGATCGGCACCTGACGGAGCAGCAGAGAGACTCTTCGCCCAACTCGTCGGAACGCATTGGGACGACGGGAAATTTTTTCTCTCCTACCAATACCTCAACCGCACCGCGCTGGCTGCCTCCGCTCGCGTTTTCACCGCGAATGAAGACAAGACCGCACTGGGAGGTACTGACCTTCGGAGCACCCTCAGTAATCCCGGCAACATCCTGGATCCGGACACACAATTGCCCATCGCGGCAATTCCTCGTGGTCAATCGGGTACGCCTCTTCTTCAAAGTCAGCTATTAGTCAACGGGTCCAATCTGCAGAATCGCATGATGGGCGTACAGATGTTTCCCGACCGGGTCATGCACACCGGCTTCTTTACGGGCTCACAGAAAATATCTGCGCAGTGGCAAATCTTTGCTGAGGGGCGGTTTACGCAGCGCGAAATCACGCAGACATTTCCGGCGATCGACGCGGTTCTGGCCGTTCCCACTTCGAATCCCTTCTTTAAGGGCGCTCGCGGAAGCGGATTTGCCCTGGTCGGCTACAGTTTTCTCAATGACTTCGGGCCGATCGATGGCGCTGGCAGCACCCGCAGCTACAGTACAACCGTCGGATTGACGGGTCATCTCTTCGAGAGCTGGCAAACAACGCTATCAGTTTCGTATGGCCAGGAACACATGCACTGGCGGGATGTCAAGGAAGTGAATTTCGCAGCCCTGGAACATGCGCTAGCCGACTCCGATCCGGAGACCGCATTCAACCCCTTTGGTGATGGATCAAATACAGATCCAGCCACGCTTAAAGCCATCGGTACCGACCAAGTTATCGACACCACCTCGAGCATTGCGGACATGAGCCTCATGGCGGATGGTCACCTTTTCAGCCTCCCAACCGGGGATGCGAAGCTGGCGGTTGGTACCAACTTCCGACGAGAGGGTATCCACCACGGTCAAGCGAGTTCCGGATCGTTTGGCCGCAGGGTGGCATCCCTGTTTGGAGAACTGGCCACACCTCTGTGGGCAGAACCCGATAATCCAGGTGCGCCGCGTTGTGACCTGTCCGTCGCCATCCGCAGTGAGTATTACGACGACTTCGGGGCCACAACAAATCCGAAAACGGCTATTACCTGTGTGCCCAGTCGGGGGATTAAATTTAGAGCGAGCTGGGGAAGATCCTATCAGGCACCCAGACTTACTGATCTTCATGACGCATCCCACAACCAGTCGGGGCTCATACCTGTCATGGATCCGCAATCACTCAAGGGCCAGTCCCTTGCGCTAGTCGTGCTGGGGAACAATGCGAATCTACGGCCTGAGACCGCAACCACATGGAACGCTGGGCTGGACTTCGCTCCCGCGGTTCTGCCGGGACTGACAGGCTCCTTCACATTCTATTCGATTGATTTCCGCAACGAGATATATCGACTGGATCCCGCAGTCACCCTAGACACAATTGCATCGCAACCACAATGGGCACCGCTTGTAACCCGCAATCCATCGCAGCAAGCCGTTGCGTCTCTCTGTAGTTCCGGATCCTTTTTCGGCCAACCCGCGGAGTGCGTCACCACGCCGCCCGTCATGATCATCGATCTTCGCTTCCGCAATATGAGCCGCACCCAGTTGAGAGGAGTCGATCTACAACTCGAGCAGTATTGGAGCACCAGGTTTGGCAACTTCACTGGCAGAGTCGATACCACTTATCTATTTACGTATCAACAATCAATCAGTGACTCTGCCCCAACGGCCGATCTACTCGACACCGTAGGTAATCCCCTTTCAATCCGCTCTCGTGCATCTCTCGATTGGAGCCAACGCAAAGGGGGTTATGGGTTCGGTGGCAATCTCGGCGTTCAATACGCAGGTGCGTATAAGGACACAGCGGCAAGTCCCGCTCGCGATGTTGGTTCGATTCTCACGTTCGACACAAATCTGCGGTACAGGACGCCGCCCGGCGGCGGCTGGCAAAGCGGTTTGGAAATCACGCTTGCTGCAACCAACATCTTCAACACCCCGCCACCGTTCGTCAATCGCAGGATAGGCTATGATTCTGCAAATGCTGCTCCACTCGGACGCATTGTGACTCTATTCGCGCGCAAAGATTGGTAAGGATCGTGCGCGACGTGTTGGACGCCGCGCACGGTCAAATCAATGGTTCCACCGACCCCCGCCGTCAAAAAAGACGCCGCTGAGAGGGCCTTCCGTCTTCCCGATGGCGTCGCCGAGGTCTACCAAATCGAAACTGTCATCACACGCCTTCTCGGGAGGCGCTTCAGTCGTGTCGTTCATAAAAATCCTCCTCTGTCTATTGGGCCGAAGCATTACTGGCAACTTACTCTTTTCCCTAGCGCATCTAATGTGCTCTACCAGTAACCGATCGACAAGATGGCCACTGAATCAAAAGATGTTTCCCAACGGTCGATGTAGGCAACTTTGCATTGCCGACCCCTTGCAGCCAACTTGGGCGACGGACATCGCAAAATGATGGTTCGCGGAGAGCACGGCCGACTGAGGGGGCCATGCTCGCCGGGTCGGCGGCGTTCTGGAGTTCCCCGATCGGGTTTCTCGGCGATTTAATCGGTTTCTGCGTTTCCCCGGGAAGAGGCTAACTTGAAGGAACCCCGTGGCAAAGGCGCAGGCTTCCTCGCATCCCCAGGTCTTGGATAATGCTACCGGCTAGCCCTCTTTTGTGCTCAGGCGTGCTGGCGTATATAGTCTTCAAGTATGAAGTACGCCGAGATCGACGGCAATCTCCTTAACGCACGTTTCAGCGAGCGCGATGAACAGATGCGGCGGAAACGAATTGGGGAGGCGTTGGTTGCCGCCATATCGCATCTCTGCGCGTGGGAGCCGCCGGGCCCCAGGGCCGTTATGGGGAAATGGCTGGAGGTCGAACTTCAAGCGCGCAATCTGATGATAGTCGCCACTACGTCAGGTCAGCGCCCTGGCGAGCCAGATAGCGCCCTTACGGCAGACCCGCACCATGCGCCTCGCGATGAATTCGCTGGCAAGTCCGACCGGGTAGCACAAGAGGAAAGCGTGAAATGCGCATTTGCACACGTATTGCGCTACCTGCGCCGTCGAGGAGGGCTTAGTCAAGACAGGCTGGCGCTCGAGACTGGATTCGATAGAACCTATGTGTCACAACTGGAACGCGCGGTAAGCGCCCCGTCACTGGGCACTATTTTTCTGCTGTCTGGGCCACTTAGTGTGAATCCGTGCCTCGTGGTGGCAATGACCGTGGGACGCCTGAATGCGATGAAAGGTCCGGCTTTCGACCCCGCGTCAGAGCCCAATGTGGACGATCATATGGAGTATTTCCTCTGCGGTGGTCTGCCTCCCCCGGAGCAGCCAGACGTCTCCAAAATTTCCAAGGCCCTAGGCATCGCGACACATTCGCTTCGGGGAAGGACGGGACTTACGCAGGATGAAGTCTCAACCCGAGCGGGAATGAATATCGGTTACTTTGGGTCCATTGAACGCGGTAGCAAGAATCCCACCCTGCCGGTCGTGTTGCGACTATCCAACGCAGTCGAGGTTCCGGCCGAATTCCTCGTTCACGGTGTTGAGGTGCTGATCAGCGCAAAGCTACTCGAGTCCGCCTTCAGAACACTGGTGAATAGTAGGCGTGGCTCCGCTCTGCTGAAGTCCGGATCCTTGATCGACCGCTGTTGACGAATCCCAGATCGTGAGCGATCCGAGACCCGGTAGGGTGGGGGTCGTTTTTTCCGCGAAAAAGGCACAAGTACGTCGGGGAGCGTCATCAGGGGGCTCGGTGTGCTTGCCCGCGTTTCGGGAGGGGGTGTCCAGGAGCGGCCGTCGCTTCTAGGCGAAAGACGCCGGCTGAGGATGCTCAGCGCGGGATGGAATTCCTGTACAGCCTGAATCGCCTCAACGTCGCGAGCTCGCGTGCGCAGTGCGCGAGCATGTTAGTGGCAAGCTCTCGCCTATTGCCCCTGAGTGTTCTGCTGAAAATCGCATTTCCAGAACTCGCGAGATACACTTCGGCTTTCGGAAAACGCGGACGGGGGTTCGAGCATGACAACGAGCGATGCGAACGATAGGACTCGCCTATGGAAGGAGGTCGAGGGTCGAACAATTAGTTCGGCGGATCTGCTGTTCCTCGTACCGATCGTGCTCGCCCTCTGCGACGTCAGCTTGGTTAACCACGGTTATGCAGTACCGTGGGCCGGTATGTTTCTTCTCGCCGCTTGGGTCCGTGCACGCATGCAGCGCCAATTTGAAGCCCTGCGGCGTTTGCTAGAAAATTCCGCCGCTGCGGACACGTCGGCCCTGAAGACATGAGCGATGAGCCCCCGGTTACGGCCTTGTCAGGATCGGTAAGGTGACCGGCGGTGAGGCGCCCGTTGCAAGCCGATGGTCTGCAGCGGGTGTTTTGGAGGCGCGTCAGCGAACGAGCTGCCCGGCCGCCAGGTGACGCAGTATTCCGCCCCAGCCGGCTCGAGGGTGCTCAATGGGTCGTGTCCCACCGCAAATTCACCGGTCGGGCCGGCTTCGACCCTACCTCGTGACCAGGCCGTGATAGGGGTTCGCGAACCGACGGTTGCTCCTGGAACAGCAGAACAGCCATGGAGGGTGCGAAGTCTGCCTGCACTCTGTTCATCCATTCGTTGTTCCTCCAGAAGATGGAATGCTCTCGGGCGCTGTGAGTCCGCCCACACGAGGAGCCCGGGTTCGGGTCCGTGGTCCCTGAGTGTGCATGTTCGTCCGGCACTTGTGCAATTTCGGACGCTGCCGAAACCGCAACATACGAATGCATGGCGGAGCGTTGTTTTGGGGGTCACGGAAAAGGGGCGCTTTCGGTAGGCGGAACAGTATCACGGTCGCTCGTTCGGCACGTTGTTCAAAAACCGGCTCCCCGCTGAAGTACGTCTTAGATGTAAGGGGTTCACGCTGCAGCTCCCACCGGCTCAAGTACCCTAGATTGAATACCAGCGCTTCAGGGCGCGGACGATGGGTGCTATATCGATCTGGTCGCCTGACTCTTTGTTCGAGGGCCAAAACCGCCGCCAGGTCTTGTATAGTCGCAAAGTAATACAGACGGCCTGCCATTCGGAGCACAACATCACTATGACAGTTCGGATTATCATCGAGCTCGCAAGCGCATCTCCCATGCAGCAAGCCTTGTTCATGGATCCACAGAATCAGGACACGCTGAACGCGCTACGCGACCTGGTTGGTGACCCCACCGCGGATGTTCAGGTGCTGGGCGGCGTTCGATCAGGGCTCCATGTTGTTCAGCGCGCTCGGGATCTTGGGTATCCGATCGATGTGGCTGTGCACCCCCGAGAACCTGCTACATTGACCTCACCTCCGGACAGGTTGCCCCCTCTCTTGGATAGCGAGGATTAGGACTCCGACGTGTCTCGGGTCAGCCCTGTTGGACCCAGCTGCAGGTAAAAGTTAGGGCCCTGAGTACCCCAAAAGAATCAGAAGTCCAGCGAGCGCAGCTTGCGAGCCAGGAACTCCTAGAGATAGTCCCCGAACTGATTGTCCGTTTAGAGGAGGCTCCTGCAATGGCTGCCCTTCAGTGCGGTTTACGGCGATGCTCAGAGCGGCCTACGATCGCAAGGCCATGACCTATGCGGAAATCACCAACTATGTGCAGCTCACAGAATCCATGATCTGGGAGGAGAAAGCTTGGACAGCATCCGTCACGGCGGTCGCCTCTGAACGGCAGAGGCTCGATGTCCCAGAACAGTCGCGTTACCACTTCGAACCTGGCCTAGATTGGCTAACACGCCGGGTCGGCACAAACACGATACAACTAGAGAGACTGGGGCCTATCGTTAGTAAAGCCTGCCCACCGGAAGAGGGCCTCGGCGGAAGTTCTAGGTCGTCTCGGTGATTTGCAGCAAAGCCGGTCGCACCTCGTGCGCTTCGGCCAGCGCAGCCAACCAAGAACATGAGCAACCCGAACGCAATGCGGCCCTTCATGTCCAACAGTTCCGCCTCTCGATGGACCCTTGTTATCGTCTCGAAAGCCTTGTGCGGCCCGGGCAAGCGCCTCCGCATTGATATTCGCACACCTGGGTGCGTATCCCCTTGGGCCCATCCCGCTGCTTATCGAACTGCCACGACACTGCCGGTTTGCCGCATCGCGGCAGGTGGCACGCGCACAGCACACGCAGTTTAGCTCGTTTAGGTCACAGGGATGGAACAGGCGCGGGTGGTCGCTGCCGGCAGTCTTTCAACCTCCACGAAACGGCACGAATCGAGTTAAGGTGTTCATCTCGATCGGGCCCGAGGGGGACACCCCACGAACCGCCCCGACCACCCGCATCAATGCATTCGGCTCGCGCGTCAGCGACCGCCCAGGCGGTGCAACGCGATACCGCAACTCACTGAGTGGACCGCTGTCGGCCGGAGCGCTCTTGCGCAAGTCACACGAGCGCACGGGGCGTGTGCACTCCCACGAATTCGGCGAGTACGCCGGCGAATTCGCTCGCCAGCGGCAGCGGGGGAGAAAGGCACGGTTGACTAAAGCGTTCTAACAGATGAAAGACTCCGTTGCAAACACTCCGTCGCACAACACGAGTTCCGTCCGATATTGCTTTCGCTTGTTATTGTTCCACTGCCTGTCACATCGTTGTTATCCCTGTCTCGATTGCTACTCGACATGCGTTTTCGCGTTATGTTTTTGCATTGCACGAAGTTGATGCACCACGGATAAGCACATTGCATTGCGGCATCTGCATCGACCTTGACATAACCACTAGCGGGCTGCAGTATCCGACGGGCCTGATTCACATAACATCCGTCATATTTCGGGGTCGCCGAATGCATATCCAGTTGGTCGAAACACAAGCCGCCTCGAAAGAGCCAGCGGCCACAGACACCAGTGTCCCTACGGAGACTGTCAATTTCTTCGAAATGGGCGATGTCTCGACGGAGACGAAGGGAACACTCCACGGGATCGAGTGGAACTGGACACCGCACTCCTGATGTAGGCGCCTCCTCCCCCGGACCAATGCGCCGCCATTTGGCGGCGCATTGTCGTGTTATATCGCCCTCGGCAGAAGTTCCCGGTTGCCCAAGACGTTTTTTTTGCAGCCAGACGCTTTCCTGTGCCGCGCAAGGTGGCATTGGGTCATTCTGGATGCAGCACACAACAAATATTTCTGCATTGATCGGCGCCAGTTCGACTCACTGGGTCCGTGGTTGCACGGGTGGGACAACACAATAGATGAGGCGGAGCAGCGCGCGCCGGAGCCACCGGACGATGCCGGCGCGCTTGCGAACATGTTGGTCGGTTGTGGCATCTTGAGTGAGCGCCCCGAATGCGCAAAGCCTGCGCGAGCGACTGCTTACCCGCTACCGCATTATGCGCTGCCTGTAGATTCATCATTGCGGTCTCGCGCTTCCTGCTGCACTCACGCGCCGTCCTTTTTCATGTGTTCCGCCAGGGCATCTAGGCAGCTGCTCGATCAGCGCTTTCAATCGATCGTTGAATTCGTCCGAGCGTTCAAGCGCGACCGTGCCCCTGCGTTTGACTTTGAACGCGCACATTTACTAACTTCGGTTTTCAATAGTCTCCGCCTCTTTTTTCCGCGTCCCTATCAATGCCTCTTCGACTCGCTTGCGCTAATCAACTTCCTCGCGCGCTTTAAACTCTACCCCGACTGGGTATTTGGCGTGATAGCTGAGCCATTCGATGCGCACTGTTGGGTGCAGGCGGACGGTGTGGTCCTGAATGACACGATCGAACGCGTGTCGGCGTTCACGCCAATCATGTGCGTGTAGACGGCCAGGAACCCTGGCGAAATGGTCCCGTAAGCGCACTGCATGTATCATTTTATTGCACTGCTCTGGAACGCGGAAGATTCCTCCGCGCGTGCAGCGGCGATGCAGTTAAGGGAGAAGTTGTATCGCTCCGAGAGGCCATGGGAATCCCCACTGTCCGCTGACGGAATGAACGTGTTCGTGTTGCCGCCTTCTGACCCGGCGCTGCGCTCGTATGTCCTCACGGGCGAGACCGGCGTTGTGCTGGGGAGGCTATTCAGGACGGATCTTTCAAATCTGCACCTCCCTCCAGGGGGCCAGGTCGATGAGGTTGCTAGCCGCCAGATCGTCAGAACGGCGGGACAGCACCTAACTCACGCTGTCTGGGGCGGCTACGTGGCATTCGTACGCGCTCACGGTGGGCGCAGCGCGTACGTTATACGGGACTGCTCCGGGAAGATTCCCTGCTACTACACACAATTCGGCGATATCACTCTGGTGTTTGCGGATGTCGCGGATCTTGCGCCCTTGGAGTTGCCCGCGTTCACCGTCAATTGGGACTACCTTGCAGCGTTCCTCTATTCGAGCCAGTTGCAAGTGCGAGCTTGCGCACTAAAGGAAGTCAAAGAGGTGCTGGCCGGCGATCGTCTGGAAGTACGAGTTAGTGCCGTGAGTCAGACTGTAATCTGGGATCCGCGCAGTATCTGCCGCCAACGGTGGATTCTCAGGTACGAGGATGCGGTCGAAGAGCTCAGAAAAATCGTTCAGGGATGCATCGACGCCTGGGCGAACACCTACGACCCGATATTGCATAGCCTTTCTGGGGGATTCGATTCTGCCGTTGTGCTCGGATGCCTCCGGAAGTCACCCAGTGCTCCGAATATCATGTGTCTCAATTACTTCGCGGCGGCCGTACACGATGATGAGCGCAGCTATGCGAGACTGGCTGCGCGGCAAGCCGGAGTGAGGTTGGTGGAACTACCGATGGAGTCAGCCGGCGATCGCTTTGATTCGCGGCTCCTCTCGGGGCCGAGGACAACCAAGCCAGCAGTGACGGACCTCTTTCGCGCGCTCGAAATCGAAATGGTCAATCGGGTCGCGGCGGAGACGGGAGCCCGCACGCTATGGACCGGCCAGGGTGGGGACCACCTTTTTCTGCAAACAGCCGACTTTTCGAGCGCGGGCGACTATCTCGCAACCTGTGGTCTTCGGCTCGGATTCATTGCGGCCGTCCGCGACGCGGCGCACCTGTCCAGGCAGCCGTACTGGTTCGTGCTCAAATCGGCTTTGAAATCCGGCCGTTTCTCCCAACCGCGCTCGCAGACTCTGGTTCGAAAGCCCTGGTTGATCGACCCTGCGGTGCTACCAGAGAACCGCGACGCATATGTGGCGCATCCGTGGACCGCCGATGCGGCGGATCTCCCACTGGGGAAGCAGATGCAGATTCGGCTTCTGGGGGAAGTTACCAACCGGCACAGACCGATTCCAGGCTTCGAGCAGGCGCCGCAGCACCATCCACTTCTGTCACAACCGTTGATGGAGGTTTGCCTGCAAATACCGACGTACCTCCTGATTCGAGGCGGACGCGAGCGGGCTCTGGCCCGCGAGGCATTTACGGACCGGCTGCCCGCGGAGATCATCCGGCGCCGAGACAAGGGATCGATTATTTCCCACGCAATGCAGATGCTTCGGCAAGGTGAGGACTTCGTACGTGAGCTGCTGCTTGAGGGGGTCCTCGCGAACGCTGGAGTCATTGTTCGCAGTCATCTGGAGCCCTATCTCGTTAAGCGCCAGCCATTGCGCGAGGACCACCTGCTTCCGCTCCTAGCCTGCATCGCTGCCGAAGTATGGACGCGGAGATGGACCAATTCGGCAGTTGCGGTTGCGGCCTGATCCGCGCGTCTCTCCGGTCCGAGACCGGTAAACTCCTACCAGCGCTTCGAGAGCTGGACCGAGACAACCCGGCCGAATGCATTGGCATTGGCCCCATCGAAGTTGATACCGAGCGCATTCGGCACGAAGGGAGGATTCTTACCCGTGACGTTGGTGATGGCGACGAGAAGCGATGTATCGGCAAGTGGCCCGTTGTTGACAGTGAACAGATATCTTGCAGTCACATCGACGGTAGTCCACGAGGCCACAGGCTGTGCACTGATGGTGTTGTTCTCCCTGTACGCGTTGGTGTAGTTGGTAAACAATCCGAAAGTGAGTCCACCGATCGTCCGGATGAGCGTTCGAGCCCTCATTCGCAGATTGACCGGGTTATAGGCCGTATTCAGGATCGAGTTCACCGGAGCGTTGTTGGTGAACTGATTGTCAAATCGAAAGATGTAAGTCCCATCGAGGCCAAGCTCGACATTTCCGAGCGACGTCGCGGTTGCCCAAGACCCATTGAAATCAAGGCCTGTCGTGCGCACGCTTGAAAGGTTGTGTACACGCGAGTCGAAGATCGCTCCTATGCTTGCGAGATCGATTCCGAAGAAGTTCGCGTACCCGGGCGATGCCGCGAGTTGTTGAACGCGTGCAGCCGAAGGCTGCCTCTCGATAATAGCCGGCCCCAGGAGCGCCTCCTGGCTCAGCACATTCGAGACGTCGACGCTGAATTCCGGATCGGTGATGAGATCCGTGAAGCGGATGTCGTAATAAGTTGCGCTGAGATGAAAATCCGGCATCGAAGGTATCGCGACCTCCAAGCCTGCAGTCCACGTCCGCGCCTTTTCTGGCTTCAAACCCTGATTGCCGCCGAATATGGCCAGGGTATTAGTTACCCCCGCCGTGCTCGGATCGAATTCCGGCAAGGGCACCACCTGGAACGGTACAGGGTTTAAATCGTGCAACAAAGGAGCACGGAACGAGGTTCCGTATGTTGCGCGAAATTTAAGTTCCGGTGACGGTCTCAAGATCAGACCGATCTGGGGATTGTTCGTTGGGCCGAAATCGCTGTAGTGCTCGTCGCGATCGGCCAGGGTCACCTCCAGGCGGTTGGCCGCAGGAGTGGTGCTCCCGGGCGCGCCGATGAGTGGCACCCGAAGCTCGAGGAATGCGGCCTCCACATGTCGGCTGGGACGGAATTCAGTCATCGCCAGCAAGTCTGCGTGTGAAAAGTCCTCCTGCCGAAACTGTGCGCCTACGGCGTACACCACGTTACCGGCCGGGAGAGAAAACAAGCGTCCATCCAATTTGGCATCAATCGACAGGATTGTGGATCGAGCCCGCTCGTATACTGAAGGCGTAAGCGCGCCGGCGGGAATCACCTCATAGTTGCTGTCGTTTGCGGTATACGCGCCGATTAATTCGAGCTGCGCTCCGCGTGGAAGATCAAGGCGGGCCCCTGTGCTCGCGCCATAGGCATCGATAACTGCACGCGCCCGAAGCGGAATATTGAAGGGGGCTCGGTCATCGTACGTGGATCTATGGGCATAGGTTCCTTCAGCGAGCAACTGAATTCCAGGAGCGACCTCGTCATCGAGTGAAACAAATGCGCTGTGCCGGACCTGTTCAGGAAGCAACATAAAGGGCGCGGGGGCTGAGCGCGTGTAGTTACGAGCGCTTGCATCTAATGGCGTACGATCCGAGAACTCGTAGATCCCGAGCGCGTACCCAGTGTCCCAACCGTGAGCCAGAGTTTGGCCGACTTGCGTGTCGCGAGTACCTCCGCTGTTTACGGCGCCGAAGCGGGCGCGGGTTTCCGCGCCTTCCATGTTCCGGCCGAGAATGATATTCACCACTCCGCCGACAGCGTCCGATCCGTAGATTGCAGAAGCACCGTCCGTGACCACTTCAATGCGCTCGACCGCGTAGAGGGGGATTAGCGATAGGTCTACAAAGTTGCCCTGGGTGTTGCCGGCTGCCACTCGATGACCATTGACGAGAATCAGTGTGGAGTCGTTACCCAGGCCGCGCAAGTTCGCGGCGGTGCCTTCGACTGCGTTGATCGCATTTCCTCCTCCTGATATCGACTGGAGCGTGTTTTCAGACGCACCACCATTGAAATTTTGGGGGAGCGTCTGGATGAACTGCTGCAAGCTGCTGGCACCGGAGGATTCGATCTCGTCCCTATTGTAGGTCGAGATGGAATAGGCCGAATCGGCCGTTCCACGGATGTGAGTTCCTGTTAGTGGCAGTCCGCCGTCGCTCGCTGCCGCGTTACGCGAAAATGGTGTCAGTACACCAATGGCAAAGGCTGCAAGCACACCCGGCCGGAACAGTCGCGCAACGAAGCACGAAGCCCTTGATGACGAACGTGGATGCGCGATCATCGGACCCACCTCTCGAATGTTAGACGTCGGCGCAATACGCCACGGAGCCTTGTGATTTGAGGATCGTGATTCATGCAACAGCGCTCGTGTGAGGCGTCGTTGGCATGGCAGCAAGATATACCTGTCCACCGCCGGCTCTTTTTGCGCCATACATGGCCTCATCTGCTCGGCGCATGAGCGCATCCGGCGAATCATCTTGCCCCGAAGTGAAAGCGATTCCGATGCTGGCACCGACGCGAACGTCGTGACCGCCAATGTCGATGGGCAGCTGAATCTCACCGACGATAGTATTTGCGATCTCTTCGGCCTTGGATCGATCGGCGATACCAATCAACGCAACGACGAACTCATCACCGCCAGGCCGCGCGATCAGATCGCCACGACGAGCGTTGTGCTGCAGGATTGTGGCCACGTGGCGCAACACCCGGTCGCCACCTTCATGTCCGTATCCGTCATTCACCTCCTTGAAGTAGTCCAGGTCGATATGCAGAAGGGCGAGCTCGGGTACGGATCCAGGTGAGTGCCGCGAGAACGCGGCTCCCAGGCCCGTGTCCAGCCCGCGCCGGTTGAGAAGCGCCGTGAGGGAGTCCCGAGTGGCCAGTTCCTGGGCGTGAGTGGCGAGTTCCTGTGCGGCCAGCTCTCCCTGCTTGCGCTCCGTGATGTCGTTCACGACGCCCTGCAGCTCGGTGCGACCGATTGGATTCAGGGAGATCTCTATCCATCCGGCGTGTGAGTCTCCGTCCCTCGGAAACTCGAGATCGAGGTCGTTCGACTGACCGGTGGTCAGGCACTGGTCGATGAGCTCGATGAGGCGGCTAGCATGCGGCGCGAGTAATTGCTGCAACCGCGTAACTCCGGACTGTGGCAACTGCTCCGGTGTCAGGCGAAGAAGACGCACGAAGGCGGGGTTCCAAGACTCCAGGATTCCGCAATCATGCAGCACAAATATGCCCGTTTCGGCCTTCTCGAAGATCAAACGCATCTTGCGCTCGGCAGCCTCACGTGCGACCCGTAACTCACGCTCAGTCGTCAGCACCTCGTTGACGTCGCTCACCAAGCTGCCAATCTCATCAAGCCGGTTAATAAAGGGCACGTGCAGGCGCGCACCGGTATCGAACCGGATGCGGTGCAGTTCGTTGGATACGGCCCTGATCGGCCGCGTGGAGAAGAAGTAGACCGCAAGTGCCACCCCTGCTGCGACCAGCGCGGCTTGGACGCCCATCGCGAGGATCGCAGCCCGGCTGTAGCTAGCGGCTTCGGCATGGATCGCGGCGCGATCCACGAATAACGCCACCTGCCCTACCACCTCGTCGGCATCGTCGGGTGCGTAGAGTCGCCTGGCAATCACAGAACCCTTGACTCCCCGCCCCTGCGTTGAAGGGGTCTCTCCGACTTGGGCGAGAGTCACGCTGTCAGAAGTTATCCGCACACCCGACACTCCGGGATTCCTGCTCAGTCCCTGTGCGATTTCGCCGGCAAGCCTGCGATCCTTTATGTAGCATGCGATTTGAGCGGTGCTTTCGACCGTCACTAACAGCTGCTGCAGGCGAATCTGTGCCCGGTTCTGTTCGCCACGTTCAACACTTGCCGACATGATCGATGCGAATGTCAGTCCCAAGAACATCGAAAGCACGAGGATCGCCAGCGTCGTACGGGCGACTATGCTGCCCTGCAGTCGTGCGTAGAGCCATTCCAGCCACAACTTATTGAGTGATCTCAAGGGCTATCCGTACACGGTCATCGACGGCAGCGCGGTCCACATACGCGATCGCGAACCGGTTGTTTGCGACTATCTCGACGGCCGCGCGTGCATCCTGTACGGGGAATGGCGGCGATATTTGCCCGGAATAACTCGCGCGTAGCCACCAAGTACTCATACCGGCGGGGTCCTTGTGCGCGAGCAACCAGTAAAACTGCGTACGCTCGGTTGAAGTGATGTCCAAATCTATAGGCATCGCGCTCACTCCCGACGGAAATGTGCGGTAGCGCCCGAGAAAGATATCGACGGCCTGTCGACGGGTCAGCTGTTGCACCCCGATTGACGGGTTGACGATGACTACCAGATCCTGTGTCTGAGCCAGCGCTTGTGTAAGCAGTGCAGCAAGCGCGAACAGAAGTCGCAGAAATATGCTCAATCGCGTCGACGACGACACAAACGACCTCACAGATACGTCCATAGTGCAGCGAGCGCGCGATCATAGAGGGCGGTCAGGGATGAGTGAAGTTGATGGTATGTGGTAATAGTGTCACCTGAACACACTTGCCTCGGTGTGTCGGGCATCAAACATTGGAGTTGGTCACTTGAGTGCGGCATCAATTCATGCAGTGCGCCATAAATACGGAGTGCGAAATGTCAGGAATTTGACTGCCTCCGCATTCTGCCGTCGGTCCGATCGCGTTGCGTCACGCTACGCTGTGGTAATCTGATCATATCGATCCTGATCGTGCTCTGGCGGAACGATTGCTGTGGGGCCCGCAGGAAGTCAACTGCACATGCGGCGGTATCCCAGGATACCCACCACGCCATTGATGATCCATGGAGTAGCAAACTACGCACGGCGCGACGCCCGTGACCAACTCTGGCAGTGAGGTCGAGGCGGCGACCGCGGGTCGCGCCGGAATTCGCCGCAGAGTTCTGCTGGTCGATGACGATTCTACCGTGTTAGAGCTTCTGCGCACGACATTGACGCCCTACGACGTTCTCACTGCGACTTCGGCGCGCATTGCGCTCGAGATCCTCCGCAAGGAGCACGTCGACGTGGTCATCGCCGACGAGAATATGCCGGAAATGCCGGGCTCCGAGTTGCTGTCCATCGTGTCCAGAGAGTTTCCCGCATGCGGCCGAATCATCCTGACCGGTCACGCGACCCTGGAGCTCGCGATGCGCGCGATCAACGAGGCGCACGTCACGGGTTTCCTGTTGAAACCCTCCGAACCGGCTGCGTTACGCGACGCCATTGATCGGGCGCTGGAGACGAGGACGCTCGAAGTTGATCCGGCGACCGGTCTCAACACACGTAGTGCGCTAGAACAGATCTTCGGCACGCGAGCGCGTGCTGGCGGCGTCTGTTCGGTCGTGTACATGGATATCGACCGCCTGTACGTCATCAACCAGACCCACGGCTTCGGAAGCGGCAATGAGGTGATTGAGCGAGTGGGTCACCTGCTCGCACCATCCCGGCTGCCACGTGGCGCGCTCGCGGCGAGAGTTTCCGGTGACAAGTACGTCATGGTTCTGCCGGGCTGCAGCCTCGACGGGGCGCGAGCGCTCAGTAATCGCCTGCAAGCTGAGGCCGCTCGCATCGCTGTCGGGTCCCCTCCGCGGATCGTCGACGTCTCGATCAGCTTCGGGATCGCGCTGATCCGCGATGTGCCCGACGCGCTGGCGCAGGCGCTTGCCGAAGCGGAGGTGGCGTGCCATGCCGCCAAGGATCGGGGCCGAAACCGTGTTGAACAGCACGACACGAATGACGCGAGCCTCATGCGACGTCACGGGGATGTCATCGCGGCCGGCTTGTTGCGGGAGGCCCTTAAGGCCGACGACCTGGTCCTGCACGCGCAGCCGATTGTGTCCCTTAACGACACGAATGTGGTCTGCGGGTACGAGTTGTTGCTCCGGATGCGCGGCACAGACGGCAGTACAGTGAGTGCTGGAGACATCATATCTGCGGCACAGCGCTACCAGCTGCTGCCACGGATAGATCGCTGGGTGGTGCAGCATGCGATGCGGAAGTTGGGCCCCCACGGCACGGCGCTGCGGCAGCGGGGCCTGTGTATGTCGATCAACATCTCCGGGCAATCGACCCGAGATCCTGAATTCGTCGTCTTTCTTGCCGAGCAGTTGTCGCAATCGGGCCTCGATCCGAGCAGCGTGATGCTCGAGATCACCGAGCAGACGGCCATTGCGACCCGCGGCAACGCCGCAGATCGGCTTCGCAAGCTCTGCCGCAGGGGATGGCGGCTTGCGCTGGATGACTTCGGGACGGGTACCAACTCGCTCGTCAATCTGAAGGGCCTGCCGGTCGCGCGCCTCAAGATCGACGGCAGCTTTGTGCTTGACGTGCTGACGAGCCGGCGCTCAGTCGCCGCAATTCAGTCGATCGTGCAGCTAGCGAAGAGCGAGGGGATGGACACGGTAGCCGAATTCGTCGAGACGCTCGCTATCGCCCAGCAGCTGCGAGCGTTGGGTGTCCTATATGGGCAGGGGTACGCGTTCGGAAAACCTGAGCCGCTCGACGAGGTGCTCGCCGGTCTGCAGCGCGAGGGGGCGGAGCGGTTCGACCTTAGCCTCCAGACCTGACGCGCCGGCTCCCACGATCGCCGTCCCTTCGGATGCGCTGGCAAAGACAATGTTCCGATGTTCTATTGTCACAACCGGTCGGTGAGTTCCGGCGTGCTGAGTCGCCATCCGCTCCGCCCCCGAATCAACCCAGCATCTTATTTACTACTCTCACAGCTCCGTTGCGGGTGGGACCCTGGGTGGGTGCAATGTGCGGTGCTCACGCAGCAACCTCGACCTGCGCTTCTGCTCTGCCTTGCGCATCCGCTTCGGCCTTCTGGATGAGAGAGTAGAGTTGCGCTACCGAGAAACTCTCTGGCGCCCGCTCGACCAATATCGCAAGCAGAATCTCCTTGGTAAGATCTGCGCCGCTGTTCATTCTCCACGATCTTGACAGGTTTCCCCTGACGGATTCGCCACGCGACACCGGCATAGGTTGATGTGCTTGGAAACTGCAGGACAGTATAAGCGCCTGTGGGCCGACCGCAGAATAACTCCGCCGGTATCCTCAAGCGTACGTGGTCTTTCTGAGGGCGACCCGTTCTTGCCATGGGTGTCATCTCCGTGTCTGTGTGTTGTGTGTTGACGGTTTCTTTACGCAAATAGCTGGCCAGCCAGCGTCTGCGCCCTCGAGTATGGCGCGCCACAAAATCAGCACCAGACCTTCCTTGACCGCTGCCCATTGTTCTTAGCTTAGGAGTACTAACAAAGGTGCAGGCCGTGGCAGTGCTGCGTCGGTTTGGCTAACAGGTGAGGGGGTCCCGGGTTGTGCCGGGACCCGCCAGGGCTCGTTCACGCAGTTGAGGGAATCACGCTCACCGCGGCGTCGTCTGGCCATGCTGCAAAGCATGCCGCAGACAGTGGCTACCACAGCAAGCCCGAGTTGCGTCTACTGTATAGCTCTTGACGTCCACGGCTAGGATGGGCACGGAAGGGTCGAGACAGGCTGAATGCGTCTGGCTGTATTCCGCTCTCGATTTGTTTCCATGTCACAGGAGCCGCCACCGGAAAGCCCGGGCGAGCTCGCGGTGAGTACGTACCAACGGCTGTCGTTCCGCGCCCATTGCGCAAATAGTCCAAGAAGAGCCTCCCCTTGCGCGCGGAAATCTCGGCCGAGATCGTGAGCCGTCTTGGGTCAATCGCCGCCAGGCGCTGCGCGAGATTGCGGCTGTATCGGTGTGCCTCGTCATGAGTCATCGGTTTATCCAGCGGAACCATGACATGGATCCCCTTGCCGCCTGTGACCTTGGGCCAACTCGGAAGAATCTCTACCCGCAGCAACTCACGTAGAACCAGCGCGACCTCGCGAACAAACGCCCACTCAACGCCTTCACCAGGATCGAGATCGAACACGAGTTGGTCCGCGCGTTCGAGGTGATCTACTTTCGAGTTCCAGGGATGGACCTCGATTACGTTCATCTCGACCAGGCCGAGAAGACCGCCTAGATCGTCCACCCAGACACGCGTGCCTTCACCGCCCTCACGTTTTTCTATCCTAAGCTGCCGGACGCTCGCAGGTACGGGCGGCAAGCGTCCTTTGTGGTAGAAGGCTGTCCCGTGCACGTGTCGAACCAACTTCAAGGGCCGACCCGCCAGATACTTGAGCGCTCGAGCCGCCACCTTGCGCCAATACCTGGTGAGCTGCTCTTCGGAGGGTATAACAGCATCGGGCAGAAGCTGAAGGATGTTTTCCTTCGGTACACGGACTTGATGATGGTGAGATGCCTGCCGCGACTTGTTAGCCGCGCCTGATTGCGCGGCTTGCGGCAGAAGATCATCCCGAATTCCCTTGAATGAGGCGGCGCGCAAAACTCCTGCGGAAGTGATGTTGCCATACTCGACCTCGGCCTCGAGGAGCGGCTCGACCCAGGTCGCCTTCGGCTTTTTCACCGCGATCGATAAGGGCGATGTGGCGCGGATGAGCGGGTTAAGCCGCTCGCGCAGCTCGTATTGTTGCGCTTCCGTGTAGCCGGTGCCTACCTTACCCGCGTACAGCAGGAGATCGCGGTCGCGACGGCGGACATACAACGATGCAATCCGACGTGGCCGTGCCCCCAGCTTTTCCACGAATGCCACGATCGGATAAGTCTCGGTCTTTCGGCACTTACTCTTGATCCAGGTGTGCTGCTCGCCCGATCGATACATCGAACCGCGTTTCTTGCTGACGATGCCTTCCATCTGACGGGCGCACGCCGTTCTAAACGCCGTGGGGCCATCACCCTCCAAAAACTCGCTCATGCGAAGTCGGACATCATGGCGCCGAGCAACCAGTTCCGCGAGCATTCGTTGACGATCCTCAAGAGGCACAGAGCGCAGGTCATATCCATCCAGGTAGAGCACATCAAATACAACATAGACGAGTCGGTTCGTGCGGCCTGCTGCGAGGTCAGCCTGAAGTGCGTGGAAATCCGAGATGCCACGGGAGTCGAAAACCGCGACCTCGCCATCGAATACGGCTGCGTCCGCTGTGAGAGTCTGCAGCGCGCGGGCAAGCGTCGAAAACTTGTGAGTCCAGTCAAAACCCTTGCGCGTGTAGAGCGTCGCTCTCCCTGAACGCAGATGTGCCTGCAGGCGATAGCCGTCAGTTTTTTCCTCATGGGTCCACGCGTCGCCTTCCGGCGGTGCGCTCTGAAGCTTCGCCAGACATGGTTTGACAAATGCAGGAAAGGGCGTCCGCTGTGCCCCTGTCGTGTGCGCGAGACTCGCTTTCTGCGAGCGAGTAGTGACACTTCGGGCCATGAGGCAGTCCGCTTGGAATGTACAAGACAACGGCCATACGATGGCCAAGTTCCGCGAGCGCAAATCGGCACCTCACACCTACGCACTTGGCGGTTGCGTTTCGGCCTTAAGACGCAAATGAGGGATGCGCCTCAGCTGTTGCGGTTGCGGTGAAGTCAGCCGAATGTTCCAGCTTGACCCAGATCAGAACAGGGGTGCGCACACGTGCTGAATCAGGCTCACCTCGGCATTATGCTCCACTCAGAACCAACAGTACGGCGCGGGGAGAATTCTTCCACGTGGCACGTTCACGCAATTCAAAGAGCAAGACTGCGGAAGGCCTCATGAGCTTTCCAACGGTGCCCGGCGACCCTGATCCGAGCCTCCGGATGCGGTTTCAACTCCTCAGCGTTGACCGGCTTGTAGATGAGTTCGTGACACCGGCATCACGGCACCCCGGTTGAATTGGCTGCGTTCTTTTGTCTAACATGATTAGGACTGTTCTCCGAAAGCAGCGCCGTAAGACTCATGCCGAATGGAGATTAACGCCATTGCCTGGGCCTGCTCTGTAAAGTCACACCGGGGTGAGGAAACTAGGCATTGGGACGGCCCACCATAAGTAAAACGAAAGAGTCGGGGGTGTCAGATGTTCACTTCAGAGCCAGAGCTGCAGTGACTGGCGCGTGCTCGGATTAAGGACGGGCGGCTGCCCTGCGACCCAACGGGCGACGTGCGGGCCGGCCAGCACACGGGGGCCTTGTGCGGAGTGTGTGGCAGACAAGCCGGCCCCGATGAAATCGAGTATGAAGTCCAATTCATTGCCGACCGAGCGCTGACATTGCGGTTGCATCTTCGCTGCTATGAGGTTTGGCTCGCGAGTGCAAAGATGCCCGGGGCGCTCATTGATCATGGCTGCGAAAACCGATTGAAAAGGCAGGGAGATGTTCGAGCGGTACACGTTCGTAAGGTGACGACGCAGAATCTGGCCGCGGCGCGAAGGTTCTGGGTCGAGCAACTGGGCTTTCCCGTCACCGAGGATCATCGGAGAATCTTTCATAGTTGATGCGGGCGGTCCGCGCTTGTGGATCGATCTGAAAGATAGCGAAGAGAGAAGGCGGTCAGAGGGTCGGACCCTGCGATTGGGCTGAAGGTCCGCTCCGTCAAAATGGTGCTGGACACATTAGCCGCGCGCGGGATCACGGAAAAAGCTGAACCGCTGTCCGCCAACACAGGACTTTACGCCATCATCCACGACCCTGACGGCCGCTCTGTCGTGCTGACCGAAACGGCACACTGACAATACCCTGCAAAGATGATGGCTGGGTAACCGTCCCCGGTGCGCCCCGCCACGCAAGGTGACGGGCGACGCCGAAGCTTGGCTATGCTTATGTTGCTCGCACTGCACTAGATGCTCGCTGTAGCCCGGCACGACATTGGGGGTGGTGACTAGCGGCGGTAGTATTGCGCGTAGCTTCCCAATGGTTCTGGAGGGAACTTCAAAACACGGAACCACTGCGAACCGCCGCTGCGCCGAGCATTGCAAAACGATCTCATCACTTCTGTGAGACCTTCGGTGCCGAGCGCCACGCGCGCGGCCCCGCGTGGTTCTGAGCCATCGCGACTAACTCTCCCGAGACTGCGCAATCAAATGCTTCATCAGAATGGGTCCACAGGAGAATGAAACGGACTCTCGCGTCCAGGGGACGACATAAGCATGAGATGTAGGATTCGCCCCTTCGTTGAGTCCGAACGACCGCTACGCTTGCGTTGCCCACTAAAATCTTCAAACATTTTTCGGATAGCGGCACGACACATCCCCCGGTGAGTTAGCCGAAATCTTGCCACCAGTAGTTGCATCGGCGCCGGAACCGCCATCGCATTCTGAAGGCAGGGACATAACGGCGGTATGCGGTGAGTTGATAGAGCCCGCGCTCGTGTTGGCACGACCCAACTGGGTTGGTTTCAGTGGACCGGCTCATTGTTCTGATCCGCAGTGAGCAGCGCCTCGAACTGCTCGGCGGGTACGGGCCGACTATGCAGATAGCCCTGCGACTGCTCACAACCGAGAGTCTGGACGAGCTTGACTTGCTCGACGGTCTCTACACCTTCCGCAACGGTGCCCAGCCCGAACGCGCGGGCGAGCGACACGATTGTCGAGACCACGGCTTGCGCCGTCGGGTCTCCGACCAGCCGTGTGATGAAGGAGCGGTCGACCTTGAGCGTATCGACCGGCAGCTGCGACAGACGGCTCAGCGAGGAGTACCCCGTGCCGAAGTCGTCGATCGCAACGCGTACGCCCGCATTGCGAAGCGTCTGTAGGGTGCCTGCGAGAAAATCAGGATCTTCGAGCAGCACCCCTTCCGTGATCTCGATGTCGAGCCCGCGGATGCCCTGCGCCTGCGAATTCGCTATCGCGAGGAATCGGGCGGCGAAGTCCTGCTGACGCAACTGCACCGGAGAGACATTAACGGCGACTCGCATGGGCCTGTTACCAAGTTGCTGCCAGCGTCGTAGATCCTCGTTCGCTTGACGTAGCACCCATTCCCCGACCTCGAGGATGAGACCGGTGGACTCGAGCACCGAGAGAAACCCGTCGGGCGCCACAAGGCCGCGCGCTGGATCGCGCCAACGCAACAGCGCTTCCGCTCCGACGATGGCGCCGCTCACCAGCTCGACCGTGGGCTGATAGTGCAGCACGAACTGGTTCGCCTCGAGCGCCGCACGCAGTCGCTGCTCGAGTGCCAGGCGCGCGAGCACTTCGGAGCTCATGTCGCGCCGATAGCGCACAGATCGATCCCCGGACTTGCGCGCTTGGTGAAGCGCGGCCTCTGCGTTCTGCAGAAGCGATTCGGCGTCCGCGCCGTTCTCCGGAAAGCGCGCCAAACCTGCCTTCACCGTCACCGGAATGTCGCGGCCGGCGAGCGCGAGCGGTCGGCCGCAGATCGCATTGATGTGATCGTGCAGCAGGTGCAAGGCGTCCTCGTAGGACGGCTGGCCCGTGATCATCGCGGCAAAGGCACCGCCCTCCAGGTGCGCCAGCTTCTCCGTGTCATCGAACTGCCGCTTGAGGCCGTCCGCCACGCATTGCACGACCAGATCCCCGGTATGGCGACCGAGGGAATCGTTGATGAGACCGAGCCGTTCGATGCCGAACGCGACGATCACGACGTGTGGATCGATGGCGACGTGCCGCGCGAGCAGACGCGCGAGCCGCTCGCAAAACAAGGTCCGCTTGGCGAGCCCGGTGAGCGGATCGAAATAGGAGAGAAGCCAGACTGCGTTCTCCTGATGCAGATACTGGAGGGCAAATGAAACATTGGCCGCCACTTCCTGCAGCATCTGCAGCTCCTCTTCATCGACGGCGTCACACTCGACCGCACCCACGGTGAACGCGCCGACCGGCGTATCGTCCACGAGAAGCGCAACCGATGCGAGGCAGTTGACCTCGGCGGCGAACATCCGCTCGCGATACGCGATACCTAATGTCTGATCAAGCACGTTCTGGCACACGACCGGCTGACCCGTGCGCAACGCGCAGCCGGTCACGCTCTCTGCGGTTCCCCCGGTATCCTCAACGCGGAAGCCCCGCCTGATCACGCGCTCCAACGTCCGCGCCAGCCCACGCGACCGGATGGGCTAAGCGGGTGCGCGGATCGATCAACGCGACGAACGCAAACGCGTAATTGCCGACGTCATGCGCGATCCGGCACACCTCATCCAGCAACTGCGTGCGATCACGAATGCGAGCGACGGCTGCATTGATAGCTGAGAGCATCTGAAGCACGCGGGTCAGACGAGCGACACGCTCGTCGGCCTTGCGCCGGGCGCGGCGCGAAGCGGCCTCCTCGAGCGCTCTTCTCACGGCAGGCGCCAAGCGCGCCAAGTTGGTCTTGAGCACGTAGTCGACCGCCCCGTGCTTCAAAACCTCGATCGCGCGCTCCTCGCCGATCGTGCCTGATACAAAGATAAACGGCGTATCCGGCGCCTCCCTTACGGCCAACGCGAGCGCTGCCGCCCCGCCAAAGCCGGGCAACGTGTAATCAGAAATAATGACATCGGGCGGCCGCTCGCACAGCGCTTCTCGAAATGCTTCTTCCGTCTCGACGCGCCGCCATGCGCAGTTCATGCCCGCCCTCCTGAGTTGTTGCACGGCGAGCTCAGCGTCCGTGGCGTAGTCTTCCAGAATCAACAGCTGAAGTTGCTGATCCGAGGGTGCAGCATCCGGTCGGCCCTGGGATCCCATGCGAACCGCCCTAACTAACCCATGTCACGCAGCGACGGCGCGCCGCCAATGCTGCTGCGCCGTGCCGCTCCGGTATCACGAGGCTCAACCCAGTTGGCGCGGAAGCGATGGCCGTGATTGCGGCCCATCGAGGCGGTGTACCTATGTTGACACACACCAGGCCGTAACGGTGGCTCTGTGTGGGCCCGGCGCACCGGCCATATGGCCGGGTCATTGTCGATCGAGACCAAGCATCGGCCGTTGTCCGTCGTCCTTCTCATAACCGCGCAGACTAGCCGTTGTCCGCCCAACAAACAGTGCTGGGCGCTCACTTCGCGCGCAAATCTCGCAGGAATTGAGCTTTCAACACTGGAAGATGCTGGCGCTGCGCTGCAGGAGAGGGGCAGTCGGGTTCCAGAGCAGTAGCTGAGCAGTAGTCTTTCTCTGGGCTGCCATCGAATCGGCGGCGCCGGTGTTATCGTCGAGGACGAGTACCCGTTGGCTGCGGCTGCGAGGACCAGGGTTGAGCGGCGACAGCGGGTGTCGCGGCCGAGCCCAGCGGCAAGCGCACCGTGAACGTGCTCCCCCGTCCCAGCCCTTCGCTGAAGGCCGTGACGGAGCCGCCGTGCATCTGCACCAGCGATCGCACCAAGGAAAGCCCTATCCCGAGTCCTTCCTCAGTGCGGGGCTCGTGCACTTGGGAGAACATGTCGAAAACGGCCTCGAGCACCGGTGGCGGAATGCCGATCCCGTTGTCTTGCACGCTGATCACGGCGTTCATCCTGCTCGCGCTCGAGCGTCAGAGTTCGGGACATGTCACCACCCCCCCCGTTGAAGTTGGACCAATTGTAAGGATGCCGAAGTGAGGACTTGTCGGACGAACCGGCGGGATCGAGGCTTCAGTGGTACACGTAGGAGACTAATCTTCGACAGAAGCGGACAGGCCGCATTCATCTGAAAACGAAGGCGCCAGAACGCTCCGCGGCGAGCTGCCGCTATCTATTGAGGGCGCGCCTTCCGATGAAAGTAGTTAATGAACGACACGGCCATTTCGCTACAAAGTAGTGCATCCTCGCGAGAAATATCCGCAAACGCCGGGGCACCGTGTCCGACATTTTCTGTCCGATTACGATAGATATAGAACTGCTCAAGCGACTCGACGATATGCGCTGGGCAAAGCGACGCTTTCCTGACGATCTTAATGGCGTCTCCCAGCGTGGCGGGTTTGAGTCCCTTGCTGTTGAGCCAGCCGCGCAGATATGCCTCAACGGCGACGACCGAATGAGCTATGGAGGACGCGACGTCGATCTTCTTTGGGTCAACCAACGCTTCCTTAGCTGCGGTAATCGCCTCAATCACCGGTTTGTAAGGGATATCGGAGGATATGACCTGGTTACTCTCCTCAATGAGCGCAATATACTTCACCACCACCTTCCAACTGTCGTTGGCTTCCTGCTCAACCTCGTATCCAACGTTGTGGTAGTTGAATAGCTGGTTTACTTCGGCATCCGACAGTGGCCCCTCGTTGATAAGGAACTCCACAATCGACAGAATATGGTGCCACTTCGCCTTGAGTAGCAGATCCACGAAAAGATCGGGACTGTAGTATTCGTGAATCTCGTCGACGCTAAAAAGCTGAAAATAATCCGCATTTATTGAGATGGATGCGCCTCGGTACATGGCGTACTCTCGAAGGCTGCTCGCTTCCTCGCCGCAGTTTTCCTGGACCAGTTTGAACAGGTCATAACGAAATCCCGGAGGAATATACTCGTACCTGAGATCACTCTCGAAGTGGTCTAGCTGGTGCCTACGAGTGAAATTCTGAAACATGAGTGCCCGGTCCACCGCCCTGCATTCGCCACAGTATACGCTCCGGTTTCGGGAATCGTCCGCTCAGTCACAACTGAAAGTATGAAAGTCGCCGTTCGACACGGATATGCCTGAGTCAATCAAGACTGCTGAAATCCGCAGAAATGTAGATGCACCTACGAGTGACACCCGGACAGGGTTGGGACTGTCATCACGGTTAGCGCTCCAGCATAGAGACATACTGGATCGATACTGCCCCTACGTGTGATCGGAGATCTCCCTATGAAGGCTTTGCACGTATTCTCTGCCGTTGGTCTCGCGGCCCTGGCCGGCTGCGCGACCAACTCCGGTGTCGTACCTATCGGTAATGGCAACTACGAAATTACTGGATCGTCGGCGACCGCGCTCCCAAGCGGGGGAAGCCAGAAGATGAAGTTGCTGAAGACAGCGAACCAATACTGCGCCACGCAAGGCAAGCAGGTGACGCTCGTAAATGCGCAGTCCACCGACGGTCGTGTGGGCAGCGCGGCATCGGCCAACGGGAGCGCCTACGCCCCCGGCGCAGGCGCGAGTTTCAACGCTCAGGCAGTCCACCCCGGAAGTGCTGCCAACGCCGACGTGATATTTCGCTGCGAATAGCCCACATCAGCCGACGCATAGGGGGCCCTTGCCGCCTGCCGGTGCAGACGCACGACGATAATGGCTCGCAAACGGGACTGCCCGTAGCCGTGTGCGCGGCTTACATCATCTTTTCGCGCAGGGCATCAGCCAGCTCAGAGGTGATCGTTAGGGGAACCTGCAACTGTCGCGTGCCATTTTTCCGCGACCAAAACTCGAGAGCTTCTGCCGCTTCGCGTGACACCGCGCTGCGGCTTGGCCATTAAAATTGAGAATCTGGAGGGCTTCCCCCAGGGTGCTCCTGCACGGATAGCACGGTCCCCATAATCATTGTGTTGGGGTCTCCGTCCGGATCCGGCAATTCAACGAGCCGCACGTCCATTCGAAAACTCGCCGCGTCCCGAACCAGTTCGCGTGTTTCTTCGGATTCCACGGATGAGAAGACGAGGTCCTCTGCCGACCGTGCTTGGATAACGTTGAAACCCGAGGCTTCGTCCGCGTTACACCGAGAGTATGTGATCGTGCCCGCGGGTGGACGCTGCAGGCCCGCTGCGAGTTCTTCGGTGGACACCCTATCGCCGGCCGGATCCGACCGTGGATCAAATCGGATAGCGAAAGCCAATCGTGGTGTGATCGGCAAAATGCGGCACACAGAGTCGTCCGGCGAGCCGGAGTAGGACAGCGAGAAGGGATTGTCCGACGTTATGAATGGCTCGGTGGAATCGTTTTGCAATACAGTCCAGTCAAGGTTGTAAATCACCCAGGTGTATTGCATCAAATTTTTGGTCGCGAGCCCCTTTATGTAGTTGGGGTTCACATCCAAGACGACCTCGCCATTCTCGAGTGCTTCGACCGCTTCCACGTCCAGATCCGGCTGCCCGCCGTGTTTGAGCTTCATCCTCTTTGCGAAAGACAGCCGAGAGATCGTGTACTGCTGGGTCATGGTCGCACCGACCCGTCTCCACGCGGGCGTGCAGGTCAAAAGGTTGGCCATGTACCCGGAGATCACGAACTTATCGTGGTAGGTCATTTCCCCCTGGAGCACAGTCTCCACAGAGGGGTTCCACCACGGCTCGATCATCTTGCGAAAATCGCCGAGCAACTCGGGATCTCGGAGCAGGCGGTTCAAGTCGCCATCCCACTCGTGACAGACGTCCTTCGGCCAACAGGCAAACTCTTTGCCGTCCTTCTTCCGGTACGCGTGCAGCATCCCACCTGTGCCGGGGTCACCGAAGTGCTTCAGGTAGGTTTGCGCTACGAAGTGATCGTTTGACATGGCAGCGCTCTGCGCGCCTTGCGTCAAGGCGGGCTAGCAAAGGGACCGTCAATTATAACCGAGAACATTACTGGATGCGGAACCCTGGCAAGAAGCTCTTGCAGAGACGTCACCGCCTCATACGGCGGCCCACGAGAAGATGGCGTGACCAGCGCTGCCATCCGCCTCTCCAGACAGCGTCTCCAACCTTGGGCGCATTGCCCTCCTTTGAGTGCAGCGCCATACCCGCGCCCTTGGATGGCCGCCCGCGGGCGTAGTTGGGCGATCGCGCGTGCTACCGCGCGCCGGCCGCGCACACGAGCACACGGGGTATGTCCACATAATCACCAATTCTGAACAGCGGGGGCGTGAGCCGTGCCGGGGATTCTCGGGTGTCGAGGTGGATGCGTCTCTTAAGCGGGTCCCTGAGGGCTTGGCGTTGGTTCGTTCGTGTGCCCCTTATGCGCAGCGTGAGGTGTTGGAAGACGCCGCCGGTCGCCGCGGCGCTCGACCGCCACTCGCTAGGCATCCGGGCGGATGCGGAGCACACTGCCCTGATGTCCTCCGCGAGCAGGCGCAGGTCACACCGTCAGATCGGGCGGTCCCGGCGCTTGCGAGAGTGCTTTCCCATGTTCGACGCCGAATCCTGGAGTCGCGTGCGCGGGATCTCGGTGGCGGCCGCGCGGGCGCAACTCGGCCAGTATCGCCAGCGCGCGCAGCTCTTTGCCATCCGAGAGGCGGGTGAGGATCAGTATCCGCGGTTTCAGTTTGACACCGAGGGCCTGCCGCTGCCGGACATGGTGGTGATCCTGGACCGGGTCCCCGAGCCGGCGCGCGGCTGGCCCGTGTTGAGTTGGTTTGCGACCTCGAATGCGCGCCTCGCCGGACGCAAGCCGCACGAGGTGCTGAGTGAGGATCCCCTGGCCGTCCGCGCCGCCGCGCGTGATTTTTACCGTTGAGGCCGAATCGCCACGGTGGACGCGGCCCGATCAGCTGCAGCGTGCCAAATTCCAGCGCGGGAGGCTTGGTCGAGCCACCACTAGTGAGAAGCCACGCTGTTATCACTAGTTGTCCGTTGGCGAATTCGGACAGTCCGCTCTTCTGAGTTGCTCGAACATCGTGTGGGGACTCTTTTTTGATGTCACCCGGTGAATCATTGTGTCACCCAGAGCCCTTGTACAATCAAGAGCATGCAAGTCCAGTGACGCTATCGCACCGCGACTCGTGCCTGTGTCGTTACTAGACTGATCAGGGTTGTCACCCAGCTTGGGCCGTTGTCGCGCTAAGGTGATGGAAATGGGTCGTCTGGTGACACCATGGCCCGGGCTACATTTTGGCGACCCGGACCTCGTAATGACCGAACACGACGACGATACCCCCGACCGAGATTTCCAAGTCATCCAAGCGAATAACTTCGCCGCTCGCACCGGGCTTTTCGTGTTGGTATCGCGGGGCCTCAGGTACCACGACCAGCATTGTCTTTGCGCTTATCATCACATCCTGCCCCTGATGATTGACCGTCTCATCAGGCGGTCAGCTTGAGAGTCATGACGCAAGCCCTTCTATGTTCGGATCATGTGAGCCTGAGATGCAGATCTGTTGACTTGCCTGAGGGCAATCGATAACGGCGGTACCCTGGAGGAGCCGCATCCTGAAGACTCTTCAGTTCCACCTGCTCTTCGGCACGTAACAGCACGTCACATGTGCAACCGTCCGGTATGGTGAGGCTTAGCTGGCGAGCGCCCTTCTCTCCCGAAGTCTTGAAGTGCACCGACCCCTGACCGGTATAGGTCATAAGCTCGAAGTCCTCCAAACCGCCCAATTGCGGCTGCATCTCGGCACGCCGGAATCCCGGAGTAAGGGGCCTTAAGCCGACCAAACACAGATGGGCCACCGACAATGGCGCGACAGCGCTATGGCTCCATTGACTCCCGGTATCAGGTTCCGTTGTCCAAGACTCTTGCAGAGTATTGTTGAGCGTAACGGAGGGCAGCGTTGCCCAACGCGCCCGTAGGTCGTTCAGCACTACGTCTATGCGACCTCCTTTCGCCAAGGCCCAGAGTCGCCAGAGCGCATTCGCGGGATAGGAAAGACCCATCTCCTTCGGGCATTTGGCCAATGCCTGAATCGCAACCGCAGTCGCACCGCCTGGACATTGATCAAAGAGCACGGCATGTGCAAGCGCTCGATCGCTGAGTGAAACTTCGCCCTCCTCGTTTAGCCAAGGTAAATTGTCCACGAAGAGCTGTCGCTGCCCGCTCCAGAATCGTCTCACTGTGTTACTGACTAGACTCCGGGCAACTTTTCTGAGTGCACCCGCTTGGGGATCATTGCCAAACGCGATGCACATCGGAGCCAGAGCGCGCTCGAACATGCCTGCGGCATATAGATTGAAGGAACATTGCTTTCTTCGCTGGCTCGTTGCCTGTTTATCAAATGGCCAGGGATCCCAATCTAACCATACAAATGCCATCCCAAGATCCGTCACTGGAATGAGTCCGTCGCCGTCACGGTTGATCAGACCGATTAGGTAGTTGGCAAACCGTAACAGTCGAGGATAGGCCTCCCTCAAGGGCTCCAAGTCTCCGGTGAACTGATAATAATTCCAAGCATCAAACCCAAATTGCGTACCCGCGTCCAGTTGTGGGCCGAATTGGGTGAGCTCCATCAGACGAGGGCCTATTAGCTCTAGCTTTTCATTTGCAGGCCAAGGATCTAGAAAGAGGCCCTCCTTCGTCGATCCTTGGCTCCATACACTGAGATAGCGGGCAGCGAGGCGGGCATCCCCAAACGCCAATAGCGATGTGGAGACTTGGTGAGAGGCATCTCCAGCATATTGCTGACGCTCTCGGCCATTTCCGTCCGCGAATTGATCGGTGGCGGCGTTTTTTATGGTGTTTATGCTGGCATCGAAGAGCCGTTGCAACTGGGTGTCATTGGAGCGCACGAGAGGCCGGTTTCGCCATGGAAACAAACGACGCCTCACGCCCACCGAGTGCACGGTGGCGATTCCATGGCCCTGAATGTGCACCTGCACCCACCTTAGACTTTCGAAATCGAAACACTCGAACGCGTTCTGTCCTTCGCGACATACGAATCGCGTCCATCCGTAAGTCGCGGTCGTGTAAAGCAATGCAGTGCCGCCCAATCGATGGGCCTCCTGCGTAATCAAGTCCACCGTTGTCCCGGCGTGAGCGGTAATCGAAAAGTACGGAAAGCCCACCACTTGCTCGGGCAGTTCGAAAGTCAACACCGCGCCGCGGCCCATCTCAAGAGTGGCCTGCCAGCGACCGTTTTCCACTTCCGTTGCCGATGGCGTTCTATCAACTGTGAAACAACTGGGTCCGCGATTTTCAAAATACTCAGCTGCCGGACGCAGCCATTTGATCCAGAGCGTTTCGGCCAAACGCTCGACTGGAACCAACAACTCATCCAGGAGTGGAATTGCGCGCGGGCGCAGATCCGAATAACTAGGAGGACTGTCGAAGCTAGTCAGATAGTTATTATAGTTCGTGCAAATCGCCGGTTTATTTGGAGACGCATCCATGGCCATTGCGCTCAGCCAATCGGAGTTCAACATAAAGCCAGGAGTATTCCAGCCATCGGGATAGAGGCGTGCGTCGAACTCTTCCTGCAGAGCTCGCCAGAGATGCCGCTTGTACCGGCCCGGCGGCCACGCCCGACAAAGATTGACTCGCCACGTTGCGTCTGAAACGACGACTTCACGCGTGCCGTTCGCATAATCGATCGTTAGCCAGAAGAGAAATCCGGGATTCCCAGTGGGCCACGTTCCATCACCATGGCCATAGTACAGAACTGTGGCGCCTAGAACATTCTTTCCACTCTGGAGCACGCCAGACAAGTCAACTGGGTCTGCTTCAGTCCAACGGGGGTCGCACGGCGCCGGACCCCACTGAATGCGCTTACCATTTACCTCCAATTTGTATCGACTGTCTCCGACTATCCAGCCCGTCGCCTTGATTGGCGTCGCTATAAGTTCGACGTCACGCCGAAAGAGCACAAAGGTATTCGGCAAGGTTCGTTCACTGGGGTACCAAATCCATCTCGCAGGAGAAAGATCGGTGAGACCACGTTCGTCTGTTGACCCTGCGGTCCATCGCGACGCCGGCAACGCAAGTTTTCCGGTGCTTGAAGTTTTGCTGGATGCCGGTGAATTTGCTGCGAGTGCGTTATCTGAGGCAACTACCAATGCAGACGCTCCGGCGATCGCGGACAGTTTGATAAATCCACGTCTTTTCATCGGATACTCTTTGTTTGTTTGTCGAGACATCTACAATGGGTTGGACCGTTATGAGAGCTAGATGTGCGTTCCCACCATTTCCTGCTAAATCCGCCCTCGCCCGCTAGCGGTCCTGTGCGCGAGCGTGAACGCGGTGATGGTCTTCAGCAACTCTACGCCTCCACGCACCAGCACGAGGCAGAGGAGGAAGCCCAGATGGTCGACCCCGATCAGGATGTGCTCGATGCCGAGCGTCAGATAGGCCGGCACGGGCATCTTACCGGTCCCGGTGAGGTGAATGACGAGCGCCCGAATGGCTCGGCCTGAATCTGCTGCCCGCTGGCAAAGCTGATGATCACGAGCGCATCGGTCAGCGTGTGCTCGAGACCCTCGATATGCACGGTGGTCGCACCATCGAGGCGATCGCACGCAATGCTGCGTTGCTTCCAACGACGGATGACGAAGCTGTTGGCCGTGTACCGCTCGTCCGAGGGCGTATCGAGCAATCCAATCGACAGCTTCGGCTCGATATGAAGCGCGCCAACATGCCGCTGCTGGGCTGCTTCCATAAGATGTCGAATTGATTCGGCGCGGCCTCGGTGATTTCGTAGTAGGCCAGGCCGCACCTCGCGCGGGATTGCTTGACTACCGAGCGGCATCAACCCGAGCAGGAACGTCAACACTCGAACGACACATTTCATCCCGTCGCTCACTCGCGCCCGACCTGGAAGCTCTCGCGTAGCTTCCTGAAGGCCTCCATGTTGCGTCGATCTCGCTCAGCGCCCAGATGGTCGAGGCGGACGCTCTTTAAGACCTCGTCCAACGAGGCCTCCGCGGCTGGCTGCCGGGAAGTGATGTAGACCGTATGCCAGCCAAATCCGGACCGCAGCGGAGCCGACCAGTGATTGATCTCCACACTGAAAATGGCTTCCGCGAGGCCCTCTCTGCCAAACACGCTACGCAGCTCGTCGCGAGAAGCTGCTGCGAAGTCGGCTGTTGCGGAAAATTGGTCCCCTTGGTCGGCCGCCCGGGTAGCGCCTCGACGATTCAGGTTTGACGCGAGCTCCTGCCCCGCATCCCGGGCACCGCCGTCGCCGCGAGCATCGGGCGAAAAGTAGACCTGTGTGAAGGTGACCGTCTCCGGGCGGCGGTAACGGTCCGAGTGCCGCCGGTAATACTCCCGGAGCTGGGATTCGGTTGGTTCGACCGGTGTCGCGAGGTCCTGCTGGAGGAATTCGTACTTCTGCACCAGGCGCCGACGGATGATCTCATCGTTCACTGCGAGGCAGAGTGTTTTTGCTTGCCGGTAGAGAATCTCCTCCTTGATGAAGTTATCGACGATCGCCCGGAGCTGCTGTGGCATTGGCATTCCCATACTGGCGTCGACGAAGTAATGGCTGAGGCTGATAATCGCCGCTCCGAGTAACACGAAGTGCAGGAGGGGTTCGTGGGAGCCGAAGGAGAAATCCCACCTGCGGTGTGATATAGCCGCTGACTTCACAAAACCAACGCGACAGATCTTCTATTCATCTCTCGCTTTCAATGTCGAATACACTGTCATTCGAACATTTCCCGGACGGAGGAGCCAGCGTCTAACATCGAAGAGAACTCAGAAGTGTTTTAACTCCTAGCAAACAGGCGCGCGATCGAAGGTTTTCGCGAAGTACCAAAACTACCATCAGGCCGGGCACGCTGCTGCGAGGCAACAGAGGATCTATCGCCTCCAGTGCGGCGCGTCGCCGATGCCACGAGAGTTGAACGGGTTCGTATTTAAAGAAGAACCATCTGCGGGAAAAGAATTGAATGTTTCTGAATCGAAGAAACGTCATCGGGCGGCTGGCATTTGGCCTCGGAGCCTTATTCACGAAAGGAAAGTTCGCCGCTCCTGCAGAAGCGAAGCAGTCCATTCCAGGAGGTATCGGGGGCTACATTCGTCCCGGCACGATCGAGATCGTTCATCAGCAGTTCGATCTCGTCGTGGTGGGTGGAGGCCTTTCCGGCACGTGTGCTGCGATCAGCGCCGCACGCAATGGCGTGCAGGTTGCGCTCGTTCATGAGCGTTCAATGCTCGGCGGCAATTCATCGAGTGAAGTCAGTAACTTTCCAGAAGACTCTTGCTACTACAACACGTGGTGCCGCGAATCCGGAATCATCGACGAGCTCTATACCGAGGAGCGCGCTCGCAATTGGGCCCCTTCTATCGAAGGGCGTGTAAACTCGCAATGGGATCTCATCCTCTACGAGTGGGCGCAGCGCGAAAGAAATCTAACACTTTTCCTCAACACGACCATGCGGGAAGTGGAGATGGCGGATGAGACTCACATCCTCGCGATCCATGCGGCTCAGCTCGGAACGGAGAAAGATTTCATTATTCAAGCCCCGCTGTTCATCGATTGCACTGGGAATGGCACACTGCTCTATCGTTCGGGCGCAGAGTTTCGATGGGGGAAGGAGGCACGCTCAGAATACGGTGAGCCGTCTGCTCCGGAGCAGACCTCGACAGATATTATGGGCAGCACCCTCTTTTATCAGGCGCGCGATACCGGACGCCCCGTTGCATTCAAACGGCCCGACTGGGCTGCGGAATTCGTCACGGAAACGGATCTGATGAATCGTGACCACCGCTGGTTTGAGTGGGGCTACCCGTGGATTGAAGTCGGCCATCCGATGCACTGGATTCGGGATCATGAGGCAATTCGGGACGTACTGCTACGGCAGCTTCTAGGCGTTTGGGATCACATCAAGAACTGGTGCACCGAGGATGATGTGCGCGAGCGTGCGCGCAACTACGCACTCGATTTCGTCAGCTTTTGTCCCTACAAGCGCGAATCGCGGCGCGTGCTCGGAGACTATGTCTTGCTTGAGCAGGATCTTCGCGACCCTTCCGTTCGTCCCGATGACATTGCCTACGGCGTGTGGCCAATTGATTCGCACCCGCCGGGTGGAATTCTCAATCGGCATACGCCACCGTGGGGAGAATATTTCATGGCGGATTCGGCGCAATCCGACTTCGAAGAGTGTGCAACGATTCCCTATGGTATCCCCCTCAGAAGCTGCTACTCGAAGAATGTGGTCAATTTATTGGCTGCCGGCCGCACCCTGGGCGCCAGCTACATCGCCTTTAGTTCGACCCGTGTGCTGGCGACAGGAGCGATCACTGGGCAGGGGGTGGGGGCGGCCGCTGCTCTGTGCAAGAAGTACAATTGTGGACCAAGACAGATAGTTCAGTCTCATTCCGAAGAACTTCAGCAGCTCCTGCTCCGACAGGATTGCTCCATTCCCGGCGTGGAGAACCGGGACCCGTTGGATATTGCCCGTTCCGCCAGCGTCACAGCCAGCAGTGAGTCTACACTGCATTTCCCTGAAGGCCGAGAATTCCGTTCCGCTCAGTTTCCCTTGGCCCAGATCTTCCCGGTCTCCTCGGAACGGCTCGAAAAGATCGAACTGCTGCTCAAGTCGACCGCTTCGCAAGCGATACCCGTGCGGCTCGGATTGCGGAAGGCGATGCATGTGTGGGACTTTCGGTCCGATGAGGACGTGGCCACTGCCACTGCCGTGGTCCCCCCCGGCCACGAAGGCTATGTGCCGTTTGTCTTCAACCTGCGCGTGAAACCTGGGCGCCTCTATTACGTACATATGGACCGCCATCCGGAACTTGCGTGGTCGCTCGCGTCCGAGAATTCATTTTGGTCCGACGTTGAAGCAACAGCGTCCTTGGTGCCCGTAGGAGTAACGCCCGCGGACCGTCCCGGCCCAACTAAGTGGAGGCCCATCACAGGCGGCGAAGCTTTCACTATGCGCACGACTCCGCGGCAAAATCCTTACGCTGCTTCGAATATCGTTCGCGGAACTAACCGTCCCGACCGCTGGACGAATATATGGATCTCGGATCCCGACCTCCCACTGCCGGCCTGGATCGAACTAAACCTTAAAAGACCCGTCCAATTCAATCAGGTCCAGATCACGTTCGACTGTAACATTAACGTACGTTCTTACCACCCGCTATTCAGGTTTCCAGAGTGCGTCAAGAGCTATGAGGTAGCGGTGCATGCTGCCGGTCAATGGAAGACGATCGCTGAGGCGCAAGACAACTACTCACGTCGAGCCGTTCACAGATTCCCACGGGTGTGGGCCAATCGACTACGCGTCACATTCCGTGAAACCAACGGAGCCAAAACGGCGCGGATCCACGAGATCAGAATCTACAATGAAACTGATGCACTTCAGAGTGCAGAATCATCCGACAACGTAATCTACGATAAGATGCGCCGCGAGTTTCGCACCACACCCTCCGAAACGTTCTAACTCATACCCAAACACGAAGATGGATGTGACGCGACGCCCGTTGCAGCGATCAAGGGTCGGCTGGACACGCGGTTGCTGTAAATCGAGATCGCGGTCGAGTCGCTAAGCCATTCGACTTCGCTCTCACAGATCCGGACAGGCGGCTTCCCGCACTAAATGGGCTCGAGCCCATTTGTCGCGTAATGTGGTGTCATCCCAAGATGTGGCGCCTAGTTCTCAGCGGCTTTCCGTATTTGCTCATGCGTAGTCGCTTTGCCACTGACGATCTCGAGACTGCCGACGATCACACGCAACTCATTGGCCACCGACAGCAATGTGCCGCGAGCCATCCCCTCCCTGTTTGGCACAGTGCTGAAGATAACTCTGGCGCTCTGCTTGTCGCGACCGGTGCTCCCAATGACGCGCGAATACACCAGGATAGGTGAACAAGTGCTTGAACATAGTAGTCGGACTCCCAGAGAAGACGAGAAGAAGGGAGATCCGACGATACACCCACTTATGTGGCGTTCACCTCGACGTCAGTGCTGCAGGGAAAGCCCCGCCAACTGGGCGCCACATCTTGGGATGCGCCATATTACGCATGCAGCTTTCACAATAACGCGCCTCGGTGGCGGCTAGCCAAGGAAGGGATGAGAGCAGATTTACAAGTCCGAGCTGACAATAGAGCTTCTTATCTGGAAGCTCACGCCACCCTGCGCGTCGCCAGCGTCGGTATCGGTGGCTCACGCCATGCGCCATCGCTAAGTCTCTACCGTCTGAACTTCTCCATCGCCTCCACCAGGCGTTTGATCGTGGCGTGGATTGGGCCGTTCGTCGGGATAGGGAAAGGAAGGCCGCGTAGCTGTAGAATACCGAAGGTCGCCGGGATGTAGCTTCGCGGGGTTGTGGGTCCAAGGTGGTTCCCACTTCTGGCGATCGGGTGACTTCATACGCGGCAGCTCGGCGAACCGGTCAGGTCCGTCAACATAGTGGTGCATGTAGCCATCGAACGGAGGCGGTAGTGCCGATGGCGGCGCAATTGGCCCGAGAGCCGGGGGAGCCAGGCGACCCCAGCGAGCAGCCATAGTAAAGAAGGTGTCTACTAGCTTGAGCTTCAGAGCGCTCACGTCGGGAGTGTACCCCTGCCAATCCACATGAGCGGCCTCCGACACCCAGAATACCCGCACGAGTTCGGCGAGCGAGGACAAGCGCGCGAGATCGAACTGCTCACGTCCACGCCCTTCGTCGGGTGGATAGAATACAACCACGGGTATACCCATCGCGGCCGCGGGCAGGGCGCAGTGCAGTAGCGTCGTGACAATGAGCTTCGCTCGGTCCCGGTAAGCCTTCAGCAATTCGGCCGCCTGACGCTTGTGTTTCTCGAATTCATAGGGCTCAGGATCGGAATAATCATAATGGCTGATAAAGGTGTATGAACCTAGCGAAGATGGCAGGTAGTTTAGAATCCAGCGGTCACGGGAGACCACGAATACCTCCTTCTGGCGGTCCGGGTCGGGTAGTCGACGGGCGAAAGTGAGGGTCAAACAATGACTAAGAAAGGCCTCTACGCCATAAGAGCGCAATACCGAGAGGGTATAGCGGTCCCTGCAACCGATGGGCCCGTGGGCGGCGTAATGGTCAAGAGCCGCGGGTGAGATCAGAGTGGGTTCGTGGTACCCAATATGGAAGCCGAGATAAAGTGGACGATAGGCGGAGTGAGGCGGCCAACGCCAGTGAGTGTCGAACCAACCGTTTAATACGATGCCGGGGGCCAATTCACCCGACACCGGTGGCGGCTGAGCCAACCCTTCAGTCATGTCTGCAAAGAACGATGGTACCAGCCCTGCACGTCGGAGCAGGTTTTCTGCGGCGATTATCTGAATATTATCACCGAGATTCGTTACCCAATACTTGAGCAGCCCGATCGGTCTTGCCGCTGCCAGCGGTTCCCGCCGCTCGCTTGACGGGGGCATCGCGTCGCTTTTCGACAGATCAAGCAGCCGAGCAATGAGGCAGTTTGGAGTGAGCAGGCTCGCATCAAGCCGATGCGTCAGCTTGAAGACGGGGACTGTCCAGTCAATCCGGGATTTCACCGCATTGTAGTCCTCGTACATCCACAACTGAATGGTGTGGGGGGGCTCAGCAGCGCTGATCCGTGGGACATCCTGCCAAGCACGTAAGGCTTGCTTGTCGCTGGCGCAGAGTTCTCCGAACTGAAGACGCAACCAAAAATATTCGTCGGTCCGTTCTCGCCTATGCCAGTAACGCATGGCGTGCGCCGCCCATTTCGCAAGCAATGAATTGCCCGGCTCGGCCGCTAGAAACCAAGTGCCCAAGGGATGTTCTAGACCGCGGAAGGCGAATGCGAAGAATCCGGTGTCCGCCGCGAGAGGCAGCCAATCATCCAACGGAACGTTGCAAAAGGCGGTCGCGTCGACCCAAACGCCGCCATATTCATGCAGTAGCAGCACCCGGAGGATATCCGACAGCGACGCGGCAGTGACGGTTTGTTGGGTCAGGTCAATGTACGGGCTAAGATCAACATACTTGGAAACCGTGCTGGCGTCGAGACAGCGGACGTCCCATCCCGGGTTGCGATCCTCCCAGCTCTGCACGCATTTGCGAACGATTTCAGGCGCTGCCTGCCGTCCTTGAAACCAGCAGGTCCAAATGATCTTTCGCATGTTAAACCTCCATGCTCTTTGCCGCGCTCCGTCGAGATCCAGCAGGTTAGTACCTTGTCGGGAACTTGATCTCCGCTCTCGGTAATCACACCCAGAAACAGGGATTTGTCATCATTGAGTAAGACGGTGTCACTAGCGCTCTCGCAGATGATCGGCCAGAAGCTTCTCATCGTGTGGGACCGCCTGCAGACGCATCGCTCGAGGTTGGTACGTGGATACGTCGAGCAGCAGAACGGTTATATCGCCCTGGAATATCTGCCGGCATACGCTCCGGAGCACAATCCGGTCGAGTGCATCTGGGGGTATCTGAAATCCCAAGCCATGCCCAACTTCTACGCGAAAGATCTCGGCCATCTCCAGCATGTGGCTCGATCCAGACTGCGCTTCATGCAGCGTCGAACAACCCTCGTCACTGCCTTCTGGCGCTAGGCAGAGTTGTTCTGAATGGTCCCCCATTACGCAACTCTCATAGCTCGAAATAGATGCCCAAGTGACATAGGGGCCTAGCGAGCGGCATGTTCGTCTCCTTGAGCGTGCGTCTTGCGTCGTCGCGCTGTAGTGTAGATACCGTGCTCTTAGCGTCCCCGGGTCAGTGGGTATCTTTCCCATTTCCGCTGTCCATAAGAGAAGCCGTTTCCTCTCTCGAATTCGAATGAGGGAACGAGGTGTGAGGGACGGGCACATTTAGGAAATCACAGAGTGGCTCCCAGCCCTCTTTGACATCGAAGACCAGCAGCCGATTCGGCGGTAGCGATCCCTGAACCTCAGCATTGTGCCGATGCAAAGCAACGATAACAGTGTCCGAATTGCAAGGGTTGTAGATCGGAGCGAGTGGACTACTAGCGGAAGCACTTGACCTAAGAATTCCAGTTCTTCTGGCCCCCCGACCGTGGGGTACTTACTCAGTTCGCAGACCGGGGATTGCAGTGAGCGAACGAAGGCATTGGGCTCACGAATAGTTAGGATAACTTTGGCCGACGGGTATCTCCAGGCAAGTTCCTTGTAGGTAAGACAGGCTGGTGCATCAACAGCCGCTCTGTATGTGTCGAAAGCCTGATCCAAATTGGGTGGATCGCGGTTTAGGGCGGAATGAATGCGCTCGGTCGCGTCGACGCTGCTGTCCAAGCAGTGATAGCAGGGTCCGAACCCCAGCTGCTCAAGTACTCGCTTTAGGGACAGAGCTCCCGTACGTCCCAACCCGGCGCTGATGATAGAAAGCGACATGGGTCTCTCCATGACCGATTTGCCTCTAACGAATGCTGATACACCCTTCCTGTCGCGGAGTCAGTGCCAGGCAGAGGATGCTGGCAATTCGGTCTATCGAGAAACACGCCAAGTAAACAGCTTCGGTGTGTGCTCACCCCTGACCTTCTTCGACAACATCGTCGGATTGGATCGCCTGTGATGATACATCGATCCTACACCTCTCCTGAGATCCCATCGAAGGATTCAACGTACTCACCAATGCGATTTGCGACCTCTTCAGCTCCTGGCTCTGCTCTCACGAGGCGTTGCGCCTGCATAACTCTTCCACGCAGAGCAGTGTCTTCTGACATCTGAAGCAAAGACTCTCTTATTGTTTCAGCATTGGCTTCCGCTTTCTTTAAATGTCGACCCAGCCCAAGCCGCACACCATTTTCAGCATACGCCTCCAGCTCCACGTTCCCATGCGTCATCATCAGCAGAGGGACGCCGCAATACATCGATTCAACTGTGGTCATCATGCCACCCGCGCATATGAGCAGATCTGCATATGGCAAAACTCCGATTTGAGGCTTACCTTGAATTATTTCGAATTGAGCTGGGACCGCGCCGAAAGTAGCAGGGTCATTGTTCTCGCCTATATTTAAGATCACGTGCCACTGGAGGTCCGCGAGCGCCTCGATGCACATCTCAAAATATTCAGGCCCCTGGACAAATAGCGTCGACGCGCTGACAAGAACGATCCGCTGATTGCCGGCGTCCTTCGGTCTCCATTTGCCAGTATAAGGTCGTTCCGGAGCACAACGGCCAGCATAGAAACTGCTCTCGTCGAATGCATTGCCGTCCAGTTGAAAGATATTCGGGTAAAAATAGATATTCAACTCGCCTCGAGAAAACAAGAATCCATCACCGACGATTCCGTAGCTTGCCAAGAGCTGCTCATAACTCGGTACACCTCCAAGCACCGCGTTGTAAAACTCAGGCGCTTGCCGACTGGGGTATCGCCTATCCATCCGGAAGTCGCAGCTCACCTGAATTGAAGGAATGTCCCACTTCTTTGCCAGGATACGTCCAGCGAAACCGACAGTATCGTGAATGATTATGTCCGGTCTATTTTCTTCATAGAACGGCGTGATAGCTGAAAGTGTGTTAGCGGTTAGAGGAACGAAAGGGTTTTCTCTGGGAGAATTCCCATCGCTAGTTCCCTGCGCAAAGTCCATATATGACGGGCAACGTACAAATTCTGCGCCGAGTTCGGAGATGCTGGACGCAAAGCGATCTGTTGTGACGTAACTGACCCGGTAACCACGTCTTACTAGCGTAGACACCACCGAAAGCGTCGGAACTGTGTCAGCAAATTCCGGAAAGACAAAAAACGCGGCGTGACTTCTCTTTTTACGAGACATCGGCATAAAGTCTACCTCTTAGGTGTTCTTAGCAAATCACAACTCGGTGAGAGCGAAGACAGACCGATTGCGTTTCGGTTGACAGAGCACCGAGAATCCCGCGTACGTGCCAATAATCCTTCATCATTGGTGGTGTGGCGGCTGTCCGTCGCCTGTTCCTCTTTTTGAGACATGGATGATCCTCCGTTCGGAGCCAGGGAGTCTCGGTGCTCTGCGGCCCGCGGAGTTATGGCAAGGTTCTTCCCCCGTTTGCAGCCACTCTCCCAAGCGCCACCTATTTTTGCGCGACCGCGGCCACAAATTGCCTCCCGAGGTGGTCAAGCTTCCATCGTGGGCGGACGTCCTTTTCGCATCGTGCTCTTCCACCGATTACTGATCTCCAGTTGAATGGCGGCAACTTCTTCGACGGTGTTGAAACTGAAGGTGGGGTACTCAGTTTCGTAAACGTAGGCTGGATCCCCTGAATTGTAGAGCTGGTGGAATGCATACAGAAGCGAGAGTTCCCCGCCAGGGGTTATATAACGCCCATTCTTCCAGAGAGCCCTGTGAAGAGCTCGAAGAGAGCCACCTAGCCGCTGACGATCAAAGCGAAAGACTGACTGATCGTGGAATCCGGTTAAGTGATATTCTCCGTACTTCGTGAAGTCAGCCGAGACGCACCGCATCCTGTCATCGACTAACAGTGATACGTAGGGGTTGCTCTTGTGGATCGCGGGAATGAGACCCGATCCTTTTAGAGTGAGTGACAGCAGCTCATCGATGAGTCCCGCATTGGGGAAGAAGACGTCACCCCACGCGATAACAATGTCCCGAGACAAGGCCGTCTCCCTCATTCGCCCGGCGGCTACAATTCCCTGGAGAGTGGCATGGCCGTCGCCCAGCCCCGATTTGATGGGTATATTCACTATTAGCCGAGCCAGCTCAGGATACGTCGCATCCAGAGAGTGAAGGTAAGCGCGCCACTGATCGTGCAGGAGAGTGTTGGTGACGACAAACACCCTCATGAACTTGAGGCCAATCTGCTGCAGAGTGGTAGTGAGGCAGGGCTCATCGGCAATTGGAACGAGCGCCTTCGGCACATTAGCATTAATGCGTGACCCACTGCCGGCCGCGATGATGTACAGGTCAGCGCTTGCCATTTTTGACACGGTACGCTGTGAGCGTCGAGATGAAGAAGGCAGTCTGGGCAGGGCTATCGACGTGAAGACACTTCACTCCTGTCTCGCTGATGGCTAGCTCCTCGATATCACGGTCGTTTCCTGTTTCAAATTCGTCCCCAACATAGGTGATCTGTGGTAAGGCTGCCGAATTGGTGCGCAGATATCTCAGCGCGCCGATCTTGGACAGTGCGGGCTTGCAGATCTCGACGGTGGTCCGTCCAGTTTCACGGACTTCGAGGTCAGAACCATGAATTATGTGCCGAACTAGGCACAGTAGTGCATGGCGATAGTCTTGATCGACCGGCTTGATCGCGATTAGAGCACCACCTCGGTTTTCGACCTTAACAAGCGGGAGTCCAGCTCTTCGCAAAGTCTCGCCGATCTTGGTCGCGGTGTATGGCCCCTGGGTCGGCAGGAGAGTGTCCGGCCAAATGCACTTCACCCAAACCGGCTGAGCGTCATCGGCCGTCAGTACGGTATCGCACAAATACTCGTTGACAGCCCCGTCAGCAAATACAAGTAACGACTTAGAGTTCGCCTGCAACGCTTCGCTGACAGCGGCCGGCTCACTCCTCAGGTCGATCGCCGTGATTGTGTTTCCAGTGCAGATGCCGACGTTAGCCAACGAGTTTAGGCGGCAGAGCCCCTTGACGTTAACTCGCGACGACTTGGGACACCGGCCGCCGCGGCCAACAAGTGTGTCATCGTAATCGAATAGGTAGAAATCACTCTCAAGATAGTCCTTGAAGAGTACATGCCCGACGGCGGTAGCGAGCTTACTCGGGTCGTGTTTGTCCGCTGGATCGACGGATAGCGACATATCTGCTTGAGTGAAGGACGCAATCTTTGAGAGAGCGGAGTTATCCAAGCTCCGCATCCTGGGATGAGCATTTTCGTCCGCCAGTACATGCAATCGGCCTGCATCAAAGTAGCGGGGCACCAGGATGTCGATGAGTTCCGAAGAGGTTTGGCTTGGGCTATCCTTGTCTGGACTCCGGTTCATCACCATCAATATCGTCGCGTCACTGCTGTTGATAGCGCTCTTGAAGCCGTCTGACGCATAGGTCGGGATAAGGGACGACCACTGGGTTCCAGAAGAAAGGATAATAAGGTCTGCTTCCAGAATCGCTCGCCAAGCCTCGAGACAGAGAGTCGGCTTGTCCTCATTTCCGTCAGCGTCGGTAAAGAAAATATCGACGAATGGATCAGCTTCGTTGCCCCAAGAGACGATGTCGCCTTCGTCGATTATTCTGCGCCCGTCCTGGGTACTTGCGCCTAGGAATAGGGATCTATCATCATTCAACAGAACAGTATCTGGAATACCCATGACACCCGCCATGATCCCGGCGGCGGCGCGAAGCGAGTTGTCGTGGATCCTAGCGAGTCCAGCGTAGATAATGTTCGCCAAGGAGAAATCTTCGTAATCGATCCTGGCGGCGAGTGGTGATTGGAAATACATCTCTAGTGCGCTGAAGAAGGTGCTGCGGCAGTCAACCTGAGAACCTTGTTTCTCAAGAGTCTCCATCAGTTGGAGCGTCTCGGCCTCGCAAAACTCCCGCGCAATAGATGAGTCAACCGTAAAGCGGCCCTTTAGGAACGTCACCCAAGGCGAGTTGGGGTCTCTTAGCTGCAAGCGTGTTGACTGGTTCTTGCGAATGTCAGATGGCCCGAGAATTCGGCCATCCATGACCCGTCGAACTGCTCCGGTGGAGAGTCCGTTGTCATAGGCGTTTACTATGATCTTCGTGTCGAAGCCATCTAGGTTTTCATCTAGCGCGTGATAGAGACCGCGCTGCAGCGCAATTGATCCAGTTCCTCCGGTGAAAATCACTATCCTCACGCTCTTCCACTGGTCTGACAATCATCACAATGGGCGAAAATGTCGAGTCGAATATAACCTCTCGCTAGGGCTATTCCCTTCAAGTTCGCGTGCGGGAAAGGAGTGTTCGGTACTGGCACGCCTTGTGCCGTTCGGAAGCGGCGATAACGTCGCGGTCGCCGAGTTGAGTACCGAATCCGGCAGTCAGTTCCTTTCGCAGCACTTCGATATTGGGCGAGTCCGACCGCATCCGGGGTTTTGAGGGCTGCGGGCGACAGGTACGTCGCTTGGGCGGATGCGAACCAGGCGTTCGATTCGCGTCGCGTTAAAATGACCCTGGCCGCCGGATACTTGTCGGCGAGTTCGCGGTAGAACAAGCAGGCGGGAGAATCGACAGTCGCCTTGTAGCCCCCGAAGATAACGTCCCAGTCAACCGGCTCGCCATCGAAGGCAGGGGTCCAAGGGTGCCATCCTGGAGGGTGGTTCCGATACATATCGGTCCCGTGATAGCAGGGACCAAATCCGAGTTCTTCAAGGGCCAATTTGAGCGACGTGGTCCCTGTACGCCCCTGGCCGGCCCCAATAATTGCAAGTGGCACGAGTCACTCCTTCGACCCAAACGCCGTTCGGCAATTTTCCCTGCGTCGCCGAATGTATACACCCGCGAAAACGGATATTCAAGCGCCGTCCAGCCCTACTCCTCTGTGCCGAGCTTTTCCGGCCACTCACCTGGGGCGGGCCCATGCCAAATCGGGAGGACCAACCGCGTTGTTTGTTCAGTAGCCTGGACACCATCCGCCAGTGGCAAGCCGTTCCGAATCGCGAGTAAGTTGGACCAACATGGTGTGGGCATTTGGCGACCCGGAGCTATAATAATACGCCGCAAAATATTCAGGATCAGACTCGCATCCTTCCAGATACCTTTAGCTCCGCGGACCCGGCAGCCGGTGAAGGACGCCCGACCAGATGTGTAACACCGAGCGCAAGAACGCGTATCCGGCAGGCTTGTCTCAAGACCCGACGACTCGACGCGGCGGCCACAGCGGCTGAGGCGAGAACTGCAGCCTTGGGGCGTCATTCTCCCTTTGTGGTCGCCCTGGTGTCCAATGAGCACGATCGAGAAACGCAGTTGAAGTTCCGGCCGGGCAATCCGCTATTCAAGACGTGCGCCGGTACATCACCCAACCCGGACCACCGAGGCAGCCCTTTGCCGCGCGAGGCGCGCATGCTATCGACTTGCTGCCAGGCCGCGGTGTAGGCGTGACCCACTGTCGCGAGGATTTCTCGCGCGCAGTGGGTCAACGGTGGGGGGTGAACGGGTGCCCGCATGGCCTCCCCTGCCCTAGCCTCGAGTATCGCAAGGGCAGGTTTGCCAGGAAATATCTTAAATCCTGATCTTTTGCCACGCGCCGGAACGCCATCGTACGAACAACACCGTGCCGATTACCATCAGATACAAAACCACAGCGATCCATCCACCGATCGTGCCCCAGCCAAACTGCGGGAGAAAGTGCACCCACCCTTGGCCCGGTGCGAACGTAAGCGAGTGAGCAAGCGGAACGAACACCAGCCACGATATGGGTAGCAGCATAGCCACAGGAACGGTGGCATCGCCGGCTCCCCGCAGACACATCGTGCTTCCAAGGTTGACACCATCAAAGAGCTGATAAGCGGCAGCGAGCCACAGTAGTTTCACGCCAAGCAGAACTGCGGGTGCCGCATCAGCATCGTGTGTACCAGCGAAGACGGGAAGTAACCAAGGACCGGCGGCCGCAAGCAAGACGCCCAGACCCCCCGTGCACAGAGTGGTCAAGACGATCACGTGTGTTCCAACGCGCATAGCCCATTCTCGGTCACCGGCGCCGATCGATTGGCCGACCAGTGTGGTGGCCGCCGAAGCGAGGCCAAAGCCCGGTACGTAGGTGATCGAAGTCAGAATCGTCACCATTTGCGTGGCGGCTCCGCCCGCTGTGCCAAGCCGGACCTGCATCATCTGGAAGATCGAGTATCCCAGGAGATCCGCTGCTGGCAACAGACCCATCGGAAATCCAAGCTTTAACTGCCGCAAGAGCCTGCCGCCCTTTGGCCTCCATGTCAGGTGCGACTTGTAGTCGCAGCGGTAGGGCTTGCTTAAGAACATCCCAAGGGCTAGGAGAAGACCTAAAGCCTGGGCGGCGGTCGTTGCCCACCCAGAGCCCGCTATCCCGAAGCCCAGCCGGAAGACCAAAAGTTGATTGAACACCACGTTCGCGACGGCAGTGATGAGAGTGACCAGCAGGGTCATGCGAGGCTGGCCGATACCGTTGAAGAACCCGAACAGTGCCCCCAGTGCTGCCCCGAATCCAGCGCCTGCGACGCGTGGAAACCAAAATTGCGCAGCGAGCGACTCGACTTGCGGATCGAACCCGAAGGGCGCCAGGATGAGATGGCTCGCGGCAGCAATACTCACAAATACCGGAAAAACGCAGAGAGTTGCCCACAGAGCGGTCCAGGTCGCCTGCGCAGCTCGCCTGGGATGCCGCGCACCGTGGGATTGCGCGACGATGGTCTGCACGGCCGAACCTGCTCCGCTGAGAACCAACACGACTGCCAAGACGAGCCACTGCACCGCACCCACGGCCGCAAGCGCCTTGGTCGAGATGCGGCCGATGAACCACATATTGGTGAGGCCGAGAACGACTTGCACCGCGATGTTCGCCATGAGCGGCAATGCGAGGGTGAGCACCGTCCGCTGGTCGACGTGAATGCGGCCCGCACCATCGACACGCCGAGCAAACTGATTATTTACGCCACTGGGTGGCGGAGCGAAACGTCCGTATTTCTTCATAGCAGAGGACACGTCGAGCCGGCCGCTTCACCGGTACTCTGATCGCTGGTGAAGACCTTCGGTAATTCGGGGCTTGTTAAGAACCGCAGTATCACCCGAGCCGCGGGGAAGAGTCGGTGAGCGCGGTTGCGCGGCATCCCACTTTCGCGGTAATTCAGTTAGCACGAAAGAGCTCGTGTGTTGCCGCCTTGGCAGTGCACCCCATACAGGGTTATCCGCTCTTTCCGTGACATAGCACCGGAGTCCCATCCACCAGTCACCGCTCCCTAGATTCGTGCCAAGCAGGAGGGGCCCGTCAGTACCCTTATCATTAAATCTATCCGTCTGCAATGAAGCTGGCGATAGATGTTCCCTGCCGTAATCGGTGCGGCTGCAAGCACCTTGGAGGAACCACGCGTCTTTTCCGCGTACATCGGTTCAATCGTGTTCTGGAACAAAATTGAACAGTCACGCGAAAACACACCCACGCTGACGATCAGGCATCCGATAGCTGGAAGGAACCCCGCCGCGCCGACGAAAGGATACGGAAGCGCCGATCTCCTGACTCGGGACGGTCGGAATGATGTTATACATCCGCCAGTACCAACAAGGGAATGGAAGTACGATGCACCCGATTCGACACACGGCATAGCACAGAATCTCAAGCCTGAGGGCCGTGTACAGGAGGACCAGCTTTCCTTTGAGCGGATTGTTGATGACCTTGGTGGCGGCAGCGAACTTTCGGCTGTCAGAGGAAGCTGACAATAACGGATTCGGGCCATCGGCCGACGTTTGGCTCGGGCGATTTCAAGCCGATGATCGCGGGCACAAGCATGCTCGAATAGGCCCCACGTGATTTCTCGCGAAGCGCTCGCACGTAATCTGCCGCTCTGCCGGTATCGCCTCCGTGAGCGTCCCCCTGCAACGCCGTGTCACGGTTCGCAATACAAGACCTCCGTGCGAGAACACACCCATCGCCGGAGTTGAACGCGATCAACCGGCAATTCCCGGCAGGACCTCGCCGGGCTTACTGTGCGAGATCCTGCCTCTGATCGATAGTTTCGCTCCCTGGTAGATCAGCGTGTCGTCGTTCGCCGTGCGGACCCTATACTTGAAACGCGGCTCGCCGATCCGCTCTCGAATTGGCACGTGGAAAGGGCGTAGCCGGCATCGGAACACCTAGAAATCTACACAAGGGCTCCCAGCCTTCCGTGACATCATAAACAAGGAGGCGGTCCGGCGGGATTGCTCTCTGTACGTCAGCATTATGGCGCTCGTAGGCTGCGATTACGGAATCGCGATTAATGCGATCGACTTGCACACCAAAGCCGACCACTACTTCCTTCTCCATCAGCTCCCACTCGGCGACTCCGGCGGACTCTTTAAAATGGCTTATGAATTCGGGCGATAAGTAGGTCGCATAGACCGAGTCAAACCAAGCATTTGGCTCTCGCAGGGTCAGAATAACCTTCGCGGACGGATAGTTCTCAGCGAGTTCCCGATAGAACAGACAAACCGGAGAGTCAACCGTCGAACTATAGCCGCTGAAGAGTTCATCCCAATCAAACGACTCACGCTTGAAAGCACGCAGCCAAAGGTGCCATCCTGGACTTCGATATTTATATACCTGTTCCCCACCGTGATAACACGGCCCAAAACCAAGCTGCTCAAGGGCTAATTTGAGCGACATGGTTCCGGAACGCCCTTGGCCCGCGCCGATGACTGCGATTGGCATGATAGTCGCTCCTTGACTAGACCTGAGCGAATTACCAGAACACTCACTCCGTTGTCAAGTCTCGTCCCGAGGCGAGCACTTGTGGCGCCGGCGCGTTATACCAAATGGGCGACGACCAACCGCGTTGTTGAACTACGGCGGGCACATCGCTTGGCAATGCACTACCGATCCTCACCGCATTCACTGTCGACCAACGCGGCGTCGGTATTTCCAGGACCCGGAGGTAGTAAACCGCCGCGTTTTTCGCGGAAAACTCCGGATCGACCCACATACCTTTCAATTCAACTGCTCCGATCGTGTTTGTGTAGCTTCCATTCTTCAGATCGACGGTGTTGCCGACGACAGGTAAACGATTTGTTGCATGATCCGGGATCCGTCTATCGGACCACACCACATCAAATACCTTCTCACGATATTCATCGCCCTCGCGCCACACTTTGACAATCTGCGCTCTATCAAGGTTTGCGCCATCAGGGTCTTTAAGTACGTCAACAATGAACGTTGGGGAGTTCTCGTGCGCAGACATCTTTGGCAGGTCCCCGCCCATCGGGACACCTTTTGCATATGCCATCGTCCACCAGCAAGTTTTGTTCAGAATGTCCTGAGAGAAGTTCCAGCCACCGAAGAACCTAATTTTCAGCCGGCTGCCGGAAGTCGCGAAGGTTTCCTTGCGACGCAGCGCCTCATAAATAGAATCGCGTGTATTCCGTTCCGCCCATACGCCTGTCAGGTTTCCGGTGGCGAATTCGGATGGTGATGTGATCGCCCCATCCGAGGCATCGCAGAACAACAAATGCATCTCTCCGTACGGCTCGGCATCTGACAGGCTTAGGCCCGAGTGAATGTCGCTGCCACCAACGATGCCAAACTGATAAGGATTCGCGCCCGTCCTGGCTCCTAGTACGAGCCCCCTGCCATACGCTTCACGCACATAACTGCCATGGATATTCCCCATCGACATAATTTCGTACTTGGCGAACTCGTCGTTCAGTGACAGCAACGGATGGGTTTCGGATTGCCCCTTGATTTGCGAGATTTCGCTCAAGGGTTCATTGAGCACTCGACGTAACGCATAACCTTGATCTATGGGCTTGCCATAGCTGTCATTCCAGTCGTACATCAATCCGTTGCTGAGGTCGGCGGTATGCGGGATCGCCAGAGCCTCGATCCCTCGTTTACGATTGGTTTCGAGATAGGTCCAAAGATCTTCCGGTCTCTTTGAATCGACCGCTGAAAACGGTAGCGGGGCAGAATCGCCTTTGAAGATCACGTTGCGATGGAAGTGATACTGGACATCCACCATCGTGCTCCACTCGTAGGCAATGAACGTGGTAAACGTGCCAGGTCGATAGTTGGTGTTGGCCGCTTTGATTTCCTTTTGCCAAGCAGAGGCTACCCCTTTTGGATCAAGTTGTTTATAGTCTTTCTCCCACTCCACATCCCAGAACACCTTATCCCCCTCCTTCTTCCCCAAGAAGTAGGCCCAACGAATTCTCCGGCCGCTGTCCGTTTTCGAGAACGCGCTCTCTGGGTCTTTAATCTCACTGGCGATTCCGAGATTTTCCGCGTGATCGGTTACGGCCATGAAATCCAAGGGCCAGCGGCGTTGCATCCGATGACCCATGTAATTCACTGGTTCTCCGCGCGCAAAGCGATATGCCTGATCCGGGGTCGTTTCCGTTCCGATTATGTACGCGTCGAACGAAAAGCTCGTATGTAAATGAAGATCGCCAAAATAGACATTTCGCAGAGGACCGCATGCCGGCTCTGCCGACGTAGGTTGCATCGCGCCTAAAAGGATGTATAGCATCGATACCGTTGATTGAATTTTCATAGAGTTTGTCGCAGCGGGATCAGTGGATAAGCACGCTCGCTCGTTCGAGCATCCAGTAAGAGGCGAGCGCACCGACTCCATAAGAGACGAGCCATCGGCCGGAGCGAGCTGCGTCCGCCCAACGCAGTTGGTTCAAGATCGCGATGACGGCGAGCACGGCGCCGACGAACAGGAGTTGGCCAATCTCAACACCACAGTTGAAGAGTAGCAGCGCACCTGGGATGTTGTGCGGCGGCAGGCCGATGTCGGCGAGCGATCCGGCGAACGCGAACCCATGGAGCAGTCCGAAGGTGAACGCGATCAGCCAGGGATAGCGCACCGTTACGCCCTGGTGGCCGCCTTTCCAGGACCGGGTGAGCTCCACCGCAACGAACACGATGCTCAGCGCGACCAGCGACTCGATAAGCGGCGGACGGACCTGAACGTATCCCAGGGCTGCGGTGGCTAAGGTGATGCTGTGCGCAATCGTGAAGGCGGTGATGGTCTTCAACAGTTTCAAGCGGCCGGAGACCAACAGCACCAGGCACAGCACGAAGCTCAGATGATCAAACCCGGTCAGGATGTGTTGGATACCCAGTGTGAGGTAGGCCGCCGCCGGCATTTTGCCGGTCCCGGCGAGATGAATGTCGAACGCGGGGTTGTCGGACTTCAGCAGCGTCTGGATCTGCTGCCCATTCGCAAAACTGATGATTACGAGCGCATCGGTCAACGTGTGCTCGAGGCCTTCGACGCGCACCGTCGCACCGTCAAAGGCGTCCCGGGCAAGAGGTCGCCCCTTCCAGCGGCGAATGACGAAGCTGCTGGTGGTGTACTCGTAGTCCGACGCGACATCGAGCAATCCATTCGATAGCTTCGGCGCCAGGTGCAGCGCCAGAGTCCCCCTGCTGGGCTGCTTCCACAGGACATCGAATCGATCTGGCGCCGTCTCGTCGATCTGGAGATACGCCGGTCGGATCTCATGGGAGCGGGCTTGACTGCTGAGCAGTATCGCCCCGAGCAGTGCCGGCAAGAGTCGAAGGATGCCTTTCATCCCCCGCTCACTCGCGCACGACCCGGAAGCTCTCCCGTAGCCTCCCGAAGGCCTCGGTGTTGCGGCGATCGCGCTCAGAGTCCAGGTAGTCGCGTCGTACGTTGTCGCGGACCTCGACGAACGGAGCCTCCTTGGCTGGTTGCCGAGAAGCGACGTAAACCGTGTGCCAGCCATAACCCGACCGCAGCGGAGCCGACCAATGATTGAGCTCCACACTGAAAATGGCTTCCGCAAGACCCTCTCTGCCGAACACGCGACCCAGCTCATCGCGGGAAACTGCCGCAAGGTCGGCTGTTCCGGGGAATCGGTCCCCCTGGTCGGCTGCGCGGCTAGCGCCGCGACGATTCAGATTTGACGCGAGCGCCTGCGTCGCATGCCGAGCGCCGCTGTCGCCGCGAGCATCCGGCGAAAAGTAGACGTGTGTGAAGGTGACCGTCGCCGGCCGCAGGTAGCTATCCGGACGCTGCTGGTAATACTCGCGGAGTTGGGATTCGGTTGGTTCGCCCGGTGTCGCGAGGTCCTGCTGGAGGAACTCGTACTTCTGAACCAAGCGACGGCGGACGATCTCATCGTTCACATCGAGGCCAAGTTTCTGCGCCTGGCGATAGAAGATCTCCTCCTTGATGAAGCTGTCAACCAGCCGATTCAACTGCTCCGAGGATGGCAACCCGCCATACTGAAGGCGATAGTTGTCAGCGATACTACGGATCCGATCCTGGGTGATCGTGATCCGCGTAAAGCGAACTCGCTCATCCAGGTAATGATTGAAACCGAACAGGGTTGCGCCCAGCAGCACGAAGTGCAGAAAGGGTTCCCGAGCTAGGGCATCCGCGCTGGAACGGAGTTTTCCGTATCTCGAAGCTCGCCGGTCCTTGGACAACGACAAGCCTATCATTCAGGTTTACTCGTACTCCCACCAGCGTCCGAAACATTTTGGGGCGGGCGTTAAGGACCATTTTAGCCCGTGGTCTTCCCCTGAAAACCTTCGTTCGCCACCATGTTTGCTAGGAATTCCAGCGTTCTCTACAGACCTAACCACGTCGATTTTCGGGGTTCGTTTTCTCCGGCCACCAGCGCCTGCAGGATTGCCAGCCGCTTTTGCCCAGCACATCCGACAAAGCTGTCGAGTTTCAGATTCGCGTCCTCAAGCACTTTCTGGATGCGCGAATAGTGCTTGCGAGATCTCGCGCACGAGTTGCTTGCGCAGCATGCGCCGATCCCAGAGTTCGCGGGGCTGCATTCGACGACCCAGGCGCGCAGTTCCGTTTCCGTTCAATGACGACGCCTCCATCTACTGGGTCCTCGAGCGCGCGCTTCGCAAAGATGAGATGGGACGACGCCCGTGCCTTCGATGCTGTTGGACTGGCGCTGGATGCACTCGACGGCGACACCCCGGACGTACTCTTCATCCATATTCGAATGCCAGATCGATCCGGGTTGGATCTTCTGCGAAAGGTTCGCGAGACTAGGCCAGGGCTCCCGGCCATCCTCACGACGGCGTATTCGAACTTTTGCAACGCGGTTTCAGCGTACGAAGGCAGCGCGTTCAAGGACCTGCCGAAGCTGTTCGACCTTCATCATGCCCGTCTCCCTCGTCCGCCGCACCGTCAGCGCCAACGCAAAGCCGGTGGAAGACAGATCCTCCCTACCGGAAGTCCGGAGTTGCTTGGGATAGACCCAGCAATGCAACAGGTATTCGGGCCGTTGGCAGCTTGACCCGCTCCACCGCCATTGTGATCATGACGGGGAGAATCAGGCACGGGTAGGGAACTCGTTGCACGCGAATTGCACGACTCCCGCCCGCGCGCCGAAGGTGTTCCGGCAGACCATTTCGCAAACAACATCGCGGATTTGGCGAAGGACTCGCAACCAGATGTGTAACACTGAGCGCAAGAACGCGTTTCCGGCAGGCTTGTCTCGAGGCCCGACGACTCGATTCACCCAACCCGTCGTACGGTCGCCGGCAGCAAGTCGGGATCCTTCAGGTTAACTGGAATTAGCGGTAGCCATTTCAGGCGGCGCTCAGTGCGATCCGGGCCGGCGAGAAAAGTGTGCCAATGGAAAATACGGACGTGGCCTCGCAAACGTCGGCCCGTGGGCACCGAACCTATAGCGGGTTCGTCCTGGTACGCCCGACGCAGTGCTGCCCCAATACGGACACCGACGTCCCAGGCGGTCGGTCGGTCAGGGGGAAACAGTCGCGGGCCATGACGAGTACGCTTAGGCTGCGGGTTCAGTGGGCGGCGGCTGACATCGCCGATTTCCCCCGATTCGGTGCAGATGTAGAGCAAGAGCGAGACAATGGGCCACAGAATGCGCGCGACGAACGTTGTATTTTTCAATTCTGGGGGAGGCTCTAGCCCCCGAGCACGGGCCTGCGCGATCCCAAACATCAGCACGCGGTCGAGTGAATCTGTGATAGTCCCCTTGCGGATAAGGGGTATTGGAATACAACCGTGCAACGGGTCAAGTGCATCGCGCGGGCTACGAGCAGTGTCCAGCACGAGCCGCAGTTCGCAGTCTGCGGTACTCCCGATCCTCTCATCCCAGTCGAGGTGTCCCCACGCGCCGTGGATTGGCCGCTCTTCCCCCGGTATGGGCCAGATCAGGTCGGGCGTTTCTACATAGACGCACCACTCGGGCAGTCGATAGAGCGGTTCGTGCGGTAAATCACCAATCAGCGGCGTGCGAGTCAACGCATCGTAGAGCGTGCGATCAAAACGGTAAATGCCTTGCGACACGCGCCACGCCGCGAGCGCGCCGAGCAGGCTCGGGTAGTGCGAGTGCTCATACGGCAGGCGCCGTCCGCTACCGCCCGCCGCAATCGCGTGTGCATAGCGCGTTGGGAGAAAGCACCACTCTGGCCACTGAGGCAACCCTTTGCCGCGCGAGGCGCGCATGCTATCGACTTGCTGCCAGGCCGCAGGGTAGGCGTGACCCACTGTCGCGAGGATTTCTCGCGCGCGATGGGTAAGCGGTCGGGATGGTAGACGGCTCATAACACCTCCATGTGGTGCTGCCGAACGCGCCCATGATCTGCGTCTGCGTCCGACACAGTATCCCAGGTGCCCACTAGCCTGTGAGGACCATGGAGCGCGAACCAGTTGGTGGACGGCTCACAGGATTGTCAGCAAGCCCAGCTTATGAGCCTTGGATCGCTTTTTTGACGGAGCGAGCCCACCGTCTTTCTGGTCCTCGACCAACGCTGCGGCACAGCCGATCGTCGTTCCGGTTCTCCGGTTTCCGTGTTATGGCGGCTCCCTCGGCGCCTTACGCTGCACCTTCTAATTTAACCAGTCTCTGCCGGCAACGCGCGAGCTCCCGGCGATCTGAATCTGACGATGTTGGGCCGTTTCCTCTCGACAAGTCTTTCCCTAAAAGCGCTTGCGACTTTCCAGGGAGCTAAGGACGTCTGCATCAGTTGTCCCAATGGTACCAAGCAGGTCTTGCACGGTGCTCTGAGACTGTTGATCAAACGGGTCGTTCAATTTCCCGTGGCGCTTGAGCACTAGTTTTGCGCGGCCATCCGTGCCTCACTACTCCAAATCAGTAGTTGTGTTTATTACGCCGAGTTTTGTCAAACGTCAACCGCGGAGGACTCACTGAGAGCGGGACCCTCTTGCGTACGAAGTGCAACCTCAGACACTGCATTTAGAGACAGTCAGCCCCGGTTGGGTCAATAGCCTCGCTACTTGGCGCCGAGCGAATTCATCGAATTGCCAGCAAAACTCCTGTTTCATTATTTGGCCAACGAAAATCGTTCAGCGCACAAGCGAACACGACTTAGTTGCCTCCGCAACTGGCCCCCCGGCTAACGCACCGGCGCGGAGGATCCGCAACTCTCGAAGCCAGCGAAGGTGCGGATCCAGCGCGCCGAGGCGCTCGGCGTTCATCCCGTCTCGTGTTGGGAAGTCGCGATGCTCTCCCATAGCTGGCCGGCTGAAGTTGAACATCCAGGTCAGCCCAGTGGGTCGGGCAAGCCCTCGATCGCCCCAAGGTCGAGCTGCTGCCTTCACGCCGGCGGCTGCGATCGGGCCGCAGGTCTCGGCGGATCGTTTCCGAGGATCCCGGCCGACCAGATTATGAAGGCGCCGGTGATCACCCGGGATCTGCGCAATACCGCGTCCCGGCGCGGCGGGAAGGTCTGCCGAGTGGGTGATAATCGCGGCGTCGCGCGACATCATGGCCGCAGAGCGCATCACAACAGTAGGCTGTCAGAGATGGGGCGTGCGGCCGCAGCGCCCTCTTCCGGGCCAACAGGGGAGTTTTTAGAACCGCGGAGAGAAACCGACCGCACGTCGAGAGCGCCGCCGCCCTCACGCAGTGCGCCGACCCGCCCCGGCGGCGTTTGGAGTGCGCCGAAACGTCTGCTCCGCATTTCGTCTCACCTAAACCAGCCCAATTTCGCGCACTTCGGTGGGCTCGCTCGAGTGGATCATCACTCAATGGTCGTCCCCAACAGCTACCCTACATGGGCTCGAAGCACATACACCACGAGCATGATCGCTCCGGGATCTCGGCTGGCATTAGGAACATCTCCTTGGCGTGCGGCGGCTCTGTGCGGAGGAATAAGGCGATCGCTGCCGATGAGCGCTTCGTGGCCTGTTGCCGAGCTTCCGCTGTGTACGAATCCAACCTCAGAGGTTGGATTTGGATCTTTTGGCGTCGGGTCGGGACAGATGTCGGTTTTTCCTCAATGAGCAAACACCAGCGCGCGAATCGCGCAGCCGGTGGAGAGTGACTTGGCCCGCGTGTACGACTCCTATCGGCAGATCTTCGCAGCCTGTTGCCAGCCCGGGCACCCACCGCGCTAACGGCGGCTCTTAGTACGATTGGATGCTCCACAAAACAACTTGACACGCTGGAGCTGTTCCGGTAGACCATATCGCAAACAACATCGCGGATTTGGCGAAGGACTCGCAACCAAGATGTGGAACACTGAGCCCGAGAACGCGTATCCGGCAGGCTTGGCGCCAAGTCGAGAGCCGATATGTCCCTGAAGGGTATTGTTTTGGCAGGCGGCTCTGGTACGCGGCTGCATCCGGTCACTCTAGGCATCAGCAAACAGCTTCTGCCGGTGTACGACAAGCCGATGGTCTACTATCCCTTGTCCACGCTACTACTGGCCGGAATTCGCGACATCCTGCTGATCTCGACTCCAGCCGATCTGCCACTGTACGAGCGACTGCTGGGTGACGGCCGCAAATGGGGTATTTCCCTCACGTACGCTGAGCAGCCGCGACCCGAAGGATTGGCCCAGGCATTCATCATTGGCCGTCGATTTGTCGCCACGGACCGTGTGGCCCTCGTACTTGGCGACAACATCTTCTACGGTCAGGGACTTTCCGAGCTGCTGCGTATCGCCGCGCGGCGCACTACCGGCGCCACAGTCTTCGCGTATCGGGTGCACGATCCGGAGCGCTATGGCGTCGTGGAGCTTGACAAACAAGGAAGAGCTCTGAGCATCGAAGAGAAGCCCACTCGGCCCTGCTCGCATTTTGCAATCACGGGACTGTACTTTTACGACAACTCGGTGGTTGATATTGCCGCCGGGTTGCAACCATCGCCCCGGGGCGAGCTCGAGATCACCGACGTCAACGGTGCCTATCTGTCACGGCACGCCCTGCAAGTGGAACTTTTCGGGCGAGGCGTGGCGTGGCTCGATACAGGCACTCACGAGTCGCTGCTCCAGGCTGCCACTTTTATTGAGGCCATCGAGACCCGGCAAGGGCTCAAGGTCAGTTGCCCAGAGGAAATCGCGTTCCGCTCGGGTTACATCGATGCCGAACAACTAGAGCGGCTCGCACAGCCATTGGCCAAGACGGCGTATGGTGCCTATCTGCTTGCTGTATCGCGCGGTTGGTAGTCGTGGCGGAACCACCCCAGATGCTTTGGACACCGTCGGGCTTCGCGCATGGATTCATCGTGCTCAGCGACTCCGGCCTTCTGGGCTCCTGCAGTAAGGGCGAGGAAATATTGGACACGAATCGGACCTGACTGTGATAGCCCATTCCGCGGGGCGTGGAACGTGTGGTCTCCGCCAAAGGGTGCCGCCGCGCAAACGCTTCCGGGATGGGAAGTGTTTCCCGTAGAACTCAGCCGCTAGAGAGAACACCCATGCAAGGAATGCTCGTTACCGGCGGCGCTGGCTTTATCGGCGCGAATTTCGTCCACCACTGCCTCGAGCATCATCCCGGAGTGCGCCTCGTTGTCCTGGACGCACTCACCTACGCGGGCAAGGTCGAAAACCTCCATGCGACGAGTGGCTGTCCGTCCTTGCGCTTCGTGCATGGAAGCATTACGGATCAGAGCCTGGTTGAAGGGATTCTGCGTGACGAGAGGCTCGATACGCTCGTGCACTTCGCGGCTGAGTCGCACGTGGACCGGTCAATTCACGGAGATGACGAATTCATCCATACGAATATCGTGGGAACCCACTCGCTCCTGAAGGCAGCGCGCAAGGTATGGCTGGACGAGCACATAGTTGATAGGCACCGGTTTCATCATGTTTCGACTGACGAAGTCTACGGGTCACTCGGACCAGACGACCCGCCCTTCCACGAGCGAACACCCTATTGTCCCAACTCGCCGTATTCGGCCAGCAAGGCCGCGTCAGACCACTTGGTGCGCGCCTACAACTGTACATACGGACTCCAAGTCACGACCAGCAATTGCTCGAACAACTACGGCCCATATCACCTGCCGGAGAAGCTGATACCGCTTGTTATCATTAACATTTTGCACGGGTGCGCCCTGCCTATTTATGGCGACGGCCGGAACGTCCGAGACTGGCTGCACGTCAGCGATCACTGCCGCGGCATTGAGCTTATCCTGCTTAGAGGAAGCGCGGGAGAGTCCTACAACATCGGCGGCAACTCGGAGAGGAAGAACCTCGAGCTCGTTCAATTGCTGTGCCAGATCGCCGATGAAGCGTTCAGGGAGGATCTCGAACTCAGATTCAAGTACCCCCGCTGTCCTGCTGGGCAGGGTGCCAGCGCTGCTTCACTCATCACCTTCGTGCCGGATCGACCCGGACACGATCGGCGCTATGCAATTGATAGCAACAAGATTACAACCGAGCTTGGCTTTCAGCCTTGCATATCCCTCGAGAATGGGCTGCGCACCACGTTCAAGTGGTACGCACAGAATGACTGGTGGTGGCAAAGGGTGATGGATCAGCGCTACGAGGAGTGGATTCGCGGGCACTATGGACCTAGCGCGGTGATTAAGGTGCACGCAACACATCCGTGATCACATATCTTACCCAAGTGACTGAATCTGACTCACGTAGACCGTGTGACGGCATTTTTACACGGAGCCAAAACGGGCATGCCGGGCCTCCGCGTTGCACAGTTGCCCTGCCCCGCCGCATCGACTCCTCTGGCCATATCCGTCTCGGGTCACTGGATTCTGGTTGGGTTCTGTTTTGATTCACAGATCCAGGATCTGGCCATGATCATGTATTAAACCATGCATTGGCCCCGAGCACGGTTTTTGCCGGCCCGAAGCGATTGACTATCTTTTAAGCGAGAGTAGTATCGATCTCGGCTTACGAATTTGAATTTGAAGCTCAAAGTCGCATTCGCAACACCGCAGAAAGCGGAGACGATCCGTTTGACGACCGGGTTGCGATAGAAGGATAGGATCGATCCAATAGCAAGGATGCTAACATGTTGGTTCCCCGTAAGAAGACGGTCGCCTTCGAGGCCGCTCTTCAGAGATTCCTGATTCCAGATTTGCCTTTGGCAGACGACACCCTGCGATATCTAAGGCGCGCTGACAGTACACGCTGGTATTCGAATTTTGGTCCGCTCGTCTGCGAGTTCGAGGAGCGATTGCGGAGCGAGCTATCGGCTTCAGACCCATCTCCCAGAGCGGGCGACATCCACCTCACCTCTGTAGTGACTTGCACCCACGCGCTCGAGATCGGACTGCGGCTCACTGATATCGGACCCGGCAAGAGAGTCCTCGTACCCGCCTTGACGTTTCCGGCATCCGCGCTGGCGGTACAGCATACTGGCGCTGAGGTATTACTGGCCGATGTAGATCCGGCCGACTGGTCCCTGACGCCTACGATCGCGCGCGCGATCGCCTCCCGCGTGCAAATCGACGCGGTAATGCCGGTCGCCGTTTTTGGAGTGCCCTTGCCCGTTCCGGCATGGGACGAGTTCACTTCCGAGACTGATATCCCCCTCGTAATCGATGCAGCCGCAGCGCTTGAGACTCAAGTGGTTCCTGCACGGGGCCTCGTGGCCTACAGTCTTCATGCAACCAAACCTTTCGGCATAGGTGAAGGCGGTGTCCTAGTAGGACGCAGCTCCGATCTGATATGCAAAGGCAGGCAATACTCCAATTTCGGCCTGATTGACCGCATCAGCTGCATGGAAGGCACCAACGCGAAAATGAGCGAGTATCACGCCGCTGTCGGCTTGGCACAGTTGGATCGCTGGAACGAGATCAAGAGAAAGCGGCGCGATCTGCTAGGGCTATATAACAGGCACCTTCAGCCGCTGTTAGATGATGTGTCCCTTCATCCGGCGATCGACGAGGCGGTCGTCTCCCTGCTGATGCTCCTGCTGGAAGCCCCTGTAGCCGAGTCCGTCATGGCCGAGGGGAAGCTTCACGGAATCGCAATGCATCGAACTTATCTGCCGCCACTCTACGATCATCCATTCTTCGCGACGCTGAACTTGGCCACTACCGACGGGATGATCCTCTCCAGGGACGTGGAAGCAATTGAAAGGCAGGCGTGCATGGTCAACTGCGAGAGACTGCAGCGACGCCTTCTGGGTGTGCCGTTTCACGCGTTCATGTGCGAAGAGGACGTAGCTACCGTCGTACACCACCTGAGAAGCGCCCTGGGGCGACTATCATGAGAAAGAATCACATCGCCTTCTTCAGCTTCCCCCATTATCCTCACCTGAATCCGACGCTGCCGATCGTCTCGGTTCTGGTTCGCCGAGGGCATCGCGTCACGTATGTAGCATCCGAACAATACGCAGCGAGAATTGCTGAGCTCGGCGCAGAAGTGGTTCCATGTGAAGCACTTCACCTCGCGGCCGTATTTGAGGAAGGAGTAAACGATCAAGACATCCTCGAGCAACCATTCTGCCGATTGGCCGCTCGTACGCTTGCCGACGTACTGCGCTTCTATGAAGCCAACAGGCCCGATCTCATCATATACGACTTTGTGGCTTTTGCCGGCCGCATCCTGGCGCACAGGTGGGGTATTCCGGCTGTCCAGGTGAGTCCTCAGTTTGTGCTGGACCGAACAAATTTTGCCCATCAGATCACTGATCCTGAGTTTCGCGCCCAACTGCTCAAAGACAGTAAGGATGCGGACGCCTTTCTGAGTAGGCACGGAATCGTCGACGGCGACTTCCTCTTTTACAGAGAAAAGTTAAACATCTACTTCTTCCCGAGAACCCTCCAGCCCAGGGGTACGGTCTCAGAAGAGACCTGCTTTTTTGCGGGGCGCTGCGCAGGTGAACAGCCGCTTTATGGTGATTGGCTCAAGGAAAACGCCAACGGGAGATTGGTTGCGTTGGTATCGACGTCGACTTCCTATATCCGGGGGCCCGACTACTTCCGGATGTGCATGGCAGCGCTTTCTGGCCTCGGATGGCACGTCGTTCTGTCGATAGGAGACCAAGGCGACCGGTCCGTTCTGAGTCCCCTTCCTGCTCATTTTGAGATTGTCCAACACACATCGCATCTAAGGATTCTTCCTCATACGACTGTGTTCATTTGTCTGGGCGGCACCATAACGTCCGCAGAGGCCGCCTACCACGGAGTGCCTCTACTCGTTACAAGTCATGGCTTTCTGGAACCCGAGTGCATGGGCAACAATATCGCCCGCGCAGGGCTCGGTATTCACCTGAAGAAGGACGACACGAGCGTGGAAAGCATTCGAGATGCCGCCATGCGCCTTTCATCGGATGCTGAGTTGCGCGACAGGGTACGGCGGCTGCAGGAGTGTGTTCGTAGAGAAGCCGGTGCCGAGGAGACCGCAAATCGCATCGAGGAATATCTTGCGGCATGTCGTAGCTATTAGTTGCTCCCGAGAGCAGATGCGCAATAGACATATGCACCACCGGGCCATTTGCCCCTTGTGAGTGCTTATAGGTCCGAAGGTGCCCGTTGACACGCATGAATTGCAGGCGTCGAGCTTGAGCGACGGGGGCATCCGCTCGGATAAGTCAACGGATAGCCTAGGCGACGGGATGGACGCGGGTCGGACCACCGGCCGTTGATTACTCGACGAAACTCATAGGGAACTTGGGGAGCGGATGTTATGTATCCACGTCGGGAAAAGAAGATTTCCATTGTCTTCAACAACGGAATCGACCTGAACCCGGGCAGAGCCAGCGAGCACCTGGCGTTTGATGCCATCGCTGCGCGGCATGGATACACCAATCTGCAATACTTCGAGCTGGTGTCACCGGAGGACTATTACACCTGGTTCAAGAAGCTCGAACCAAAGTATCCGCAGATCGACCTCTCTTCGATCAGAACCTCCTACGGCGAGTTTTACGAAGGCTTCCCGATCAAATACGATCGGCTGCTCGGGAGGCTCGACGAACTGGCTGCCAGCGATGCGATCATCTATTGGAGCGATTGGCTACACCTGCCTTGTTTCTACGAGCACTACAAGCAATGCCTGCCAGAAATGTCGATCGCGAAGGACGAGCACGAAGCGATAGAGCTGGTGAATTCCCACATCTTCCTGACAGACCAGTCTGACGAGGTTCTGGATAAAACCATCTCTTTCGGTCAGACGATTATGTACAACACGCTGCGGCATGAGACCACGCCGGATTACGGGGCGGCGTATCAGTCCTTCTACAAGCGGGCCAGGAAGGCCTACATGCGCGACGTCTTTTCTGCCCGGAAGATCAGCAGACTGCGGTCGGACTACGACAACAACAATGCCTGCGTTGACTGTGCAATGCTTCTGAGAGATGAGGACGTAGACCGCATGTCAAGGAGCGCGTCGGACGAAGACCTGGCGTTCTGCCGCCATAAGATCGGGGTATTTTTCGGGCGCAGCGACATCGATGTGGAGGACATTCACTCAGTCGTCGAGACGCTGTCTGAAGAGCTGAAGAAGCCTGCGTTTTGGCTGCCCTGGGGCCTCCCGTCGATCGGCTTCCCGCAAACCAAGTCTCTGCCATTCCCCACCCCATCGGGCGGCAGCCGGCGGTTTATCAAGGTCGGTGACTCATTGTCGATGATCAGGTGCGCGAGCGCTGTCATCACGGACACGTACCACGTCTGTGTCAATGCATGGGCTCGAGGAGTGCCGGCGATTTGCGTTGGCAGCATTCTCGCAAAGGGCGAGTTTGACCTGAATTCTGGCTATCGATTTTCCTCGATCGACAAGCGCTACTCACTGTACGAGATGCTCGAGGCGCTGGACTTCTATGTCCATGAAGAAGAACTCCGAGACGCCGAGTTTCTGAAGGCGCATCTTCGCAGCATCGCGGGTCTGATCAATACGCCGGCCTTCATGCAGCAGATCAGATCCGGGCTGCGTGCTGAGGCCGCGGCCGCTGAAGATCGGCTCGTCCGCGAACTCGATGGGATCCTTGGCTCGACCTCCCAAGCCGAGCGCCGCGCAACGGCCGCATAGGTTCGAGCAACAGCGAAAGCGAACGGAGTCGTACATGACTACGAAGGCCCCGAATCTCGCCGGCAAGACTGCTCTGGTCACTGGCGCCAGTCGCGGTATTGGTCGTGCTATCTCGCAACGTTTAGCGGCGGCCGGCGCTACGGTGGTGGCGACGGCACGTAGCTTGGACAAGCCGCTGGTGCTACCGGGCACATTGATGGAAACGGTCGCACTGATCGAGAGCGCCGGCGGAAGAGTCATCCCGCTTGTCCGGGATCTCGAGAATCCGCAGGACCGCGACAGCTTAGTGGCCCAGGCGGCGGAAAGGGCTGGCGGTTTGGACATCCTTGTCAACGTGGCCGGCTTTACTAACTTCTGTTTGGTCGAATCGATGTCGCTCGAGATATTCGAGCTAACGGTGGACCATTATTTCCGGGTGCCGTTCGTGCTGAGCAAGGCCGCCATACCCATCATGCGAGCCGCTGGAGCGGGCTGGATCGTGAATATCGGCTCCGGTACCGAGTACATGCCGAAGCTTCCTTTTACGAAGTTTGACAGCACGATGGGGATATCAGTGTACGGCGCGATCAAGCTCGCGCTGCATCGTTTCACTGCAGGACTGGCCGCCGAGTTGGAAGCTGACAACATCGCGGTAAACATGGCTATCCCGAACGGAGCCATCAAGACTCCGGGCGGAGACCGCTTGAATCATCCTGACGGGCCGTTTGAGCCAATTGAATATTTGGCCGAAACCACGCTGGCCCTGTGCCATCTGCCTGCGAAGGAACGGACAGGAACGGTTGCCTATAGCATACAGTTCGCGCTCGACAAACACATTCCGGTGTTTAGCCTGGATGGTCGCACGGAGCTGCCTCCCCTGAAGGTACCGCTTTCAATCTGACGAACAAGTCGCATCAGTGAGCGGAACGGGTCGCTTCCCGGGCCTGCTGCCGTATGTACATGTAGACCGCGCGCAGATCCTCGTCTCCAATTTCCTGGAACTTGGGCATGCCTAAAGGCGCAAGCGCGCCATCGTGGACAACCGTGTGGAACGCATCCCAACTCAGCGCCAGTCGCGACTCGCGCAAATCCGGCGACATCGACGTGAAGTTTTCCAATTCACTGCCATGGCACTCAAAGCACAAGTGAGACTGGTAGACCTTCGCGCCGCTCGCTGCCTCCTTCTCATCAATGGTGATGGATGAGTCGTCAACCGCATGGACATCAAATCGCGGCGCCGGAGTTCGGGGCAACGAATCCCGAGCGTCGAGCGCGAAAGTGAGCAGGCGACGCGGCTGTTCGTTGAAGTGCCAACCGTAATTGAGCTGAAAAAAGCAGCCATACCCGACCAATATCGAGACGTACTGCACGCCGCCGGCTTCATACGTCATTGGCGCGGCGATAACGCCGAGTCCGGCATTAAAGCTCCAAAGCTTCTCTCCGGTATTCGCGTTGTAAACAACGAACTGCCCCCGTCCCGTTCCTTGAAATACCAGATTTCCGGCGGTCGTCAGCGTGCCCCCGTTCCAGAGGCTATCGGCATAACGGACCTCCCAACGCTTTCGCTGAGCAACCGGATCCCATGCTACAAGTCCCGCCGTGCCCTCATCGGGGTTCTGCGGGCTCCGGTCGATCGAGCCGGGATGGGGTCCGCTGCGCCATCCCATTCGCATTGTCGGGATGTAAGCCAGACCTGTATCGGGGTTGAACGACATTGCTTGCCAGCTGTGTGCACCAACCCCCGTTGGCCAAATCTCCAACTCGGTGCTTCCATCCCGAAGATGGGGAGCTTCCACGGGTCGACCTGTTTTGAGATCGATGCGCTCCGCCCAAGTCGCTTTTTCAAATTTCTCCGCGGAGAGCAGTTTCCCGGTCTGTCGGTCGACGACGTAAAAGAAGCCGTTCTTCGGAGCCACCATAAGCACCTTGCGCGTCCCCCCACTCTCGGGAAGCTCGGCCAGAATCATTTGCGACGCCGCGTCAAACTCCATGTCGTCGTGCGGATTGATCTGCAGGTGCCAAGCGTAAGCGCCGGTATCCGCGTCCAGTGCGATAATCGAGGATGTGAACAACATGTCCCCTGTGGGGCTGAGTGCTTGCGATCCTTCGTAAGCGTTTCCTCCGTCGGCGGTGCCAATATAGACGCGATTGAAATCAGGGTCGCATGTAATGCCGTCCCACACCGAGCCGTTGCCGCCTGCTTTCCACCATTGCCCGCTCCACGTCTTTGCTGCCATGGCCATCTGCGGGTTCTCGAAGCCACGCGACGGATCGCCCGGGACGGTATAAAAGCGCCACAACTTCTTTCCGCTTTCGGCGTCATACTCGCTCACGTAGCCGCGCGCACCACCCGAGCCTTTGAAGCCGATGATCACCTTCCCGCTGCAGACACGCGGAGCACCGGTGATTCTCTTAGGCATGGTTGGCGTCTCAAATGTGTTGACGCTCCACACCAGCGCACCGGTCCGTGCATCGAGGGCCACCAACCGTCCATCCACTGTCCCCACGTAGACCTTGCCTCGCCAATACGCCAGACCATGATTCCCGCCATACAGGGCTGACCTGGTGTCTTGCGGGTGATGGGAGAGATCGGGATCGAACTCCCACAGTCGATGCCCTGTCTTGCCATCCACTGCGTAGACGCCGCTCCTGCTGCCGGAAAAATACAGTAGCCCGTCGGCGGCCAGCGGCGTCCCCTGGAGCGCACCCTCGTTCGGCAAGTCCAGATGCCAGGCGAGCCTGAGCCTCCTCACGGTGCCATCGTTGATCTCCGCAAGTGGACTGAAGCGGTTCTCGGAATAAGTCCGTCCAACAGAAAGCCAATTGGCACCTTGTTTTTCATCGCCAAGAGCACGTCCATCCACACTCGTCACGGAAGCGGCGCGGCTTGTAGTGGCATATGCGGCCAGACAGGCTTGGGTGAGCAGCATCGCGCCTAGGCCTATCAACGTGGCCCCGATGAAGTCACGGCGGGTGATATGGATGCCAAGGCGGGAAAGGGGCTCGGTCCGCTTTACGTGTGACACTCTTTGCGCGCCTGGTCAGTTGCACATTTCCTGACATGGCGTGAATGCGGCGTCCTGCTCCGCTCGCCGGGCAACTTTTGGCCCCAACGGCGGTCGCAATCACCCGTCTACGTCGCGTTGGAACGTAGTCCGTGGCTCTTTGCCCGGGAGGTTTCTAACATCCTGCGGAATCAACAGCGCGGTGGGCGCTGACGCACTGCGGCGTGTTGTTCGCCGCAACATGATTTGGTGTCCTTGTTGTTCTTCTTTGAACCCAATCGGTGGGCTACCCTAACCGGTTCGCCATTCCAGAGCAAGCGGCGGTCGGTGGAGACCAAGGAGCGCGGGTGACAGGAGGGTCCGCGGTCCCCGGTCACCACATCAGGGGTTTTCCCCATACGATCCTGACTACCGTGCGTTCGCTTGCGTATGGCGGAAAGTCAGATTTGCTCGAGGGACTGTAATCCTCTCCTCGCAGCGTGCTTGGGGCTATAGCACGCTCAGGATTTGGGTAATTGCCCTTTTGCCTTCCGCCGCGGCGGTTGTCCAAGCCTGACTGCCGGCCAACTCCGAGTATCCAAACGCGATTCTGCCGAAGGGCTCCCACAATACTTTCAGGGGTGACGGCGCACCGTCTTTGCCGAAGAAAAATCCCGGCGGCGGTGATATGAACGCATGACCCCACCGATTCAGCACGATCCCCGCAATGTCCCGGCGTGAGTCGAATCCTCCCGACGCGAACATCTGCTGCATCTGAGTCACGATCTGTCGTTCGTAGTCAGCGTACGAGGTGCCGTATAGCTGGGCCCGACCGACCGGGCCCTGAGCCGCCAAGGGCAGATCTGGACGCTGAATCGGTACATAGAACGTCATGACCATCGGCTTGTCAGGGTGAAACGGTGGCGACCGATGGCCCATAATCATTGGTTGGCGGATCGTGCTGTAGAAGCCGAAGCCATCAAAAGAACCGGTCCAGCCGAGAATGCACTCCATAGAGTTTGATTCTTCGGTCACGATCGGGCCGCGGGCGATGCGTTCGGCTCGTCGATACCGGCGGCCCGAGCTAGGTGGCTCCGTTCGCCATTCGCCAGATAGCCTGGAGCCATTCTGTGATTCCGATTTTTGGTGCGCGGACTGCGGATCCGGAATCATCTGAGCTCTCTCAATATCGTGATTTCCCAATGATGGCAGCGCGACGGCGCCGACGTGTTACGGCCGAACGGCTATTCGCAACAGGCTCCAGGTTATTTTTCTAATTGAAGTCATTATCCGACAATTCTAACAAAGGAGGCCGGCATATCAGAAGTCAGTAGCACTTGGCTAACAAACCCCCGTCCACCACCAAGTCCGTGCCCGTGATATAGGTCGCACGATCAGAAGCGAGGAATATCGCAGCATTCGCCACATCCTGAGGTAAGGCGAACCGCTGCAGGGGGTAATGAGAGAGCATACGCGCCCGAGCAGCTTCGGAGTCGGCTTCCAATGCCAGTTGTGCACGCATCATTTCTGTTTCGATATCACCCGGACAGATTGTGTTACACCGAATCTTGTCGGGACCGTACGCCACCGCGAGTGAACGGCACATCGCGCGCAGACCACCCTTTGTTGCGCCATAGGCTGTCAGAACAGGGTCACCCACAAAGCCGAGTACGGAAGCCAGCAGAACGATACTGCCCCCGTCGGCACGGCGAAGAGAAGGGATCGCAGCCTGAACGCCCAGATAGGCACCCTTCAGGTTGACCCGGTGAATGGAATCCCAATCCTCCTCAGAGGTCGCGAGGGCATCGGCGAAGCGGATGACAGCCGCGTTTGCAATGAAGGTATCCAAGGGACCGAACGCCAGTTCTGCTTGCATGACGGCGCGTATGTTGTCCTGAGCTTGCGAGACATCTGCGACGACCGGTTGAATCGCAAGTCCTTGCGCTCTCGCTCTTTCACTCAAGCGATCCAGCCCTTCGGGATCCTTGTCAACGGCCGTGACCCTGGCACCCTCACAGGCGGCAGTGTAGGCAATGGCTTCGCCCACTCCACGAGCCGCCCCCGTTACCAGTAACGATTGTCCTTTCAGTTGCATGGGTCAGTCTGCGTCCGTTCCGATGGGTGTACCTTGGGTCAGCAGGTGCGGCTTCCGTATTCGAATGTACATTGCGGAAATAACTTGGACCGCAAGTAATGACACGCAGCCAACGACTACGCTCTTACCGGTGCGCCAGTTATTCGCCCATAGCGCGGAAAAGAACGAGGCATAAATAAGGTATATGTTGAAGAGGGCTCCGACAGCAGGTACCAGCAGGTTGTCGATGATCTTGAATCGATACCTCGCACAGCGCCAAAAGTAGAGAGTATTGGCGACATTGACTGCAAGGAAGGTGAGAGTCGCGAAAAACACCAGCG
>JBJMWM010000040.1:0-285348 GCA_045810105.1 Steroidobacteraceae bacterium | reverse complement strand
GATCTGCTCGTTCGCGATCCGGAGCATCCGCGCGCCCTCGCCTTTCAATGGCGGGCCATCGCCCGCGATCTGGAGACTCTCGCCAGCTCCCTCGGTATCACCGGTGAAATCGGCCTGGATGAGGCCATCCCCCAACTCACGGATGCGAAGCTGATGGCCCTCGAAGCGGACGGTGCCGAGGCAGCTCAGGCGCGCCACTCCATGGCCGAGCGGCTCCGCGCGCTCAGTTGGGCGGCCGGCCAGTTGTCCGACCGGTTGTCGCTGCGGCATTTTTCGCACATCACGCTGGACGCTCAGGCCTTGTCAACATGACCGTCCGCTACCACATTCGGCACGAAACCACTTATGCGTATGGCAACGACGTCGTCCATTCGCATCAGCTGCTGCACCTGGTTCCGCGGCCAACCGCATACCAACAATGCCAGGAGCACGTCATCAACGTGACTCCCGCGTTCTATCGCAAGCGGAACGAAATCGACACCTTCGGAAATCTGGTCACCCGCGTCGAGTTCGATCATCCGCATCGCCGGCTCGAAGTCGCCACCGACATGGAGGTCGAAGTCCATCCGCGCCCCGCAGTGGACGCTGAGGACAGCCTGCCGTGGGAGCGCACGGCTGCCGAACTCAACTACCGCAGCTCGGGTCCGGGGCGAGAGAGCCTCGAAGCGTGCCGCTTTCGGCACGAATCTCCGTACGTGCGTATCAAGAGGCAATTCAACGAATACGCGGCCGAATGTTTCACCCGGGGCCGGCCCGTCCTCGCCTGCGCTGAAGAACTGATGAGGAAGCTGCACGGCGACTTTCGCTATGCGCCCGGTGAAACCACAATTTCCACGCCGCTGATGGAAGTGCTCAAGAATCGTCGCGGGGTCTGCCAGGACTTCTCGCATCTGATGATCGCCTGTCTGCGTGCTCGCGGGCTCGCTGCGCGTTATATCAGCGGGTACATCCGCCAGGTGCCGGCCAGTGCCAATGCGCTCGTCGGTTGGGGAGCATCCCATGCCTGGGTCGCCGTCTATGCACCGCCCTTCGGCTGGTTTGAGCTCGACCCCACGAATGGCATATTCGTCGGAACAGACCACATCTCCGTAGCGTGGGGGCGGGATTTTGGCGATGTCTCACCCTTGCGAGGCATCATCCTCGGGGGCGGCAGTCACCGTTTGTCGGTTGGAGTGAAGGTGGAGGTCATTCAGTAGTGACGGTCACTTCCACCGACATCGACACGAAGTCTTCTTTCTCACCCTTGTAGCTGCCCGCAAGGGGAATGGCTTGGGAAGGATCACGGGCCACCGCGACCCGGATCAGATTGTGTCCGCCGACGAGCGCATTGGTTGGGTCGAGCTCGATCCAACCGGCCCCCGGCAGGAACACCTGCAGCCACGCGTGGGTCGCGCCGCCACCGACCAGTGCACCATCACCGACCAACGCCTCATCGTACAGGTACCCAGAGACGAAACGCGCTGCGAGCCCGAGGCTGCGAGCGGCTTCCATCATGAATAGCGCGAAGTCACGACAGCTTCCCGCTCGCGCTTCGAGCGTTTCCAACGGTGTCTGGACACCTACCTCCTCTCGGGCAGCGTACTTAAAATCCTTACGGATGCTGGAGGCCATTTCTGTCAGCACATCGAGCGTTCGTGCCTCGGGTGTCCTGGCCACGATTGCTTTCGCCCACTCGTCCACCAGGTGCTGCGGGTCCTGGTAATGCCGCTCCTTGGTGCGGCCGAGGTCCATTGCATCCTCGACCGAGTAGCTCAAGGGGAATTGGGATGCGTAAGGCTCTACGACGATCTCGCGCGGCGCGGCCGGATAGTGCTCGGCCCGGAAACCGGAGTCGAAGGTCAGTGTCTGCCCCGGCTGATCGAAGCTTGCAATCGCAATGGAGTTGCCGAACACATCATGTATCCACCTGAGCGAGGCCGCCGGCGGATCGATCGACAGCGATGTGTCGATCAGCCGCAGATCGTGACTGTCACGGGGCCGGGACATCAGCCGGTGCTCGCCGAACTCGACTGCATGTTTGTACAGGTAGGTGGTCCGGTGCTGGATATGGAGGATCGCCATGGTTACCTGCTGCGCCACTCGCGCCAGTGCTGAATGAACCGCAATGGCAGCCGGCGCTCCGGCACCCATCGGGTCCGCCACGAAGTCAGTTATTGTACGTGTATGGTCATCTTCGAACTGGTCATCGGACTGTTACTGCTCGGTGCGATCCTGGCCCTGTGGGCCAACCGGCTGGGCATACCCTATCCGGCGCTGCTGGCGCTCGCGGGAGCCGCCCTGGCACTGATTCCCGGAACTCCCCAGGTCATGCTCGATCCGCAACTGGCGCTCGCACTGTTCGTAGCACCCGTGCTGCTCGACGCCGCCTACGATGCCTCGCCGCGCGATTTGCGAGCGAATATCAGGCCCCTCATCAGCCTGGCGCTCGTAGTAGTTGTCCTCACCGTCGTCGCCGTCGCGATCGTGGCGCGAAAGCTGGTGCCAGGTATGAGCTGGCCGGTAGCGATCACCCTCGGGGCCATCGTGGCTCCGCCAGATGCCTCGGCGGCAACGGCCGTGCTGCGGCGGTTGCGGCCACCCCATCGCCTGCTGGTGATTCTCGAGGGTGAAAGCCTGTTCAACGATGCCAGCGCGCTGCTGGTGTATCGCATTGCAGTCGGTGCTGCGATGACTGGAGCCTCATCCGGGTGGAGCATCCTGCCGCTGCTGTTGCTCACCTGCGGTGGTGGGGTCATCGCCGGCATTGCGCTGGCACGGCTCTACATGTGGCTGGTACGCCCTATCGAGGATATTCAGATATCCATCATTCTGCAGTTCGTGGGCACGTTCGCGGTGTGGATCATCGCCGATCATCTGGGCCTGTCGGCGATCATAACCGTGGTCAGCTATGCAATGACCGTGGCCCAGGTCGCCCCCGGCCGGGTAGACGCCCGCCACCGGATATCTTCTTATGCCGTCTGGGAAGTGGCCGTGTTCGTCCTGAACGTGCTCGCATTCGTGCTCATCGGCTTGCAACTGCGCGTCATCCTGACTCGCATGCGAAGTTCTGATTGGCACACCTACATGATCTGCGCCGCTGCGGTCTGCATCACGGTCATCGCGGTCCGTATCCTGTGGGTCATGCTGTACGGGTACGGGAGGCGCTGGCGGATGCGGCACTTTCCACAGTGGGTGGCAAAGGATAAGACATCCCCCGCAGTAGGGTCCTTATTGGTTGTCTCATGGTCCGGTATGCGGGGAATCGTCACTCTGGCCGCAGCACTGGCGCTTCCGGACGGCTCACCGGAAGCAGGTTTTCCGTACCGCGACCTGATCATTCTCTGTGCCTTCTGTGTAGTATTGACTACACTCGTGATACAGGGGCTCACGCTGCGGCCGCTGTTGGCACTGTTAGGTCTGAAGGATGACGGCACGGTAGCACGGGAGGTACGGCTTGGGCGCGCCGAGACGGCTCGCGCCGCATTACGGGTGCTGGAAGAAGAGCGGGACGGACATCCTGCCGTTGACGTACTCCGAAAAGAATACGACGCGCGCATCCTGTCGGCCGAGCGCCCTGCATCGGAATCGGGCGAGACGCGCATGACGCGGTTGCAGCGCCAGGCCGTCAGGGTCCAGCGGAATGTGCTGCTGGAGCTGCGCGCCCGCCAGGTCATCGGTGACGATGCCTTCCATGCGGTCGAAGAGGAGATCGACCTGATCGAGCTCACGGCCGACTCGCGTATCAAGCCGGGGCCGGACAGCGCCGCATTGACCGGCGCAGAGGACCACCCACGATAGTTTGGGGTAAGCTGCGCTCATTGCGATGGCCGAATATCGCGATTGAAACATTGACATGTCAGGATTCGTCGAGGCTCTCGATTCGTATCGCAAAGGGACGCTGTCCAGAGATGAGCTGTTGGCGCAGATCGAGCGGCAACTGGCGAGCGGCGAAGCCGACTCCGGTACGCTGCTCGCCGCGCTGAACAACGAACAGGCGCGCGAGCGTCTGCCGGGCAATATTCATATCGAGATCGTGCGCAAGCTGCTGCGCCGCCGCGAAAGCCCGGTCGCCGAGCTGGCGGCCGTGCGGACCCCGCACATTGTTGCAATGCAGTTGCATGATGACGAGGCCGCCACGGTCCTCGTGGACAACTCCGGCGGCCGCCCGCAGCTCGCGCCACTGCCGCGGCGCAGGGCTTTCATCTCTGTTGGAATGGTGCTCCACAGCCGCTTTCGCCTCATCGAGCCGATCGGCGAGGGAGGCATGAGCACGGTCTACAAGGCAATCGACCTGCGCAAGGTGGAAGCGCGGGCGAGCGAGACGCACGTCGCCGTGAAGCTGCTGACAGTTCCGCTGAGCGACTTCACCGAATCGCTGGCTGTGTTGCAAAGAGAAGCGCACAAGCTGCAGACGCTTCCGCACCCCAACATCGTGCGGGTGATCGATTGTGATCGTGACGGCCGCACGGTCTTCATGACCATGGAGTACCTGAGCGGCGAATCGCTCAAGCATAAGCTGGCGTCGCCTCACCTCAAGGGCCTGCCGGCGAAGGACGCTGTACATATCCTCACCTGCATCGCGAGCGGGCTGGCGTTTGCACACGGCAACGGTATCGTGCACGGCGACCTGAAGCCTGGCAACGTGTTGGTGACCGATAACGGCGATATCAAGATCATCGATTTTGGCATTGCGCGCCTCATGACGCGCCATCCGCGCGCCGCTGGGGTGAACGGCGACGAGCGGCCACGGCTAAGTGCCTTGACCCCGCCCTACGCAAGCCCGGAGATGTTGGAAAACGCCGAGCCCGATGCCCGGGACGACATCTATGCGCTTGCGTGTATTGCGCATGAGTTGTTGACGGGGCGGCATCCTTTCGACCGCATAGTGGCGAACGAAGCGCGCGACAGTGGCATGAAGGTGCTACGCCGCGCCTCGATGTCTTCCGCGCAATTCAAGGCTATTGCCCACGGGCTCGAATTCGACCGCGAAAAGCGCACGCCGAGCGTCGAGCGCTTCATGGAGGAGTTCACCGCCGGGACTGGCATCCGGCGCGATCACATGGCAGCGCTCGTCGCGGCTGGAGTGTTGGCCGTGTTGCTGCTGGCCTATCTGCTCGACCGGGTTCAAATCGAGCGCTGGCTGGCCGCGCATCGCGAGCCCGGCGTGGTGCTGCCGAGACAGGGCGAGGTCTTTCGCGATTGTCCCACCTGCCCATTGATGAAGGCGTTGTCTCCCGGAGCGTTTGCACAAGGCGCCGCGCAGTCTCAGGTGGATGCCACTACTCTCGAGAAGCCACAGCACGTGGTGCAGATCAGCTACCCATTGGGAATGGGCGTATACGAGATCACTGTGGGGGAGTTCAGGGAATTCGTCACTGCCACTCACCACAAGAGCGCGGGCTGTCAGACCTATGACGGCACGTGGCAGGCGAGTTCCGAGCTCAACTGGAACAATGTCGGTTATACCCAGACTGCAACGCACCCGGTCGTGTGTGTGTCGTGGCGTGATGCGGGCGAATATGCCGCGTGGCTGTCGTACAAGACGGGTCAACGATATCGCCTGCCCAGCGACTCGGAATGGGAGTACGCGGCCCGGGCAGGCTCTGCAGTGCCTCGCCCCTGGACCACCCACATCGAGGCTGCCTGCACTGACGCCAACGTCGCGGACCAGACTGCCGCGCAGCAGTATCCCGGATGGAAAATCCATCCTTGCAGCGACGGTTACGTCTACTCGTCACCGGTCGGCTCATTCCAGCCCAATGAGTTCGGCCTGTACGACATGCTGGGGAATGTCTTCGAGTGGGTGCAGGACTGTTGGCATCCTGATTATCAGGGCGCGCCCGCTGACGGCTCCGCGTGGCTGAGCGGCGACTGCGGTCAGCGGGACATGCGCGGCGGCTCGTGGTTCACCGCACCTTCCCTGGTGAGCTCTTCGGCACGCAACCGGTTCGAGGATACCTACCGAAGCAACAGTGTCGGATTCCGGCTCGTAAGGGAGATTCCACCTTGAGAACGCCAACGATAAGACCTCAGCTGCATGCTCCGCTCGCGCTCGCACTTCTCATGCCCTTTGCCGCGGGTTGCGTAAGCCGCCCGCCGACCGTGGCCCACGTGCACGTGGGCCACGCCATCACCGGCGTACATGTCACTCCAAACAAGGAAGGCTATCTCGTCAGCGCGGAGCGGCGAGCCCGGGAAACGATTGATTTCACGGCAAAAGCGGCTGCATCAAATGACCTGGCCGAGATCAAGCGCAATATCGCGTTGGCAAGCCAGGCCACGGACTCGAAGGACAACTTCGGCGTGAAAGAGTCCATCGTCATGGCGGTCAATCACGTCACGTTCGCCGCCACCTCGGATGATGCGACCCTCAATGTGCAGAAATCCGCACCGCAATTCGCGGCCGATTCAACGCGAGTCATCGAACGCTGCGATCTGATCGCACTGTTAGGCAAGGACGTGCAGGACAGCACCTCGGTCAAGGAGGCATCCGTCTCAGTGGCCGAAATTGCCAAGCTCGCGCAGGCGAACCTGTCAGGCGACGACTCCAACGGCGACGGCGTTGCGGGATCGGCACCGGCGGAGTACGGTCTGCTGCAATTGCGAAAAGAGCTCGAAATGATCGTAGCTCACGAGAACCCGCCCTACGTGACCGTGGACCAGTGGTATCTGTTCAACCTCGTCCGGCTTCCCAACGGCAAGTGGGTCTTCGACAAGTTGGGCCGGGGCGGCAACATTGAGGGCTACAAGTAATTCATGAAGGCAGGGGTGCATCTGGCAGTTGCGTTGTTTGCGCCGCTGACCGCCCTGCTGGGCGAGCCGGTTGCGGCGCAGGCCGACGCGCATGCGCGCGCCCTCGCACGCGCCGCCTGCCAAAACGGCAAACAGGCGGAAGCTGTCACCGACGCGTCGGCTGCGCAGGAACGCGAGCCAAGCGACCTCGGACCCCGCCTGCGATTAGCAGACGCGCTCGTGGATCAAGGATGCTACCAGGAAGCTGTCGAGGTCCTCGAAGCCAGCCAGCAGGCATTCCCGCGCAACCGGGAGCTAGCAGGCAAGCTGCGCGACGTGCGCAGCCTGGTAACCGAGCAGACCTACATCGAAGGCCTCACCCAGGCCGCCGAAGGCGCGAAGTTCCAGCGAAATCAACTCCGCTGCACACGGCTTGCCGACGCCACAGCATGCGACGACGCCCTCAAATTCAAACCCGACGACCAGCAACTACTGCTCGCCAAGGGCGACGCCCTTATGCAGTCCAACCGCCCAGCCGACGCAGCCGCCACTTACCGCCGTGCAGCGCAGCTCAAACCCGCTGATGAGGCGGTAAAGACCAAACTCGCCGCCGCCGAGGCGCTGGTGGCGAGCACCACCCAACCCACCGAAAGTACCCCACAACTCGCGGCGGGGCAGCCGGTCCGGGCCGGGACCAAGCCGCCGAAGCGGACGCCCGTGGCACGCAGCGCGCCCCCGGCGCCCGGCAAGAACACAGCTGCAGGATCAGTCCCGACGCTTGCCGCTGCAGATGCATCCACGGGCCCGCCATCCAGCGCGCAACTGCCCGGCGGCCAACACCTCACGACGGCCCCGCTCGCAACAGTCGCAGCCCTGGAGCCGCAGCCACCCCGCACCTACTCCAACGAAGCGCCTCCCGGCCGCACAAACTAGCCAGGAGGTACGCACCCTCAGACGCGAGGTCCCGTCACAGCTGACTCATCCTTGTTCACAGCTCCATCTCATTTGACGTTAGAAGGCGGCTTCTGCGTCCCCGGCGCCACAAATCCCGGCTTCACAACATCCCTCTGCATCGGCGCCAGCAACGCAACAACCCGGTTCTGCACCCGGTACGGCACATGTACATGGTCGAAGGCAATGTACAAGTCCTCCGCAAGCGCATTGAACTGCGCGTTATCGAGATTGAGCTTCGCATGCGCCTCCCGCATATCACGCCCCGTGTACTTGCACGGCCCCTGCGTAAGCGCACAAATCTGCTCGTACAGCAGCTTCTTGAACTTGTTCATGTCCGAATCCGCGAACGTGAAATTAATCCGATCGTCCTCCAGAATGATGTTCGTGAACTCATCGACAGTCGCTTTGAGCTTGGCCTCCCCCCCGATACGCTCATAAAGCGTGGGGCTGGCATGCGCGCTCATCGCCAACATCAACATCATCACGGGCAAGCCTCGCACCATTCGCATAGCGAACGCCTCCTCGCGCAAATTGTCGGGTCGCATCAAAATCCCGCCTGTACCGACAAGTATGGTCCATCCTGGTGCCGCGTAACCCCCGTCGCCGGAGCGAGCACACTGCCGATGTTCAGGTAAGCAGCCACCAGCGAAATATTCCTCGTCGGCGTCCACGCAGCGAAAAGAGTCCAAGCGTTGGTTTGCTCGTCCACACCGAGATTGTGCGGCGCCGTTCGGATTTCACCGCCTACCGCCAGCTTGCGCGTCAGCAGATAGGCGATGGTTCCCTCGGGCTTGGTCGAATAGCCGCGATGCCGATCCCCACCGAAGCCCAGCAACCCGAACTGGTTGGCCTTGGTCTCGCGTACCACGGCGTTGACCACCAGGCTCTGCGCGAGAAACACCTTGGTGGCAACCAGATAAATGTCGGTCGAATGCTCCGCCTGTGCCCCAAGTTGCACGGGATTGATGATTCCCGGCAGCCCGACCGACTCCGCGTGCTTGATGCCATCGTTGTGCTTGTACTGGGCCCCGATCGCAAGCTGCGGCAGCCACGAATCCTGGCCGTAGATCGCGTCCCCCAACAGTTTCAGCTTGAGGCCATAGACATCCTGCTTGACTCCGAGCCCATCGAGTGCGGTGCCCGTGACATCGAGCTGCTGATGGGTGTATGACAATTCGACCCGGTCGAGCACGCCCGCCGCGACCCCGTAGGTATACAGGTGCAGATCGCGAAGTTGGATATTCGTGAAATGCGCATTTGCGCCCCAGCTCGTGCTCGAGCCATAGCCACTGATGAATGCCAGCGGAACCAGCCCGCCGCCGCCACTGCCTTCCAGATCACTGAACCCCGCCGTCAATGGCAGCTTGCCCTGATCAGCGCCGAACAGCTCCGCCGCGGCGGCATCCTGCGGATTCATACAGCCCAACGCCACCGCCCCAGCGGTCACGATGAATATTGTTTTCATGCCAGAGGTCCATCACCAACACGTTGCGTTGACTGAAGACGGATCTTACGGCATCCGGAGCGACTGGCGAGTGTCATTCGCGCGTACTTTCGATGTGCAGCGCAACGCCGCCGCGGCGCCGGCCAATAGTTGGCACTCCGAAGTTGGTCAGTGGACCGCGGTCCGCTGCCCGATCCAGGCAGTGACCTGTTTATCCAGAATGTCCAGTGGCATGGCCCCGCTGCCCAGCACCACGTGGTGAAACTGGCGGATGTCGAATGCCGAGCCGAGTTGCACCTGGGCGCGGGCGCGCAGCTGCAGTATGCGCAGCATCCCGATCTTGTAAGCCAGGGCCTGCCCCGGCAGGACGCAGTAGCGCTCGACCTCGCTCACGACATCGCTGCGGGCCATGCCGGTCTTCTCGAGCATGTAGTCGATTGCCTGCTCGCGGGTCCAACGTTTCCGATGGATACCAGTATCGACGACCAGGCGCACCGCGCGAAACATCTCGGCCTGCAGCCGGCCCAGATTATCGAGCGGATCGTTCTCGAACCCCATCTCCCAACCCAACCTCTCCGCATACACGGCCCAGCCTTCGTCGTAAGCGCTGAAGGGCAGGATCTTGCGGAAGGTCGGCACATCGGTGAGCCGTTGCGCAATGACACCTTGAAGTTGGTGCCCGGGAACCGCCTCGTGATATGCGAGAGTTCGCATCTGATACTTGTGGATGTCGCGCATATCACGCAAGTTGACATAAAATACCCCGGGGCGCGAGCCGTCCAGGGAGCCGGTATCGGCATAGGCACTCGGAGCCGTCTTCTCCTTGAACTGCGGGACTCGCTCCACCTTGATGTCGAGCCGCGGAACGGCCGCGAAGTCAGCCCCGAGACCGCGAACGATCTCGTTGATGTAGCGCTGGTAGTCTGCAATGCACGCAGCGCGGCCCGCATCGTCATTCGAGTACTGCAACCGCGCATCGGCATTCAGCCGGGCGATCCGCTCGCCAATGCTACCCTGCTGCAGCCCCTGCGACTTCAATATGCCGTCGAGCTCCTTCTCGATGCGAGCAACTTCCGTGAGGCCAATGTTGTGAACCTGGTCCGCATGGAGCGCCGTGGTCGTATGGCTGCGGATCAGGTGATCGTAATACCTGTCGCCGTCGGGCAGCTGCCACACGCCAGAGTCTGCAGCGACCTTGGGCTGCAACTGCTCGAAATAGCCGATCAGACGGCGGTACGCGGGATACACGCTCTGCTCGATGGCGACCTGTGCATCCATCAGAAGCTGCGCGCGGTCCGGGACGGGTATCGCCCCCACCCGCGCCAGTTTGGTACGCAGGTTGGTGTAGAGAATATTCTCGCGCGCCGGTACTGCGATGAACGCGCGCATCTCCGCCAGCACCCGCTCCACCACGAACTTCGGCGGAACGATGCCCTTTGACTCGCGCAACCGAAGCCCTTCCAGCAGCTGGTCGAACTTACGGCCGAACGCCGCGAGACGCGCGGTGTAGTTGTGCACATCCCGCCGATCAGCAATGGGATGGATCTGCACCATGAAGTCCGGCGTGGAGCTCTGCACGCCGAACAGTTGATTGACCGGATAGTCATAGAAGAGCCAATGCTGCCCCTCCACCAGGTCCTGCAGGAACCAATCCAGGATGTCATACGAGAGCTGGTTCGCGGGCGAGAGGGAGGTACGGTCGTATTCGTGCAGTGTTTCCAGATCGTCGCGCGCCATCTGCGCGAGCTTCTGCTCGTGCGCCGGCGAGACATCCGTCAACATCGCGTCAAAGCCCTTGTAGCCCAGCTGCTCGAAGACTCCGAGCGAGGAAACCGCCTCGGGGTCCTCGAGCATGAACTGGATGAACGCCCGCTCGAAGAAGATGGAAATGCTCAGCGGCCGCAAGTACCAGCTGTGCACGGCGAGACCCACAGCGAGGATGGCGGCAGCGGCCGTGAGGGCTGCCAACCACTTCAACACACGCTTCATTCGAATCAGTGTGGTTGTCCGCCCGCCCCAATGACGAGCTGAGCCAACGGCACGTAGTTGCCACCGAAATGGTGGCCGCCGGGCAGCTTTATGACGCGCGCGTGCTGCGCGCTCACCTTCGGGCAGATGGACTCGTCATCATCGTCACCGTACACGCACAACGTATCGGCCGAAGAGAGCTTCTCGATTTCCGGCTTGACGGGCAGACCGTCCGATTCCGCACCGATCCAGTTTGCAACATGGAACTCAAAGTCGGCCGATTCACTGATACCAATCAGGGTCGTCAGACGAACCAGCGAGCGAGTGGCCGCCGGCAGCCGGTTGATGGCGAACGGCAATACATCCGCGCCCTGGGAATAACCGACCAGCAGTGCCTTGCTCTTCTTCCAGTGGAAGGCGTAGTAGCGCACGATGCGATCTATGTCCTGTGCCAATCCCGCAGGGGTCCTGGGCGTCCAGAAATAACGCAGCGAATCCACACCCGCTGTTGGAACGCCGCGGTCTGCCAGCAGCCCGGCAACTTGCTTGTCGATACCAGCCCAGCCACCATCGCCGGAAAGCAACACTGCAAAGGAGTCCCCCGAGCCCGGTACGGCCATTGCCGGGTTCGCTTCCACCTCGATGATCGGCAGGTCAGCAAGGCTTGCCGGCGGCTGCGGCAGGCGCTGCGCCACCTGGGTAGACACGATCGACTCAAAGGCCGCCTTGAACTGGGGCAGCCAGTCCGTGCCCCGGTAGCTATGCGTGATCTTCGGAAGCTCGACGAGCCGCGCACCCGGCGTCTGCGACACGAACGAGCGGGCCTCCGCGATTGCGCAAACATGATCTTCGCTGCCGTGCAATGCAACCCAAGGCGCATGCAGTTGCGGCGGCGGCAGGAGCCGGGCCCCGTTTTTGAGCTGTTTGTAGCGCAGCCCTTGCACCTGACACAGTGGTTTGCGCAGATCCAGCTCTACACAGAACGACAGAGTCAGCGCACCGCCGAAAATCCCGGCAGGCGCCTGAGCAAGGCTCGTATACGCGAGCGTGGCGCCCGCCGAATGCCCGATCAGGATCGGGGTGAAGTACGTCGGCACCCTGTAGTAGGCCTGCACGTAGTGGCTGAGGTTTTCCAGGTCGCCGTCGGGTGACACGCAGCTGCCACCGTCTTTTTCCAGATCGGCAAACAACTCCGAGGTATCCACGCCCGCAACCAGCGTGCCTTCCGAAGCCAACGCGCCCGCAAGTGTCGCGAGCTTGGAGCTCCAGCCACCATCACCGGACATGAGTAGGGCGAAGTGCTTCACTTCGCCTTGCGGCCGAAAGATTTCGACATGCTTGAAACGCCCGTGAGCCAGCGTATCGGCGCCAGCAGTGCGGCAGATCCCGAGGACGAATAGGAGCGCGAAGGCTATGACGCCGGCGGCCAGGCGCACTAGTGGGAATCGCCAGCAGGAGCAGGCGGCGCGACGAGGGCCCGGCGATGAGTCAAGTCGATACGCATTTCGTTAGTATTGCAGCATGAGAACCGTGGCCGCCACTCGATATGTCACACCTTTGCATGAGGGCGGCTCGCTGCCAGCCATCGTCGAAGCCGACGATGACGGCATGTACGTGCTGAAATTCCGCGGCGCGGGTCAGGGACCGAAGGCGCTCATCGCCGAGCTCGTGGCCGGAGAGATCGCCCGGGCCGCGCGCCTGCCCATTCCGGAGATTGTACTCATCGAGCTGGATCCGGACCTGGCCCGAACCGAGCCCGACCCCGAAATCCAGGAGCTCATCAGGGCCAGTGCGGGATTGAATATCGCACTGGACTACCTGCCGGGGGCCGTGATGTTCGATCCTCTCGCGGAAAAGCCAGCATCGCGGCTCGCCTCCGACATCGTGTGGTTTGATGCCTTCGTCACCAATGTCGACCGCACGCCGCGTAACGCAAACATGCTGATGTGGCATCGCCAGTTGCAGCTCATCGATCACGGCGCCGCGCTCTACTTCCACCATTCGTGGACCGACTATATGCAGCGGGCAGCCGATCCGTTCACCCGGGTAAAGGATCACGTTCTGTTACCGTTCGCGCAAGAGCTGCAGGACTCGGATGCGCGAATGAGCGAGCTCATCACGCGCCGCGTGGTCGAGGACGTCGTCGCGCTCATTCCGGAGGTTTGGCTCGGCAGCGGCGCGGTATTCGCCACGAGCAGCGCGAACCGGGAGGCATACACGAAATATCTGCAGCAGCGGTTGACGCAACCTCACGCATTTGTGCAGGAGGCGATCCGTGCGCGATCACAGCTCGTATGACTACGCGATAGTGCGTGTTGTTCCGCGAGTCGAGCGGGAAGAATTCGTGAATGTCGGGGTGATTGTTTCGTGCCCGGCGCGGGACTTTCTGCAGGCGCGGATCGAGCTCGACGAGACGCGCCTGCGGGCGCTCGACCCGGCCATCGACATCGAGGCCATCCACAAGCACCTGGCGAGCATTCCGGCTATCTGTGCCGGCGGCAGCCAGGGCGGGCCGATCGGCAGGCTATCGCGCCGGGAGCGCTTCGACTGGCTGGTAGCACCGCGCAGTACAATCATCCAGACCTCGAAGGTGCACACCGGGCGCTGCAGCGACCCGGCGGTGCTCCTCGAGCACCTGCTTAATACGATGGTGCGCCGGCGCTAGTCCATGGAAAAAGCCGCCTGCGGCGCTTTTTCCCTGAGCCGGTCTGGCTCCTAGTCGCCGACGAACTGGAATTCAACCTCGATATTCAGGTCGGCCAGCTTGCGCGCGGTGGCGCTGGTAAACGTGAGCGAGGCATTGGCGACTGGCGATATCTCAACCAGCAGGGAGACCTCGCCGCCGTCGCTTTGCAGCTTGCTCAGGAAATCGCGGTGACGGGCGAGCTGCAAGACCTGCTGGCTGAAGAACAGCTCGAGCGGCATGCTGTTGGGGCCATCCATTTGCGCCGGCAGCTGCGCGGACCAGTACGAGTCACGGTGATTGCCGCCGAGCGGCGCGCCGGTCTGGGAACGACGAGGCTCCCCTGCCGTCCAGGAGTGAGCGGGTTCAAGCCGCAATTTGTCGGTGAGCACACTTAGATTCAACGTCGGATGCCGCACGCGCATGGATACGGAGTAGCTGAATGCGCTGGCGGGCAATACCTGGCCGACGTTGCTCGATCTCATTGTCCTCTACCTCCGTTTCCTTACAAGCCTTGCGCGAGCAAGGAAGAATAACCGTCCCGAGTGGGCCTGTCTTGACTTCAGCCAGCGCGGATCCCCTGGACTGATGTCGCAATGGCACAGCCGGCTTGTCGTACTTATGCAACGCTTTGGGCCGCGGGCCCTGGTCGTGGAACGCCGTAGTGGGCGTGCGTGCCCGACCTATTTGACAAGCCCACCATACGCGGTTTCATATGGGCTCAAGGCGGGTCTTGCGGATTAGAGAATTTTGAGCTCAACAGCAGAGCCGGTGGGCACCATCGACGTGGCTCTTGCCCACGCAACACGACTGATGCAGACCGATCCGCAGCTCGCCGCGGAGCAGGCCAGCGAAATCCTCAAAGTAGCGCCAGGCCACCCCGTCGCCACCTTATTACTCGGCTACGCCCGCCGCGTCACCGGCCAGACGGACGCCGCATTGGAGATTCTCGAGCCGCTGACACGCGCTCAACCTAAATGGGCCACCGCGCACTACGAGCTCGGACTCGTATTGAGCCGGCTCGAGCGACGCGAGGACGCGATCGCTGCGCTGCGCCGGACGGTGACGCTGAAGCCGGATATGCCCGATGCGTGGCGCGCCTTGGGCGATCAATTGACGATCAGCGGCGACCCTGTCGGCGCCGACGCCTGTTATGCGCAGCACATCAAGGCCTCGACACGTGACCCGCGGCTGCTGCAGGCGGCCTCGGCGCTGTGTGACAACAATATCCCCGTGGCAGAAAGCCTGCTGCGCGCTCACCTGAAGAGTTATCCGACCGACGTCGCGGCGATTCGCATGTTTGCCGAGGTCGCTGCCCGGCTGGGCCGCTTCCGGGATGCGGAGAACCTGTTGAAACGCTGCCTGGAGCTCGCGCCGAGCTTCCATGCCGCGCGCCACAACTACGCGTTGGTGTTGTCCCGGCAGAACAAGGCAGGCGAGGCGCTGCGCGAGATCGACCGCTTGTTTGCCGCCGAGCCCAACAACCCCGGCCATCGGAATCTGAAGGCGGCGGTGCTCGCCAAGATCGGCGAGCTCGAGGAATCAGTGGAGATTTATGCGGATCTGCTCGCCAACCACCCCGAGCAGCCGAAAATCTGGATGAGCTACGGGCATGCACTGAAAACCGCGGGGCGCGAGGCACAGAGTGTCGCTGCGTACAAGAAGAGCATCGAGTTGCTTCCGAGCCTCGGCGAGGCGTACTGGAGTCTCGCCAATCTCAAGACCATGCGCTTCGCGGAGGCTGACCTGAGCGCGATGCGCCAGCAACTCGCCCGTACGGATCTGTCCCCGGAAGATCGCTTTCATTTCGACTTCGCGGCCGGCAAGGCGCTGGAGGATGCAGGTCTGTTCGAGGCCTCCTTTCAGCACTATCTGCAGGGAAATGCGCTGCGGCGCGCGGGTATCGAATACAGCGCGGAGCGCAACACGGCGCAGCTCGAGAGTCACAAGGCGCTGCTGACCCGCGAGTTCTTCGCGGCGCGCCAGGGCTACGGCACCCCCGCGCCCGATCCGATTTTCATCGTTGGGCTGCCACGGGCGGGCTCGACGCTGCTCGAGCAGATACTGTCCAGTCACAGCGCCGTGGAAGGCACGATGGAATTGCCCGACATCACGGCCATCGTCGCGGAACTGGGCCGCGAAGCGGTGCGTGCAGGCACTGCGCCCTACCCGGAACTGCTGGCCAACCTCAGCGCCGCGGAATGTCAGGCTCTCGGCGAGCGCTATCTGTCACAGACGCGCATTCAACGCAGGACCGGCAGACCCTTCTTCGTGGACAAGATGCCGAACAATTTCGCGCACATTGGGCTCATCCACCTGATCCTGCCGAACGCGAAGATCATCGATGCGCGCCGTCATCCGCTCGGCTGCTGCTTCTCCTGTTTCAAACAGCATTTCGCCCGCGGCCAGCATTTTACCTACAGCCTCGAGGACCTCGGCCGGTACTACCGTGATTACGTCGCGCTGCTGGCGCATTTCGATCAGGCCCTGCCGGGCCGCGTGCATCGGGTGCTCTACGAATCCATGATCGAGGACACCGAGACACAAGTACGAAACCTCCTGGATTATTGTGGCCTGCCGTTCGAGCCCGGCACCTTGCGCTTCTACGAGAACGAGCGCGCGGTGCGCACGGCAAGTTCCCAACAAGTGCGCAAGCCGATTTTCCGGGAAGGAGTGGAGCACTGGCGCCACTACGACCCGTGGCTCGATCGCCTCAAGAGCGCATTGGGAACGACGCTCGAAACTTATCCGGATCCCCCGCGGGCTTGAACGACTGTTCCGCGGGCTTGAACGACTGTTCCGTGGGCTTGAACGAGTGTTCAAGTACGCCGGAATGGCATATCCTCAAGATTCGAGGGGGAAGGCAGCATAAATACCACAAGAGGGTCACGCGATGACGCGTAGTCGAACTCGAAAACTGCGGCGTAACCAGACCGTCAAGCGCAATCCGACGATGCGAAGGGGTGTATCCGTAACCGTCGCGTCATTGCTGCTCGCGAGCATGGGTGCGGCCCGCGCGGCGGATGACGAGACCGGCGGCTTGCAGGAAGTGGTGGTTACCGCCAACAAGCGGACTGAGAATCTGCAGGACGTGCCCATCAGTGTGCAGGCGCTGGGCACGGCGAAGCTCGAAGAGCTGAACGTCCAGAACTTCGATGACTACGTGAAGTATCTGCCCAGCGTCTCGTACCAGACGCTCGGTCCAGGGTTCGCGCGCATCTACATGCGCGGCGTATCCAGCGGCGGCGATGGCAACCACTCGGCATCGCTGCCCAGCGTCGGCGTCTATCTCGACGAGCAGCCCGTGACGACTATTCAGGGGCCGCTCGACATTCACGTCTACGACATCGCCCGTGTAGAGGTCCTCGCAGGCCCCCAGGGCACGCTGTTCGGCGCCAGCTCACAGGCCGGCACCCTGCGGATCATCACCAACAAGCCGGACCCGAGTGGCTTCAAGGCCGGTTACGACATCGAAGGCAACGTGATCGATCACGGCGGCCCGGGCGGAGTCCTCGAAGGATTCGCGAATATCCCGATCTCCTCGATTGCCGCGGTGCGCCTCGTCGGCTGGCTGCAGCACGAGGGCGGCTATATAAACAACAAGCCCGGCACCCTCACCTATCCGTTGCCGAGCGGCTTCACACTCGACAACACCGCGATTGCGAAGGATCACTACAACTCGGTGGACACCGAGGGCGGCCGCGTGGCACTCAAGGTGGACCTCAACGACTCGTGGTCGATCACTCCCATGGTCATGGGTCAACATACCCGTAATGGCGGGATCTTCGCGTACGATCCGAACAAGGGCGATCTCAATGTTTCGCACTTCTACCCGGAAGGTGGCGACGATCACTGGATCCAAAGCTCGCTCACCATCGAGGGCAAGATCAGCAACTTTGACATCGTCTATGCCGGTGCGCTGCTGCAACGGCATGACTCGACGCAATCGGACTACACCGACTACTCACTGGGCTACAACTCGTACTACTCGTATTTCCAGGACAACGCAGGCAATCCGCTCCCCAATCCCAGTCAGCGCATCCTCGGACGGGATCATTACAAGATGACCAGTCATGAGCTGCGCGTCACGACACCCAAGGAATACCGGGTGCGCGGTACGGCGGGCGTGTTCATGCAACGCCAGCGGCACGATATCGAGCAGCGCTATGTCATTGACGGTCTGGGCGACCAGATTTCGATCCCGGGTTGGCCGGACACCTGGTGGCTGACCGAAGAGAAACGCATCAACCGCGACTACGCCGCCTTCTTCCAGGGCGACCTGGACATTCTGTCCAACCTGACACTGACCGGTGGCGTGCGCTTCTTCAAGGCGAAGAACTCCCTGGAGGGCTTCTACGGGTTCAACGATACGGATTTCTCCGGTACCGGCGTCAGCAAGTGTTTTCCGGGCGTTGCCCCGGTCAACGGCGGACCCTGCGAGAATCTCAACAAGGAGGTCAATGAGACCGGCCACACGCCGAAGGTCAGCCTGGCATACAAGATCACCCCGGACGCGATGGTGTATGCAACCTGGGCCACCGGGTTCCGCCCCGGAGGCGTCAACCGCGTAGGCGCCCTGCCCCCCTACAAGGCAGACTTCCTCAAGAGCTACGAAATCGGCTGGAAAACCAGCTGGCTGGATCATCGGATCCGCTTCAATGGCGCGTTCTTCTGGGAAGACTGGAAAGACTTCCAGTTCTCGTTCCTGGCCCCGGGTAGCAACTCCGTGACCCAGATTGCCAACGCCGGTCAGGCGCGCATCAAGGGTTTCGAGACCGAAATTGAATGGGCGGTCATGACGGGGCTCACCCTCAATGGCGGGTTCTCGCTGATGGATCCGAAGCTGACCCAGGACTATTGCGGCGCTCTGAATCCAGATGGCACTCCCCTCACGGACTGCCCGGACCCGGACTTCCGGGCCGCCCATGGGTTTGCTCCGGCCGGTCAGCAGCTGCCCACCACGCCGAAGTTCAAAGGCAACATGACCGCGCGCTACGTCTTCCCGGTTGCCGGCATGGACGCGCACGTGCAGGGCTCGCTCCAATACCAGTCGAGCGTCTGGTCCGACCTGCGAAGCGTCGAGCGCGGCATTCTCGGCAAGCAGCGGGCGTACGGCGTGACCGACTTCTCGGCCGGTGCTGAGAAGAACGGCATCAGCGCCGAATTCTTCGTGGACAACGCGTTCGATATCCGCGGAGATGTCTTCAACTACGCGGAGTGCACGGAAGCGGTTTGCGGACCGATCGCCGTTTACCACGTGCCGAATCGTCCCCGGACGTTCGGAATTCGTTTCGGCCAGAGGTTCTGATTGACGGCCTGCGGCCGAACGCCCCACGCGTGAGGCGACCTCGTCCGATTAACGGCGCGAGCCGCGCCGGCGAGATCGTGCTTTTGGCGTCAATAGTGGGCGAGAGACCTGTCAGGGTCTCTCGCCCCGCATTGCCCATTTGATAGATGGGCATCCACCCCCGAATGCGGCAGTCTAGGGGTGATGAACGAAGCCGCACTCCAAGATCAGGCCCAAAGTCAGGGCGTACAGCAACCCGGTACCGCCGGCCGCACCGCCTTCACGATCCTGGTGGCCATCAGCTTCTGCCACCTGCTCAATGACATGATGCAATCGCTGCTGCCGGCGCTGTATCCCATGCTCAAGACCTCGTATGCGCTCAGTTTTGGCGAGATCGGGATCCTGACCTTCACCTTCCAGGTCACCGCTTCGCTACTGCAGCCCATCATTGGCTCCTATACCGACCGCTCGCCGCGCCCCTATTCGCTGGCCGCCGGTATGGGATTCACGCTCGTGGGACTGTTGCTGCTCGCTTTCGCCGGCAGCTATGGGTTGCTGCTGTTGGCGGCAGCGTTGATCGGCACCGGCTCCTCAGTGTTCCATCCCGAGTCATCGCGTGTCGCGCGGATGGCCTCCGGCGGCCAACACGGGCTTGCACAGTCGGTCTTTCAGGTCGGCGGGAATGTTGGGTCGGCCGCCGGTCCGCTGCTAGCCGCATTCATCGTCCTGCCGCACGGTCAGTCGAGCGTCGCGTGGTTTTCGCTCACGGCGATGCTCGGTATGTTCGTGTTGTTCAACGTGGGGCACTGGTACAAGTCACATGGCATGGCACGCCTCAAGCCGCTCGCCGCGGCCGCCGCGACACCCGTCGGCTCGAAGAAAGTGGCCGGCGCGATCGCGGTGCTGCTGGCCCTGATCTTCTCCAAGTACTTCTATCTTGCGAGCCTGACGAGCTACTACACGTTCTATCTCATCAACCGCTTCCACGTATCGGTGCAGAATGCACAGTTGCACCTGTTCGTGTTTCTCGCGGCCGTTGCATTCGGCACGATGATCGGCGGTCCGCTCGGCGACCGTGTGGGCCGCAAATACATCATCTGGGGTTCAATTCTCGGCGTGCTGCCCTTCTCACTGCTGCTGCCCCACGCGAACCTGTTCTGGACGGGCGTGCTGACCGTGCCGATCGGTGTAATTCTCGCGTCGGCATTTCCGGCAATCGTCGTCTACGCGCAGGAGCTGCTGCCGGGACGTACGGGTACCGTTGCGGGGTTGTTCTTCGGCTTCGCTTTCGGGATGGGAGGCATCGGCGCCGCCGTCCTGGGCAAGCTGGCCGATGCCTTCGGGATCAACACCGTCTACGAAGTATGCGCGTTCCTGCCGCTCATCGGTCTGCTTGCGGCGTTTCTGCCGGATGTTGAACATCGTCGGGCGCGAGCACTTCCAGCCTGAGACTCGGGCGCGCAGCCGTGGCCTGGTGAGGAATGCAGGTAGTCTTCAGATCAACATTGCGAGTGGCGAATACCGGCACGATCTTGTGACGGATCTGCTCGACGAGCTCGCACTCGCCCGAGTCCGTGGTGAATGAGTCCCGCAGCTTCAGGTCCACTGGCTTCCAGTGAGCCGGCACGGGCGCCTGCTTGCCATCGGCAGTTCCCGCGGCCGGCTGCAGTATTCTCATCTTCACCCTGACACCCGGGAACGGGTCCGGCCGGCCCGAAGGCGAGCTGCATCCCAACTGCAGCACCTTCAACCCCTTCTTCTCGGCGCCGAGGTCGAGCAGTACGCCGCGCACCTTGTCGCGCAGGCCATCGCAGGAATACCGGGTGGTAAATCCCTGGTAGACGAAAGTCAGTTCCTTTTCGGTCCACACCGCGGGCTGGCTCTCACCCGCGGGGGCGGCCGACCCGGCGGACGCCGAGTCGGCTTCGGCAGCCCACACTGGCGCGGCCAGAAGGCCGGCCGCCAAAGCGGGTACGAGCGTGGAAACAACTGAAGTCGACATGGCAGCACCTCTGGCAGGGTATGCAGGCGCAACTCTTGGACCTGCTGTAATCTCCACCGTTCATGTAACAGAACGCCGGCGCAGGTCAATCGTTTACCACCCAAACGTGCCCTGTTCATTGGCCTCGCGAGTGACGCGCCCATCCAGTCGGCCCAGAGTCGCCGCCGAGGCCCCGCTCGACGTTGGCGCGCCTTGAGGCACCTGTGCCTGGAGGAGCGGGAGGGTGGCGTATACGCCGCGCAGAGGCCACGGTACAGTGCCACTCACCATGAAACTATTCTCCCAAGCGCTTCTGGATGAGCTGACCGCAAAGGCGGGCGCGAGCCCGCGCCTGCGCGCCAATCACAATATCCACGCCTCGCCTGCCGACCCGGTGCAACGTTTTTTCATTGCCGCGCAGCGCGATTCCTACTTCCGTCCTCACCGGCATCTGAGCAAGTCCGAGCTGGCTGTGTCCATTCGCGGATGCTTCGATGTCCTGACCTTCGCTGCCGACGGGGGTGTCACCGGCCGCTATCGAGTTGGATCGGACACACCCAACATCGGATTTGAAACACCACAGGCGACATGGCATACGCTGTTGGCCGTCACGGACGGCGCCGCGTTCCTCGAGATCAAGGAAGGCCCGTACGATCCGGCCACTGCCGTCGAGTTCGCTCCCTGGGCGCCACTGGAAGGCCACGAGTCCGTACCCGCATTTCAGCAGTGGCTGCGCGAAGCGCAGCCGGGAACTGCTGCATTCACGCCCGGGTCCCCCCAGGCCCGGCAGGGGTTGTCAGGCTCGGCTCGCTAAGATGACTTTGCAGCGGCTCTTTCCGACGCTCGTGTACCGTGGGCGCCTGAAACAGACTGGCTGGCAGGCATTCAACAATCGGCTGCTGCGGGAATGCCAGCAGTTGCGCCTGGACGATGCCGGCGGGCGGCGCTGGTCAACGAAGAATTATCCCGGCGGCTACACCTCGTACAACTCGGTGAACCGCATGCATCAGGTGTCACCGACGTTTGCCGAACTGGAACGCCGCTTGCGCCGGCACGTGCGCTCCTTTGCGGCAGCATTGCAATTCGATCTGACCCAGCGTGAGCTGGCTATGACCGACTGCTGGGTGAACATCATGCCGCGGCAGGTGGTACATGGTCTGCATCTGCATCCGCTCTCCACTCTCAGCGGCACCTACTACGTGAAAACACCCCGGGGCTCCCCGGGGCTGAAATTCGAAGACCCGCGATTGGATCGCTTCATGGCGGCGCCACCACGAATCGCGACCAGCCGCACCGACAACCGTCCGTGGGTGGTCGTTCCTGCCCAAGAGGGGGCGCTTGTGCTGTTCGAGAGCTGGTTGCGTCACGAGGTACCTCCCAACCCCGTGACCGCCGAGCGCATCAGTATCAGTTTCAACTACAGCTGGTTCTGAACCCCTGGAACAGTTAGTGTCTTACACGGAAGTTGGGCGCAGCCCATGAGAAGGGGTTCGGCATGTGGGACCAGGGGTATACGCCGATACACGGTAATTTGGGGTTATCGGCCGCCTGCGCGGCGTTACCCATTCTCGTCCTGCTGTTAGCTCTCGGGGTGTTCAGGCTTTCGGCCTGGAAGTCAGGTCTGCTCGGGCTGATTACCTCCATCGCCGTGGCGCTTGCCGCCTATGGCATGCCGGCCAACCTGGTGCTGCGTGCCGCCGCCTATGGCGCCACGTTTGGTCTGTTCCCGATTGCCTGGATCGTATTCTGGGCGCTCGCCCTGTACCGCTTGACCGTGGACACCGGTCAGTTCGAAATCATCAAGAACTCCGTCGGCCATCTCACCCAGGACCGCAGGCTGCAGGCCTTGCTGATTGCATTTGCCTTCGGCGCGTTCATCGAGGGTGCCTCGGGGTTCGGCACCCCGGTCGCGGTGGCCGCCGCGATGTTGAGCGGCCTGGGATTCTCGCCTTTCCAGGCGGCGGCGATCTGTTTGATCGCCAACACATCGCCGGTGGCATTTGGGGCAATCGGCACGCCGCTCGTCACCCTGGCAGGCGTGACCAACCTGCCGTTGGGTGTTCTCAGCGCGAACGTCGGCAAGATCTGTGCGCCCGTGTCCTTGTTCGTGCCGGCTTATCTCATGTTGGTCATGGGTGGCTTGAGTGCATTGCGCGCGGTACTGCCGGCGGCGGTGGTGTGCGGCATTTCCTTTGCCACCACGCAGTTCCTGGTCTCGAGCTACATCGGACCGTATCTGACGGACATCCTTGCATCGCTGGCGGCCATTCTCAGCCTGCTGGCACTGCTGGCCGTCTGGCGCCCTGCCGATACAGTAGTGGGAGCCGTGCACTTGCCGCCGCGGGCCGAGCGCAATCACGTGATACGCGCGTGGTCTCCCTACATACTGCTGGTCATTTTCGTGCTGTTGTGGGGCTACGCGCCGTTCAAAGCGATTCTCGACAAAGCCACCCTGGTGATCCCGTGGCCCGGTCTCGATGGGGCCATCCAACGCCTTCCGCCGGTCGTTGCGAAAGCCGCGCCCTACCCGGCCAAGTTCACATTCAACATCCTGTCGGCTTCGGGAACTGCAGCGCTGTTTGCCACGATCTGCGCCGGATTGGTCCTGCGGGTGTCGGTGCGCCAGTTCGTGACATCCGTTGGCCGCACGGCGCGGGATCTGTCGTTCTCGATTCTGACGATCGCTTCGGTGCTCGCGCTGGCGTATGTCATGAACTACTCCGGAGCCACCGCCAGCCTCGGGCTGGCACTCGCGGCCACTGGCGCCCTGTTTCCATTCTTTGGTGCACTGCTGGGCTGGCTCGGCGTCTTCCTCACAGGCAGCGACACATCGGCCAACGCGCTGTTCGGTAACCTTCAAGTGGTTACCGCCAACAATCTGGGGTTGGATCCCGCTCTCATGGCGGCTGGCAATTCCAGCGGCGGCGTCATGGGCAAGATGATCAGCCTGCAGAGTATCTCGGTGGCGGCCGCCGCCACCGGAATGCCCGCTTCCGACGAAGCGCGGCTGTTTGGCTTCACACTGAAGCACAGCGTGTTCCTTGCATGCATAATAGGGCTCGTGGTTTCCGCATATGCTTACGCATGAGAACAAACTCCGCCCGGGTGTTGATATGCGCGGCCGTTGTGTGCAGTGCGGCGGCGGTGTCCGCCCCGCAGAGAGTGGTTCCGGCGGAATCCTGGCTTGCGCGTCTGCCACCGCTGCCGACGAGCGCCGCTGCGGCCTACGCGCAGTGGATTGATGCCAGCGAAGGCCTGAAGCCGGGCCCCCAGTTCGAGAAGGTCAGGGAGGGAATCAAGTCCGAGGTCTTGTTATTGTCTCGCGCCGTGGAGCGTCCGACCGGCATTCAGGGGCCCCTGTCCAGGCACGACCAGGTTCTCATGGGCAGGATCGCGGTGTTTCCCGGCACGGCCACGGTTCTGCAAAATATCCAGGCGGCTCGCACCTCGCAGGCCGCACTCACGCAGAAATGGAACGCGGACTTGCATGCGCTGGAGCAGCGTAGATTGCGTGAACGGGGTGCCCTGCCCGCGTGTCACAACGAAGCGAGTGCACCGTCGCAGCTGGCCATCCGTGAAGTCGAGCTCGCCTATGTAGAGCAGAAGACCGCCCTTGCCGCGCGGTACCTGCAACAGTTCCAGCCGGTCCTGCAGCAATTGCTGGCCGCGGTCTCGCCGCGCATAACGCACGGCGATGCCGTCATGCAGGCCTGGGAGGAACTACAGAGTCCGGGTGCGCAAGCACAGCTCGAGCCAGTCGCCCGGGCATCCGAGGCCGACGCCCTCCTCGATGTTGGCCTGGTGCAGGACTTCGTTCAGGCCGTCTCGAAGCTGGCTGCCCGCCCCGTGGCCGATCGCAAGGCCATCGAGCGCGTGTACGCCCGCGCAAAAGGCTGCTGAATCACCCGCCGACTGAATGGCCGAGCCGGCCGGTTCAATGTCGGCCCGGTTCAATGTCGGAGCGGGGGCCCGCCCTTCGTCCTTGATCAGGCGAAGGAGACGGCAATGTTCTACTGCATACTCTGCTATAACCTCGAATCCGAGATCGAGGCCTGGACCCAGGAAAAGGAGGCGTCCGTCATGGCAAAACGGGAAGCTGTGGCACACAAGCTCGCCGCCGAGGGTCGCCTCGGCCCTGTGGGACGCCTGATGCCGACGACGACAGCGATGACGGTCAGGGCCAGCCGTGAGCCGCTGGTTCTCGACGGCCCCTTTGCCGAGACCAAGGAACAGCTTCTCGGCTTCTACCTGGTCGACTGTAAGTCCCTGGAAGACGCACTGGACGTTGCACGCCGTCTCGTGGGCGACACCGGTGCGCTGGAAGTGCGTCCCCTTGCCACGTTCTACCCCGGAATCGGATTGCAGTGACGGAGGTCGCTTGGATAGGACCCGCGTTGGCAGCGGCACGCCCCCAGGCAGTCGCTGCTCTTTTGCGCTACTTCCGGGACTTGGATGTGGCGGAGGAAGCCTTTCAGGAGGCCTCCCTGCGAGCGCTAAAGAGTTGGCCGGTAAACGGTCCTCCGCGCGATCCCGCCGCATGGCTCATTTTCGTGGGGCGCAACAGCGCGCTAGACGAACTACGGCGCAGGAACAAGCATGACACGCTGCCGGATGACGATGTCATTCCGGACGCGGAGAACAATGAGGCCGCCCTAGTGGAGCGTCTCGACAGTTCCGCCTACCAGGACGACGTCCTGCGGCTTCTGTTTGTCTGCTGCCAACCCGAGCTGCCCGCGACACAACAGATCGCCGTGGCGCTGCGCATCGTGTCGGGGCTGTCCGTGCCGGAGATAGCGCGCGCGTTTCTCGTCAGCGAAGCCGCGATGGCGCAGCGAATCACGCGTGCAAAGCGCGCGATGCAGGAATCTGTGGTTGCTTTCGAAACGCCAGGACCCGTCGAGCGCGCTGAACGGCTCACGACCGTCGCCGCCATGATCTATCTGCTCTTCAATGAGGGATACTCGGCGAGCGGGGGCGAAGCGCACGTTCGCGTACCACTGTGCGAGGAGGCTATCAGGCTCGGTCGGTTGTTGTTGCGTTTGTTTCCGAGCGAGAGTGAGATCATGGGCCTGACAGCCCTGATGTTGTTGCAGCATGCTCGCGCTGCCGCGCGTCTGGATGCAAATGGCAACATCGTGCTGCTGGATGATCAGGACCGGCGCCTGTGGAATCACGCCCTGATCGCGGAAGGCCTGGTGCTGGTCGAGAAAGCGCAGCGCGTGGGAATAGCCGGAACGTACCAGTTGCAGGCGGCGATCGCCGCCGTGCATAGCCGCGCGGCGCGGCCGCAAGACACGGACTGGGGACAGATCGATCGGATCTACGCCGTGCTCGAGGCGTTGCAGCCGTCCCCCGTCGTGACCCTCAATCGTGCGGTCGCGGTTTCGAAGGTTCGCGGGCCGGCCGCGGCGTTGCTGATGCTCGAGCCGCTGGCAGAGCCGTTGGCCGGTTACTTCCACTACTTTGGAGTCAAGGGCGCACTGTTGAAAGAGCTGGGCCGCGCCGCCGAGGCGCGAGTTGCTTTCAACCAGGCCATTGCCCTCGCGCGCACCGCCGCCGAAGCGAGTCACATCAGAATGAACCTGGACCGCCTGAATACATGATCGTCTGCGAAACGGCGCGCCTGCGCCTGCGGCACCTGCACCCGAACGACGCAGCGTTTGTCCTGGAACTGCTCAACGAGCCTGAATTCATACGCAACATCGGTGATCGCGAGGTCCGCACCCTCGAGGATGCAAGGCGCTACATCCGCAGCGGCACCGTCACCGGCTATGAGAAAATCGGCTTCGGCCTGTACCTGGTCGAGCTGCAGGCGCACGCCACACCCATCGGGGTCTGCGGCCTGCTGAAACGCGATTACCTGGAAGACGTCGATGTTGGTTTTGCGCTGTGCGAGCGCTTTCGCAACCAGGGCTACGCCTTCGAAGCGGCCTCTGCGGTGCTGCGCTACGGGCAGGAAGTGCTCAAACTTGGCCGCATCGTGGCAATCACCTCACCGGACAATCACGCCTCGATCAAGCTGTTGCGGCGGCTTGGCCTCGAGTTTGAGCGGGCCATCCGCGTACCCGGCGTGGCCCGCGGCACCAGTCTGTTCACGCCCCAACACCGGCACGCGGCTTGCTGCGAAGCTTCTTCAGCAGCGCACCAGGAGCATGGCGATGAAGACACAGGCGCAGGCGGATCCAAACATGCAGAAGCTGGCCGATCTGATCGCTGAGGCCAGTATCGCCATGCTCACCACTGAGGACGCGGACGGCACGTTGCGAAGCCGCCCCCTGGCCACACTGCAGATGGATTCCGAGGGCAAGCTGTGGTTCTTCACGGCTATGTCATCCGGCAAGGTCGGTGAAATAGACCAGCATCGCAAGGTAAATCTGAGTTACGTCAACCTGGAAAAGCAGGACTACGTGTCCATCTCGGGCCACGCGCGGCTGTTTCGCGATGCTGAGAAGATGCGCGAGCTGTGGACGCCCTGGGTAGAGCCGTGGTTTCCCCAGGGCTTGGCTGACCCGGACCTCGCTTTGCTCGAGGTCACCGTGGATGATGCCGAGTATTGGGATGCCCCGGCCAGCAAGACTCAACGGCTGCTCGGCCTCGCCAAGGCACTGTCGAGTGGTAAAACTGACAGGCTTGGCGAGCATGCCAAGATTCACCCGCCTCAGTGAACGCCTAATACGTGGAGCACGAAGAACAGGCCCGCGCCGAACAACGCTGCCCCGAGCAACACGCACACGGGTAGCGTGAGGACCCATGCGAGGATGATGTTCCGCACCGTGTCCTTTTGAATCCCCGAGCCATTCGCCACCATCGTGCCTGCGATGCCGGAGGAGAGAATGTGCGTGGTGCTCACGGGCAACCCGAGCAGATCAGCCGCTTCGATCGTGCCGAAGGCTACGATCTCGGCTGAGGCACCCTGCGCGTAGGTCAGGTGTGCCTTGCCGATCTTCTCACCAACCGTCACCACGATGCGCTTCCAGCCGATCATCGTTCCCAGGCCAAGCGCCAGGGCCACTGCAATCTTCACCCAGGTTGGGATGAAGTTGGTCACGCTCTTAAGCGCCTTCTGGTAATCAGCGCTGGCCGTGGCATCGAGTTGCGCCGGTAGCTGTTTGGCCTTCATCAGCCGGGCGAGCGTCTCGGACACGAGATAGATGTTGAGCCGCAGTGCACGTCGCTGACTGGCGGGAATTGCGTTGAGATCGTTCACTCCCTGCAGATCATGATTGACAAAGCCATTGACAGCCGCGAGCGCTGCGATGGTGTCCGGCTTCACCTGTCCGTGACGGAGGTATTCGGTGAGTGTTTTGTGTGCGGACTCGACGTTAGCTCCCGTAACTGGCGTCGGAGCGGCCCCGGGCGGCGTAGAGTCTGCTGCGGCCGGCAGTGGTGCGCCCTGCCCTTGCAGGCGTTGCTCCAGCACAGCCGCCGCAGCCCTGATTTTATCGAGTGTCTGCGCGCTCGTATGCATGTCCAGCGCAAACGCGGTAGGAACGATGCCCACCAGGATGAGAACGATCAACCCCATCCCCTTCTGCCCGTCGTTGGAGCCGTGCGCAAAACTGACGCCCGTGCAAGTCAGGACCAGCAGTGCGCGAATCCACATCGGCGGCGGTGTTTTCCCTTCGGGCGCCTTGAACAGCGCCGGGTTCTTCAACACGGCCTTCGCAGCCAACAGCAGCAACGCCGCCACGATGAATCCAGTCAACGGCGAGACGACGAGTGCCTTGACTGTGTCGGCCACCTTCGTCCAATTGACGCCATCGCCAAAGGCGCTGTCCGGACTCAGGAGTGAATTCATCAATCCAACGCCGACGATGGATCCGATCAGGGTGTGCGAGCTCGAAGCAGGCAGCCCCAGGTACCACGTGCCGACGTTCCAGATAATCGCCGACAGCAGCAGCGAGAACACCATCGCAAACCCCGCGCCGGAGCCGACATTGATCACTAATTCGACCGGCAGCAGAGCGACGATCCCGAAAGCAACCGCCCCGGATGAGGTGAGCACCCCGATCAGATTCCACGTGCCCGACCAGACCACGGCATAATTGGGCTTGAGCGAATTGGTGTAGATGACCGTGGCTACGGCGTTGGCCGTATCATGGAATCCATTCACGAACTCGAAACTCAAAGCCAGTGCCAGCGCCAGGAACAATAGAAAGGCGGTCGGCATGTCGATGCCTAGAGTGTCCAGCACGTGGAGTCTCCTTGTCTCTTATATTCTTAGATTGAATCTTGCGAATTCAAAGCCTATGGCGGCCGCATGACGTTTGTGTGACATTGGCTGCCCCCCATACGAGGAAAACGAGGATGTTGTCGCGGACCCGACTGGGCGTGCGCCCAGTGTTTTGCGTAGCCGCGCTGGCTGCGTTTGTTGGGAGCCCCGTTTTTGCAGACGCGCGGGACAGCCTGCCCAGCGAGACGCCGCCGGCCTTCAAGGCGCGCACCGAGAGTTTCGATTACGTCAAACGGGAAGAGATGATCCCCATGCACGATGGGGTAAAGCTGAAGACCTTCATTCTCATTCCCAAAGGCGGCAGTAAGGCGCCGATACTGCTGACGCGTACACCTTACAACGCGTCCGAGCGGGTACTACGCTTCAACAGCGCTCATCTGGCATCGGTCGTTCCGCAAATGGATGATACTGCTGTCGCGGCCGGCTACATCATCGTTTATCAGGACGTGCGCGGGAAATACGGCTCGGAGGGCGACTACGTGATGAACCGCCCACTGAAGGGGCCGCTCAATCCCACCGATAACGATCACGCCACAGACACCTACGACACCATCGATTGGTTGGTCAAGAACGTGCCGGAATCGAACGGCCGCGTTGGAACGATCGGCGGGTCTTACGAGGGCTACACGGCGGTCATGTCCACCGTCCACGCACATCCAGCGCTGAAAGTCTCGGTCCCGTTCGCGCCCATGATCGATGGCTGGATGGGCGATGACTGGTTCCACAACGGCGCATTCCGCCAGGACGGCACTCTGCAATATGTCTATGACCAGGAGGCGACCCGCAAAAACGACGTTACATGGTGGACGGACGCCCGTGATACGTACCAGGTTTTCCTGCGCGCCGGGTCGGCTGGTGCACTGGCGAAAGCGCGTGGAGTGGATGAGCTCGGGTATTGGCAGGAGTTGGTTGCCCATACGGCCTATGACAGCTTCTGGCAGGGACAGGCCGTCGACAAACTTCTGGCGAAGGACCCGCCGAAGGTGCCAATGCTCATTGTGTCAGGGTTGTTCGACCAGGAAGACATCTACGGCGGACCGGCGTTGTACCAGGCACTTGCGGGGAGCGATCCGCAAGGTCAGCGCGTGCACCTCGTTCTCGGACCCTGGAACCACGGTCAGGGACGTCGCGAGGGTCGTGGCATCGGACCGATCGTATTCGAGGGCGACACGGCGGGCTGGTTCCGCAGAACCATCATGCAGCCGTTCCTCGACTACTATCTGAAGGACGGACCGAAACCGGACACGCCCCGGGTACTCGTATACGAGACAGGAGCGGACAAGTGGCACCGCTATGATCGTTGGCCGCGCGCGTGCGCCTCCGGGTGTCCGGCGACTTCGCGGCCGCTGTACCTCCTGGCCGATGGAAAGCTCGGATTCGAGCCGCCGGCGGCTTCGAAGCAACAGTATGACGAGTACGTGTCTGATCCTGCGAAACCCGTTCCGTATCGGCTGCAGCCGACGCTGGATTCGGGAGCATCTGACTCCACGTGGGGCGAATGGCTGGTCGATGACCAGCGCTTCGCCGCCTCCCGTACGGACGTGTTGGTCTATCAAACCGAGCCGTTGAAAGCACCACTGCAGGTGGCCGGTCAGCCCTGGGCACACCTGTCCGCGTCAACCAGCGGCAGCGACTCTGATTGGGTCGTGAAAGTCATCGACGTATGGCCGGATGAGGTGCCCGATCACCCGCAGCTCGGGGGTTACCAGCAGATGCTCTCAGCAGACATTCTGCGCGGCCGCTACCGGGAGAATCCGGCAAATCCGCATGCCATCCAACCTAACAAGGCGTTGGCCTACACCATCCGCCTGCCCAACGTGAGTCACACCTTCCTGCCGGGTCACCGCATCATGGTCCAGATTCAATCGACCTGGTTCCCGCTGTACGACCGCAACCCGCAGAAATACGTATCCAACATCATGTTCGCCAGGCCCGAGGATTTCACGAAGGCAACGCAGCGCATCTGGCATACGCCGCAGAGCGCAAGCTCGATCGAGCTCCCCGTGGTGGGGCCTTAGGCGGGGCTCGCGTAGCGGGCGATCAGGTTGCGGCAATGCGCAACAGCATCGGCACGGACGCCGTCCTCGTACTTGCCCCTGTCGAGATCCTCGCGTTCCAGAGCAGTGGAGTTCCACTGCTCTCGGGCGATTCCGAGCGGAAATGTGTCACTGCGCGAATCGAGCTCGATGAAGTAAATGAAGTCTTCGTCGTCCAACGCATCCAGCTCCGCGGCCAGCTCCATAAAGCGGCGCGTGGCTTCGACCACGCCCAAGGACCCGGTAACGAGCCCGTGGGCAGTCTCGAGCACTGCATCGTGGAGGGTCTGGCGATAATCTGGCTGGGCTGGTTCGTTCGACACGGCTGGCATTCGCGGCAAGGGGAGCACCGTTCTACCACATTGCCAGCAAATCTCCCTGCAGGGCCACGGTGGTGCCCGCCGTATTTACAGTATGCGCGTGCAGTGGGGCCTCGCAGCGCGGCTGATTCCAGGCATATCATCCGTCGGAACGCGCTCACTTCCGGGCGCAGTCGAGGGGATAGCCTATGCGTGGCGGGACCAGCAGAATATTACAGGTGGCTCTGACGAGCCTGGTCGTCACCGCGTGGGTTCACGCCGCAGGTCTCACCAAGCCGAATATCAAGCCGGGTCTGTGGGAAGTCTCAATCAATCCGCGGATCAGCGGCGAGATGCCCATACCCGAAGACCAGCTCGCCAAAATGACGCCCGAGCAGCGCGCCCGGCTTGAAGCAGCCATGCAGGCACACACGGCGAAAGGGACCAAGCCACGGGTCTACAGGGAGTGCATGACACCCGAGAAGATTGCTCGCGGGTTCGAAATCGACCCGCATGGCGATGACGCCTCGTGCAAGCGTAACGTCGTGTCGAGCTCCACGAAGGAGCTGACTCTGCACGACGAGTGCAACAAGCCCGAGCGCAAGACCGTTACCGACGTGCACTTTGAGGTCAAGGACGGCACGCAGATGAGCGGTAAGATCAACGTTGTCATGACTTCGGCCGGCAAGACCATGACCATCAACAACACGCTGCAGGGAAAGTGGTTGGGCGCGAGCTGCGGAACTGTGAAAGACGCTGAGCTGGAGAAGTAACCGGCTTTACGGCAAGCCTTACGGAGAGCCGCTCCGCAGGCTGGCGGCTTCGATCGATTGCATCGCCTCGAACATACCACTCGTTGGCGTGCTGCCGAGATCCTGTGTATGAAAGATCACGGCAAACCTGTTATGTACGATGACACTGTACATCACACCGACAGCGGCACGTCCACCCACAGCGCCATTCCAGGTGGCGCGAGCGGCTGGCAGACCCGCAAGCTTGATGTGTGCAATCGGCGATGACACGTAGTTAGTACGGCGGCGCTCGATCCCGTCGAGAAACTGATGCAGGTACTTCTCTGCATAGATGTTCAGTTCCTGCGGGGCAGCGGGCTTGCCGGGAGCTGACCCGAAGTCGATGACGTTGATCTGCAAAAGGGTTTTGAGGCCGGCGCTGCGTACGGATTTCGTCCAGGCAGTGATCAGTGTCTTCTTCAACCGCTGCGTCTGGGCCGCCTCAAATCCATCCGGGACTGAAATGATGACCGGCCCGACGGTGACCGGAGCCGCGTGAACCGCAACGGCCAGCAGCAATTGTGCAGCGAGCATCGTTGCCCACCTGACAACCAGCCGGTGTACACGCCTGCTGTCAGCGAGCCGCTCCATCCCGGTCAAACGCGGAGCAGACGCGCATCAGGACTGCCCGTACGCGCTCGGCGGCGCCCGCCGCGTCCTGCTCGCGCAGCCGCCCGAGCACCGCCTTGTGCATGCCCACAAACGGCTTCAGGCTCTTGCCCATTTCTGCAAGCCGGCGCAGGGCAATACGACCGCGTATATCCCACAGCAATGAGTCCCATACAGCCAGGAAGGTCCGGTTACCGCTACTTTCGACCAATCGGCGGTGAAAGCGCAAGGCATTGTCGATATATGCTTCCGAGTCGTCGCTCTTCACTGCAGCATCCATCTTCTGCAGACACGCGGCGAGATCGGCCAGCAAATCGGGTTTGTAGGGAGCCGACAGCACCACCGAGCGCACTTCCAACATCGTGCGCAGCTCGTACGATTCGCGCATTTCTGCGAAATCGGCCCCGCGCACCCGCGTCCCGCGGAACCGCTCCGAGGACACGAGTCCCGATCCTTCGAGCTCGCGCAGCGCCTCCCGTATGGGCGCCTGGCTGACATGGAACTCGCGTGCCAGATACAGCTCCTTGAGCTGGGTACCTGCCGGATACGTTCCATCCAAAATTCGGCCAACGAGAATGTCGCGAATGTGATCGCGCATGCAGGCTCGCTTGACCGCAGGCTGGCTCATGGCGTCATTGGATGATCGAGCTGATCCTGCGTCCAGCCACCGCCTGTAGCACGCACCAGCGCGACGGCGGCGTTCATCTGGGCAACTCGCACACTGATGGTGTCGCGCTGCGCGTTCAAAGCGGCGGTGTGAGTAGTCGTCACTTCAACGTAGTCGGCAACACCCGCGTCATAACGCTGGTCAGCGTGGTAGGCCGAGCTCTGCGCGGATGCGGCCGCGGCCTCATCGGCCTTGCGCTGATCGGCCAGGTGATGCAATCCGGCGAGATTGTCTTCCACTTCCTGGTATGCGGTGAGAGTGGTCTTGCGATAGCTGGCGGCCGCTTCTTCGTACTGTGCGCGCGCCTGTTTGTTCAGGCCATACCGCGCACCGCCATCCAGCAACGGTACCGTTGCGCCAGGCCCGACGGACCAGAAGTGACTGGGAGCATTGAACCAGCTCGAAGACAGCACGCTCTCGAATCCACCCGCTCCCGATATGGAGAAGACCGGGAACCAGGCCGCCTTTGCGACACCGATCTGGGCATTGGCGGCCGCCATGGCCCGTTCCGCGCGGCCTACATCCGGACGACGCTCGAGCAGTTTCGAGGGCAGGCCGGCGTCGAATGGAGGTGGCGTGCCCGCGAGTGAGCCGGGTTCGAGCGTGAACCCGGCGGGTAACTTGCCCAGCAGAACAGCAATTGCGTGCTCCAACTGCGCGCGCTCGAGATTGGCAGCGGCAAGCTGCGCGCGGGCGTTCTGCCGCAGTGTGTCAGCTTGGTCCACGTCAGTGGCGGCGGAAATGCCCTCCTGGTAACGATTGCGCGTCAATTCGTACGCGTGGTCGTACACCTTGATGGTGTCCCGCAGGAGTTGGATGGTCGTGTCATCCCCGCGCAGCGAGAAGTAATCGGCGGCCATCTCTGCCTGCAATGACAGCTCGACCGCGGCGAGGTCCGCTGCGCTCGCCTGGGCTTGCGCGCCCGCTGCGGCGGCCGCGTTACGCAGCCGGCCGAACAGATCCACCTCCCAGGACAAATTGAGCCCGGTCAGGAAGTCGTTCTGCACGCGCGAGGAGCCATTGCCCAAAGCCCGGCTGAGCGCCGTATTCGCGGATGCCTTGCCCCGCCTTGCCGACACATCAGCGTCCAGGGTTGGGAATATGTTCGAGCGTGCCTGGATGGCAACGCCTCGCGCCGCTTCGAATCGCGCCACCGCGGCCCGCAGATCCGGATTGGACTCGGTGAGCTGCCGCTCCAACTCGTTGAGAGTTGGATCCTGGAAGGCTTCCCACCACTCACCCCGAGGCTGCGCATCGGCGGGCGTTGCCGGCATCCAATCCCCCGCCTCCTTGTAGCTGTTCACCTGCGGTGGTGGCGGCGCCCGATACTTCGGCGCAAGGGAGCAGCCACCCAACAGCGACGCGGCCATGATGGCGGCTGCAGCGTAAATACCGCGGCTCACGATTTTGCGACCTTCCCCGGCGGTGGCGGTGCGACACGCACATTCACACCATCGGTCAGCGAATCGGACGGGCTCACGATAACTTTGTCATCCGCTGCCAGCCCGTGAACGATCTCTATATCGGAGCCATAGTCACGGCCGATGGTGACCGCCTTCAGGACTACCTGGCCTTTGTCGCCCACCGTGGCGACTTTCATGCCATCACCCCGGAACAGCAGCACATTGGCCGGTACCTTGTACGCCTCGCTCGTGGCGCCCTCAGGCAACTTGAAGTGCACCTCCGTATACGCGCCCGGCAGCAGCTCTTTATTCCGGTTCTCCACGCTCAGCTGGGCCAGCAGGGTGCGGCTCGCCTGGTCGATGGCGCTCGAGGTGCTGTCCAACTTCCCCGTGTAGAGCTTGCCGGGCCGGTCAGGGAAGATCAGCTCGGCGGTCAGGCCGGGCTTCATCATGGCGGCGTAGGTCTGCGGAACGCGCACGTACAGGCGCAAGCGCCTCATGTCCGCAATTCGAAACAACTCAGGGCCGGTATTGCTGCCCGCGACAATGAGTTGGCCGATATCGGTATTTCTCGCAGTCACCACCCCATCGAACGGCGCGGTGATCTTCTGAAAGCCCGACAGCTCGCGCAGCCGCTGCACATTCGCGCGGGCCGCCTGGACCTGGGCATCATTCGATGCGGCCAGGCTGATCTTCTCGTCGGCTGCCTGCTTCGAGACCGAATCGGAGGCGCGCAGATTGCGCCAGCGCTCGGCCGTCAAGCTCGCAATTTTCTGGTTGGTCTGCGCGGTGACGAGATCGGCCTCGGCCTGGCGTAATTGCGATTCCACCTCGGGCGATTCGATCTCGCCCAGCAGCTGGCCCGCTTTCACGGGCGTACCGATGTCCACCAGCCAACGCTTCAGATAACCACTCGTGCGCGCATAGATCGGCGCCTCGTAGTTAGCTTGCAGATTGCCGGGCAGGATGAGATCGGAGATCCCGGTGAGCGGCTGCGGGTTGACAGTCGCAACAGTCACAATCGACTGAGCCTCGGTCGCTTCCTTGAGCCGCGCCGAGGCACTGTATGCCGAGACCGCTGACCACACCACTACTACGAGACCGAGCGCTGCGGCGACGGCTCCTCCGCGGGCCAGCGTCCGCGCGGTCTTTGTCCGGGAATTCGCGCCTGCGTGCTGCGCGTGCGTTTCGGCTGATGGTACAGGTTGATCCATGATGATCTCAGTATGACTATTGCGTTGCTGCCAACGGCTCAGGAAGCCTGAGCGGGTGTGGGACCCGGCTGCGCTGCTGCGCGCCGGCCATGTATAGCTGCAAATACGGCGGGCACGAATACCAGAGTGGCCACTGTCGCAAACAGCAGTCCCCCGATGACCGCGCGGCCCAACGGTGCGTTCTGCTCACCGCCTTCGCCAAGGCCGAGTGACATGGGCAGCATGCCTATGCCCATTGCGAGTGCCGTCATGAGTACCGGCCGGAATCGCGTGAAGCCTGCATCGTGCGCGGCCTGCAGGGCGCTCGCACCTTCGTTCATGCGATCACGGGCGAAGCTCACGACGAGGATACTGTTGGCCGTTGCAACACCCATGCACATGATTGCGCCGGTGAGCGCCGGGACACTCCATGTCGTGCCGGTAATCAGCAGCATCCACGCAATGCCGGCCACGGCAGCGGGCAATGCCGTGATGATGATGAAAGGATCCAACCACGACTGGAAGTTGATGACGATCAGCAGGTAAACCAGGAGGATCGCGCCGACGAAGCCGATGGCGAGTCCGCTGTACGAGGCGGTCATGGTCTGCACCTGGCCACGTACGTCGATGTGGGTGCCCTTGGGCAACTTGCCATCGAGTGCGGCAATCTGCGCCCGGATATCGTTGTTGACCGCACCCAGATCCCGATCCTGTACCGAGCCGAAAATATCGATGATGGGCTGGTTGTCGTAGTGGGACACGATCGCAGGCCCGAAACCCCGGGTGATGGTGGCGAGACCGCCGAGAATCTGCGGTTGCCCTGGCGTGGTGACCGGCAGGTTCTGCAGGTCCTGCAGCGAGGTCATGCGGTATTGGGGGGCCTGCGTCACCAGCGGGTACTGCAAGCCGGTCTCGTAGTTGAGCCAGAAGGTCGGTGCGATCTGGCCACTGCCCGAAAGGGTCAGCAGCAGGTCGGTGGCGATGTCGTGCTGGCTGATGCCCAGCTGCTGCGCGCGGCTGCGGTCGGTGGCGACTCGCAGCTCCGGTTGATTGAAGAGCTGTTGCTGGCGCAGATCGACGAGCCCGGGCACGTGACGCAACGAAGCCAGCAGTTGATTGGCGACCTCGCGGTTCTTCGGGCTGGGGCCCACGATCTGGATGTCGATCGGCGCGGGCACGCCGAAATTGAGGATCTGGCTGACGATGTCCGCCGGAAGGAAGCTGAAGGTCACGCCCGGGAAGCGCCGTGGCAGTTGCATTCGCAGCGTTCGCACGTAGTCGCGGGTTGCGGAGTGATGCTCGTTCAGCGACACCAGTATGTCGGCATCGCTGCTGCCAACCGTTCCCGAATTGCCGTAGGTCAGATTGATGCTGGAGACGGGCAGCCCGATGTTGTCCACGATGCTGGCAATCTCGCGCGCGGGAATCACTTCACGCAGCGCCGCCTCCACGTGATCCACCAGGCCCGCGGAATCCTCCACCCGTAATCCGGTTGGGGCGCGCACGTGCAGCTTGATCTGCCCGGCGTCCACCTCCGGGAAGAAGTTACGCCCGAGGAAGGGTATCAGGAGCATCGATCCGAAGGCCATGCCGGCGAACACGGCCATGAAGACACCACGATGATGCAGGATGGTCGTCAACACCGACTGATAGCGGTCGCGGAGCATTTCGAACCGCGCCTCGAAACCGCGCTGGAAGCGCTGCCAGGCGTTCGGATTCGCAGCCGCCCCCCGCTCTTGTTCCGCCGTGCGCAACCAGTACTTGCACAGGGTTGGAATGAGGGTTCGTGACAGAACGTAAGACGTCAACATCGCGAACACCACGGCCTCTGCCAAAGGCACGAACAGATACCGCGCGACCCCCGATAACAGGAACATCGGCACGAACACGATACAAATGGCGAGTGTCGATACCAGCGCGGGAATCGTGATCTGGCGCGAGCCTTCCAGTATGGAGGGCTCCACCTCCTCGCCTTCCTCGAGATGCCGGTTGATGTTCTCAATGGTGACCGTGGCGTCATCCACCAGGATACCAACCGCGAGCGCAAGCCCACCGAGGGTCATGAGATTGATGGTCTCGCCCAGCGCGTTGAGGATGATGATGGAAGAGAGAATCGATAGTGGAATGGAAATGGTGATGATCAGGGTGCTGCGCCAGCTACCCAGGAACAGCAACACCATGAGCGCAGTCAGGGCGGCTGCAATGACGGCCTCGGTGATGACGCCCTTGATCGCGCCGCGCACGAATACCGATTGATCGCCGGTCAAGGCGACGGACGCCCCGTCCGGCAACAGCTCGCGGACGCGGGGGAGCCGCGCCTTGATCTCATTGACGATGCTGAGTGTCGAGGCAGAGCCGGTCTTCTGAATGCTCATCAGCACTGCACGCCGGCCGTCCACGCGCACGATGTTGGTCTGTGGGGGATGGCCATCATGGACAAAAGCAACGTCGCGGACGTAGGTGGTCGCACCAGCGGCACGTTGAGTCCGGATGGGCAGATCGTTGATGTCCTGCAGTTTCAGCGGGCTCGAGTTGAGCCGCACGTTGTATTCGGTGTCACCGATCTTCTGCGTGCCGGCGGGCACGATGAGGTTCTGATTGTTGATCGCTGCATTGACGTCGCTCGCGGTCAACCCCTGCGCGCGCAGCGCGTCGGGCTTGAGATCTATCTGGACCTGGCGCGTTGCGCCTCCGTACGGATAAGGAATGGAGGCACCAGCGATCGTGCCCACCTGCCCGCGGATGACCTGGTTGCCGAAATCGAACAGCTGCGCTTCGGTGTGCCGGCTGCTGGAAAGCGCGAGCTGCAGAATGGGAACACTGGAGGCGTTGTACTTGAGGATCAGCGGCGGCTGGGTGCCCGGAGGCATGTTCTTCAGCTGGATCTGCCCGAAAGCCGTGACCTGCGCCATCGCAAGATTGATGTCCACGCCCGGCTGAAAGAACATTTTGACGACGGCAACGCCTGGGTAGGTCTGGGATTCGACGTGCTCGATGTCGTTGATGATCGTGGTGGCGTACCGCTCGACCTGCGCCGTGAGCCGGCCGGCCATCTCCTCCGGCGGCATACCCGCGTACTGGAACGTGACCGCAATGATCGGGATGCGGATGTTGGGAAAGATGTCAGTGGCCATGCCCTTTTGCAGCGGCGTGCCCAGAATGACCAGCAAGCCGAAGATCGGCAGCAGCAGCGCGAGAACTATGAACGTGTAGGGGCGCCGCAGCGCCACCTCGACAATCCACATGGGCTTGACCTGGGCGAAGAAATGTGAGCCCCCGATTATCGATAATCCGGGGATCCCAAACAACCGCTCATAAGAGAGATGAAGTCAGCGGGATTTCCCAAGATATCTGAAGCTGCATGGCCCGGACGGCCTGCGTACCTGAAGCAGCGTTTACGCCGGCAACGATTTCTTGCAGCTTGAGGTCGGATCGCAGGCTCGTGGTCCGTCCTTGCAGCAGATCGCAACAACCTGGAGACCGAAGATGACTTCCTCTGTCGAAACCCCCTCCATAGCGGATCGCGAGCTGGTCCTCACCCGCCTGATCGATGCGCCGCGCGAGAAGGTGTACAGAGCCTGGACGGAGCCCGAGCTGCTGAAGCAGTGGTTTGCCCCGCTGCCCTGGACAACTCCGTCGGCAACCATCGACGTTCGGCCGGGTGGTGCGAACTTGGTTGTCATGCGCGGCCCGGACGGCAATGAGTTTCCCAACGCCGGGGTTTATCTGGAAGTCGTAAAAAACGAGCGGTTGGTGTTCACCGATGCCTACAGCAAGGCCTGGGAACCTTCACAGAAACCGTTCATGACGGTGATTCTGACGTTTGAGGATGTCGGCGGAAAAACGAGGTACACCGCCCGTGTCCGTCACTGGACCGTGGCCGATCGGGAGGCGCACGAGAAGATGGGTTTCCACCAGGGGTGGGGCCAGTGCACGGATCAGCTCGCGGCACTGGTCGCGAAGTTGTGAGATCCGGTGCGCGCTTGGTGCGCGCCGATGCGCCGCAGCGGTTAACTGCCGTTGCGGCGCCTTGCCCCTGCTTTCACCAACAGCAGTGGCGCAGCGCTTCCAACACCGCGTCAGGGTGATTTCCCAGCCAGTCACGCACCCGCTTGTTTTCGATGCGTGCGGCCATCACCCATTGTAACGCGAGGCTCCGGTCACCCTGTTCGAGCAAGGCTCTCGCCGTTTTGATGCAGTCGCGTGAAGTGGCGGTGAGCCGTTGAACGTGCGCGAACGGCGCAATCGAGCCATCACCGAACGAGATCGCCACGCCAAATGATTCGAAGTAGGTGTTACAGGCCGAAGGACGCCTGCAATGAGTAAAATCATTCCAGGCGTCCTTCACGTAGCCAATGGCCGTGTTGACGTCCGCTTCGGCGGGAGCGGTCATCTGAGATTCCGCAACCGCCGGCTGTGCCGCTTGCGCGTCCGGGCTGTGTGAATGCGCGGCGGACATCAACAAGACCGCGGCCATCCCTGCGAGGCATTTCATCCAATCAACGGTAGCCGGCCCATGGGGCGACTTGCAATGACCGCAATCGCAGACAGGGAGCCCTGCCATGGTCTGGAGACCGCTGGGCGCTCGTGCCGGCGCCGGCCCACGCACCACCGTCCTCGTCACTCCTCGAGGCGCTTGCCCAGGAGCTCGTAGCCTTCGCGCTCGGTGTAGCCGTGGCGTCGATAAAACGCGCGGGCACGCCAGTTATCTCTTCCCAGCTGCAGTTGCAGAGCTACGCAGCCGGCACGAGCCAGGTCACTCTCGGCAACATCGAGAAGTGCGGCTCCCACACCGTACGTCCTCGCCGCGGGCGCCACGAAGAACTCGTCGATTTCTGCCATCAGCCCCTTCTGCTCGAGACTGAAGATGTACACGGCGATGAGATAACCCACGAGCTCACTGCCCCCATCGGCAACCCAGATGCTGCCAAGCTCGGGCTGCGATGCAATTCGGGCCAGCAGCGGCACCAGGGTCGCTGCGTCAAATCCGGGTATGCCTTCGAAATGCCAGTACTGGGCCACCAGCGGCATGAGTTGCGGCACGTCCGACGGCAGGCCGGCGCGAATCTGCGGACTAACTTTCATCGACCGGGACTCGGCAACCGCGCTTCAGCGTCCCCAGCGCGACCCGCGTACGGAAACGTCTCACGTTGGAATTTTCGCTCACCAGCTTCTGCATGAGCGCATCGTAATCCTCGACATCACGCGCCGTAACGATCAACACGAAATCACCATCGCCCGTGACATACCAGGCCTCCTGGATCGCCGGCTCGAACGCGATCCACCGCTTGAGCACCGCCATCAGCTCCGGCCTTTCCCGCTCGACTTCGATATCCACTATGAGGGTGAGCGAGCGGCCGACGCTCTTGGGATCGACTATCGCCACCTCCGCAGTGATCACCGCCTCCTCGCGCAGGCGCGCGATGCGGCGCTGAACCGCTGATGCCGACAATCCTATCCCCGCGCCGATGGCTTCGGCGGACCGGCGCGCATCCTGCTGAACCAGCCTCAGTATTTTCCGATCGAGCTCGTCCAGCGCAGGCGGCATTTCCCCTCGATCCAGCCCTCGTGCGCAGGAATACCCCGCGCTTGGCCGTGATGACGCGGCTAGCCCGCGTAGGTCAACCGTAGCATAGCGTCCATCCATCTTCACAGGCTCAGCAGCATGAATCTGAAAATTTCGCTACGCGGCATCACCGCCGCGTCCTCCCAAATCGATCCTGTATTCCTGAATTCGCCCGTACTCAAAGACACGGGTCTCGACAGGTCGCTCGATTGTCAGGTCGTGGCGAAAGTCGAGACGCAGAACCCCGTGGGTTCATTCAAAGGCCGCGGCACGGAGCTGTTCGCAGCGACGGCTCTCTCCCCGGGACAGACTGTGGTCTGTGCGTCAGCAGGCAACTTCGGTCAGGGGCTCGCGCGCGCGGCGGGGCGCAGAGGCCACGCATGCGTCGTCTTCGCTGCCGAGAATGCGAGTCCAGTGAAGGTCGAAGCGATGCGCCGCTTCGGCGCTGACGTCAAGTTGGTTGGTTCCGACTTCGATGCAGCGAAAGAGGCAGCACATGCCTACGCTTCAAAGCACGGATTGCGAATCGTGGAAGACGGCTCCGAGGCAGCGATTGCGGAAGGCGCCGGCACCATCGGACTCGAGCTCGTGACGACAGAACGTTTCGATGCGATTCTCGTGCAACTCGGCAACGGCGCGCTGCTCGCCGGTATAGGTACCGTACTGCGCGAGCTGGCGCCGCGAACTGAGATCATCGCGGTCGTTGCGGCCAATGCGCCCGCCATGAAGTTGTCGCTCGAAGCCGGCCACGCTGTTCAAACGGATCAAACTAACACTATCGCCGATGGGATCGCGGTGCGCGTTCCGATCCCGGAAACTCTCGACCTGCTGCGCCAGTGCTGCGATGACACCGTGGCCGTGGAAGAAGCTGACATTGTCCACGCGTTGCGCCTCGCTCATCGGGATCTGGGGATGTTTCTCGAGCCGGCCGGTGCGGCTGGTATAGCGGCCATCGTCGCCGATCCTAGGCGCTTTCGCGGCCGGCGCATCGCCACCCTGCTCTCGGGAGGCAACCTGTCGAACGAGCTGCGCGCTCAGTTGCTGAGCCTTTGAGCATGAAACTTCTGTACCAAACGCATTCGCCCTACGCCCGCAAGGTGCTCGTCGCGGCTCATGAGATGGGGCTGCAGCAACGCCTGAGCGTGGTTCATCACGAAACCAGTCCGACCCGCCGCAACGAAGATGTGTTCGCGCTCAACCCGCTTGGCAAAGTGCCGGTGCTGATCTGTGACGATGGCGCGGTGCTGTTTGATTCCAATGTGATCTGCGAATACCTGGACGGACTGCACGGCGGCGCGCCGCTCATACCTGCCGAGCCGAGCCCCCGCTTTCGCGCGCTCAAGATGCAGGCCCTGGCCCAAGGCATTGCCGATGCGGGCATCGCAGCTCGCTGGGAGGCCGCCCGCCGGCCGGCCCAGTTGCGCTGGCCGACCATGCACGACGCGCAAGTCCAGAAGATCGCGCAGGCGTGTGATTTCCTGGAGCGGGAAATCGAGCAGCGCGGGTGGGACCGCGCGGCCAACGAGGCAGGCGCGGGCCCGGATGGGCATGTCGCCCCGGATGCGCACGTCGCCCCGGATGCGCACGTCGCTCCGGATGGGCATGTCGCCCCGGATGCGCACACGGGCGCGGGCGCGCATGTGTCCGCACATTCGCATGTGGACCTGGGTACGCGCGGTGATGCGCCAAGCCGGCCACCGGACATCGGCGACATTGCGCTGGCAACGGCACTGAGCTGGCTCGAGTTTCGCGACGTTTACGCCTTTCTCCCGGGACGCCCGCGCCTGGGAGCCTGGTACGCGGCGCTCTGCGCCCGGCCTTCGATGATCGCGACCGCCCTTGCAGGGGACACTCGAGATTAAAGGTGGTGCGCAGCCGTCGGCCTTGATTGCCATGGATTCGCTACCAGCTAAGAGTGTCCAACCAAGCCCGGTGCGCGCGCATGATTCCATTCTCCGTCCTCGATCTCTCCCCCATCACCCGCGGCGGCAGTGTCAGCCAGTCATTGCGCAACTCCCTGGAGCTGGCACGGCACACCGAATCGTTGGGCTACTTGCGTTACTGGCTTGCGGAACACCACAGCATCCCCGGGATCGCGAGTGCGGCGACCGCCGTCGTGATCGGACACGTGGCCGCCGGCACCTCGAGGATCCGCGTGGGTGCCGGTGGCATCATGTTGCCCAATCACTCACCCCTGGTGATTGCCGAACAGTTCGGTACGCTGGAAGCTCTGTTCCCCGGACGGATCGACCTCGGGCTGGGCCGGGCGCCGGGATCCGATCAGACGACGGCACGCGCGCTCAGACGCAACCTCGCGACCGATCCAGAGCAGTTTCCGCACGATGTGCTCGAGCTGCAGCGCTATCTGGCACCGGCGACCACCGACCAACAAGTCATTGCGATTCCCGGAGTTGGATCGAATGTGCCTCTGTGGATCCTGGGCTCGAGCCTGTTCGGGGCCCAAGTGGCCGCGGCACTCGGCCTGCCCTTCGCATTTGCCTCCCACTTCGCGCCCGCCATGATGATGGAGGCAATTGACATCTACCGCGGCCGCTTCCGGCCATCGGCCCAACTCGACGCCCCGTACGTGATGTTGGGATTCAATGTATTCGCGGCCGACACCGACGCCGAGGCGCGCCTGCTTGCCACTTCGATGCAACAGGCATTCGTCAACCTGCGTACCGGACGCCCCGGGCAACTTCCTCCACCGCTCGAAGGTTATGAAAACCAACTGCCGCCTGCCGCGCGAGCCATGCTGGATGAAGTGCTGTCGTGCTCCGCTATCGGCTCGCCGGAAACGGTGCGCGAGAGGATAACTGCGTTTGTTGCGCGTACCAGGCCCCAGGAGCTGATGATCACCTCGCAGATCTTCGATCACGCGGCGCGGCTGCATTCGTATAGAATCACTGCACGAGTAAGGGATCAGATGTAAGAGAGTGACAGATGACGGCTGCGCGCAACCTACGGGTCGCCAGTGTCCAGATGGAGCACCGGGACGGCGACCGGGAGGCCAACTTCGCGAAGCTCGAAGGCTTTGTGGCACAGGCGGCCGCGCAGGGAGCACAACTGGCCGTGTTCCCCGAATGTTGCGTGTGTGGATATTGGTTTATCCGCCACTTATCCTTGGACCAATTGACCGCTCTGGCCGAACCGGTTCCCGACGGCCCGAGCACCCAACGGCTGCGCGAGCTGGCACAGCGCTACCGGATCGCCGTGGGAGCCGGATGGATTGAGAGCGCGGCCGGCGGCGTTTTCCACAACACGTACGTCGTGGCACTTCCCGACGGAACGATCCACCGCCATCGCAAGCTGCAATCCTTTGAGCATGCGGCGATCCGCAGTGGCGACAGCTACACCGTATTTGATCTGCCGCAAGGCCTGCGGGCCGCAATCCTGATCTGCTACGACAACAACATCATCGAGAATGTCAGGATGACTGCGCTCGCGGGAGCTGAGGTTCTGATCGCGCCCCATCAGACCGGCGGTGTTGGAGGCAAGGACCCTCATCGCATGGGACTGATCGATCCGGCGTTGTGGGCCAACCGACGCGCGGATCCCGAATCGATCGAGCGCGAATTCCGCGGTGACAAAGGGCGCGGTTGGCTGATGCGGTGGCTACCCAGCCGCGCGCATGACAACGGCTTGTTCCTGGTATTCAGTAATGGCGTGGGTGTCGACGACGACGAGATTCGCACCGGCAACGCGATGATTCTCGATCCCTACGGCCGCATCCTCGCCGAAACTCACCAGGCCGCCGACGCGATGGTCGTCGCCGATCTGGATGCGAGCCTGCTCGAGACTGCCACCGGAAGACGCTGGATTCGCGCCCGCCGGCCCGAGCTCTACGGACCACTCACCGTTCCTACCGGCCAGGAACGGGACACGCGCGAGCTGAAATTTCAGTAGTAGCCGGCCGCTCGAGTGCGGCCAGCTTGGCGTCGCGGTGCGCTGCGCTATCGACATTCTACGATCAACTGCGCAAGGGACCGAGACAGCCGTCGCTTGTGGTCCGCACAAGATCTAAGCTCGGCTTCGTGCCCAACGTACACCCATCGCATAGCAGCATAGTGGCCAACATCCTGGCGCAGGCTCACGCCAGGCGCCGTCGCCGCTGTCCAGTGGCTGAGCGGCCTCATCAACCCGTCCCCTTCATCGTGGGCTCGCCCCGCTCAGGGACAACGCTGTTGAGGTTAATGTTGGATTCACATCCGCGGCTCGCAATTCCGCCGGAGACCGGGTTTCTGCCACGGGCCCTCGTGTCATTGTTCGGCAACGACGAGCGGCAGCGGCAAGCCTTCAGCGAGGCCATCATCAACTTCCCGCCGGAAGCGCCCGGCTGGCAGGATTTCGGCATCGAGCCGGATGCTTTGATGAGCGAGCTGCGCGCGATCACACCGTTTCACGTAGATGAGGCAATCCGCTGCTTCTACCGAATGTATGCCGCGCGCTTCGCCAAGGATCGCTGGGGTGACAAAACGCCCGCCTACGGGAGGCACATGCGCGCGATCGAGCAGGTGCTGCCGGAGGCCTGCTTCATACACATCATTCGAGACGGTCGCGATGTCGCTCTGTCGCTGCGCGAGATGTGGTTCGCGCCGGGCAAAGACATGACGACACTCGCGCGCCAGTGGCGCCGGGACATCTGCGCAACGCGCCGGCAATCGCTGGGCTGCCGGCACTACCTGGAGTTACGCTACGAGTCGCTCGTAGTCGATCCGGAAACCTGCCTGCGGGATATCTGTGACTTCATCGAGATCGATTACGACCCCGCCATGAAGAACTATCACCGGCGCGCTGCCGCGCGCCTGCTCGAGCACCAGGCCCGCACACTGGCCAGCGGGATGGTGCTGGTCACTCGGGAGCAGCGGCTGGCACAGCAAAGGCTGACGCTGTCCCCGCCGGATCCGTCGCGCATCTTTCGCTGGCGAGCGGCAATGCTGCCGAGCGAGCGCGCCGAGTATGAAGCGGTTGCCGGAGGCCTGCTGGCAGCCCTGGACTACCCCTGCATCTAGAGCCTGTCGGATGACGACCAGCGTATGTCGAGCGCGCGCTGCAATATGCGCTCAGAATGGCGCGCTTTCGTCAGCCCTGGAACCTTCCAAGATGCGTTTACACCGGCTCGCTCTTCTGATCTGCGCTCTGGTGGCAGTTACCTGTCCCGCGGGGGCCGCGACCGAGGTCCATGAAAAGTTGACCGCCCTCGCCCGGGATGTCGTGTACACCTCCGCGGCGATGTTCCCGACCCAGGCTACCCAATTGGGTATTCCCGGACACGACGGCGAGCTGGAGACACCCTCCGAGAAGAACCGCGGCGCGTATATCGACAAGCTGCATCAATGGCAACAGCGTCTCGAGGAAATTGCGCCTGTTGGCAGCACGAGCTTCGAGCTCGTCGATCGCAACGATGCGCGCCTGCTGGGCGCACAATTCGCCGGCAGCCTGAACCTCCTGCTCGTTCGCAGCACCGACCGCAAGGACTATGCGGCCGCGGCCAACAACATCGTCGCTACGATTTTCTGTCAGCTGCAGTTTCTGCCCGTTGCCGGCCAGGAGGGCAAGAACGCCGCGGACGTGAACCGCGCCTGGATAGACCTTACGAACCGTCTGACCCAGGCGCCGCAATACATCAGCGCGGCCCAGAAACTGGTGACGACACCGGGACATCTTTACGCCGTGGTGGGTAGTGAGCAGCTCGATGGCGCCCCGAGTTTCTTCAACGGCGCTCTGACAGATGCCGCCAAAGCACATTACACACACGATGCCAAAGCATTTGCCCGCTTCCGGGCCGCGCGGGATGCCACTCTCGCGGTAATCGCGAGCACCAAATCGTACATCGATGCCAATGTCGCACAGTGGCCGGAGAATTACGCCATGGGCAGGCAGGCATATGATGCGATGCTGCGCGACGAACAACTGCTGCCGGTCGATTCGCGGGATGTGGAGCGAATGGCGCACGACGAGCTGGCACATGGATGGGCCGAGGAGGCGTGGCTCACGGCGCAATCAAAACACGACAATCTGCCTTTCGGTGCACGCACTGGCGGCGGCATGGCGCCCTCTGGAGCTGCGCTGATTGACTACTATCGCGAGCGCATCGGCGAGGTTGGCCATTTCGTAACTGCGCATGACCTGCTGACGGTTCCGGCCTGGCTAGGCACTATCAACGTGCAGGAAACACCGAAATTCATGCAGCCGGTGTCGCCTGGAGCATCGATGGTCTCGCCACGGCTGTTTTCGGGAGAGAACAATGGTTACTACTTCATCACGCCGCCCACCTCGCTTGCAGAAGCTGCAGCACGCCTCGACATGAACCAGGACTTCGATCGCGACCGGATTCTCTCGACCGCGGCACACGAGGCCCTGCCGGGGCATTTCCTGCAGCTCTCGGTTGCCAGGCGTCATCCGAACTTCATTCGCAAGATCCAGGGCAGCGGCGTATTTGCCGAAGGCTGGGCTTTCTACGGCGAGGAAATGTTTGTGCGGCTGGGGTTATACGGGAACGATCTGGATGCGCGGCTGTTCATCGCGCGTTGGGAGCGCGTGCGCGGAGCGCGAGCAATCGTGGATCCGAAGCTCGCTTCCGGGGAATGGAGCTACGAGCAGGCGGCGGACTTTTACGCCCAGGAGAGCGGCTTTACCCGGAATGCGGCGGGCGCGGCAGTAGCTGCAATTGCCACCAACCCGGGTTACTTCATTGCGTATACGGTCGGACGTTGGCAGATACAGCAGTTGCTGGCGGATTACATACAGAAGACTGGCGGCAAAGGCTCATTGCACGACTTTCACGATCGGCTGCTCTCGTACGGTTCTACGCCGCTGGCGATCGTGGGCCCGGAGCTGCTCGCGGATCTCGACAAGCCCGCGAGCGCCGTCCGCGCCGCCGCGAACTACTGAACGCAGCAACGAAAGCGCGTGCTGTAGCTTGCGCGCGGTTAGTGATTTGACTTCGACAACTGCCCGGCCGGCAGCACGCGGATCTCAAACAACTTCGGCCAGTTCTTGCCCGTCACGAACAAGCGGTCGTGCGCGGCATCGTAGGCAACTCCGTTCAGCACACTGTCGGGCCCCACCAACCGATCAGAAGCGCTCAACAGGCCCGTGAGGTTGACGGTGCCGGTGATCTCACCGCTCGCCGGATCGATCATGATCAGCATGTTTGTTTGCCAGACATTGGCATAAATTCTGCCTTTGACCCACTCCAGCTCGTTGACATTGCGAAGCGGCTTGCCCGCGTAAGTCACGGTGATGCGCCCCGTCTCCTGTAACGTCTCAGGATCCAGGAAACGCAGCTCGGGGGTACCGTCGCTCATGATGAGCTGCTTGCCATCCTGTGTCAGGGCCCATCCTTCGCCCCGATACGAGAACTTGCGCTCCAGCTTGAAAGTGGCGAGGTCGTACACGAAACCGACCTGTGCTTTCCAGGTGAGACTGACCAGCCGCCGCTTCCAGTTGACGATGCCCTCACCGAAATACTCCGGCGCAACGTCGATCTTCTTGACCACCTCGCCCGTCTCGACCTTTACCTTCCGAATGGAAGACTGACGTTCGAGGCCCGTGCTCTCGTAGAGAAAGCCATTCAGATAGAAGAGACCCTCGGTGAATGCGTGGGGATCGTGAGGATAGGTATTTACGATCTCGTACCCGTAGGTGGGTACGGCCACCTGTGCAGACAGCTGTGCTCCGGGGAGCAGAGCCAGGAAGAAGACTCCCACTGACAGCAATGGCAGGCTGATGCTGAGTCGAGTTCGAAGCTGGAGCATTACCTCATTGTAGCGAGGATGCGCCCTGGCCGGTCACTCGTACGTGCCGGCCTTGAAGATGAGTCCGTCGTGCACTTCCCAGTAGGCGATCTTATGTTCGATCTGGCCATTGTTCGGATTCTCTTTCATGAAGGTGATCCAGCCGTCGGGGTGGAACTTTGCGGCGTCGACGATCTCCTTGATGAAGTGCTTCCCGCGTACGTCAGCCACAGCGAGCCGGTTCTGTCCCACGAGGTCCGGTGACTTGGGATGCGCGACACAGACACCGTTCAGGTCATGCACGTCCACGTAGTCCATGCCCTTTGCAAAGGCCCCGTCATGCCGATTCAATTCGGCAATGGTCCGCTCGCGGCCGTTCTGCCGGTAGAACTGGATCGCCTCGTTGACTCGCTCAATGACCTCCTCTCGAGTGGGTGCACCCGGGGACGCCGCAATCGCCGGCATCAAGCCAAACAGAAACACCGCGGCCGCAATACATGCGCTCTTGAACATGACAGCTCCCACCGGCGAGCTGATCCAGCAGCCGCCGTAATACACTCACGTTGGACGACGTGAGCTTATCGGGAAGACAGTGGGCCGCCTTCGCACCATTCCACACTTTTGCGCAATGCAATAGACGGTTGGAACGGCTGCAGCAGGCGAAATGTGAATTTATGACAAGTACGTCGCCATTTACGGTCACTCGCACCAGAAATGACCAGCCGGCGGCCAATGCTCGCCGGTGATTACCGGCGAGCGAAGCCGGCCTTGTCGAGAATCCCACCGTCCGCGAAGTGCGTCTTGATGACCTGATCCCAGCCGCCCAGAGACTCCTCAACTGCAACCAGGCGTACCGCGGGGAACTGCCCCGCATAGCGCTGCGCGACGGCGGGGTTACGGACGCGGTAAAAGTTTTTCGCGAGTATCTCCTGGCCCGCATCGCTGTACAGGAACTGCAGGTAGGCGGTGGCGACGGCGCGCGTGCCGTGACGGTCCGCTACTTTATCAACTACGGCCACTGGAAAATCCGCGCGGAGGCTGACCGAAGGGACGACTGCTACCAGCGGAACCTTCGCGTACTGCGTCCGAATGGCATTTACCTCTGACTCAAAGGTAATCAACACATCGCCAATCTGCCGCTCGATGAACGTGGTGGTTGCTCCCCGTCCGCCGGTATCGAACACCGGAACGTTGGCCAGCAGCTTGGAGACAAACTCTGCTGCCTTCGCTGTGTCCCCTTTGTTCTGCTGGAGTGCGTACGCATACGCCCCAAGGTATGAATACCGGCCATTTCCCGATGTCCGTGGGTTGGGAAACACAACCTGGACGCCGGCGCGGGTCAGATCATTCCAGTCATGGATCTGCTTGGGGTTACCGGCCCGGACGAGGAATAGCGGTAGCGAATAGTAAGGTGATGCGTGCTCCGGCAGCCGGCTCCGCCAGTCATCCGCGACGAGGCCCGCTTTATGCAGCACCTCGATATCGGTCACCTGGTTGAACGTCACTATATCGGCCTGCAACCCTTCCGCCACCGCCCTCGCCTGCGCGGATGAGCCACCGTGCGACTGGCGAACGGTCACGGTCTGGCCCGACTTGGCCTTCCACTGCGCCGCAAAGGCGGGATTGATCTGCGTAAACAGTTCTCTGGAGACGTCATAGGACGCGTTCAGCAGTTGCGCCGAGGCGGCCTCCGCCCCCCAGACAGACTGAACGATCAATGCACCGAGCAGCACCAGGGTGATTGCGTAAATTGCTTTTCTCACGGGTAACCCTTTGCTCAGCGCAACTGAAAGCCCAGTCTTTCAAAGGCGCGGCTGCCCTACCAAGAAGCATTGGGTATGTGAAAATGCACACCAGGCAGGGGACGCCTGGGTCCGCAGGGTGGCCATGCCACGCCACACATTTACCTCTTCGGCCAATTCCACGGCGCCTCGTCCAGCATCCCCGCGCCCTGATAACCGACTCACCGGGCGACTTATCGAGCTCGATCGAATGGCACATGCGCGTCGGCGCCACCACCCGCACTGCCTCATACGTTGGCGTGCGGTCCCGAAAGTATCCAGCAGCTCGTACATTTGAGGCCTGGGCACCGCCGCTCCACCCCGGCAGACGGCACTGGCTCCACTTACGCTTCAGGAATCAACTCGACGCCGCTCGCATCGCGGTCGCCAACGAGCGTTGCAAACCAACTACACGTACGTTCCCAACACGCAATTGCGCGGAACCTCCACGCACCGAAAATGTCAACCGCAAAGCGCGGAGCGCGTTTTTTTAGTCGTCCTGATCACCAGCGGTCGGGCGCAGATTCCGTCCGTGTCGCCCGGCAAGGGAGAGCTGCCATGCGAATGTTTGGCCTCTTGATCGCCACCGTCTTTGTTGCCTGTCTCAATCCAGCGCAGGTGTACGCGCAAGGCAGCGACGAACAGATCGAGCCTTACCGCAAGCATCGCGATACGCGTCACGGGCACGACCATGTTTATCCAGACAGAGGTGCCATCGTACGCGACCTGCCCCACGGAGCCTTCGTTGTCAACTACGCGGGCGTCTCTTATCGGTTCCATGACGGCGTTTGGCTTGAGCCGCGTGGCCCGGCATTCATGGTTGTCGAGCCGCCGATTGGGGTGACGGTCCCAACATTGCCCTCGTTCGCCACCTCCGTTGCCCACGGCAAGGAAGCGTACCTATACGTGAACGGGGTCTTTTATCAGGCCCGACCCGAACTGGGCGGCTACGAAGTGGTAAACGATCCCGGCGAGGTGATGCCTGTCGAGAAGGCGGGAGCACCTGTTGGCGCAACGCCTTCCACTTCGCCTTCGCCGCCAGAGCCTGCCCCGGCGGCAGCGCCGCCGCAGACCTCAGCAGCGCTACTGGCTGCGCCAGCAGTGGTCGTTGGCCCTCCCGCCCCAACTTCGGCGTCCGCTACCGGCTTGCCAGGTTCGCCGCCTGTGGGAACGGCCTCGGTGCGCCCAGGCACATTGGCAGCTGCATCGATAGGCTCCGCGCCCGCGGCCGCATTATCAGTGTCGCCTTCTATGACTACATCGTTAGGCGCCTCGGCACCGGGCACAGTACCCGGCACCGCCTCGGCGGCTACATTGCCAGGCTCGACTGCTGCGGTGCCACAACCGACACCGGTGGCCAGCCCCGTGGCTGCCTCAGAACCTGGCGGAGTATCCGCTCCGACGTCCGCGCCTGCACCGACGGCCGCAGCCCCAGCAGCAGGAACGACGGCGATCCCAACACAGGCAGCCTCAGCAGGCGGACCGACGGCAGCCCCAACACAGGCAGCCTCAGCAGTCGGACCGACGGCGCCCCCACCACAGGCAGTCTCAGCAGTCGGACCGACGCCGCCCCCAGCGATAAAGGCCACCTCGCCGCCCGCATCGCCAGCGGCACCCACGACGCTCCCGGCGGCGGGGCCCCCGCTCTCCTCGTCGCCACCCGCACCCCAGGTGGCAGTGCCTACCGGGCAAATGGGCATCAAAGTGTTTGCCTACCCGAGGAATGGCCAAACTGCCGACCAACAGGCGCGCGATCGCTATGAGTGCTATCGATTCGCCGTCGCGCAAAGCGGCTTCGATCCGATGCACCTATCCAGCAGTGCATCGCAGGCCCCTCGTGCTGAGCCCCAGTCCGACTATAACCGGGCGCAGGCGGCGTGCCTCGAAGGCCACGGTTACACGGTCCGGTGAGCATCAGGAGTAACACCCATGATGACGAGATTTCTCACAGTGCTGCGGACGCTCGTGCTGCTGGCAGCGCCGTTGCCTACGATGGCGCAATACGTTGGGACACCTCCGCCTAAGGATTCGTCCGCAGCGGCTCAGCGAGACGAGCTGCATGTCTACTCGAAGAACGGCCAGAGCCAGGAACAACAGTGGGCTGACCGCTACGAGTGCCACCGATGGGCAAAGACCCAAAGCGGCTTCGACCCGACCCAGCCGCCATCCGGAGCTTCGGCAAGCGAAACTGCCTCCAAGCGCGATGGGTACCGACGCGCTATGACCGCTTGTATGGAAGGCCGCGGTTACACCGTACGCTATGGCGCTGCCCCGCAGCCCACTGCAGCGCCGCGGCCCACTGAATCAACGCGCGCCAAGCAGGCCCCGCCATCAGTGTCCGAGTTCAAGTACCGCCCGCTCGCCGTACAGTTCGACTTCGGTTACACCGTCACGGCTGGAGCAACGGATCAGTACCTCGACCACGGTCCGAACGTCGGATTTGGGCTCAGCTGGTTTCCAACCTCAGCGTTGCCATTGGGTCTGCGAATCGATGGCAGCTACAGCCGGTTCACCGCCAAGGACGCGTTGCTCAATTTATACGGCGGTGGCTTCACCTCCGGACACCAGAACATCTACGGAGCTGATGCCGACCTGCAACTAGATCTAGCCCCTGCGTCGTCGCGCGCCAAGTGGTACCTCTTTGGGGGCGCCGGCTGGTACCGCGAACAGACGTATTTGAGGCAGGTATCGCTCGAATACGGCACGTACTGTGATCCGTACTTTTGTGCCCCAGGGTACTTCCCATTCCTGACCGCAGCGCAGCGCACCACGAGCCCCTGGCACAGTTCATGGAACGCCGGGATGGGGTTGGAGCTATCCACTGATAACGGCGCTTCATTTTTCATTGAAGCGCGCTACCAACGCATCTCGCAGTACAACGACAAGCTGCAATTCGTGCCGATCAGGGTGGGCTTGCGCTTCTAACGGCCGCGCTGCGCTGGTGTCGTAGGCCAACAACTTCTCCGTGCACCGGGCTGGAGTCAGGAAGTAACACCGTACGGCCGCGAAGTGCGAATCACAATCGTGGGTAGGTACCCAAAGTAAGCGCCCCTGCGGCCATATCGCCAAGCCCGGTGGCCAGCGCAGCAGGTAAACGGACACGCTGTGTCAGATCGACCAAACTGCCATAAGGGCCTCGAGCCTCGCGCTCGACCACGATCTTTTCGGCCCAATCAGCCAGGGAGGGATCCAGGGCAAAAAACTGCTCAGTCTCGGCCGTGTTGACATTCAGGATGAGCGATTGGGATGTTGCCAGCCACAGCGCCGGGCCCAGCGCGGCACTCAGCGTTGCAGGCTCGCGCTCGACCCGTCCCGTGATGGCGCCCATCTGTGCGCGAACCGATTTCAGCTGTTGGACAAACACCTCTTGGCCGCCGATCCTTCCAACCTGTGCCAGGGCCGTGGTGGCTCGGGGCAAGGCACTCTCGACGGTGGCTCCATAGGTGGTCTCAACGAGAATCCTGGCAAAGCGCGCTCCCTGTTGCGGATCGATTGCAATCCAGCTCTGTGCAAGAAGCGGCAACAGGTGCGAGTCCGGTTGCAGATCCCGGGGGTTCAGATGCTTCAACGCCCGAAATAAGGAGACATACCTCGCAACCGAGGGGTGAGGTGCAAGAGTACGGTAGAACAAGGTGGCGGCGACGCCTTCCGAGGCCATCATCTGATTCCCGTTCTTCAGCGCCCCTACATCAAAAGCGCTGCTGTTGGCGCGTCGCGCGGCTGCATCGTCATCACCTGGCGGGAGCAACTGGCGATGGATGAACCAGTTGCGTCGTACACCGTCGACCCGCAGCGTGCCGTCAACATTGCTTTGCCACAGTGATGTAAAGGGTTTATCACCCAACCCGTCATCATGCGCCTTGAGTGCAGCATTGACCGTCAAGATTCGCGACAGCGGCTGGAAATGGATTGCGAATCCTTCGTCGAACGCAGTCGGCTCGTCGGTCACAGTCAGGCTGCCATGAGGAAGCCTCGACATGCCGGCGGGCAGGCGAGGAATTAGCCGGCGCAGCAGTACGTGGCCCAGCTCATGAGCAAAGATCTCCTCGAAGCTGCCGTCGGCAACCGACCCCGCATCGACCACGAGCGCAACGTAAGGCTGATCAACAAATCGATCGCCGCCGGATTCGCGTAGCCAGAATCCTCTCTTGGCGAATCCGCCGTCCTCGTCCGTTAGCATCAGCCACGTCGGTTGTACCGCTTGGCCGGCGGCTCGCTGCGCCTGCTCGTCCAGCTTCAATGCAAAGGCAACCGTTCCCCGCGCGGACTCCTTGAGCAACGCCTGGCGCAGCGTACTGTCGGGCGCCGCCTGTAGAATTGGCATCGCTATGCCGCCAGCACCAACCTTGCTCGCGTTCTCATCGCCCTGCCGCACGGGCACGAGAACACCCAGGCTGGCGGAGTACGCCCACCCATTCCACGCCAACAGTACAACCAGGAGAAGGGCAACACGCAGAATCGAAATCGTCCAAACCCGTCCGCCAACATGCGGACGGGCGGGTGCGCGCACTACCATTACATCTTGTAACCACATGCGACAGAATCCCCCAAAGTGCTCGCACGCCGCGACGTTCATTTAGCAGCCGCTGACTGGCCCCGAGCGCTGATCAGGTGCTGAGCGACTATGGATGCGGCCCGGCAACGGCATCTCCTGCCATCACGCGCAAATAGATCAACAACTCACGCAGCCCGGCATCGGGGAGGGTCTGCGCATCAAACCCCGTCATCTGCTCACCGGGCCAAGTGCGAACCGCGCGCGGATTTCGGATGATCGCGCGCAGACCGGCTTCCGTCAGATACTGCGTCGCGTTCATGGGCCGGCCGAGATCGGGGCCCATCTCACCACCACCACCGCCGTTGAGTCGATGACACGGAAGACAGAGGCTGAAAAATACCTTCTGGCCCGCCCGGGCCGCCGCATCGGCGGAGTGATCCGCAGGCAATTCAAGTTGCGGCCAGCGATGCACCGGACTCTCGACCAACGTAAAACTCGCCAAAGCGTAGGGCCACTGTTCGCTGGACACACTCGATCGCTGCGGCTGGTCCCAGACCAGATAAAAGGGACCCGCGGACACCTTACGTCGTGGCAGCGGGGGCCAGGGTTTGGCGGGATCCTCCACCGCCAGCCAGGCGACCGCCCCACCACGGGCTGCATCGAGGATGAGTTTCAGCGGAATTTGAGCGACGAAGCCATCTTGGGCCCGTGCCTCCACAGTATCGGCGCGGTCATCACGGACTTGACCGAGTAACGCCAACAACGGCACTGCGCGGTACGTCATAGAATGTTTGTAGGAAACATCCTGTTCTACGACGAGTGAGACGGTGTCCGATCTGCCGAGTAGCGCGGCAGTCGTGAACTCTCGAGACCGTCCGCCACCGGTGATGATCAGCGCCGGCTGCGCCGCCTCGGTGATCCAGGATCCGAGCAGAGCGGCCATCACAAGTAGCATTGTTTTCGCATGCGCAGGATGGTCCCACTGTAGGCTGTTAACATTCGTTAACTTGATTAGCCGTGTCACATCAGTGCTACGCGCTCCGCAGCGTTGCCCAGATTGCCATAGCGGCGGCCGAGACCGCCATAAGGCCGATGTGGCCGAGGCGCAATCTGAGTGGCGCGGTGATCCCCATCGCGAGACCTCCAAGAGCGGCGCGGCTGCCGCAGATCACCGCACGAGCAAGCGCAGACCAACCGTAGGGTTGCTGCAATCGCTCGATCACGCGAGCGTGGAACCCCGCATCGGGCAGTGGCTGGTTCGCTTCCGCAAATAAGCGCGACAACTCAGGATCGAGCTCATAGGACATGACGGTTAACCTCGATAGGGCGATAGGCCTGCAGCAAGGTGCGCAGCCGTTCGGCACCTCGCTTGATATGCGACTTGACAGTTCCTAACGGCAGACCGGTTGCGTCGCTGATTTCTCCGTGGCTCATACCTTCACTATACGCCAGTACGATGCATAGCTTCTCATCACCGGACAGGCGGGACAGAGCTCGATCGAGATCGAGTTGCTCGCCAGGTGTTCGCGACTCCGTCGCCACAGTCGCATCGGCATCTACATCTGCTGTGACAGGCGCCGCTCCCACACGCAGGTGAGCACGCCACGTGTTTACGGCGAGTTGGCGTAACCAGGCACCAAATGCGTTGGCAGATCTGAGATTACGCAGGGAGCGCCAGGCCTGGAGGAATACCTGCTGAGCCAGATCGTCCGCGAGGGTCGGATCGCGGCACAACCGCCGCAACAGGTTGCGCAGCCACGACTGGCGACGTCGCACCAACTCTGAAAAGGCGGCGGCATCCCCGCACATAGCGAGCGCCAGAACCGCTCGCTCATCCGCTTGGCCGAGCGCGGCGCCCGGCAGTGCGCTTTTCACACGCCGAGTCCGCGCTGAGCCCGGGAGCCCTCGAGATGACGGGCAATGACCTGCGCGCAGATCAGCAAACCTATACCTACACAGACCGCCACCACTGCAGCCCCGAGGATCGGATAGAACCCCTGGGGCGCGACGCGATCGAGGAGAAACGCCAGCACCCCAAGGCCAACGCCAGCGGATACCGTGACGATACCGCCGATGCGGAAGTAAACCGGCTGGGGCTCCGACTGCTTCTGCTCGCGCGTCATCAATCGCTCAACTATGGTGGGATCGAGCTGCTGGCCGCGCTCGATCGCGGCCAGCAGCGGCTCGAGCTCGAGGCGGCGTTTCTTGTAATCCGCCACTATCCCGGCCACTGCCGATATGGTCAAAAAGGTCCAAAAGGCAACCCCGAGGATGATAAACATCACTGTACCCCTTAACACTCGCCTGCAATTACCCTAGAGATGCGTCTCGGGGCCGTTTTGGATGCACCCCGGTCGTAAGATCACCTCAGGCCCGACGTGCTCATTGAGAAGTGCAAGGAATCTATCGCGCATGAAATGCGCTGAATGGCCCCACCGAGTGATCCGCGAGTCCGCCACAGGTTGACTATGGCAGCATTTTACCGGCAACTTACGACACGACGTGTCATTGTGTTCGTGGCGCTCGCAGTGGCGGCGATAGCTCTGGCGATCGTTGGCCGCATCGCCATTCGCAGTTTCACGGACGAATACCGGGACTACATTCGCACTCCCTCGACTGCGATCTCCTTGCATCCTGAGCAGGCGGGAGTCCCCGGATTGCGAGAGATCTCATTCGCGGCAGCCGGCGATCCGACCATAGCCGCCTGGTACGCCCCGCCAACAAACCGCGCCGCGGTCATTCTGATTCACGGTGCCGATGCTGAACGTTCTGCAGTGCTGCCAGAGTTGCAGTTCCTGGCTGCCAGCGGTTTCGGGGTGCTGGCTTTCGATGCTCCCGGCCAAGGCGCTAGCGCCGGGAGGACCCGCTGGGGAGTCGGAGAGCGACGCGCTATCGGTGCGGCTATCAACTGGCTAAGCCGGCGGGATGAAGTCGACCCACACCGCATCGGCGCGTTCGGCATGTCCATGGGCGCCTACGTTTTAACGCAAGAGGCCGTGAACGACGACAGGTTGCGCGCGGTCGTGCTCGCTGCTCTGCCGCACGATGTCGTTGCATTCACTCGGCTCGCAACGCGCCGCTGGGGAGTGCTTAGCGAGTTGCCGGCCTATCTGGCGCTTCGCGCCGGGGGAACCCCGGTTGATATGCTGCCCAAGGATATTATCGGCGCAATTTCGCCCAGGCCCGTATTGATAGTAGGGGGAGAGTTGGACCCGTTGGTACCGCCGTGGATGGCGCGGCTGATGTTCGCGGCTGCCCAGGAGCCCAAGGAGCTATATATCGTCCACGGTGGCCACCATGCCGACTACGCGCAGGTCGCTCCGGAGGAGTATCGGGCTCACGTAGTCGACTTCTATCAAAGAACCTTAACGTCAGGCCCACGGTAACTCCCTCAATGTGAGACGCCTCACAGGAGGCGGTGACGCGCCCTGCTACGGTACGAAATGACACCTCTACCCTGAGGCGGGCTATGTCAATAGAGCAACGTCGGATATCGCACCAACTGCTCAACGCGAGCGTCGCGCTCATTCTCGTTCTGAGTGGATGCTCCTCAATGAGCAAGAACGAATGCCTTACCGTGGACTGGCGTACGGTCGGCTATGAGGACGGTGTGGATGGGTATTCCCCCGACAGGATCGCCGAGCATCGCAAAGCGTGCGCGAAGTACGGTGTAAGCACAGATCTGGCGCTCTATCAGCAGGGCCGGGAGCAAGGACTTCAAGAGTACTGCAAGCCCGCAAACGGTTACCGCATCGGCGTTCGAGGGGGCGCCTACCCCAGCGTATGTCCCGTCGCGCTCGAACCGGCGTTTGGCGCGGCTTTCGATTCTGGCCACCAACTGTATGTGCTGGAGTCCCGAGTATCGAATGCTGATGCGCAAATAGACTACAGGCGACGCGAGCTCAACCAGATCGAACACGGCATCGCTGCAAATGCGGCAGAGATAGTCAGCAACGACTCAACTCCCAAGGACCGTGCCGACGCATTGGTCGATACGGCGCAAATGGCAGAGCGCATCGGCCGGCTGAAGGGAGAGATTCGTCAGCTCGAAGAGGACAGAGTCCGCTACGAGCGTGACTTGGAAAGCTATCGGGCTGGTCAGGCACCGATCAGCTGAGGGCGGCCCCGTAGCCGTTGGAACGGCATTACCCCTGCGTCGCCAAAAAAGCGCAGCGCGCTCGCGCGCTAGCCTCCTCGGGGGCCGGCTACGCAATACCAACCCGCTGCAGCACAGCCGCGTTGACTTCCGTACGGAGCCTGAAGCCCAGTCCCTCGTAGAGCGAAATGGCGGAGTGATTGGTCTTCCAGGCATGTAGGAAAGGTTGGTCCCCGCGAGACTGAATGCTGGCGGTGACCGCGGCAGACAGGCGCCTCGCGAGCCCGCGGCCGCGAAAGTCCGGGTGAGTGCACACGCCGCTGACTTCAGTGTACCCGGGAAAGCGCATGCGCTCGCCCGCCATCGCTGCCAGCCGTCCGCCGATCCGAATCCCGAGGAAGGTTCCCATGGTATGCGTTCGCGCCAGGAAAGGCCCCGGTTCCGTGAGCATCGCCAATGCCAACATCTCAGGCGCATCCTCATCCGTCAGTGTCAGGATAGCGCCCCTGTTTGTTTCAGGGGTCATGGTCAAGGTGGCAACCATTTGCACGCCTTTGGCCGCCTTGACTACAACGAAGCCGGGCGGGATGACAATTTCCGCCACCTGCAATATGAATATGCTTTCCTGTGGCTTCACCAGGTCTGCCAACGCGGCGCTTGCCACGGGAGTCTCCTCGCGAGTCGATGCGAAAAGATTCACGTCGCGAACGAACCTTCGAGCCAACTCGTTGCCCTCGGACAAGGAGGCGTGGTGCGTCGTCAGACTCGCCCAGACGGGCCGGTCAAGCGGATGCATGACGCCCTCCGTCCGCGCGCAAGCGTTCGGCGCGACTATTTAGCGGTTCCTCCGCGAGCGCCTCTTCCAAGGCAGCGAGTACCGCGAGTAGTGGTTGAGCCGCACCAGTGCAGGCCTCCGCCACAGCGGCTTCGATCAAGGGCCAGGCTGTGCGCTTTGATTGCAAGATGAGCTGGCGACCGGATTTGCTCAAGGCAATGGTCCGTACTCGCTTGTCATCCGCCGACTGTACGGACCGCACCAACCCTTCGGCCTCAAGCTTATCCAGCAAACGCGTCATGCCTGGCTGACTGACTCCCACGGCCTCAGTGAGCTCACCTACGCTCAGAGGTCCCAGTCGCTCCAAGGCCGCGAGGACCGGGAAGTTCGATGGGGGCAAGTCAACACCCACGCTTTCCAGCAGAACCTGAGTCTGGCCCTGCAAGCGCTCGCCAAGTCGCTTCAATCGCGTGCCGAGCGTCAGGTATCCGAGTTCCTTGACGACGTCCTCTACCATGGGTGCCGTGCAGCCTGGACTATATAAGCAGTTATATAGCATGTGATGTAATTGGCCACAAGAGCGGATTTTCACGGCCGGGCTGCTGAATCCACGCATCCCGCCACGATACACTGGGGGCCGGTAACCACCGCAAGCACGGATTCCGCAACCAAAGCCGGGTATTTTTCGCATGTTCGCAATTCCGACTCTCACCCTCGATCCAATCGGGTTTCTTCGCAGCCCCCTGGCCACCAAGGTGCAAGCTGCGCGGCAACCGCGTGCCGCGGCGGGTACGCCTGCCCGGATCGAGCTGCTGCCTGGGCGCAACTTTGAGCATGCGCTCGAGGATCTTGCGCACTGGGAGTTGATCTGGGTGATCTTCTGGTTTCACCTGAATTCGGGGTGGCGCCCGAAAGTGCTGCCGCCTCGAAGCACAACCGGCCGCAAGGGAGTATTCGCGACGCGCTCGCCGCATCGGCCCAACCCGATCGGTATGTCTGTCGTGCGCCTGGAGCGTGTAGACGGACTAACCCTGCACATCCGCGACACAGATATGCTCGACGGCACGCCGGTACTCGACCTCAAGCCATATGTTGCTTATACCGACGCGCATCCGGGGGCCGGTACTGGGTGGCTGGAGGATGCGGCGCGTCCGGACACGCCTGCGCAACCCGCCGATCCTGTGCGCGCGTATGACGTTCAGTTTGCGGCGCTAGCCGCCGAGCAGGCGCGTTGGATCGAATCTCATACGGGGCTATCCATCCGAGAGCGCATCGAATCCACGCTCGCTCTGGGACCCACTCCCCATCCATATCGTCGCATCCGCCGCCTCGATGAGGGGATGCAACTCTCGGTCAAAGAATGGCGCGTAGGTTTCACTGTCGTCGAACGGGAAGCCCGCGTCATCAACATCTACTCGGGCTTCCGCGCCTCACAACTCGATGCAGGCGGCACAGATGAATCCCTGCGGCTACATCGCCAATTCGTGGCGCTGTGGCCGCACGAACGCAAGGCTCGCGGCATGTCGGACTGAATGGCTGGCCGAGAATTGATGGCGCCCTGACCATCGTCATACATTTGTACGGCGCGGTTTGAGCGCCAGGTCTCCACGGACCGATATTACGTCGCATACCCCGCACAAAAAAAGTAACACGCACAAGTAACTTACGCGGCGGGTCGCCTGCACATCCAGGTTGCCAACTCGGTCACAGATACCGGTGTCATCAGCGTCTGTCCTGCGCGACGGCTTGCTGTACAGTCTCGCCAACGACCTAGGTCCAGCACGCTGTGAATATAACTCGGCGTCTCTTTGCACCTTGTTATGTGAAGACAAGGGAGTCCTGAGGCTTATTGTCAACACGCGTTTTCAGTTTTCGCTTGCTTGTTTGAGGCCGACAGGCCGATGTCTACTCATGGAAAATGGAGGCGCACTGTGCGACCGAAGATACTGAGTCTGTGGATTTCGCTTGCGGTAATTTTCTTACCGCTGTCCGGAGCGTACGCCGAGGACGATCACGATGTACGGCCGCCCGGGGCTCATGCCGGGGATGGCGACGAGCAGGATGAGGACGGTGACTCGTGGACGCACCGATCCTCACGTTGCTGTGTTCCGGCGAGCAAGGATTTCCCGATGGTAAATGCCAACTACGGCAACACCATGTTTTCGAAGCTGAGGGAAATTAACAAGCACACTGTTGGCAACCTGGGGGGCGCCTGGATGCTGCACGTCGACGGCGGCGTGGTATCGGGACCGAGTCAGCAAGCCACTCCGGTTGAGGTGGATGGCGTCATCTACGTACAGAGCGCCTCACAGAGCATCAGCGCCGTAGATGCACGCACCGGTGTCGTCAAATGGTCCTACGCCGGGGGCGGAGCGATCGGAATCGTACGCGGCGTGGCCGTCGCGCAGGGCAGAGTGTTTGCCTCGCTGACGGGTCGGCGCGTGGTCGCGCTCGACCAGGCGACCGGCCAGCAGCTGTGGCAAATCACGCTCAATGACGCGAATTTTCCGGGTGGTACTACACCCACCGCAGTCGTGTATTACGATGGCCTGCTCTACGTAGGAACAGGCGGCGGCGATGCAGCTTATCGTGGCCGCGCTTATGCGTTGAATACAACTGATGGCAGCATCGCCTGGACCTTCTGGGGCACCGCGGCTCCGGGCACTCCGGGTGGAGACACGTGGGTAGGAGATAGCTGGAAAACTGGCGGTGCAGCGCCGTGGATGCATCCGGCCGTGGATCCCGAGTTGAATATCGTCTATTGGACATTCGGCAATCCATTCCCCGTCATGGACGGCTCGACTCGCGCCGGCGATAACCTGTACTCCGATTCCATCGTCGCAATGGATGCCCACACGGGCACCTACCTCTGGCATTTTCAAACGGTCAAGCACGATCTGTGGGATGCAGACAACACGATGGCGCCGGTGCTGATGGATCTGGAGGTCCATGGCAAGAAGCGCAAGGCCGTGGCGGTCGCCGGCAAGACCGGCTATCTCTACGTTTTCGATCGTGTGACCGGTGAGCCGCTGCCAGGCGTGCAGTACAAGGCAGTGCCCCAGGAACCGCGGCAGCACACTTCGGCCACGCAGCCCATTCCCATTGGCGATCCCTTCGTGCCGCTCTGTCCGGATCCGAAAGTCGAGCCGACCTTGCGGCCGGTTCCAAACTATGTGGTTGGCTGTCTGTTCACACCTTTCTGGGATAAGACCACGCTCGTAACTCCCGGAAGTGCCGGGGCCGCCACCTGGGCCGCCATATCATTCAACCCGCGCACGGGGCTGGTGTACTTCGGCGCCGCGTTGATCAATGGCGCGTGGACGAATACCGGCAAGTACCGCCCGATCGGCGAGTATCGCAACGGTGGAAGAATCGTCGCGATGGATCCGGCCACGAACCGCCTCGTTTGGCAGAAGCACACCGACTGGTCGCTCTCAACCAACGGCATGCTGACGACTGCCGGCGAATTGATGTTCATCGGTCAGCCCGATGGTTATCTCGTTGCCTATGACATCAACAACGGTCGGGAACTGTGGCGCTTCCAGACTGGCGCGGGTGTGCATACCGCACCGATCACTTACAAGATTGACGGTGAGCAGTACGTTGCCGTGTTTGCCGGTGGCAACAGTGTGCCGTATGCCTCGGCGACAGGCGACAATCTGTGGGCCTTCAAGTTAGGTGGCAGGGTGCCGCCGGCTGCTACGCCCGCCCCACCGACGACGCGCCAGCCGATCACTGCGGCAGCCGTTAACGGCAGTACTGTTGGTAACAAGGTGCTCCTGGGAAGAACGTCTGCCACGAGTGCAGAAGCGAACACCAGCCAGAACGCGGTTTATCCGCAGAACCTGCTGGTTCCGGTCGGAACAATTGTCACCTTCGTGAATCCGACGGGCAGTGCAGGCAACCATTGCGCGGATTCGTTCTTCGATCACGAGTTCGACTCTGGCGTGCTCCTGCCGGGACAGACGTTTACCCACGCATTCAATACAGCGGGTGAATACTTCTACAATGACTGTGTCTGGCCGCACATCACAGGCAAAGTTGTAGTTCAGTAAGCAAGGAGATGCCTCGGCGGTGTATCCGCCGAGGCATCTCGACTCAGCTGAATGAGCATGGGAACGCTCTAGGAACGCCTATTCCAACCCGGCGTCTGACGAAGGCACCGTCGCACATGGTATTCTGATACTGGAGGCGTGGATGCGCCACCAAACGCCCCGGGGAATCCGCCAATATCAACAGCTACGGCCGGCGCGATTCCGGGGGCCACCCGGGGGACGGCACACCATGCTCAGAGCGATCGCACGCAAGTACCTGCCGCGATTGGTACGCGACCTGATCATTGGCATCAGAATGCACCGCGCAGCACATGGCGAATACCCCAGGCTGCTGCTTCCGCGCACGTTCAATGAAAGAGTTCTACGGCGCAAAGTTTTTGATCGCCGTCCCATACTTGCGCAATTCGCCGACAAATGCGCCGTACGGCAGTACGTTGCGCAACGGTTGACCTCGGACATACTTCCAAAGGTCTACTGCGTCACCGACAACCCTGCTGCAATCCCGTTCGCGCGGCTCCCCCAGCGCTTCGTGGTGAAACCGACGCACGGTTCAGGATGGGTCCGCGTCGTCCTCGACAAAGAGGCATTAGATGTTGAAGAGTTGATCAATGCTTGCAACCAATGGCTCGCAACCAACTATTACGACTTCATGCACGAGCAACAATATCGCCGCATCCCGCGCAGAATCATGGTGGAGGAGTTCATCGACGATGGCTCCGGATCCGCACCGACGGACTACAAGTTCTATGTATTTCACGGCAACGTGCATATGATCCAGATCGACGGCTCACGCTTCACCAGGCATCAGTGTGCTCTCTACGACCGTCATTGGCGGGATACTGGCGTGGGCGTTCAACTCGACCGGTTTTCAAACCCGGTACGCGAGCCGGTGAATCTGCGACTCATGCTGGAGACAGCGGAAGAGCTGGGCGCCGGAATGGACTTCGTTCGGGTGGACTTATATGACATCGGTACCCGGATATACTTTGGCGAGATGACTGGCACCCCCGGCGCCGGCCTCGCTCGATTTCAGCCTCCAGAGATGGACGAATACCTCGGTCAATTGTGGCGGCGTCGGCCCGTGCGTGCATGGGTAGACTGTTTACCGGAATCCCTGCCGTTGGATTTCCGTTAATTCCACGGCGCGAACATCTGGTCTGGTGCTTTTCGCGGGCTGAACCGGCCTGCCAACGCACTGCAATCACCTTAGCGATCGTACGGCATCTACCATGGCGCGCGGCGAGCCGGACCGAAGTGCATCAGGCAGGCCCATTATCATCAACACAGACACGTACCACAGTTACATGTTTGGACGTGTCGCTCGTATCGAGCTAAGAATCATCCCATACCTTCGGTAGTGCGACCTTCGTCGGCCATCGGACATGGCCTCCCGACACAGTCGTGGCGTCTATTGTAGTATGTATGCGCTGGACCATTTGGACGGTCGGGCCCGCAGGAGCGAATAGTATGCGTTCTTCCACTTTCAATGTTGCAATCGGCCTTCTACTGCTTGCTTCGATCCCCGCGCGCGCGCAACTGTCGCCGAGCCCGCCCCCGGGACCGCTGTGGGAAGAGCAGGCGAACGGTGACGCCGTTCAGAAAGATCTCGGATTCATAGTGCCAAAGCGTTGGAAGAACTTCGAGCGCGAAGGGTTCACTTCCACGCGCGCAGACGGCGCGAGCACCAAGGCGCACTATGTCAGCGACGACAAGGCGATTCGCGTCGGCATTCTGCTCCAGTTGCGACCCGACGTCCGTGGCGTGGACCTCGGACAGGATGTCGTCTGGGCGTTGGCCCAGGCGTCCGCCAGCTTCGAGTACGCGGATCGCACGAAGTCGAAACCCACGGAGCTGTCCTCAACAGAATTCCGGCTAGGCAATCGTTCACCTGCCGGTCACACCCGCTGGGCACGTTACGACCTCGGTACGGGGCCCGAGGTTCAGGGACTCTGGTGGCAGAACATCGGCGTTTGGAGCGTGATAATCACGATGTCCGGCCCCGAAGCGCGCCGCGTCGATATGGAAGCACAGGCAAAGACCCTCCTAACCGAGATGCCCTTCCCAAGCGCGCCGCTCTCCACGGAGCTGGCAGTCGTCGGCGAGAAGCTGCTCGGGGGTCTCCCCAAGTGCAAAGGCGAGCGCCCGAAAGGCGCCGGCGGCGAGATCGTGCCCACCTTCCAGGAAGCCGCCGCGCTCGGCCTCATCATGCCCATTATGGTATTGGGCAAGGCGAACGACTCGCTCATCAGCCCGGTGACGCGCAGCGAGAGCTACTGCGTCGTAGAAACGTTTTCCCCCCGCGAAGATTTGGCGGTAACGGCCATCGAGTACTCAGGCCCCACCACCGATGTGTGGGAAGCGCGCTACGGCTTCGCCATCGCCAATGGCCGCGGCGGCTACTACCAGATCGAGCGCTTGGTACAGGCTGAGCCGATGAAGTCGATGGCTGGCGAGGCGAGCACGAAACACGTTTACCTCGACTTCAGCAATAACAAGCGTGCTTCGTTATTCGCGGTGTTCGACGAGTGGCCAAGCTATGAAGCCGCGAAGCGGGCCGTTGTCGAGCTCTACCGGGATCCGAAGAACAAGAAGAGCGCCGTGATCACCATGATGAACCCGGCGGAGAAACTCGTGGTCATCGAAAACCCGGACCGCATCCAGAAGGCGGACGCGAAATAATAGGCGTCGGCGCAAGGGCGGCTAACCGGCTTCGGAGCATCTTACCGGCGCGGACTACATAGGAAGGTCGTGGGCCTGTCGATCGACAGGCCCACGAGCTCAGACGGCTGCCCTCGGCATGGCCTCAACAATGCTTCCGGACTGCTTCTCGAACAACCGCCTGTAGTGACCGTGAGGCCTGCATAACAGGGCATCGTGACTTCCTTCCTCCACGATGCACCCATGGTCGAACACCAGGATGCGGTTCATCGCGCGCACAGTCGAAAGGCGATGCGCGATGACGAGCGAGGTTCGTCCTGACATCAGCCGTTCCATGGCGTCCTGAATGAGCGCCTCGGACTGCGAATCCAAGCTCGAGGTGGCCTCGTCGAGGATAAGAATCGGTGCGTCCGCGAGGAAGGCGCGCGCCAGTGCAACACGCTGACGTTCGCCACCTGAGAGCTTCACGCCACGCTCGCCAACCAAGGTCTGATAGCCGCGAGGCAGCCGTCCGATGAACCCATGTGCATTGGCCAACCTTGCAGCACGCTCGATCTGCGCCTGCGAGGCTTCGGGCCGCGCGTACGCGATGTTCTCTGCAAGGCTCCGATGAAACAGGATCGGCTCCTGCTGAACGATCGCGATTTGCGAACGCAACGAAATCTGCGTCGCGTGGGCGACGTTTTGGCCGTCAATCAAGATGCGACCTTCGCTCACGTCGTAGAGACGCTGTATCAATTTCACGAACGTGGTCTTGCCGGATCCCGAGTGGCCGACGAGGCCGATCCGTTCGCCCGGGGCAACGCGCACGCTCAGATCTCGGTACAGGGGCGAGACTTGCCCGGCGTACCGAAACGTGACGTGATCAAATCTGACTTCCCCCGAGGCGATGCGCAAAGGCCTGGCCCCAGGTGCATCCGCGACGCCGAGCGGCTCGCTGTACAGTTGGACCATTTCCTCCATTTCATTCACGGCGCGCTGCAGCTGATGGATATGCTGGCCAATATCGCGCAGGTAACCGTGAACGACAAAGTAGGTAGTGAGAACGTAAGTAATTTCGCCGGGCGTGGCACGGCCCTTCCACCACAGCCATAACGCCATGCCCGTGACAGCCGTACGCACTATCCAGAGAAGCGCAAGTTGGCCGCTGCTGTTCCAGACGTGCCGCATCCAGGTTGTGCGGGTACGACGGGCCCACTTCTCCACGACGCTGCCCAAACGGACATCCTCTCGCGCTTCCGCTCCGAAAGACTTCACAACCGCATTTGCACCAAGTGCGTCCGACAGCACGCCACCCATGCGTGTGTCCAAAGCGTTAGAGAGACGCGAAGCTGGTGCGATGACGTATGTTGCGAGCCCTACCGCCAACGTCGTATAAACGAAAGCACCGGCGGCCATGATCACGCCCATGATGGGCCAGTGATTCCCGAGCAGGATCACCGTGGTGACGAGCACCACAGAAGCGGGCAGCAATGCGAGCAGCAGCACGTCGTTGAGTGAGTCCAAAGCCCACATTCCGCGTGTGATCTTGCGCACTGTTGAGCCGGCAAAACTGTTGTTGTGCCAGTCTGTAGAGAAGCGCTGAACACGGTGGAACGTGTCGAGCGCGATGTTGCGCATCATGCTCAGCGTGAGAGGAACGATGCCGCTCCATGCCAGGTGTCGCAGCCCAACCATGACAAAGCCGAGCGCAGCCATGGCGCCGAACGCGCTCAGCGCCGTCTTGACGGCGGACGGACCTTGTCCCAGCGCATCAACGAGATGACCCGCAAACACGGGCACAATCACCTCGGTGAGCGTAGAGAGCACCGTCGCGAGCGCGATTCCAGCCACGAGTGCCTTGCGAGTACCCCAATGACTCAGCGTGAAAGACAGTACATTGCGAAGGGCTTGCGAGCCCCGCGCGCGGGATTTAGCCATGATTTAATCGCGCGCAGCCGCGCGTTTCCTTGCGAAGATGAAAACCAGACGATCGGAGCCGCGGCGGACGCCGCCGCTCAGCAGAGCCTGCTGAACCCGGTCCTAGAAGCTGCCGACAACGGATGGAGGGCGTGTGCTTGGTTTGTTCATTAGTGCCCTCCTTTCTTCGCAGTGATTGCGGTCTGGGGCAAGAAGTTACTTGATATCACCCTTCGGGGTGCCGTGGCAAGAGTCTCGTACTGTATGGCGTAGGCGGCCCGGTACCGAAGTAGCGTAGGGAAACGCGCCCCTGTGGGCGCGTCCGCTTGTGTTTGATCGTTTTGGCTGGCGGTCTGAATCAGCGAACTATGCGCAGCAGCAATCGGGTACGGGTGTAGATCGGGGTCACGTGGAATCCATCCACCGTGATGCTTTGAAATCTGCCCTGAATCCCCTGACTGGATTCGATGGCGTCGATTACGCCACCAACCACGGGCCTGCACCCCGGCTTCACCTTGACGTGCAGAGCACCTCCCGCCAAGGTGACATGGCCTCTGACGTTCAATCGTCCCTCGCCGTGACTCCCGAGATTGAGCTCCAACGTACCGGCCGAGAGCTGCGTAAACCGACCGAATACGTTGAGAGGCTCCGCAGCGTTGCTTGCGAGAGTACCGCCACTCACGTAGACGTCACCGGTGCCAAAAGCCACGCCTGCATCCGCTTCCAGCACACCAGCTTGAACTTCCGTGCCGCCGCTGTAGCGATTCGCGCCTGTCAGCTTCAGCGTGCCACTGCCCTGCTTGGTCAGCTTGCCTACTCCAGCAATGTTGTTTTGCCAGGCATCAACGGCACTGAAGCCGCCCTGGCTCGCATCCATTGACACGGTAACGTCGCCGTTGAGCGCGCCATAGCCGTCGGCGGCTGCAAACAAGTTCAAGCGCCCCCAGCCCTCAGCGTCATCCAGTACCGGGTACCCAGAAGCGACAGCGGTGGTTTTCAACACAACGCGACGCTGCTCGGCATCCAGATAAGGCAGACGAGTTTCCAGCAGGACCTCCGCATCCTTTGGCACGGTGGCTGGCTTCGTCCTGTCGCCGATCTGCGCGAACCCATACGTCATATAATGAAGGTAACTGGCCTTGTTTCGCGCGTGGTCGGCAAAGCGATCGGCCCTGACACCTTGCGAATGCGCCAGTGCGTGAAGGCCAGCGGCGTCGGCCACACCTGCCGTAGCCATCAACGTGTTTTGCGCCTGCGCAAAGGCCGCCGCCTTGTGCCCACTGTTCAAGCCGGTGGCAAGGCTCGCGGTCGCCACTGCTTCACCCAGCAGACGTCCACCGATCACATCCAATGGTGAATGCATTCCGGCCAGTATGCGGTCTTCACCAAGCTCCCCCGCGCGGGTTAACATTTCCTGGAAGCGCTCCGGCACAACGTAAGCCGCCGCAATCCCATCCCGCATCGCTTCGGCCTCGTGCCCACTGATATATCCACCGTCGGTCGGCGGATTGGAGCTCTCCGCGGGGACCAGCGCAGGCACTACCTTCACGCTGCTGCTCCAGCGCCAGGGCCGGGCATATTTGTAAAACCGCTTCGCGGGCTCGGTTGAACCGTTTTCGCCGATGTTTGCAAGCAGGTCCACGACGATGCCGAAGTTGTGCGTATTGGCACTATTTCCAACGCCGACGTTGTTTCCCAGATCGTTGTACAGGACCGTAGTGGCATCGGCGGGAATGTCTACAATCGTAGTGAACTGCTCGGACAGCTCCCGCCAGATGTCAGTCAGCGGACCCATGCCGTCCGAAATGCTGTAGCCCTTGCCGCGACGATCGTCCAAATAGGCTGCCAATTCCTGCGCGCTGCTGCGGCGGGCGGTTGCCGTAATGACGTATTGAATGTTGGCGTTGTGTACTTTGTAATTCAACACCACGCCGTCGGTCGAATCGCGGGGAATTCCAGACCACGTGGAAGCCGTTACAGCGGGGCACGTGCCCTGAGCCGGAGCGGACACGCCCGCGTCTACCAACAACGTGCTGGGCTGCCAGATATCGAGAAAGCCCGACACGACCCGCACTCCGGCATTGCCCTCCAAAGTGGCGTCGCATGCAATCCCGCGCTGATTGGTGGACACATAATCCACAAACGGCAGAACAGTCTGCTCATTCGCAACCGGGGCATTGTCGGTATAACCAGCTCCGGCCGGCGGGGCAGGCGTGCGCCAATCTCCATTGCCTTCATGCCGCGGATCGACCTTCCCCGCGAGGTCTTGATCAGCCTCGCTCGCAAGCACATGAACGCTGGCAATCAGTGCCAAGAAAACGGCAATAGCGACGCGCGACGTACCGCGAGCAAGAATTGAATGCATGTGTAGCACCTGGATATGAGTGAAAGCAGCCGCAAGACCGCGAAAGAATTCTTATTCGTTCGGCGGCCACGAGCGGGCGGCCAATTTTAGGATGGGATTTGGACTTCTTCGTGAAGGCTACGTGGCTATATGACTACAGTATCGCCGCCGAAGGCGGCGACGCGGCTGATACAGCCGGATCTGCCGTCAGTTGGGCAAGATCCACCCCGGGGAGTCCGCGGAAGCGATCTCGCCGACGATAGTTTTCTGCAGTTAGGTGGTCATCCGCAGCTCAAACCACTCACCCACTGCAGTCGCTTCAGGTTATCGGGCACCCCTGATGAGCGCGCGGCGACGCAAGGAAACCGCGCACACCAACGGCGTCCATAGGCTCCGCTTGCAATCCGAGCTTTCGCTTAATAAAGCCGGCGTCGATTAGTATTTGCGTACTGCATGGAGATGCCGCTCCGCAGGCAGGGGCGAACCCACTTACATTGTTCCCGCAGAGCGGCGTGCTTTGATGAACTGTGAGACCGGGACGGCGATCTTCCCCACGGCTCACATTTTACAGACTCGTTAGGACATCAGCGAATTGTCCTACGGTTACAACTGTCAAATTGGCTGTAGCGCCCCGCTGGAATCGTGAGGATGAGGCTGAATGCGAGCTGCCTGCTTCGCAACCCGATCCTTGGCCATCTCAAGGTCGTAGTGCGCCTGAAGATTGATCCAATACCCGTCCGACGTCCCGAAATACTTCGACAGCAGCACTGCCATCTCCGGTGAAATCGCACGTTTCTCCCGTGCGATGTCATTCACTCTAGGCAGCGGCACGCCGAGCGCTTTCGCGAGCGCATATGCCGAAAGTCCCACGGACTCCATGAACTCTTCCCGTAGAATCTTGCCCGGATGGGTGAGCTTCAGCTTCTTTGCGGCCATGACAAAATCTCCGACTCAATGATAATCCGTGATCTCAACATCCGACGCATAACCCGCATTCCACTTGAAGCAGATGCGCCATTGCTTGTTCACGCGGATGCTGTGTCGCCCTTGCGATCACCCTTGAGCGCCTCAAGCTGGTTCGAGACCGGAATCAAGAGATCCTTCAGCTCTTCCGCAGCGTGCAACTGCTGCAGCTTCATCACAGCTCGCTCCTGGATGTCGCTCGGAAGCTTCTTCGAATATTCACGCCTCCAGACCCTTTCAGTCTCTTTGTCGCTAAAAGACTTGATCACGGAGATCCATAGTAACGCCTTGCGTTAGTACTGTCAAGCGTTACTATAGCACCGGCAGGTGCGAGGCGAATATGGGGACTTTCAGTTCGAAGCACTCAGTTTCACGACGACTCTGAATCAAATTTCGTCGGTAGATTTGCGGTAGTCATTGCGAGAGAACGTTCGGTAGACCTCTGTGGGGGCATTCAAATGGCTGGCCAGGTCTTCTTCGACAGGTAGGCTTCGTGCTTTTCATCCGCAACCCTCACCCGATCAACGCGGCGCAAAAGTATGGGCAGGATGCTGCCAACCTGCTGCGCGAAAAGAGCGTGATACGCCTTGACGATAAGAAAGTCCTGCACGTCAAATGTTGGCGGAAGAGATGAGTTCAGCCTTACCGGTGGATTATCTACCGGCCTCCTTGCCGGTAGAATTCCGGTAGACGTCTCTACCGTCCAATCACTGCATTTTTCTGCAGTCAAAATGTCAGGATGCTGGAACCTGCGGGCTTCCACGAATCGGAATCGGGCAAATTCGGGCGTTAGTTCACTTTGTGGAGATCGAAAACGCCGCCGCCACCAAACGGCCCGCCTACGACGAGGGCGTAGGCGGACGTTTTCAGACTCGGAATGCTATCGCCTTTGCGGGCATGGAACAGCATTACGTCCTTTGAGCAAGCACCCTCGGGAGCGAGCTCCTGCCTGTTCTCTCCCAGGAAACCGCTGAGCAACTCAGGCGAACAGGAATCCAGCGCTGCAGGAAGGTCGCGCCACCCACTACTGCGCTCGTTCCAAATCGACAAATGATACTGCTGACCCTGTTTGGATACGCGAAACCGCCCAACCTCATCGTTCTTGGCATGGGTATGGCCAACCAGCTGTCCGGTGAACTCCCCTACCAGTGGATCTCCAAACGAACACGCCGCAGGGATGATGAAAGCCGCGCACAGGAGAGCTCGATAGCGGATCATTTATTGATTGCCTTTTTCTTCGTCAAGTGCCGCTGGCGATAGTATCCCAGCAACGAGTGTATCCGCCATGAGACTGTACGCCCCGTGTTGGCTCCTGCCAAAATTTGGACGCACCTCTCACTCTCGTCACTTCGCGACTCGCGGATCCGTGCTAGCGTGACGACGCGGCGCATGCCGATGGCTTTTTTGGAGATTCCACCATCCATGACTACTTCTGATCAATCATTTCAGCCGACGCAAGACGACGTTACTGAAGTTGAAGTGATTAAAAACCTGGAACAACGAGGAGTCCACGGCCTCGATACTTTATCCCTTGAAGAACTTCAGTTACTGACAGAGCGCAAGCGCAGGCAACTCCACTTTGAAGCCAATGAGAAAAAGGCACTGCTTGAAAGCGAGATCAGCAGCATCGATGAGAAAATTCAGGAACTGGGCGCAAGGAAAGTGACACTCACTGAAGAGCTGGATGCTGTCATGAAGTCCCTGGGACTTCCGGCCGGTAAGGGCGAACGCCCTGCCCGACGAAACCAGCGAAAGCCTCGAAAAACCGTGGAAGCACAACTTCCACCGATTTCAGAAACATGAAGGCAGAATTGCTTTCAAAGTCTCCCGCATGACTGGGGCACTGGGATGATCTTCGCCTTTGGTCCACCTGAGACGTAGGCCTTTTTCTTTCACGGTACGTCTAGATTCCGGTAGATGTTACCAGCAATCCACCGGTAGACCTGGGTACCCGGGACCGGATATGGTGTATTTGACGGTGAAGCGTAACGGCTATCGAGTACTCAGGCCCGGCCACCGATGTGTGGGAAGCGCGCTACGGCTTCGCCATCGCCAACGGCCAGAGCGGCTACTACCAGGTCGAGCGACTGACACAGGCCGAGCCGATGATGTCCATGGCCGGCGAGGCAAGCACGAAACACGCGTACCTCGACTTCAGCAAAACAAGCGCGCCTTGCTGTTCGCGGTCTTCGAGGATTGGCCGAGCTATGAAGCCGCGAAACAGGCCGTTGCAGCGCTCTATCAAGGTCCGAAGAATAAGAAGGATGCGGTGATCACCATGACGAACCCGGCAGAGAAAATACTGGTGATCACCAACCCAGACCGCATCCAGAAGGTGGATGCGAAATAGTAGGCATCTACGCACGGGCATCACCGATGCCGCATAACCGGCGGATTATCTACCGGCGTTCTTTCCGGTAGATTTCCGGTAGACGCAACAGCCGCCTACAACCAGCCATTTATCTGCAGCCAACTGGCCATCCGCCATTCAAACAGCGTGGGAGTACTTCACTCCACACCCCCCAATCCCACAATACCCATCCGGATTCTTCGCCAGATACTGCTGGTGATAATCCTCGGCGTAATAGAACGTCGGCGCATCGAGTATCTCGGTAGTGATCTCACCCTTGCCAGCCGCCGTCAGCCGCGCCTGGTACTTGCGCTTCGATTCCTCAGCTTCCTGCTTTTGCTCCGCATCCAACACATAGATCGCCGATCGATATTGCGTACCCACATCGTTACCCTGGCGCATCCCTTGCGTCGGGTCGTGTGATTCCCAGAACACTTTCAACAGGTCTTCATAGTCGATCTTCTCGGGGTCGTAGATGACTTTCACGACTTCGGTGTGGCCGGTCGAGCCGGTGCAGACCTCTTCGTAGGTGGCGTTGGGGGTATAGCCACCGGCGTAGCCCACGGCGGTGGAGTAGACGCCGGGGGTTTCCCAGAACAGCCGTTCGGCGCCCCAGAAGCAGCCCAGTCCGAAGACGGCTTCGCGTAATCCGGCGGGGAACGGCGCGGTGAGGCGATGGCCGTTGACGAAGTGCTTTTCCGGGACTCTGAGGGGGGTGCTGCGGCCCGGAAGGGCCTCTTCTTTGGTCGGCATGACAGCTTTCTTGCGGAACAGAGCCATGGATCGCACTCCTGTCAGTTCTTTGGCCAGAAAGTGTGGGGGCCGTAGGGGCGCAACTCAAGCGGGCCCGGCGGGAGCGCCATCGTGAAGAGCGTCTTTTGCATGTCGGGCGCAGGATGGCTATAACGAATCCCTGAGCCGCGAGTGCGGCGGTCGGCAATGGAAGGCACAGCGTTCGAAGCGCTGTGAGTTACACACCGCGGGGTACTTCCAAGGCAAGTGCGTCATGAGCAGTCCGCTTCGCATACGTCTGTTTGCGCTGGGGCTTCTGGTCACGGCTGCCTGGACTTGTCCGCCCGCTCGTTCGACGGATCGGGCGAGCAGTAAGACGGTGATCGGCCAGACGAATTCTCTGTTGGCGAAAGGTGCCGCAGCCCTTCAGGGCGGACGCATTGAAGAAGGTGTTCGGCTGACTTTGGAGGGGCTAAAGGTCGGCGTAACCGCCAAAGAGAATGCCGCCGGGCACTCCAATGCTTGTGCCGGTTATGTGCTTCTCAAGCAGTGGGCGGAAGCGCTCGCGCAATGCAACGCGGCGTTACAACTCGACACGTCAAATTGGCGCATCTATAACAATCGGGCCGCGATCTACGTGGAGCAAGGCCTATATGACCTCGCGATGCATGACCTGGAGGCGGGTCTGGCATTGGCCCCAGGCGCGGCAACGCTTCACGAGAGCGTGCGGATCCTGGAAAGGAACAAGCGCTTGGTGGGCAGACAAGCGCGGAAAGTAGTCGCGTCCTGATTTGCGTCGCCGGGTCGCGGGTGTCGGGCGGATGCAGGTTGTAGCCCAGGAACCCGACTGTGCGGGGGCGCACGTTCGGCTGCCCGCAGATCGTCCGCCCCCGGTGATTGTGCGGGGGCGCACGGTTCGGCTGCCCGCAGACCGTCCGCTTAACCTCCCGGGCGCACCAAAAGGCCAAGCTAGAGGCTCGGACCAAAGAAGCGTACACCGCCATCACAATGGTTGGCGGCACCGCGCGTGGCGCGGTCGCTGGCACCACATGACAGGCTGGAGGCGGAGTCTCCCCGGACGCTGGCACCACATGACAGGCTGGAGGCGGAGTCTCCCGGACAGGGGCCGACCACTCGCGAATAGTCGGCACGGCTGCTGCAAAAGCCTGCGCGGGGCCAACGGCCAAGACTAAGGCCTATAGCCCCCGGCTCTGCGCCAGGTTCTCTACCTTCTCGAACACCAGCGAAGGCTTGTCCCCGCCCCGCGAGTACTGATGGCGCCGACCCATCTCCAGCAGGGCGGCATCCCGCTCGGCTGGCGTGGAGTACCAGTGCAGCCGATGCCACTCAGGACCCAGCAGTTTGCGGAACGGATCGCCCACGGGAAGACTCACCCGAATCCCATAAGGACGGAGCTTCTCGATTGGCGGGGTACGAAGATTTTGCGGCTGACTGATTCCCATAGACAGAAAGCTTAAGGGGGCGCGGCCGGTGGTCGCAAGGCTGGACAGCATAGACGGGGATCCACGGGCGCCTGCGCCTGTTTGGACTGCGTGCCTTCCCCGGCACTTCCGGCAGGGCGCCGCTCCCGACAGCCCAGAAGCCCCTAAAACGTCCTCCCCAAGAACAAGTAAAACGCGCGCTGCCCCTGATCATCGAAGCCCGACGCCAGATACACCGGTCCCAGCAGCGTATCGAGCCCAAGGAACACGCTTGCGTCGTGACGCAAGCTCCCGAACGACATCTGCCCCCGCTCATCCCACACATTGCCCATCTCGAGCGACATGCCAAGATAGGTCGGCACGTCCAGGTAACCTGGACCGCCGCGTCCAATCTGCTTGTAGAACAGCGTTCGCGCGATCGCGAAGTGCGGGCCCGCGATGGAGTTGGCCTTCAGCCCCGACAGGTTCGCGAAGCCCCCCAGTGAGAACAACAGCCGCAGGGCTGTCGGGGTGGTGATCTGCACTCCTCCGGGGCCGCTGACCTCGCCAACCAGGAGCGATCCGTTCGGAGCGTTGATGGTCGTTCCGGCGGCCGTGGAGAACACGGCTGTGTAGTGGCCGAGCGACCCCGCGGCCACGTAGCTGAACGAGAGCCGGTCGTAACTTTGTCTGGAATTGGGCGTAGCACTCAGCGGGTCCGTGTAACGAGTGTCGGTATGCTCGCCGCGCCACTCGATCGTGGCCTGCTGGCCGCGGCGCGGGAAGTTGACATTGTCCAGGCGATCGAACGAGAAACGCACGAAATACGAGCGCGTATCGAACGAATCGGGCGGCGCCAGGCTCGGACTGCCCACGCGCACGTCCTCATGTCCCGACTCGCGATCCACGCCCGTACGGATCTCGCCCCAGTTGCCGAACTCGTACCCGAAGTCGAGGCCATAGTTGAAGCTGCGCACGCGATATTCAGCCAGGCGTGACTGGCCCACCAGCGCATCTACATTGGCGGCCTTTGCATCCGCGTGTGGCACCAAGAAAAAATTCGAAGTATCGGAAATCGGCAGGTACACCTCCGTCGCGATCAACGAGGTCTCGCCTACCTGCACATCCCAGACCCACTCGCCGCCCGGCTGAGTGATCTCCGACAACACGAAACGTGCCGCGGCGTTGTAACTGGAATTCCCCTGGAAGTCGTCCTGCAGACTGAGGCCGAAACGCACATAGTTAGGGCCCCATGAGTTGCGGCGTGCCGCCAACAGCAGCCCATAGCGATCGTCGTCGTGCACCACGCGGTAGTCCAGCGCTTCCAGGTTCCCCTGACCGTAGACCGTCGTCACGTGACGCGCCACGGCGTCCGGATCCAAGGGCTCACCGATGACGTCCTTGAAAAGCTTATCCAACCTGTTGGAGTAACGCCCCGAGCCCTCATCGATCCGCACGAAGTCGATGCGCGGGGGTGACTGCCGGGCGTGGTCGCGCTCGGCAACGTAACTGTCGAACTCCTGCGGGCTTACCGAGAGCGCCGCAAGACGCGATTCAGCCGCATGTCCGGCAATCTCGCCGGTTGCAATCACGCGCTGGACGATCCCGAAGTCGAAAGCCGAAGTGGCACCCAGCGCCGGCTGAATCAGCACATCACTCGCGGTCATCTTCTCGAGCTGGGCACGCGAGTTGTGCTGGATGAGAATGGCCAGCATCTGGTTGGAAATCACCGGCGCGCTCGACAGTTTGTCGCGCTTGAGCAGTGGCGTACCGACATCCACCACGATGAGAATGTCCACACCCATCTCGCGTGCTACGTCGATCGGAAGATTCTCAGCGATTCCGCCGTCAACGAGCAGCCGTCCGTCCCGGTCGACCGGTGAGAATACGCCCGGAGCCGACATGCTGGCACGCATCGCGTTCGTGAGGTCACCCGAGCTCATGACGACGGCATCACCCGTCTCGAGATCGGTCGCCACCGCCCGAAAGGGCGTCGGCAGCTCATCGAAGTTGGTGACCCGCGCCACCGGCAAGGTCAATCGCCGCAAGGTCTGGTTGAGCTTCTGTCCCTGTATCAACCCCTTGGGCAACTGGATGTGGCTGCCACGCACGCCCAGGGGGAACTTCACGAGGAAATTCTGGTCCTCGAGCTTACGCCGGAAAGTGAGGTCCTCCCGGGGCGGCCGGTCCCGAAAGGCATCCTGCCAGTTGAGGGAGGTCATGATCGACTCGATCTCGTGCGGGCTCAAGCCGCTCGCGTAAAGACCTCCGACCACCGCGCCCATGCTCGTACCGGCGACTGCGTCGATGGGAATGTGCAACTGCTCAAGGACTTTGAGGACACCGACGTGCGCTGCACCTCGGGCACCACCTCCGGACAGCACCAGCCCGATACGCGGACGATGGGGTGGGGACGCAGCGGGGTCTGCCGCGCTCTGGGCGTTGGCAATGCTCCAACACGCGAGCCACAGACCTGCGAAAATATAACCGAGGACCCCGAGACGGGGCTGGACCGCCCGTGGTGAAATCACGGCGCAAGAATACAGCATGTCGCTCCATAAACTCACACGACGCAATTACGTTTCTGTTATCGCACTAGTCACTACATTGGCTGCTGCGTTACTGATTGTATCGGGCGCCCTCCTGCCCGGGGTCGCTCGCGCCCAGTCCCTTGACGCCAGCGATTGGGGCTTCTATGGCGGCGACGCATTCGGGCAGCACTACTCCAGTCTCGATCAGATCAAACGAGAGAACGTAGACAGTCTGACGGTCGCCTGGACCTATCGCACGGGTGAGCTCGGCGAAGGATTCGCGCGTAGCTCGAAACTCACGTTCGAGGCGACGCCCGTGCTTGCGTTCGGACTCCTATACCTGGAAACCGCGACGAACATCGTGATCGCGCTAGACCCGGAAACGGGCGTTCAGAAGTGGCGATACGATCCGAAAATCGACCGCAAGCGCCACTACTCAGATGTGGCCGCTCGCGGGGTCAGCATATGGGAGAACACCGACCCCAAACGTCAGGCCGCGAAGAGTCCGGACACCTGCGCGAACCGGGTTTTCGTTGGAACGCTGGACGCCCGCCTGATCGCATTGGACGCAGCCTCGGGCCGCCCCTGCACGGAGTTCGGAACCGGCGGGCAGGTCGATCTCACCAGCAACCTGCGAATCCGCGAACGCGGCGACTACGAAGTCACATCGCCACCCGCTATCCTGGGCGACACGGTAGTGGTCGGATCAGCGATCGGGGATAACCGCGCTACCGATGTCGAGCGTGGAGTGATCCGCGCCTTCGACGCGAGAACAGGCGTGCAGCGGTGGTCGTTTGACCCGATACCCGACAACCCCACGCACCCCGGCGCTGCAGAGTGGAATCCTTCCCAGTCATCAACGACAGGCGCGGCCAACTCCTGGGGCGTGATGTCGGTCGATGAGGAACACGGCTACGTCCTCGTCCCGACGGGTTCCGCCAGTCCAGATTTCTTCGGTGGCAAGCGCCTCGGCAGCAATCGCTTTGCCAACTCGCTCCTGGCGCTGGATGCAGCTACTGGCAAACTCGCGTGGCATCAGCAGCTCATACACCATGATCTGTGGGATTTCGATCTGGCGGCGCAGCCCGCACTGGTGGATATCGAAGTACAGGGCATACCAGTCCCGGCAGTGATCCAGGCTACGAAGAGCGGCATGTTGTATGTCTTCGACCGCACCAAGGGACAACCGCTTTTTCCGATCACGGAAAAACCCGTGCCCCGCAGCACGGTGCCCGGCGAAGAGGCAGCCGCGACGCAACCTTTTTCCTCCATTCCCTCGCTCGTGTCACAACGCAGACTCGAGCCGGCGGACGCCTGGGGAGTTACCTTCTGGGACCGCGGAAAATGCCGCGATCTCATCGCCTCGCATCGCAACGAGGGCATCTTCACGCCTCCTGACACCCGCGGGACGATTTTGTGGCCAGGTTACATCGGCGGTGTCAACTGGGGCGGCATTGCCGTCGATCAATCGCGTCAACGGATCTTCGCCGCTGTCAACCACCTGCCCGTGGTGGTCACGCTGATGACGGAACAGACCCTGGGGAGCCAAGCGAAGTCCGACGACTTCCCGCATTCTGACTTTGCACACCAGGCGGGCGCTCCTTACGGGATGCGCCGTGAACCGTTGCTATCACCCTGGGGACTGCCCTGCACCGCTCCTCCGTGGGGCACTCTGGTCAGCATCGATCTGCGCCGCAACCGCATCGTCTGGCAAGTACCACTCGGATCGACCGAGGGCATCGGCCCCTGGTTCGCACCAACACGAAATTTCGGCACGCCCAATATGGGCGGTCCCATCGCAACCGCCGGCGACCTCGTGTTCGTGGGTGCCGCCATGGACAGCTACTTCCGCGCATTCGATCTGGAAACGGGCCGCGAGCTGTGGAAATACCGTCTGCCCGCGGGCGGCCAGGCGACACCGATGACCTACCGTGCAGGCCGTGATCACCGCCAATACGTCGTGATCGCCGCTGGCGGCCACGGTACCCTGGGCACCCCCCGCGGTGACTACGTCGTAGCTTTCGCCCTGCCCAAGGGCGCTAACGTGACCACTTCCGGGGTAAACTGAACGACTCGCCCCGATTCGCTCGAGATCTCGATGCTCTATCTGATCCTGTCCATCCTCATCCAGGTGATTCTGATCGTCCACGTGATCAAGACCGGCCGTAACCAGATCTGGATCTGGGTGCTCGCACTGCTGTCCCTGCCCGGCGCCATTGCCTACATTGTTGTCGAACTGCTGCCCGATGTATTTCGCAGCCGGACAGCGCAGCGAACGGCGCGTGGGTTCAAGAAAGCGATGGATCCGACCGCTGACCTGCGCCGGTACGAGAACGAGGCACGGGTGACCGGCAACGTGGCTGCGCGCCAGCGCTACGCCGAGGAGCTGTCCCGGCAGGGAAGACATGACGATGCGATTGCGCAATTCCGCGAAGCCCTCACCGGCCTCTACGAGCACGATCCAAACCTCATGCTCGGCATTGCAAGGGCTCAGTTCGGCAAGGGCGACGCCACTGCCGCGCGAAGCACCCTGGATGATCTGATCCGATTCAACCCTGACTTCAAATCACCCGAGGGACACCTCCTCTACGCGCGTGCGCTGGAATCTGAAGGCAACCTGCAGAAGGCAGTCGAAGAATATCGCGTGCTTGCCAGCTCCTACCCTGGAGCGGAAGCCGCAGTCAGGTACGCGCAGCTGTTGAAGTCACAAGGCCGCGCCGAGGAGGCGCAGAAGGTTGCACGCGAGCTGTTGGAACAAGCCCGGATCGCACCAGCGCACTATCGTCGCGCCCAGAAATCCTGGTTGGATGCCGCGCAACGCCTGGCGTAGCGTCGCGATCCAAGGGCAGCACCCAGCGCCAGGGCCTCGACGAGCAACGTAAACGGATCCACGGCACCGCCGCCATGGGATCCGGGCGTAGTGATATTCACGGTCGAAGTACTGACGACCGCGTGATCGGTATTCGATATTGCCGTAATCGTCACAGCGGCGGGTTTCGGGGCAGTAGCTGGAGCCGTGTACACGCCCCCGGACGTGATGGTTCCGACTTTTGAATCGCCACCGGGTATATCGTTGACTTGCCATGTCACCGAATCATCAGTGGTGTTGGCGATCGTTGCGGTGAAAGCCTGCGTTCCGCTGCCCACCTGCACGCTGCTCGATCCCGGGCATACCGCCAGCAGCACTTGTGGAACTGCAATCGAGCACGATTTATCGGTTGCGGCCGCCGGCGCCACGGTGATAGCAGCGGTTGGACTCAGGATCACATTCGCCGTGTCTACCCGCCCGATCTCATCAGTCACGACGAGCTGAACCGTCGCATAGCCACACGATGGCGCCGTGACGGTCGCCACGGAACTGGTGGCGTTCTGAATGCTGACCGACTGCTTCCCGATGTTAGCCCACTGATAGGTACTGATCGTATGGCCATTCGCCGCGGCACTGCCTTGCGCATTCAAGGCAATTGACTGGCCGGCGCTCACCGAGGCTGGCAGGCTCACCGCCGCGACGGGCCGCAGGGCGGCCTTTACCGCCCCCAGCGCGTTCACCATACCTGCACCGCAGGTCTTCCCATCCAGCGTACAGATGCACTCGGCGGTCTGCAGATCCGACGAGTCCGCAGGAACATGACACGCAGTCGTAGTGGTCGTCGAGGTCTGCGGAAAGCGTTGCGAGCCCTCCTTGAGACGGGAGATCAGCTGACACGAATTCAGATTATTGTTGGCCGCAACCATGAGCCCAGCTATGCCCGACACTATGGGCGCCGAGAAGCTCGTACCGAGATTGGGCCCCTTCGGCACATCGGTGTTCGGGCTGATCTGGTTGCCGGTATAGGCCTCATCAGCGGCGACGGGTGTGGTGGTTCCGGAGTTGGTGGTGGTCTGAATCGAATAGACACACGTGCCCGTAGTATTCACACAGTTGCCCGCCGGCGCGCTGACAGCAACCTCAGGCCCAAGGCTACTGAAGCCCACCTTCGTGCCTGCGTGGCGGATACCTGCGATCACGGCCACACCGAGGCAATTGCCGGGCGAGTCTACCGGCCCGCCTTCGTTCCCGGCCGACACGACGACGAGCACGCCCATGGCGGTCAACTGTGTAATGACGTCCTGATAGCTCTGCGGGCACGTCGCCGTGGACCCCAGGCTCATGTTGATGATCTTGGCCGGATTCGAATTCACAGGCGCGCCCGTGCCTGACATGCCCGCCGCCCACATCATTCCTGCAATGATGTCGGAGTCGTAACCGCCGCATTTGCCCAACACACGAACCGGCAGGATCTTCCCCTGCCACGTCATCCCGGCAACGCCGCGCACGTTGTTGGTCAGCGCGCCTAGAATCCCGGCCGTGCGGGTGCCATGCCAGGAGCTGATCTCGACTTTGCAGTCCTTGAACTTCGTACTCGCCGTATCAGTCGAGTTGATCCAGTCACCCGGATCGGAAGCATCCGCGTCCCGGCCGTCGCCGTCATTGGCGACGGCCGCATCGCTTACGAAATCGTACCCGGGCAGGAGCCGCCCGCTGTCAGCTGCGGCGAGCAGGTCCGGATGATCGAAGCGGACACCGGTATCCAGGTCCGCAATGACCAGATTGGGAGTCCCGGTCGTGATATCCCAGGCATCCTGAGCATCGACAGCGGACGGAGTCGTTGCATCAGCTTGCTCGTACCATTGGCCACCGGTGGCATACAACGGATCGTCAGGAACCGCATGGATGTACCGGCGCTCATCCGGTACTGCATATTCGACGTCCGCGTCTGCTCTCAGACGCGCCAGGGTTGCGTCAACCGATTGACCCGCTGAGGCCGGCTCCAGCTGCATGACATGCATCCGATCGAAGATCTGCCGTGAATCCCTCATCGTGAGGCCCGACCGGGCTGCGAGGTTTGCGACCCGATCATGCGCGGACAGCGCCTGGTCCTGAACGGTCGCCGACGTGGCAGTCCCCGCGGTCGGGGCGCGCAGCTTTACGATTACGCGGTGGACGCTGTCCTCACGAACGCTCACTACGCTGTGGGGTTGCGTGCGGACTGGATTCAACTCGGCCGATCCGCCGATCACGCTCGCATACGTTGCGGCCGATAGGGCCATTGCACAAAGAAGTAGGCGCATCCTGCGACAATAGCGCAAGTTTCCGCTGGGAACTTGTCGGCCATCACAGACCCCGGGAAACCCCGGGGTCAGCGCGACGCGACGCCTCTTCGATAGGCTGCAAAGCCGACAACCAACGTGCAGGCGAACAGGGTCAGGGGATCCATGGGACCACCACCACCGCCACTGCCACTGGTCATGCTGTTACCCGAAGTGCTGCTCGAACCGCCCGTGGTGGGAGTCGAACTGCCGCCGGATGCAGGAGCGGCCGCCACAGTCGTCTGAGCAGAGGCCGACTTGGTGGAATCCGCAGCGGAAACGGCCGTCACAGTGACCGCCGCTGGCGACGGCACGGCCATAGGCGCCGTATACACGCCTGTCGTGGAAATCATGCCCAACGTTGCATTGCCGCCGGCAATCCCGTTGACACTCCAGTTCACAGAGGTATTGGAAGATCCCGTGACCATCGCGCTGAATGCCTGCGTCATGCCAGTTTGCACGGTCGCCGATGTCGGCGTAATCGATACGGCAATGGGCGTGGTGATCGTGATTTGTGCCGTTGCGGACTTCATCGCGTCGGCGGCCGATGTGGCCTTTACGGTCACTGTCGCCGGTGTCGGCGCAGTCGCCGGTGCTGTGTAGACACCAGCCACAGAAATCATACCGACCGTTGCATTACCTCCGGTAACACCGTTGACGCTCCATGTAACGGCAGTATTCGCGGTGTTTGTAACGGCCGCAGCAAATGTCTGCATGCCATTTCCAACCTGCACACTTGCCGTGGCCGGTGTCACCGCCACCGCGACCGGCATAGCTACGGCCGGACACTTACCGCTATTCGCATTGGCCGGCGCCGTCGTGGTTGCGGCCGTCCCGCTAATTACGACATCGGCCATATCCTGGCGCCCTGCATCGTCGGTCACGGTCAGTCGGACAGTGATCGATCCCGTGGCAGGCGCGACGACTGTTGCAGTCGCTGTGTTGGCTCCTTGAATGGGATTCGTGGCATTGCCGACGTTTGACCAGGCGTAGGTGCTGATCGTGTGACTGCAGGCGGCGGCGCTGCCGGTTCCCGCCAGCGAGACATTCTGGCCCGCCGCCACCGTGGCCGGCACTGCGATGGCCGCAATGGGCCGCAGGGCCGCTTTGAGCGCACCTGGCGCATTTGCCATACCGGCGCCGCAGGTAGTCGTGGTGCAGTTACATTCTGCCGTCTGCAGGTCCGTGCTGCTGGCTGGCACATGACAGTTCGGGACGGCCGGGTCGCTCGAGACCGGGAACGTCTTGGCGCCTTCCTTCAGACGAGCGATGAGCTGCGAAGGCTTCAGATTGGCATTCACACTGGTCATCAAGCCCGCGATACCCGCTACGATCGGGGACGAAAAACTCGTGCCCAGATTCGGGTTCAACTGGTCCGTATAGCCGTTCGTCGTCGGCGTCGTCGTGCCATTGTTGATGGACGTGTCGATCGAGAACAGGCAGGCGCCCGAGGCATTCACGCAGTTGCCGGCCGGAGCCGCCAGCGCAGCCTCGGGCCCGAGGCTGCTGAAGCCCACCTTCGTGCCAATCTGGCGGATACCTGCGATTCCCGCCACACCAACACAATTGGCCGGTGCATCGACCGGGCCACCTTCGTTGCCGGCCGAGATCACGACCGTGACGCCCGCTGCGACCACTTCGTTGATGACAGTCTGCTCGGCCGGCGAGCAGCCGCCGCTGCCTCCCAGGCTCATGTTGATGATCTGGGCTGGGTGAGTGTTGTCAGGCACACCGGTCACGTGCAGGCCCGCCGCCCAGCGCATGGCGTCGAGGATGTCCGAGTTGACGCCGCCGCACTTACCAAGAACACGCACGGGTAGAATCTTTGGCAGCCAGGTGATCCCCGTGATGCCGGTCGCATTGTTGGACAGTGCGCCAAGAATTCCGGCCACCCGCGTTCCGTGCCACGAGCTGTTCTCAACCGTGCAACCCGTGAACTTCGTCGTAGCCGCATCCGCCGAGGTGATCCAATCACCCGGGTCGGAGGCATCGGCGTCTCTGCCATCCCCATCGTTCGCGACGGTTGCGTCCGTGACGAAATCGTATCCGGCCAGCAGGCGGCCGTTCGCCGTTGCTGCCAGCAGGTCAGGGTGATCGTAGCGTACGCCGGTATCCAACTCGGCAATCACCACATCATTGCGACCAGTTGTTGTATCCCACGCCGTCAACGCGTCGATGCCGGATGGCTGCGTTGCCTGTTCATACCATTGACCGGTGAACAGAGGATCATTGGGCATCGCATGAGCAAAACGGCGCTGATCGATCTCAGCCGACTCGACGTCCGGATCTGCGCGCAGCCGCGCGAGCGTCGCCGCAGCAGACTCGCCCGTTGCAGATTGCACCTGCAACAAATGTAAGCCGTTCGTAATTTCGCGGGACTGTTTGAATGTCAGACTCGCCCGTGTAGCCAGAGCCTGCATCGTGCCGTTCGCGGCATTGATTTGATTGGGCCGCAACTGCAGCGCCTGGACGTGCGCTGCGGCTGCAGCGCTCGAGCGCAGCTTTACGAGAATTCGCTGCTCGCTGGGCTCAGATGCAACCGTCGGATGAGTCCGGACGGGGTTACGCTCGTTGGTGCCCGCGGCCGCATGCGTCGATGCGATCGAGAAGGCCGCCAGTATACCGATCAGACAATGACGAATCGCAGAAGGGGCTTGCACGGCGCGGGATCTCGAAGCGGCTGCGGAAATCTCCGCATGTGGCACACACCCTACTGTGCCTCGCGGGCACGCAACGATGTCGGTTGAAAACGACGGCTGCGATCACCGACATTTAACAATTTTAACAATCTGCGCAGTGTTTCACGGTTTGCGCCGTGCACCGCCGCTGCCTGGCACCTGTTGCGTGATGCAGTGGATGTTCCCGCCGCCAAGCAGCACCTCGCGCGCGGGCACGCCGAGCACTCGCCGCTCTGGAAACAGGCGTTTCAATTTTGCGGCAGCCACCTTGTCGGTCCGTGGATCGAGCAACGGCATCACGATACCGCCGTTGGCGATATAAAAGTTTACATAGCTTCCGGCCAGCCGCTCGCCAGCCGGACGCGCCTTGGTGCCCTCTCGGCTGATCACGCCCGCAGCTTCCTTTTCGCTGATCGACAGCGGCCGCGGCATGGGGAGTTTGTGGACCTTGAGGCGCCGTCCCCGAGCATCGCGCGCATCAGCCAAGCGCTCCCAGGCATCGAGTGAAATCGCATACTGGACATCGCGCTTGTTATCCGTCCATCCCAGCGCGACTTCCCCAGGTCTGACGAAGCACGCCAGGTTGTCGATGTGCCCGTCGGTCTCGTCGTTGAAAACACCTTTGCCCAGCCAGATGACCTGGTTGACACCGAGATACGCCCGCAGCTGTGTCTCGATCTGCTCGCGGCTGAAGGTTGGATTGCGGTTGGCATTGAGCAGGCACTCTTCAGTGACCAACACCGTGCCCTCGCCGTCCACGTGCAGCGCGCCGCCTTCATTGATGATGGGCGCCCGGTAGCGCTCGCGGTTCTCGATCTCGAGAACCTTGCGCGCCACCAGATCATCCTGGTCCCATGGAAAGTAGAGGCCACCGTTCAAACCGCCCCAGGCGTTGAAGTGCCAGTCGACACCTCTGACAGCGCCGCGGGCATTGACCACGAACGTTGGCCCCACATCGCGCATCCAACTGTCGTCATGAGCTATCTCGACCACTCGAACCCGCTCGGGCAGCAGCGCGCGCGCAATCTCATAGTGAGCAGCGGAAGCACCAACGCAAACCGGCTCGAATTCGCTGATGGCAGTCGCGACGGCCACGAACGCGTGCTGCGCCGGCCGAGCAGCCTCGCGCCAGTTGTCGACCCTCTCGGGCCAGAGCATCCAACAACCGGCGTGCGGCTCGAACTCCGCGGGCATCCAGAAGCCGTCCGCGGCGGGAGTACCAGGCAGTGTATACGTCATCTCTTTCTGAGGCGGCTGTGCTTGAAGCCGTAGAGGCCGTAGATCGCGAAGCCGAGCACAGTCCAGAACAAGAGCCTGAGCCAGGTCCCGTCCGACAGAAAACGCATCATCGTGAGGCAGTAAACCGCGCCCAGCACACATGTGAAGGGGGCCCATGGAACGCGAAAGGGCCGCGGAACATCTGGCCGCGTGCGGCGCAGAATGAGCACGCCGATGCAAACGACCGCAAATGCAAGCAGGATGCCGATGGAAATGAGATCGGCCAGTATATCCAGCGGAAATAGTCCTGCTACAAGCCCGAAAATCACGCCAGTGACTACGGTCGCTACGTGTGGAGTCTTGTACCGCGGATGGCAGCGGGCTATTGCTGGTGGGAGAAGTCCGTCATCCGCCATTGCGAGCAGAATTCGCGGCTGCCCCAACAGGGACCCCAGAACGACCGAAGTCATTCCGACGATGGCCCCGATTTTCACGAACACGCCGAGCCATGCGAGATGTGGATGAGCATCGAGCGCCACGGCAACAGGCGCATCCACACCGAGCTGGGTGTACGGCACCATGCCAGTGACGACGGCCGCCGTTACGACATACAGCACCGCCGAGATCAGCAGTGCCGCTATGATGCTCAAAGGCAGATCCCGTTGCGGGTTGCGAGCCTCCAGCGCAGTCGTCGAAGCCGTATCAAATCCAACGTAAGAGAAAAAGATGATCGCTGCACCCTGCATCACGCCGGTCCAACCGAAGTGTCCGAACTTGTTCGTAGCGGCTGGAATGTAGGGGTGCCAATTCGCCGTGTCGATATAACTGAGCCCGGCAAAGATGAACAGCACGATGATGCCGACCTTCAAAGCCACCATCACAGTGTTGACTCCCGCCGTCTCCCGCATGCCTACATAACAAATGGTACTCATTGCCGCGATGATGAGGGCAGCCGGCACGTTGAAGATGGCCCCAGTCACGACGATATGGTCGTTCACTGCCGCCAACGGCGCGCTCGTAAGCGCCTTTGGCAGGAAGATGTGCGCGCTCTCGAGAATATTGACCGTGTACGCAGACCAGCTCACGGCCACTGCGGAGGCCGACATGCCATATTCGAGCAGCAGGTTCCAGCCGATGAACCAGGCCACCGCCTCGCCAAGTGTCGCGTACGTGTAGCTGTAAGCGCTGCCGGGCACTGGCAGAAACGCTGCGAGCTCCGCGTAGCACAGCGCCGCGAGGCCACTGCCAATAGCGGCAATTAGAAGCGACAGAGTCACGGCCGGACCCGCCTGGTTCGCGGCCACCTGCCCAGTCAGGACGAATACGCCGGTTCCGATCGTCGCGCCGAGGCCGATCGCCGTGAGGGACCAGACGGTCAGGACCCGTTTCAGCCTGCCGCCGCCTTCCTTGTCGGCCTCGGTAACGGGCCGCACAGCGAAACACTCGCGCAGGATGGATGCCATCAAAGACCCCTGGACACTTTTGTTGGTGCCAGCACGTCTGCAGCGAATGCACCACGCGCGGGCACAATCCTGCAAGTCTCTCATAGACTGGGCCCGGAATCCCGCCACCTCTGTGCTAGCATTCGAGGCCCGGTGCCGCTTGCGCGCCGACCCCTAATTTTTACGGACAAGTCTCCAGGAGAACGGTCCATGGCCACGGCTGCAGCGTCGAAGATCACGCCGCCCGCGCAAGGCGCGAAGATTTCGATTCGGGACGGTAAGCTCATCGTTCCGGAAAATCCCATCATTCCCTTCATCGAAGGCGACGGCACAGGCCCTGACATCTGGCGCGCCAGCGTGCGTGTCATGGATGCGGCCGTGCAGAAGGCCTACGGCGGCAAGCGCAAGATCCATTGGATGGAGGTGCTCGCTGGCGAAAAAGCCAACAAGCAGCTGAACACCTGGCTTCCGGATGAGACCGTGGCCGCATGCCGCGAGTACCTGGTCTCCATCAAGGGCCCGCTCACCACGCCGGTCGGTGGCGGCATCCGCTCGCTCAATGTCGCGCTCAGACAAATGCTGGACCTCTATGTCTGCTTGCGGCCGGTGCGCTGGTTCAAGGGTGTGCCCTCCCCGGTCAAGCATCCCGAGAAGGTGGACATGGTGATCTTCCGTGAGAACACGGAGGACATCTACGTCGGTATCGAGTTCGAGGCGGGCAGCGAGGAGAACAAGAAGTTTCTCGAGCTGTTCAAACAGAACTTCCCGAAGTCCTATGCCAAGATCCGTTTCCCGAATACCTCCGGCATCGGCATCAAGCCGGTCTCCAAGGAGGGCTCCGACCGCCTCATCCGGTCGGCGATCGAATACGCCGTGGCGAACAAGCGCAAGAGCCTGACACTGGTCCACAAGGGCAACATCCAGAAGTTCACCGAAGGCGCCTTCCGCAACTGGGGCTACCAGTTGGCCGAGAGCGAGTTCGCGGCCCACACTTACACCTGGGAGCAATGGGAAAGGACCAAGGCCGCCCGCGGCGAGAAGGACGCGAACGCCGAGATGGATGCTGCCCGCAAGGCCGGCAAGGTCATCGTGAAGGATGCGATTGCCGACATCGCCCTGCAGCAGGTTCTGACGCGCTCGGACGAGTTTGACGTGATCGCCACGCTCAACCTGAATGGCGACTATTTGTCGGATGCGCTGGCTGCGCAGGTGGGCGGCATCGGGATTGCGCCGGGCGGTAACATCAACTATCTGACCGGCCATGCCGTATTCGAGGCGACCCACGGCACCGCACCGAAGTACGCCAATCTCGACAAGGTCAACCCCGGCTCGGTGATCCTGTCCGGCGAGATGATGCTGCGCTACATGGGCTGGCTCGAAGCGGCCGACGCCATCATCACAGCGATGGACCGCACCATCGGCCAGAAGGTGGTGACCTACGATTTCGCGCGCATGATGGAAGGTGCGAAGGAAGTGTCCACGAGTGCGTTCGGCGATGCGCTGATCGGCAATCTGTAACCGATGGACGTGGCGGTCAGCCTGCTGCAGTGGGCCCGCAAGGTCCAGGCCATTGCCCAGAATGGCCTGATCTTCACCCAGGATGCGTTCGATCGCGAACGCTACGAACAGCTGCAGGAGCTCGTCACCACCATCCTCACTTCGCAGCTCGCGATTACGGCGGAGCAGTTGCAAGGTCTGTGGCTCGGCGACGAGGGCTATGCAACGCCGAAGATCGATGTTCGCGGCGCGGTGTTCGACCAGGATAAGGTGCTGTTGGTCCGGGAGCGTTCCGATGGCAAATGGACCCTTCCGGGCGGTTGGGTCGATGTCGGCGATGCGCCCTCCTTTGCGGTCGAGCGCGAGATCCGCGAAGAGTCCGGCTACCTGGCCAGGACCATCAAGCTTGCCGCCCTGTTCGACAAGAACAATCCAGCCCACGGCCATCCGCCCAGCATCCTTCACATCTACAAGCTGTTTTTTCTGTGTGAGCTCACGGGGGGAGCGCCGGCGACCAGTAACGAGACGGACGGGGTGGACTTCTTCCCGGTAGGCTCCCTGCCGCCGCTGTCCACCGGGCGTGCGACTCAATCCGAGATCGAGCGTCTGTATCAGCATCACCTGAACAGAGGCCTCCCCACCGACTTCGACTAACCTGTCGGACAGGCTGATTCGCAATCCCAAAGGCCCCATGTCTGCCTCTGCCTCCGAATGCGCTCACCTCATCTCAGCCGCCTTTGCTGACTACAACGCCGAATTCCGCGTCATCACGCGCCGCGCTCCGTGGCGGTTTGACGCTCGTGACTCAAAAGGGAGCCAGCGCGACGCAGTAGAGCGCATCGAGCTTTACGACCGCCTCGTCAGTCAGACCATCGCGCACCTGCGCCTGAGACTGGGCGAGCGTGCGCTGGATCGGTCACTGTGGGCCGACATCCGCACCGAGTTTGCGGCCCGGATCGACGGGCTCCCCGATGCGGAATTCACCAAGACGTTCTTCAGCTCCATCACTCGCCGGCTGTATGGGACCGTGGGTGTGGCGCCCGAAATTGAGTTCGTAGCGACGGACCTCGATCCCCTGGGCAAGATCAACACCACCGTCGGGACCAACAACTACCTCAACCACGGCTCGCTGTTGCTGCTGTTCGAGGATGTGCTGGGTGATATCCGCTTTCACTCGGCCTGGCGCGACTTTGACAGGAGCGTCGCGCACGTAACTTCCGAAGTGACCAGCCATCTGCGCCAGGTCAACGAGCGGCGTGCCGTCGTCAAGGTCGAAATCATCCGCCCGGTTTTCTACCAAGTGGCCCGCGCCTACGTCGTTGGACGCATCATCGGACGAGACTTCCTCGTGCCTCTCGTCATTGCCCTAAAGAACACGGACGGCGGAGTACTCGTTGACGCCGTCATGCTGTCCGAAGGTGATGTCAGCATCGTCTTCAGCTTCACCAAATCATACTTCCATGTCGATTTGGACAGAGTCGGCGAGGCTGTGCTGTTTCTGAAATCGATGATGCCGCGCAAGCCCGTGAGCGAGCTTTTCACCGTGCTCGGCCGCGCGAAGCAGGGCAAAACCGAGCGCTATCGCGAGCTGATGCGGCATTTGGAACACACCCAGGATCAGTTCGTGCACGCCGCGGGCGAGCGCGGTCTCGTGATGGTTTGCTTTACCTTGCCCTCGTTCGACGTGGTGTTCAAGGTCATTCGCGACCGCTTCCCTTATCCGAAGAGCGTCCTGCGCGAGGAAGTGAAGGCGAAATACCAGCTCGTCTTCAAGCACGACCGTGCCGGCCGCCTCGTCGACGCCCAGGAATTCAAACAACTGCGCTTCCGCAGGGCACTGTTTGCCCCGGAGTTGTTGGAAGAGCTGCGTACCGAGACGGCAGCAACGGTCCACCAGGAAGGCGACGACCTCATTTTCGATCACATGTACATCGAGCGACGCATGACGCCGCTCAACCTGTATCTGCGCTCAGCAACCGCAGGTGCCGCGGAAAGCGCGGCGCTCGACTATGGGCAGTGCATCCGTGATCTTGCGTACACAAATATTTTTGCCGGTGACCTGCTGCTGAAGAATTTTGGCGTCACCCGTCATGGCCGGGTGATCTTCTATGACTACGACGAGCTGTGCCAGGTAACCGACTGCCGCTTCCGCGACATTCCCCAAGCCTCCAATCCAGAAGACGAAATGCGCGGCGAGGCGTGGTTCTACGTTGGTGACGCTGACGTCTTCCCCGAGACCTTTATCAACTTTCTCGCCTTCAGCGACTCGCAGCGTGCGGCATTCATGCGGATGCACGGGGAGATACTGACAGCTGCGTTCTGGAGAAGCGTGCAGGAACGCCTGGCGCAAGGTGAAGTGCTCGAGGTGCTTCCCTATCACCCACACCGGGTGCGGGTCGCTAGCAGCCTCTAGTCAAACGCGCGAATCAGTGACTGCGCGTCTTCCTGTCTCACCTGGGCGACGAGATCGGCGTCCAGCCCAAGATCCGCAGCGGCATGCTCGAGCGCACCCGGCACACAAAACTGCGGCTGCAACAGCTCGATCGCAAACAAACGCCCGAAATACACCGCGGCGCTCTCCCTCGACACCTCGGTGAATTCCCCGAATCGCGCCCATCCGAGCACACAAGATCCAATCTCGGCCGACAGTTTCCACGTGCGGACCAGCCGCTCAGTGAGCTCCTGGTTGTGGGTCGCACACCATTCACGCCGCGATGCGCTGTCGAGCCTCAGCCGATAATCCAGCTCCACACGGGCGAGCATCTTCAACGCCAACGCCTCTCCGGACCTATGCAACAGGCCCCCGAGGAATGATGCGCACACCGATGCCTGCTTGAGTTGCGCCACCCGGGCAGCAAACACGGCCGTGGCTACGCTTTCATGCCACCACGCTTGCGCCTCGGCGTCGCGGCCTGGGGCATGAAACAACCGTGCCCGGATTTCGCCTAGTGCGTCGCGGCAGCCGGCCTTTGCCCTAAATCCTGACAACCCGTCCCGGCAAGCATCCAGCAGTGCCGGCAGTGATGCGGGGGCGGGCGGAATATTTTGCCGACGTGCCTTGAACGCAGCAGTCAGCGCCTGCTGCAGGAGCAGCGAGCGGGTTGAATTTTCTGAGGAGGGCGCTTGTGGATTAAACATAACACGCACAACACGCGCAACCACGCGCAAGCTTCGGGTGCAATCCATCCTCATGGGACGACGCACCCCGCGTAAAGAACCCGGAGCCTAATCCGGTACGTGGATCACTATCCGGCGCCGGCCGCCGCGGCCAGAGCCTGTGTTACATCCTCCATAAGGTCATCCACGTCCTCGAGACCAATAGACAAGCGCACCGTGCCCTCCGTGAGAGCCGAGATACGCAGTTGATCCTGAGTCAGATCCCGGCCGCGCATCATTTGCGGTGCTACTACGAGTGATTCCGTCGAGCCCAGGCTCGCGGTCAAGGCAAACAACTTCAAAGCCCCCGCGAACCGGCCGCCCGCCTCCGCGCCACCCTTCAGGTCGAACGTCACGATGCTGCCGAAGTCCTTCATCTGGGCCTTCGCAAGCTCGTGCTGCGGATGCGTGGCCAATCCCGGGTAGTGCACTTTTGCGACTGCCGGGTCGGCCGCGAGGTGCTGTGCTATCCGCATCGCGCTCTCGCACTGGGCCTTGTACCGGACGAAATAAGTTTTGAGCCCGCGCAGGATCAGAAACGCCGCATGTGGGTCGAGTGTCCCACCCAACGTGCCAAAGTCAGTTCGCATGCCGCGGATGAGGTCGCCTCGGCCTATCACGGCGCCACCCATCACGTCCCCGGCGCCCGAGGCGTACTTCGTGAGGCTGTGCAGAAACAGGTCGATTTCATATTCGCCGTGCTGATGAAAGCCGGCGAACGTGTTGTCCATGACAGTCAGCGCACCGGCGCCCTGGGCGAGCCGCGTCAAGGCCGCAATGTCCGCAATCTTGGTCATGGGGTTGGTCGGGCTCTCGAAGATCACCAGGCGGGTCTTGTGCGCTGCCAGCGCCCTCTGCACCCCGGCAGTATCCTCGATCGACAGCATGGTGTGAGTGACACCGAACCGTGCGAGCAGCCGCCGGATCAGATAGCGGGTAGGGTTATAGGTCTCCACGAAGCAGATGACATGATCACCCTGCTTGGTCAAAGCCAATAACGTCTGCGAAATGACGCCGACACCCGAGGCCGTGACCAGACATTCCTCGCGGCCCTGCAACTCTGCGAGCAGCAGCTCGAGCTGCCGCGTCGTTGGATTGGAGGCGCGGGTGTAGAAGAACCCCGAGCGCTCGCCCCGCAGAAACTTTTCAGTCTCATCGAGCGAATCGAACTCGAACTTCACGCTCTGATAGATGGGAGCGACCACCGAGTGATTGTCGGTGGGCAGCTCAACCGCCGGCGGATGGTTGACGCGGGTAGTGTTTTTCATAAGCGGGCCGCAAACTCGTTGAGTCGCTTCGCAGCCTCATCGAGGGTACTGTCCTGCTTGGCAACGCACAGGCGAAGCACCGACAGCGATGGAGGCAGCGCGTAGAAGGGTGAGAGGGGAATCGTCGCGACCCCGGCTTCCGTGAGCAAGCGCTCGGCAAATGCGACGTCATCCGCGGGCGCAAATGCGCTGAAGTCCAGAAGTTGGAAATACGTTCCCTGGGCTGGAGGCAGCTTGAAACCCGAACCGTCCAGCGCGGCGCGCAACCTGTCACGCTTCGCCTGGAAGAAACCCGGCAGGCTGCGCCACGCTTCCGGTTTCTCGGCAAGGTAACGCGCGATCGCCACCTGCGAAGCATTCGCGATGCTGAACGTGTTGAACTGATGGACTTTGCGCAGCTCGCGTGTCAGTTCCGCGGGCGCGACGCAATAACCCACGCGGATTCCAGTTGCGTGCAGGGTCTTGCCGAACGAGAACACGACGAACGCCTTCTCGGCCAACTCGGGCTGCACGAGTACCGAGGCGTGCGTGCGGCCATCGTAGGTAACGTGCTCATACACTTCGTCAGACATCACAAAAATGTCGTGCCCGCGGATTACATCGGCGAGAGCGTTCAGATCTGCCGCGGAAGCTGCGGTACAAGCCGGATTGTGCGGACTGTTGAACAGTACGAGCCGCGTGCGCGGGTTGATCGCCGCCTTCACGGCATCCCAGTCATACCGGAATCCGGGCGGCATCAACGGCAACCTGATACAGCGTCCGCCTGCAAGCCGTACCGCTGGCTCATACGAGTCGTAAGCCGGATCGAACGCAATAGCCTCATCGCCGGGACCCACGACCGCCTGGATCGCCGAGTAGATCGATTCGGTGGCGCCGACTGTCACCGTAATCTGCTCTGCCGGATCCACTGTCAGTGCGTAGCTGGCGAGCAGTTTCTGCGCAATGCGTTGCCGCAGCTCGATCATGCCCTCCATGGGGGCATACTGATTGTGGCCTTCGGCCATCGCCGCGCTGACCAGCTGCGTCAGCCGCGGATCGATCGGATAGTCAGGAAACCCCTGCCCGAGATTGAGCGCACCGAGCTCCCGGGCGCGCCGCGACATCACGGTGAAAATCGTCGTCCCGACATCGGGCAGCTTGCTGCGAAACGACGGGCGCATGGCAGCTAACGTTCAGGGGGGGCGCCTAGCCCATCGGCGGCCGCCAATGCCGCGCCGATCACACCCGCCTGCCCAGCAAAGTGGGCCGGGCGGATCTGCGCAGCGGAATGCAGCAATGGCGCAAACTCGTTGAACCGCTCGCTGACCGCACCTCCCAGGATGAACAGGTCTGGCCAGAATAAGGCGTACATCTGCCCGAGATAGACATTCACCCGCTCGATCCACGCGGGCCAGTCGAGCTTTTGCGCCGTGCGCACATGGGCCGATGTCCACTTCTCGGCTTCGATGCCTTGCACCTCCATGTGGCCCAGCTCGCTGTTGGGGAATAACTTCCCATCCGTGAAGAGCGCGGTCCCGATTCCCGTGCCGAAGGTCACCATGATCACGGTCCCGTTCGTTCCGCGGCCCGCCCCCCACTTGACCTCGGCTACTCCGGCCGCGTCCGCATCATTCAGAAAAGTGGCGGGCCGTCCCAAATGCTTTTGCACGAGTGCCGGGCCGTCCGCGCCTATCCAACTGTGATCGATGTTGGCCGCGGTGCGTACCGTGCCCTGTTGAATGACACTGGGAAACGCGATGCCCAGGCGAGCCTGCGCCCCCGGCAGCTGCTCGGCGAGGCCCGCGAATACGGGCAGCATGTTGGCAGGCGAAGCGGGCTGCGGTGTAGGCGCGGAAATCAAATCACCGACCAGGCGGCCCGCGTCCAGATCGACGAGCCCCGCTTTGATCGATGAGCCTCCCACATCCAGTCCGATAAATTGACGGGTCATGATGGCCGCTCAAAGGTTGGCAGAAGCCGCGAGACGCATGTCGCGCTCGCGGCGCTTGTTCTGGTATCGCATCCAAATAGAAGACACCACGATGCCGGAAGCGACGATGAGCACCATGATGGTTGCGAGAGCGTTGACGTCCGGGCTCACGCCGAGCCGGACCTTGGAAAAGATGACCATGGGCAATGTGCTCGAGCCCGGACCTGCCACGAACTGTGAAATCACGAGGTCGTCCCACGACAAGGTGAAGGCCAGCAGCCAGCCCGAAACCAGCGCCGGCACGATCAGCGGCAGGGTAATCCGAAAGAACACTTTTGCGGGACGCGCCCCGAGATCCATGGCAGCCTCTTCAAGCGACTCATCAAAGCCCACCAGACGGGACTGTACCACCACCGTCACGTATGCCATGCAGAACGTGATGTGCGCGAGCGTGATCGTGAGCGGGCCGCGGCCACTCGGATATCCTATGGTCTGTTCCAACGCAACGAACAGCAGCAACAGCGAGAGTCCCGTGATCACCTCCGGCATGACCAGAGGGGCCGTGGTCATCCCGGCAAGCAACGCGCGGCCCCGGAATGCACCGAACCGCGCCAGAACGATCCCTGCGAGCGTCCCCAGGACGACGGCGCCGCTTGCGGAAATCACGGCGATCTTGATCGATAGCCACGCGGCACCCAGGATCTGATCGTTCGACATCAGGGCCGAATACCACTTCAATGTCGGCGAGTGGGCACTGTCCCAGACCGTGACCAGGCGCGAATTGTTGAACGAGAACACCATCATCGAGAGAATGGGTACGTACAGGAAGACGAGCCCGAAGACCAGCGCCGTGCGCGAAAACAGGCCCTGCGGCTTCACTTGCGTGCCTCGAGGGTGCGTTTCTCGAAGTACTGGAACAGCATGATGGGCACTACCAGCAGCCCGAGCATGAAGATGGCAACCGCGCTCGCCACCGGCCAGTCGCGATTCTCGAAGAACTCATCCGAGAGTACCCGGCCGATCATGAGCTGATCAGTCCGGCCCAGAAGCGACGGAATGATGTATTCCCCCACTGCGGGAATGAACACGAGCAGTGATCCCGCAACGATCCCGGGCAATGACTGCGGCAGTGTAATCCTGCGAAACGTGGTGAACGGCCGCGCACCCAGGTCGGCCGCCGCCTCTGTCAAAGTAAGGTCATGTTTCTCGAGGTTGGCATACAGCGGCAGGATCATGAACGGCAGGTACGAATAGACGATGCCGATATACACCGCGAAGTCAGTCTGCAGCATCGTGAGCGGCTCGTGAATGATGCCTACCGACATGAGCACGTTGTTGATCACGCCGTTGCTCTTGAGCAGCCCGATCCATGCATAGACCCGAAGCAGGAAGGAAGTCCAGAACGGCAGCACGATCAACATGAGCAGCACGCTGCGCGAGGTCGGGTTCGAGCGCGCAATGGCGTAGGCCATCGGGTAACCGAGCAGCAGGCACAGCAGGGTCGAGACCGCGGCGACCTTCAATGAATACAGGTAGGAGCTGACATACAACGCATCCGTGAACAGAAACGCGTAGTTGGCAAAGTTCAGCTTGATCGCGACCAGCCGGCCATCGAGCCATTCGAACAGCGGCGCGACGGGCGGCATCGCCAGCCGCACCTCCGAGAACGAAATCTTGAAGACGATGATGAAGGGGATCAGAAATAGCACGATCAACCACACCGTCGGAATGCCGACGACGATGCGTCGTCCGGCATGTGCGCTGAAACGTGGCACGGCCGTTACCGGGTCAGCACGACGGGACTTGCCGCGTGCCAGGACAGATAGACCGTTTCATCCCAGGTGATCCGATCCTCCGCATGCCGCGCGACGTTGGGGATCGTGACCCGGATGGTTTTGCCTGACTCGACCTTCACGAGATAGATCGACATGTCACCCATGTACGCTATCTCCTTTACGGTGCCACGCACGACGTTTTCACCGCTGCCGGCTTCCGGCTGATGCGCTCCGCTGGCAGGTATCGGCGGTTGCCTCGTGATATTGATCTTCTCGGGGCGTACGGCCACCCAGACGGTTGCATCGGGCGCAGAGCTGATTCCATGGTTGACGTAGACGATGCCGCCCAGCTCCTCGCACCGGATCCGTACGAAATCCGGCTCGTCCTCGATCAGCTTGCCCTCGAACATGTTGACCGAGCCGATGAAGTCCGCGACGAACCGCGTAGCCGGGAACTCATAGATGTCAGTTGGCGTGCCCACCTGAACGATCTGGCCGTGGTCCATGACGCCCATCCGGGAAGAAAGCGTCATGGCTTCCTCCTGATCGTGCGTCACGACGACGAACGTCACGCCGAGCTGCTCCTGAATGTTGATCAGCTCGAACTGGGTGTGCTCGCGCAGCTTTCGATCGAGCGCAGCCAGCGGCTCATCCAGCAACAACAGCTTCGGCCGCTTTATGAGCGCTCGTGCGAGCGCCACGCGCTGCCGCTGCCCGCCGGAGAGCTGGTGAGGCTTGCGGGCGAGATAGGGACTCATCTTGACGATCTCGAGGATCTCCGCGACCCGCTTGCTGATCTCCTGCCGCCCGAGGCGCTCTTGCTCGAGGCCAAACGCCACGTTCTTCTCGACGGTCATATGCGGGAACAGGGCATACGACTGAAACATCATGTTGACCGGGCGGTCATAAGGCGGGATCTCGCACATGTCCTGACCGTCGATGTAGATCTTCCCGGAAGTGGGCGTCTCAAAGCCGGCCAACATGCGAAGCAACGTGGTCTTGCCCGAGCCCGAGCCGCCCAACAGGCAGAAGATCTCGCCGCGCTGCACGTGCAGCGAAACATCATTCACTGCCACGAAGTCACCGAACCGCTTGGTGACATTCTCGATGCGAAGGTACGGGGCCGCAGCGGCCGGCCCGGACGGTTGGGTGCTCACTTGGTTAATCGGAAAAAGTGGCCTGCGGCCCTTTTTCGGACCGTAGCTTCGATGCCGGCCGCAAAAGGCGCGACTTTTGCGCCCTACGCGGCGTGACCAGTGCGAGCCCGATGGGCTGCGGGGGATGTTCTGCGCTCATTTGCCGGTTTTGAAGCGCGTCCAGGTGCGCGTCAGCAGCCGCTGATACTCCTGTGACAGCGGGGGCTCCGGCACCAGCTTTGCCTGGATGTCCGGCGGAGGATAGATGTTCGGGTCACCCTTGACCGCATCCACCAGCATCGGTGTCGAGGCTGTGTTGATGTTGGCGTATTTCACCAGGTTCGAATTCTTGGCCGCGACGCCGGGCTCGAGCAGATAGTTGATGAACAGGTGCGCATTGTGCGGATGCGGCGCATCCGCCGGAATGGCGAGCATGTCGAAGTTCATGATGGTGCCCTCCCGCGGGATGGAGTACCTGATCTCCATTCCCTTGCCGGCTTCCTTGGCACGGTCACGGGCCTGCTTCACGTCACCCGACCATCCCAGCGCAAGGCAGGTCTCGCCGTTGGCAAGATCGTCAATGTAGCGGGACGAGTGCACGTAGCGCAGGTAGGGGCGAATGGCTAACAACACAGCCTCGGCGGCTTTCAGATCCTCCGGCGATTCGCTCTTCGGATCCTTGCCGAGGTACATCATCACGGTGCCGACGACCTCGGCAGGCGCATCCAGCACCGACACGCCGCAGTCCTTGAATTTGGAGACGACCGCGGGGTCATAGAACATCCGCAGGCTGTCCACGGGAGCATTGGCCATTCGCTCCTTGATCTTGGCCTCGTTGTAGCCCGGTCCCGAGGTCACCCACATGTAGGGCACGCTATGCTCGTTGCCCGGGTCGTAGACCGCGATCCGCTCGAGCATATTGGGATCCAGGTACTTCAGATCGGGCAGTTGCGACTTGTCCAGTTTCTGGAATACGCCTGCCTTGATTTGCCGTTGCAGAAACGGCGCGGAAGGCACGACCACGTCGTAGTTCGTGTGTCCCGTCAACAGCTTGGTTTCGAGTACCTCGTTGGCATCGAAGACGTCGTAGTTGACCTTAATGCCGGTTTTGGTGGTGAAGTCCTCGAGCACGCTGGGCTCGATGTAGTCCGACCAGTTGTAGACATTGAGGACCTTGTCCTCCTCACCCGCCGTCCCGGCTGCGGATGCGCCCTGGGTAGCGCCCCCTTGCGGAGCAGGCGCCTTTGCACCCCCGCCACAGCCTGCCAGCAAGACACTGGCCGCCGCGCCCAAACACAATGCACCGAGGAGGTTTTTCATCGTTTGGCTTTATAGCTTATTTATTGGCTGAAAGTCGCCTTCGGCGCTTTCAGCAGAGTTAGCCCCACCGCCCACATCCGCCACCGGCAAAAGGCGCGACTTTTGCCGGCTGGGTAGCGTTGCGCAACTCTCGCCTTCGCTTTCAGCAGAGTCAGGACCGCCGGCTACATCCGCGGCCGACAAAAGGGTGCGACGCATGCGTCGCACGGGTTGGACCGCGAGGGCCAACCCAGGGCCGGGGGAAGCGCACAGTGTGCGCGACTTTTGCCGCCTGGGTAGCGTTGTGCAACGTCGTGGCATCTACACATTCAGCAGCAGGTGCTCTCTCTCCCAGGAGCTGATGACTTGTAAAAAAACCTCGTATTCAGCTTCCTTGACGATCGTGAAGGCCGACACGAACGCCTCGCCAAGCAGCTTCACGAGTGGTTGGGACTCGCGAAGCTTACGCAGCGCCTCATCCAGCGAGCGCGGCAGTCCGAACGGCAGATCATGGGCGCTGCCGGTGATCGGGTCGGTGGGCTGGAGGTTCTCGACCATTCCGAGGTATCCGCATGCGAGCGACGCCGCGATCGCGATATACGGATTGGCGTCGGCCCCGCCGACGCGATTCTCCACGCGGCGCGCATCGGCGCTCGACATCGGAACACGCAGCCCAGCCGTGCGGTTGTCGTATCCCCAATGCACATTGATCGGTGCTGACAGGTAACGCGTCAGACGCCGATAGGAATTGACGTTCGCACAGAACAATCCCATGGCCGCCGGCATGTATTTCTGCAGGCCCGCGATATGCGAGAAGAACAGATTCGAGGGCGTGCCATCCGAATTGCTGAAGATGTTCCTGCGCGTTTTAGTGTCCACCACGCTCTGGTGGATGTGCATGGCGCTGCCCGGTTCCTTCGCGTGGGGCTTGGCCATGAAAGTGGCATAGATCTTGTGACGTAGCGCGGCCTCGCGCGCCGTGCGCTTGAAGAGAAAGGCCTGGTCCGCCAGATCCAACGGGTACCCGTGGATCAGGTTGATTTCCATCTGCGCCGGCCCATCCTCGTGGATGAGCGTGTCGATCTCGATATCCTGGTCTTCGCAGAACTGATAAATGTCATCGAACAGAGGATCGAACTCGTTGACAGCGGCGATGCTGTAGGACTGGCGGCCGGGCTCCGCCCGTCCGGATCGCCCGACCGGCGGCCGCAACGGGTAGTCGGAGTCCTTGTTCTGCTCGATGAGGTAGAACTCGAGCTCCGGAGCCACCACGGGCTCCCAACCGCGCTGTGCATACAGCTCGAGCACGTTGCGCAGGACATGGCGCGGAGCCATGGAAACCCGGCGCCCATCGGAATAGAAACAGTCGTGTATGACCTGGGCGGTGGGCTCGGCGGCCCAGGGTACGCGGCGCACCGTTTTGGGGTCGGCCTTGAGGACGATATCGATCTCGGCGGGGCTCATCGCCTCGCCGGTCTCTGGCGGATAGTCCCCCGTCACCGTCTGCAGAAAAACGCTCTCGGGCAAACGCATGCCCTCGTCCTCGGCAAACTTCGCTGCAGGCATGATCTTGCCGCGGGCAATGCCGGCCATGTCAGGAATGATGGCCTCGACCTCGGAGATGCCGTGATCGCGGAAGAATTGCTGGATCTCACTCACCATAGAAAACGCCTTTATTTAGGCGCGGCTGTCACGCCGCGTCTGCATGTACTCACGCGCAGCCGTACCGAAGGCCGCAAACAGCGCGCGCGAAAACGAATTGCTCATCACCTTCCATTCGGGATGCCACTGCACGGCAACCGCGAAACTCCTACCATCCAGCACCCGGAATGCTTCAACGAGTCCGTCTGGCGCCCGGGCCTCTACCGACAGGCCCTCGCCGAGCCGGTCGATGCCTTGGGAGTGCAGTGAATTGACGGTGATCCGGTTCTGTGCCGCCAGACTGCGCAACAGGCCCTCGGGCTCCAGGATCACTTCGTGCGCCGGGCCGTACTGCACATCCAGCTCGAGTTTCGCGTCCTCGCGATGATCAAACCTGCCCTCGACCTCATGCACTTTCTGGTGCAACGTCCCACCGAACGCAACATTCATTTCCTGGAATCCCCGGCAGATCCCCAATACCGGAATACCGCAGGCCACAGCCTTGCGAATGAGCGGCAGCGTAGTCGCGTCCCGCGCCGGGTCGTGGAGGGTTCCAGGGTCGCTGGGTGGCCCTGAGTAGTGATGCGGCTCCACGTTCGACGGACTACCGGTAAACATCACCCCATCCAGACGCCCCAGCAGTTCGTCCATCCCCAATTCTTCGGCCAGCGCAGGGATGAGTAGCGGCAAGCCGCCCGCACCGTCGAGCACAGCGCGAGCGTACTTCTCGCCCACGACGTGAAACGGATGCAGACCGAGCAAGCGACGGTCGGCGGGAATACCGATTAATGGACGAGCGGCCATGACGGCTTGTGCCAGGCGGTGTTTATTATATTTAACAAACCCGCTGACGAATTCTCCACAGAACGCCCTATTAGACCACAGCTCGAGCCGCGCAGGCGGTCCTGTCCATCGGTGCCTGGAAACGCAGCGAAGGCTTAGGAATGGCCGTTCTGGGGGCGGACCTTAGCGCCGCCTTGCACCGGATTTGCCCGTAATGCGCACTGATCGCTATCCTGCGTCCGCGCCGCATACCCCTCGCGCGTCAAAATATCCTAAACACAGTCCGGGACCTCGACTGCCCATGGCCATTAAGCCGCACGCCCAGTCCTATTACGCAGCCTCCGCGCACGCAGCGCCTGACCGCTCTGCGCTCGCCGGGAGCGCGGACTGCGACGTGTGCGTGATCGGTGGCGGCATCGCCGGCTGCTCGGCGGCTTTGCACCTCGCAGAGCGGGGCTACCGCGTGGTGCTCCTGGAAGAGAATCGCATTGGGTGGGGTGCATCGGGCCGCAGCGGCGCCCAGGCGATTTACGGCCTCGCTGCGCCCCAGTCCAAGGTCAAGCGGCTGGTCGGATCCGAGGCGGCGCGCGTCCTGTGGGACGTGACGGTCGAGGCGCTGACGTTGTTGCGCGAGTTGATCGCGAAGCACCGGATTGATTGCGACTGGGCGCAAGGCCACATGTTGACGGCCATCAAACAGCGTCACGATGCGGACCTGCGTGCCGAGTTCGAGGAGCTGCGCGATGAATACCAGTATCGAAGCGTGCGTTACATGCCACGTGACGAGGTCCGATCGGTGTTGGCCACGGATCGGTACATCAGCGCGCTCTACGACACACTGAGCGGCCACCTTCACCCACTCAACTACACCTTGGGGCTTGCTGCAGCGGCCGAGCGTGCTGGCGTTACGATCTTCGAGGGGACGCGCGCTCTCGACTACATCAATACCGCGAACCAGCCAACTGGCGGGGCGGCACGGGTTCGCACTCGCAACGGCGAGGTGCGAAGCCAGCATGTCGTCCTTTGTGGCAACGTCTATCTGGGCGATACGGCGCGCGAGCTCGCGTCGAAGATAATGGCTGTCGCCACATACATCGTAGCGACGGAGCCGCTCGGCGCCGAGCGCGCCCGTGGACTGATTGCCAACAACGCAGCGGTCAGTGACATGAACTGGGTGTTGGATTACTTCCGGCTGTCGGCCGATCACCGCTTGCTGTTTGGGGGGCGTGTGAATTATTCGGGGCTGTCGTCGTTCGATGCACCGAGTGCCACACGAGCGCGGATGCTGGGCGTATTCCCGCAACTCTCCGATGTACGTATCGATTACGCGTGGGGTGGCGATGTCGACATCACCTTCAATCGAGCGCCCCACTTCGGACGACTCGCGCCAAACGTATATTTTTTACAGGGATTTTCGGGCCACGGCATTGCACTGACCGGCATCGCCGGCAAGCTCGTGGCGGAGGCGATTGCCGGAACGGCAGAGCGTTTCGACGTATTCGCGCGAATTCCGCACGCCAACTTTCCGGGCGGCGCCGGCTTGCGCCGCCCGGCATTGGTGTTGGCGATGCTGTACTACCGGATCAAAGACCTGCTGTAGCTTGCGCGCCGTGCTCAGTGATGGCCGTGGCCGTGGTCATGGTCATCGTCGTGGCCATGGCCGTGGCCGTGATCGTGGTCCCGATCGTAATGCTCCTCGCGGCGCTCTTCCTTGCGCTCCTCGTGTCGCAAGTGCTTCTCGTAGTGCTCACGCTCCTTCTCCCGCACGTACCCAGGCTCGTATTCCCGAGATCTCACGAAGTACACCTGCCTGTTGCAAGCATGATACTCGCGGCAGTGCAGGCGCCAGGCCCGGGCGTGTTCGGGCGGAACGTGCAGATACAGCGGCTCTGCCACAACAACATGGGCCGCAGGCTGCTCGATGATGACCGGCCTGGCATAGACCAACGCCGGCGGCGGCCGGCCACCGAGATCTACGCGACCGTAAACACCCGGCGCAATCTCTCCCTGAATGGCCACTGAAATATCCACGTCAGCATTGGCGGCGGTGGCGCCCAGCGCCAAAGCTGCGACCACTCCCAAGTAATAGGCTCTTCTCATAACCAATACCCTCTCGTAACCCCACGCCGGACGGGGTGGGTGGGGCGCGCAGGCGCGCGCCCGCGGAAGGTAGCCGAATAAATCACCAACTCAGAGTAACTGTTCCGCAATTTGCACTGCATTCAGCGCCGCGCCCTTCAGAAGCTGGTCCCCCGCGACGAACATGGCAACCGAATGGCCGCTCGGATCGCTCAGGTCCTGCCTGATTCGGCCCACGAGTATGGGGTCCTGACCGGAGGCATCCTTCGGCATGGGGAAGTAGTTCTTCTCCGGGTCATCAACCAGCTTGACTCCGGGGGCGGAACCCAGCATTTCACGCACGGCGGCAGCGCTGATCGGACGTTCGCATTCGAAAGTCAAAGAGACGCAATGGGCGCGCAACACGGGCACGCGCACACAGGTCGCCGATACCCGAATGTCTGAATCACCGAAGATCTTGCGCGTCTCCTGTATGACCTTCGTCTCTTCTTCGTTGTAGCCCGTCGCAGGATCGATCCGCGTGTTGTGACTGAAGAGATTGAACGCATACGGGTGTGGCAGAACGGTATTGCGGTACTCCCGGCCGTCGAGATAGGCCCGCGTGGACTCCCGCAACTCCTCCATCGCCGCGGCGCCCGCGCCTGACGCTGCCTGATAGGTCGAGATCGTCAGCCTGCGGATCCTGTTGGTCCGATGAATCGGCCACAACGGCGTGATTGAAATGATGGCAGCGCAGTTGGGATTGGCGATGATCCCCTTGTGCTCGCGGACGCTTCCTGGGTTGATTTCCGGGACGACCAGCGGCACGCCGGCATCCATCCGAAACGCCGACGAGTTATCCACGACGACCGCGCCCTTGCTCACAGCCACGGGTGCGAAACGCTTGGACGTCGAGCTCCCGGCGGAAAACAAGCCAATGTTGACCCCGCTCAATGCCTCCTCGGTCAGCTCACGCACCGGGAGCGGCTTGCCGCGAAACGGCAGTGTCTTGCCGGTAGAGCGGGCGGATGCGAATAACCGCAACTCCGACATGGGGAAGTTGCGCCGCTCGAGACAGCCCAACAACTCGATTCCCACGGCGCCCGTGGCCCCGACGATGGCGACGACGGGCGCCGCTGAACGACCAGATTGCATTGTGTTCTCCCGCTTTCGCGAAATGGACCTAAGAAACGACGAGGCCCCGCTCGTTGCCGGGCGGGGCCTCCTGGATGCTTCGCTGCTGCCTTTGTTTCGATCAGCGCGCGCGCGTCTCCGGAAGCCCGCTGGGCTTCTTGAGGGTGATCGTGCGCTTGGTAATCGAAATCGTCATACAGTCACGCTACCGCACTGCGGCTGCCCTGTAAAGCGCCTTACCGGAATTTGCGGCGCGGATTTCGAAACAGCGGTGGATGCGCGGATTGCGCTCGAAATCGCGGGGTAATGTGGCCGCGGAGATGTCCCGGATGTCGTACCGGGTGGCCAACGACTCCTCCAGCTTGAACCGCTGCGCATTCGTGGAGAACACGAGTAGTCCGCCCGGGGCCAGCAGTTTCGCGCATGCATCGATGAGCGCGCCGTGATCGCGTTCAACATCCAGCACGCCTTCCATGCGCTTGGAGTTTGAGAACGTCGGCGGATCGAGGAAGACGAGGTCGTAGCGCTCCTTGCGATGGGCACTCTCCTGCAGCCACTCGCGGCAGTCAGCCTGTACGAGCGCGTGCTGTCGGCCTGTCATAGCGTTGATCGTCAGGTTGCGTTGTGCCCAGTCCAGATAGGTGCGCGACATGTCAACTGTGGTGGTCGATGCCGCGCCACCTGCTGCCGCATACACAGTGGCTGTTCCCGTGTAAGCAAACAAGTTCAGGAACCGCTTCCCGCCGGCTGCCTCCCGCAATCGTGCCCGCGTCATGCGGTGATCGAGGAACAGACCAGTATCCAGATAGTCATCGAAGTTGACTCGGAACTTCAGACCACCTTCCATCACCACGTGGAAGTTGGCCTGCTCGTCGATCTTCCGGTATTGCTCGCCACGTTTGTTGCGCCGCCGTGTTCGGACGTGAATCCGTTCTTGCGGCACGCTCGTGACCTCGGGCAGAACAGATAGCGCCTCGTTGCGCCGGCGGCGCACCGCTTCCAGCTCGATATCCGACGGCGCCGCATATTCCTGCACGTAGAGCCATGTCAGATCCGGATCGAGCGTGCGATACACGTCGATCGCAAACGCATACTCCGGCATGTCCGCGTCATACACGCGGAAGCAGAAAACGTCGGAACGGGAAGCCCAAGTCTGCAGGCGCTTGAGGTTCTTGGAAAGGCGATTCGCAAACATGCGAGCGCCAGGGGACTCGCGCAGGCTGTCGTCAGGCTTGGAGAATCGCCCGGGCTCACGCTCGCTCTGTGCATCCACTTTCAGGCGCAATAACCGGCACTCGAGCGCGCCATTCCACAGCGTATGTGTCCTATACGCGCGAATGCCGAGCTCCATACCCAGCTCCGGCGAGCCGATGAGTACCCCGGCAACCCAACCTTGGAACCGCTCGCGCAACACTTTCCCGAGCTCCCGGTGTGTGGCCAGAGCGGTGTTGTGGTCCTCCAGCCGTACGCCATATGGAGGGTTTACGCAAAGTAAGCCGCCGTGCGCGCGAGGTGCGTCATCGGCGCCATTGTCGGCGTCATCCTCGGTCAGCACCGGTGCGGCGTCCGCCAGCGCTTTTACCTCGAACTGCACAAGGCGGCCGACCCCCGCGCGGTCGGCGTTGGCACGCGCGATCCGTACGGCACTTGGGTCCCGATCCTGACCGCGGATTACGAGCTGGCGTTGGCTGTCGGGCAGTGCTTCGCCATTGGATACCGGCGCAGTGGCTTCCGATGCGCCGCGCCCACCGTTCGGCTCGTCGCGTATCCGCCTCCTAGCCTCCTCCAACACCTCGCCCCAAACCTGGGCGTCGTGACCCCGCCACCCAAGGAACCCGTAGTAATCCCGCGTCAACCCCGGCGGGATATTGGCGGCAATCATTGCCGCCTCGATTACCAGCGTCCCCGACCCGCACATAGGATCAAGAAACTGCGCACCCGCAGCGATCATCTCGCCCCACCCCGATCGCATCAACATTCCCGCCGCCACATTTTCCTTCAGTGGCGCCTCGCCCGCCGCGCCGCGATATCCCCGGCGATGGAGGCTCTCGCCAGAGAGATCGAGCGACACGGTTACATCCTTCCCGTTCGCATGTGCGTGTACCCGAACGCTGGGCCGTTCGGGCGCAACATCAGGCCGCGACCCCGTAGCCTCCCGTATGCAATCTACAATGGCGTCTTTCAATTTCAACGCACCAAAGTGCGTATGCGTGATCGCAGGATGGCGGCCGCTGAAATCGCACGCGAGCGTCGCACCCGGGGCGAGATGGGCGGGCCAGTCGATCCCACGTGCGGCGGTGTAAAAACCTTCAGCGTCGGCGACGTCAAACCGTCCAAGCTCGAGGAATACACGGTTGGCGATACGCGATTCGAGACAAGCGCGATAGGCGGTGCGCAGGGTGCCCGAGAAAGCGACGCCGGTTGAGCGTTCCTTCACGTTCTGCGCCCCGAACGTTACCAGCTCGCGCGCCAGCAGATCGGCCAGCCCTCGCGGGGAGCTCGCGAGGAACTGCCTGGTTTCCGTGTTCAAGGACAGATCAGATCAAGACAGATCGATCCAGGTCGTCTTCAGCTCCGTGTACTTCTCCAGAGCGTGCAGCGACTTGTCGCGTCCGATTCCCGACTGTTTGAATCCGCCGAACGGCACTGTGATGTCATCGGCATCATAACAGTTGATGAACACCGTCCCGGCGCGCAGCGCCTTCGCCGTTCGATGAGCAACAGTAATATCGCGAGTCCACACGGCAGCCACGAGCCCGTAGATGACGTCGTTTGCGATCTCGATCGCCTCATCCACCGTCTTGAACGTGATCGTGGACAGCACAGGCCCGAAGATCTCCTCGCGAGCGATTGTCATGCTGGGCCGCACCCCATCGAACACCGTCGGTTCGACGAAATAGCCGCCGCTATCTTCGCGCACTCTGCGCCCGCCAAGGAATACGTTCGCACCGTCCTTACGGCCCACATCGATGTAGCTGAGCACGCGCTTCAACTGAGTATCATCCACGATCGCGCCGAGTTTGGTGTCGGTGTCGAGCGGATCGCCCGGCGCCAGCATCTTGCCGATGGCCTTGACCTTCTCGAGCACGGCATCCTTGACGCTGTCCTGCACGAGCAACCGCGAGCCGGCCGAGCACACCTCACCCTGGTTGTCGAAAATTGCATAAGCGGCGGCAGTGGCGGCCTTGTCCAGGTCGGGGCAGTCGGCCATCACGATGTTAGGCGACTTGCCGCCACATTCGAGTGACACGCGTTTCATATTCGATTGACCGGCATATTGCATGATGTTCCGGCCGGTCGCCGTCGATCCCGTGAACGCGATGCAATCGACGTCCATATGCAATGCCAGCGCCTTGCCCGCCGTCTGTCCCAGACCCGGCACCACGTTGAACACACCTTCCGGAATGCCTGCCTCGAGAGCGAGCTGCGCCACACGAATCGCCGTTAAAGGCGACTTCTCGGACGGTTTGAGTACGAACGAGTTGCCCGACGCAAGCACCGGGCCAACTTTCCACGCGGCCATTAACAGCGGATAGTTCCACGGGACGATCGCGCCAACGACTCCCATCGGCTCGCGCGTAATCATCGCGAGCGCGCCGGGGCCAGTGGGGGCGACCTCGTCGTAGATCTTGTCGATGGCTTCCGCGTACCACTCGATACAACGTGCGGCAGCTGGGATGTCGACATTCAGGCTGACCCCGATGGGCTTGCCCATGTCGAGAGTTTCGAGCAACGCGAGCTCTTCGCCGTTGGCTCGAATGAGGTCGGCAAAGCGTTTCAGGACTTTTTGCCGATCCTTGGGGGCCTGGTTGGCCCACACGCCCTTGCGAAAGGCAGCGCGTGCAGCGGCGACCGCACGATTGATGTCTTCAGTGTCACCGGCGGCGACCCGGGCGAGGAGCTTGCCGGTACCCGGGTTGATGGAATCAAACGTCGAACCGTTTGCGGAATCGACGTAGTTGCCGTTGATGAAGGCTTTCGTGCGGATGTCGAGAGTGCGAGCCCGCTCGTGCCATGAAATTGCTTCGGGTTTGGCAGCCATAGGTATCTCTCTTCAGAAGCTTGGAGGCGTGCAGGCGCTGATGATCTCACAGGCCTCGCGCCCAACATTTCGGAATCTGTGCGGCAGCTGGCTTGCAAAATAGTATGCCTCGCCTGGTCCGAGGATCCGGGTCGTTCCACCGACCGTGAGCTCGACGCGACCTCGCACCACCACACCGCCTTCTTCGCCACGGTGGACGATCATCTCATCACCGGTGCCGGTCCCGGCAGCATACCGCTCATGCAGGATCGTGAGCTGCCGCCCCGGCCGCTGAGCCGCGACCAGCCGCAAGGACACTTCCTCATTGCCGAGCTCAACCAGCTCCTCGACCGCAAAGAAGGTCTGTGGAGGCGCGCCCAGGTCGAGTGTGAAGAATTCGGCCAGCGACATGGGGAGGCCATCCAGCACCTTTTTGAGGGAGCTGACCGAGGGGCTCACCCGGTTCTGCTCGATAAGGGAAATCAATCCATTGGTCACACCCGCACGGCGTGCCAGCTCGCGTTGCGAGAGGCCGAACGTGGTACGGATGCCGCGCAACCGCGCGCCTACGTCGATTGTCATGAGCCTCGGATCCGCGCTGGTGTTTAAGATTCTCGACAAGAAAGCAGAAATGTCGGCCCGAATGGCCACTGTTGTCAAATTTCCTTATCATTCGCGCCTGGATCACCGCTTCAGCGACTAAGGTTCCACCCTCTTACCCCGAGCGCGCCATGCCCCAATCCGACCTCGAAGCCTATTGGATGCCGTTCACCTCGAACCGGCAGTTCAAGTCCAAGCCCCGGCTGTTGAACAAAGCCTCCGGGATGCACTACTGGACCCCGGATGGCCGCAAGATTCTCGACGCCGTAGCCGGTCTTTGGTGCGTAAACGCAGGGCATGGACGCCGCGAAATCACGGAAGCTGTTTCGCACCAGCTCGAGACGATGGACTACGCTCCGCCGTTTCAAATGGCGCATCCGGCCGCGTTCGAGCTCGCGAACGCGCTCGTGAAGATTTCCCCGCCGGGGCTCGATCATGTGTTCTTCACGAATTCCGGATCGGAGTCCGTCGACACGGCCCTGAAGATCGCGCTTGCCTATCACCGCGCCCGCGGTGAGGCGACACGTACGCGCCTGATCGGTCGCGAGCGCGGTTATCACGGCGTAGGGTTTGGTGGCATTTCCGTCGGTGGCATCCTGACCAACCGCAAGATGTGGTCCACCTCATTGCTGCCCAGCGTCGATCACCTTGCACATACTCATGACCTGGCCAAGAACGCTTTCTCACGAGGCGAGCCGGCTAACGGTGTACAGCTCGCTGAGGAGCTCGAGCGGCTCGTCACTCTGCACGATGCCTCCACAATAGCCGCCGTGATCATCGAGCCGATCGCCGGCTCGACGGGAGTGTTAATTCCGCCACGCGGGTATCTGAAGCGCATTCGGGAGATCTGCGATCGGCACGGCATCCTGCTCATTTTCGACGAGGTGATCACCGGATTCGGGCGGACGGGCGCGCCATTCGCTTCTCAGGAGTTCGGCGTGACTCCCGACATCCTGACAACCGCAAAGGGTTTGACCAACGGCTGCATACCTATGGGGGCTGTGATCGCCCGCAAATCCATATACGACGCGTTCATGCAGGGGCCGGACAACGCAATTGAGCTGTTCCACGGGTATACCTACTCGGCGCATCCAACCGCCTGCGCGGCGGGACTTGCGACGCTGGGCATATATGAGCGCGAAGGCCTGCTGACGCGTGCGAAGTCGCTGGCCGGACAGTGGGAAGATGCCGCGCACTCGCTACGCGAGCTGCCGCACGTTCTCGACATTCGTAACTACGGCCTGATCCTGGGATTGGAGTTGGAGTCGATTCCGGGCAAGGTGGGCACCCGCGCGTTCGATGTGTACACCAAGTGCTTCGAGCGGGGCCTGCTGATCCGGCAGACGGGCGACATCCTTGCGATGTCACCTCCTCTGATTGTCGAGTCCGCGCAGATCGACCAGATTTTCAGCACCCTGCGCGACGTGCTGCGGACGGCCTAGAAACAAAACAGCCGAAGCGCGAGCAGCGCTTCGGCTGTAAGTTATCAACTTTCATTTTGGATCAGCGACGTATCAAACTCGGGGTTCTTCCTGGTGACGTCCGCGCAAGTGCTTCATCTTGGAGAACAGCATCCAGGCCAATGCAGCAACGATGACAACGCTTCCGACGAGCATCTCCATATCCGCTACCGTGAATCCCCGGGACGTCGCGATGGTTACTGTCTCCATAGCGCACCTCCGAAACAAATCAAGCGGTTTTCAAGCGGGATAACGATCAGCGAGATTAGTTTGGACCCCTGTCGCTACCGCTGCGCCGCGCGGTAGCAGATCTGCGACATGTATCACCAGACAGGCGCATTATGTTACCCGCGGGTTCCGCGCGGCTTAGGCCACCAGCGTAGCTCGCTCAAATATTGCGTAAATCTTGCTGCAATCCTCCAGCACCTCCCAAGTACCAGCAAAGCCCGCCGGAACGACAAACGCGTCACCTGACGTAAAGATGTGGCGTTCACCGGATTCACTTTCGATAACCACCTTACCCGCTGTCATCACGCACAGCTCATTCTCAGTGTACCGAACGCGCCACTTGCCGCGCGTAGCTGCCCAGCGGCCCGCGAAAAACTGTTGAGTGAAGTCGGTGAAGTAGTTGGATACCCGTGTGACCGGTTTACCGGACAGCAGCTTGTCCGCGGCCGGCTCGGATTCCTCCGACTCGACGGGTCCGTCCAGAAGCACGATTGAGGTATTCATAGCAACATCCTAGCGGTTTTGCTCGCCAGGTCCCACGGAATTGAGCCGGCGATAGCTCAATCCCGTGGGTGGCTCCGCGTATACCACCCCAGAAAATCAAGCTTGCCGCGCACAACTAGAATTGAGCCGTCTAGTAAGACGCTTGATTTCCCGGGGACCCCGGTCATTCGTTCCGGGCCACGGCTTCGCCGCTGGCACGTTCTATCCGCACGGTGACCCGGCGATCGAACGCGTACCCGTCAACGTCTCCTTCCGCACTCGTAGCGGCGGATTTCCCATGCGCCTCAACGATGAGGCGATCTGGTGAAACACCCGCGGATGCGAGCACTGCAGCGACGGCGTCGGCTCGCCGTTTCGACAGGGCCTCGTTCACGGACACCGATCCACGAGGGTCGGCATACCCTGACACCCGGACCTTCGCGTCGGGCAGCGCGGCAGCCAGCGCTCCCAACTTCAACAACGGCGACATGGCCTGAGTCTGGATCGAGTCGTCATTCGTCCTGAAGCTCACGTCGGTCTGCACCTCGTCCGTATGGCTCAGCGCCAGATCGAGCTGCTCCCCACGCGCCTGCTCGTGTGCAAGCGATCCATTCAGCTCTGTGACGTTCTGCGCGAGGCGCGTACGGTCACTTTCGCTCTTGTCGAGGCCGGCCGTCAGCTCCTTTCGGGCAACGGCCTGCTTGTGATAACGGTCGCCGAGCCAGGCACCGGCAGCGGCACCGACGATGGCACCGACCGGACCACCGGCCGCAGCGCCTACCGCCAATCCTGTCACGACACCGATATTCTCCTGTTTGGATGCGGGCTGCCGCACCGTCACGGTCTCCTGCGCATGCACGGGGAGTGCCGTCACGCAGGCGGCCGCGACGGCCAGGGCAATTGAACGGTTGCGCATCTGGGTCATCGTCTTCATAAAAAGTCCTCTTTGCTGGTGGAGCCTACGCGGCCCGGGCGAAACACTTCGTTTCGGCCTGGGCACAGTTCAGCTCACAGGACAGTGGCCGCCGTGACGGAAATACGGCAGGCTGACGATGAGTGGTGATGAATTGTGGCAAAGGATCGGAGCGGATGAAGACCCCCAGTGTGTGGCGATTCGGATGGCTGCTGCCGGCCGCATTGGTCGCTTGTGCGGCCCCTCATCCGCAAGTGGCTGCCCCTACGGGGAAAGTCACGCCACAGATGCGGCCAGGGAGCACCGAGTTGCGCACCTACCAGCTCGTGGATTGGGTCGCTCCCGATGACCGCACCCTGATCGTGAATTCCGTGGACAGGTCCTTGTTCGCAGCACGGTTCAGGCACCAATGCACCGGACTGCGCCTGGTTGATACCATTGCATTCATCGTTCAGACACCGCCCCAGGTCGAGAAGTACCAAGGTGTCGTGCTGCCGAATGGAACACGCTGTGCATTCACGTCAGTCACGCGGCTCGAGACAGCAGCAGTCCCCAGCAAGGACGCTGCTGCCAGCGAGAAGCCCTGAGTGCCGCCACTACTTCTTGGGTTTGCGGAATTTGAGGATGAACTGATCGGTCTTGCCTTTGACTGACGAGTCGAACACGGGAGCCGTATGGGCATCCTGCGGGTTCGCCAATACGTTGCTCTGCCCGGCGAGCACAAATCCCGCCGCCAGCGCTTCCGCCTTGACCGCTTCGGGGTCGATGCGATGCAGCGTGGAGGTGTCACGGGCCCCGGAGCCCTTTGCCGCGGCGTGATCCAGCACTATGTACATGCCACCCGGCTTGAGAGCCTCGAAGACTGACTTGTTGAACGCGGCCAAATCGATGTTGGGTACGTTATGTACGTCGTGGTAATTCCGTGATGTGAAGACGACGTCGGCGGGCTCGGGCACGGCAATCTTCGCAATGGACCCCGCCTGCACGCTGACATTGGAGTAAGCCGGGTCGGCTGCAATCGCGGTCGTCCATGACACCGGGTCCGGTGAGTCGGGCGCCGCGTTAGGGCGGCGCGGCGGCGACAGTGCGTACACATGTCCCTTCGGTCCAACCACTTTGCTGATGATGCGGGTGAAGTAACCGCGGCCAGGCACCAGTTCCACAACCTTGTCACCGGGCTTGATCCCGGCAAACTGCACGGTTTCCGCGGGCTTGCGATTCTGATCGTCCTGCTTGTCTTCGGCTGGACGGGCCGGATCGGCTACTGCGCCAGCGATGTAGGCCGGCATCTTCCCGAGCGCCTCAGCGCGAATCGATCCGAGCAGGGCGGCCGTACAACAAGCAGCCAGGAGAGCGTTGCGAAACATAAATTCTTCCTTTTGCGATGGGCAGCGGGTGCAGTGTGCCCGAATTCGCCCGAATTGCTCCATCTCGCCACCCCAATCGACGCCCACAGTGGCTGACATCCACAACGAGGGTGGCCCCCATGCTCCCGAACCTGAAAATCTGGCTCAATCATTTCGAGTACCACGCCGAACACCCCCGCCGCGTCGCGGAGGGTATTTCCAACGTTTTGACCGCCGAGGAGCGGACTCTCATCGCCTCGTCGATCGCAACCTTTCAACTGGGAGAGCAGTCCTCCGGAAGCAACCTGCTGCGCGCCGCCTATCAGTTCGCGCAGGAGCACGACGCCAGCGAAGTGGCCCGGATTACCGAGCTTCTGATCCGCGAGGAACAGCAGCACGCGACCCTGCTGCGCAACTTCATGTCGGCACACGGCATCCCCTGCCGGGAACATCACTGGACGGACCGCCTCTTCCGCCGGGTGCGTAAGCTTGCCGAGCTCGAGTTTGCTCTCGGCGTTCTGCTGAGTGCCGAGCTGATCGGAAATGTGTACTACCGGGCCTTGGAGGCTGCTACGCAATGTCAGCGGCTCCGGTTGCTATGCCGGATGCTGGTTGCGGACGAGCTGGCGCACATCGGATTCGAGTCGGATCTGCTGCTGTCGATGCGCGCCCGGAAGGCTGCTCCAGTGCGCTTTGCCATCGATCTGGCCCACCGCGCATTTTTCGATGCTACGGCGATGGTGGTCTGGGCCACTCATCGTGCCGTACTCAAGCGGGCGGGCTATGGGGTGTTCGGGTTCCTGAAGGCGTGCCGGGCGCAATACGCCTTCTACTTACACCCGCCGAAGCGGCTACGCCTTGTCGGCACCCGCACGTGAATCAGTGAGCAGCTTGGCTTCCATCCACCTGCGGATACGCACAGCGTCCGCAACCCTTGTGTTCTTACCGACTGAGTTCAGTAGGACGATGACGACGGTGCGACCTTGAATGACGGCCTGCATGACAAGGCACCGACCCGCTTCCGAGATGTAGCCGGTCTTCTGGACGACGATGTTCCAGGTCGGGTTGGACACGAGTGCATTTGTGTTACGAAACTCGAGCATGCGCCGCCCGACGCGGACGGCATAACCGCGGTCGGTCGAATATTCACGGATGACGGGATTCTCCGAGGCCGCCATCACCAGCTTGGATAGATCTTCGGCGCTGGCCACATTGTCACAGGAGAGTCCGGCCGGATCGACGAAGTGGGCGGTGCTCATGCCCAGCTTGCGGGCCTTGGCATTCATGGCCGCCACAAAGGCCGGCAGTCCGCCGGGGTAATTTCGCCCGAGGGCATGCGCCGCCCGGTTCTCGGAAGACATGAGCGCGAGGTGAATCAGATCACCCCGGGTCAGGGTCGTGCCGAGCAGGAGCCGCGAAGAAGCGCCCTTGCCCACGATCCGATCTTCAGTGGTGAGCTGGATGGGCTCATCCAGCGGCAGCCCCGCATCGGCGACCACCAGGACGGTCAGCAGCTTGGTGATGGAGGCAATCGGCGCCGAAACGTCCGCCTTGCGTGAATACAGCACCGAGGAATGAGTCGCGTCGAGAACCAGCGCCGAGCTGGAACGCAGGTCCGGCTCGTCTGAGCGGACGCGAACGTGATGTGATCGATGATGTGCTGCCTGGGCGACCGAGGCGAGGCAGGCCAGGCAGGCCAAAGCGAAGGTTGATAGTTGTTTGCTGCGAATCATTCGATGAGTTGCCTTCTCACGGGACGCTTAACCGCGGGCGCCTGGCTCCGGGCGCGCAGCCCGGCGGCCGATTAAGTCTAGCAGACCATATCAAAAACAGGTGCGGCGTGATCTAACCTGTAGTTCCGCCGCGCCGCTGCGCGCCACGGGCGGGACTGCCGCGGTAACACCCACCCCGCCGGCGAAGGCGGGCGGGGGCTCGCCGCCCGCCGACATATGTAACGGCCGGGGGGGTCGTGCCCTTTAATTAATGCTGATTTGGGCCCCTCCTGTGGTACAGAATCTCCATGGTGGAAGTCTCGGTGAGCTTTCGAGTTGATTTCAGTCCGAAGTGTGCGGTCGGGCCGGGGAAGATTGCCCTGCTCGAGAATATCGGCAGTACGGGCTCGCTGTCGGAGGCGGCCCGCAGGCTGAATATGAGCTATCGACGCGCCTGGCTGCTGCTCGAGGATCTCAACACCTCGTTTCAACAGCCCGTGGCCGAGATGAGCGTCGGCGGGCGGGGTGGCGGAGGCGCCTCACTGACGGCGTTCGGGACGGACCTGGTCACCGCCTACCGCTCCCTGGAAGCTCATATTCAGAAGCGAGCCCAGACCGCATTTCCGCCAACAGCATTGCCCGCTGCTGGGGATGTGTACAGCCGCAAAACAGTGCCCAAGCGAAGGATCAATCGGCCTACCGCCCCGGCATCGCGCCCACGCACGAAGCGATAGGTCTTCCGCCGCCTGCTACTTTATTCCGGGACGCGGGGACGACGTGCCAGCCACCGGCTGATGGGAGCGTCCAAAGAGACCGGCCCGGGTCCGGCGATCGCCAGCCAGAGGAACAGCGCCAGATACTCGAATTCGTCGAACCCCAGCAGGGTTTCCAAAGAATCAACGTCACCCCACTTCGCGGCCTTGATCGCCACGATCATGGTGACGCCCAAAGCGCCGGCCGAAATCCGTGTAAACAGGCCTAGCAACAGGAAGAGACCGCCAAAGAACTCGATGCCCGAAGTGAGGGGTGTGAGGACGTGGGGAAACGGAATCCCCCAGCCAATGAAGTTCTCGGTGACCTGGGGCAGATTGTTGAGCTTTCCCCAGCCACTCAAGAGAAACACCCAGCCCACGGTGAACCGCGCGAACAGCGGGCCCAGCCACGTGAGATGTTGCGCGACCCGTTCGGGCCAGCCAATCAGCCAATCCAGCACCAGACGCATATTCTTCTCCCGTGACCTGGCTACAAAGCTTGGGCTAGGAGCTCTAGCCACAGCGCGATACTAGACCGGTACCCCAATGGCGTTATTGCATGAAATTAAACCCCCTTGGAGCCGGTCTCATTCGAGGTGAGCCTCGACCGTGCTGCCAAATCCGCCAGCGCCGGGTTTCGGCGCCAGGCCATTCCCTTTCGACCCCGTTCGGCCGTTCCGCTAAAGTGTGCGGCTTACGCAGGGCGATACGGCCGAGCTCATTCAGTAATGATCGAATCAGGGCGGGGGGAAGCAACTGAGGAGCAGCTCGCGCGCCTGCTCGAATCGTTCCGCCCCGATCTGTTGCGATTCGCATTCTGGCTGGCACGTGACCGGACGGTAGCCGAAGACGTTGTACAAGAGACGATGTTGCGTGCCTGGCGCTCGCGTACCGAGCTGCGCAATTCCAGCGCCCTTCGACCTTGGCTGCTGACCATCGTCCGTCGTGAGAACGCGCGTTTGCACGAACGCAAGCGCCTGCCGACGGTGGATCTCGACGAAGTCGTGGCAAGCCAGGACATCGGCCTCGCGCTGAACGATGCCGGTCCGGAAATTGCGGATCTACGCCGCGCCATCCTGGCGCTCCCCGATGAATATAGAGAACCCATCGTGTTGCAGGTGCTAGGAGGATTTTCGACCGGGGAGATTGCCAAGGAGCTCGGCTTGACGCTCCCCGCGGTGTTGACCCGCCTCTTTCGCGCACGGAACAAGCTGCGCGAGATGTACGGAGTGGACGGGACCGACGCCGAATCGCCGGGGGAAGCGCCATGACCTGCAACGAGGCGCGCGAGCTCATCGGTGGCGACCCGGACGGGACCTCCCCAGAGTTGCTGTCACATCTGGCAACGTGCCCGGAGTGTCAGGCATACCACGAGGAGATGCTCGCACTGAATGCGAAGATCGGGCAGGCGTTGAAGTTGGATTGGCCGAAGGCAACCGGCGCCCAACCCGCTGCATTGCCTTCTGCCGTTCGCTCAAACGTAACCCCATTTCGGCGCAAAACCCGCGCGGCAGTGGCCAAGCATCCGCGGCCGCGACTGTTCGCATTCGCGGCAAGCGTTGCCGCGGCGATGCTGGTTGCACTCACTCTTTGGCTGAGCCGCCCTACGCAGACCCTGGCAGCCGAGATCGTCACGCACGTCAAAGGCGAGCCCAGCAGTTGGTATCAGACCCGGCCTGTTGGAGCCGACAAGCTCGAAGCCGTGCTGCGCAAGAGCGGCGTCAGGCTGGGCGGAGGCATGCAACCTGTCGTTTACGCCAGCAGTTGCTGGTTTCGCGGTCACTTCGTGCCCCACTTTGTCGTAATGACGCAGGACGGGCCTGTAACCGTGATGATTCTTCGGAACGAAAAGACTCCCGCTGCCCAGACGTTCAATGAAGACGGCTACTCCGGCTTGTTGGTGCCTGCGAGCGCTGGCAGTGTCGCGGTGCTCAGCCGCACACCGATGTCACTCGAACAACCTGCCAGTGATGTAGTGAAAGCACTGCAGTCGGCCAACTAAGACGAGATGCGAATGAAGTGGGAATCCGTGACGAGAGGCCTGATTGCGCTGGCACTGGTGACGATAGTGGGAATTGCCCACGGCGATACGGACAGTGGCTCTATTGTCCGCGCCACACTGCCGAACGGACTTCGCGTAATCATCGTGCGCAATACGCTGGCGCCCGTGGTCGCGACGTCGGTCAACTATCTGACAGGTTCCAACGAGGCGCCCCCGGGGTTCCCGGGCACCGCGCACGCGCAGGAACACATGATGTTCCGCGGCAGTCCGGGGCTCACGGCTGATCAGCTTGCCGACATCGGGAGCGTCATGGGCGGAAATTTCAACGCCAATACGCGCGAGAGCCTCACTCAATATCTGTTCACGGTTCCCGCCGAAGATCTCGATGTCGCGTTGCACGTCGAAGCGGTAAGAATGCAGGCGGTCCTCGATTCGGCAGCCGACTGGAAACAGGAACGCGGTGCCATCGAGCAGGAGGTTGCCCAGGACCTGTCCAACCCGAGTTACATACTGTATTCGAAGGTCCGCTCGGCAATGTTCTCCGGCACGCCTTACGCCAACGATGCCTTGGGAACCCGCCCGTCTTTCGAGAAGACGACGGCTGCCATGCTGAAGAAATTCCATGACACCTGGTATGCGCCTAACAACGCGATACTGGTTGTCGTCGGAGACGTTGACCCACAGGCCACCCTGGTGTTGGCCAAGCAGCTGTTCGGCAACATCAAGTCCAGGAAGCTGCCGCCGCGTCCGCAGATACAGCTGCAGCCGCCCAAGCCGGCGGCGTTCACGGTGGATACCGACCGCCCCAATGGAACGCTGATGATTGCCATGCGCGTACCTGGCCTGGACAGCCCCGATTTCCCCGCTCTCGAAGTGCTTTCGGACGTGCTGAGCAATCACCGCTTTGATCTGTATGGCCTCGTTCCCCAGGGCAAGGCACTCGATGCGGAGTTTCCGCTCGATCCATTGCCCAAGGCGGGCATTGCGTACGCCAACGTTGCGTTTCTCGCCGGCGAAGATCCGAAGCAGATCGAGTCGGAAGTACGCTCCATTCTCATCAAGGTGGTGAAGGAAGGAGTGCCCGCGGATTTGGTGGACGCAGCCAAGGTCCAGGAGCGCAGTGCCGCGCAGTTCCAGAAGAATTCGATCAGCGACCTGGCCTCGATCTGGTCGGATGCCGTCGCGCTGTATGGATTGAATTCGCCGGACGAAGACCTGCAGCGCATCGAGAGAGTAACCGTCGACGACGTCAATCGCGTGGCGCGCAAGTACCTGGACCTGGACCACGCGATCACGGCAGTGATGTTGCCTCGCGGCTCAGGCAAGCCGGTGACCGCCAGTGCGGGTTTTGGCGGCCGCGAATCTATATCGCTGGGCGAAGCGCGGCCGACGAAACTGCCGGCCTGGGCGGAAAGAGCCCTGCGACGTGCAACAGTGCCTCCTTCTACACTTCACCCCGTCGTGAGTACGCTTCCCAATGGCCTTACGCTGATCGTCCAGTCGGAAGACGTCAGCGACACCATCAGTGTGTACGGACACATACGCAACCGGCCGGAAACAGAAGAGCCGCCGGGACGGGAGGGAGTCAGCCAGGTACTCGAGGCATTGCTGTCTCATGGAAGCGAGAAGCTCGACCGTGTTGCGTTCGAGCGCGCTTTGGATGCGATAGGTGCGCGAGAGCGGCCAGGAGTCGATTTCTCCGTGCAGACACTGGCGGAGAATTTCGAACAGGGAGTCTCGCTGCTCGCGGATAACGAGCTGCATCCGGGTCTCCCACAGCCTGCCATGACCATCATCCAGGGTCAGCTTGCGCAGAGTGTGGAAGCCAGAAGCCACAGTCCGGGGTTCCTGACACAGCGCTCGTTGCGCCAGGCGATCTTTCCGCAAGACGATCCCAGCCTGCGCATACCCACAGCGCAGACAGTGCGCTCGCTGACACTTGACCAGGTCAAGGAGTACTACCGCTACGCGTTCCGGCCTGACCTGACCACGATTGTCGTGATCGGTAAGGTGACGCCAACTCAGGCGCGTGCGAGCATCGAGCGGTATTTTGGCTCATGGACCGCTACCGGACCCAAGCCCCAGACCGATCTGCCCGCCGCTCCATCGAACGGGCCCGGGGTGATCGCCGTGCCTGATGACACGCGCGTACAGGATGTCGTGCTCCTTGCACAGAACCTCGGTCTGACGCGTGCGGACCCCGACTACTACGCACTCGAGCTCGGCAGCGCATTGTTGGGCGGCGGTTTCTACTCGACCCGCCTGAGCGTCGATCTGCGCAAGAATGCCGGGTTGGTTTACTCCGTGAGCTCGATGCTGCAGGCCGGCCGGACCCGCGGCGCCTATCTGATCGAGTACGCGTGCGATCCCGCCAATGTGTCCAAGGCGGCCGATATGGCCTTGCGGGAAGTCAAGGCCATGCAAAAGGCGCCCGCCACAGCGGACGAGTTGCTGCGGATCAAGGCGATGCTCATACGTCAGATCCCGTTGGGTGAGTCGAGTGTCGATGAGATTGCGCACGGGCTCGTTGGGCGCGCGGATCTCGGGTTACCGCTCGATGAGCCTACTGTCGCGGCACGCCGCTACGTGGAACTAAGTGGAGATGATGTGCAGGCTGCGTTTGCCAAGTGGATGCGCCCGGATGACATGGTGCGGGTAACGCAGGGACCAACACCGCAGTAGCACCGCGTGAAATGCAACCCCTTGGTTGCGTTTTGCGTGCGCTGGGTGCGCCTGCCCAGGTGCGACTGCTCAGGCCCCGGCCCGGTGGTCATGTCCGACGCTGTTATTGGTAGAGCCGCCCACCGTAGCGAATCCAGCCTGGTGAGTGATGACCCGCGGGATCCCGGTGCGTCCAGTGCACCACACCCCCCTGCCCATTCCATTCGTATTCGCCGGTGAACTCAATAGGTGAGCCGGGCCGCAAACCCTCGATCCGGGGTCCAAGGTCGAAGTTGTAGGCGATGAGCACGGTCCGCCCGGATGGCAGCCGGACGATGAATCGCTGGTGCCGGGCACCCTGTGTGTCGTCCTTCAGTATCTTGGCAGTCACCCCGCGACCGCAAACTTCGACGCGGCTTTGGTGGTCGCGGTAGGCCGAGGCGAGTGTGCTTTCGTCACAGCGCGCAAGCGATTGCTCACTGGCCTCAGCCTGTGCTGCTGGCAGACTGGGTGCGGCCGCGCGGTTTAGAACTCCGTGTTGCAGGGCCAAGGCGTAGATGACGCCCAGGAGGCCGACGAAGGCGATCAGTTTTTTCATTCGAGACCCAAGTGTACGCAACTGCTGCCCTGAAGGCGGAGGTGATCGTTCCGCCAGCGTAGCTTTTTGCCGACGCCGCCCAGCGGCACAGTCATTGCTGCCCACCGCTCTCGTTCGCACGTCAATGCGTTGCAATGGAGCACAAGATGGGATCCAAGGTACAGGGCGAAGGCGACTACGAATCCGCACGCCACTTTAACGACGAGACCAAAAAGTTCGTCGACGAGCAGCTCAAAAGCGGTAAGGACCTCAAGGGTTCGGCGGCACAGGCATCAGACAAGCTGACGCCGGAAGAGCAGGAGGCGCTGCAACACGCGAAAGCCGGTGATCAGGACAAGCGCGATGCGAAGTTGCTGAAGGATCTGGAGAAGAAGCACCAGCGGTGATGTCCGGGGTGCGTAACGCACCCGCGGATGTGGAGCCGGTTGGCGGCCCCGCCGGCGGTCAGCTGCAGCGCCTGCTGTAACAACTCGCGATCTGCTTGCGCGCCGGGGGCACTCAATGCTGCCCCGGAAACGCGTAAACGAGATTCAAAGTCGTTATCGTATCGGTATGCTTCAGGCCCGCCGGCGGCTGCGTGTTCTCGAGCACGCTGAACCCGGCCGCCAATGACAGCTTGCTATTCATTTTGACCTCCAGCGACAGGTCGTTCCTGATGGAGGTGTTGCTCGAGCCGCTTTCACTGACCAGCTTGTCCAGCAAGCGCGTGCTCGGGTTGAACTGGTGGAAAAAGTCGATCCCGGTGGTGCCAACGACTTCCGTTTGCGTCTCGAGCGCGACACGGTCGATGACCGCGCCCGTGACGTCCTTGATCAGCAGCTCCGGACGCAGACTGCGATAACCAACACCGATCTGCGCCGACAGCTTCGTGGTCTGCGAGTCGAAGAACTTGTAACCGAGACCGCCGGATCCGCTCGCCTGGTACTGAAAGCCGCTGAAGCGGTCGTCCTGATAACTCAGGGCCGCGAATGAAAACATGTGGACGGTGATCTGATAGTTGGATTGCAGACGCGCATCCCAACGCTCGGCGGACGTGATGCCCGCGCTCCTGCCAAACAGGCCATCAAGCGAGAGACTGTGTTTCCAGTCATTGCGCAGCAGGTTCAAGTCGAGCTTCACGTTGGCTGAATCCGTGTCGCTGTTGCCGCGGGACGTGACGTATCCGGCCTGCCCTTTGCCACTCCATCCCGGCGGGAGCTCGTCCGCGTGCGCGGCGAGCGGCGCTAGCACCAGCGCGCTGGTGAGACTGCCTAACAAATGCCGGGTACGGGCTGCATCGCTCATGCTTGTCCTCTTTCGTGAAGCTGGAAAAAACGCGCGGCAGAGAATAGAGAAACGAGCGAGGTATCGCTACCCGTAAATTGGCCGGCACGGCCCGATGCGGCTGCTCGCATGAAGACACAGCGCCGTGCGACAATCCGCGAATGATCATCATGCGCGAGGCGAGCTATCGTGCGGTGCCGTGGAAAAATGGCGGCGGCGTAACGCGGGAGATCCTGCGCGTGCCGCCGGAACCAACCCCGTTTGACTGGCGGTTGAGTCTCGCGAGCATCGCTTCGCCGGGCCCTTTCTCATGCTTCGAGGGGTATCAGCGGACGCTGATTCTGGTCCGCGGGGCGGGTGTGGAGTTGGATTTCGGTCAACACGGCCGCACGGAACTGAACACGGCGGGGCAGATGGTGTCATTCGATGGAGCGTGGCAGACGAGTTGCACGCTTTTGGACGGACCCAGCACCGATTTGAATCTGATTGTTTCCCAGCAGCGCATCCGCGCGGTGAGCCGCGCCGTGCACCTCGCGGGGGCCGAGCTCATTCAAACAGCCAAATGGCCGCAGACCCTCGTGTGCTGCATCTCGGGAGCAGTACGGCTAACCAACACGGGAGGCGAAGTTGCAGAGTTGAGCGAGGTTGAGGTCGCGCGGTGCTCGCCGAGTGACGGGACTATCACCTGCAGCCCGCGTGATTCCACACCGACGTGTGTATTTGTGGCTAGCCTCGGACCGAGGCAAGACTAATAAGAGTGGCGGCCGGCGCGACTGGCCCGTGATTCGCCTGCCCACTACCTAGTCAGCCGGCGCTCCCGCCAGCGCCCGATCCAGCACCGCGAACTCCACCGGCTTGGTGAGGTGGTCATCGAAACCCGCGTCACGCGCCCGCAGGCGATCGTCGGACCGACCGTAGCCCGTGACGGCCACGAGGCGGATGCCTCTGAGTCCTGGCAGCTCGCGCATCCGTTGCGCGACCTCGTAGCCATCCATTCCCGGCAAACCGATATCCAGAAGCACGACGTCGGGCTTGAACGCTCTCGCGCGCTCCAAAGCATCCGCGGCTGTGTACACCGAAGCGGTCTCGTGCCCGCTCAGCTTGAGAATCATTGCAAGGGAATTCGCCGCGTCTTCATTATCGTCGACGATCAGCACACGGCGTGGAGGTGCCTTTGAAGCTGTCATACATGAATGTTAATCCGTGCCCATCGACGTTGCCACACCTGCTCGCAAGCGGCGACTTAACAACGACGGCTTGGGAAGTGCGGTATATTTCTTCGAGTACACCGTTTATTGCGAGCCTTCCATGAAGGGATACCCGGCGCATCGGACAGGAATCTACGCCGCACTGCTGCTCCTCAGTGCCCCAATGCTCTCGAGGCCGGTGCTCGCCGCTGATGCCGCGGCGGGTAGGGCGCTGTTTCGGCAACAGTGCTCGGTGTGCCACACGGCTGAACCGAACGACAACGGGGGTGCGCAAGGCCCGTCCTTGGTAGGCGTCTATGGCCGTCACGCGGCGAGCGACTCCTCGTTCGGTTACACCAAGGCTCTGCAAGATTCGAAACTCACGTGGAATGCAGCGACCCTGAATCGGTTCCTCGCAGCACCGACAAAAGTAGTCCCGGGCACGGCTATGGTCGTAGCCGTGGACGATAAGGCGAAACGGGCGGATCTGGTCGAATATTTCAAGAGTGTGAAGAGGGCGAAGGGAGCGCGCGGTGCAACAGCGGCCCCGACATCGGGCTCCGAGGCAGACTGGAAAAAGGACGCGCCCGGGCGCAAGCACAAAATTGACCTCGCGAACCTGCCGGCCCCCTTCAGTTCTTCCTCAGCGCGTAATCCACCCAAGCTGATTCCGCGCCCTGCCTACGCGCATCTCAGCGTGCCGCCAGGCTTTGGCATTGGATTGTTTGCCTCCGATCTGCAGGGTCCACGCCGAATGATCGTCGCGCCGAATGGCGATATCTTTGTGACTGAAACGCGTGGGGGACGAGTGTCGGTCCTGCACCCTGCCCCGGATGGGCGCAGTTCGGCCGCAGCAGATGTATTCGCTGAAGGGCTGGACCGACCATTCGGGATCGCGTTCTACCCGAGCGTAGATCCAACGTGGTTGTACGTTGCCGAGACCAATCGCGTCGTACGTTTTCCATTCAAGAAAGGCGATGTGAAAGCGAGTAGCGCTCCAGAAGTGGTGGTGCCGGAACTGCCCACGGGAGGCGGTCACTCCACACGGGACCTCGTATTCTCGCCAGACGGGCAGCGCATGTTCATATCGGTGGGCTCCGCCACCAACTATGCCGAGGAAATGCCAAAGAAGACTCCGGAGGAAGCCAAGCAGTGGCAAGCCACGCATGCGCTCGGCGCAACGTGGGGCCTGGAGGAAAACCGCGCTGACGTGTTGGTATTCGACGTCGCCTCGCAAGGCCCGGCGAAGGTCTTCGCCACCGGAATCCGTAACTGCGTGGGTCTCACGTTGCAGCCGAAGACCGGGGATCTGTGGTGCACCACGAATGAGCGCGACGCGCTCGGTGACGACCTGGTCCCTGACTATTCGACACGCGTCAAAGAAGGCGGCTTCTATGGATGGCCGTGGTACTACATGGGATCGAACGAGGACCCGCGCCTGAAAGGCGCCCGGCCCGATCTCAAAGACAAGGTCCTGGTGCCCGATGTCCCTTACCAGGCCCACTCGGCAGCGCTCGGCCTCGCGTTCTACACCGCGTACTCCGGAAAGTCCGCCTTTCCGGCCGAGTATGTTGGCGATGGGTTTGCCCTCCTTCACGGGTCCTGGAACCGCGGATTTCGCACCGGTCACAAGGTGGTCAGGGTGCGCATGAAGGATGGAGTTCCAACTGGTGAATACGAGGACTTCGTCACCGGCTTCATCGTCGATGACGGCGATGCGTGGGGGCGGCCTGTCGCGGCCGTTGTCCTCGGGGATGGCTCACTCCTGTTCAGCGATGACGGGGCCAACGTCATCTATCGAGTTTCGTATGAGAAGTGAACCAAAGGGGATTGCGGCCCGCCGGGCCCGCGATCGCGGCGCCGGAGCCTGAAGAAGCCTTAAGGATGGAACAGTCGCTCTGCAATTAAATGACGTGCGGGACGGTCTACTGAGCCATGAAACCTCTTCTTAGGGGCTGCGCCCCACGCCTTAGCGGGATCGCCAAAGGCGACCCGCGAAGAGTAGCGGCGCTGCGCGCCGGAAAAACGGAGCCGAACAAGGGCCGGCGGGCAGTGTTGGCGTGCGGACTTGCCGCAGCCCTGATCGGAGCGCTCCTACGACGGACCTGGTCCGCTGACCCGGCGGCGGTACGCTCCGCTACGGCCGCGGGCGCAGGCCCTGGCGCCGTCCCTGCCAAGGTGTCGATCGAGCAATTCTCGCCGGCGGGCAAGAGCCTCGGCACTGTTCAAGTCGAGAAGATCGTAAAGACCGACGCACAATGGCGCGCGCAGCTTTCGCCTGCGGCCTACTACGTTGCCCGGCACGCGGGGACCGAAATGCCCTTCTCCGGTGAGTACGATCACAACAAGGCCGATGGGTTGTACCGTTGCATTTGTTGCGACACCGCGCTTTATGATTCGCGCACCAAGTTTGATTCCGGGACCGGCTGGCCGAGCTTCTGGCAGCCCATTTCCAGGTCTAACATCGTGAAGACTTCGGATCACACCCTCGGCATGGAGCGCGACGCGATCTCATGCCGGCTGTGCGATGCGCACCTCGGTCATGTGTTCAACGACGGCCCCAGACCTACCGGCCTGCGTTACTGCATGAACTCCGTAGCGCTGCATTTCGTGCCGCGCGCATGAATCAGGAGCTGTAAATGCCATTCTCCACATTACGATTCTCAACGCCGCGATCGGCACTCCTGCCGACGCTATTGGTAGTCCTCGGCATCGGTTGGCAGCTGACATCCTGCGCCGCGGAAGCGCCGGTCAACGTTCCCGCGCCCCTGGTGGACAATCCGAAACAACCGGGCGCTCTGCAGACTGCGGTGCTCTCGGGCGGCTGCTTCTGGGGTGTGCAAGGCGTTTACGAGCACGTCAGGGGCGTGGAGAAAGTTGTCTCCGGATACGCCGGCGGTGACAGATCAACCGCACAATACGCGACAGTGAGCTCTGGTACGACCGGTCACGCGGAGTCGGTGCAGATCACTTTTGATCCTGAACGGGTTTCATACGGCGAGCTGCTGCAGATCTTCTTCTCAGTAGTGCACGATCCAACGCAGTTGAACCGCCAAGGGCCAGACACGGGCACTCAGTATCGCTCGGCCATCATCTACGGCGACGATACACAGAAGAGTATCGCGACCGCGTACATCGCCCAATTGAACCAGGCAGGGGTATTTCGCCGGCCCATCGTCACGCGCGTAGACCACTTGAAGGGCTTCTACCCGGCCGAGGGCTACCACCAGGATTACCTGGTCCACAATCCGTCGAATCCCTACATCGCCTACAATGATCTGCCGAAGATCGAAAATTTGAAGCGGGTGTTCCCCAATTACTACAGTGATCGCCCGGTGTTGCTGGCCGAGGCATCCTCACGTTAGTTCTGCCACGAGTTTCGGGGGCGACTCTTGCGAGGGAGGACAGCGAGTTAGAGGCGCCGCGCAAAAAGTGAAGCGAGGTCCAACTGCGTCACGGCCTGGACGTCTCCCGCTTAATCAGCCCGAACACCAGCATCGCAAGACCGATCAGCAGCAAGAGGTGAATGGCCGCAAAAGTGATCTTTACAAACAGCCATAACACCAGCCACAACACGATCAGTGCCGCTCCGAGACCCTTCAAAATACCCATTGCTCTCTCCTCTTTCCGGCGCGTCCTCGCCGCGCAAGTCCTTGGGGATCGCTTTGACCCCTTGAACCGGTGCGCGCAGCGCATGAGAAGGGTGTGGCTGCGGGCGGGCAGGCGTCAAGTCAGCGCAACGGGGCATTGAGACCTCGCAACTTGCTGATTTTGTTGAAATATGGGCAAGTTGTAGGACGCCGTCGCACGGCGAATGAGGTTCTGTCCGGCGCCGGCAGCGTGTCAGGTTTTAGGCACCAGCACAGCCGCGGTGGGCTGAGCACTGCTTACCTGTATGGTATCCACGGCATACCCGGCTGCAATCCATGCATCGAGCCCGCCATTCAAGGGCCTGACTTTCCTGAAGCCACTGTTCATCAACAGCTTCGCGACCTGAGCGGCAGAGGCTTCGTTCGGACAAGTGCAGTAGGCAACGATGTCGCGATCGCGGGGCAGATCCCCGAGGTGTTGTTTCACTTCGAGCAGCGGCACGTGCAAAGCGCCCGGGATCCGCCGCGGCTCGAGTGTCAGCGCCGTTGGCGAACGAACGTCCACTATCAACGGTGCCCGGCCGGCACCCATCATCTGGTAAAGCTCTTGCACGTCGATGCGCGCCATCCGCAGCACCGTATAGAAGCGCCGCCGCTCCCACCACTTATAGGCGATATAGATCACGAGCAACGCGACGATCGTGCTCGCGGCTGCCGCACCGAAATCAGCGAGGTGCGGCATGAGCTGCTCGATCTGATGCCGGAACAGCATGCCGCCCCCAATCGCGACGCTCACCCACGCCGCGGAACCTGCAGTCGTGAAGGCAAGAAAGCGCAGCCAGGCCATCTTCGTTGCGCCCGCGAGCGGCGGGGCGATCAGGGCCAGTCCCGGCACGAACTTGGCAACCAGCAGCGCATTCGAGCCCCAGCGCTCGAAACGTGACTGCGTATCACTGACACAGGAGTCAGGTGTCAGCGATATCCGGCACAACAGCTTCATGACGCTATTGCCGTATATCCTTCCCGCGAGGAACCAGACACTATCTGCGCCAACGCAGGCGAGGATGGCACCGGCGAACAATGCGACTGGCGAGATCGTACCTTGCGCGGCCCATGCACCGGCCACGATCAAAGTTGGGATCACGGGTACAGGCAGTCCCAGTTGATTTGCCAGGACGTTGGCCGTAATCACCAATATGCGATAGTCGACCGGCACGTCACTCCCACTTCGTTGTGTTGAGCCGGGGGGACCTGGCCCGGGCCGCGTAGCCCGCCGCTCGTTGCCTGGGGGGATAGCCCGCGGGCTTGCGGCTTCGCGCCTCCCCTGCAGGCTTCGCGCCTCCGCTGCAAGCTTTGCAGGGCGGACACTGTAGCCATGCTCTTTGGGCGGCTGCAACAGGATCCATTCATCCGGCGGGGTACCCACCCGGGGATCTTTCGATAGAGCCCGGCAGAGCGCTGGCTCGACTCGGCTAGGATAGTTGGGGCGCTTGGCCCGGGTCGGTGGCCGGGCGACTTGGCCGGGGGGCGATGGCCGGGGCCCAATTTGGCCCGGGGTGATTGGGCCCGGGGGCGCCGCTTGGGCCGGGGCGCCTTACCCAGGGCGCATGGCTGGCGAATCAGGAGACCGGGATGCGAATTCTCGTCGTAGGTGCGGGTGCCATTGGAGGTTACTTTGGCGGTCGGCTGCTGCAGGCTAACCGCGATGTGACATTCCTCGTCCGCGAGCGCCGCGCCGCTCAATTACGCGAGACAGGCTTGGTCATCAGAAGCCCCACGGGCGATTTGCATGTGCCGGCTCCCCCCGTAGTTCTCGCTGCTGATCTAGGGCGGCCCTATGATCTGATCCTGCTGAGCTGCAAGGCCTACGACCTCGAGAACGCGATCGAGTCCTTCGCGCCGGCAGTCGGGCCCGATACCGCAATTCTGCCCCTGTTGAATGGGATGAAGCACATGGATGTTCTGGACGCCAGATTTGGTCCAGGGGCGGTATTTGGCGGTCTGTGCTTGATTTCCGCTTCGCTGGATGACCACGGCCGGATCCTCCATTTGAACGACATGCATGGGCTGACGTTCGGCGAGCGAAGCGGCCAGACGACGCAACGCGCGCACGCAATTCAAGCGCAACTGGCCTCGGCGCCGTTCACGGTGCGCCTCAGCGACAACATCCTTCAGTCCATGTGGGAGAAGTGGGCATTCATCGCAGCCGCTGCCGGAATCACTTGTCTCATGCGCGCCGCCGTCGGAGACATTCAGGCTGCGGGTGGAGCGGATTTGGCTGCGCAGGTCTATGAGGAGTGCGCGCAGATTGCGGGCGAGGCGGGGTACGCGCCGAGTCCTCCAATGCGCGAGCGGAGCCTGGCTACCATGACTGCTGCGGGATCAGCACTGACGGCTTCCATGCTCCGTGACATCGAGAGTGGTGGACGGACGGAAGCCGACCAGATCCTGGGCGATCTGCTGCTGCGTCGGAAATCAAAGGCAAATGGCTGGTCAATGCTCGCCCTGGCTCATTTGCACGTGAAGGCCTACGAGGCCCGCCGGAAGCGGGAGCTGAACGGCTGAGCGCATGGTTTCGCGAAGCGGTCATCTGCGACGGTCACCCTCCCAGGGAGCCTGTCCAACAGGCTCCCAGTAACCGCACGCAGATGCCCGCCCCGCGAAGATCGGCAAATCAACGAAGATCGGCAAACATAAACGAGTGACTCCGGAAGTTTAGAAGCCGAATGCCGCGATCCCGTTGGGCGTACCCAATCCCGTCGGCCCGTCGTAGCCCACGACTGCGGTGCACAGGTACACGACATTGCACTGGCCGTTGGTTCCCGACGTAACGTCATGGAGATTGGCCGTATGCCGGTACGGATCGCTTCCGTGGTTCACTGCTGTGTCATTGACTCCGTACAGGCCGGCGATCAGGGGCGCCGAGACACTCGTACCACCGAAGACCAACCATGCGGACCTGTTCCCGCGGCCGCTGGGACCAAACACGGCAACGCCGGTGTTAGGATCTGCAACCGCCGAGACGTCGGCGACCGTGCGTCTCGCACAACCAGCATCCTTCTGCCACGTGGGCTTCGCATAAACGGCACTGCACCCGCTCCCGGCGCCGTTCCAGGCTGTTTCAGTAAAGCCTCGGGTAGTCGCACTGCTGCGAGTCAACGTAGTACCGCCGACAGCGGTCACGTGGGGAGATGACGCGGGGAACTCCACGCCGAAGCCGTTATCTCCGGAGCTCGCCGTGACGGCGATGCCGGCATAGTTGTAGAGCTGCTCGGCATTCTGGGTGCCTGCCTCACCGCCCCCGTAACTATTGCTGATGGCGTGCGCTCCCATCGAGGCGGCCGTGTTGATGGCCAGCCCAAGGTTATTGAGGCTCGCGCTATTCGCCTCCACGAGCAGAATCGAGCAACCCGGACACATCGCGCTCGCCATATCCAGGTCCAGCGCAGTCTCCTGCGACCAGCCGGTGTTGGCGCGCGGATAGTTACCCTGAACACCGTTCTGATTCACTTTCTTGAAACAGCCGTTGGCGGTCGTACAGGCGGGCAAACCAAACTGCCGCCGGTAGGCCGCCAGGTCGCTTTCCGCATTGGGATAACCGAAGGCATCGACGATCGCAATGATCGTGCTGGAAGTACCGTTCCCGCTTACGGAGTACGCGGCCCGAAGGTCTGCCGGGGCGTAGCCCGCCGGACCCGTGGTAGCGAACGGCTGCCCGGTTTCGTCATGCACGATATGCGCATGGCAACTGGCCGAACCCACCGCTGCCGCGCCCGAACAGACTCTGCCATGCGACATGGGACGGTGGCCGTTGCCACGCGCCTGTAGTTGTTGCTCCGCTCCGCGCATCAGAAACCGCTGCCCCTCCAGACTCAACGCCCTCTCCTGGGCAAATCCGGACGTCGTGGTCATGACCGCAAGCAACAGGAAACACGCCTGGCCAGCCAGAACTGCCAATCCTTTCATTGTCGACTCCATGAATGAGAATTCGTGGGAGCCGGCAGACTAGATCACATATTCCGCAGCGGTCACTCTGTCCCCCTCTCGCGACGCGCTGAGTTGATTCGCCGACACTGGCGTTGTTATCAGGGAACCAGGCGCCACGCTGGGGTTGTTATCAGGGAACCTGGCGCCTCGGCAGCCGTTGATGGCTCATGAACTTCGCGAGGAGAATCACATGGGGCGTGGAATTTTGTTGTGGCTGCTCGGTGTACCCATCCCGGTCATCCTGCTGCTGGCGATGTGCTCGCATCATTGACGAGCGCGCGGCCGCACCCGCCGGGCTTTGACCGGGCGGACGGTCTCGATCTCACTACGCTCGAGCAGGTAGTCCAGGCCGCCCACGCGGTACCAGCGGTAGCCGTAGCCTTCCATGACGAGCCGATGCTGCCCTGCAGCGTTCGTGCGACTGTGATCGCTGGACAGCAGGTTCACGAGCACCTGGCCGGCACTGCCCACGCCAGGCGAAAAGGTTATCTCCCGAGGCCGGGCTTTCAGATTGTGGACGAACAACACTGAGTTATTGCGCCAGTCGTACCTGATTATCAGTATGGCGGGATCGCGCGTTGGGATGACCACGTAATCACCCCAGCCTATTTCCGGTACCTCCTTGCGCATCCGGATGATGCGTTCGGTCCAATTGAGCAGCGCGTTCGGATCACGGCGTTGCTGCGCCACATTCACGTGCTCATAACCGAATGCGCCGCTGCTAATGACGGGGAGCACCGGCCGTGACTTCGTGAATCCGGCATTGGGCTCATCGGACCATTGCATGGGTGTGCGGGCGCACTGACGCTCAGGCAGGGACAGATCGTCTCCCATTCCCAGTTCATCGCCGTAGCGGATGACCGGCGTTCCCGGCAATGTGAACATCAGGCTGTAGGCAAGCTCCAGCCGCCGCCGGTCACCCCCGAGCATCGGCGCGAGACGGCGCCGGATGCCCCGTTTATACAACTGCATGCCGGTTTCCGGGCCGAACGCTTCAAACACCAACTTCGCGTGCTCTGGCGCAAGTCTCCCGAGATCCAACTCATCATGGTTGCGCAGGAACAACCCCCACTGCGCCGTGGCGGGCCGCGGCTTGGTCGCCGCGAGCGCCTTGGCCAACGGGCGCGAATCACTGGCGGCGAGTGCATAGAACAGATTCTGGTTCACCTGGAAGTTGAACATCATCTGCATCCGGTCGCCGTCCTTGCCGAAATATTCCATGTCGGTATCCGGCAGCACGTTGGCTTCGGCGAGGATGATGGACTCGCCCTCGCGCCACTGGAGAAACTCGCGCATGGTACGCAACATGTCGTACTGCTCCACTGGCTTGCCCACCCCGGGTCCTTTCTTCGAGATCACGAAAGGCACTGCATCCATGCGGAAGCCCGAGACACCGAGCTGGATCCAGAATCCCATGATTTTCAGGATTTCGGCCTGCACATGCGGATTCGAGGTGTTCAGGTCAGGTTGGAAGTCATAGAAGCGGTGGAAGTACCAGGCGCGCGCCTCCTTGTCGTATGTCCAGGTTGATTTCTGGACCCCTGGGAACACCATGCCACGATTGGCATTGGGCGGCTTCTTCTTCGACCAGACGTACCAGTCGCGATACCTGGAATGCGGATCACGCCGCGCTTCCTTGAACCACGGGTGCTGGTTGGAAGTGTGGTTTACGACGAGATCGATGATTACGCGAATGCCCCGTTGCTTGGCTGCATGCGTGAATTCAACGAAATCACCCAACGTGCCATAGCGGGAGTCGACGTTGTAGTAATCGCTCACGTCATAGCCGTCGTCCTTCCCCGGCGAGGACTGGACAGGCATGAGCCAGATCGCGGTGACGCCCAGTCCGTGCAGATAGTCCAGGCGACGCATCAGGCCCTCGAAGTCGCCGATCCCATCGCCGTTGGCATCCATGAAGGTTGCAACCGACAGGCAATAGATGATCGCGTTTTTGTACCAGAGATCGTTAATCACGGGCGCCGTGCGGACTGCTTGAGAGCGTTATATCAATCGCTCCACAGGCCATAGGTTCCCGGCGCGCGCCGCCTGATCAGACGGCGGCGTTCTTACGGCGGCACAGGCGAGTAAATTGCGCAGCGGTCAGGGGCTCACTGAAATAGAAACCCTGCCCCTGCGGACAGGCCAGTTCCTGCAGGCACGTGAGCTGCTCACGCGATTCCACGCCCTCCGCGACCACCTGCATTCCCAGGTTTTTCCCCATTCCGATGACGGCGCTGACGATGCTGTTGGCGCCCGAATCCGTCGTCAACTCACGCACGAAAGACTGATCGATCTTGAGAATATCGATGGGAAAGCGCTTCAGGTTGCTCAACGACGAATAGCCGGTCCCAAAGTCATCGAGCGCGAGCTGTACTTTCAGATCGCGTAGCCCGCCCAGCACACTCGCGGCAAACTGGGCGTCCTGCATCAACACCGCTTCCTTCAGCTCGAGCTCGAGGTCGCGCGGCGCAAGCCCGGTCTCCTGCAGGATCTCCTGCAGACACTGCAGGAAGTCACGGTCGCGCAGCTCGCCGGCGGACACATTGATGGCGATCCGCAGCCCTGCGTTGCCCGCGGCCTGCCAGACTCGCGCCTGCCGGCAAGCTTCACGAAGCACCCAGCGGCCAATCGGCACGATGGTCCCGCAGGCTTCCGCAATGGGGACGAACTGCGCAGGAAGAATGAGTCCACGTTGCGAATGGCGCCAGCGAACAAACGCTTCGGCGCCGACGATACTGCCGTTCTGTAGATTTATCTTCGGCTGGTAATGCAACACCAGCTCCTGGCTGTCGATCGCGCGGCGCAGGCCGCTCTCGAGCATCTGCCGCTCGAGCGCGCGCACGTTCAGATCGGGCTCGAAGAACTGATAGTTGTTCCGTCCCTGCTCCTTCGCGTGATACATGGCAAAATCCGCATGCTTGAGCAGAATGTCGGCCTGCGTTCCGTCATCAGGATAGACGACGATGCCGATGCTGCCGGTCACGCGCAGCTCATGTTCATGGATGCAATGAGTCGCACTCAATGCGAGCAGCATCTTCTGCGCGCTGACGGCGGCATCCTGAGCCTGTGCCACTTCCGAAAGCAGGATTACAAATTCATCCCCACCCTGACGGCTGACGGTATCCGAGCGGCGCACGCAACTCAGTAGCCGCCGCGCGACTGACTGCAGCAACCGATCACCGATCTCGTGTCCAAGCGAGTCATTGACGTGCTTGAACCGGTCGATATCCAGAAACAACACCGCCATCTTCTTGCGGCGGCGGTGCGCCAGGCAGATCGCGTGATTCAGCCGATCGTTCAGCAGACCCCGGTTCGGCAGATCTGTCAGACTATCGTGTTGCGCCAGGTAAGACATTCTGTGGGACAGCGCGCGTGCCGTACTCATGTCCCGGAACACCATGACCGCCCCGGTCACTGCGCCGCCGCGATTGTGAATGGGGGCGGCCGAATTCTCGTTGGCAGCCTCGGCGACACCGTCATGCTCAGATGTACAGTTCGGTGTCAGGGCAACCGTGATGTCTTCGCGGACGGCGAGTTCCATGGCACTTCGTACGTCTTCGCCCGTCGCACCGTCGACAGACCCGAATACTTCGTCCACACCGTGCCCCGATGCTTCGCGCCGGGTCCAGCCAGTAATTCTCTCGGCAACCGCGTTGAGATAAGTCACCCGGCCCCACAGATCGGTGCTGATGACCGCATCGCCGATTGAATCGAGAGTGACACGGGCCCTTTCCTGCTCCTCGTAAAGCGCCTCCGCACCTGCGGCTCGCTCGATGATCGTGCGAAGAGTTTTCGGGAGCAGGTACTCGTCCAGATGGTCCTTGAGGAAATAGTCCTGCGCGCCCTGGCGCACGGCGAGCCGCGCCACAGCTTCGTCTTGCGCGGCACTCAGGATCAGAATAGGAATTTGCGGCGCTGCGCGAAACAACTGTGCAAACGTATCCAGGCCGGAGCTATCCGGCAGGAACAGATCGACCAACACGGCGGCCACGCCGCCGGCCGCTTGCCGGCGCGCTGCAGCGGTTACGGGGTTCGCGGCCCGCGCGCGGCTGCGCCTGCTCAGACGCTCGATCCCATCGGCGCGGCTTCTGACCCAATCTACTTTGAAGGGACCGTCGCCGCTGTTGATCAGCGCATCGCGCAGTGCACCGGCGCCCGGCGCGTCCGAGATCAACAGAATGTTGTGAGGAATGGACGTCTCCTTGCAACGACACCTTTTTACTCGTTATTAAAACACCTTTCCGAAAGCAACAGTTAACTTAGTTTGAGGTGTGCGCCGCGCGCGCGTCAAATGCAACGCAGCACGGCCTATCGTGGCCTCTCGCGTCGCGGCAACCCTCAGCCGGCGGTCTACCGCTCTTTGAGCGAATAGCTCAGGCTGACACCGACCGTCCGCGGCGTCGACACCACGGCCTGGTAGTTGTCGCCGTAGTTGAAAGGATCGGAGTACGAGTTGCTGCCGAGCCGGTTGGTGAGATTGTTGAGATAAGCCGTACCCATCCAATGGGAGCGGATGAAGCTCAGCCTGGCATCGACCATAGTATAGCCGCCTACCTTCGGTATGGTCGCCGAGAGCGCGGGGATGATGGAGCTTTGGTAGTGAGCACTGGCTGCCAGGCGCAACTCCCCACCTGCCAGGGGAACATGACCATACTCCAGCGTGAGGGCCACGCTCGATTTGGGAGTTCCGGGCAATGGGGTGCCCAGGGCCGGCAGAGGCACTGACACCCCGGCCAGCGCCAGCGCGGTTATGGATGTCAGCGCGGTTTCGTCGTATGTGTAGTCGAGCTGGCCGGTGAAGTGATCAGTGATGGCGGCGAAGAGCTCGGTCTCGAAGCCCCGGCTGTAGGCCGAGCCGACATTGACGGCTCCCGGCAGCACCAGCGGGGTGAGCTGGGCCCCCTCCTGGACGTTATGCCACTCAATATCGAACACCGCCGCCGAGTACCGAAAGCGGTTGAGCACGGTACCCTTGACGCCCACTTCGTAATTGTCAGCCTTATCGGGCGCGAGCTTATAGAGCTGCGACGGGGTCGTGTAGAACACGGCCGGCTCGCTCGCGGGCAGCGCATTGACGCCGCCGCGGCGGAAGCCCTGCGACCAGGTCGCGTAGATGAGATTCGTCTTATTCAGTTGGTACGCGGTGTTGACCTTCCACAGCGCGCGCCGCCACGAATCGCTCAGGGATACGTTGGCAATCGAACCTACGCCGTCAAACAGCAAACCGGTCTGCTGAGCCTGGGAGACCGTCTGTTTGAAGACGCGGGCGCCGCCCGTGACACTCCAGGCGGTCGTCACGTGATAGGTGGTCTCGCCGAACACGGCGAAGTCCTTGAAACTCGTCTGAAAGTCGCCGATGTACGCCTGGTCCTTGACGATCGGAACGCCTTCGATGTAAGTGGGCGGCGAGCCGGGTGTATAGGCAATCTCACCGATCCCGCATTGTGACGGAGTCACACCGTCGCCTGCGCTGACGCCGTAGATCGGCGTGCATGCGTTGAAGTAATCCAGGTAGCCATTGTAGAACTCGTGTTCCTGGATGTTCGTCGTCTGGTGCTTGAAGAACAGCCCCCCGACCCAGTCGAATACGCCGCCCGCTCTGGAAGCGAGCCGGATTTCCTGCGACCAGGGCTTATCATCGAGCACATCGTGTCCGGTCACCAGCACGCGGGGATTGGCACCATACAGGGACGGATAAAATGGAAAGTACGAGTACAGGTGTGTGAGGTCGCTGCTCGTATGGTTGACATGATGCGCCCAAGACGTGTTCGAGGTGAGGGTCGCGAAGCCAAGCTCGTATTCCGCTGTCAGAGCCGCCAAGTCCACCTTGTCGTGCGTCGAGGCGCGGGTGTTGTCGGTCGACTGCAGCGAATCCACCCCATAGAACGGCGCAGAGTACGGGAATCCCGAAGCGGTCGAGCGCTGCTGGTAGTAGGAAAGCTGCGCATGGAATGCATCGTTCGGCTTCCACAGAGCCGCAACACGCGCAGTGCGATAGCCGTAGGCGTTGACCCCGTTTTGAGAGTAGGTCGCGGGCGGACTCAGCAGATCCGCCGGGTTGGCCGCCAGCGGCGCGCCGGCGGAGTCGAGGCGATACAGGTTTGGCTGATTTATGAAACCGGCCTCGTTGGTCAGTCCCGCATTGAGGCGCACGGCGAAAGTATCCGACACAGGAACATTCAACATTCCGCTGACGTCTTCGTTCGGGGCGTGAGTGTGATATGTATCGCTGATCCCAACCTCGACTTTGGCATCGAAGGCCCTTGGATCGGGGGCGTTCTGCACGAATCGAATCGTGCCACCCAGCGAGCCGGAGCCGTATAGCGTTCCTTGCGGTCCGCGCAGGATCTCAACGTGGTCCAGATCCTGTAGGCGCAGATTGACGAACAACGGCGTGTCGTCGACGTAGGTCGCCACAGGAGGAACTACTGGAGTTGCCAGTGCCAGTTGCCCTGCTGTCGCCTCGCTGTTCAATCCTCGAATGATCAGCGTCGCGCCGTTGACTCCTCCAAAGGGTCCTTTGTCCGTCACGTTCACTCCCGCCATGGAGTGCGCAAGCGAGGCGACATCCTGAATGCCGCCCTGCTCCAGGGAGTCGCCGGTCACCGCGGTAATGCTGATCGGCAGATCCTGGGCCGAAACTGCCCGGCGCGTTGCTGTAACGAGGACTTCCTGCAGGCCCGCTTCCTGTATCCCCGCATCATCAGCGTAGGCGGCCGTTCCGTAGAGGGCAGTCAGGACTGCTGCCGTTATGGAAGCAGGGGTGTTTGTTGTTTTCATTCGGCAAGGTCTCCTCCGGCAAGTTGACGCACTCGCGGAAGAGACCTGAACGTATCCGGCGGGAAGTTCCCGAGGGGGAGATCGTCCCGGAGATACAACAGCTCTCCGCAACCAGATCTCCCGGGCTTTTATCCCGCCGTGTATCCGTGGGGGCAACGCCCACGGACTGCCTCTCTCGGACCAGTCACCCACTCCCAGGTGGGCCGGAACCCTAGACGCACATTTACGCCAAATGCTGCAAAGCTCGTGCCGGATCGCGTCGAGCAGGGCATTCGCCTTGTAAAATGCAAACTTACGGCCGACTCTGGGGGTCGCTACGCGGAGGCGATCAGGCGTCAGGTGACACAGCCGCACCAGCAAGGAGCGCCCGTGGCGGGTGCTGCCCTAACACTGGACGGGCCACACGGGTCGCTGGTCGGCGGATATCGGAACTGACGAACCAAAAGAAGGTATTTTACTGGTCGCATGAGCACCCGAAATCCTGCCCGCCTGGAAAACAGCACCATCCGGCCCATTCCGCTTACAGAACGGCATGGCACGGCTGCCGACTTGTTCACGGTGTGGTTCGGCACGAACTTCATGCTGTTGACCATTGTCACGGGCGGGCTCGCGGTTACCGTCTTCGCACTGCCGTTTGGGTGGGCGTTGGTCGGTTTGGGGGCGGGCAACCTGGTCGGCGCGATCTTCATGGCGCTTCATTCCGCACAGGGTCCCACCCTCGGTGTTCCGCAGATGGTGCAGACACGGGGTCAATTCGGCTCGCTCGGGTCGGTGCTGGTTGTCGCTATCGTGCTCATCATGTATGTCGGATTTCTAGCCTCCAACCTCGTCCTGGGTGGCGAGGCGCTGGTCAGCATTGCCCCTGGCATGCCGGATACACCAGGCATTGCGGTAGTCGCGGTATTGAGTGTCATCGCCGCTGTTTTCGGATATGACGTGATACATACCTACGCGCGGGTGACCACCTACATTGCGTGCGCGGTGCTGGCCCTCGCTTTTGCATGGATCATCTGGGTGCACGGATTACCGGCCGACTTCCTGTCCCGCAACACCCTGAACCTGTCGGGATTCCTGAGCACCGTGTCGACCGCGGCGCTCTGGCAGATAGCCTACGCGCCGTACGTATCGGATTATTCGCGCTATATGCCTGCCGATACGGGCGCACGCTCGGCTTTCTGGGCGAGCTTCTGGGGGTGCTCTCTGGGCTCCATGCTGCCGATGGTGCTAGGCGCGATGGTCGGGATTGCCGCGCCGAAGGCAGGAAGTCTCGTTGCGGGACTTGCTGCACTGACCCACGGCATAGCGCCGCTGATCCTGATTGTTCTGTCCCTGGGTGTAGCGACTGCGAACGCTATGAACCTCTACTGTGGCGCGCTCTCCACCATGACGCTCGGCCAGACTCTGGTTCCGAGCTGGTCCCCCGGAGCGGCCGCGCGAACCGTCATCTCCCTGGTTATTTTCGCGCTTTCACTGACGGGAGCATTGCTCGGGAAAAACTCCTTCATGGTCAATTACGAGAATTTCATACTGCTCCTGCTGTACGTACTCGTGCCGTGGACGGCGATCAATCTGGTTGACTACTACCTCCTGAGGCATGCCCAGTACGATGTCGATTCCTTCTTCCTGCATGATGGCGGTATCTATGGCCGGGTCAATGGCGTCGCGGTCGGATGTTATGTGTTGGGAATTCTCGTGCAACTGCCATTCATCAACACGCCGCTGTACCGCGGGTTCATCGCTCGCGCATTGGGCGGGGTCGATCTGTCGTGGATTGCGGGCCTTGCCATCACCGGCCCCGCCTACTACTGGCTCGCGAAACGGTTAACCTCCGCGTCCGAGGCCGTCGTCGCCGAAGCGAAATAGGACAACCTGGAGCTACCGTTGGTCCGTCAGTTATTGCCGACGGCGTAGAGCTTCCCGTGGTAGGGCGCTTTGTCGAGCTGATCTACAGCGGTGACATACAACGTCTTCTCATCCGGGCTGAAGGCGAAATTCGGTACTCCAGGTGACGGCACACTCAGTGTCCGCAGCAGCTTACCCTCCGGGCTGACCACGAAGATCTTCCCGGCGAGCGGCGCGTGCGGATCGCGCGGACTCTGGCCGATGTAAATTTGACCCATGGAATCGATCTTCACGCCATCCGGCCAGATATGACCGAGGTGATCCGTAAGGTCGTCGAGGTTCAGGAAAACCCGCCGCTCTGAAAGCATCGCATCCGGCCCGATCTTGAATTGCAACAACCGGCTCTCCTCGGTCTCTACGACATACAAAGTACTGCCCTCCTTCGAGACCGCGAGCCCATTGGCGCTATGCAGGTCAACCGCCTTCTGGCTGATCGTCCCATCGGCTGCGATGTAGAAGACCTTCGCGTCGATCGTCGGGCCCTGACTTCCGGAGGTGGTGAAGTAAATGCCACCATGAGTATCGGGCGCGAAATCGTTCGGCCCGACGAACCGGTTGCCGTCATGGTCGTGTGTGTACGCCGACAGGACCTTGCCATCCGCCGACACGCGGCCGATCGTGCCGTTGTCATAGCACGCCGTGAGAAAATCGCCTCGCACCGTGGGCACGACGGCCGACTGTCCGCACCCAGCCTCAGTTGCAAACACGGTGTTTCTGCGCCCATCCCAGCGGGTCACGGTGTTGCGGCCATACTCCACGTAGTAGAGGTTGCCGCGATACCAGAGAGGTCCTTCCGGAAAATGCGCGTCGCTGTTGAGTATCTTGATGCCGGAGTCAGCCAGCGCGAAGCAAGTGCCGCTCACGGCAATCAACAGAAGGAGTATGTGTTTGTTCAAGGCGCGACACGTCCGCCGGGCGAAGACCGCGATACTCGCCACTTGAGCGGCCGCGGTCAACTCCCAGCTATGTCGCCGGTTGCCGACGCGCTACGACAAACCGCGAGACTCGCTCGCCGGAACGTGCGTCAGCTTGGCCGCAAACGTCGCGCGTTGGCCGACACCTGCTACTTACGCCGACGCACGAGCCTCGCGCGTGCGCGCAGCCTTCCTCGCCGCCGCCGATCTCTGCGCAGGCCCTTTGGTCCTGACAGCCTTCCTGGCCGCTGTAGACCGCTCGCTGCGAGTTCGCCCGCGCGCAGCTCCCCTCGCCTGTTTGGCCAAGGCGCGGTGCGATGCAGCGCCCCTTCCCTCACGTTTCAAAGCTTGGCTCGAAGCTCGTGAGCGCTTGGCGGTGGACTTGCGACGCGCCGGTGCGCCATGACCGCGTGCGTAGTCCCGTGCGGCGCTCTGGCGAGTTCTCTCGGAGGACTTGCCCCTGCGCGGGGGCGGGAGCTCCACGCCCGCGCGGCGCGCTTTGGACAAACCGATTGCAACCGCCTGCTTGGCAGAGCGCGCTCCATGTTTGCCCTCGCGGATGTGATCCATTTCCTCCTTGACGAATTCTCCCGCCTGCGTGCTGGCAGCCTTGCCCTGGCGCTTGTCCCGCCGCGCCCGCTTTAGTGTCTGTTTCTCTGGCATGCCCGTCTCCTACGACTCGGGTGAGCCACAAACGATAGAAGCCAACTCCCGCCGAGCGCCATCGGCGGCAAACTCACCCGGCCGTCAGGCCTGTCCTACGTCGTGCCTTCGAGTCACTTGGAAACGATCTTCGAGGAATAGGACGTCAGTTGCAGCGGTGACTGAAACGAAGCCAACGACAACAATCCACGCGGTGCAAGCGCATTTACGAGCTGCAGCGCCGAGGTTGTCGGCGGGGTCCCGGAAGTCGGTCCCTGGCCAATGACCGTCACTCCCCGATCGAATCCCGAGACATCACTGTAGAGCACAGCCAGCGATGTCGTACCGATTTGATTGGTAGTGCCGAAAGCGCCTCGCGATGTTGATGCGAGCGCTTGGTACGGCAAATGCTGTGTCAGCAGCACGATGCTGCCGGTGGAGTCGTACCACCCACTATATCCACCCCCTACAGACTGGCTACCCGCTGCGTCGATGACTGCCTCGAACACCTGAGCGCCATCCGTGTACAGAAACGCTTTGTCGTCTGGCCGAAGGCCGAGAACGTGTGCCCCCGAGTTCTGGACGGCTAAGCGCGGATTGGGAGTCGAGGACACGTCCGCAACATAGATGCCTAGCGGGTGTGTGGACGAGTCGGTCCCTTCTACCTCGTAGACTACCCGCGAGACGGTGGTGCTGCCTCCCTTACCTATCGGCAAGCCGATGGTCGTGGCCCCTACGGCTTGAGCTGGAACAGCCTCGTCGAGCTGATTCTCTACGGCGGGAGCCTGCGCATTTACGAAGTAGATTCCGGCTTTCCCGCCTCGAATGGCCTGCAGCAGAATTCGATTCAGATCTGGAGAGACGGAATATGCCGACACATCGTCAGCAACAGACGCGGTGTCGCTGAGCTTGGACATCAGGGTCGTCTGCCCAGGACTGCTCAGCGAGGCATAGTACAGTGACTTGTGGGCCCCGCCGGCCACGGTGGTTGCGAGAAAATACATGTTTTTCGAATCCAGCGAGAAAGTCGGCTGCGCCGCGTAGACAGCGCCGGCGGGCTGGACCTGGCTCACGACCGTGGGCTGCGCAATGTTGATCACGTACAGCGCGTTGGAATTGCCCTGCCCCGCAATGACTGCGATCCATTGTCCATCCGGACTGACCACGAACTGATCCCGGTTATTGGAATCCAACACCGGTACGGTGCCGCTCGGTAACGGTACGGCAGTCGCTTGGGTCGGCGCCGCCGTTTTCACGAACGCCAGGCTGGTAGTCGCAGGTGCCGTCTTATCCTCGACCCTGTAGACGATCGTCGCCCCATTGTCGGCGATCGCGAACCCCTTCAGACGCAGATTGCCCTGGGTAGCCGCCGTCATGGCCACCGGGTCGGTGGCGAAATCAGTCAGGTAGACCTCGTTTGAACCATTCCCCGCCGCGTCACCAACAAAGGCAGCACGAAAAGGATCCGTACCCACGAATACGGCCGCTGCTCCGGTGGCCTTGGCGCCGCTGGGGTCTGTAACCTGGTAGGTGAAATGTGTCAGCCCCTTGAACCCGGACAACCCTGACACACTCACAGTGCCGTCACTGTTGACAGTCGCGGTTCCCGCGCCGGTCGGCGGCTGGTCGATTATCGTGACGGTCAACGGGTCCTTGTCGGGGTCGTTGGCACTCTGAAGCACATTAATGTCTGAGAGACCCGTGCCGTCGGCGCGCATTACAGCGCCGCTGGCCGTCGGCGGTTTATTCACCGTGACAGTAATCGTGACAGTGCCGGCAGTCTTGTTGCCCGCGGCATCCGTGGCCTGTATTGCGAACGAGTCGTTCCCCGTGAAGTTGGGGTTCGGGGTGTAGGTAAACCCGCCAGCCGGAGTGAAGCCGCTGACTGTGCCAGACGTCGGGTTACCCGCCTGCGAGAAGGTGATCTGACCGCCACCCGGGTCCGTTGCGGTCACGCTAGTATTGAGCGCAACGTTTTCGTTCGTAGTAAAACTCAGCTTTCCCAGGACCGGATTGGGGGAGCCCCCGCCACCGCCGCCCCCGCAGGCGGAAACGCAAACCAGCAAACCAACGGCAAAACTTTTCCGACAGAATTCCTCAATTGCTGATAGCCGCACTTCCCCGCTCCGTTCTCGGTCGATGGGTCGGGATACTGCCACAGCTCAGGCAGCCTGTTCTCATGCGTTGCGCAACTACAACGGGCATTGGGCTGCCAAGCTCACGCCCTTGCACGTCGCGCCGGACCTTCGGACGTCAGCACGTATGGATGTCAGGGTGTCAGGACGATCTTGCCCGGCGGCCGTACACGCACACCGTCAAGCATCTCGTGAGCCTTCCGGGCCTCAGCGAGGGGCAGCACTGTTCCAACATGTGTCTGCAGCCGCTTCCCTCACGCGACACCCGCGTGAGGGAGTTGCCCCGCGCTCAACGGGCCGCAGACCAGTTGACTACCGGTCCTGGCGGCTGGCCTCGAACAGGAACCAGGTGCGCCGCTCCGTCTCGTCGATCCAGTTCTCGATGAGGCTTGCGGTCGCGATGTCACGCGCTTCGTCCACAACATCGTGCACCTCGCGCAGCCGCGCCGCGAGCGACTGATTGTCCTCGCGAAGCTCAGCCAACATATCAAGCGGATCAACGTAATCGGCGTCGTTGTCCTTGACGCGCTGCAGACGGGCAACGTTGCCAATGGAACGCAACGTGTTGCCACCCACTTTGCGGATACGCTCGGCGATCGGATCGCTCATCTCATAGAGCTGGTCAGCCTGCTCATCGAGCAACAGATGATAGTCGCGGAAATGCGGGCCACTCATGTGCCAGTGAAAATTCTTGGTCTTGAAATAAAGGGCCCAGACATCTGCCAGGATGGCATTCATGCCTCCAGCGATGTTCGCCGACGCCTTGGCGCCGAGATCGCTCGGCGTGACCAGCGGCGCCGCGCGCCGTCCCTTCAACTCCTTCCTCTTCGCTTCGCTAATAGCCATGACAGTTCCTCGATGTGCCAGATTTGAAAATGCAGCGCCGGACACTCATTCTCGCACCGATTGAAAGCCCAGCACCAGCGAGGTGAACCACGAACCGGCCGCGTGCCACTGAATGGGCACAGGAATCGGCAAATAGCCGCAAACTTGAGCAAGGACCATCCGCCAGTGCCGCGCGCCATTGTGACGCGAGCTGGATCCCAAAATGATCGTGTAGCCAACCGCCGGGGGGCTGATCTTCCCACGCGCCGCGCCGACAGTTGGACAGTTGGTGTTCGGTGTTTATGCCGCGGGCCAACTTGGGATCGGAAACGGCGGCCCGACGAAGGCCCCCTCGCTGTACCTGCAAGCGTCGCCCGCGAGCTGCCGCCGCCTCTGCCCGGCTTGCGGGAATCAGCTCACACCGCCACCATCGGCGCGGCGCCAATGTGGCCAATGCTCCTGGCCAACGCCTCCGCCGCCCCAGAAACCCTCCCCCCGCCGCTCCGGCTTATATAGAATACGGCCGCCAGAGTGGCGCTCGGCGGATCCCGGAACCCTCGATCCTGGCTGGAATCCTGCGATCGCGCCCCCACCTTTCATGGCATTCCAGCGGAATGACTCTATATACCTGGCTGCGGCCGGCCCCGGCTGCGTGCCCTCGATGTGCGGACATAAATGCTTACTACCACGAACGTTGCGATTCAGTTTGGTGCAAAGCCCCTCTTTGAAGGCGTCACCGTCAAGTTCTCGGATGGCAACCGCTATGGCCTGATCGGCGCCAATGGCTGCGGCAAATCCACTCTTATGAAGATTCTCGGCGGCGAGCTGGAGCAGAGCGTCGGCGAGGTCAGCCTGCACACCGGCATGCGCCTGGGCAAATTGAACCAGAACCAGTTCGGCTACGAAGACGAGCGCGTGCTCGATGTAGTGATGCAGGGCCACCGCGAAATGTGGGAGGCGATGGCCGAGCGTGACCGGATATATGCCGACCCGGAGGCCACCGATGCCGATTACATGAAGGCCGCCGAGCTCGAAGGTAAGTTCGCCGAATACGGCGGCTACACGGCCGAGGCCCGCGCGGCGGCTATTCTGCTGGATGCGGGCATTGCCGAAGCGCTGCACAACGGACCCATGCGCGAAGTGGCTCCCGGGTTGAAACTGCGCGTGCTGCTGGCGCAGGCCCTGTTCTCCAAACCCGATGTGTTGCTGCTCGATGAGCCCACGAACAACCTGGACATCCACTCGATCCACTGGCTCGAACGTATTCTCAACGAGTACGACGCCACGATGATCATCATCAGCCACGACCGGCATTTCCTCAACCAGGTGTGCACTCACATCGCGGATCTCGACTACCAGCAGCTCAAGGTATACCCGGGTAACTACGACGATTTCATGTTGGCCTCGACGCAGGCACGCGCGCGGGTCGAAGCCGCGAATGCCAAGGCGAAGGACCGGATCTCGGATCTGCAGGAATTCGTGCGCCGCTTCTCGGCCAACGCATCCAAGGCCCGCCAGGCCACCTCGCGGCGCAAGGCGATCGAGAAGATCAAGATCGAGGAGGTCAGGCCCACCTCGCGGCAGAACCCCTACATCCGCTTCGAGCAGGCGAAGAAGCTATACCGCTCCGCCGTCACGGTCGAGAAACTCAACTTCACCTATCCGGACACGACTGTCCCGATACTCACCGATGTCAGCTTCAATATCGAGGCGGGCGAGCGGGTGGCCATCATCGGCCCCAATGGCATCGGCAAGACCACCCTGATGCGCTGCCTCGCCGGCGAGTTGACACCCACCTCGGGCCGCGTCAGCTGGGTGGAGAACGCGCAACCCGGCTACATGCCGCAGGATCCACAGGCCGAGTTCGCCGACAAGACAGACCTCTTCAGCTGGATGTCCGTCTGGACGGGCAAGGCTGACGATGAGCAGATTATCCGTGCGACTCTTGGCCGCCTCCTGTTCTCCGGCGATGAGACCAAGAAGTCAGTGACGGTGCTGTCGGGCGGCGAGAAGGGCCGGATGATCTACGGCAAGCTGATGCTCACCAAGCCCAACGTGATGTTGATGGACGAGCCCACCAACCACATGGACATGGAAACCATCGAATCGCTGCAGATCGGGCTGGAAAAATATCCGGGCACGCTGCTGTTCGTCTCCCATGACCGCCAGTTCGTGGACGGCCTGGCGACGCGCATTATCGAGTTGAAGCCCGGCGGCACCATCGCCGATTTCACCGGCAGCTACGATGAGTACCTGAAGTCCCAGGGAATGAGCTGAGGTCCCTATTGGCCCGCAGGGGCATGGCCGTCGCGCCACCGCGGCTTGCCCCTACCGTGCAACGCCTCATCCTCTATCAGTCGTTTGCGCACGTACAGGAAACGGATTACTTCGTATTCGAACGGCGAGCCCGTCGAGTAATAGCGGAAGTCTGTGTTGGCACGTATATCGACCGCATTCACGGTACTGAGCGAGTATGACTGGTAACCACGGTACAAGTCGGCCACGTTGACGCCGTAGTTGATGCCGTAGTCCCCGATGTATCCAACACCGTCGCGCAGTGTTGACGGGCCCAGGATGGGCATGACGAGATAGGGACCCGGATGCACGCCCCAAGTGGACAGCGTCGCGCTGAACCCGGTCGGCGGGTTCTGCAACTTAAAGCGGCTTGCGGCATCGAAGAGCCCGCCGATCCCGATCGTGGTGTTGATGACAAAGCGGCCCAGGCTGCGGGCTCCTCCAACGAGGCGCGCCTGCAAGCCGTAGTTCACGACGCTGTCCACTTCGGACAGGTTGGAAAGGAAATTGTGAATCCCGGAGCGAATCGGCCCCGGCACGTGACGGTAGCCGTTCGCCACCGGTAGAAAGATCGCCTCGTCGAAACGCGCGTTGAAGCGATAGGTAAAGCGGTTGAGCCGCTCCCACGGGTCATAGGTGTACATCGAGGGGGCGTCGTCGGTGGTCAACGGCACCAGCGGTTCACTATCTTGCTGTTGGGTTGTGCCGGACGCTGCCGGCGAACCGCCTGGTGCCGAGGCCAAAGGTCCAGGCGTGCCCCCACTCCCAGGCACAGGACTTACGGCCGCCGTTGGCGCACCGTCGGACGTCTCTGCTGTCGTCGACGCCCCGGGCAGCGCAGGCTGCGGTATCGCGCCCTCGGGCGCTGGTGTCTCGCGCGCCGTAGCCGCCGGCCGCGCTGGCGAAATCTCGCGTGCCGAGGCGCTACTCGCCCCCTTCCACCGTCCCGCCAACATCTCGAGCATGTCGGCAATCTGCCGCCGCTCGCCGAGATTACCCACGTGGCCGCCGTGATCGTACACAACGATGCGCTCACCCAACGTCGATTTCAGCCACCCCAGCTCAGCCTCATCGAGAATCACATCGTCGCGGTTGGTTTGCGCGTAGTAGTCCGGATTGCTCCGCAGGCTCTCACCAATGATATCGAGCCTGCTCTCGGCAAGCAGAGACTCTGGGGTCGCCTCAGGCCGGCGAGCCAGATAGTAAGGGGCGAATACTTTCCAGAAATACTCCGAGAAAGGCTTGTCACGCAGCGTACGCGCGACCCCCTCGAGCGAATCGCCGGCTCGCGGCGGATGATTTGGATCGACTACTACACCCGTACGGGCGTACATGTCGCCAGCGAAGAAGACGTTGATCAACGCGATGCGGAATGTCAGCGCAATGGCCGCCGAAAAGTCCTCATCAGTCTTGAGCAGACTGCCCGCGGCTGCGAGCACATCAGTACCGATTTGAGCTTTCTGCGAGGCACGGTAATAATTGGCAAGCCCCGCGTACAGGGTGCGATACAGCTTCTCGATGCCCCCATCTCCAGGACCGATGCTCGCGGCAAACAACTTGTCCAACCGGTCGATGGATGCAAACAGGCTCACCGGCGGATTGATCATCACAACCCTGTGGATGTTCAACTTGCCCTCGGCCGCGTCGATCGACTTCATGACGGCCGCGTTCGCCGCCCCCAGGCTGTAGCCCAGCACGTCTATCTCAGTGATGCGGACTCGATGCGGCAGGTGTGCAATAACTTGCCGCAGCACGGCGTACAGGTCGCGGCTGTCCTGGCGCAGATCGCCCGCCACGCCGGTACTCGAGGCCGCCACGATAAATCCGGGGAACGTCGGCGATGGCAAAGTCAGGACGTGATATCCAGCGCCGTAGAGCGCAGCGCGCAACATCGAGACCTTCACAGTGTTGCCGTCCCCGCCCGTACCGGATATGACAACCGCTAGCGGCGCCGGATGGTCCTGCGCCGAAAACCAGACCCTCAGCTTCCGATCAAACCAGAACACCTCGGGGACTGGCTGCGCCCAGGACAGCGCAATATTGATCTCGCGCAGTGGCACTGCCTGTGGCACTGGCGCGAGATCCTGCGGCGCAGCTCCGAAAACAGTGGCGCGCAGAGCTGCGGAATCTGCAAGTCCGGTTGGCGGACCGGGGTTGGAAAACTCTACGGCCGGTTGAGCGGTGGCAGCGAGGCTGGCCATCCACAGCGCGAGCAAGCTCAAACCGCGCACGAGCCCCGCGGCTATTTCGAGGCCTCCCGGCACTTGAACAGCTCGATGGACGTGGATGTGCCGTCAGCGGTTCGATACACGGTCAAGAAATCACTCCCTTAGGTAAGCCTGATCCCTGTGAGCTTAAAGTAGCTGCCGTACATGGATCGGTGATTGACATCACTTTCCACCGCCCCTGGCAGCGCCTTCTGGTACCACGTTCGCATCGCAAGCATTGCGGCATCGGTTCGCGCTGTCCAGAGGAATAGAACCGCAACCAGCTGTGAAATCCGCCATGAACCTACGGGTGGCACGTTAAGCTTGCCGCCGGTGTCCCCTCTGGCGGTTATCTTCAATGAAAACACTTTTCTTGACGAATCTTCTGCTGGCAGCCAGCCTGCTCCCGGTCATTCCGGGTGCGCATGCGGCACCACCTGACGTCGGGTCGGCCGCGACGGAAGCAGCATTCCGCGATCTCTACAAGGAGCTCGTGGAAACGAATACGACACTCTCCTCGGGGAGCTGCACGCTCGCGGCCGAGCGGATGGCCGCCCGACTCAAGGCAGCGGGCTTCGCTGATACCGATTTGCATCTGTTCACAGCGCCGGATCATCCGAAGGAAGGAGGTCTGGTCGCTGTCTACCCGGGCCGCGACAAGAAGCTCAAGTCGATTCTGCTGCTGGCCCATATCGATGTCGTGGAAGCGAAGCGGGAGGACTGGACCCGCGATCCGTTCAAACTCGTCGAAGAGAACGGCTCGTTCTATGCACGCGGCGCGTTGGACGACAAGGCGCAAGCTGCAATCTGGGTGGATACGTTCATCCGCTACCGTCACGAGAACTTCAAACCCCGCCGGACATTGAAGCTCGCGCTCACCTGCGGCGAGGAAACTGCTGGCGCGTTCAACGGGGCCGAATGGCTCGCCGAGAATCAGAAGGAGCTGATCGATTCGCAGTTCGCCATCAACGAGGGCGCCGGGGGCGAGCTCGATGCACAGGGAAATCGCGTCGTCCTGCAAGTCCAGGCGGGCGAGAAATTCCCGCAGAACTATCGGCTGGAGGTGACCAACCGGGGCGGCCACAGCTCCCGGCCCGTCAAGGACAATGCCATCTACCACCTCGCGGGCGCGCTCAAGAACATCGAGGCGTATGACTTCCCGGCGCAGTTCACGGACGGCAACCGCGCCTACTTCACAGGTATGGCGAAGATTCAGGCAGCGAAAGGCGATTCCGAGGTCGCCGCGGCAATGAATGCGCTCGTACAAGATCCGAACGATGCCAAGTCAATTGCGCTCGTGTCTGCGAAGGACCCGAGTTGGAACGCAACGATGCGCACGACATGCGTGGCCACGATGCTCGACGGTGGCCATGCAACGAACGCGCTTCCACAGCGAGCCCGGGCCAACATCAACTGCCGGATTTTCCCGGGCGTCTCACCGGAAAGCGTGCGCCAGAAACTGGAAGAGCTCGCCGCCGACCCGGCGGTCAAGGTGATCCTGCTCGAGACCCGCAGCCCGACCTCACCACCACCACCGCTGACACCTCGAGTGCTGGGCCCCGTGCAGAAGCTGTCCGCGCAATTCTGGCCCGGCCTGCCGGTTCTGCCCATATTGCAACCGGGCGCGACCGATGGGGCATTCCTCAACGCTGTTGGTATTCCCACGTACGGCATCGAGCCGGTGTTTGCCGGACCCGACCTGGGCAATATCCACGGTCTCAACGAGTATGTCGGCGTCAAGTCCCTATTGGAAGGGCGCGACTTCCTGTACCGGCTGGTGAAGATTTACGCAGACACCGGAAATTAGGATGGTGCGCGGCCTGCCGGAAAAGATGGCAGCCCGCGCGTGTAACGCGACGGCTCGGGTCAGGTCTTGATGGGCTTGCCGCAGTGGGCCAGCACGCTGCGCAGGTCCCGAATCGCCGGAAAGACTTCGTTGTTGTAGTCAGTGCCCTGCATATCGTAGGCGGCCTGCTCGTATTCGACGATTTCCTTGTCCTCGGCAAAAATCCGCTCCGTGAACCAGGTGACGAACGGCCACACGAGGTGGATGAGCCCTGGAATCGGCGGTTTTTTCACCGACAGATAACCATACGTGCGGTTGGTTTTCTGTTCAGCGTCCAGCGGCGTGTAGTTCAACCACACATCCAACACCGGGTCCTGCGATTCGTCGATGTCGCGGCCCACCCATACCCGCAGGCTCTGTGTTGGATAATCGGTGCGAATACGCATGTGGTCGGAAAAATCCTTCTTCGCCTCACCGCGCTTGCGCACCAGGTCCACGATGACCTGCTCGCCCATCGACGGCTTGCCACCCGTGCGGCTGAAGGTGTACTCGACTTGCGCCCAGTCCTCGCCGTGATTGCGGCCGATGCAGCGCGCCTTGATGGAGCCCATGTTCTTGCGATGCATGAACTGATGGTTCATGTCGAAGAGGTTTTCGTGCATGAACGTGTAGTGGCAAGCCACCTCACGATTCAGCCGCCGGGTCTTGTAGTCCTTGCGCTGTGAGAGCCCGAGCGTACGCGGGACACGGCTTTCTGCGAGGGCAGGGTCGCCGGGGAAGATGAATATGAGGCCATCGATCTCGCGGGCCGGATAGCTTTTGACCCCATTCGGCAGCCGCTCCTTGCCGAGGTAGGGCACGTCCACGCACTTGCCGGTCTGGTCGTACGACCATCCATGGTAGTGGCACTTAATCTCGTCGCCGTTGACCACGCCCAGGTGCAATGGTACCTGGCGATGCGCGCACCGGTCCTCGAGGGCGAACACTCGCCCGGCCTTCCCCCTATACAAGACTATCGGGTCGCCGGCAAAGCGGCGGCCGAGCGTTTTGCCCTGCTTCAGCTCATCCGACCAGGCAACTGCGTACCAATAGTCCGGATGCGCCCCAACGAGACGCAGGTCGAATGCGTTCGGGGAATTCGCCGGACGCATGGTAATCAGGTTCGAGCTTTCTTCCTGCACAGGGGCTCCACAGACGGCATTCCAAGCACACAAGCTTAGCGCTTCGCACGGGTCATGGAAAATGGACGGTGGCGCAAAGCGCCCCGGGAGGCGCCAAACCGCGCCCGGCGAGGCAGGTAGAACCTGAGCCCACAATGGCACCCCACCCGCCGCCGGCCGAGCTCCGAATCAGCTTACGCGGCCTTCCCCCGGCTCGTTTCGCGAGTGTTCTTCTCCAAGAACGCCTGCAGGGCGTCCGCCCCCCCGATCAGCTTCCCGTCAATGAACACTTGGGGAACCTTGGCGGCACCGGCGACGGCCCGGACGGAACTCATTGTGATGCCGTCGCCGAGGTAGACGGCCTCAAATGGGATGCCGCGTTCGGTCAGCATCGATTTCGCGCGCTCGCAGAAGGGGCAACCGTGTCGGGCAAACATCGTGACGGCGCCCATGGTCCGGGCAGGATCGAGGTAAGCCAGCGTGGTGTCGGCATCCGACACTTCGAATGGGTCGCCCGGTTTCTCGGGCTCGATGAACATCTTCTCGATGCGGCCGTCGTTCACGACCATCGAATAGCGCCACGAGCGCTTGCCGAGTCCCGCCTCGCTCTTGTCAACGAGCATGCCCATGGCGGTGGTGAAACTTCCATCGCAGTCCGGCAGGAACGTAATCGATTCGGCGTTCTGCTCGCGTTGCCACGCAGCCATGACGAACGGATCGTTCACCGAAAGGCACACGATGTCATCCACGCCATGCTTGTGCAGCTCGGGTGCAAGCTCCACGAAGCGGGGGACATGTCCTGTCGAACAGGTCGGCGTGTAAGCCCCCGGCAATGCAAACAGCACAACCCGACGGCCCTTGAAGATTTCATCCGATCCCACCGCGGTTAGCTCGCCATTGCGTACGACCTTGAAGGTCATATTGGGTACGGAAGATCCCTCGCGACTTGCGGGCATGAATAGTCTCCAGTGTTTTCAAAGAGAGAGGCTGGCACGCAATAATTGCACCCAAATTGCACGCCAAGGTTGGGGTTCCGCCGACGCGTAGGCGCAGTCTTTGCAGTAGCTGCGGATGTTGGCGTTCCGCGATGTTCATGAGGAGGTGCCATCACCGGACCGTTGAATCACTCCCGGCGTCTTGCAAACAGAAGGTATGCAAGCACGCCTGTTACAAAAGTCAGGGAGCCAACGATCAGCATAAATCCATGGTGATGCTGCGAGAGTGGAATACCACCGACGTTCATGCCCAACAGTCCCGCCACGAGGTTGATGGGTAATGCAAGTACGGTAACCACGGTAAGGGTGAACAGAGTCCGGTTACTATGTTCGTTGATCAGGGCGGATAACTCTTCCTGCAGCAGCTTCAGCCGCTCGGTCAGCGCACCTGCGTCAACCACGGCTGCGGAGAATTCTTCTGCCGCCTGCCGCAGGTCACCGAGATCATCTTCGCTCAACCAGGCCGGCGGACGGTTGAGCAGGCGGAACAGTGCGGCGGGTTCCGGTGCCAGCAAACGCTGCAGACGGACCAGTGACCTGCGCAACGTGCTCAATTCCGTACGGCTGACGGCAATCCTATTTGCGAGCAGATTATCTTCGACGGCGTCCACGCGGGCGGTGGACTGGCGAATGATGTCCACTAAAACGTCGGCCTGATCGTGCAACAGATGGGCAAGAAGCTCGGCAGAGGAGCGGATAGTCTGGCCTGCCTTGACGGATGCGCGCAGCCGGTCGACCGAACGCAGCGGCCGCAGTCGCGCGGTAACGACCAGGCGCGGGTCCATACACAACGAAACAGTCGAGATGTTTGCCGCATCGAAGCTGAGGTTGAACAATACGTCATGCATCACAGCAACGAGCGCATCGCCTTCCACTTCCAGGCGCGTAGAGCCGACTCCTTCATGCAGCGACTCGTAAAAAGCTTCGGCCAATTGGAGGGACTGGCGCATCCAGCGCTCGGCGGCGGCATTGGACAACGACAAGTGCAGCCAGATGAACTCGGAGGAATCGGTCTGGGCCGGCGATGCGAGCCATTGCAGAGCAGAGTCGCACTCGATCTGGCGAGGCGGTTGCCCGGGCTTGAACAGATACCCCCAGACGAGCCCGGTTTTGTCGGACCCATAGGCAAGTTCAGCCGGATTTACATGTAACATGGTTGACTCGAGCGCAACGATCCTGCGGCCATAAACGCTTTCCGGCGCTGTTGCGCAAGCTGCCCCCCAGTCTTGCCGATGAGAATGAAGCTCGCGCCCGCCACTGGCCAGCTTGCGGCTCCGGGCCGGTCGCATGAAGGCGATGATGCCAGAGAGTGCAACAGGAGCGCGCTACGAACTCGCCCTTCAGGAGCTTGTCGATTGCTTCACATGCGATCCCCAATCCGAGAGATTCAGTCCACCGCGAGCTCGCCGTAAGATGGTCAGGCGTTAACAGAGCGCGCGCGGTACGCGCGCCTGGCGCCCACCCACAGTCTTTTTTGCAAGGACAGAGCTATCGCGCGGACTCCCCACCCCGCCCTGGTGCATTTCGCCCTGAGCATCGGCGGTTTCGCGATCGGTACGACGGAGTTCGCGACGATGAGCCTCTTGCGCTACTTCGCGCACGACTTGCGTATCGACGAGCCCACGGCCGGGCACGTGATCAGCGCCTATGCCCTGGGCGTTGTCGTCGGGGCACCGATCATTGCTGTGCTGTCGGCCCGCGTCGCGCGCCGCACCCTGCTGATCGGATTGATGGGTCTGTTTGCTGTTGCGAATGGGCTCTCCGCGCTTGCGCCTACCTATGGGTGGATGCTGGCCTTTCGCTTTTTGAGCGGCCTTCCGCACGGAGCCTACTTCGGCATTGCCGCGCTCGTGGCTGCCTCCCTCGTTCCGCCCGAGCGGCGCACGCAGGCGGTCGCCCGCGTACTGCTGGGTTTGACTGTCGCAACCATCGTCGGCGTACCGCTCGCCAACTGGCTCGGCCAGGCAGTTGGCTGGCGCTGGGGATTCGCGATAGTGATGGTGTTGGCTCTGTCCTGCGCCGCCATGGTGGCGATCTTCGCTCCAACGGATCGCCCGGCAGCGACAGCCAGTCCGCTGCGCGAATTGCGCGCTCTGGGCAGCTTGCAGGTCTGGCTGACATTGGGAATCGGTGCAATTGGTTTCGGTGGACTGTTCTCGGTATACACGTATCTGGGATCAACACTGATCGACGTAACGCATGTGTCGCCGGGTGTCGTACCTCTGGTGCTGGCCGCGTTCGGTGTCGGCATGACTGCTGGTAACCTGTTTATCCCGCGTTTTGCAGATCGTGCCCTGATGGCGACTGCCGGTTATCTGCTCGTCTGGTCGGCCTTGGTGCTGGGCCTGTACACAGTGGCCGCCCACAGCCTGTGGGCCGTCACGCTCGATGTCATTGCCATTGGCCTCGGTGGCGCTCTGGGAACTGTGCTCCAAACCCGCCTCATGGACGTGGCAGGCGATGCGCAGAGCCTCGCGGCAGCGCTCAATCACTCCGCCTTCAACATGGCAAACGCACTCGGCCCCTGGCTCGGTGGGATGACCATCGCGGCGGGCTATGGCTGGACGTCTACGGGCTGGGTTGGCAGCGCGCTCGCACTCTGTGGTCTGATAGTGTGGGCCATCTCCAGGAGGTTGAATGATGAAGAACGCATCGCGAGCCGCGGCCATGATCGCCATCCTCGTCTCAGCGCTGGCGGGAGCCAACGAGCTGCCTTCCGATCTGGCGACAGCGGTTAAGGCGTACGATCAGGCACAGGTACGCGGCGATCGCGCGGAGCTCGAGCGACTGTTGGCTGAGGACTACACGCTGATCAGCAGCTCCGGCCAGATCCAAAACAAGGCGCAGCTCATCTCAGACTTTACCGCGCCGGGTTACAAGCTCGAGCCGTTCGTAGTCACGGACGCAATTGAAAAGGTTTGGAGCAATGGTGCCGTCATGGGCGGCGTCGCCACTCTGCGCGGCATGGACAGTGGCAAGCGGTTCGAGGCAACGCTCCGTTTCGCCGACATCTGGGCGAAACGAAATGGCAAGTGGCAGGTGATCTACACGCACGTATCGCGACCTGCGGCCAAATAGGCCGCCGCGGGGCGCCATCAGCGCCGTTCAGAACGAATATCCCATCGCGAGCACAGCCGTGCGCGGACCAAATGAGATGTGGCTGGTCCGGATGACGCCGGCCGTGTTGGCTTTCAGGGTCGTGTCGACCTGCGAAGCCGATAGCGAGCCATATAGGCTGAAGTGCCGGGTGACCCGGTAGCTGAGGCCGAGAGTGACGGCCGGTCCCACAGAGACGGGCAGATCGATCCGGGTCGGGCCTCCGCTGGCTGCGTTACCTGCCGCAGTGGACTGCCGCGAATAGAATTTCGTGTAGTTGATGCCCGCGCCGATATAGGGACGAAACCTGTTCGACTCGTCAAAGAAAGTGTATGTGAGGAGGAGCGTCGGAGCGAGCCAGCGTGCCGTGGTGACCACCTGTCCGTTGTAAGGCACCGAGCCGAGCTTGGCGGGCCCCTTGCCCTCCGTCTTGGTCAGTGGAGGGGCACCGACCGCAAGCTCCACACCGAAATGGTTGGTGAGCCTGCGGACATACGCGAAGTAAGGGGTGATCACATCCTCGACCTTCAGGTTGACGCCCGCTGGTACGAAGGGTCCCCTGATATCCTCGGCCTGCGTGTCGTACATGAGATAGTAAGCACCGACTCGGACCGAGTTGGACAGAACGTCCTCCTGCGCCCGTGCGCCCACAGTTGTCGTGGCTGCCAGTATCCCGAAGGCAATGGTCAAGATCCGTGCAAACATGATCGTCCCCCTGACTCAGAACTGACCGAAGAAGCCGCGCGCCGCCACCGTACAGAACGGCGCGACCGCGACGTGATAGTTCTGGACCACGGCTTGCGGTCCGCCGCTGGCCAGCAGCCCCGCCAGCGTGGTCTGGAATCCAACCTGCAGGGGCGCAAACGGACTATTGGGATCAGGTGTGCCGTTGACATCCAGCACGGTGAGGAGTCCGGGTGGCAACCCGCTCCAGAATGCCTGCATCGTTCCGGTGTTCACGCTGAAGAACACCGTGGGGTCCTGGTCACCTCCACACAACAACAAGGGTCTCGTCGGACTCCAGCTGCGCAGGTCGTTGTTCTTCAGATCCTGCCGCAGCGGATGTTGAGGCGCCGCAGCCAGCGGAACACCCGCCTGCGGGGTCGGCACCGCCCCATCGGGATTGCCCACCGCGTCGAGCACGTAGCCCAGGCGATACTCGTTCGTGATCAGGTTCGAAGTGCCGAACCCCAGCGCGAACACAGGATTCGCCGGCACCGCCAGCACGGCATCCAGAGTCGGGTTCACAGTCACCGGTGGCGTGCTGTTGAACAACGCCGTCTGCGGCAGCTTGCCGGTCGCGAATAGTGTGCTCAGCGGCGTCGCGCTCGGAAGCAGACCCTCGACGCTGCCGGCGTATGCCGGCTCGAACACCTGAGCTGGAGAAGTGTAAAGATTCCCATAGGACCGCTGATAACTCGTCGCGACCAGATCGGCGAACACGGTGGAACCGATATCCACGTTCCCGAAATATATGGCATCACCGAACGCTTCGAGCGCGTAGGGACCAGACATGGGAGCGGAGGCGGTGACTGGCATTGCCAGTGCCTGCATCGCCTTGTGTGTCGCCATCGCTACGTAGCCACCCTGAGAGTAGCCGGTGATGAACAACTTACCGCCATCGGAAGTTGCTGCGGAGCTGACGTTGGGCAGAGCGGTACGGGCGGCCTCAAGCGCATCGATCATGTCCTTGGACTGCTGATCGCCATTGAGAAAGGGATGGTACGGCAGCGACGATGTGTCATAGCCGGCGTAGTTCGGAGCGACCACGATATAGCCATGGGCCGCGAATACGGCTGCGATCAGGGCCCCTTCCGTATTGTTCGTGTTCGTTATATCAGCGAGGTTCGCCGTTTTGTCGGTCTGGGTGCCGTGGGCGTACAGCACGATAGGCCGGGGGCCCGAACAGCCCGGCGCCGCGCCGGTGGGAACCAGCAGCGCCCCGGAGGCGGTCGTCGTCTCGCCCTTGCCGCCGACGGTGTTGTACTCGAGATGATAGAAGTCCACGCCGCACGCTGGCGCACCTGCCACGACGAGCAGGCTCTTCCCCGCCGCGCTCGCGCCAAGCTCACTTGCGAAGTCAGCCGCGTTCAACGATGCGATTCTGAAAGGCGGATCGTATACGAGCGTGCCACGCTCAGTGCTCGTCGCGACTGTCGCCGTGTCGGTGTCGGATCCACAGCTCGCAAGGACTGTGCAACCGACGGCGATTCCAATGGTGCAGATTCCAGCTGCCAGACGAGACATAGTCCCCCCCTTCGCCCAACTTGCCGTCACTGCGCGCAATCCTAGCAAGTTGTGAGCCCGTTGTGCGTCAGGATAGGCATTCGCGCCACACTGTTCAGGCGGCCCGTTAAGCTGGAATCGCACTCGAGTTGCTCAAAATCGACGCGCGGGAACAATGCAAAACGTACCGTTCCTGTGGGGCCAGACATGGGGACTGCAGCGCTCGCCGCCAGCAAGTTCAAGTGGCACGGCACATTGATGCTCATCGGACCGCCATCCGAAGAAACGATCGATCGCGCGCGGGCAATGCTGGCCGACCATCTCTACGAGCGTTTCGGCAAGCCGGACCTGGCGGTGGGCTTGCACGATACCAACACGCACCCGGCGGGTACGGTTGCGATTGTCAGCCGGCAGGAAAGCCCTCTGGATCCGGCCGTCGTGACTGTGCCATGGACCCCGATAAGTTCGCGAGCGCCCGGGCGGCAGGCAAAACCCTGCCGGGGGGCCGCCAGCGTCCGCAATGCAGCGCGCCCGGCCAGCCTGTTTTTTTATTCTTTGACCCGAAAACGTCCCGTTCGACCCAGTATAAGTGTCCGGGAGGGAATCTGATTCACGGTCCGCCCTGAAGATACTCGTGAAATTAGCGCTTTATGCTATGATACGTAGCTGCCCTCCTACGCCCCTTCGATCCCGGACTCGGTCCTTAGGTCTGCCATCAAGTGGCATGCGCGCGGGATTGCGAGGGCGCGACCCACTAAAAGTAGGATGAACGAATACACGGCAGCCGCGCTTTGGAGCCCGGCGGCAACGGCTCGTATGGGCCGGTCTGGTGCAACCCGAAACTGTCATGGAAATCTGCTATGCCTCGTACAACTGCTCTATCTGATATCCGCAACATCGGCATCATCGCCCACGTCGATGCCGGTAAGACGACTACGACCGAGCGGATCCTGTATTACACGGGTCGCAAGCACACGATCATCGACATCCATGACACGAAAGATCTGAAGACGTCGACGACGACTGACTATCTCGAGCAGGAACAAAAGCGCGGCATCACCATTCAGAGCGCCGCGGTGTCCGCTTTCTGGCGCGACAAGAAGATCAACCTGATCGACACGCCAGGCCACGTGGACTTCACGATTGAGGTCAACCGTTCGCTGCGCGTGCTCGACGGCGCCGTCGTCGTATTCGATGGTGTAGCGGGTGTGGAACCCCAGTCCGAGACCAACTGGCGTCTGGCCGACAATTATGACGTTCCGCGCCTGTGCTACGTCAACAAGATGGACCGCAGCGGAGCCAATTTCCTGCGTTGCGTGGACATGATCAAGAACCGCCTCAATGCCCGGCCGCTGCCCGTACAGCTGCCGATCGGCTCCGAGGACAACTTCAAGGGCATGATCGACCTGGTCGAGATGAAGGCCCTCGTGTGGGATTCGGACGACAAGGACGCCGAGTGGCAGGTCCTCGACATCACGCCGGACCTGGCGGACAAGCTGGACATCACCATGCCTTCCGACCGGAAGATCCTGGCGGAGATCAACAAGTACCGGACCGAGCTGATCGATACCTGCCTCGAGCAGGATGACGAGGCGATGGAAGCGTACCTGACAGACGGCACAGTGCCGTCGGCAGACGTGCTGCGGAAGGCTCTGCGCAAGGGCACCATTACTTCTGCGTTCAATCCCGTGCTCTGCGGCTCGTCTTACAAGAACAAGGGCGTGCAACAGGTACTGGACGCGGTCGTCGACTATCTGCCGGCACCCACCGACGTTGCGGCCATCAAGACCGTGGACGCTGATGGCAACCCAGTCGGCGAGCGTAAGACCGCGGACGACGAGCCGTTTTCGGCACTCGCGTTCAAGGTCATCAACGACGCCTACGGCGCGCTGACCTTCGTCCGCGTGTACTCGGGCGTGTTGACTAAAGGCGCCTCGGTGCAGAACTCGACCCGCGGCAAGCGCGAAAAGATCGGCCGCATGGTCGAAATGTTTGCCAAGGAAGCCAACCCGATTGAAGAGGCGCGCGCGGGCGACATCATTGCGCTCGTGTCACTAGCGGAGACAGAGACCGGCGACACCCTGTGTGACTCTGCCAATCCGGTGGTTCTGGAGCGCATGCGCTTCCCTGACCCCGTGATCAGCGTTTCGGTCAAATCGAAGGTCAAGGCCGAGCAGGAGAAGTTCGGCACCGCCCTCGGAAAGATGGTCCGCGCCGATCCCTCGCTGCACCTGGAAACCGATCGTGAGACCGGCCAGACCATTCTGCGCGGCATGGGTGAGCTGCACCTGGAAGTGACGCTTGACCGCATGCGCACGGAGTTTGGTGTCGAAGGTGTCATGGGTGAGCCGCAGGTGGCATACCGCGAGACCATCACGCGGAAGATCCAGGAAAACTACACGCACAAGAAACAGACCGGTGGCTCGGGTCAGTTCGCGGAAGTCTGGATCGTCTTCGAGCCGCTGGAGCGCAGCAAGGGCTTCGAGTTCGTGGATGAGACCGTCGGTGGCTCGGTACCGCGCGAATTCGTACCGGCCGTGGAGAAGGGCCTGAAGATCCAGAAGGAAGATGGCGTGCTGGCGCACTTCCCAACCGTGGACTTCCGGGCGACGCTCATCGACGGCAGCTACCACGACGTTGACTCCAACGCGCTGACCTTCGAAATCGCGGCCAAGGCTGCTTTCCGCGAAGGTCTGAAGAAGGCCGGCCCCATCCTGCTCGAGCCCGTCATGAAGGTCGAGACGGTTACGCCGCAAGATCACCTGGGCGATGTCATCGGCGACATCAACCGCCGCCGCGGCACCATCCAGGAGCAGATCGAGCGGGGCAACAACATCGCCGTGGTGGCCGTCGTCCCGCTGTCGGAGATGTTTGGTTACATCGGACAGTTGCGCAGCATGACCAGCGGCCGTGCTTCGTACACGATGGAGTTCTCGCACTACGAGCCTGTGCCTAAGCAGGTCGCGGACGAAGTCATCGCCGAAGTGGCCAAGCTGAAGGCTGCGGCCAACGCCTGATGCTCAGCCAGGGGTCACTCGGGAACGGGTGACCCCTGGCGGCAGGGTGTCTATCCTGCTCATCTCCTGATCGTTGAACCCAGCCGGGTCGCGCAGATAGTCCACGGCCATCTCGATGGCATCGTGACCCCAGAACAGTTCGTCGCCGACGACGAATGTCGGAACGCCGAACACACCACGCGCGATCGCCCAATCCGTGTTCTTTCGCAATGTCTGCTTGACGCCTGGATCATTCAGCGCGGCCTGCACGTCACCTATCCCCAGCTCGCGGGCGAGGTCAGACAACACAGCCGGGTCCGCTACGTCGCGTCCCCGACCAAACACGAAATCGAATGCGGTTTCGACCGACCGGCGATCGCTCCCCGCGGCGATGACGAGCCGCAAGGCGCTCAAGGGATTGAACGGATGTGACGGCGGCATCTTAAAAGTCACGCCCATCCTGCGCGCCCGCCAGACGACAAAGCGGTAGGTGAAACGACGCTTGGCGGGTATCTCCGCGGGGCCCAGATGACCATAGTGATTCAACAGGCCGGCGAACAGCACCGGCACGAGCTCGATTTGCGTTCCCGCCGGCAACAGTGACAGTTGCTGCAGGCTCAGGTACGAGAAGGGGGAGATCAGGTCGAACACCCAGGAGATTTTCATAGGGATCCTCCGAAGAGCAAGCGGCTTGCGAGGACCCCGGAAGCTTACCTGAGCTGCAGGAACTCCTCATAAGCCGCTTCGATCGGTATGGCGAAGCCGATTCCCTGCATACCGCGCATCACCATCGTGTTGATACCAACAACCTGGCCGCTTTCGGTGATCAGCGGGCCGCCACTGTTGCCGGGATTGATCGGCGCATCCGTCTGCAGCATTCGCTCTTTTCCTTCGCCGCGCTCTCCGGAGAACACTCCGGAAGTCACGGTATACGCAAGACCCTGCGGATTGCCAACAGTGTACAGGCGCTGGCCGAAGGCGAGCCCGGTGGAGTGCCCGGCCGGGATATGCGGACAATCATGGGTCGGAAGCTGAAACACCGCCAGATCGACATTGCTCGCATGGTCCGCGTGCAACGAAGTGAACTCACGTCCATCGACCAGCGTGGCCGAGAAGCCACTATGGCCCGATGCTTCCACTTTCTTCGTGATGAATTTGCTCAACCGTCCCTGCAGATCGGCGAGCTCCAGTTGCATGGCCCTGATGTGACTCTCGAGCTCCACCTGTTCGAGGTTCATCCCGGGCCGCCCGGCCAGATTGCGGCGCATCTCCTGCTCCCGGGCGATACCTTGCTGCAACTGCTCCCGGACCGTCTCGATACGCTCCTGCATCTGCGGATCCCGCACGACTTCGTTAGCCACGCGGGCGCCATCGGTCTCGACCACGTGTCGGTTGGTGATCACGTGGCAGTCCTGATCGATGATGAATCCCGATCCCAATCCCCAGCCCGTGCGGATGAATACCGTTGCGTTCCGCGCGGCTTCTATCGGATTGCGTGCGGCAAGGGCAGTGGCCGGCTGCGCTGTAATGGGCGCCGCGCCGGATTGAGTCAAGTTGATTGGCGCAGCGGCCCGCTCCACAACCACGACCGAGGAGGATTGCACCGTTGCCCCCGCGGTTGGAGCCGCAGGCTTATGCATGAAGTAAAATACGATGGCCGCTGTGAAAAGGGCCGTAATCCCCAGTGCGCCCGCACCGAAACCGGGCGCCGGTGTTGGCTCGACCCGCGGCCTGCGGGCTCCCTGGGCCACGGTCTGCGGTGGGTGGAATTTAGCGAAATAAATCCCGCATGCCGCGCATTTGACCGCGTCATCCTGCTCGTGATTGCACTTGGGGCAAATCATGAGGGGCTTATATCCAGGACTACGCCAGCGCCGGCTTGTCGCCACTGTGCGCGGCAGAAGCTCCGCTCACGGCGGTCTCAGCATCCGTCAAAACTTGCTCGAGTACGCTCAGGTACTCGATGTAGCGCTTGCGGCCCTGAGCGGTGATCCGACACAAAGTGAGTGGCCGGTTGTGCTCCATCCCCTTGAACAGCGTGACGAGCCCCGCCTCCTCGAGCACCTGCAGGTGCCTGCTCAGATTGCCATCGGTCAGCGCACACAGCTGCTTCAACTCGCCGAACGTCAACCCCTGTCCATGGGTGATCAAGGACGTGAGCACGCTCAGGCGCGCATGTTCGTGAATTACCCGATCCAGGCCACCGTAGGCAAACGGGGCCTCGGCTGCCTTGTCAGCTCCCTTGCGTTTACCCTTCTTCAACGAAATCACCGTATCCGTATTGTAAGACTGAGGCGACCAGCAGCTGCCCGACTCCGAACGGAATGCCCATCGCCCAGGGCGACAGCGTCTGATGACTGCTTTCGACTGCGAGACAGGCGAGGCCCGCCACGAGATACCACAAGCCAACGCCAAACATCGGACGTGGCAGAAAGCGACACGAGGCAAAGATGCCCAGGCTGAAAACCAGCTCCCACAAGCCTGGCAACATCCAACCCGCCTGTGGCGTGGCCCTCACCAACACGACAGTCAGCAGGACTCCTGCCACGATAGCCGGCAGGAACTGCTCGACGGCGGCGTGAGTCATCTCCTTTGCCAAGCCATTGTGCACGCGACGTGCCCGCGTGACTGTCTCCCAGGCGGACATGAAGACAGACAGCGCCGCCGTGGCAACCCAGATGACCAGAAATTCGGATACGTCATGCCCCGCCCCGCTGAACCAGCGCGCCTGAACAGCCGCGACCGCGATCGCCAATACACCGCTGGCCGCGATGGAGCGCGGCCCATAACCGCGAAACTGCGTTCCGCGGGCCACTTGAGTGCGGATCGCCCGGATCTCGGCCAGCGCCTGACGCACATCGGTCATAGCACACCTCGGTTTACGTCGCGAAACAAAGTATACGCGAGCGGGACCGTGCCAGTCCCGGGCCAGAGTTTGACTACCCGGTGAGCCCCGGTTCGCGCCAGAATATGGGACCTTTATCCTGCGGACGGCGGCAGCAGCGACCCGAATCTCAGGGGGAACGGCCTACACCGCGTCCAACCACGAGCCGCGCAAGAGGAGTGTTCGGTGCCGAGCTCCGCAACCATGTCCGCAATGCGATTGCACGCCGCGGGAAGGGCATTGTCGCTCGACGTAGTGCCCCGTCCCGTCCCCCGCGATCACGAGGTCTTGTTGGAGATCCTCGCATGCGGTGTCTGTCGCACGGACCTCCACGTGCTTGACGGCGAACTGCCGGACACTCGCTACCCCATTGTCCCGGGTCATGAAGTGGTCGGCAGAGTCATCGAGCGTGGACGCTCTGTGGCGAACATAACGGTTGGAGGTCGTGTTGGTGTGCCATGGCTCGCGTACACCTGTGGCGTCTGCCGCTATTGTCGGGATGGGATGGAAAACCTGTGCGAGTTCGGCCGGTTTACTGGTTACACCGTCGATGGAGGCTACGCGCAATTCGCCGTCGCCGATGCCCGCTATTGCCTGCCCCTCCCCGCTCGCTACGCGGATGCGGAAGCGGCGCCCCTGCTGTGTGCCGGACTCATCGGCTACCGAGCGTATCGAGCAGCGGGATCCGCGACCAACCTGGGTTTGTACGGGTTCGGGGCATCCGCGCACCTTCTCGCACAGGTCGCGCGTGCCGAGGGTCGGAACGTATTCGCATTTACCCGTCCAGGTGATCTCGAAAGCCAGCAGTTTGCACGCGCCCTGGGGGCCGTCTGGGCGGGCGGCTCGGACGAGAAACCGCCAGAGCTTCTTGATGCCGCTATTATCTTTGCGGCGGTGGGCGCACTAGTACCAGCGGCACTGTCGGCCACCCGTAAGGCGGGCCGAGTGGTGTGCGCAGGTATTCACATGAGTGATGTTCCGAGCTTTCCGTACAACCTGCTGTGGGGTGAGCGGTCGATCTGCTCGGTCGCGAATCTGACGCGCGCGGATGGCCTGCAGTTCATGGAGATCGCCGCGCGTGTCGAGCTGCGTCCCACGGTCGAAATATTCGATATGCAGGCTGCCAACACTGCCCTGGAGCACCTGCGCCGTGGGAAACTGACTGGCGCGGCAGTGTTGCGCCCGCCACCTGTCTGATCAAGAAAAAGGTTGCCCCAGCGGGCGCTAAATGACCTCGGCAGTTTCGGCGGTGAACAACGCTCCCGCCGCCCGGTGCCGCTCGAAGACATCGGCCGAGAGCGCCGCAACCGCATTCTGCGGCGCTCGCGCCAGCAGAGAATGGATGCGCTCGCGCGACCGTGCCGCGAAGTCCGCGGAAATGATTCCCTGCTGCTGCGCCGAGATCATGGCCGCCGCGAAGCCGCGGCAGCGGTCGGTATCAGTCCAGTAAGCGCAGACCATCATCAGGTCGGTTCCGGCGAGCAACAATCGGACAGCGGCAGTCGGATCATCGAACATACGCGACACTGCGTGCATACCAATGTCATCCGACACGACGACGCCGTTGAATCCCAACTCCCCGCGCAACAGCTCCTGGCCGAACCTGCGCGACAGTGTCACAGGTTCCGCCGGGTCGATTTTCGGCAGCAGCAGATGGCTCGTCATGATCATCGGGATATCGGCCGCAATGGCCGAGCGAAACGGCTCGAGCTCGCGTGCGCGCAGGCCGGCAAGATCCCGGTCGAGCACCGGTAGCTCGCGATGCGAGTCCGTCGCCGTGTCGCCATGCCCGGGAAAGTGTTTGCCGCAAGCGAGCACTCTCTCAGCCTGCATGCTCGCCATGAATGCCAGGGCGGCCGCTGTCACCTGCCCGCTCGTCGTGCCCAAAGCTCGCGGCCCGATCACGGGATTGGCGGGGTTGCTGTGAATGTCGAGCACCGGGGCAAAGTTCAGATTCACGCCCAGGGAGGCCAGCTCGACTCCCATGGCCTGCCCCACCGCGCCCGCCTGGGCTGCCCAGCGCGCCGCATAGGAAAATCGGGTAATGGGCGCTGGCGTCCGGCACACTCGCCCGCCTTCGTGATCGATGCCGATGAAAATCCGGTCCCGGCCAATGGTGGCACGTACGTCCGCAATCAGCTTGCTGTGCACGTCAAGCCAGCGCTCGTAGGGCTGGTCGTGCGCAAAATTGCTTTTGAAAAGAACGACGCCGGCCGGGCGCAGGTCCGCGAGCAACGCCCGGTCACGCTCGTGCAGTTGCGGCGTAGGCCGCAGCCCGATCAGAAAGTGATCCCCGGCCGCGCTGATGTCTGTCCCGCTCATGAAGTCGCGATCCTACTATAAGCGGACGTAAACTCTACCCATGAACCGCTTACTCGTTGGCCTGGGCGCGACCCTGATCCTGTTGGGCCTGGCATGGTCCTGGGTCAGAACGCTGCCGCTTTTCCGCCTGCCCGGCGATATTGTCATCGACCGCCCCGGGTTCAAGTTCTTCTTTCCGATCACCACCATGCTGCTGTTGAGCGCAATCGTGTCAATTGTCGCCTGGCTGTCACGCAAGTAAGCGTGCAGCGCTGCCAGCTCCGGGCAGCGCTACAAGCTTTGGCATCAGTATCCCACCGCGATCGCAGTTGGGTGCAGTCCCGAGGCAACGGTTGGACTTGCCATCGGCACCAGAGCGCCGTCCGTGCCGATCTTGAACTGCGAGATCGTCGCCGCGCCGCGATTGGCCGCATAGAGGGATTTGCCAGTCGGATCGATCGTCAGGCCCGTTACGCCGCTGCCTAATGTAACAGTCGCAGATGCCATGGGAGTGAGGTCGCCGCCGGCACCGATGGTGTATTGCGAGATCGTGCCGGCCAGATTGTTGGCCACATAGGCATACTTGCCGGTCGGATCGACGACGATACTCACCGGCTTCGTGCCGCACGGTATGGTCGGAGTCGCCATGGCGGCCAATGAGCCATCAGCATTGATCACGTATTGACCAATGTTGTTATCGCCCAGGTTCGCAACGTACAGGTATTTGCCGGCCGGGTCGGTGGTCAGTGCGTTGGGACCACTACCACTTGCAATCGTGGGGACACCCATCGGAATGAGCGAGCCATCCGCTGCGATCGAATACTGCGAGATCGTGCTGGGCCCAGGCGGGGGAAGGTAAGTGTCCGTACCGAAGTCCGCTACATAGGCGAAATGGTTTGTGGGGTCCACCACCAGTGCGGCCGGATTCTGGCCGCCCGCCACCTTCGGTGTGGCCATGGGAATGAGCGCACCGTCCAGGCCAATCTTGTACTGCGAGATGGTGCTTTCACCGAGGTTGGCGACATAGGCGAAGCGATCCGCGTGATCGATGGTCACATTATTCGGATTCTTGCCGCTCGCGACCGTGCCTGAGCCAATGGCACTCAATGTTCCGTCACTGCCAATCCTGTATTGCGAGACCGAGCTCGACTGCCAATTGGAGACGTAGACGTATTCGCCGGTCGGCTCCACTGAGATGCTGAACGGCTGCTGACCTGCTGCGACCGCCGGTACGCTGAGCGGATTCAATGATCCATCGGCTCCCAGGACATACTGAGAAACCGTACCGTCATCGAAGTTCGTGGCATACGCATATATCGTCGCAGTCACCGTCATTTGCACTGGGGACGCGGATACCCCTGCGGACGAAGCACGGATTTCAGTCATGCCGAGCGCCGCCGCGGTTGCGATGCCAACGGAGCTCGGATCCGTGCTGATCGTGGCCGTCATCGTATTCGATGAGATCCACGCCACGGTCTTGGTCAGATCCTGAGTCGAGGCATCCGTATAGGTCCCTATCGCCGAGAACTGTAGTGTTTTGCCTACCGCGACGCTCGGTTTGTTTGGCGACACGGCGAGAGACACGAGGTTGGGTGGCCCGACCGTCAGAGTGTTGCTTCCCGTTACACCGGTCAGTGTGGCAGTGACCGTGCTCGCTCCAGCTGCGTGCCCCGTTGCCAGCCCAGTCGTCGAGACTGTCGCTACGCCTGCGGCACTCGAGGCCCAGGTCACAGACTGTGAGACGTCCTTTTGACTCCCGTCGCTGTAAACAGCAGTGGCCGTGAATTGCAAAGTAAGTCCCGCGGCCACAGTGGGACTTGCCGGCCCTACGGCAATGGACGAAAGGGTCGGTGGCTGCGTCCCACCGCCACCTCCGCCACCTCCGCCGCCACCTCCGCCGCCCCCGCCACCGCCTCCACCTCCACCATCACCGCCGCCACCACCTCCGCACGCGCTGAGCAAACTCCCGACGACCACGAGCGTGATCGCCATGAACATGCGTGCCGCATTCGACACCCTCGAGCATCGATCCATCGAAAGGCAACTGATCATGAACAACGGCTCACCTTCCCAGGCAGGTACGTCTATTGAGTAAACCCAACTGCAGCTCAGCGCGCCAACTGTGTACACCGGCGTTTGGTAAAATTCTGAGAAGCCGGTCGCAGGGACTTACGGATTAAGTGATCTTAAGAAAAGGGACTTAAGTCTCGATCACGTCATCAGCGCAGATAAATGGGATTACCGATCAACACCAGGTGAGAGAGAGCGTCGCGCACATCGAGGCGGACCCAGTGACGCTTGCCGTCCGCCCGCCAGGGAAATTCGAAGGACTGCGCAGTTGAGGCGACGCGCGCATCTTTGAGTAAAGATACACGCTGACCGTCGAGAATGACTTCCACCTGTCCGCCGGCAACGCCACTCACACTACCCTCGAAACGGACCAGGGCTCCGCGTGCCCCTCGCAGGGTCTCACCCATGTGCGCAGACTGCCCATCCACCCTCGCCGTCAGATCGAGCGATCGATCGCGAGTACCTGCAACATCGATGAAGACGCGACCACGCCGGATGGCAGCAACGACTCCGGCTTGCGACAACATATCGGCATATAACACCGTGGTAGGTGTGCCGATCGTCCCGCTGAGCGCGTCGTGATTATCACTACCGCCCAGCGCGGTGAGCTGATACCCCTCATCGAGGAGATGCTCCCAGAATTTCACCCCGGAGAAGGGAGTGTCAGCATCGAGCCCATTGACCACCTCGACCGCCTGCATGCGTCCATAGTCCAGTGGCTCATGGGGAGTCCAGCCGCAACCCATGCATTGCTCGCCAGAGGGACGTATCGGATGATTGACCGAGATCACCCCGCCGACCTGCTGGATGTTTGCCAACAACGTATTCCAATCGGGCACCTCGGCGCTGCCCACTCGAAAGTCGAGCATGGCAACACTGCCGAACAGGTTCGCATGGCCCTGGAAGGTCGTGATCTCGCGGCCCGGAATGAGCAGCAGATCGTCGAAATACGGCTGCAACTCCCGCATCGCATCCGCGTGCGACAGGGTGTTGTGATCGGTGATCGCGATGAAGTCGAGCCCCCGCTCAGTAGCTGCCTTTGCAGTGAGGAACAGTGGACACGGAACACGCTGCTGCCGGCGGCTCAGGCACGAGCCATCACTGTGGGCCGTGTGCATGTGCAAGTCGCCTCGATACCACCCCGGCTCCGCTCGCACAACCGGCTCGGCTGGCGCCGCGCGATCGCACCCCGCGCGCTCGAATCGAATTTCAGCCGTGAATACAGCTTTGCTTTCAGGGCGAATGTTGGGAATGCCGAGCAGTAGATTCCAGCTACCCGGACGTATTGCACCCGGCAAGTACGATGGCGTCGCATCAGTGGCCGAGACGGTGAACGTACGCTTATTACCACCACTCCAGCCGCGGAAGCCATCCTGGCCACGAAAGCCGTCGGGTCCCAAAAGGCCGAGGTCAACTGTCGTACGCGCCTCCCGCGTCGTGTAGTCGAAATCGACCGTTATCCGCGTCGTTCCCGGCGGTACGTCGAATGGTACCAAGCGCCAGGTCTGATTTTCCTGGCCAGTCACAGATCCCCGCAGCACTACGTCCGGCTGCGGTTTGGCATCCGCCATGACCTGCATGTCATTCACATGCAAGTTGCGTTCAATCTGACCGCCGGCGCAGCTAGCGCCAGCCACCAGTATGCCAGCCAGCAAAGTAATCACGTCTACTCAGAACCTGTACATCAGGGACAGGCGGAACGCACGCCCCAGGATCGGCCGCGCGATGAACGTATTCGCGCCTGCGTCGAGATTCTGAAGCTCGCCGGCACGCGGATTACCTTCCGTCAGCCCAAGCGAGTTCGTGACATTATCGACATAGCCGTACACGTCGAAGTGATCCGTGACCGAGAACCGCGCACTCGCGTTCAGCACATCATAGTGGGGCAGAACCACCGAGTTGGCCATGTCAACATAGCGGGCGCCCTCGTACTCCCAGGCAACCTGCAGCCGCAGCCGTTGGTCGAACAGATTGACACCGGGAACGACGCGCACACTCGCCTTCGGCACGCGGATCAGTTGGTGACCATCATAGTCGCGATAGATGGGTTTGCCACCCACATTGTCAGTGAAGCGCAGCCCGCTGTATTTGGGCTGCTCGAGCGTCGCGTTGAATGTGAGATCGAACCACTCGAGCGGGTAGAAGCCGCCCTCGAGCTCGAGTCCGTAGGTCCGCGTGCTGGTGTAGCGCTGTTCCTGGTGCGGAGGCTCGCTGGTATTCAGGTTGAATACGTTATTGTTGTAGCCGACATTGTCGTACTTCGTCCAGAACGCGGTGGCGTACAGATTCGTCCACTCGTTCGCGTACTTATAGCCGAGCTCGCCCAGGTCCATTGTCTGAATGATGGGCCGGTTGACCGTGGGAGTCGTGGCCGAAGGGGTGGCCGTCGTGTAGGTGCCCAGGTTCGGCAGGCGGAACGCCGGGGTATAGCGGGCAAACATGCCGGACCTGTCCGTGAACTGGTAGTTGGCCCCCAGCGTCCAGCCCACCTTGCTGAAGGTCTCATCAAAATGCACGAACTGACCCGTGCCCGCCAGCATCTGCGAGAGAACTGGGACGCTCGAGGCGACCGTCTGGCGCATCTCATCGTTGGAGGTCAGGTGCTCCTGCTCCCAGCGCGCGCCCGCATCGATTCGCAGGCGCTCGGTGACCTGCCATTCATCCGACAGGTAAAGGGCCGTAGTGGTCGACTGACCCTTGTCGTTTGCCCATTCGTAACCGTAGTGATAGATGCCGTGATCGGTTGCAGTACCCACCACGTTTCCCGCCGCATCCACCGCCACCAGATCGAGCAACCGGGCGTTGTCCTGCGTATCCAGCAAGGCGGTAGAAGAATAGCGGCTGAAGTCCATGGACACAGCGGCGACATAAAAGCCCAGAGTTGCATCGTGAGTTTGGCTGCCCAGCTCGAATTTATGCATCAGGCGCGCGTCGTTCATGAGCTCCCGCGTCGGCGCGTTGACGCTGCGCAGACCACCAACCGTGACGAGACCGTTGCCATTCTGGTTTAGCACGTCATATACCGTGCCCGGCGAGTTCGTGTAGCGCAGTTGCAGCGCCGTCGCGCCTGGATATGTGCTGAGCAGTCCGTTCGAACCCTTCAGAAATGCAGCCGCACTCTGCAGCAGGTTCGGGAATACCCCGTTACGAACCGTACCGGTATCGTCGTAGCGCAAGCGGTCGCTGAGCGTGTAGTGCTCGGCAACCTCGAACTCGAGATTCAACGTCGCCTGCGTGCGCTTGACCTGGGTACCCAGTGTGTTGTCGAAGAGGAAATCGCTTCCTGAGCCCGTCTTCATCCGGATGTAGGCGGTCTCCGGACCCGCGATCATCCCATAGTTACCGTCAAATCCGGGCACCGCACGAATCTTGCCGTCGGAATAGGTCCGCATCGGAATGCCGAGATCCAGCGCCACGGTGTCATCCAGGCGTTTGAGGTCGAAGGAGACCTTGCCTCCCTCAAAATCGCGGGCGAGTGACACACGGAACTGGCCGCCGTTGTCCCCATGAAACCCCGGATCGCGAACACCGTCATCGTAGCGATAGAACCCGCCCATGGAGAGCTTCCAGTCACCAACAGGCGCGCCGTACCACGCATCGATACGATTCAACCCGTAGTCACCCACGGTGTATTTGAGGAGTCCCTCGGCGTGATCGCTCACACGGCGAGGAATGTAGTTGACCGCGCCGGCGGGCGCGTTGGAGTAGAACACCGTCGAAGGGCCGCCACGTACGACTTCGATCTGGTCGATGGTCTCATCCAGGCGGAACGCCTGGTCGCCATTCAGATAGCCGAGCGCCGGGTCATGTTGGACTGGCATTCCGTCCTCGAGCAGCGTGATCGAGCCAAACCCATCCACGGGGATACCGCGTGCGCGCACGTTGCCGCTCGCCTCGCCACCGGAAGCTTCGACCCAGAAGCCCGGTACTGACTTGAGCGACTCCGTGACACTCGTCGGACCCTGCAGGCGCAGCTTCTTCTGATCGATGGTCGTGACCGAGTAGCTCGTTTCTTCCTTCGTACGCTGCTCGACGCCGGCACGGCCGGTCACAATGACTTCCTGGAAATCGGCCGTGCTCTGCGAATCAGCGCCCGCCGCGGCCGAGCCGCTACCGCTGCGCGTCCCACTTCCAACTGTTGGACGTCCCGACTGCGAATTCTGGGTAGCCGCTGCCGAGCCAGCCGCCCGGGCCGAGGTCGAGTCGGTCGAGTTTCCCGGCCGACGGATGATGACGGCATCAGACTTCGGGAACTCGAAAGCCAGGCCACTGCCTGCGAGGAGGCGCCCGAGTGCCTGATCCTTGGTGAAAGTACCCTGCAGCCCGCCCGTGCTCATACCGGCGACATCGGACTCGGAGAACAGCAGTTGCAAACCCGCCTGCGCCGCGAATTCCTGCAGCGCCGGGCCCAGATTCTGCGCAGGGATATTGTAGGTACGCGTCTGCGTATCGCTCGCAGCGGTTCCAGCCTGACCTATCGCTGTCTCACCGGCCATGCATCCGAGGCCCAACAGAACTGAAGTTGCAACGGCGCCAACCCATTTCACCGTGCCACGCCTGCGTCGCACGCCATCCACATTGATCATCGCTTTCATTCCCAAAGAGGTTCGTCGAGCCCTTTAGGACGAAAGGCCTCCAGCGACCCGCAACTTTGTCACCAAAGGTTCATGAAACGGATCGATAAGGTATCCTGCGTGCGAGTCACAAGGGCAACTACGTGTCGAGTGCTGATAACCTGGCGGGCGTTGCCGCGGTCATCTGTGGGTGCGATCCGGGCGATAGCTGCGCTCATCGCCGCGCAGCCGAGCTGGAACGCATGGCGATCCGGTACTACGACCGCCTGGTCCGCTTCCTCAAGCGCCGCAGCCGCTCCACGGAAGACGCGGTGGATCTCGCCCAGGACACATTCGCCCGTCTTTCGTCGACCGATTTTCGACAGATCAACAAACCCGAGTCCTTCTTGTTCACGACCGCACTGAACCTGTTGCGTGACCATGCGCGCTCCGCGCAGGCGCGGCATGCGGCATTCACCGTGCCTGTCGAAGAGACACAGCTGATTTGCCCCGCGCCACAGGCGGAGCGCGTGCTCGACGGGGAGCAGCGCATGCGCGTAGTAGAGACGGCGTTGAGCGAACTGAGCCCAAAATGCCGGGCGGTTTTCGTATTGTTTCATTTTGACGGCCTGTCGCAGCGGGACATTGCGGATCGGCTGCGCATTTCGGTGTCTATGGTGGAGAAGTATGTCAAGCAAGCCGTGAGCCATTGCGAGCAGCGGCTCGCTGAGCTGAACATTGAGGCGGCCAACAACGGAGGTTGCGCACCTTGAGAAGGACGCGGGACGAGTTGTCCACGGCATTGGAGGCGTTACGCGATCGCCCCATCGTCACTGAGAGCCGTGACTACGCGCGCCGATGGGCGCGGACGGGCGCGCGGGTAGCTTCCTTGCGCAGTGTTGTATTCGGTCCGGCAGGAGCGATCGCCGCGGCTTGCGTCACCGCTTACTTGGTATTTGGGTTGCCCGGTGTCGCGATCAATCGTGTTGCGAAGAATGTGATTGAGACGGGTATTGAGGAGACCCGCGCAGTAGCGCTCGAAGACGGCTCGCGGATAGTACTGGACCGACGGTCTCGGTTGCGGGTTGCCTTTACAGCCGCGGCGCGCGATGTGGAACTGCTCGACGGCCAGGCGCACTTCGAGGTCGCGAAGGATAGTCACAGACCGTTTCGTGTTCGGACCGGAACGGCCGAAGTCGTGGCGGTTGGCACGATGTTCGACGTCGCCACACTGCCGGCGCGCACCACTGTGACACTCATAGAGGGCCGCGTGAACGTGCGCACTCTTCCTGGCACTGCGCAGCTGGAACCCAGAGTCGAAGCTCTCGTGCCGGGGCAACAACTGGGAATCGCGAGCGATGGCCAATTCCTCGACAAGCGGGTTGTGAAGATCGAAAACGTCATCGCGTGGCAAAGAGGCACGATCATCCTCGACGACATGGCGCTTCCGGAAGCGCTGGCCGCAATGAACCGCTATTCGGTGACGCAGATCGTCGTCCGCGGATCCGCCTTGCAATCCCGGCGCGTCAGTGGCGTATTTCGGATCGGTGATGTTGAAACGGAAGCCGTCGCCCTGGAGCGTTACTTCAATCTCCGGGAAACGTCCCGCTCGCCGGAGGAGCTCGTTCTGGGACCTTCTCACCTATGAACAGCACATTCATATTTACAACGAGAGTTCGCGGACGGTACTCTTCGGCATAAGCCATACGCTTGCTTGAGGGGGTTCCATGCAGTCCAGCGGCGAAGCCGCGGCTTCCGCCGCCCAGATAGCGCCTCGAAGCACGATCATCCCGTTTGCACTGATCGTGACCCTCTTTTTCCTGTGGGGGTTGGCGAACAATCTCAACGACATCCTGATCACCCAGTTCAAGAAGGCTTTCACGCTGTCCGACTTTCAGGCCGGGCTCGTGCAGAGCGCCTTTTATCTCGGCTACTTCCTGCTTGCGCTGCCGGCAGCCATATTCATGCGCCACCGCGGCTACAAGGGCGCGGTCGTGCTCGGTCTCGTTCTCTATGCCTGCGGCGCGTTCCTGTTCTGGCCGGCAGCGCAGCTGCATACCTATGGCCTGTTTCTGCTGGCGCTGTTCGTGATCGCGAGCGGCCTCGCCTTCCTGGAGACCTCAGCCAATCCGTTCGTGACGGTCCTCGGACCGGCTGCGAGCGCGGCACGCCGGCTGAACCTCGCGCAGGCGTTCAATCCGCTCGGCTCGATAACCGGCATCCTGATCGGACAGCACTTCATCTTCTCGGGAGTCGAGCACACACCGGCCGAAATTGCGGCCATGACGGATGCAACGCGGACCGCCTACTTTGCCGGCGAGTCAGCTGCGGTGCAGCTTCCCTATCTGGTTATCGGCAGCATTGTGCTCTGTTGGGCCGTGCTGATTCTCATCACGCGCTTTCCTGAGTCGGCACACCACGCGGCCGACTCCGGCAGCGGAGCCGCGCACCTTGGCAACCTGCGACGCAATCGGCGCTTCGTGCTCGCGGTGGTGGCACAGTTCTTTTATGTGGGAGCCCAGGTTGGAATCTGGAGTTTCCTCATCCGCTACGTGCAGGCAACGATGCCCGGCACGCCCGAAAAAATGGCAGCGAATTTCCTGACGGCGTCTCTCGTGTCGTTCATGGTCGGCCGATTCGCCGGCGTTGCCCTGATGCGCCGCTTCGCCCCAACCCGGCTGTTGGCACTGTTCGCGATGGTCAACGTGGTGTTGTGTGGCGTTGCAGTCGCAATGCCGGGGCACCTGGGTGCCTATGCCCTGGTGGCCAGCAGCTTCTTCATGTCAGTGATGTTCCCGACCATTTTTGCGCTGGGGATCGATGGTCTCGGCGACGACGAGCGCAAGCTGGGCTCGGCGCTCATTGTGATGGCGATCATCGGGGGAGCTTTCCTACCCGCGGTGATGGGCGCAACCTCCGACCTCGGCGGCATACATGTGGCGATGAGCCTGCCCCTGGTGTGCTTCGCCGTCGTACTTGCTTTCGCAACACTGGCCGCAGCTCAGGCGCGCCGCACGGCCCTGGAGGCATGAGCGGATGACTCGCTTGTTTTATGCTCTCGATCTGCAGGACGACCCGGCGCTGATCGACGAGTACGAGCGCTGGCACCAGGCCGGCCGGGTCTGGCCCGACATTCTGCAGTCCCTGCGCGCGGCTGGCATCGAGGAGGCGGAGATCTTCCGCACCGGCAATCGCCTCGTGCTCGTCCTGGAAGTTTCCGCGGACTTTGATGCTGCTGCCAAAGCTGCGGCCGACGCGGCGGACGCGCGCGTCCAGGCCTGGGAAACATTGATGTGGCAGTACCAAAAAGCGCTTCCATGGGCCCGGCCTGGGGAAAAATGGGTACCGATGCGCCGGATTTTTTCTCTCGGCGATTGCTTGCAACACAGGAATCCTCCCAAGTGAAGGATCACAGCTCACCATGAATGATCACACCTCTTCGAGCTTGACCCGGCGCAAATGGCTTGCCGCCATGTCCACTCCCGCGATTGCGGTTGCCCTTACGCCGCTGAGCTCATCCGCGGCCCAACCTGCTGCCGCAGCGACGCAAAGCCTCGGTGCCCGGGTCTACAACATCCGTGATTTTGGCGCCAAGGGCGACGGCAAGACGCTCGATACCGCGGCTCTGCAGTCAGCGATAGATGCGTGCACGCGCGACGGTGGCGGCACTGTGTTAGTGCCGTCTGGCACGTTCGTGATAGGGACCACCGAGCTGAAGGACAACGTGACCCTGCATCTGGCGGCATCGGCCACCTTGCTTGGCAGTGGCAATGGCCAGGACTATCACGCCGTTGCCGCCATCCCGTTGAGCGGCGACTCCACGCTGGGGGATGGCAATTGGGCTTTGCTCTTCGCCGTTGAGGCAAAGAATATTACGGTCGAAGGGTCGGGCACGATCGACGGCCAGGGCCATCTATTCAATAACCATACTCCGGACGGCAAGGCGCCGGCCGGCATCTCCGGCGCCCAGCGGCCCTATCACCTGCTGTTTCATCGCTGCCGCAACCTAGTGGTACGCGATCTCGAGCTGCTGCGCTGCGCGTTCCACAGCATTCGGGTGATTCAGAGCGAGCGGGTGCGGATGGAAGGCTTATACATCCACAACCGTGTCAACTCGAACAATGACGGCTTTCATTTCATCAGCGCAAAGTACGTCACGGTCAGTAACTGCGTGCTGCTCGTCCAGGATGATGCCTGTGCGTTGTTCGGCAGCTGTCAGTTCGTGACCGTGACCAACTGCGTCTTCAGCACGCGCTGGTCCGTCTTTCGATTCGGTGGTGGCGACGTCAAGAACATCGCGGTGTCGAACTGCATCATTTATGAAACGTACGGCTGCCCGATCAAGGTGGGCGCCGGGCGGATGACGCTCGAGAATGTATCGTTCTCGAACCTGATTTTGCAGGACGTCACTGGCCCCATCGGCGTCAATTTCAGTGGTCGTAACCGGAACGATGACGGCGGTGCGGATGCCGCGCCGGCGGCGTTTGTGCGCAACCTATCGTTCAGCAACATCCGCGCGAGCGTGGTCGCCGAGCCCACCAAGAGTTGGAAAGACATGGGACCGGACGTACATCCATTTGCCGGCGAGCAGCACTCCTGCATCACACTGAATGGCATGGGTGACACCTGGATTGAGAATGTTACGTTAGACGATATCCACGTAACGTATGCCGGTGGTGGCACCGCAGAACTCGCGGCGAAGCGCAGTATTCCGCAGACGAGCCGGGAATACTTCGGCGTCTGGGGAGATGAGCCTTTCGGGCCGCCCTCTTACGGCCTATTCGCGCGCAACGTTAAAGGGCTGACGCTGAACAATGTGCGCTTCACCGTAGTCACCCCCGACTTGCGTCCGGCTCTCGTGCTGGACAATGTGCAGGATGCCGCGATCCACGGTTTGAGCGTGCAAGGCAATCCGGCGGCTGAGTCGGTACTGCGCTTCACCAAGGTGAAAGATGCATTGATCAACGCTCCGCGCGTGCTGACCCCCGCCGCTGCATTCTTGCAGCTCGAGGGCGACGCGAACGCGAACATCATCGTAGACGGCGGTGATTTGACCAAAACCACTTCGCCAGTTGCACTAAAAGCGGGCGCGACCCACGCAGCGGTGAAAATCCGGAGCTAGTTTCCTCAGCGCCGCGGGTGCAGCATGACTATTTATGCCAATCGCGCGAAAGTCGCGGCCGTCCGCGAGCCGCAGAAAAGCGTTCATGTCGCGCTGGCTTGCCAATCTCAGATATAAACTGCATATTTATATACGAATAGACGCGGCGCGCCGAAGCTTTCTGGCAGCCAGGAGTTCCCATTATGAGTAACCGCCTGGACGGCAAACGTTGCCTGATCACGGCCGCCGGCGCCGGTATCGGCCGCGCAAGTGCACTTGCCTTCGCCCGCGAAGGGGCTGCCGTAATCGCGACAGACATAGATGCCCGCGCGCTGGAAGCACTGACGCAGGAGAACGGATCCATCCGTTCGCATCTGCTGGACGTGACCGACAATGCCGCAATCGGTGCCTTGGTTGCGGCGCACGGCCCGTTTGACGTGCTCTTCAACTGCGCAGGTTATGTACATGCCGGGACTCTTCTGGACACCGATCTGGCCAGTTGGCGGCGGTCCTTCGCGATCAACGTCGATGCCATGTACTTTCTGTGCAGAGCTGTGCTCCCCGCCATGATCGAGCGCAAGGGCGGCAGCATCATCAACATGTCCTCGGTCGCATCCAGCCTGAAAGGGGTCGCCAACCGGTTCGCGTATTGCTCGACCAAGGCCGCCGTGATCGGGCTGTCAAAGGCGATTGCGGCTGATTATGTGGCTCAAGGCGTGCGCTGCAATGTCATATGCCCCGGCACGGTGAAGACGCCGTCGCTCGAAGGGCGCGTGGCTGCACTTGGCGGTGATCAGCAGGCCGCGTGGAAAAGCTTTACCGACCGACAGCCGATGGGCCGCCTTGGAACGCCGGCGGAAATCGCTGCGCTTGCCCTCTACCTCGCCTCGGACGAGTCGAGTTTTACCACCGGAAGCGTGCACGTCATTGACGGTGGGTGGATGAACTAGGCCAACTTGGACCGTTGGTGATTTGTGCCCAAGTTGGGCTAGTGTGTAAGGGGATACGTAAATGAAACTCGTACGTTTTGGAGAGCCTGGCCGCGAGAAGCCGGGGTTACTGGGTCCCGGCGGCGTGTTGCGCAGCCTCGAGCATGTCGTTGCCGACGTTGGCGGCAACGTGCTCAACGCGACCAGCCTGGCGAAGATCGCGGCCCTCGATCCCAATCAGCTGCCGCGAGTCGCGGATGTACCGCGCTACGGGCCCGCGGTCGCCGGCGTGGGCAAGATGATCTGCGTTGGACTCAATTATGCGGATCATGCCGCCGAATCCGGCATGGCCGTGCCGAGCGAGCCGGTGCTTTTCATGAAAGCGACCACCGCAATCAGCGGTCCCAACGACCCTGTCGTGATACCTCGTGGCTCGGTGAAGACTGACTGGGAAGTGGAGCTCGGGGTCGTGATCGGTGACATTGCCCGCGACGTCAGCCTCGATTCCGCACTCAATTACGTTGCGGGATACCTCGTCGTGAATGACGTCTCGGAGCGCGAATTTCAGCTCGAGCGCGGTGGACAGTGGGTCAAGGGTAAGAGTTGCGACACCTTTGCACCCATCGGTCCGTGGCTCGTCACGCGGGACGAAGTTCCTGACCCACAGAACCTGGCCATGTGGCTCGAAGTCGATGGGCACCGATACCAGAACGGCAACACGCGCACGATGGTGTTTGGCGTGGCCTCTCTCGTGAGCTACATCAGCCGTTTCATGACCCTGATGCCCGGTGACATCCTCAGCACAGGCACTCCGCCTGGCGTCGGCCTGGGCCAGAAACCGCCTGTGTACCTCAAGCCAGGAGCCGTGATGGAGCTGGAAATCGAGGGACTCGGACGTCAGCGCCAGGTGACGGTCGCCGCGCGAGGCAGTTCCTGATGCCTGTGATTACTGCGTTGGAAACTTACGACGTCCGTTTTCCAACTTCACGGCAGCTCGACGGTTCCGACGCGATGAACCCCGATCCTGACTATTCCGCCGCGTATGTTCTGCTGAAAACCGATCTGCCAGGGCTGTGCGGGCATGGTTTCGTCTTCACCATCGGCCGCGGGAATGACGTGCAGACGGCGGCTCTCGAAGCGTTGCGTTATCTCGTGGTCGGCGCAGACGTTGAGCAGATAACGTCCGATCTCGGCGGGTTCGCGCGTAAGCTGACTCACGACTCGCAACTGCGCTGGCTCGGACCTGAGAAAGGCGTCATGCACATGGCTGTCGGCGCCGTGATCAATGCCGCTTGGGACATGGCTGCACGCCGGGCAGGTAAGCCGGTCTGGCAACTGATCGCGGACATGACTCCGGAACAGATCGTCGATCTCGTGGACTTCCGCTACATCAGCGATGCACTGACACGCGATGAGGCGCTGGTCCTTCTCAGGAAGGCCGCACCGGGCCGCGCTCAGCGGATGGCAACTCTCAGGGCATCCGGATATCCGGCATACACCACTTCGCCCGGCTGGCTTGGCTACTCCGACGAAAAGCTCGCGCGGCTTGCGGCTCAGGCGGTCGCGGATGGTTTTCGCGCTATCAAGATCAAAGTGGGCCTGAACGTGCAGGATGACGTGCGCCGCTGTCGGATTGCGCGTGAGGCGATCGGGCCGAACGTTGCACTCGCGGTCGACGCAAACCAGCGCTGGGATGTTGGAACTGCGATCACCTGGCTACGCGAATTGCGGCAGTTCAACATTGCGTGGGCCGAGGAGCCCACCAGTCCTGATGACATACTGGCGCACGCCACGATTCGCGGCGAAGTAGCGCCGATACCCATTTCCACCGGTGAGCACACGCACAATCGTGTGATGTTCAAGCAGCTCTTCCAGGCGAAGGCGGTGGATCTCATCCAGATCGATGCTGCGCGTGTGGGCGGCGTCAACGAAAATCTCGCGATCCTGTTGATGGCCGCGAAATTCGGCGTGCGCGTGTTTCCGCACGCCGGTGGCGTCGGCCTGTGCGAGCTGGTGCAACACCTGGCCATGGCCGACTACGTGGCCATCAGTGGCTCGATGGAGGATCGTGCGATCGAGTTTGTCGATCATCTTCACGGGCACTTCGTCGATCCAGTACGTATTCGCGCCGGACGTTATCTGCCACCATCAGCGCCCGGTTTCTCGGCCGAGATGTACCCGCAGTCCATCGAGCGGCACCTGTTTCCGGATGGTGAAGAGTGGCGAGCCAGCCAAGGGGCAACCTAACGCGTGCAAGCGGGCGGGCTTTTGTCAGCTGAGCGCGCGCTATCTGGGCTCGCTATGCAATGCGCAGTTGGGGTGAAGAGGTGCGCGCCAGGTGTTGGTAGATCTCAACATAGTCACACGCCATACGCCTGGCCGAAAATCGGTCTTCGAAGCGACGCCGGATCTCGTGACGGTCGAGCTCGTGCAAACGCTCGACTGCCCCCACAGCTTCATCGACAGTCCTGGCGAGGAATCCCGTGACGCCCTCCTCGATGACCTCGGCCACCGAGCCATGCGGAAAGGCGATGACGGGGGTGCCACAGGCCATGGCTTCGATCATCACGAGGCCGAACGGCTCAGGCCAGTCTATGGGAAACAACAACGCACGCGCCTTGCCGAGAAACTCGTTTTTCTGCGCGTCACTGATCTCACCCACGAACTCCACCAGGGGATCCTGCAGCAGGGGCCTGATGCGATACTCGAAATAGTCACGATCCGCGTCATCGATTTTGGCCGCAATTCTGATGGGCAGGCCGGCGCGGCGGGCAATCTCGATGGCCCGGTCGGGCCGCTTCTCTGGGGAGATCCGCCCCAGGAATGCCAGGTAACCTTCATCCGCCGACGCCGTGAAGCGTAGCAACTCGAGCGGCAGTCCATGGTAGACGGTCCCCACCCACTTCACCGGCGGCATCGGCCGGCGCTGATCGTTGGAGACAGACACCAGTGGGAAGTCGGGAAACTTGCGATAGAACGGCTGCAGGTCGCGCAAGTCGAGCCGCCCGTGCAACGTGGTAACCGTATGCGCGGCAATATCCTGGAATATCGGCATGTGCACCAGGTCCACGTGGAAGTGCAGCACGTCGAATTCCTCCGAACGCCGCCGCACCTCATCCAACATCATCAAAATGTGTGGCAGGGGGTCACGGACCGCTGGATCCAGGCGCAGTGCCCTTGGGCAGCAGGGCACAAGCTGAGCGCTGGTGTGCGAGTCGCCCGTCGCGAATACCGTGACATCGTGTCCCAGCCGGACCAGTTCCTCGGTCAGATATGACACGATCCGCTCCGTTCCGCCATAGAGCTTGGGCGGCACAGCCTCGGCGAGCGGGGCGATCTGTGCGATCTTCATCACGGCGCTCTGGTCTGCACATCCTCCGTCGCATATAGAAACGACCGGCGCGAATTCAAGGTTGCATTATTTTTTTGCGGTGATGGGCTTTGACGTGGGCACGGCAGGAGCCCTGGGGCTCCTCGCCACGACTCACCCACTCTAACTGCCGTTTGCCTGCCACGCGCGCCTGAACTCAGCGCGGTGAGCTTCCTCCTCCCCGCGGTAGCGCGATGAAAAATGAAATGGCTCCGAATCCCGGACCTGCGCAACTCGGGCGATCTCGCCGGCTTGTGTCGTCGTCAAATGCGCTTTGCGCCACGCCATCTCCCGGTCCGCGTCGGTAAATACAGCCTCGATGAAAAGCAGATCCGCGCCGGCGACAAACTCTGTCAGCCGTGTTCTGTTGGGTTCCCGAGCACTCACGTCCGTTACGTAGCACACCTTCTGACCGGGAACGAACTCCAGGACATCCCGTTTCAGCTCACCCAATGAGAAGGTTTTCTCGCGTGAGCCGTCCCGGGTTCGCCACCGGACCTGAACGGGCGTTTCATCCGGCACACCAGCCCTCACCTGGCTTTTGAGTTGTGTGAGCCAGGGCCCTGTCGGCAAACCACGCTCCTTCAGCCGGTTCTTCCACACGTTGATATGTGTGCTTTCTTCGAACGAGAAGGCCAGAGAGAGGATGTCGTGATGCTCGAGCGCGATGGTGCGAACGCAAAACTGCTCGTCTTCGAGCAGCACACCGGCGGCCGCAAGCACATCGCAAAGAGGCTCGCGGCGGAACTGGTTTCGGCTGCGAAACTGCGCGCGCTGCACCCGGCCGTCCGTATGCAGCTCACGAGCTTCAATGACGAAATCTACCTGGTAGTTGTGCACCAGATTCCATGTGTACGCTGCGAGCTTGTGCTCCACGTGCGCAATGAAGTTTGGTGGACCGTACATGCGTACGCCGGTGTCCCGGCCGAGGCAGACGCGCAGGAGATGATCGAAGCCAGCGAAATGATCCATATGCGTATGGCTCACGAACACATCGCTGACCCGAAGCAGCACTCGTGTGGACAGCGAGGAGACATCGCCGATGTCGAACAGAACGGCGCGGCGCTCGAATTTCAGATCGATACAGACGCCCGGGTCGCCCCAGACACCATTTACCAGCTTGGCGTGAAAGATCGGCCGCATTTGCGCCTGCTCAATTGCCGCAACGTCGCCAGCTGCCAGAAGTTCCCGGGACGGGATGCTGCCGGGTTATCCTCATCCGGCCACGCTTATCTGAGGCTCCTATCCATGCCCAGCCGCCCGCGGATCATTGCCCTGATCCTGACCCTGCTCGCGTCCGGCGGCTCGCCCGCGGCCGAGCGCTGGTTCGAGGAGTTGAAGGCAACCGCCACTCCCGCACAGCTGTACACCTTTCTGTATGCACTGCCGAAGGGCGGCGATCTGCACAACCATCTGGGCGGTGCGGCCCGCTCCGAATGGCTCTGGACAGCCGCCCTCGCCCAGCAGGATAAGGGCTACACCTACTACACCAAGGTGCGCATCCAGAACTGCGCCGCCTATGGAACCAATGAGTACGGCCGCAACCCCTATCTACTGTTGTTCAAGAACCTGCCGGGGTCGGACTACGAAAAACTAGACTCCTGTCAGAAGGCCGAATACAAGCGCCTGCAGGACCTCAACGAAGCCGAGCGGGCCGCCTGGTTGAGCAGCCTTCGGCTCGACGCCCCACACGAGGGCCGGGATGAGTTCTTCGAGGCGCAATGGCGGCGCATTGACGCCCTTCTGGAGAACCCGTACCTCGTCTGCGAGATCCTCTATCGCAACATGGAGGCCTTCGGCAAAGAAGGGCTCGCCTACCTGGAGACACAGACTGAGCTGGAGGGGCTGCGCAGGCCGGACGGCTCTGGATACACCCCCGCTGAGATCGCCACGATCTTCAGGCAGGAGATCGCAAGCCCGCGTGCCAAGGCCACCGGTGTGGAGGTGCGATTCCAATATGCGCTGCTGCGTTTCGGCCCGAATGCCGAACAGCGCCTGCGAGACCTGTACGCTCTCGTGGATCAGTACCGTGATCTGTACGTGGGCGTCAACATGGTCGGCAGGGAAGACAACGCCAAAGGCTACCCCTTGCGGTTTCTGCCGGTATTACGCGAACTGCGCAGGAAGTATCCCGACATCAACCTGTCCATTCATGCCGGCGAGATGGATGAGCCCGACTTCCACGTTCGGGACACCCTGCTGCTCGGTGCCAAGCGCATCGGACACGGCGTAAATCTCATCTCCGACCCTGAAACCATGGTGCTCATGCGCAATGGGCCCTACATGGTCGAGATCAACCTCATCAGCAACCTGGTGCTGGAATACGTCAAGGACTTCTCCCAGCACCCGTTTCCGGAATACCTGCGCGTGGGTATCCCCGTCGCCCTGTCGACGGATGACCGTGGTATGTGGGACTCTAACCTGACCGATGAGTATTTCGTCGCCGTGCACGAATTCAACCTGTCCTGGGAGGAGCTGGTGCAGCTGGGACGCAACTCGCTCAAATACTCTTTCCTGGACGGGCCGACCCGGCAACGCCTGCTGGCCGCATACGAGAAACGCGTGCAGTCTTTTGCTCAGCAGTTCCAGAAAGGCCGCTGGGCATCCCTGCATGATGTCAAGCCGGTGAGCTATCTTTTCATGTGCCATCACTACCGGATTTGCATGTCATGAAAGACGTCAACTCCTCGCTCACCGGTCCGGGCCCCGCATCATCTCGGCCGCGAGCCGCCGTGTCTCGCGCAGCACTCGTGGCAACTCAACGGTCGTCAAAACCCCACGATCGACCACTCGTCGCCCATGGATGAAGCTGTAATCCACCGCATCAATCTGACATAGAACGAGAGCGGCGACAGGGTCATGCTCGGCGCCTGCCAACGCCGGACGATCCAGATTGATGGCAATCAAGTCAGCGGACATCCCGGGGGCTATGCAACCGATATCGTCGCGTCCGAGTACCTGCGCACCCCCGATTGTCGCAATCTCCAAAGCTTCCCGTGCGGTCATCGCCGCCGCATCCAGTTCCAGCACGCGCGCCAAAAGCAAAGCCTGACGTGCCTCATGCAAAAGATTCGTCGCATCGTTCGACGCTGCGCCGTCCGTGCCAAGCCCGACCGGCAGCCCTGCATTGCGCATCTTGCGTACCGGCGCGATACCGCTCGCCAGGCGCATGTTGCTGCACGGGCAATGTGCGACTCCGGTGCCTGTACTGGCAAACTTTGCAATCGCCGGATCGCTTAGCCACACGCAGTGCGCATGCCAAACGTCAGCCCCGAGCCAACCCAGCGACTCCGCGTAGTCGCCTGGAGTCAGACCAAACTTCGACAGGCTGTAGTCAACATCGGCTTTGTTCTCGGCGAGATGTGTGTGGAGGCGCACGCCCGGATAACCGCGGGCCAATTCCGCGGAAGCGCGCATGAGGTCCGCAGATACCGTGAAAGGCGAGCAGGGAGCGACTGTGATGCGAGTCATCGCATACCGCGAGTTGTCGTGGAAAGCCTCGATCACACGCCGGCTGTCGCGCAGGATGTCGGCCTCGTTTTCCACAAGGGAATCCGGAGGCAGACCGCCCAAACTCCCCCCGACGTTCATGCTGCCGCGGCTCGCGTGGAATCGCAGTCCAACCTCCCGCACGGCGCGAATCTCGTCGTCGAGAGTCACATCATTAGGAAAAATGTACAGGTGATCGCTAGCGGTGGTGCATCCGGAAAGTATCAGCTCGGCGGCGCATAGCTGCGCGCTGGCGTAGACCCCCGCGGACGTCAGCCGGGACCAGATCGGATACAGAGTGTTCAACCACGCAAACAGCTCGACATTTTGCGCTGCCGGGACCGCCCGGGTTAGCGTCTGATAGAAGTGATGATGCGTGTTTACGAGCCCAGGCAGTACCACGTGCCTGCCCTTGAGATCGAGTACCTGGTCGGCGCTGGCCGGGAAGTCAGCCGTCCTACCCACTCGCTCGATGATGTGATCGCGTATCAGAACGGCGGCATCCCGCCGCTCCTCGCGCGCAGCATTCATCGTGACCAGAGTATGAATGTTCTTCAGGAGCAGCGTGGTCATTGCCGCTCTCCCGGCAACATCATGTTGAGGAGCAAGGCGCACAGGCCGCCGCTTGCGATTCCCGAGGACAGCGTATTCCTGAGAAGTGGCGGCAGCGCCTGTAGCAGCTCCGGTACAAAAGTAACGCCCAGCCCGAGACCCAGGGATACGGCGAGGATGATGGAATTGCGTCGATTCATCCTTACACGCGCGAGGATACGGATACCGGATGCTGCCACCATCCCAAACATGATCAGCGTGGCACCGCCCAATGCCGCCGGTGGCAGCCCCTGAACGATGATACCCACCGCAGGTAGCAGTCCGAGTACCATCAGCATGGCGCCGATAAAAACACCGACGTGTCGGCTCGCGACACCCGTGAGCTGTATGACCCCATTGTTCTGCGCAAAGGTTGTGCTCGGGAACGAATTCAAACACGCCCCTATCGCGGAGTTGATCCCGTCAGCAAGCAAGCCGCCCGCGAGGCGCCTGAAGTAACTGGGCCCGCAGATTGGTTGTCCGGTCAAGGTCGAGGTTGCCGTGAGATCACCGATCGATTCCATCACCGTGATGACGTACATGATGGCGAACGGCACGAACGCTGAATACTCCAATCGAAACCCGTACCGAAACGGCACCGGCACGGTTACCACGGGTAAACCGTGAACGGCCTGCAGGTTGATGAGTCCCAGCAGCGCCCCTGCGCCATAGCCTACAGCCAGCCCCAGCACAACCGAAAGCATCCGCAGATACCGCGACGCACAGTTGTTGAAGATCAGAATGGCGATGATCACCAGGAAAGCCAGCCCGAGATTCTGCAGGCTTCCGAACGTACCGTTCGCTTTGGCGCCGAACCCCCCACCCACATTGGTTGCACCCACCTGCAGCAGCGTGAGCCCTATCAGGGTCACGACCGTACCGGTGACTATGGGCGTGATGATGACGCTCGCACGGCGAATGCAGCGGCTGGCTGCGATTACGACGAATGCTCCGGCAAAACACAGCCCAAAGACAGTACCCAGGGCCTGCTGTGCTGTTGCGCCACCTGCTATTACGACGCCGGCAGTCGTGATGATCGGCGCAATGAAGGTAAAGCTCGTACCCTGAATGCTCAGCAGCCCGGACCCGATGGGCCCCAGTCGGCTGGTTTGCAGGATCGTCGCCGCACCGGAGACAAACAATGACATGCTGACCAGGTAGGCCGTGTCGTCCGCGCCGAGCTTGAGCGCACCGGCCACGATCAGCGGCGGTGTGATGATCCCGACAAACACGGCGAGAACGTGCTGGAGCGCGACAAACAGCGTCTCGCGCAGAGGCGGCCGGTCATCGAGGCCGTAGATGAGATCCGGACTCGCGGCCGCGGCGCTCTGCGCCGCGGCACTCGACGGCTCGACGCTCAAGTGGGATCGGTCTCCGCGCGTCGCGCCGCTGGCGCTTCTCGGGATTTCCTCCGCTGCGCTCCGGTCACTTTGGCAGCGGTGGTGTCTGGTCGCGGTAGGCCGGCCATTTCTTCAGGAGCTCCTCCACCACGGCCGAACCCACGCGGTAGGCCGACTCGACTGAGGCGTCGAGGCCCGAATAGCCTTCGTTCTCCTTCTGCATGTTCTCGGCCGCAGTCACTCCCGGCGGCGGCATGGAATAGTTACTGGCAGTGCGCAGCACGAGGACCCGATCCTTGTTGACCTTGCCCGCGGCTCCCAGGTAATTCAGCGCCAGGAGCGTGCCGGTGTCCTCCATGGCAGTCGTAACGAAGTTGCCTTCACCCTGAGTCCAGTAGCTCACCCAGTGATTCGCCCACTCGTTGAGCACCTTTCCATGCCAGAAAGTCATGGAGGCGAGATTGTCGCCTTTCAGGACGAATGGCGGCTTCTGAGCATTGGGATAACCTTTGTAGCGGGCACGAGAACGTTGTAGGTGGGGGCTGTCTCCCAGATCGATGTTGCGCGTCAACTGATAAGCCCAGTCAACGAGCGCGGGTTTGAGATGAAACACCTGCCCTTCGGGTGCCTTCGCCTCCGGATCATAGGGACGCTTGGAATCCAGGGGAAAATATCCAGTCGGCCAGTCCGGAGGGATCTCCCGCGCATCGATCTCATGCGCAAGGTCCCCATCGACGACATACTGCGCCCACGCGGCCGAGCCTATCGAGGCATCTTCCGGATCCACACCAGCGATGCCCGCCACCAACCAGTAGGCATGCGAGAAGTCGAACCGGGGATCCATCCCCAGTTCCATCAAGGCGGTCGCCGAGTTCGCGGTACCCATCCCGGTCACCATGCCCAGCACGCCCGTCTTGTCATTGAAGAACAAGTCGTGGTGATGGGCAAACGGCAGGCGGGTATCTAACTTCTGGCGTGCCTTCCAGAGTTGGAACTCGCCGGCCGTGTCACCGGCATCCGCGCCGATCTCGAACATCGTCACGACGACGACCTTTATCTCGATCCGCGTCGCCTCAATCGGCGGGGCGGCGTGCGCGGCATTCGCGAGCGCAAGCCACGTAGCCGCCACCAGGATGAGGAAGCGCGAAACAACTGGCTTGGACATCAGAACTTGTATCCCGCAGACACGAGGTAATTACGCGGCAGCTCCGGAAGCACGACCGACGATCCGAACAGATCGGGGAAGTTGGACCGGAAGTAACGCTCGTTGGTCAGGTTCTTACCTTCTACACCGACTTTCCAGTGTGCGTTCTCGTAGTGAAACCCGGCGTTCAGCAACGTGTAGGCGGGCAGTTTAACCACCTTGGAGAACCCGGACCATGCGGAGTCGACGTGAGTCACGCCGATACTGCCGGTGATACCATTGAGTGCCCCATTCATCCAGCCACCAACGACATCGTCCAGGCTGAAAATGCCGTAAACACTGTACACGTTCTCGGGAATGCCGGCCTTGCGCGCTGCTGTATCGTTGGGAGCCAGGGCGATACTGCCCACCGAACCTCCGTACATCAAAGACGGGTCCACCCCTTGCAGGTCGCCGGCGCCCACAAAGGCAAACTGGCCATTCTGCTCGGCAGTCACGTTGATAACTTTCAGATTGGTAAAGGCACCCGTGAGCGTAACCGTCGGATTCACCACCCACCGGGCCTCGAACTCGTAGCCGGTGGATTTGGTGCTGTTGTTGCTCACCTCGTCCTGAGCATTGAAGTCCACGCGCTGCTGGTCGAAATAATCGAACGCGGCGTACAGATGACCATCGAGGAAGCTCCCCTTCACGCCGTACTCGTTCAACCTCGAGGGGGCGACGTACGTACGGTCTCTCACCAGGGACGGCTCGACTTGTCCACCCTCCCCAGTCGTGAGTGTTGCCTGGCGGGCAATGGTCACATAGGGGCGCAAGCCCAATGGCAGTTGGTAGGACAGACTTGCCGACCAGGAACCCTTGGAGGTGCTGTCGCGCGCCTGCAATCCCGTATCCGTGAGTGCATCCGGCCTCGAGTACGAGGAAATGTGGATGTAGTCGTACCGGGCACCACCGAGAAAATTCAGTTTGTCGAAGAACGTCACGTCCATCAGGTATGCGAGCGACGAGTCCGTATAAGCACCCTTGGCGTGATCGGAATAAGGATCCTGGCCCCGCGTGGCGAGCGACCTGAGGTCGATGGGTGAGCTCGGCTGCGAGATGTCACGGCGGTCGAAGAACTCCCCGAAGAAATCGTCGCCCGTGTCGAAGTCCTGATGACGAATCTGCGGCCCGACCTGGAAGTTCGCCTTGATGTTCTCGCCGAAGGTCGTGCCGTACGTCAGGGTGAGCTGGTCCTCGAACGCCCACGTATGCGCAACCTGTGAAAAACCATAGGCATTCTCGTTCAGATTGTTCAGGCTCTCGTAGAAGCTCTTGTTCACGAGCTTCGTGCCCTCGGCAGGCTCGTAAATCATGTCGAAATAGAGCGTGGTGACACCGTCGGTGAGCTTGTCGCCCTGAGCCACGAGCACCTGGTTACCGCCGATGTGGGTCGTCCCCGGATTCACCAGGTGCAGGTTTGGGTTTGAGAGCGCCGCTTGAATCTGCGCCGGGGTGGCGCCCTTCGGGCCGAAGATGAAGTTGTCGCCCGTCCCCAACTTGGCGGCATTCGCCTCTGCCAGGTCCACCCGGCCGTTGCCGTTGGTATCCACTGAAGGCGGGCTGCCCGTAATGTAGGTGCCATTGTCGATCAGCGCCTGCGTGAGCCGGTTCCAGCCAGCGACCTGGTTGCCATTGAAATCCTGGTACATACCGCCCGCCTCGGTGCGGAAATGATCAGTGAAGTCGATGTTGTACGAGGCCTGGAAGATGCTTTGCCGCGTGGCGCTGTTCTGGTAATAGCTGCCTGAATTCTCGAACTGGCTGTACACATAAAAGCCAGACGGTTTGCCGAATGTCGTCGCGGGACCACCGACTTCGGCGTGCAGGGTCTTTTCGTCCCAGCTGCCGGTCGTGAAACCAATCTCGCCCTTCGCCTGTTTCATGTACGCGCCGGATTCGGCGCGTGCGGACTTGGGCTCGAAGTTGAGGTAGCCACCCACCTTCGATGGGCCAAAAATCGGCGAGGCTGGCCCGCGCACGATATCGATGCGATCGCTGGCGGCGATCGCCTGCGGATAGTTGCCGGGATTCTCGATTCGCCTGACGCCGCGAAAATAGTTCTCGCCGGCGGTACCGCGGATGTCCAGGGATCCCGCGACGCCGAAGAACGACTGCGTAAAAGAGCCAGGAGTCAACGCCACGAGATCGTCGATGGCTGTAATGTTGACGCGATCGAGCATCTCGTTGCTGATGGAAGTCAAGGCGCGCGGGGTCTCGATAATGTTCTTGCCAAAACCGAATACGGACTCGTTGGCCTCGGTCGGCAGGACGTGCAGTTTGTCAGCGCTGACCTGCACCGTCTCCAGATTACTTGCATCGGTTGTCGCGTCCGCCGCCCCCGCACCCTCAGCTGCAAAGAGTAGTTGGGGCGCGGCGCCCGCCCCACCCAGTATCAAAAGGCAAACCGTACGATGGCCGAGAGTGGCCCATGAACACTTCATTCTTATCCTCTCCCCAAGTGCGAAATGGTGCGACAGAAGTTGTATGGGTCGGACCGCCTCCATCGATCACAACCTTGAGGGCAGCAGGGTGCAAGAACCATGCACGCCACATGTGGGGAAGACGGTGAGTGCAAGTTGCCACCGGCCCGCCTCGTGGCAAGGCGAGCCGGCGCCGTTTAGAAAGCGCCGTATGTCGTTAATGCAATGGTAATTTTTGGGGGCCGACCGGAGCGGCCGCGGTGCGCACAGCCGCTCCCACTGTGCGCCCGCGGACAGCCGCCGCTCGTGCAGCTGCCCTTGATGCTTCGCTGCCACGCACCAAAGTTGTACGCAGAACGCCCCGTTTTTGTACACAATCGGTCGCCGGCGCGCGGCGAACGCCCGCAGGTGTTAAATGCAGGTGGACCCTGCCTTCACCCTCCGCAACTTACCGTCAGCAGCTACGGGTCAGAACTCGAAACGTCCGTAGACCCCGTAAGTCCGGGGCTGGTTGGTGAGGTAACCGACGCGCGCGCTGCGGCCGCGTTCGTAGTCGAGCGCCAGCCGTGCGGTCCTGTCGGTTATATTGTCGATGTAGCCGGCTACCTGCCACCGGTCACTCTTCAAGCCGAACCGCAGGTTGGCGAGCGTGTAGCTCGGCAACTCCGGCGTGAACGTGATCGATGACGTCGAGTACGGGCCCCCGAGGACAATCAGGCGCGCCGCATTCGGCTTCCCAGCCGATGGGCACCCGGCGCAGATCTCGCCAAACCCAGGCTCCTCGTTCTCGAACTGCGAGAACGACGAGCCCACGTACTGCACCGTGAGATTGGCGAAAAAGTCCCGGTTCTCCATCAGCGGCAAGGTATAACCGGCACTCGCGGCGGCCTGGAACTTCGGGGCCGTGGGCAACCGGTTGCCGTCGGCAAGACCCCCGACCACCACGACAGTGCCGGTCTGATCCGTCGAGGTGACGGAAGAGGTGAGCTTCGCGTCAATGACCGTTGCGGACAGACCAAAATCCCAGGTCGTATTCGGCCTCGCAAACAGCTCCGCCTCGATGCCTTCGCTGCGGGCCTTCGGCACGTTGAACACAACACGCGAAGAACAGGTGCCCGCCGTGGTGGTGGCTTGCAGATCCTTGATGTCCGCATAGAACGCTGCGACATTGAAGGTTACGCGCCTGTCCAGCCAGCGCGTCTTGGCTCCGATCTCGTAGTTCCAGGTCTTCTCGTCCCTCCAGTTGGGTTGATTGCCGAACACAGCCCGGTCATTCGGCGAGCACAGCGGGAGGTTGATGGGATCATTGATACCGCCCAGACGAAATCCACGGGCAGCCTGAGCGTTGAACTGCACATCCTCATTGAGCTTGAAGCTGATGATGCCGCGGGGCGAAGTACCGCTCGAATCAGTCGAGGCAGGAATCGCTCCCGGCACCGGCGGGTTGGTGTTTGGTACGAAGGTTTCATCGGCAAAGGCACCGGCGAGCAGAAAAGTCTTGTCCTCCGTGAACTTGTAATAGCGCAGGCCGCCCGTGAGTGCGAGCTGCTCGGTGACATGCCAGGTGGCTTCACCGAAGCCGGCATACTGTTTCAACCGGTAGTGCAGGTCGGAGTAGTAGGGCGTATCCGGGGGCGCATTGACAGCCGAACCGGGTACGCCGATGAGCGCGTCATAACCTGGGGTGGGCAGACTCTGGCCGTAATGACGATTTACATGTTGAAAGAAACCTCCAACGAGCCAGTCTATTGGCCCGCTGCCGTTGGATGCGAGCCGGATCTCTTCCGAGATGACATTCAGCGCGGTGCGATCGTATAGCGGTGAGCTGAGGCGTGCGGCAGCTTGATCGTCGGCCCCCAGAATATCGATCGTCACGCTGCCCGTCAGCTGTGTCGCATCGCGCAATACGCGCACCTGGCGGTGGGTGTAAGAAGTGACCGATGTGAGCGTCGCGGGGCCCAAGTTATAGTCGGCCTTCAAATCGGTGAGCACGAACTGGTCGCTCAGGCCTTCACGCAATTGGGTGTACTGCTGGAGGCTGCCGACGGATACCGGAGCCACGGCGGCGTACGGATTCCCGAGGATGTTGTACAGATCCACCCGGGGGTAACCGCTCGTACTCAAATTCTGGTACACGATGCGCGGGGTGATGGACAGCTGTTCCGTGGGCTGGACCAGCAGCGCCAGCCTCATTCCCGCGCGATCGCCGTCATTCACGTCTTTCTTGAGGCCACCACCCGGCTGAATGGCGTCGATGAATCCCGGCAGATGGTGGAAATAGACGGCGAAGCGCGCTGCCGCCAAGTCGGTCACCGGGATATTCACCGCACCTCTGACAGATCCGCCCTGACTACCGTGCTGGACTTGTTCGAAAGAGCCGTCCGTCACAGCCTCGAACTTGCCCATCTGCGGCTGCCTGGTGATATAGCGAACGGTACCGGCTTCGGAGCCGGCGCCGAACAGAGTGCCTTGCGGACCGCGCAGGACCTCGAAACGGTCGATGTCAAACAGCTCCAGATCCGGAGTGAAGAGCGCTACCGAGATGGGCGACTCATCAAGATAGACACCTACCTGCTCCTTGACGCCCGGCTGGTCGCGGATCACTTGTCCTGAGCTGATGCCGCGAATCGCCATCTGGCTCTGGCCGGGACCTAAGTCGGCCATCGCAAACCCGGCGATGTTGCGCGCGAGATCGACGATATTTTCGCTGCCGGACTCGCGTATCTGTGCCTCACTGGTCGCAGACACGGAGAACGGCACGTCCTGCAGGTTGGCGCTGCGCTTTTGCGCCGTAACGATGATTTCCTCCAACGCCCCGGGCGCCTGCTCGGCCGGTTGAGCACTGGCCACCCTGGGTCCTGTCAGCCAGGCAGCGGCAACCACCGACAACGCCAGGCTCCTGATAAAGCTCGCTCGAATGATCGTCATCGCAACCCCCTACTTTTGAAGTTCGCGGCGTCGCAACAATCCCTGCTTGATCGATGAGCAAACCTGTTTGTTGTTTTTTCTTCTCGGCGGGACGCGACTCCACGTTACAATGGCGCGACAATAATACACACTCATGGGTAAATGGAAGGTCCCGCAGGCGCAACAAGTAACCCACCGATGAGCTGTTGGTTTTCCGCAATGCGCGCCGCCGGGCGGTGGTACGTGCTGGCCGTGCTTACCCTCGTATACGCCCTGAATATTGCCGACCGGTTCTCGATTGCCACCCTGATCGAGCCGATCCGCCTCGAGCTGCGGCTGTCCGACAGCGGCATTGCGTTTCTGACCGGCATCGCTCTGGCCCTCTTTTATGTGACGGTCGGCATCCCGCTCGCCGTGCTCGCGGACCGGGCAAACCGCCGTAACATCGTCGCCCTTTCGCTGGCACTGTGGTCCGCGATGACAGCCCTGTGCGGCCTCGCCCAGAACTACTCGCAGCTGCTGTTGGCGCGTTTTGGAGTTGGAATTGGCGAGGCCGGCGGCACGCCACCCTCGACATCCATTCTGGCAGACAAGTTTCCCCATGACCGCCGGCCGATGGCCTTGACGATCTTTGCGCTGGGCGCGAGCCTCGGCGCGTGGTTAGGTTCCTCTGTCGCCGGCAGAGTCGCAGAACGGCACGGGTGGCGTGCCGCCTTTCTGGTGCTTGGTATACCGGGACTGCTATGCGCGCTGCTGGTCTGGCTCACCATACGCGAACCAACGCGCGGGCAGTTCGACTCGTCGCAGGAACACCGTCAGAAGACCACACTCGCCGCCACGGTGCGTTATATCGTCCAACATCGTTCGGCATTCCACTTGCTCATGGGCGGCTCCGTGGCCACTCTTTGGAGTTGGGGCCTGATGTGGTGGACGCCGACCTTCCTGGTTCGCGCGCACCACATGACGGTTGGTCAGGCGGGGGAGCTGCTAGGTCCCATGCATCTGATTGCCGGCACCGCTGGGACGATCCTCGCGAGCTATCTGATGGCTCGCCGGTCCGCCGCTGACCCGAGGTATGTAGCGAAGTTACTCGCTTGGGTTACAGCGCTGACGACCATTCCATCGATTCTTCTTTACTGGGTCGGATCCACTGCCATCGCCACAGTGCTTCTGTGGATTTTCGTCCCATCGGTGTACTTCTATATTGGGCCGATACTGGGGCTTCTGCAGAACGTGGTTCCTGCACACATGCGCGCAACCACGTGCGCGCTTCTGCTGTTTACCGCCAACGTGGCGAACCTCGTGATTGCGCCGCAGATGGTAGGCATTCTCAGTGATTGGTTTGCCTCTGGATTTCATGCAGAAGGCCAGGGGTTGCGTTGGGCGCTGTTATTGCTGGCGCCCACAGGCTTCTGGGCCGCATGGCACCTGTGGGTTAGTGGCGCGACGATTCAGGCGGATGAAGCCGTGGCTAGATCGTTCGTGTGGCGCTAGCCGGCGGCACCCAAGACGCACGCTGTGCTGGACGTGCTTGCCTCAGCTTTCCCGATCCATTGCGAACAGGATCGAAATCAGAGGAATTGATTTGTCCGGATGATCGGGGTCTTTGCCAACCTTCCCTTGATAGACTCCGTGACCACAGAAGGCCCTGCCGGGCTTGTTGGGTTTCTGGAGCGCCACCGCTTTAGTGTCCTGTGCGCCCTCATCCTGCTTCTGCAGGAAGTTCTGCATCTCGACCGCCTGCACCGCAGTTCCGTCTCGCATACGCAATAGCCAGCCCAACGCCCCTGACCCCAGATTGCGGCCCTGCTCTATCGTCGCCGCAATGAAAACTTCCGCGTCCTTGGGCAGATCGTCGGGAACACCTGATGTCAGATACACAATCTTCTTATGGAACAGGCCACCCGAAACGTTGGGTGGCCGGTTCCAACGCATGGCGAGCTCAAAGTCATCGCAGGTTTTTGCTTCCTCGTACCGGCCATACAGTTTGCGGCCCTTGGGGCCCGCGTCAGACGCCGACATGTAGCTGATCTTCTGCAATGCCTGCGCGGAGGGTGCTCCGTCCGGCTCCGGCGCCCTGTTCCCAATACCTAACTGGTCGCAGCCGCACACCAAGCTGACCAGCAGGATGGCAGGGCCGATTCTGAACGGCAGACTATGTTTCATGGTTTCAGGTCAACCCGATGGCTCTCAGGCAATAACAAAGCTTCAGATCGGGCTATGGTTCCCGCGCTGCGGCGACACACGGACCGGCGCGGACTTCAGCGTAGCCGCATTGCGTTGGTTCCAGACCCGATGAATTCCGTCATGGCTGATCCTCGAACGGTCTGGTTCAGCGCGCATCAGTGGTGTCAGCGTGGGAGGCGGGGGTCTGATCGATGCCCTTGGCACCGAGATAACCCGCGTGACTTACGCCCATGAGGGCGAGCAATCCATCTTGAAGCACCGGTAAACGGACGCCGGGCAGGTCGAGGTCACCGTACGCAATGAGCTGAAACAACTGAGTCCCGTACGCAATGGCGACAATGACGGTGAAGAAGAACAACTGCAGCTTTGCGACGTCGACCAGTTGCGCAGTGGCGAGCTCGTCACCCTGAAACATGTCCGTGATGCGCGCAAAGCCGATGCTGCTGTTGCCGTAGAGAATGCCCTCACGATTGCGATCGACCTCAGCTGGGCGCTCCTTGAATCGCTTGGCCGTCCGCTCCAGCAGCTCGGTCTTGCGTTCCGGCACCTTGTTCTTTTTGTTGGTATTCAGGAGCGGCGTACCGACAAAGGATGCGGTGCTGATCCCCAGCAAGGCCCAGATCTGCCAGTCGATCTCAATGGCCAGCGGCTGAGCAACCGCGCCGCTGTGGATGCGCTCGAGGGCTATGACGAAGAAGCCGGAAACGATCAGCGCGGTCCATACTACGAGTTGAAAGCGCGACAGACTCATCAACTTGCGCTCATTGATGAGAATCCCGAATACGCGGCCGGTGATCGCCTTGCCGGTCATCAGGAAGAACATCGCGATTAGCGCGAGCACGACCAACCAGTTGGTCCCTGCCGGCAGGTACCAGCCAGCCAGGGCAATGCCTACTGCCAGTAGCACCAGAACGGCTGCGGTAGCGGCCGGGGCTGTCTCGGCCAGGCCCGGTAACTCCGGCGGAATGGGTTCCGTGCGTACAGGGGGTTGCATCTCGGCCCGCGCCTCGCTTTGTGCCTCGTGTTCCGCATCGCCACGCTGGATGGTCACTTTGATCTCCGGCTGCGGGTTCAGGGGAATGTTGGGTTGCGCCGTGTTGGGCACGATTTGGTCCTGCGCTGCCATGCTCGCTCTCCTGTTCGATCGGTTTCCTCGACTGGGTCCAGCCTGCCGCGCGCACGTCAGCTCGCCGCAGCCGCCTCACTCCGAGGGTGCGGTCTCCCCGCGGATCAGCTCTCCGATGCCCGCTGATAGCTTCTTGTCCTCGATTACGAAAAACAGGCCGCCGCGGCCGTTCTGGCTGCGGGCACATTCCTTCGGATTGCCGCTGATGGCACCCTGCTGATTGAGATCGCCAAAGATCGCGAGGTTGGTACCATTGGTCGACACACCGATCTTCGCGTGATTGCCGTCCGCCGACGGCCCTGCTTTCAAAGCTATGGGGCTGCCGTTCCATTTGCCGCTGGTTGCAATCTGAACGCCCGCAGGTGCGGCGAGCGCATCGTCCCAACAGTCGATGCTCGAGCTCGCGGTCGTCGTCGGGATTTGCGGGCGAGTCCACCACGTGGCGCTTCTCAAGGGCACGCCCCCGAGAAGCGAGGACAGCAGTTGCCACGGCGGAACATGCAGTGCGGACGGCTTCGAGACGACCCGAACATGGCTCGAGAGCTCGTCGATGGTCGCCGTCGTACTGTTGGATTTTCGCCCCAGCTTAGCCACGAACGCCTGCACATCCGCGGGCCCGCCACTGTTCACGATCTGGGGATTGCCAGGATCAGTGACGACACTGGCGTTGCCGAGCGCCTGCAAGACCTTCAGCAAATCCTCGTGTGTCAGACCTAGCGCGAAAAAGTGCTGACTGAACTTGACGTTGTTATTGAGAATGCACCCGAGGGTGTTGTCACCTTGGGTGCGTGGATGAGCGCTACTGCCCGCCCCGGGCCACGACGGGGTCGTGACCTGCAGTACCAGGCCGTTACCCGCGTCATTCCACACCAGCATACCTTTCGAATGGCCCCACGGTGACGGACACGAGTCACCGCTGCAATTTTCCAGCTCGGGATCCTGGTAGAACTGATCGTTCCAAACGACGTAGTGAAAGCTGCCGTGATAGATCTCATCGAACGTCGCACCAACGGGGTCCTTGGTCGTATCTCCAGAGCAGCCCTCACCCTCTTTGAGCTCCGGGTGTTCGTTGCTCGCGAAGACGTACTGCTGACTGAAATTCGTGTAAGGCTGGACGTCTCCACCGAACGGACATGCCCGCACCGCGTGACGGGCGCAGCCCGGAAACTTACCTGCATTGAGTTTGAAGACAAACCACCACTGCACGGGCTGGCCCGCGGCGACGACCGGTGTGGGCTCGTCCGCGCGGGCCGCGCTCGACAGAACAACGGCAACCAGGAAAATGCCGATACAGTGCACGAGCCGCGCCGCGCAGGATTGCGGGCCGCCATGAGCGAATAGTTTCATGTGCATCCCCTGACGCGGGCCTCTATTGCGTCCTGTCACCCTTGGGCCCTTATGCAGTGATCTGTGTACAGCTCCCCGCTTATCGCAACGAAAATCGCCGCCGGGTCGCACCGGGCCCTATCCGGCACGTTGGCCGGCTGGTACCGGCGGCCGCGTGAGATAAATGCCTGGCTGCAGACAGAGTTTCCGCAGGAACTCTAAAGAGTTCGACCGCGGCAGTGGCGGCAGCGGCGGCGCGGACGTCCGCGGCGCGACTCCACGCGACTAGAAGATGCGCCCCATCGACTGTTTCAACGATCTCAACAGGGAACGACTTACGTATGCACCCGCTTCGATTCTTATCGCTCATTGCGATCGCGATAGCCCTTACTCCCTCAGCATTCGCGTGGGGCCCCGACGGACACCGCACCGTAGCCACCTTGGCGCAGAAACTGATTGCGGGGTCCAACGCCGCAACACAGGTTCAAGCGCTTCTGGGCAATCTCAGCCTGGCCGATGCCGCCGTGTGGGCGGACTGCGCCAAGGGCGTGAATCAGACAACGTTCAAATACGAGCATGCGGGTAGATACCCGGAGTGCAAGATCTTCGAAACTGCCGAGGGCGAAGCGGCGATGGAGGATTACGGTACACCGCAATGCCACCAATTGCCCGCTCAAACCGGGCGAAGAGATCTGCCACAAGCAATACCACTACGCGGACGTAGCCATCCAGCACCAAACCTACCGGACTGGGTTCGAGGGTACCCGCGACGATGACATCGTCGCCGCGGTCATAGCAATGACCCATGTGCTCAAAGGCGATCCGGCGCCAGCCCCCTTCGACATCAAGGACAAATCGGAGGCACTGCGGCTGCTGGTGCACTATGTTGGTGACCTGCATCAGCCCTTGCACGTGGGGGCGATCTATCTCGATGCGCAAGGTAGCGAGATCAACCCCGATAAGAGCACGTTCGATCCAGACACGGCCACCCGTGGCGGCAATAGCATCAGCGTGAAGTCATCGAAAGCGAATCTGCATGCAACGTGGGATGCAGTACCTGCTTTACTGACACCATCGCACGTGAAAACGGCATGGGTGAGCGCCGCGCGCGCGATTCCCTCCAGCACGGGTTCCGATTTCAACTGGCCCAAGCAGTGGGGCTCCGAGTCGGTGGCGCAAGCCAACCTCGCCCTGTCCATCCTCAACTACGGGCCCAAAACAGGAACGCATTGGACCGTAGCGCTGCCTGCAAGCTACAGCACCCAAATGAAGTCCATCAAGAAAACGCAATTGACCCGCGGTGGTGCCCGACTGGCGCAGCTGCTTCAGGACATCTGGCCGTAACGCCCTGACGATCTCCGCGCTACCGCAGTGAATGTCAATCAGGCGGCCTGGTATCCGGCCGCCTCACGGTCCGGCGACCTTCCTGCAAACATCGATACCAGAGCCTATGGGTAGCAGCAGTGATTCGATATCCGGTTTGGCCTCATTCTAGGGTGTCAACCCGGGGGTGCCGGTGACGATCCCTCCTTCACCCGTGAATCGACCGCGATCCAGTTCACCTCCCAGGTCTTGCCGCCATCGTCCGAGAACGCCTGCTCGAAGCGACAGGAGTCCGGCGTGATATCGGACCATACGTTGCGAACCAGGATCATTCGGCCATTGTAGATTTCCTGGTCAAAGAATTCGCCGCGGCCGTTTTTGAACCCCCCGATCGTGGGCTGCCCGAAAGAGCCCGCCGCGCTGTTAGCGTAATTCAAACTCCACTGGTGCGATTGCGGGTTATACAGGCGCAGCGAGAGGCCTTCGATGGGTCCCTCCGGACCGTCAACTTCCAGTTCAACAAGATTGGCGCGACCCTCCCAGATCTTGCGGACCACGGATCTGCCTTGCAGCTCGACCCAGTGCGAGGACCCGGTCAACGGGTGCACCAGGCGCCGCAGATGCGTTTTCCAATTCCCGATCTCGAAGTCGAAATCATGCTGCCCATCCCGCTCCGCGGTCGTAGCGGACTGCACCGCTTCCGCAGTTGCCGCCGGCGTAGACTGCGCAAGCGCAGGAGCATTCGCGAGCAGGCCGCCCACCACACAGGCGGATAAAGCCGCTTCGATGTCTTTCATGGCGCCTCCCGACTGACTGATTCCAATTGCGGTGAGTCTTAGACTCGCGCCGCCAGCGGCGTTTGCAAACAACCAGTTTCAGAGGGTTTTGCCGACCACTTTGAGTTCGAGGGCCGGCCAGTTGACATTGCCCGCAAACCAGGCGGCGGTTGCGGCATTGGTCTGCGTTCCGCCGACCCCCTAAGCCGTTTTTACACGCCACCTCGCGCAACCTGCTCATACACCGCGGGCTTGAAACCCACCAACAGCCGCTTGCCGTGCTCCAGAACAGGCCGCTTGATCATCGCCGGTTGTGCAAGCATCAGCGCCATCGCCTTGCGCTCATTCAAACCCTGCTGCTGCGCCGGCGGCAATTTGCGAAAAGTCGTACCCCCGCGATTCAGCAATGTCTCCCAACCAACCTCACCGCACCAACGGGCCAACACCGCCGAATCGATCCCAGCCGTCTTGTAGTCATGAAACTCGTATTGCACTGCGTGACTCTCGAGCCAGGAGCGCGCCTTCTTCATGGTGTCGCAGTTCTTGATGCCGTAAAGCGTAATGGTCATGGTCCGAATCCCTTTTCTTTGCCGCGAGTTGACGCTGACTTTCCTGCACGATCAGGGCTCTTGCCATGACTCCGTCGCTACGGTGGAGGGCACGGGAAGTGAGCGGAGGTACGTAACGAGCGTCCACACTCCATCAACGCCCAATGTTCCACCGAAGGCTGGCATACCCTTGGGCCTGCCGTAGTAGATGGAGTTGAAGACTTCCGAGTCTGCGCCACCGTAACGCCATCGCTGGTCAGAAAGGCTAGGCCCGACCCACCCGGATGCATCGCCTCCATGACAACCATCGCAGTTCATTGCGGCAAACATCAGCGCGCCTCTTTTCGCGACCGCCGGATCTGCGCTGTAAGGGTTGGTCAGCTCAACCCCGTGTGGCGGGACGCTACCGGCGACAATGTGCGCCTCGTAACGGACTGCCGGCGGCAAATTGGGGTCAGATGCCGGCTGTGCTGGACCCACTTGGCGCCCGCAGGACACCACCACCAGACACAACAGAAGTGCCAGCCCGCGACTCATAGTCCGAAGATCCAGATCATGCCGCCCTGACTCGTATGCCGCGCAATGTTCTTCATGAAATCCGCCGGAGGGCGCACGTCAGCTGGGTCATCCGAGCGAACGTCGCCTGCAAGTAGTGCCCAATCGCCACCGATCCCCGCATATACCGCAACATACTGACGTCCATCCGGGCCCCTGTAGGTAATCGGATTACCCACCACTCCCGAGCCGACCTTGAATTTCGACAGAACCTTGCCCGTCTTCGCGTCAGCCGATTTGAACCAACCATCGAGCGTACCGTAAAACACGACATCCCCCGCAGTGACCAGGGCGCCGCTCCAACTCGGAAATTCCTCCTTGTTCTCCCAAACCTTCTTGCCGGTCGCTGCGTCCCAGGCTATGAAGGCGCCGAGATTGCCTCCGGGTCCAGCACTGTAGGGACTGTTGGCGCCGATGAACGGTGTACCCTTGAGATGAGTGGTCCTGGCCGCTGCGTAGTCCATGCACAGATTGTTCGTAGACGTATAAAACAGGTGGGTGCGCGGTGAAAACGCCGCCGGCGATGCCGGACTCACACCGCCCTCGAGACTTGGACAGACACCCCGGACATTGCCCCTGGACACGCCGGTCTGCTTGTCGGGATCCAACACCGGCCGTCCCGTGGCGAGGTCAACGGATTTGGCCCAGGTGACGTGCGCAAACGCCTCGGCGGAGATCAATCTGCCCGTCGCCCGATCGAGCGTATAAGCGAACCCATTCTTGTCGAAATGCACGAGCACCTTGGTGTCTTTCCCACCGACCTTCAGGTCGGCCAGAATCATGGCCCCCGTAGCGTCATAATCCCAATTGTCGTGCGGTGTAAACTGATACGCCCAGACGAGCGCGCCATCCCCGGGTCTTCGCGCCAGGACGCTGGCCGTCCACTTATTGTCGCCGACCCGCTGCTCCGGGTTGTAGGGGGAAGGGTTGCCGGTGCCGTAATAGATCAGATCGAGCTCCGGGTCGTAGGACACCCAACCCCAGACAGGCGCACCGCCCGTCTTCCAGGTCTCGCCGTCCCAACTGTGAGTGCCTAAGTCAGTCCCGCTACCGTAGGTCGGCTTGAACGTACCCTGGCGAATCAACATATCCGCATCGGGACCGATATTCCGCGCCGTCCAGATCACCTTACCCGTATTCGCGTCCAGGCCCTTGATCCACCCGTAAATGCCGAATTCCCCACCGGATGCGCCGACAATGACGCGATCCTTCACGACCATCGGCGCCATGCTGACGGTCTCTCCATTACCCACCTCGGCGATGCGGGTGTTCCAAACCTCACGGCCCGTGGCGGCGTCAACCGCGACCGTGTGACCGTCGAGCAGGTTATAAAAGAGCTTGCCGTCCGCGTAGAAGGCCCCGCGGTTGACCGTGTCGCAACAGGACACGCCGATTGCATTCGGGCTCACATCCGGCCGGTATTTCCACTTCAGCGGATACCCGTCTTTCGCAAGGTCGAATGCGTACAGCACGTTCGGCCATGGAGTGACGACGTACATGACACCGCCCACTACGAGTGGCTGGCCCTCATGCCCCCCAAGAACGCCGGTGGAGAATGTCCACACAGGGTGCAGTGACGGGGCCTTCTGCGGTGTGATGTCGGCAAGAGCGCTGAAGCGGGTGCCGGCGAAGTCCTTCGCGGGCATGCTCCATTCGCCATCCTCACCTGCCGGACCGGGCCGACCCGCAGCACCCACGGTGCCGCATAAAAGAGCACCTGCACCAATGCAGGCCAAGATCGAGATGCGGGAGACCAGCGGCATGAGACCTCGGATTCAATCCTGGGCGATGCGCCCCACCAATCCCGAATCTGGAACACGCAGTCGCCAAGGTCAAGACCCTGGTCCCACCATTATTGGCGCTCCACCAGGATTTTGGTGGCCCGAGGCCCTACGTCAGCTCAGCGCGGATCGCTCTTTGATTCTTGCACTGCCGATTCGGTCGGTGCTGTGCCGTCCGGGCGGGTCACAGTAAACGTCGTCCGCAGTCGCAGATCCTCGGACGACGCACCGACACTAACCGTGAATCGTCCCGGCTCGATCGACCATTTGCCTTCGCGATCGTAAAGCATGAGGTGCTCGGGCCTCAGCTCGAACTGCACCCGCTTCGTTTCGCCTGGAGCAAGGCGCACGCGTGTAAACCCACGAAGCTGCTGATCAAAGGTCACCACGCTCGCGTAATCGTCACGCAGATAGAGTTGCACCACCTCTTCACCCATGCGCGCACCAGTGTTCGTCACGTCACAGCCAACGATGAAAGTAGCTCCAGGCGCGGCGCGCTCCGGCGCCACGCTTACGTTGTTATATCTGAAGGTCGTGTAGCTAAGACCGTGACCGAAGGGATACAGCGGCCCCTGAACCTGACCGCCATCGCGACCCTGCGAGCCTGGATGCGCGGGGAAGTTGAACGGAATTTGTCCGACAGATTTCGGAAAGGTGAGCGGAAGCCGGCCGCTCGGGTTGTAGTCGCCAAACAGCACATCGGCCAGCGCAGCTCCGCCCGACTCGCCTGGGAACCACATTTCGGTGATGGCGCGCACATGCTTCGCCGCCCAATTGACGCTCAACGGCCGTCCGTTGGAAAGCACGAGAACCAGCGGTTTTCCAGTCGCGTACAGAGCCTCGAGCAGGTCCTCCTGGTTTCCGGGCAGATCCAGGCTGATCCGACTGGCAGATTCCTGCGAGATCTCCTCGACCTCGCCGAGCACCGCGACAATCACATCTGCATCGCGAGCCGCGGTAACGGCCGCAGCGATGCCCGCACGGACCTTGTCGGTCGGCGGCTCACGATAGACGTCACTCTCCGGAAACCGTTCGTCAATCACCGGACAGCCTTCGCTATACACGACATCGACACTGGGCCCCAGCTTGCGGCGAATTCCCACCAGCGGCGTCACGAACTCGAGCTTCTGCGGACCGTAACGAGACCACCAGCCGTGGGGATTGTCGGCAAGCGGTCCCGTCACGAGAACATGTTTGAGGTTCTTTTTGAGCGGCAGCACGCCGCCCTCGTTCTTGAGCAAAACGATGGACTCGTGCGCGGCGCGTTCGGCGACCTCACCATGAGCAGATGCGCGGACCACCCGATCAGCCGTGGACGGATCGGCAACGTACGGCTGATCGAACAGACCTAACCAGAACTTGACCCGCAGAATGTCGCGGACACGCGCATCGATCGTCGCCAATGAGAGCTGACCTGATTCGACGAGCTCGCGCAGTGGACGCCCGTAGGCTTCAGGAGGAGTAAAGTTTGTGCGAACATTGAGACCGGCTTCCACGGCCTGCCGAATCGCATCTGCGGGTGTCGGCGCTACCCGATGCTTCTCGTGGATGTATTCCACGGCACCGCTGTCCGAAACTACGTAGCCCTTAAATCCATACTCCTCGCGGAGGATGCGCGTCAGGAAGAGCGAGTTGGCCTGGATCGGAACCCCGTCATAATCGTTATACGAAGACATCACGCCGAGCGCGCCGGCATCGCGAATCGCTCGGCGGAACGGCTGCAGAAAAACCATCTGCACCTCGCGCCATGTCACTTGCGGATCGGTACGAGCCTCTCCGTCCCGGCCGCCCTTGGGCACGCTGTACACGGCAAAATGTTTAAGCGTAGAGACAACGCGCTGCTCCTGAATTCCACGAACCTGCTCCACCCCCAGCTCGCCGACGAGAAAGGGATCCTCACCGTAGGTTTCCGTGGTACGGCCCCAGCGCGGATCGCGCGCCAGATCGAGTATGGGTGAGTAGACATTTGTGTAGCCGAGCACCCGCGCTTCCCGGCCCGTGATCCGCCCTATTTCGCGCACCAGGTCCCGATCGAACGCGGCCGCCACTCCAAGCTGCGCCGGGAAACTCGTTGCCTTCGAGTGCAGCAAGCCGCGAATGCCTTCATTGGTGAAATCAGCCGGAATACCAAGGCGCGTCTTCTCGACAAAGAAACGTTGCACCTCATTCAACGCACGCGGGTGCTGCGAATACGGCAGGTCATATTTCGGCTGCGCCAGCTGATTCGTGGGGCCGGTGTTGCCGTTCATGTGCTCGTCGATATTGCCGATGCCATCCTTCCAGAAGGATTCGCTCCACTTGTCAGTCGGGAGCTCATCCTGCAGCACACGAGGGAACCCGTACAGCGTCACCATCTGCGCCGTCTTTTCCACGACCGTCATGCGCGCGAGGAGATCGTCAATGCGCTTTTCGACCGGCACAGCCGGATCTTCGTAGGGATCCTTGGTGCCGCTCTTGTTTAGATCGATCCACCCATCGTGGTAGATCGCAGCAGAAGGTTCGGGGTGGATGAAGATCTGCTTCGCGGGGGCCCAACCTGGCAGCAATGCGAGCAGCGTCCATGCGATCTTATTCATTCTGCGGATCTTACCTGAGTGCAAGTGCAGATGTCCGTTGGCTGACCTGTCACGATGTTCGCTTAGAATCCATCCAGCCATACGCTCACTCACGGCTCATAAACAGTCTGGAGGAATTGTCCGATGCAGATCATAAAGCATAACCCCGCGGGCCTGTTTCCGCAGTACCGCTGCTATACCCACGCCGTGGAGATACGCGGCGAGTCGCGCCTGCCGATCATCAGTGGCCTGAACGGCTACCTGAAGGACGGCAAGACAATGCCCGAATCGTTTGAAGAGCAGGCAGACATCATCTGGACGCACATCGGAACGCTGCTGCAGTCCGCAGGAATGGAATTCAACAATTTGGTTTCATTACGCACCTATCTCGCCGACCCCGCGGACGACGAAGCCAACGTGCGCATGCGCGTCAAGTACTTGGGCAACCATGAGACATCCTCCACCGTCGTATGTTGCCGTTTGCTGGATCCGAAGTGGAAGCTGGAGATCGAAGCCATGGCGGCCGGTTAAGTCCACGGCAGGTGGCCCGACACCGGATCTCCTAGTGCACTAGTTGACAACACAAGATGAGGATCCGCGGCTGGCCGGGCGCGGGAGCTGGTTCGGGCGACCATCCAGAACTGTTTAATGCCGCCGCGGCGCCCGGCCCGGTGAAGGTGCGGAGCTCCCCGCACCGTGCATCGAAGGGCAATCACTGACTTGCGCTCCCGCCGGATTGCGTTCCCGGAAACGACGCTAGTCAGATCACGCGAGTATCATTGCGCATTCCGCCGTGAGTCCTTGGAGCTGCGACCCCATGATGAAACAGATCATTCGAACCGCGGACGCGCCCAATTCGCCCCTGTTCAGTCAGGCAATCAGGGCGGGTTCGACCCTATATACATCGGGCATCGCCGGCATCGACCCGGAAACGAACCAACTGGTCGGCGCGACGATCCAGGAGCAAACGCGCCAAGCACTCGTCAACTGTCAAAACATTCTACGTGCCGCAGGCGGCCAGCTCGAAAATGTCGTCGAAGTGCTCGTACTGCTGGCCAGGCCGGGCGACTTCGCTGGCCTGAATGAAGAGTACGCGAAGTTCTTCCACACAGACCCGCCGGTGCGAGCAGTTGCCAAACTGGGCGTTGAGGTTCCGAACCTGCTGGTGTCGATAAAGATGACCGCCGTCCTGGCGGATTGACCCGGCACGAGACCTTCGTCCGAATCCTGAGCGTCATTTCATTGTTCGCCATTCCGCACAGCCCGTGCGGTTTGCACCTGATTGTCGAACGGAGCGGTCACACCTACCATGACCTCACCCAAAAGGAAGCGGAGGTCAATCATGTCCAGCATCAATAAGCCCGGCACCTTCAAGCTGGGCGATCGCATCGTGAACCGTCTTGGCTATGGCGCTATGCAACTCGCCGGACCGGGCGTATTCGGGCCACCCAAGGATCGCGACGCGGCAATAGCCGTGCTGCGCGAGGCCGTTGCAAGCGGTGTGAACCACATTGACACTGCCGACTTCTACGGCCCGTACGTCACCAACCAGATCATCCGCGAAGCGCTGACGCCCTACCGCGATGATCTCGTCATCGTCACCAAGGTCGGCGCCCGGCGCGGCGAGGATGGATCGTGGAACCCCGCCTTCTCGAGCGAAGAACTGAGTGGGGCCGTCCACGACAACCTTCGCCATCTGGGGGTGAATGTGCTGGACGTAGTCAACCTACGCGCCATGTTTGACGTTCATGGGCCCGCGGAAGGGTCGTTGGAGGCGCCGCTCACCGCGCTGGCCGATCTCCAGCGGAAGGGCTTGATACGTCATATCGGACTTAGCAACGTTACTTCCGCGCAGGTCGCGGAGGGACGCCGAATCTGCGAGATCGTCTGCGTGCAGAACCAGTATAACTTGGCTCATCGCAGCGACGACGCTTTGATCGACGAGCTGGCGGGACAAGGCATTGCGTACGTGCCGTTCTTCCCACTCGGCGGGTTCACGCCGCTGCAGTCGACCACGTTGTCAGACGTGGCGGGCCGGCTCGGGGCCACTCCGATGCAGGTCGCGCTCGCTTGGCTGCTTCGCCGTGCAGCCAACATCCTGCTCATCCCCGGGACCTCGTCCATTGCGCACCTGCGCGAGAACCTGAGCGCCGGTCAGTTGACCCTGTCGCCGCAAACCTTGGCGGAGTTGGACGCGATAGCCTAACCTCCCTTTTTGGGGCGAACGGCGGTCGCGCTCCCGGGCAAGTCCTCACATCGCGTAAAGTCGATCACGAAATGATCTCCATCGAACTTCATTACCTTGCCAATCAGATCGGCGCGCACGTGGAAGCGCCGGCTGGTTCTCTTTTCGTCCACGACGACAGACATCACTACCATCCGGACCGGCAGCGCGCCATCACGTGCAAGTGTCAGGTGTTGACTGAGAAGGTCGGTGCACTTGGTAGTGGCCGCCTCTCGGGAGAGTCTGTCCTCATAGCGAAGCACGCCCTGGGCAGGATGCCCGAAATACGCGTGCGAGCAGTTGAGCACCATCGCTCCGTCGGCCGCCATCGCCGAGAGCGCGCGCACTCGGTTGGTCGGTTTGGATCCGAATTTTCCGAAGGCCTCGACCAGGCTAAGACTCATTTCGTGCCGGCTCCCGCGCTGATGCGCGACTTGTTGTGCAGAACGTCCACAGGGCGCGCGGGACTCACTCCGCGTTCGCTCGGTCAATACTGACTATAAGCAACCGGACGCGCTCCTTCAGCTGATACAACAGTGCCCGGCCGCTGGCATCCTGCCCGTTGATGTGACGATCGAGCTGGTCGAGCAGGCCGTAGACTTCTCGTGCTCCAGCTACGTTGATTGCATCCGCATCAGTAGTCATAGCTCACCTCACCCGCGAAGATTGTCTATCAGTGCGGCGATTTTCATCGTCGCCACGCTGCAGTATGTGTCGGAAACCGCGTACGGCAGGATGACCCGCTCCCCATGGCGCATTCCGCCGCATGTATAAACGACGTTGGGTACATAGCCTTCGCGCTCAGAAGGCTCAGGCCGCACCAGTGGCTCGCGCGACCGCGCGAGCACCTTGGAGGGATCCTCCTTGTCTAGGAGTACTGCCCCGATCGAATACCGCCGCACCGGACCCACACCATGGGTCAGCAGCAGCCAGCCCTCATCGAGGTCGATCGGTGACCCGCAATTACCGATCTGCACAAATTCCCAAGGAAACTCAGGCCTCAAAATCACCTGCCCACCGTTCCACGTATATAGGTCGTCGGAGTAGATGAGATAGAGGTTCTCATTGTCCTGCCGAGCAATCATCGCGTACTTGCCGCCGATCTTGCGAGGGAAAAGCGCCATACCCTTGTTGCGGGCAGCGGTTCCGTTGAGGGGCGCCATCCGGAACGTCACGAAGTCGCGAGTTTCGATCAACTCCGAGCGGATGGCTCTGCCGGTATATGCTGTGTATGTGGCGTAGAAAGCTCTCTCGCCGGCATCGACAAACTCCACGAAACGCGCGTCCTCGATACCGTTCGATTGGGATGGGAGTACGGGAAAAATCACACGCTCACTGATGTCCTCATCCGGCCTGAAGACCAGTTCGACGCGCTCGGCGTCCGCGTCCGCAGCCGCAGCCCCCGAAAAACCGCGCACCTGCGGAATAGTCGCAAGGCGCGCCGGCGGATCAACACTGACGCTACCGTCGGCCTGAATGAGACCTGATCGGAACGTAAGGGAGGAAACATGCCCTTCACCGGTAGCGCGCAAACTGAGGATGAACCGTCGGCCGCCGGCGGGTGCCCCGGATTGATCGGGGTGACTCACGATACTCGGATTGAACAGAGCCGCCGCTTCGAAGGAATATTCGTGCAGGAAGTACGCGCCGACCAGGCGGCGCTGGTCCTGCGTGAAAGTCGCGTGAGTCGCGAAGGCAGCTTCCATCTCAGCCGCGCGCGCCTCGAACGTTTGGAGCAAGTTGCGGTGGCGACCCAGGAAATTATCGAGCACATCAGCCAGTTGACTGGCGACCGTCGCAGAATCCAGTGCTAGAACCCGGTCGACGATGTGGTTTGCACGTGTTTTGTCCGTGGGATTGAGGTCACGCGGTTCGGTCGCCGGCTTGAATGGACGCACAACGACCCGCGCCGGATCGGGACGCAGATGCAGTGCCTGCCTGTTGAAGAACATACCGCGTGACAAATGCGCACCATCCTGAAACGTCAATGGACTTGGGCGGGCAAGACCCGAAGCCGGCCCGACTTCTTGGCGTCGCCGTCGGAGCGGGCGAGACGTCGAATTTCGGCGAGCCCGAGCAGATAGGACACCACCGACTCCCCGCCTCTGTTCTCGTTGGCTCGGCTGGGATGCAAGCCGTCACAGCAGCTTCCAGTTTCCAGATCGACCAGCAGAATCGACAGATCGTTGCTGCCGAGAAACCACTCGAAGGCACGCTCGGCACCGGCTCTCCATTTGAAATCGCCATCCGCACGCCACGCGGCGAGACAGGCGGCGATCGTAGCGGTTGCTTCCAGAGGCTGCTGATCGAACGCGCGGGGAGGCATGCGTTTATCGCCGAAACTCTGGGAGCCGACCGGCCGAAAGAAACCTCTTTCCGTCGTTTGCAGCGTCATGAGCCAGCGGAGCGACCTCAGACCGGCGGCAGTATAGGCGGATACGCCGGCGGAAGCTCCCGTAACGATCAACGCCTGCGATAGGCGTGCGTTGTCGTAGCTAAGCGCATCTTCAAACCATACCCAATCCTGAGTCTCCACTGCCGACAGCATGGAGTTCAACTTGTCAGCCAGCAGAAGCTGCAGCTTTATGGCGCAGCCGTCTTGCGGGAACGAAGCGCGATAAGTCCCCAAGCCCAGGAGCGTAAACGCCCAGGCGCGGGGAGACTGGAAGCTCTCAACCGCCGGCAGCGCTTCGGCGAACAAGGCGGCGGCCCACCTCCGCCGCGAAGCGTTGACATCGCTTCGTCCACATTCTGCCAGCGCCCATAGAGCGCGCCCGTGGCTATCCTCTGAGCCGCTATCTTCGAGCCAGCGACGCTCGAAACTCATGAAGTTGCGAAACCGTCGCGTCGTGGGATTCCAGGAATGCTGGACGAATGCCGCGATGTGGGCTGTCAGCTCCTCGCCCACCCGCTCCTCGCCGGGAACATTCAGAGCACAAGCCAGGAGCAGCGCTCGAGCATTGTCATCCACGCAGTATCCGTGGGATCGATCTGGCACGGAATGAATGGCATGTTGGAACAGACCCGTGTCATCACACATCGAACGAAAGTGCGTCAGGCTCATCTGCGGAGGCATCGGGCTGATGGTCGGGGAGATCCCTCTTCTGGGCGACTTGGCGCGATAGTCGCTGGCAGCCGCTGCGTATGCGGCAAGATAGTATTCGGCAGTCCGTTGCCAAGTCATCGCTCGGCTGTACGAGTAAGCGTCGCGGCGCAAAGCGTGCCGCCGCAAATCGTCCGTGAGCAATGCCGCAATCTCTGTACCGATGGCAGTAGAATCGCCAAATGGCACCAGAACGCCTCGTCCTTCCGCCAGCAGCTCCCGGGCATGCCAATACGGAGTTGAGACAACCGCTTTGCCCACGCCAAAACTGTAGGCCAACGTGCCGGAGGTCATCTGCGCTTCGTTGAGATACGGAGTCACGTACACATCGCACATCGAGATGAAGTCGACGAGTGTCGCCTGATCTACGAACTGGTCCAGGAACACGACATGATCTTCAATGCCGAGCTCCCGCGTGCGCGCCTTCAGCCTCTCTCGATAGGTTTCGCCTTCACGTCGCACGAGATTGGGATGTGTCGCTCCCAGTACGACGTAGACCGCGTCGGCGCGGCGTCTGAGAATGGCAGGCATGGCGTCGATCATCACCTCGATGCCTTTGTTCGGTGAGATCAAGCCAAATGTCAGGATGACCGCTTTGCCGCTGAAACCGTGGCGCAGCTTCGCCGCGTCGGGCCCGACGAAAGCGCAGTCAGGAATCCCATGCGGGATCATCTCGATTTTTCCCGCTGGAACACCATATTCTGTGTGCAGCAGTTCACGGCCCTTTTCCGCCATCACAATGACCGTTGTCGAGGCATCGACAACCTCACGCATGACTCGGCGCTGCGCCGTACTCGGCTCCGCCAGAACGGTGTGCAGCGTCGTCACAACCGGCGAGGTCAAGCGCGATAGCAGTGTGAGGAGATGGCTGCCCGCATCGCCCCCAAAAATTCCGAACTCGTGCTGCAAGGAGACCACGTCAAAGTGCCCGGCATTCAGGAAATCGGCAGCACGTACGTATTCCTCGAGCTCGTTCTCGCAGACCTGCAGGCGAACGACGGGCGGGTATTCGTAATGACGGCCTTCGTCCGTCATCGCCACAATGGCCGTGTCCGAACTGCCTAGCGTTGCCGCGATTGCCTGCTGAAGGTCGGTCGTAAACGTGGCGATTCCGCAGCGGCGGGGCAGTGAATTGCCGATAAATGCCACACGCTGAACTGGCGTCAAATAGAGACTCCGCAGATCAATTGCGCCGTCGCGGCGCCAGAAAAACGAACAGGCTAATCAATGTACAGGACTGGGGCGGAGCGTCTGTGCGCCAGCGTACGTTGGGGCATCGGGGCTGCAGGGCGGGAATGACGCCTGATTGCGCTGACCGGCGATTACGCGCCTAGCGGTCGTGATTTGGCAGCAGGCGCTCCGTCTCCCTTTTCACCACGCCGTAGCATTCACAACAATGCCGCTCGAGTTCAGGCCGGTTCAGCACAGTGATCCGGCCGCGACTGTAGCGGATCACTCCGATCTTCTGCAGCTTACCGGCGGCATCAGTGACACCCTCGCGCCGCACGCCCAGCATGTTGGCAATGAGCTCGTGTGTCATGATCAGCTCATTGGACGAAAGGCGGTCGAGCGAGAGCAGCAGCCACCGGCACAGTTGCTGCTCGACGGCGTGATGGCGATTGCACACAGCGGTCTGCGCCATTTGGGTGATCAGCGATTGCGTGTACCGCAGCAATATGTACATGAGATCGCCGTGCCGCGCGAATTCCCGCTTCAGGCGCGCCCCGGTCAAGCGATACGCGCCACCTGCGCTCTGAACGACCGCCCGGCTCGTAGTGGTTTCTCCGCCCATGAACAATGACACGCCGACCGCGCCATCATTGCCAACTACCGCGATCTCAGCGGAGGCGCCATTGCCAAGAACGTACAACAACGACACGATCGCGTCAGTGGGAAAATAGATGTGCGGCAGGAGGCTACCGGATTCATAAAGCACAGTGCCTAGCGGCAAAGTGACGGGCGTCAAATGGGGGAACAGCCGCGCGCCCGCGTCCGGCGATAGTGAGCGCAGAATCTGATTTTGCTCGGGCGACCGACTGCGCGGCATAGCTCTAGTTGACTTCGACGTGCTGGGCCTTGCGATCGAGGCTCAGCGTATCGAGCAACGCCGAGATGTCGACTCGCGCATCACTTAGAGCAGCGGCGACTTTGGGATTCGTGACCTGTTCAACTCCAAGCTCGATCTCGCGGATCCACGCGGCCCCTTGGGCCCGATCACTCGAGTTGCTCACGAACATATTCATCAGGTCATCGACCCGCCGCGCGGCCGGTTCCAACCTGTCACGATCCAGGCGGTCATTTTTGAAATGCATGAGCGCATCGCGCGCGTGCGCAATGCTCGTGCGGAGTGTTCTCAGGTACGACAGGATCTTCGACTGATCTGAGCGCGAAAAGCTGCCATCGGTTGCCATAGGTCCTGCCCCGGCCCACCCGCGAGCCAGCCGCAGTGTACACCCTGCGGCCTGCCTCCGAGGCTTTGACCGCGATTTTGGCTATGTGCGCCCGGAGTCCGTGGTGCAGCCCACGCTCACTCCTGGCCGCCCGCGGGCTTCATCACTCAGCGCTTCCAGACCGCGCGGCGCTTGCTGAGGAAGGCGTCTATACCCTCAGCCGCATCCTCGTCCATCATGTTCCGGGCCATGACATCGCTCGCATATTCGTAGGCAGCGCCAAGCTCCATACGTTTCTGGCGATAGAACATCGTTTTGCCGTAACGGATGGCCGCCGCGCTCTTGTTCACAATCTCGCCCGTCTTGCGGTCAATGGCCGCCTCCAACTCACTTTCGGGGACGGTCTCATTGATGAGCCCCCAGTCAGCCGCGGTCGCAGCGTCTATGAACCGGCCGGTCACGAGCATGTCGAAGGCCCGTTTGGCCGATACGTTGCGTGACAGAGCAACCGATGGTGTCGAGCAGAACAGGCCCACGTTGATGCCCGATACAGCGAAACGAGCCGTGTCAGCGGCGATGGCCAGATCACAGGCCGCCACGAGCTGGCAACCGGCCGCGGTGGCAATTCCGTGCACGCGGGCGATTACGGGTACCGGCAGCGCCTGAATGCTCTGCATCATCCGCCCGCAACGATCAAACAGCGCCTTGTAGTATGGCTCGCGCCCTTTGCCGCCCATCTCAGCCAGGTCATGCCCCGCGCAGAACGATTTACCTGCCCCGGCTATGACAACACACCGAACGTTCGCATCGCCCGCGATCGCATCCAGCTCTCGCTGCAATTCATCGAGCATCGCTTCGGACAGTGCGTTCAGCTGTTGCGGTCGATTCAGCGTCAGGCGCGTCACGCCGTGACGATCCTCTCTGACCAGAATCCGGTCACAAACACCATGCGAAATCGTGTTCATTTGCATCTTCCGTGGGCTTGAGCCTCGATCTACGCCCGCTTGCAGGTCAAACGACACGCCCTGCGGTATCAGCCGATGCTGACGCGCCTGTTGCTCCAGGGCTTCGCGAAAATCGGGGTGAGCGAGGCCGATGATGGCTCTCGCCCGCTCGGCAACGGATTTTCCCTTGAGATTGACCATGCCGTATTCGGTGACGACATACATCACATCGGAACGGGGAGTTGTAACTACATTGCCCGGGGTCAGATTTAGGACAATCCTGCTACGGCGCTCGCCGCGCTTGTCATAGGTGGAGGACAGGCAGATGAAGGACTTGCCGTGATTCGACGCGTACGCGCCGCGCACGAACTGGAGCTGTCCACCGGTGCCGCTGATGTGGCGATGCCCATCGGATTCCGAGGCTGCTTGCCCCTGCAAGTCAATCTGGGTCGTATTGTTGATCGATATCACCCGGTCATTGCGCATGATGATATGCGGAGGGTTGGTGTAATCGACCGGGCAGCAATGGAAGTCCGCATTGCGGTCGATCGCGGCATACAGCTCGTTCGATCCCAGCGCGAAGGTGTAAACGATCTTGCCGCGATTCAACGTCTTGGCCGCGCCATCGATACGGCCGCCCTGATAGAGCGCGAGAATGCCGTCCGTCAGCATTTCGGTGTGCACTCCCAGGCTGCGGATACCGCTTTCCAACAATAGAGCACACACGGCGTTGGGCATCCCGCCGATACCGATCTGCAGGCAGGAACGCTCTTCGACCTCGGCAGCGATCCTGCGCGCGACTTGGCGATCGATGTCAGTCGGCGGCGGATTCGGCAACGATGCCAGCGGCTCGTCGCCGCCGTCGATGATGTAGTCGATCTCACTCACATGTACGCCGTTCTGATCGCCGTATGCGTACGGAAGAGACTGGACCACTTCGACGATTACAGTCTTCGCCCGCTCGATCACCGCACGATGCCACAGATTCGCAGCGCCAAAATTGAAATAGCCATCCCTGTCAATCGGACAGGTTCTGATTACGGCGATATCGACCGGATCGATGAACCTTCGATAGTAGTCCGGCACCTCTCCCAGGTTCAGCGGCATGTAATGACAACGTCCGCCATCGTGCTGGCGCCGCTCGTAACCGGAAAAATGCCAACTGAACAGATGGAAGTGTTTTCCGTCCGGATCGGACTCGATCGTTGCACGCGGAGTCATCGTCAGGCAGGTGCGGATCTTAACATCCGCGGGCGCGTCGGCTCGTGCCGCAAGCGCTTCGTCGAACTTGTTGGGCTGACAGAGCGCCACGCCATAATCGAGCCACATGCCGGAGATCACCAATCCTGCGGCCTGTTGGCTGGTTATCGTCCGGGCTAGCGTGCCAGCGACCCTCATCGTCGTGCACCCCCTCTGGACCCCTGCAGAGTAAACGGGATCCTACGCCCACTCAGGGCAATGCGACAGTGTCAAAAACATGGGCTGCGGCCGCCAGCACCCAACCGACGAACACGTCGCACGGATAGTGGATCCCCAGGTAGCAACGCGAGAGCCCCACACCTGCGGCCAACGCCAGCACGATCGGGCCGAGCCTGCCGGGTAGATTCTCCGCCAGCGGCAGGCCAATCGAGAGCGCAGCAGCCGCATGGCCGGACGGGAAGCTGAAGCGATCTGGGGCCTTCACCAGCGGCACGAGTCCCCTAGGCAGTTTCGGGCGCCGCCGCGCGATCCCATGTTTCAGTAGCTGAACGAACGCGTGAGACGCCACCAGCGCAAACGCCGCTTGACGGCCCACAGCCGCGAGGACCGGCGCCTGACTCGACATCATCAGGCCGACACACAGGATCGCGAACGGTGCCCCGCCGAGATGAGTGAGAAGCCGCATCAGGCGGTCGGCGCCCGGGTGCCGGCGATCCAGCATCGCCTCGAACACCCGCTCATCGATGAGCTTGATTCTCTTGATCAGTTCGCGCATGGCTCCTTCCCACTGTGTCCGCCGCAACAACCCTCAGCCGCTGACATGTTTTGACGGACTACGCCGCGAGATGCGGTAAACCGTCGCTGGCGGCACATTGCGGATTACGCGAGCGACGCGCGTCGCCTTTAGCCCAAGTCGGTCGAGGTAGGGACGGCGCACTGGACAGCTCAGTCCGTAGGTGAACTGGTAGAGTGCACCTCCGCTGCGCAGACAGCCGAATACGGCAGCGAGGATGGCAAACACTTTTCTGGGTGACATCGCAAGGAGCGGCAGTCCGCTGATAACCGCGGCCAATTTTTCACTATCACGTAGCTCACGAGGGCTGAGGCGCGCCGCATCCATGCTGAGCACACGTGACTCGGGGAAACGTGCCTGCAGAAGTGGCACGAAGTCAGTGTTGCACTCGACCAGGGTAAGATCGCACTCTCTCACGCCGCGCGCCAGAATAGCGCGAGTGAACACACCGGTGCCCGGACCGAGTTCCATGACTGGCCCGCAGCCTGCGGTGATCTCGCTCGAAATTACGTCGGCCAAGACCTCCCCGGAAGGTGCGATTGCGCCGACCTGCAGTGGGGCGCGCGTCCAGGACCGAAAGAAACACAACACATCGTTAGTAAGCATGGGCAGCACTGTGACGCCGCGGAATTGCACGAACATTGCAGCCTCGAGCGCACGGGCCGTCAGCGACGCAGAGCGAGGCTAGGAGGTCCTCGCAGCGGGAAGGGTTATCCTGAAGCAGGCGCCGCCGCGACTTTCAGACAGAACGACAATGTCACCACCGTGCCGTTCAATGATGCTCCGCACGAGATTGAGCCCGAGACCCGCGCCCCGAGTGCGTGGCTGCAACCGATGGAATGGCTCGAAAATGCGTTCTCGGTGCTCGAGCGGGATACCTTCCCCTTCGTCGCTCACATCAATGGTGCCAGAGGCTCCCACGGCGATCCTGATCGCTCCGCGTCGGCCACCATGCTCGATGGCGTTCTGCACGAGGTTTGCCACCGCTCGCTCGAGTGCTCCTTGATCTCCAATCACGGCAAACGTCCCGGCATCGGAATCGAAACTCAACTCGTAACCCGCGGCAATGGCGAGCGGCGCGAGGTCGGCCGCAACGCGCCGGGCGACGTCGACCAGATCGATCATCCTGCCGGCCGCACCATTGCGCGGGTTCAGTCTTTGTAGATCCAGCAGCTGTTCGGCCAGTGACGCGAGCCGCGCGCCATCCTCCAGCAGGCGAGTCTTCTGCGTGCCATCGGCCAACGATTCGAGCCTCGTCTGCAGGATCGCAATCGGTGTGCGCAGCTCGTGGGCTGCGTCGAGCAGAAAGCGTTGCTGACGTTCATAGCCCTCGTCCAGGCGGCCGAGCGCATCATTGACCGCCTTCACCAGCGGAATTACCTCAGAGGGCACCCTTTCGATCGACAGCCGCGTCCCTCGCTGGTCAACGTGGATCTGCTCCGCCTGCGCAGCAATCTCGCCCAATCGCGCCAACGCCCGGCGGACGACGATGGGTGTGGCAAACAGGGTCGTCAAGGTCATCAGGGCGAAACTGGGTAGAATGACCAGGAGAATCACTGCATACGTTCCCCTGAGGAGCTTGTTGAGTGACACCCGATGCCCCAGATCGTCGACGATGAATCCGAATGCCCACAGCGCCGCGCAGATCATCAACACGAAGACGATCAACATGCTCGATTGCAAAGGCACCAGGCGCCACACCAGTCGCCAGACGAGCGACTGTGGTTTCCACATGCTCAAGGCTTACTCCTCAGAAGATAGCCGATACCGCGGATGCCGTGGATCTCTGCGCCACAATTACACTCCGCCAGCTTGCGACGAAGTCGTGAAACATGTGCATCCAGGGCGTTCGACTGGATCTCGTCATCGAAGCTATAAACGGCTTCCTCGAGAGAGGCACGCAAGACCGTCCGTCCCATTCTGCGTACGAGAGCCTCCAGCACCAGCAGCTCACGGCGAGGCAGTTCCAAAAGCACGCCATCAACGCTGGCCGTGCGGTGACCGAAATCGAAGCTGAGCCGGCCGATGCGTACACAATCTGACTGCAGCTCAGTCGGCCGACGGAGCACGGCTCGCAAACGTGCCAGCAACTCCTCCACTGCGAACGGTTTCGTGAGATAGTCGTCGGCGCCCGTGTCCAGTCCATCAATTTTGTCGGAAAGCCCCCCGCGCGCCGTCAGTACAATCACCGGGACCCCGAGACCTTTGGCTCGCAGGGCGGGGATGAGGCTCAATCCGTCGCCATCGGGCAGTTGGCGATCGAGCAGCACGGCGGCATGGACCTTGCCGGCGATGGCGACCTTGGCTTCGCCGAGCGTCGCGACGTGGTCGATCACCATGTCGTAGCGACTCAGGGCGGCACATAGCGCCGTTGCCATTTCCGGCTCGTCTTCGACCAACAGAATGCGCACGAATCCATCACCCCGCTCCGCCATGCTGGACTGAATCATTACAACATGAACATTGCCCCTGGATTGCGCGCTTGAGCCAGCCCTCGCCCATGCGCTCCGTCATACATCCCGTCCGAGGAACGGCATGAGGTCCGCGGCAGACACACGGCAATAAGTCGCAGATCCAACGGAATAGAAATTTTCATCTAGCGACCCAGGGAATGGAGCACCGGTCATGGCTGGCGAGGCAATCGTCCTGCTTGTCGCCAATTGCCCTCACCCGATGCGCCAATCGCAAGCGATTACCTGCGTCCCGGACGATTGACACGTGACGGATGCAACAAGAAAAAAGTTGCATAAATGCGATAATCCGCCGTGACCCTGATGGAAGAAGACGACGAGAATGGAAGAAGAGGACGAGGCGCTGATCGGGCGCTACACGCGCGGCGACGCTGCGGCATTCGATCAGCTCTACAGACGACATGAGTTGCGCGTCTGGCGCTATCTTCAGCGCAATGTGCACAACGAGGCGACCTGCGACGAACTGCTGCAGGAGATCTGGTTCGCCCTGGCCCGAGACGCTGCGGGCCTTGAATCGGTAACCCGATTCAGGACGCGGCTGTTTACCCTGGCACACGATCGAATGACCGATTCGCTTCGGGCACGCGCGGCGAAGACTAGCCCAGCAGTGGCGGCCGGCCCGCCTGGGGCTGCTCACGGTCCGGCGAACGCGCTCGCTCGAGCCATCGGGCAATTACCCCGCGAGCAGCGCGAAGCCTATTTGTTGCAAATCGAAGGCCAATTGAGCGTCGGTGACGTCGCTCAGATAACCGAAAGCACTGTCGATACGGTCGAGAGCCGTCTACGCCTCGCGAGAATGAATCTGCACGCGCTTCTCAACGAAAAAACATGAGCAAAGTGTCCCCCAGCCAAGACCAAATGACCGAGGTCGATCATCTGTATCGACGCTTGTCCGCGCTCGACCCAGCCCGCCCGGGCGAGTGGGTACGCCGAAGAGTGCAGGCGTATGCCGCACAACAAGCCGCGGAGCGCGCTGTTAGGGCGAACGCCAAAGCCAAGGAGATTCGCCGCTCCGAAGCGCCGACACTGATAGCCACCGCTATTCCGGCTGCTGCGGGACACGCCGCGAACAAGCCATGGTTGCTACCTGTTACTTTCGGGGCGATTGCCGCAGCGGCGCTCGTCGGATTCCTCGTTTTGCCGCATCTCATGGCCCACCATGACACGCCGAATGCATCGCTTTCGCCTGCGCCGGTAGCTCAACCTGAGACGGCGACACCTCAGCCCCAGGTGGCACAAGTGCCGGCACCGCGCTCGCCCGAGTCGGTTTTGTCCGCGCCACCTTCACCATCCGAGCAGTTGTCAGCTCCGGTAGTCCCCGCGTCACCTCCACCGGTAGCGCAGCCGCCCGTGACTACATCACTCGCGCAGACACCAGTCGTGCAGAAAACGGTCGCACAGACACAAGTCGTCGCGCACTTAAACGCACCCGTGGCGCCTGCAGTTGCACCCGGTTCCGCCAGCACACTTCCCGTTCAATCGCCGACCCGAGCCGCAGTTGTGCTACAAAACGCGGCGGCTGCCACCCCCATTGCGAGCGCCCGTGCCGAAACCAGCACGCAAACTGCGCGATCCTCGCCGCCAGCGGAGTCTGCGCCTCCTCCAAAGGTTCCATCCGCACCAAGCGCTGATACCCAGGTAGCGTCAGCGCCGCCAGGGCCAGCAGCAACGGCATCGGCGACTCAGCCCGCGCCGACGCCGGCCACCGGCGCAACCATTCCGCCGGACGAGCTGTGGGATGCAGCCAAGAGCGGCGACATGGACGGTCTACAAGCCGCGCTCGCCAGCAACGCCGACGTGAATGCACTCAGCGCTGACGGACAGACGGCATTAACCCTGGCGATACGAAACAATCATCTCGACGTCGTTCGAGCGCTGTTGGCCCATGGCGCCAATCCGAACCTGGCCGACTCCCGCGGCTTTACGCCTCTGCGGGCCGCTCGAATCCGCGGCAATTTCGCTATCCTGACGGCATTGGAGCGCAATGGACGGCACTGAAGGTCAGCACTCGGGCTCCCGGTTCTGCAACCACTCGGCCGGCTTGCTGGCAGACACTTAGTAGCCTACTTCACTCGTCTTGGCTTTGCCTTTCCGCCGGATGCATTGAGGGCGACCGCCGCGCGGATGAGTGCCTTGAACGCGCCTGAGTCGACTTCCTCCCCCTCATGGATGTCGATCGCGCGCCGCACGTTCCCGTCGAGGCTCGAGTTGAAGAGCTTCGCCGGGTCCTGCAACGAAGCCCCCTTGGCGAAAGTCAACTTCACTATCGATTTGTAAGACTCGCCGGTGCAGATGATCCCGTCGTGCGACCAAACTGGAGTCCCCATCCACTTCCATTCCTCCACGGCGTCCGGGTCTGCCTGCTTGATGAGCTTGCGCATCCTGCTCAAGGTCTTCCCGCGCCAGTCCCCGAGCTCGGCGATTCTTTTGTCGATCAGCTCGGATGCCGACTGGCCGCCGGTCGAATCGGACTTCTTCATGTTGTCCTCCTGCCGCGTCCTGGCCTTCACATACCAAATTGCTTCGCGTACTCGCTGTTCAAGCGCGCCCAACCGAATTTCAGCGCTTCCCCGCCGACAATACGCCCGATGGGAGCATCGGCCAGGAGCCGATCGAGTACATCGAGGCAGATGTGCCAGCCGGCTGCACCCATCGATATGAAACCACGATCGATGTTGTGCCAGAGCGTGAGACGGGTGCCATTGCCGAGCGGCTCGAGTTGCCATCGCATATCGTTGTCGCCCCAACGGTACTCGAGTAGGTTCGGTGCCTCGGCGCGCGTCACCCGCGTCTCGGAGATCTGCGGCGTCGGCGTTCCGACGGTCGAAAGCTTGACGGGGCCAACAGAAGCAAGGCTCCGATCGGCATCGAACGGTGCCCATTCACGAAGACTGGCCGGGTCCGTCAACGCTCTCCAGACTTTCTCCGGCGGGTGGCGCAGCTCGCGCACGTGAATGAGTGTCCACCTGTCCCCATCCTTGCGGACCTCAGCGCCGGCGGCCGGGCCCGGCATGTATTCGTCGCGGCTGCTCATCGTTTCTTCCTTTTGCGGCGCGGTACAGGACTCATATGATCAAGGTGGCGCTCGAGAGCGTCGATGTGGACCGACCAGAACCGGCGGAACGGAGCAAGCCACGCGTCTATCTCCATCAGTGGCTCCGGTTTGATCCGATACAGGCGCCGCTGCGCATCAACGCGCGACTCCACGAATCCGGCCTCTCGAAGCACCCGCAGGTGCTTCGAAACCGAGGGCTGCGAGAGGTTCAGCTCCTCCTCGATATCACCCACGGACCGCTCGGACGAGGCCAGCAGACTCAGGATGGCGCGGCGGCTCGGCTCGGCGATGATGGCAAATGTTGATTCCATCGCGTGAATATATACCTCTGAGGGTATATTCCTGTCAAGCCATACGAATGCATGTGTCCGGATGGCTGCTCCTTGACGTCTGGGCCGGCGTCTGGGCCGCGCGCCTAAACCGGCCTCTCCGTTGCCAGTGTCGCGATTGCCAACGTTCTACGTCACTCGCTCGGGCGCCGCCTTCACGGCCTCCATCTTCGAGTAGAAGGGCATGAGCCAGAAAAACGCGAAATAAAACACAGTGAAGATGCGCGCCAGCATGACGTATGACCCTTCAGCCGGCCGCAGGCCGAGATAGCCTAGCGCGATGAACGAGATCGCGAATACGGTCAGGGCAACCCGGGAGAGCCAACCCTTATAGCGGATCGACCTGACCGGCGAGCGATCGAGCCATGGCAGGAACATGAAGGAAGTGACCGCCGCAAACATGAGCAGCGCGCCGAGACGCTGGTCAGGGACCGCACGAAGAATTGCGTAGTATGGGGTGAAATACCACACAGGGGCTATATGCTCGGGCGTCGACAGCGAATTGGCGGTTTCGAAATTGGCGCTCTCCAGAAATATGCCGCCCAATGTCGGCGCGAAGAACAGGACGACTGCGAACAGCACCAGGAATACACCCACGCTGAAGACGTCCTTCACGGTGTAGTACGGGTGAAACGCAATGCCATCGAGCGGCTTGCCATCGGCATTCACTTTCTCCTTGATCTCGATGCCGTCGGGATTGTTTGAGCCGACGTTGTGCAGGGCGATGATGTGCAGCACCACCAGGAGCAGCAAGCCAAGCGGGACAGCGACGACATGCAAGGAGAAGAACCGATTCAGTGTCGCATCCGCTACTGCGTAGTCCCCACGGATCCACTCGACCAACTCGGGGCCGACACCGGGTATGGTGCCGAACAAATTAACGATCACCTGCGCGCCCCAGAATGACATATTGCCCCAGGGCAGTACGTAACCCATGAAGGCTTCGGCCATCAGCGCGAGATACACGAGCATTCCAATAATCCACAATAACTCACGCGGCGCCTTGTAGGACCCGTAAAGAAGCCCTCTGAACATGTGCAGATACACGACGATGAAGAAGCAGGACGCTCCCGTCGAATGCGCGTAGCGGATAATCCAGCCCCAGCTCACCTCCCGCATGATGTACTCGACGGAATCGAAAGCCGTCACTTCGCCCGGCTTGTAGAACATCGCGAGGAAGATGCCGGTCGCTAGCTGCAGGACCAGCACCAGGAGCGCGAGAGCGCCGAAGTAGTACCAAATGTTCAAATTCTTCGGTGCGTAATAACCGGTCAACTGGCTGTCCAGGAAAGCCTGGATCGGCAGTCGCCTGTCGAACCACGCGAGCAGCCGGCCGCGCCTGCTCGAGGAACCGCTGTTGGAAGCCATCACGCACTCCTTGCCCGCTTGCGCAAAGGCGGGCGTGCTTGAATGTCTACGCCCGTCATATCAGACCGCGTGGAATTACATTCATCAGGTGGATCGGGTGTGTCTTCGTACGTCCGGACCGTGAACCACGATCATGAATGGGGCCGCGTACGGTAATGACATCGTGATCGATGTCAGAAGGCATCTCTTGACGCGCTCAGCGGATAATTGAAGGAGTTAGCGGTTGCGTCTGGTACGGGCTACCATGTAGCCGCTGGGCCACGCGCCCCCATGATGCAAATAGTTCGTCCTCGTAGTGAACGGGACGCTTCGAGAGAGGCTTCAGATGAAATATGGCGTATTGCTGGCAGCAATGATTGCCGCGGCCCCCCTCGAGGCCGAGCCCCAAACCGTTGCGCAACCACGGATTATCGTGGCCATATCGGTGGACCAATTCTCAGCCGATCTGTTTGCGCAATACCGGCCCATCTTCACAGCCGGCCTGCGCCGACTGCAAAGCGGCGCGGTGTTTCCGGGCGGATATCAGAGCCACGCCGCCACTGAAACCTGCCCGGGGCACTCGACCATACTCACGGGGTCTCACCCGGCGCGAACCGGCATCGTTGCCAATGAATGGTATGACCTCTCGCTCAGTCGAGCGGATAAGAAGGTCTACTGCGCCGAGGATCCTTCTGTTCCTGGTTCTACCTCAACCAGTTACACGGTCTCGGCTCAATACCTGAAGGCACAGACGCTGGGTGATCGGATGAAGACCCGCAACCCGCAAAGCCGCATCGTCTCGGTTGCGGGCAAGGACCGCGCTGCGATCATGATGGGCGGACATGCGATCGATCAGGTTTGGTTTTGGGACGGCAAAGCCTTCGTGACGCTGACAGGCGTGCAAACGGTCCGACCGGCGATCATAGAGAAGGTCAACGCGGCTGTGAGCGCAGCTATTGCCAAACCGCAATCGACGCCGCTGCCTGCGGCTTGTCGGGCGGGCTCGGCAGCTCTGCGAGTTGGGGACAAAGAGGTCGGAGTGCTGCGCCCGCAAAATGCCGGCGATACCAGGGGATTCCGTACATCACTGGCTTTTGATCGCGCTATCACCGATATCGCGATCGGCCTGATCCGCGAGATGAAACTCGGTGCAGGACCTGCGACGGACCTGCTGGCGATCGGGTTATCCGCAACCGATTATGTCGGACACACTTATGGCACTGAAGGCGCCGAGATGTGCACACAGCTCCTGAGCGTTGATGCGAATGTTGGTCGGATCCTGTCAGCGCTCGATGCGACTCAGCAGCCGTATGTCATAGTGCTGACGGCCGATCACGGCGGGCACGACATGCCCGAAAGAAACCAACTCCGTGGCATTGTAGATGCCGAGCGCGCCGATCCGGCGCTGCTGCCGGCCAATGTCGGCAAGCAGCTCGCGGCGGAATTCAAGCTGAAGGAACCGGTGTTGATCGGAGTCGGCCCTTTCGCAGATGTGTATCTGGCGCAGGATACTCCGCCCGGGCTTCGAGCCCAGGTGCTGGAATCCGCTCGCGCCCGTTATCTCGCGCATCCGCAGGTTGCCGCAGTCTTCACCGCTGCGGAGTTACGCCGCATGCCGGTCCCTCATACCCCACCGGACGAGTGGTCCCTGGCCGAGCGCTTTCGAGCGAGCTTCAACCCCGAACGATCCGGTGACCTGCTCGTTGCCTTAAAGCCCCACGTGACTCCTCTTGTGGATACTCAGCTGTACCTGGCGACTCATGGTTCGCCCTGGAACTACGATCGCCGGGTACCTATCCTCTTCTATGGACCCGGTATTGCCCCATTCGAACAACCATTACCGATCGACACTGTTGATATCCTACCAACCCTCGCGGCTCTGATTGGTCTGCCAATCCCTCAGGCGGAAATTGATGGGCGCTGTGTCGATCTTGATTCAGGGCAGGGCACCACATGCACGCAATAGATGGCTGCGGCGATGCGGTGCAGCGGCTCGCTACAATCGAGCCGCATCTTGCCCGGGCGGATAATGCTCATTGTGAGGTGCACTGAACTTTCTGGAACACACCGGGCTCGCCTGGCCGCGGTATACCCAGATACACCGTACTCCACAGTTGCGCGGCGTTTGATTCGTCGGCATCGGCCCCGCTGGCGCCGAAGGGCGCGACGCGGAACTTCCCTGCCTCATAGTTCCATGACCAGAGCTCGGAATTGCGCATGGCTGCACCGGCGTCGATAACTCTCCACAGCCGCTGTTGCGCATCCCCTAGCTCCTTCAATACGGAAGCAGCAAGGTCCCGACGATGCAACTGTCGATCGAGCGCCTCCGCCAGCATCGCTTGCTGCCAAGACCAGACTACGGTCCCGTGATAGGCATGATTGCTGAAACGCGCTTGAACGTCTGGTGAAGCAAATACCGGATTCGCCACCACGATGCCGGCGTCGGTCAACAGTCCCGCCGGAAATGGTCTCATGATCGCGCTCACGGCCTCGTCGAGCTCCATGTCTCCAGGATTTCCAAATAGGAGGGCGAAACCCTCGTCCGAGTGCACGACCCGCACCGGCGTACCGTCGGGCTTCAGCGCAAGGGCGTGATAGCGCACCGGTGCTTTGCCCATGGATGTCAGGGCCGAATCCGCCGACACTGCCAGCTTGGCCGCGTACGCTTTGACGGCCCGTCGGGCCGCCTCATTCGGCTCACTAACTTCGAAGAACGTTGGAGCCTTCGCGCGCCAGACTCTCCCCATGTCCTTCGCCCGCGAAAACAGGCCGCGATCATCGCCGGAGAGATACGGATCGAGCAGGCCAGCCGCATACAATCGGCTGGCCGCCTCAAGGGCCGCGGGAACCAGTACCGCATTCACGTCATAAGGGTAGTGCCCACCTCCGAGCCCGTCGTTGCTATCGCGCCATTGACCCACCGCGAGGTCATCCTTTAGCCCAATGAGGTGTTGCAGCTCGGGGGTCTGCGCGAAGGGCGCCGCACTCTGAATGACAAACCGGAGGTTCGCGACCAAGTCGATTCCAGCCGTGCGCTCCGTTGCAGCATTTCGGCCATCCCGGTGGGCAAGAAAGACGGTCGCTCGACGCCTGCCGCGCTCGTCATCGAGCAGCCATGTGCGCGCCAACGGCGCCAACATGAAAGTGGCATCGATCATCTTATAGTCGAACGCGGGCGCATCCGACCTGGATCCGCCCGCGCGCAGGTGCTCGAGAATCGCGAATTCGCCGATATCCTCCTCGTGGGCAACCTCTCCTTGCGGGGACAAACGCGCCAACACGGCATTCAGGCCGGCTTCGACCGCAGCCGGCGTCAGTGCGGGCATCAGAAGCTCCAGCGACATCAGGGTATCGCGGCCGAAATAGGTGTTGAATCGCCAGGATCCGGCGAGGAACTTTTCCCGATAGCTGAGGAACGCCAGCGCGCCGCGCGCCCCGCAGTCCGGTCGCGCACGCTCGTTGAGCAACAGAGTCCCTGCGAGCGGGGTAAGTGGTGTCTCGCCGCTGGAGGCGACTATCTTTACCGTGATTCTGCCGTCAACACCCGCCTTGATGCTTCCATCCCGCCATTCGCCATGAGTAACTTCGAGACTGAGCCGGTACCCTGCCGCGCCATCGAGGCGATCCCGCGCCCAAGTGACTGTCGCTCCCTGAGTCAACGCTCCTATCGCAACCTCCGGTGGAACCTTACCCAGCACTTCGTAGTCGCGCAGTACCCTGACGCTCGACAGCACAGCCTGCTTCACGACCAGGTCCGCGCCTGTAGCACTGGCCTGCGCCAGGAGGCCGTAAAGGGAACGTCCCTTCTCGTCCTTCACTACCAGCGGCTGCGGCTGTTTCAACAACGTCCACGTAATGGGCCCGCCGCTGTGGGAAAACCAAAGACCCACGCCACTGTTCCCCGCCGGGAAAGCGACCAGAATGCGCGGATCCTGACCTGAGCGCAGCACGAGATGTGCGGCAACCGGTCCAGAGCGCAAGAAGCTGTTGAGATTGCGGCCCTCCCTTACATCGAACGACAGCTGCCGCTGCGCGGTTGGCTGGTCCGCGCCTGCTATAGGCCACACGGCCAGTATCGCAGCGGCAGCGGCCCAGAGAAGCGCGCTATCCAGATCTCTCATCCTCTTGACCTCAAGTCGACTCGAGGTGGGACATTGCCGCTTCCACTTCGTGAAGGCAAGTCAATGGAGGCGACCATGGCGGCGGACTTTCTCATATGCGCTCTTCTGATCGGGGCGGGAGCCACGGCGGTAATGGACATTTTGATTGGCCCAAGGTGCGTGACTTCGGCCAACTCTTGCCAGAGGTGAGACCGAGCCTTGCGGCCATTCTCACCAGCTCGAGCAGAGAGCGCGCGTCCATCTTACGCATCACCTTGCCCCGATGAGCCTTCACGGTAATCTCCGCGATGCAGAGCTCTCGGCCGATCACCTTGTTTGGCAAATCAGCGACGACCAGTGCCATGACCTCACTCTCGCGCGGGCTGAGTGATGCGTAACGGGCACGCAGTACCTGGGTCTGCGCCTCCTCAGAAAGTGCCGTACTGCTGTGTTCGAGCGCTTGCTCCACCGCCATCAATAGCGCTTCCTTGCTGAAAGGCTTTGTGAGGAAGTCGACAGCCCCCGCCTTCATGGCTTGCACCGTGGTCGGCACATCCAGGAGTCCCGTGATGAAGATAATTGGCAACTCGGTGCGATTGGCCAGGAGTCTTTGCAATTCGAGCCCGCTGAGATCGGGAAGTGCTACATCCAACACCAAACAGCTCGGCACCGGGGAGCGCGGGTGCGCGAGAAATGCATTCGCTGACGCGAATGACATCGGCTGCCACCCTACCCGTTGGATCAGTGCTTCGAGGGGTTCCCGTACCGATGGGTCGTCGTCGATAATGAATACAACCGGTGCGACGCCTGGGTGGCATGCGTCAGCGCCCACTGAAATGACCTCGCTGCCGCGGCGCATCGCTCTGGATGCGACTCCCACTTCGTAAGACTGCATGCGCGTACTCCCAGGTTGCGGACTGGGATCGTGAGACGACACGTGCCGACTGTGAATACCCGGACATGCGGGCGGGTACCCACCCGGAAGGGGTAGTGGTGGGCCACCCGATCCACAACAAGCTCGGACGGAAGCTGGGCCTGGTGTCAGCTCACGTGGGGGATCAATGTCGATCAGATCAAACGCGGCGAAAAACAACTATTAGACCCAGGTACTGCGGCAATGTGTTTGATTGATAGCCGCGCCAACGAGTGCCTGCGCAAACACTTAGCGGTGGATCAAGAACAATACCTCGGGCTAATTGCCTGGCCATAGTCCATGAGGTTTGATGAAGGCAGAGCGCATCGGCCTCTTCAACGTGGAGAAGCTGATGTCGGCGCCCACCGGAGTCGGCACATGTATGACACAAACTCGGTTTCTTCCCACACCACAAGCGCGATGCCTCATGGCTCGACGGACGCATTGACTGAGGATTGGGCGTCTGAGGCCACATTGGCCTCACTTCATCGACTGCGATCTGCGGTCGTGGAGCTGTCCACCGCACTGAATGAGACTTTGCGAAACGAGCGCAACAACGCGGTGGCCTGCCTGCAGCGTGCGAAAGCCATGCTGCAGGATATTGATAACGCGGCCCCGCGCGCTGTTGAGAGCGGGATACGGCGGGGCCTCGCACCATGGCAGGTTCGCAGAGTGATAGCCCATATCGAAGCGAACCTGGATATGTCCATAAGAAACAAGGATCTCGCCGCTCTTGTTTGCCTCAGCGAATTCCACTTCAATGTCGCGTTCCGCAACAGTGTCGGCGACCCCCCGCATGGATACATCATCCGGCGCCGCGTGGAACGCGCGCAGGGGCTCATGCTTTCGACCGAAAAGACCCTGAGTGAAATTGCCGCCGAATGCGGCATGGCTGACCAGGCCCATCTAACGCGACTGTTTCGCAGAATCGTTGGCGAAAGTCCGGGGGCGTGGCGGCGCGCGCGAGCCAACCCGGTTTCGCAGTGACTACCTCAAAAGCTCGGCAGTTACTTCGAGCCCAGCGTTTATCGCGCGTGCACGTCGCCTGACTGGCAGAGCGACTGCCACCCAGGCGCTCGCGATACAATCGAAACTCTTTCCCGATAACCACCCGGTCATCGCCGCTAGCCGGCTCAATCTCGGCACAGCTCTCATCGAGCGCCACGAATTCGCGGAGGCATCCGTGCCCTCGGCTTTGATCCGGACGACCGAGCGTCTCGCGAAGCTTGTGCGGGTGACGTCCTGAAAGGCGTAATTTACTTCTTCCTCGATCCGGGGCCCGCGGCTCGAACCGGATCACCTGGCGGCCGAACACTCTTGCGTCGACGGAATAGGCACCAGGCCCGAGCAGAGCGAGGGCCCCGCAGCAACCCACGTGCGCTATGACAATGAACACCACGTCGAGGCCGAGGGTCGGCACGGCAGTAATTGCTGTCGCGGCGAGTAGAAGCGCGACCGTTCTCGTTGCAAAACCCAATGCGAGAGCCAAGGCGATAAGGGCCGCGGGGATCATTGCTAGGCCCAGGACGGGAGGCGGCAGCGGCAACCGCGCAAGCACGGGATAAGCCAACAATGCGCAGGAAACTCGCAGCAGCAGCAGACCAGCGCCGGCACCGCCGTCCGGATAGCGAGACAGGAATTTGACCATTGCACGGTGTAGCGCTTCGCAGCGCCGGTGCTAACCTCCCACCGGGGGATGTTTCGATCCCTCGATCGAGGATATCGTGATGCCAGTGCAACCGGGCGAATGCAGACACTTGGTCAAATGCGGACACTGATCTCAGGCGCCGGACCAAAAGAAACCACGCCGCGGGCAGTGCATCTGGTCAAAGCACTTCTCATTGCCGCGCTGCTTCACCCCGTTGCGGCACTGGCGGGCGAATCGCCGAGGCGCCTCGCCGCCCACACGCATCAGAGCTGGACAGAAGATAGCGAGGCGCCGGCGCCGGTGTTGGCTATGGCGCAAGGGCGCGACGGCTTTTTATGGCTTGCTACCGGGGAGGGACTGTTTCGGTTCGATGGCGTGAGCTTCGAGCCGATTAGGCCGGAGGGAAACCCGGCGCAAAACGATTATCCGACTACGGTGTTCGTGGCCCGCAACGGGGATGTATGGACGAGCTTCAAGGCGTCGCGGCGCTTTGCGGTCTATCGCGCAGGGGCGTTGCGCTTTCTCGACGCGCCGCGCGCGCCCGCTTGGATCATGACAATTGCCGAGAGCGCGGACGACGCGATCTGGGCGCTACCCGCCACCTTCGCTGCCGAGGTTCTCCGCTTTCAGAACGGACGATGGGAGCGCTTCGATGCAGCCCGCGGCGCGCCGGGCGACGACGACGGGCTGAGCATGGTGCTGGGCGACGACGGCGCGGTTTGGATCTCGACCACCGGTGCTGTCTCGCGCCTGGCGCCAGGCGGAACGCGCTTCGAAGTGTTCCGCGAAACGGAGCGCGGCAACGGACGGCTCTCGGTGGACCCGGACGGACGTATTTGGATTTCAGAAAGGCGCGGGAGCTACCCGCTCACCGGGCCCGGCGGGCACGGCGCGCCGCCTGCTCTTCGTGCGCCCTACCCTACCGACGACGCGCAGATTCGCGGCGCACCCCAGTTTGATCGCGCGGGAAATCTTTGGATCGCGACTCACTATGACGGTGTGCAGCGTATCGCGTCGGCCGATCCCCAGGGACCACCCGAGCACGGCGATGCAAAGTTGCTCGTCGAGGCCATCCGCAGCAGCGACGGGCTTTCATCCCATGTGACGAACCAAATTCTGGAAGACCGCGAAGGTAATGTTTGGATCGGTACGGAAAAGGGCCTGGACAGATTCCGGCCGGCGACATTGCGCTCCGAGCCCGCCCTCACCTCGCCCGCCGCGTTTGGCGACAAGCTGATGGCGGCGGCCGACGGGAGCGTCTACATCGGCGAGGCGAAAACCATATACCACGTCAGGCCGGGCGGCGCACCCGAGCCCATTCTACAAAACATCGTGGAACCGCAAAGCATCTGCGAGGCGCCAGACGGCGCGCTTTGGATCGTGTTCTCGAGGCACGTCATGGTGTGGAAGAATGGACACACCCTGAAAGAAATCGACCGGCCCAACACGCCGGGCATATCTTACGACTGCGCGTTCGACAAACACGGTGATTTTTGGTTCTCGGCGCATGGCGGCGGCTTGAACCGCTATCGCAATGGCAAATGGGAAGAGATGTTCGGGCCGGTGGGGAGCGTTGCGTCCTTGCCTATCGAGGCCGGTCCGTCCGTGCCGACAACGATGGAACGTGACGCGCAAGGACGCCTGGTCGTGCAGTTCGGACGTCAACTGGCGTGGATCGATGGCGCCGCGCGTCGGCTCACGCCACTGGACTTCGGCGCGGGCGAACCGAAAGTGCTAACCCTTTATGCCGCGCCTAACGGAGACATGTTCGCGGCCGGAGCATTTGGGCTCACACGGTATCGCGGCGGGAAGAGCGAGACCATTTGGACCGCGCGCGCAGCGGAGAGCAACCGCATCAATGGGGTGGTGCAGACGCCCGACGGCGAGACGTGGATTGCTTACCCGAGGAATTTGGTGCGGATCGGCGCGTCGGAGTTGGAACGCGCGTTCACCACCACGCATGCCTTTGCGCCGCCCGCGCTATCACTCGGCGTGGGCGACGGCCTTACGAGCCGTCCGCATTCGCACACCCAGCGCGCCATGGTCCAAGGCGGCGACGGGCGCATTTGGATCGCCACTGAAACCGGCATGCTATGGATGGACCCCAAGCGCATTGAACGCAACGACTTGCCGCCCGGCGTCGCAATCAAGTCGCTGACGGCCGATAGTCGTCTTTATCGGGATCCAGCGCTCGTGAACCTGCCGGCGGCGACGTCCCACATCCAAATCGACTATGCGGCGCTGAGCTTCGCGGACCCGAAGCACGCGCGTGTTCGCTACAAGCTTCAAGGCTTCGACCTGGAGTGGCTCGATCCCGGCACGAGGCGGCAGGCGTTCTACACTAACCTTTCGCCGGGCAAGTATCGCTTCCACGTGATTGCCGCAAACACCGACGGTGTCTGGAATCGGGGCGGCGTTTCGGTGGACTTCGAAATACCGCCTACCTTTCTGCAATCACGCTGGTTCCTCGCCCTGTGCGTCGTGCTGTCGCTCGCGCTGCTCTGGCTGCTGTACCGCCTGCGCGTTGCCCAAGTCGCAGCCCGAATTCGCAATCGCCTCGAAGAACGTTTGAGCGAGCGGGAACGCATCGCGCGCGAACTACACGACACTCTATTGCAGGGCGTGCAGGGCCTCATTTTACGCTTCCAATCCGTCGCTACCAGAATGCCCCGCACGGAGCCATCCCGCGCGCTGTTGGAAGCCGCGCTCAAGCGTGCAGATGAGGTAATCATCGATGGACGAAAGCGGGTGCACGATCTCAGGACCGACGACGAATCCCGCGATCTGCAGGTCATCCTTCGGGAGCTTGCAGACGACGCGGGATTCGATCCGCCAATCCCGATTCGCGTCGTCGTCGAAGGAAAATCTCGGCCGATCCATGACCTCGTTTCGACCGAGGTCAGAAGGATCGCGGGCGAGGCGCTGTTCAACATCGCACGCCATGCTCGCGCGACATCGGTTGACGCGACGATCACGTTCGGCGAGCAGCAACTTGGACTGCAGATCCGCGATGACGGCGTGGGCATCGAGCAAGGGGTTCTTGCGCTGGGCCACAAACAGGGCCATTTTGGCCTCATCGGTATGCGCGAGCGTGCGGAGCGCACCGGTGGTACGCTCTCGATCGACAGCGGCCCTGGTAAGGGTACCGACGTGATGCTGACACTTCCCGCGCGAGTCGCTTATAAAGCGCAGGTACCAACGTGGAGAAAGCGTCTCTCTTGGAGAGGTAGCCGAAGGAGCTCAAGCGATGTCGAACGCGAAGCCGGGCACGATCCGCATCCTCGTCGTCGATGACCATCCAGTGTTCCGTGAGGGCGTCGCGTCGATAATCGAAGCCGAGGCCGGCATGGTACTCGTGGGAGAAGCGCGCGACGGCGCCGAGGCGATCGTGCGCTTTCGCGAATTGCGGCCGGACGTCACGCTCATGGATCTGCAGATGCCCGGCATGGGCGGCGTGGAGGCAATTAAGGCCATCCGTGCGGAGCACTCCGACGCGCGCATCATCGTATTCACGACCTATGACGGTGATGCCCAAGCCGTCCGAGCGCTCAAGGCGGGCGCGGTCGGCTACCTCCTGAAGAGCAGTCTACGTACCCAAATGCTCGACGCGATCCACAACGTGCATCGCGGGCGCCGCCATCTTGATCGAGACATCGCCGACGAGATCGCCCTGCACGTCGTCGATGAGCCCTTAAGCGACCGCGAGGTCACGATCCTGCGGCTTGTCTCAATCGGCAAATCCAACAAGGAGGTGGCTAGCGAGCTGGGCCTATCTGAGGAAACGGTGAAAGCACACCTCAAGACTATCTTCGCCAAGCTGGATGTCGCGGACAGGACGCACGCCGTGACGGTCGCCGCGCGACGAGGCATCATCGAACTGTGAACCCTGGTTCGCGCCCCCGTCAGGCCGCTGGAACGGAGCGGCAGCGACTCCGGGGCGGAGCTCGATCAATCGCGGCAGGCGCCGTTACCGATCCAGCTATCGCTGTATGAGACTAGAACTTCAGTACTTTGACATAGCGCACGTGCGGTAGCTCGCGCAGCCGTTGCTGAAGAGGCTCCGGTACGACTTGATCGACTCCAACGATGGCGATCGCATCCTCGCCCGGAGCCTGCCGTCCGAGGTGAAAAGTCGCGATGTTGATCTGGCCTTCGCCGAGCAGCGTGCCCAAAGCACCAATGAAGCCCGGTTTGTCGCGATTGTTGATGAACAGCATCACCGGATGGAAATCGGCTTCCAAGGGCATACTCTTCACCTCGACGATCTTCGGAGCGCCGGCGTTGACCGCACCGGCCACTGTGCGCCAACGCCCTCCCGTAAGAACCTTGATACGGATCAAAGAGCCGTAGATCGGTGACGAGTCGCGCTTTGACTCGGTTAGCGGAGTGGCCTTCTGCTTCAGGATGGCCGGTGCCGATACCATATTTACATCAGGCATCAGTGGGCGCATGAGCGACGCCAGCGCTGTTGCCGTCAAAGGCTGTGTATTGAGGTTGGCCACCTCGCCCTCGTATTCGATCTCGACCGCATCGAGTCCGTCATCCACCACCTGCCCGGCGAACATGCCCAGCTTCTCCGCAAGCGCGGCGAACGGTTTCAAACGGGGCGCCTCCTCCGCGCTGATGGATGCCATGTTGAGTGCATTGCTGACTGCACCGACTAACAGAAAGTCCGACATCTGCTCAGCCAATTGCAAGGCAACGTTTTCCTGCGCCTCATTGGTGCTGGCTCCCAGGTGAGGCGTGGCGACAAAGTTGGGCGCGCCAAACAATGCATTTTCCTTGGCTGGCTCGCTTGAAAAGACGTCGAATCCGGCAGCGGCCACGTGACCCGACTCGAGGCACGCCCGCAGCGCTGGCTCATCCACCAGCCCCCCGCGCGCAGCGTTGACGATGATCACACCCTTCCTCGTCTTCGCCAGCGCCTCCGCCGACAGAATGTTCTTGGTGCGCTCGGTGAGCGGTGTATGCAGCGTGATCGCGTCCGCCCTGGCGAGGAGGTCATCGAGCTCGACTTTCTCTACACCGAGCCTGACCGCGCGTTCGGGGCTCAGAAAGGGATCGTAGGCGATGACCTTCATCTTCAGGCCCAACGCCCGCTCAGCAACCAGCGCACCAATGTTGCCGCAACCGATCAAGCCCAGTGTCTTCGAGTACAGCTCCACGCCCATGAAGCGGCCCTTCTCCCACTTACCAACCTGGGTGGATGCGTCGGCCGCACCGATCTGACGGGCGGCAGCGAAAAGCAGCGCGATCGCGTGTTCGGCCGTGGTGATCGAATTGCCGAACGGCGTGTTCATCACGACGATACCGCGCGTCGTTGCCGCCGGAATGTCGATGTTGTCGACACCGATGCCCGCGCGACCGATTACTTTGAGCCTGCCGGCCGCTGCAATCACATCCTTGTCGGCCTTTGTCGCCGAGCGAACTGCAAGTCCGTCGTAGTCGCCGATGATCTTCAGCAGATCCGGCTTCTTCAGGCCCACGTTGATGTCGACTTCGACTCCGCGGCCGCGGAAGATTTCAAGCGCGCGCGCGCTCAGCTCATCTGCAATGAGAACTTTTGGCATGAGGGTACTCTCAACTTGGAACTTGGCCGATGCAGACTTCAAAAGCCCAATCGAGCCAGGGAACGAGGGCCTGCAGATCACTTTCTTCGATCGTCGCTCCACACCAGATGCGCAGGCCTGCCGGCGCTGTACGATAGGCGGCCACATCCAGTGCGACCTCGTGCTTCTCCAAGAGGGCCACGAAGGACTTCGCAAACTGCGCCTGCGCCTCTGAAGACAACGACGTCACGCGCGCGTCCACCACTTTCAGACAAACACTCGTGTTGCTGCGTGCGCCGGTGTCCGACACCAGGAAATCCACCCAGGGCGTCCGCGCCACCCAGTCGCTCAGCAGCGCGGTATTCGCATCGGCTCGAGCGTGTAGCGCTTCGAGCCCGCCAATACGCTCAGCCCACTTGAGTGCATCCAGGTAGTCCTCGGTGGCCAGGAGCGATGGCGTGTTGATGGTCGCTCCCTCGAAGAGATCTTCGTCGAGCTTGCCCTTCTTGGTCATGCGGAAGATCTTCGGCAGCGGACGGTCCGGAACGTAGTTTTCGAGACGCGCGACCGCGCGTGGCGACAGGATCAGCATCCCGTGCGCTGCCTCACCGCCGAGCACTTTCTGCCAGGAGAACGTAAGGACGTCACACTTGGCCCAGTCGATCGGTTGCGCGAACACTGCACTCGTCGCGTCGTTGATCGCGAGGCCTTCCCGGTTCGCGGGAATCCAGTCGAAATTCGGGATGCGCGCACCGGAGGTTGTGCCGTTCTGCGTGAAGACTATATCGGCCGTCGCGCGCGCAAGCGTCAGATCAGGCAGGACGCCGTAAGGGCGCCCGACGTGAATGCGGCAATCTTCCAGCCGCAGTTGCTGGATCGCATCGGTAACCCACTCCTCACCGAAGCTTTCCCAGGCGAACACGTCGACGGGACGTGCGCCCAGCATCGACCACATCGCCATCTCGACGGCACCGGTGTCAGAGGCCGGAACGATTGCGATCCTGTGATTTTGCGGAACGCGCAGCACCGCGCGGGTTCGGTCGATCGCTTCCTTGAGCCGCGCTTTACCGGCTTTGGAGCGATGTGAGCGGCCAAGCACCGCAGCGTCCAAAGCCTGCAGAGTCCAGCCGGGACGTTTCTTGGTCGGACCCGATGAGAATCGGGCATCAGCCGGACGAGCGCCCGGCGGCGATATGTGTGTGCTCAAGTTGTACTCCCATCCTTACAGATGGGCGTCCGCCGTTGGGAGCGGATGGCCCGCCGCGAAGGATACGTAAGAATTCCCGCGTGTCAACCGAATCCATCTGACCGCGGAGTGCGCGCGTCACAGACGGCACACTCACCAGGTCTCGCGGGCAGCGGGACGCAGACCTCTGTAATCGGAAGACATTCCCGAAAGCATTGAGAGAAACTCCCGCACTAGCCGGGCGGCTAAATCGTCACCTTCCGGTAGGCGTGTGGCTTCAACCCCGTCAGCTCAGGGATGCACTCATGCTTCGATTTGCCTTCAACGCATCCGTTTCAAGGTGGACGGCCTTGTTCACGTGCGTCTACGTATTCAGCGTTCCGTCAGCGAACGCTGAAGGCAACAAGACCAAAGAGAATCCGGCGGAGGCCCTGGAGCTCCCCACGGTTGAGGTTGTCGGGACGACGCCCTTGCCAGGTCTCGGTACTCCGACGCGGGACGTGCCGGCGAACGTACAGATCTACACGAGCAAAGACCTTGCAGGTCAGCGCCAGACGAACGTCACGGACTACCTGGAACAGAATCCCACCGGAATTGCCACGAATGCGGCCCAGGGCAACCCCTTTCAGCCCGATATCAGTTTCCGCGGCTTCAGCGCGTCTCCCCTGCTGGGTACGCCACAGGGGGTTTCTATCTTTCAGGATGGCATACGCGTCAACGAGCCATTCGGTGATGTCGTCAACTGGGACCTGATCCCGCAATCGGCGATCGCCAGCATCCAGCTCATACCAGGCTCGAATCCCGCTTTCGGACTGAACACCTTAGGCGGCGCAGTCGCGGTCTACACCAAGAGCGGTGCTCAGTATCCCGGCGGCGGAGTGGAAGTCTCGGATGGCTCATTCGGACGCCGCAACGCGGAATTTGAATGGGGCGCGTCGAACGGACCGATCGATTACTTCCTCACGGGCAACCTCTACGACGACGACGGCTGGGCGCAACACAACCCGAGCAAAGTGCGGCAGTACTTTGGCAAGGTAGGCTGGCAAACCGAGAGAAGTGATCTCGATCTGAGCTTTACGGGAGCAGATAACACCCTGCAGGGAACACAGACACTACCGCTGTCTTTCTTCGCTGACATCCGGCAGGCATACACGTTTCCCGACCAAAATCACAACCAGCTTGCATTCGTGACGGCCAAGGGCAGCCACTTTCTGTCCGACAACGCTCTGCTGGGCGGGAATTTCTACTACCGCCACTACGAGAACGGCGCTGTCAGCAGCAACGTGAATGACGGATTCCAGGAGGACGGGATACAGGCAACCAATGACGCCGCGGATATCGACCAGAATGGCTATGGTGGAGGCGTCCAACTCGTACTGACCAGTCGGCCCGCCGGACTCAAGAACCAGCTGACGTTGGGCGCGACAGGCGATCTCGCAAGCGCCCGATTTACTCAAACTTCCCAGAATGCCGACTTCACTGCCGACCGGAACACGGTCGGAATCGACGGCTTTACGTTGCAGACCGATGCTGACACCCACACCCACTACTACGGCGCGTTCATCGCGGATACCTTCAACCTGAATTCGTTTTGGACCCTCACTGCTTCCGGCCGTTATAACTACGCGCGCGTTCGTATCGGCGACCGCACCGCGGAGGCGCCCCTACTGAATGGGGAGAGCTCCTTCTCGCGCTTCAATCCCGCGGTAGGTGTCAATTTCAATCCCACACAGACTCTGACGGCCTACGCGAGTTACAACGAAGGCGTCCGTGCTCCAACCGCCATCGAGTTGACCTGCGCCGATCCTGACGCGCCGTGCAAGTTGCCGAATGACTTTCTGGCGGACCCGCCCCTGCATGAGGTGGTCTCGAAGACCGTTGAGCTGGGTGGCCGGGGCGTCCTGGGAAAGATCGTGCGGTGGAGCGCCTCGGTCTACCGCACCCGGTTGGAGAATGACATCGAGTTCATCAGCTCCGGCGCTGGAGCCACGAACGCGGGCTATTTCGCCAACGTCGGCAACACGCGCCGACAGGGTATCGAGCTGGGGCTCGAGACTCACCTGAAGCCGGTGACGCTCGCGGTCCGCTACACATTCCTGGATGCAACCTTCCAGTCGTCCTTCCCGGAGAGCAGTCCAGCCAACTCGAGCGCCGATGAGAATGGCGTTCTGCAGGTCGCGCCAGGGAATCGGATTCCGGCGAATCCACGGCATACCCTGAAAATTCGCGCGGATTGGCAAGTCACCTCCCGACTGTTCCTCGGTGCAAATCTGCTGACCAGCGCCGGATCTTATGCCCGCGGCGACGAGAACAACCAGGATGTCAACGGTCAACTTCCCGGCTACACCCTTCTCAATCTCGATGGCCGCTGGCTCGTCTCGCGGAACTTCGAAGCCTTTGCGCGGGTAAACAACATGTTCGACCGGCGCTACTCGAACTTCGGTGTTGTGGGCGAGAACTTCTTCAGCGGCCCGGGAAAGACGTTCGGGCCCGCCATGGGGATAGACCCGGTCAACGAACAATTCCGCGGGCCCGGCGCACCGCGTGGCGCCTGGATCGGCGTGAGATATTCGTTCGGCGGCCAGGCACCCGCCAACTCCGGCGACCGTGACTGAGGTTCAGCTGACAAGAGGCGCGCTGAAGGCCGTCAGACTACAGGCACATGGGGAATGCCTCCGCCCGTCGTCTCGTCGTGTTGCTGGTCGGCCTTGCGGGGACACCGCGCCGACGTGAGTGAGTCCCGCGCACGAACGGGTGGAAAGTGCGCGCCTCGTTACAGCCGCCTCGACGATCTGACACCCGTCATCTTCGTTACGACGGGCGGAGTGCAAACGAACTAATCGGCCGGCAACACCGCATCGACGCCTTTTGTCTTCAGCAGGACCACGATGAACTTTGCTGGCTTTGTCTTGCTCGCGTTGCGCCCGACCGTGTGCACATCGCCGGGGCCTTCGTAGAAGGTCTGTCCTGGTGTCAGGGTGACCTCCTTGCCACCCTTGACCCCTTCGATGATCGAGCCTTCCAACACATAGACGAAGGCGTGCGCATCGTGCCGATGGATGTGTTCCACAGTCCCGGGGGGATAGACGACGGAGATCATCAACATCTCCTTTCCGGGCTGATCGGGGAGATCCTTCAGCATGATTGGCTTTACAACGGGCTCCGGCTCCGAGGCGCGCGCAGGCTGTGTGAGCTGTGCGCTGAATGAGAGAACCAGGGCCGTTCCAAGCATCCGTAAGGCTGACATGGCTACACCTTTGCAACTGATGATTAGGAGAAGAACGATCGCGCCAGGACAATGCAGCGACGATCACGTTTCGCGTGTCAGTCACCACTTCGTCGCCGAGGTGATCGTGCGCGCGTCTCTTCTCTCGTTCTTGACGGGACCGGCGAGACGTTGAAGGAGACAGCGGTGGCGTTCTGCACCTCCCGCTAGCCAGAGTGGCTGCCCCGAGTCATTTGGTCATCTGTCAGGCTGTCGCGACCGGAATCTTCCCGATGCGCGCCTGCCACTCGCGCGGACCGCTCTGATGAACGCTCGTACCGCTCGAATCCACGGCAACGGTCACCGGCATGTCGCGCACTTCGAACTCGTAAATCGCCTCCATCCCGAGCTCCGCAAAACCCACGACCTTCGCAGCCTTGATCGCCTTGGCAACCAGATACGCAGCTCCGCCGACGGCCATCAGGTAAGCACTTTTGTGCTTGCGAATCGCTTCAATTGCCACCGGCCCGCGCTCGGCCTTGCCAATCATAGCCAGCAGGCCTGTGCCGGCAAGCATGCGCTCGGTGAATTTATCCATGCGGGTCGCCGTAGTGGGACCCGCCGGACCCACAACTTCATCGCGCACAGGATCGACCGGACCCACGTAGTAAATCACCCGGTTGCGGAAATCGACTGGCAACGACTCCCCGCGTGCGAGCAACTCCTCGATCCGTTTGTGGGCGGCATCACGGCCCGTCAGCATCCGGCCATTCAGAAGGAGCGTTTGCCCCGGCGTCCAACTCTTGACCTCCTCGGCCGTCAACGTGTCCAGGTTGACGCTGCGGCTGGTGTTGTAGTCCGGTGCCCAACGCACATCGGGCCAGAGATCCAGGCTCGGTGGCTCCAGATAGGAAGGACCGGAACCGTCGAGCACAAAATGGGCATGGCGGGTCGCCGCGCAGTTGGGAATCATTGCAACCGGCTTCGAAGCCGCATGCGTCGGCCAGGTGCGGATCTTGACATCGAGCACCGTCGTGAGCCCACCGAGGCCTTGCGCACCGATGCCCAGCGCGTTGACCTTTTCATACAACTCGATGCGCAGTTCCTCGAGCTTGTTTTGCGGTCCGCGCTGCATCAACTCATACATGTCGATGTCGTCCATCAGCGCTTCCTTGGCGAGTTGCATGGCCTTCTCGGCCGTGCCGCCCACGCCGATGCCGAGCATACCGGGCGGACACCAACCCGCCCCCATGGTCGGCACGGTTTTGAGAACCCACTCAACCAGGTCGTCGCTCGGGTTCATCATGACAAACTTCGACTTGTTTTCACTCCCGCCGCCCTTGGCCGCGACGGTGACCTCAACCTCATGACCGGGAACAATCTCGGTGTGAATCACTGCCGGAGTGTTGTCTCGCGTATTCCGGCGCGAAAACAGCGGATCGTCGAGTACTGATGCGCGCAATAAGTTGTCCGGATCGAGATACGCCTTGCGCACCCCGGCGTTCACCGCATCTGCAAGCGAGCCGTCCCCGAAGCCCTCCCAGCGTACATCCATCCCCACTTTGAGAAATACGTTGACGATGCCCGTGTCCTGGCAAATCGGCCGCCGCCCTTCCGCGCACATGCGCGAGTTCGTGAGAATCTGCGCGATCGCATCCTTCGCAGCCGGGCTCTGCTCTTGCTCGTAGGCGCGCGCGAGATGCCGGATGTAATCGGCCGGGTGGTAGTAGCTGATGTACTGCAATGCTGCGGCGATGCTATCGACGAGGTCGGCGCGGCGGATCTGGGTGCTCATGGCCACGATTCTACCTTGATGGCGACCTGGTCGCAGGAGGGGATGCCCGGCGGCCCCACGACGGCGCCGCCCCTGTTCACCGGGAACAACGGCGTTTCTGCCCACGGCGAAGAGCAGGCCCACCTCGGGAGCCTTTGTCCGATGAAAGTGGTGCGATCCGGCGCCTATTTTCGAATCCAATGCCGCGGGGCGGCTTATGATGCCCGCGGGTTGCTTCCGACTGCCATCATTCCTGCACGGGGCGCTCGCGACAAAGCGTCGGAAGCGGCACTGGCCAGCGCCTTTGACAAGGGCGGTTGGAATGCAGTTACCCGTCTAATTCGGGGCGAGGCGGTTGCGGAGGATCGGTGTTGGCTACGTGGGGACGGATGGTGCCTGACACATGAGTAAAGGGATGTATTACTATCGGCCTGAGCTCGATCTATTGCGATTCGCCGCCTTCTTCATGGTGTTTCTCAGCCATGCGGTCCCAGGCGAAGTGGCGTTCTTTGCGCAGCTGCACGTGCCGGCGGAGCTCGCCGCATGGATCATCGCCATGGCCGCTGGAGGCACCTTTGGGGTCGATCTGTTCTTCGCCCTGAGCTCGTTTCTCATTACGACGCTGTTGATTCGCGAGAGGCATGCCTGCGGTCGGATCGATGTGAGGTCGTTCTATCTGCGTCGCATCCTGCGTATCTGGCCGTTGTACTTCGCTTTCCTGCTGTTGGTAACGCCACTGGCGCACTACCTCCTGCTCGATGACCGCATGCCGGCAAACTACACATTGGCATTTGCTGCGCTTGCGGGAAACTGGGCCTGCGTGGCGTGGGGCTATCCACACAGCATAGCGGGCCCGTTGTGGTCGGTCTCGATCGAGGAGCAGTTCTACCTCACGTGGCCGTTGCTTCTGCGTCGCGCAGCCGACCGGATCATCCCGATTGCCGTTACGTTGTTGGCAATCTCGCTCATCAGCAGATTCTGGTTGGTAGCCGTCGGCGCCCGCCATCCGCAGATCTGGTGCAACTCACTGGCCCAGCTCGATCCGATCGCCTGCGGCGCGCTTCTCGCAGTGCTCCTGGAGCGCAGGCAGGTGAGGCTCTCGCGCCTCAGTCGCGTGGCTTTGCTGCTGATGGGCCTGGCTACATTCACTGTCGCGGGTCGGTATGGGGATTTTGTCGGTGTCAAAGCCCTGATCACATTTCCTGCCATCACCGCAGGGTGCATTGCCCTACTTCTGGGTACTCTCGGCGGACTGCCTGTCGCCGCGAGCGGCTGCATTGTCCAGTCAGCCGCATACCTCGGGCGGATCAGTTACGGGTTGTATATCTTTCATTTTCTGTTCATCACGTTTTTTGGCGTGACGTCCGCGCACACCCCGATGCAGCGACTCACCCGGATAACGGCCGCGTTGCTTGCGACCGTCCTCACGGCAGCGGCTTCGTATCGTTACTTCGAAGGACCGTTTCTGCAGCTTAAAGCGAGGTTCGCCCGCGTGAAAATGAGGTGGGGAGGACTCGAACCCTCGACCCCGGCATTATGAGTCAGGCTGCCACATTTAACATCAATACAATGACGCGGTTAGGATAGGACGAGGGGTGAAGATATTTTGCGGCCCGATTTACACGGTGGCACGCACCAGGGAGCATGATGTCTGCCGAAGCCACTGACTCGCCGGCCAAAGCGCAGAAGCGCTCCGCCGGGGCTCCCGATGTGCAGCGCGTTCTCGCGTATCCCAAGAGCGGCACTGCGTATACCGAAAGGCTCTATGCGGAGGTTGAGGCACGCCAGGTTGCCGTTATCGAAGGTGTTTGGTCGGGGCGTTGGCTCAGACGGAACGTGCAAAGTGGCGACATAATCCACATCCACTGGCCGTCGTTCCTCTACTTCGACGCGAACTCCAGATTGCGCACGGCTGTGCGGCTGGCGAAGCTTTATGCCTACCTATGGTTCGCAAAGGCGCGCGGTGCGAAGTTGGTCTGGACCGCACACAACCTCTATCCACACGAGGGGTTTGATCGTGAGTTTCACCGGATCGGGCGCAGGATCATCACTTCCCTGGCAAGTTATATCTGTGTTCATGGGCCATCGTCCGCTGCGATCGTCGAGCGCGAGCTGAAGGTACCCGCGTCACGCATCCGGATCGGTCACCATGGCCACTGGTTGGGCCACTATCCCAATCAAACTACGCGCGCGCAGAGCCGCGCCCGCCTCAATCTGCCGGCCGAGGAGTTTGTTTATCTATTCATCGGAGCATGCCGACCCTACAAGGGACTCGAGTCACTGATCGAGGCGTTCGCGGTTGCACCGCGACCTGCACGGCTGCTAATTGCGGGGAAATTTACGTCCCCGCACTATCTCAACGACATCCAGAGACTCGTTCGGGACACACCTGCTGCCGAGTTAGTACCCAACTGCATACCTGATGACGAGCTGCAGCTATACCTGAATGCTGCGGACTGCGTAGTCCTTCCCTATCGCGCCATTCTTACTTCAGGAACGGCCATGCTAGCCATGAGCTTTGGACGGCCGGTTGTGGCTCCGGACCTGGGTGGAATTGTCGACCATCTCGACTTCCGGTGCGGACTGTTGTATGACGCAGACGATCCGCAGGGGCTGGCGAGCGCGCTACAGCAAATTCGGGCGCTGTCGTTTGAATCCGAGATGATCATCGCAAATGCCCGTCGGTTCGGCTGGTCTCGATTGGCCAGTGCTCTGCTGGAAGCTCCCGGCGAATCTGCTGATTAGGACTCTTGGACAGCCGCCGTCGAGCGCGGCCTGCAGGCAGAACTCCTTGCTGTTCGCAATGATCGGCCCCGCGACCCCGACCTCAAACCATTGGCCGTTTTCCAGGAACTCCCACTCGAGAGAAGAGGGTCCATCATGCTCATCGGGCGATTGGTGAGCCCAGCTTACAAGGCCTGTAAGCGCGGGACCATTAATCGCGGAGATCCGCGGAGCTAGAGTGCCCCACACGTAGATCACTACAGAAGGCTACTCATGAAGAACTGGTTCATCACCGGCGTCTCGCGGGGCATCGGCAAGGCTTTAGCGGAGGCTGCACTGTCCCGGGGAGACACTGTGGTCGGTACCGTGCGTGAGAGTAAACCGCAGATTGCCGAGACGAACGGCACATTCCACTGCCTGCCCCTGGAAATTCGTGATCCAAAGGCAGTCGAAACGACGGTAGCGCGGGCATTTGAGCTCGCCGGCGGTCTGGATGTTGTCGTGAACAATGCCGGCTACGGACTGCTCAGTCCTATCGAAGATGTCGGTGATGCCGAGATGGCGCGGCTGTTCGAGACGAATGTGTTTGGTCCGTTGCGTGTTATCCGCGCAGTGCTGCCGCGGCTGCGTGCGCAGCGGTCTGGTCACATCATCAACATCACGTCAATCGCAGGGCGCGCGCCGAATGCAGGCTCCGGTGTTTACGCCGCTACCAAAGCAGCCCTGGAAGCTCTGTCGAAATCGTTGTCGCAGGAGGTGGCGCCTCTGGGCATCAAGGTAACTGCCGTTGCGCCGGGCGCGTTCCGGACGGACTTCTTGTCCGCCCACTCAATCCGCAAAACCAACACTTGGTCGGATGACTACGCGGTTTCGGCAGGTAAGGTCATCGAATATCTCGGGACCATGGATGGCAAACAGATCGGCGATCCTGTCCGTGGCGCACTGGGCATAGTGGCCGCAGTGGACTCAGACGCGCCGCCGTTGCATCTTCTGCTCGGCTCCGATGCATTGCGACGCGAGCGCGAGCAACTCGACCGCGTCATCGACGAAATAGACCGTTGGGAGCACGTGACGCGCTCGACAGACTTTCCGACAGAGGCGGCGTAGCCGCCTGACCGCCGGGCTGGCGAAGACCCGTTACGAGTTTGGATGCGCAGCGCCCATCCGGTCGATCCGGCGCAACTCCCCTGGAACCTTCAAGGTCCCGCTGATCTCCTCAAGAGACTCCTGCCAACCATCGCGCAGGATGACCTCCCAGTCAGTCATAGGCACTAGGAGCTCTCATGCGTCTCTTTGTCATCTTCGTTGTATGTTGCCTGGGTGCCAGCGCAAATGCGTCCGCCGCGGACATCAGGTCGATCTCCCGCCTTGCCGCCGGACCTGGGAATGTCCTGTTCGTCGCCGACTGGAAGACTGCGCGCGTCCACGCGATCACCCTTCCAGAAGCGGCGCAGAAGCCGCCGGGCACGGCCTTCAACATCCTCGATCTCGAGCCGTTGCTGTCGAAACAGGTGGGCGGCGCCAGGATTACGGTCGAAGACATGATCGCCCGCCCCGGAACGGCGGAGGTGTATGTCGCATTAAGCTACGGCGCCGCGAAGGCGCCTGCGCTCATCGTGGTGACGAGCGACCACAAGGCTCGCCGCATTGACCTGAAAGCGGCGAAGTCAACGTCGATCGCGCTGCGCGACGCTCCCACGACCGACTACGAGTTCTGGAGAGAAGCGCCCGAGCGAAGCTTCACGGTCACAGATATGAAATGGCGCGCTGGAGAGATCTTCATCGCCGGCCTTTCCAACCAGGAATTCGCGTCGACCCTGCGACGGGTCAAATACCCGTTCGATTCGCAACAGTCGATCACCTCGGTCGAGATCTATCACACGGGTCACAACCTGATCGAGACGCGTGCCCCGATCCGTGCAATGAGTTTCGCCAGCTGGGGCGGCAAGCCCTATCTCGTCGCGGCCTATACGTGCACGCCCATCGTGACCATCCCGCTCGACGATCTGAAGGACGGCGCCCACATCCGCGGCAAGACGATTGCCGAACTCGGCTACGGCAACACTCCCGCGGACATGATCTCCTACTCCAAGACCGAGCAGGGCAGGACAGAGGACTTCCTGATGCTGATCAACTTCGAACGCGGGGCGAGCGTCATTCCGGTGTCGCAGGTCGAGACCGCCAGCGCCCGGCCGGGCTTTGACAAGTTGGTGCCGTTCGGGCAAACCGCCGGCCTTGATGTGACGTCCGCGCCGCTGGCCGGCGCGCTGCGGCTCGACAACCTGGACGAGAAATCGTTCATCCTCGTGCGCCGGCAGCTCGAAAAGGACGCATTGCAACTCGTCACGGTCAGCAAGGACCTGAGCTTCCGTCTGACCGACTTCGTCTCTGAATACGCCTTCCAGGAGTTCAGCTTCAAGGGCAATGCGTTCCAGCTGAAGAACATCAAGCCCAGGCAGGACATGCTCCTGAAGGACGAAGGCTTTGCGGATGAGATCAAACCATCGGAGTAAGTCCATGCATCTCAGTCGATGGGCCCGCGTGGCCACACTTGCGATCGCGCTGGGTTGTTCTCACGCTGTGCCCTCGACACCGCGGGTCGTCGTTGTTCAGCCCTCGGGTACCCAGGTCCCGGCCAATCTGCTGCGCATTTCCATCCGGTTTGCGACCGAGCGGTTAGCGAGGGAACCCCCAGCGGGGGCGACTCAGGTCGAAGGCTCTCTGCTTCCCAGGATCACCCTGTTGCGCGCTGACGGAAGAAGGATCCAGGAGCCGTTTCTCGAGCAGGAGCTGTGGTCTCCCGACGGCAACGTATTGACGATCATGATGCATCCCGGTCGCGTCAAGAGCGGACTGAAGGCGCGCGCGGAGTTGGGGCCGATCCTCTCGGTGGGAGACGACGTGTCCCTGGCCATCGATGGACATCCCATCAAGCGGTGGAGGGTCGGACCCACGGATGAGGCCGGCCCGGTCACATCGGGGTGGAAGGTGTCTGCGGTACGGGCCGAGTCGCTGCAGCCCCTCGTTGTCTCCCTTGACGCGCCGATCGATGGCCGGGACGCGGGCTACCTGGCCATCGCCGACGCCGCCGATCATCGAGTGGCAGGACGAGCCCGGCTGACGGTCGGCGAAAGCGCCTGGACATTCGCTCCGAACGCGCCGTGGCGAGCGGGTGCATACAAACTTGTCGTCCGCGGCACCCTGGAAGACCCGGCGGGCAACCGGCTGGGCAGCCGCTTCGAAACTTCCATCTATTCGACGCCCGGCCCTGCGACCGATGCAGTGATTCCATTCGCCGTAGTCTCGCCGCGCATCGGGGCGACGCGTTAGCACGAGGCGCCCGTCGAGCATCGGAACCTCGACGGGCTGCCGGTCAGGGACCTGCCAGAAACGAGATAACCGTTAGCCTTGGCCGGAGCAGACCAGGTGCCGCCGTCAGCAATTTTGGCCATACTGGCCAGCATACAAATGGCCCCGTGCGAACAGCGTGCGCGCACCGTTCCGTCCTGTCGGGCGAGAAGCCGGCGCATGTGTAGCGTTGCGGTTAATCCTCCACTGAATTGACAGAACAATGATTGCCAGAGCACGTTGGTTACTGACCGGAAAAACGCTGTTGGCGGGATTGGCGCTCATGGGTCACTTCGCACACGCACAGCAGATGTCGGCTGGAGTTCCAGTCGAAAAGCCCGTGCCCGGATTTCTGAGCGCCGATATCGGGGACCACCGTACGCTGCGCTACAGGTGCGCGGGGCGCGGTACGCCGACTGTATTGGTCGAACAGGGTATGGCGATTTCCGTCGAGACCACATTCTCCTGGAAAAAGCCAGTCGGATGGGCCGTGATCTTCCCGCACATTTCCCGGGTGACCCGCATCTGCGTCTACGATCGCGTAGGTCTCGGTCGAAGCAGCAAGCCAACTTTACCGGCGACCAGCCTGGATACGGCGAGGGATCTTCATATCATGCTGGACCGTCTTCGGATTCCACCACCGTACGTTCTCGCAGGGCAGTCGCTCGGAGGCATGGACGCACTCATGTTCGCCAATACCTACCCAAATGCCGTAGCCGGGATGATCCTGATCGACTCGGCTCACCCGGACCAGCAGCGAAGATTCGCCGAGGTCCTTCCGCCGAGGAGCGCCGATGAATCTGCGGTGCTACGCGGATTTCGCGATGGGCCGGATGCACCCGTCATGGGTGAGTGGTTCGACTTCCCGAATAATTCCAAGCTCATGCAAAACCTCCAGGGGCTGGGGCACAAGCCACTGATCGTGCTCACTCGTGATCCGCAAGCGATTGCGCCTGGAGGCCTGGTTCCTGCGCAGTGGGAGGAATTGATTGAGCCCGTCTGGCAGCAGCTGCAGGCACAGCTCGCTACGCTGTCCACGAATAGCAAACACATCGTCGTTGAGCACGCCGGCCACAATATCCAGTTCGAACAGCCCCAGGTAGTCGTTAGTGCCATTCTGGATATCGTTCAGCAGGTAAGGCAAGGCACGGAATCGAGGTGAGGCTGCCTCATCAAGGGCTTTGCGCAAAAAGCGCGCTTCGGCGGCTTCGGCGGCCGAGCAGCGGCCTGGCGCCGGGCGGACATCGATGTCGAGCACGCTTTCGGCTCTATGAACACGGCGAGCCTTTTGTGTCAAAGTAGGTGTCGTCGCGCGTAATCTTGCCTTGCTCAACAGTTAGGAAATTCGCCAGCCGGGTCTCGGACGCCATCGAGCCGTCCGCCTTGCGCGTGCGCGCCAGGAACTCGACCGCAACGTGATTTCCTTCGACGACCATTGAGGTGATATGCGCGCTGATGGTCGGATAGGCTTTGAACAGCTCGCTGTAGGTGCGCCGCGCACCGTCAGGGCCGAAACGCTGGGAGCAGAAGGCGGGCGAGGTCTCGACCGCATCAGGCGCGTAAAGCGCCATGATCGCCTTGACATCGTACCGCGTGACCGCGGCGAAGCGCCGCTCGACGACGGTTCGCGGCGAATCCTCGGCCGGCCCCACTCGCGCAGCGTTCGCACTGGCGCAGAGTGCAATCGCAGCCAATGCCACAAGTTTGATGTTCATCAACGCTCCCGTTCCACGACACGGCCGCAAGTGTCGCTCGGGCTTGAGAGCGCTCCAAAACGTCGATATGAATATCGGCATAACCGATCAGGACGACCCCCAGGTGTGTCATGGTGAAACGCGTAAGCATGCGGCAAACAGCCGAACCGGACGGCAACATAGAGATCCGCCAGCTCCGTGCGTTCGTAACGCTGATCGAGCTCGGGCGAGTCACTCATGCAGCGCGAGCGTTGGGGCTCGCTCAATCGACCGTGTCCGAAGCACTCGCCGCGCTCGAGCGCAGGCTTGGGGCACCGGTAGTCTCGCGTCGGCGCGGCAGTGCCGATCCTGCCGGTTTGACCAGCGCCGGCCGCGCGCTACTGCCGCACGCCCGCAAGGTGCTTGCTGCCGTTGAGGGGGCGCGCCTTGCCGTCGACAAGACGATCGGCCGCGCTCGCGCGCACGTCGTAGTCGTCGCCAACGAGTCGATCAGTACATACTCACTCCCGGTGGTTTTGGTGCAGTTGCGCAAGAGATGGCCCGATACGAGATTCACGGTCTCCGTTGCGCGCGCGATGGACATTCGCGACAGGGTTGCACGAGGCAAATGCGACGTGGGGCTGCTGCTCGAGAGGTCAGAGGCCTGTAGCGAAGGAACTCAGATCTCGCCGGCTCGCACGCCGACCGGCAGCCGCATCGTACTCGACGACTTGCGACTGGTAGTCTTCGCACGCGCCTCGCACCCGTTGCAGGGGCGCCCCGTTGGCCGCGAGTCGATGGCACCGTACCCACTGCTCGTAAGCGAAGCCGCCTTCGACTTCCGCGAATTCGTGAATCGATACATGAGCAAGCGCAGTACCGTGCGCCTCCGGGTTGAATCCGCCGGCAGCGTCGAAGGCGTCAAGAAGTCCGTCTCCTCCGAGACCGACGCCCTCGGCTTGTTACCTGCGTTTGCAGTGGCCGAAGAGGTTCGCCAAGGCCGGTTCGTGACGTTGGATCTTCGCCCACCGCCACCGCGGATGCGACTGCGGGCGCTCTTTCCGAAGCGTAAGCAGACGCATCCCGCGCTCGGTGAGCTGTTCGACATGATCGGAAGGAGCGCCTGCGCTGATCTGGCGAGGGCACAACAATGAGATCGAGCTGAGCCCCTCGGTGACCTGGGGCGCTGCTTGAACAGATGCACCGAGGACAGGTTTCGGGACCCAGTGCGGTGGTTCGACAGCGCAGATTTTCACTGCTAACGTCCCAGACGGTGCGACACGGGAGGCAAACCTATGCTGAATGGAACATGTCATTGCGGCGCATTGAATTGGAGCTTGGACGGCGATCCGGGTTCGATAACCGCCTGCAACTGCACGCTGTGTCGCCGATACGGCGCGCTGTGGGCGTATGACTATGAAGGTGGGAGAATTCGAACTTGGGGGTCGAGCTCCATCTATACACGCCCGGGCAAAGCAGATCCCGCGTTAGAAATTCACTTCTGCCCAACATGCGGTTGCATGCTTTGCTGGCGAGGACTGCGCCTCGACAAAGATGGACGCCGGCGCATGGCTGTCAATGTTCGACTTGCACCTCCTGAAGCCGTCGCGGATCTCCCGATCGACCATTTCGATGGGCTGGAAACGTTCGAAGATCTACCAAGCGACGGCCGCTGCGTACGAGACCTGTGGTTCTGAGGCGGTGAGCGGCGCGTGGGCCTTCCTATTCGCGGCAATCAAGGGAATGTAAGTCCATGTCGAACGTTATACGTTTGCTCGCGTACGCTCCGGCGAGCGTGTGGGTCCTTTGCCTGTTAGTGATGCCGGTTGCTCGTGCGGAGACCACCGGCGACGCGCGCCTTCCCGATGGCACCCAGTTCACTTTCTGGGAAAAGCCCCTGAGCTTCAGCACGACCTACTACGTTGATGGCAACTCGCCTAGAGGCGACGACGGCGGGCCCGGGACGCGCGACCGGCCTTTCCACAGTATCGGCAGGGCTGCTGAGGTTCTGCAGCCAGGGGAACGTGTGGTCATTGCGGCGGGCATTTACCGCGAGTGCGTACGTCCGGCGCGCGGTGGTTCAGGGCCGGAGAAAATGATCAGCTACGAAGCCGCGCCGGGCGCTGTGGTGATTGTGAAGGCTTCAGAGGTCTTGCGGGATTGGCAGCCAAGCGCCGAGCCGCTGCGCGACGGCGGCGACGGTCCAGTGCGTATCTGGAAGCACGAGCTTTCCGGCGCGTTGTTTCCTGACGCCTACAATCCTTTTGCCCTGGCGAACGTCCCGGGCGATTGGTCCTGGCTTGATACCCGGTCAGTCGACATGGGCCCGTATCTCAGGCGACGCGGCATTATCTTCGCGGACGGGATGCCGCTCGAGCCCATGGAGCAGTATCGCGAACTCGGCAACGTCCCCCTGCGGCCCGACTCGCAACCGCGCGGCGGGTTGCCACAGCGATCGCGCGGCGGACCGATCATGCAGGAGATCGGCGGATCGGCGGACGGAAGATTCTGGGTGGAGCATCAAGGCAACGTAGTGCACATTCGTGTGCCAAGTGGTGATCCGGCGAAGTCACTCATCGAAATCACCACGCGGGAACAGGGCTTTGCGCCCCTGCAAAGTGGCCTGGGATACATCCGCATCAAGGGGCTTGTCTTTCAACACGCAGGCAACGGGTTTCCGCCGCCACAACGTGGGCTCGTCTCGACGAGCGGCGGCCACCATTGGGTAATCGAAGGTAATACGATCGAATGGGCAACCGGAGTTGGCCTAGATATCGGCGCTCAGTATTGGAGTGGACCCACCGACCCCCGGGCCGGCGCGTCGAACATCGTGCGCGGAAACACGATCCGGCATATCGGCGTAGAAGGCATGGGCGGCATGGGTACGTCGGACACGCTCATCGAGGACAACCTCATCGAGTGGGTAGGCTGGCAGGACGCCGAGCGCGCTTGGGAAGCGGCGGGCGTCAAGCTCCATCGTGCGCGCAACCTGCTCTTTCGCCGGAATGTCATTCGTCACATTCGGCATGCCAACGCGCTCTGGTTGGATAGCGACAATAGCAACAGCCGCATTACCGCTAATGTCTTCGCCGATGTACTCACCGTCAGCGCTGCCATCCACATGGAGATGAACCGCGAGCCAAATGAGATCGATGACAACATAATTTGGGACGTCCGCAATGCCGAGCCCGGCACGCCAGGTCAGCGCGGCGCCGGCGGTTCCGGGATTTTCCTGCACGCATCCGAGCACCAGATTGTGGCGCAGAATCTCATCGGACGCTGCGATAATGTCGGCGTGTTTCCAGTGCTGCGCCCCGAGCGCGCCCACGCCGGCAACGGTCGCGGCCACGTCATTCGCAACAACATCGTCGCGCAATGTGCAAAGGGTGGCATCGTCTTTGTGGACGAGCGAAACGATGCTGACGGGAATGTTTACTCCGGGCTGCCAGAGAACTTTGATGGCCTCGCAACGGGTGAGTCGATCCAGTGGCTTGACCTTGCGGCGTGGCGCGCGCACGGGTGGGATGGCAAAGGAGCACTCGCCAATCTCGAATTGAGTTTCGATCCCGACCGTCTGGAGTTGACTATGCACAGTCAGGTCCCGTTGGTGAAATTGCCGATCTTCAACGGCATCGATCGCGATTTGGCGGGTAAAACCACAGGAGCCAAGCGATCACCGGGCCCATTGGCGGAATCGAACGCTGTGCGGGTTCGTAGAGTGGATCCACGTTCTAGCGCGGGCTACTGACTGCCGCTGACTTCCGGAGGGCAGGCACCCTGTGGCCAAAGATATCGGCGTCGCTCGCAGTAAGGAGGGCAAACAAATGACACTCGAATGCATCAATCCCCCGGATCTACCCGCCCCGAAAACGTACACTCAAGTCGTTGTCGCGAGAGGTACCAAGCTGATATTTGTCTCTGGCCAGGAGCCCGAAGACGTACACGGAAAGCTTGTCGGGCGAGGTGATTTTGCGCTTCAAACGCACCAGGTGTTCGCCAACCTCGGTCGAGCCCTTGCAGCCGGAGGTGCCCTCCCCAACCACGTAGCTAAGATTACGATCTACGTCGTCGATTACCAGCGCGATTACCACCTACCGATCATCGAATCGGCTCGGGTGGCGCTGTTCGGGGATCACAAGGCGGCCGACGTCGTGGTGGGAATCGCGGCCCTATCCCCCGACTATCTGATTGAGGTTGATGCGGTTGCGGTCGTCGATAGCTAAAGCCAAACCCGCGACACGGCTCTCGCGCGCGCCGCGCACCGTAGACTCACGTACGCGCTCGACGAGCGCCACAACGTCCGCGAGTGAGACTGAGCGCGCGCACGGCTATTTGCGTAGCGGCCCACCCCCATGTGGGGTCACGAACAAGGTAACGGGGAAGGCTCGAGGATCCTCCTGACAGGCTCCTCGTCGGAATTGACGTTGCGGAGATCAGAACTTGAGGCGAGCTCCGACACTGTAGCGCGGCCCGTTCTCGTAGAACCCGACCGGTATTCCATCGGCGGTGTGCTGGTAAATGACCTCGTTGGTGATGTTGACAGCGGTCGCATAGAGCGACATTTGGTTCGTTACGTTCCAGCTTGCCGCGGCATCGAGCTGGTGATAAGCGTCCGTGACGAGCTGCGAGCCCATGGTAAGCGCGCCGAAGGCTTCCGACCGGTAGTTATAGGACAGTCGGACGCTGAGGCGCGGGTTCTCGAAATACAGCGATGTGTTGAGTTGATGACGGGAATTGCCCTGTAGCTGCAGTTTGGCCTGACCGGGGATCGGGTCGACAGATGCGTCGGTGAACGTGTAGTTCGTAACGATGCCGAGTCCGGCGAAGAGCGCCTGCTGCCATTGCAGCTCCACGCCCTGAATTTTCGCGCCGTTGTCGCTGTTGAACGGCCGGGTGACATCAAGCGTGCGGCCCCCGATAACTTCCGAATCGGTGCGGTTATAGATGAACGTGTTCAGACTTTTCCAGAAGTATGTGCCAGACAGGAGTGACGCATCGGCGAAGTACCACTCCGAGCCCATCTCGAACTGATTCGCTTTGATTGGATTCAGGTATGGGTTGCCCGCGGAAGCGCTGCCGGTCGTCGCGTTGATCGCGATATTCGAGCTCAGATTCTGGAACGTATCGCGTGCCATCGCCTTCGAGGCGGATCCACGCAGAAGCAGGTCGTCTGTCAGCTTGTATACGACGTTCACGCTCGGCAACACGTCATTGTAAGAACGCGAGATCATTCCCAAAGTGCTGCCGATGTAGGCTGTCGAGTCCTGAAGCGTATGCACCACGCGCAGACCCAGATTGCCGCGCAATGATCCGGCTTCGAAGTTGAGTTTTCCATACCAGGCGCTGATACGCTCCTGGATCTTATAGTAGGCGAGCGGATCCACGGCATACTGCAGATTGAGCAACGGATTGATGACCTTCTGAGCAAGGCCACCGTCTATCCAGGCATAACGGGTGAGCGAGCCCGAGGTCGCCGCCTGCTGGCTCAGGGCGGGGGTCGTGCCCGTGGACACCTGATCCATGGAGATCGCATTCAGCGCGTCGTAGTTCGGGTTGCTGGTGCTCACCGAACCGATCAGGCGATCGTTTTCGACCGTGTCGTCGCGGTATTTGAGGCCCGTCTTGAACGACTTCAGGAAGCGTTTGCCGAGGTCGAACTCGATGTCTGCCTGTCCGTAGTTCTCGTCCTCTTTCATCGTGCGTATCCAATCGCGCTCGTTGCCCGGCACGAAGTGCAGCGCCGCTGCGTCGGTCGGACTGAGATCCAGGTAGCTGATGTCGATTTGACGAGGACCCAGACTCAGGGTCTCGCGGGTATTGCCCTGGAACCAGTAGTTCTGGTCATGGTTGCTGCCGCCTTCGGCGTGCGTGGTGCCCGCCTGCCCGTGCGCCCGCCAGCCTTCGCGCTCGAAGGATGCATCGAGGTCGGTCAGGCGTGACTTGACGAACGCCTGCCGATAGATCGCCTCGATGGCAGCTCCAGGGTCGTTGCCGGTGCCGAACGTACCGCCAACCAGCGCCTGATGACCGTCGCTGGTCTGAATGAATGTGGGATTGACGACCGTCGTGCTCGCGGGCAGCAGGTATCCTCCGGGCAAAAACAGGTAGTTCTCGTTGTGATTGTCCATGTTCATGTCGGAGTTGACGAAGTTGAGCGCGACGTCCCAGGCATGGGTCGGCTGCCACTGCAGAGTCACATTTTCGGTGGTGCGCTTGCGTTCCTGCTGAAAGATGGCAGAGCCTCCGCCCCATAGAGCGTAGACGTCCTTAGTCAGCTTGCCGTTCTCGTCGGTGATGTTCCAAAGTGTATTGTCCGTAAATCCCTCGAGGCCGTCGCGCCGCATGTGCCGCTTCTGATAGCTGACGGAAGCGAGCGCGCCGAACACGCGATCGCTGTCATGCCAGCTGAAGAGACCCGAGGCCTGCGGATCGGTCTTACGCGGCAACTCGCTGTACAGCGCTTCGGCAGAGGCCTGTATCGTAAACGGCCGCAGATCCATGGGACGGCGCGTACGCACATTCACGAGGCCACCGATGCTGCCTTCATCCATGTCCGCCTCGGGACTCTTGTACACCTCGAGCGAGGAGACCAACTCCGACGCCAGGATGTCGTAATTGAATCCGCGGCTCGGATTATCGTTCGCCCACCAGTACGCGGAAGCCATGTTCTGACCGTTCATCAGCGTACGGTTCATCGTGTTGTCCGTACCGCGCACAAAGATGTCGCGGCCTTCTCCCCAGATACGGTCGACGGAGATGCCGGGTATGCGTTGCAGTGTGTCGGCAACGTTCTTATCGGGAAATTTGCCGATATCCTCCGCGGTGATAGCGTCTACTACCGCGTCGGTCCGGCGCTTAGTATCGAGCGACTCGCGCAGACTATTGCGGATTCCGGTGACGAGGACTTCCTCGAGCTTCGTGGGCGCGTTCTGGGTATCCTGAGCCCCGGCCCGGGGGCCGATGCTCAGCATCGCCAGCGCAGTCGCCGAACAACACAGCAGAGAATGGCGGTTACTCATCGATGCGTCCTTGTCAGAGGGTGAAGACTGCCGTGTCTGAGGCCCCTTGGAGCCCTCACGTGCGATGGAGCTGACGACTATGGTGTTGGCATTCAGCCGCTGCCAAGTCAGGCCCGTGTTGTCCAGGATCTGATCGAGAACCTGTTCGCGTGTATAGGTGCCGGAGATGCGCGGGACCGTCCGTCCGTCGCCGTCATCGGAAAAATATACGACCTGCTCCCCGGTTAGCCGGGCGTACGCCCGCAGAGCTCCTGCGAACGACTGCGCGCTGATTTCGACGCGCTCCTTGTGAAGCTCGGTATGGTCGTCCGCCCATGCCTGCTGCGCGCAAACGATATTTACGACGGCTGACACCAGCAGCGCACTCCGAGTCGGTAGTGTGTCAGTCATCGTTCGGGTCCGCCTACGTCGCTCTGGCTGGCACCTGGTTCGAGTACCCAGCCGCGCGCGTCCTCGCGCACACGAACGTCCGTGTGAGTACGCAGAAATTCTATGAACGTAGGCTGGTCGGTAGCGTTGAAGACTCCGGAGATGCGCTTGACTGCCAGAACGTCGCCGTTGATTCGAATGATCCTGTCGTTGTAGCGCGCAAATTCGGTCGCGACATCCCTGAGAGTCGCTCTCTCAAAGAACAGCCTGCGCTCGGTCCACGCGGTGGCCCTGGCGGTGTCAGCCGCTGCAACACGCAGCGGGGGCCGATGCTTAGCGACAATGGCCTGCTCACCTCGGGCGAGCTCTATCTGATGATCGACAGGCGGACTGAAGCGGCCTGCATCGCGGGGAGGAATATCCGGCTTGCTGGTGACCCGTACGCGCCCCTCCAGCACGGTGACGACAGTGCTCGAATCGTGAGCGTCCACGTTGAACTGCGTGCCCACTGCTACGATTTCCGTCGAGCCTGCCGATACCCGGAACGGACGACCGGGGTTCTTGGCCACATTGAAGATTGCCTCGCCTGCGATGAGCTGCACTCGTCGCTCGTTCGCCGTAAATCGCGCTCGTAGTCTCGAGCGCGTATTCAACTCGGCGACGGAGCCATCCTCCAAAGTAATCGAACGAATCTCGCCTGCATTCGTGGCGTACGTCTTCGAGCCCCAGTCGAACATTCCCGCGATCACTCCAACAGCCAACGATATGGTTGCCAACGACGCGACAACAGCCAGGGATGGGCGCCAAAGTCTGCGCTGTACAGCCCTCCCCGACTCAGCGGCTCGCCCGCTCGCTGCCCTGATATGCACGACAGCCCCGGAATTCCCCGCCCGCGCCTGGGCGATCAGATCGGCCACGGGGTCATCTGGCCAGAATTTGAACCTGACAAGACTCCCGGTGAGCTCGCTGATGCGCAGAAATTCCTCAACATGCAGGTTCGAGCGGCGCAGCCACGCGATAAATTCCTCCCGCTCCTCCCGGGTACATTCCGCATCTGGCAGCACGACGAGCCACTGCGCCGCTTCGCGCGCCACGATGGAATGCCGGCTACCCCTGCCTTTGCGGACGTCTTCAGCAAAATGTTTGGTCACGCGGGCTCACTCCGGTATGAGGCGAGCCCGAAGCTCTTCATATCCATTCACTAGATGCCGCTTCACCATGCGTCGGGTGATTCCGAGATGGCTCGCGATCTGCTCGTTCGTCATACCTTCTCTCAACTTCAGAAAGATGACCGCCCGCGGCATGACGTCGAGACCAGCGAGGGCGCCTCGCAGGCGGGCCTGATCCTGTTCCTCGTCGAGCCGGACCTCGGGGGTTCGGGTGTCGAGGAGCACCTCGAGCTCCGCGGAACTATGCGGCTTGCTCTCGCACGAACGCATGCGCCATTCGGCCGCGAGGTTGCTGGCCATTCGATACAAATAGGCCTGCGGCTCGGCGATGAGATCGGTCTGGCTGGTCCGCAGCAGGCGCAGATACACCTCCTGCGCCACGTCCTGGGCATCAGCCCGGACACGGACCCGGCGCTCCATGAAGCGGGTCAGATCGAAGTTCCAGCGCCGCACCCACTCCGTGATGCGCGCCTTGTGGCTCCCGTCGGTCACCTTTACTCCCGGTCCCTAGCGGCCTCGTTCAAAATCTCCCTGCCACCGAAGAACTTGAGTGGTTGAAGAGGCAAAGTGGTCCCCCGGTGGATCGCAAAACTTCCCGCCCCGCCACCCAACCCAGCGCGCAGCGCGAACAGGTCGGTTAAGCGGGTTCGTCCCTGCAGTCAACGCACTCGTCCCGTGGCCGACCCGCACGCTGGATTCGAACCCACCCGCTCGCGGTAGCATCCAAACAGTGTGGCGCGCTCGCGCGATTGGCTGCCATCGTTTGCGAGCTTTGACGAAGGGGGTGAGGCATGGAGAGCGTGCAGTGGTCGAGCCGTAGCCCCATTGCCCTTGTGGTGATGGCGTTGTTCATCGGCCTGCTCGGCATGCTGAGCCTGAGCCGGTTGCCATTGCAGCTGTTTCCGGACATCAACCGCCCCGAGATCTCCATCCAGTGCACGTGGCGCACGGCCTCGCCCGAGGAAGTGGAGTCAGAGCTCCTCGAGCCACTCGAGAATGTGCTTCAGGGCATGCCGGGCGCCGAGGAGATCGAAGGTAACGCGAACGCCGGCGCGGCGCAGATCAATTTGCGATTCGCGCTCGGCACAGACATGAAGAATGCGCTCGTTGAAGTCATCGGGCGCCTCAATCGCCTGCGCCCGTTGCCGAAGGACGCGGATCGTCCGATCGTAACTCTCGGCGGTGGTGACGGCAACGCGAACGAAACCCTCTCCTGGTTCTTCGTCCAACAACTCCCCGGAACTCCTGGCACGATCGAGTCGCAGCGGCGCTTCATCGAGGACACGGTGCGGGCCCGAATCGAGGCTGTCCCGGGCGTAGCTGCGGTCAATGTCAACGCGGGTCCTCCGGATGATGTACGGATTACAGTAGACCTTGCTCGCGCGGCCGCATTGGGAATCACTGTACCAGACATAGCGGCACAAGCTGCCGCAGCCAACAACGTCTCGGGCGGACAACTCGACGTTGGACGCCGCCAGTACACACTGCGTTTCACCGGACTGTTCAGGCCTGATCGGCTTGGAGATCTCGTACTGGCGTGGCGTGACGGCCGTCCCGTCCGGCTTGCCGATCTCGCGACCATCGATGTCGCCCCTCCCACGCGCCAGCAATTCGGGTATCAGAATGGGAACCCGGCGATCGCCATCCAGGTATTTCGCACCGCCGGTGCCAACGTTCTCGGCACGCTCGAGGCGGTAAAAGCTACGGTAGCCGAACTGAGGGAGGGGCCTCTCAAAGCCCACGGTCTGGGCATCGAGCAGTCGTTCGATGCCTCGCTGTTCATCCATCGTGCTGTAAACCTGTTGTCTGAAAATCTCGTCGTCGGAACCCTGCTCGCCCTCCTCGTGGTGTGGTGGTTCATGCGCGAACCTCGCGTCACCGTGTTGATTGCGCTGACTATTCCGGTTTGTCTGTGCGCGACCTTCACAGTGCTCGACCTGTTCGGCCGCAGCCTGAACGTGATTTCACTTGCGGGGCTCGCGTTCGCCGTGGGGATGGTGGTCGAGGGAGCTATCGTCGTTTCGGGAAACGTCGTGCGATTGCGCGAGGGCGGCCTGCCATTGCAGGAAGCCGCCAGACAGGGCGCCCGACAGGTGGCCGGCGCTTTGGTGGCCTCCACCGCTACGACCATTGCCGTTTTCGTGCCCGTGTTGTTCCTGAAAGATGTCGAGGGCCAACTGTTCGGTGATCTGGCGCTAACTATCTCGATTGCTGTCGCGATCTCAATCGTCGTCGCGCTGACGCTGCTGCCACGGACGCTGACCTTTGTTCTCGACCGGCCATTGCGTTCCTCGGGCTACGGACATGGATGGCCGCGGCTCACGGAGTGGGTGCTGCGGGTCACGGACTCCAGAGCCAGACAACTATCGTGGATCGTGGGACTGCTGATATTGCCACTGGCCCTGACCTGGTGGATGTTGCCGCCACTCGACTATCTGCCTCCGGTGAAGCGCGCGGCGATTGACGCGTTCTTCAACTTCCCTCCCGGCATGAGCTCGGAGGCGGTCAATCGAGAGTTGCTTCCGACGATCCTCGAGCGCATGCGCCCTTACATGGAGGGACGGCAGGAACCGAGGCTCAAGAACTGGTACATCCTGACGTGGCCGGGCGGAGGAACTATCGGGGCTCGGGTGCAGGACGAGGCCCGCATTGGCGAGCTCGAAACTATCGTTCGCGAGAAGATCATCGTCGGCTTGCCGGATACGCGTGCGTTCGCGGCGGAAGGCGATCTGTTCGGCGGAATCGGTGGCTCGGCACGTTCGGTCGGGATCCATCTCCAAAGCGAGGACACGGCGGTGCTGAACCGGGTAGCTCTCGAGGGTCGTGCGCTTCTCGAGCAGGTGTTTCCCAACTCGGCGGTGCAGAGTTTTCCAAACCCAGAGGACGCTGCGCTCGAGTTACATGCCGTCCCGGATGATCGGCGAGTCGCCGAGGTCGGGTGGGATCGGGCAACGCTTGGCACTGTGATTCGCACGGTCGGCGAAGGCGCTTGGCTGGGCGAGTACTTCGATGGCAAATCCCGCTTGCCGATCATGCTGCGATCCAGCGAAGGCGCGACCCCCGAAGACCTGGCGAACGCGCCCCTGCGCACGCCGTCCGGCCAGGTCGTACGGTTAGGTGACCTGGTGCAATTATCCACGGTGCTGGGTCCCCCCGCAATCCGCAGACTCAACCATCGCCGTACGGTGACTCTCACCGTAGACCCGCCTGCCTCGCTATCCCTGGAGCAGGTTCTCAACACCATCAACCGCGAAGTCCTTCCCAAGCTACGGACGCAGTTGCCCGCGGACGGCTCCATCCGCATGGCGGGAAGTGCCGACAACCTAAGCAAAACGTTGACCACGATGACCCGCGTGTTTGGCGTCGCACTCCTCGTCTTGTTGCTGTTAATGACCGCGTTGTTCCGCTCCATGCGAGACAGTTTGATCGTACTCCTGACCGTGCCGCTGGCGCTCATCGGCGGTGTGGTCGGTCTGCGCATGCTCGATGTGGTGAAGTTTCAGGCACTGGATCTGCTCTCCATGATCGGTTTCGTCATGATGATCGGTGTCATCATCAATCACGCCATCCTACTGGTTGCGGCCGTGCGCAGTGTTCAGTCGACAGGTGCCGCCCTGGAGGACGCGATTCGCGCAGGCCTCAACCAGCGTTTGCGGGCGATTCTGGCAAGCACACTTACTGGAGCGTTGGGTGCACTGCCCATGGCAGTGAATCCTGGGCCGGGCAGCGTGATCTATCGCGGCCTCGCAGCGGTCAATATCGGCGGTGTCGTGGTCAGTCTGGTGTTCAGTCTCGTGCTGGTTCCGGCCCTCATGCGCCTGCTCCACAAGAACTCTTTGCGTTCGAGGACTGCTGAGGTTGATATGCGTCAGAATAGCGCTGTGGCGGCCGCCTCTCTGGTTTCCGGGAACACTGCTCCAGCGATCCCTGCTGCAATGGCCCGCATCGCGACGGCCTCTCCCGTGATTCCGCCACGGACTCTGAGCTTCCTGTTGGCATCATTGCTATCTATCGTCGCTACCCGCAGCGGGCATGCTGCAGATCAACCTGCCGGAGCACCAGTGCCCGTGCAGGTCGGCACGGCCACCCTGCGCTCTATGTCCGCATACAGCTGGATTCCGGGCTCGATCGTGAGTCGCTCTGATGCACGCGTCGCCAGCGTTATAGCGGGGCGCGTCGATTGGGTGGCCGAGGTCGGTCAGCGAGTCGGTGCCGGTGAGCCCATTGCCAAGTTGGATGACACGCCGGCCCAAATCCGAGCACAGGACTCGCGAGCGCAGGTCGGGCGCGCCAAGGCTCAGCTCGTCGTCTACGCCACCCAGCTCGAGCGCTTCAATCAGCTTGCTGCAACGAAGGTCGTCAGTTTCAGTCAGCTCGATGACGCACGAGCCCAGAGCGATATGGCACGAGAGGACGTGCTGCGGGCTGAGGCGCAGCTGCGCCAGGCGCAGTATGAGATCAACCAAGCGCAAATCCGCGCACCTTTTCCTGGTGTCGTAACAGAGCGCTTCATTCAAAGGGGCGAGTACGTCCAGTTGGGAGCCTCGACTGTCCGCCTCGTAAACACTGCTGACATCGAAGCTCGCGCGACGGCTGCGCTGGGGCTCGCTGCGAATATCCGCCCAGGCCAGATGGTCAGTATTCGGGATCACGGCGAGGAACATCCGGGGCGCATCCGAACGATCGTCCCGGTAGGTGATGACCGCTCCCGCCAGTTCGAAGTCCGTGTTGTATTCGAAAATGCCCACTGGCTCGTCGGATCGCCGATTGAGGTCAGTATGCCGTCCGCAGTGGAGCGGACGGCACTCACGATTCCCGTGACGCGCTCGTCATCCGGCAGAACCATTCCTACGTGCTGCGGGTAAGCCGCACCAACACTGTCGAAGAGCTTGATGTGACCCCGGGTATCGCTCTGCCCGATGTTGTGGAAGTCAGCGGCCCGGTCTCCGCGGGCGATCGCCTGGTGACTCGCGGCGCAGAGCGCCTGTTGGCGGGACAGACGGTGAAGGTCATCGCCCGCGAGCCTCAGGGATCGCATTCAGGTTGATCCTCTGCCGCGCTTGACCTTCACTACCAGCAAACGGTGCTCGAACGACAACTCGCACCTGAGCTCCTCGCCACATTGCTCCGCGGATACGACCACGAATCCGTGCGCTCACCGCAGGGAACGCAAGGTGTCCAGCGTCGCTTCGCGAAGGCTCGTGATGTCATGGTCGATGCGGTCTATTGGTACATCGTCATCCTTCGCCAAGCCTTCCCAGTTGGCCCTCCATGTATCCCGCAAGGCGGCTGCTCGCGGCGGCACCGCTCCAGGCACCACTTGCGCCAGATCATTGATGACGATGATATACGTCCAGCCGGTTCGAGGGTTGCCGTTCAGCTTGTCGCGATCGTAATGAGCCAGGAACACCACGCGCTCGAAGTCCGCAAGCTTGGTGAGGATCTCGAACGCTGCTGCCCGAATGTTCCGGTTGTGCTCGGTGCGTTCATTACGCCAAGTGTTGTAACCCAAGCTTCCCAGGGCGACGAATAGACTCGTGAGCGCAACTGCGTTGTTCCGCAGTTGCTCACTTAATGTTGCCATGCCAGAGCCTGCAGATTCGGAAGAAGCCACGACGTGAATGCACTATATGCGTGCAGAGCCCGTGAGACGCTCGCAGACAATCTGCCGGAAGACGGCCTCGCCCGTTTTCCCGGCTCCGCCCTCCTCGATGCAACGCAACAAGCTCAGCGCGTCCAGCTCAGGCATGGCCATAAGTGCAGGGCGAATTCAACATGCCCCGCGAACTGCTCAGTCTGGGTCTCCCCGTCGCGGAAGGTTCCTGGACGCATAGTTAATGAGACCTGACGGAATGCTTGAATATTTCGCCGTGACAGGTCGCGCCAGCGTCCCGGGGCAGGACCCCGCGACTCAAACGCTGCCTGCAGACCCAGCGCTAATAAGTATCTACGGTCCATTACTGATGCAATCGCCGGTTCAGGAAACTCTCACTCAACTGCCAAGCAACATCGGCCGCGACAGGATCGTATGTCTTACCTTGGTTAAAGAGCGGCTGGGCAAAGGCGTGATCGGCTCCCGGATATAGATACACCTCGGCGCCAACACCCGCCGCGTCAGCGGCCTTGGAGAAGGCCAAAGAGGTTTCCGCTGCAACCGGCCCGTCATGGGAGCCCACAATGAGCAACGCTGGGCCCCCAAGGTGCCGCAGCTGTGCAGGGTCCTTCACAGTCTCTCCGTACCACAGAACGGTTGCTCGCACTGAGCTGTTGCGCAGCGCCGCGGAGAGTGCATGTTTGGCGCCCATGCTGAACCCCATTACTGCTATTTTCCGGTCTCCCTCCGTCGACCATTTGACTGCCGCGTCCAGCTCCCGGGCTGCGAGGTCATCGCGAAGCTCTCCAAGGAGAGCCCCCGCTTGCTCATGTGTGGTCGCATGACGTCCGCCGTAAAGATCGACCGCGACGACCCGATAGCCTAATCGCCCCAGCCTTTCCGCTGCTTCCGTGTAGAAGCGAGAGACACCGAACCAGTCGTGTACGAGAACAATGCCTCTTACGGAATCCTTCGGTCCGGATACGTATGCCGTAAACGGCTCAGACGAACTCGTGTGAAGCGTTATCGGCGTGACACTTGCAAAAATGGGAGCGGCGAACAGGATGAGCACGACGTAGCAGAGGCAAGCGGATCGTTTCACGATCATCTCCGTCGTTAGACAGTTGATGAGGAGTAGACCCGGTTCGGGCACAGAACATTGCCTGATTGAGCAATCCAGACGTTCCCAAGAGCTATTCATGGACCTGAAGTAGCTGGAGCGAAGCCCTGTTCGCCGAGACATGTCGCCCCAGGGAGTAGCGGCGATGTGGTACTCATTGCACGGATTGACGTCGGTGCAATATGTGTTGTTCGGCAGCGAGTATCAAGCCGAGGGTGCCCTGAACGAAACCGCGCCACCAGGGGCGGTGGTGTTCAGGCGAACCTGAATTGTTGTTCGTAGGCCGCCGTGGTCGCCGAATCTGAATGGGTTCGCCGAACGTCAGGTTGCGACGATCTGCACACTGCTATGGAACTGAACCGGAGACCTGACGTTTGCTCCTTGCATGCTAGGCATGCGCGCAGTTTCGCAAGAGCAACAAGGTATTTCCTTCGCGACGCTTCTGATCGTGGGCGCGGATGATCGGCCGTTTCAGCGAAGTGACTCTGTCTGATGAAGCCGTAGAAAGGACGTCGCCGCGTCCCGGGCGCGGTCCGAGATTTCGCGGAGGCTCGGCCGCTCGGCAACACCGAGCAACAACCCCAACATCCAATCACGCCACAATAGGGCGCTGAACTGCTCAACAAGCTCGGCGGGCCGGCCGCTGAGCAGACCAGCCGCCTGGGCCTCAGACATGATCTTGCGCAAGGCAACACGGGCGGTTTCGCGCCCGATCGAGTCGAGCGCCTGCGCCACCTCGGGTGCATGGACTGCCTCGGCGATAGCAAGTCGGAAAACCGCGATGACTGCGGCATCTGTGACCTCGCGGAGGAGTTGGGTCCCGAAACCAGCCAACACATCCATGAGGGTCTCGCGATCGCGCGGTACGGGCAGGTCCGCGGCTACCCGCAGTCGACGCGCGCGCTCCATGATGCAGGCCGCGAGCATTTTCTCCTTGTTGCCCACCAACGAGTAAAGCTCCCGTTTCGATACCCGGGCGCGCGTCGCAATCTCGAGCGTGCTCGTCGCCGCGTAACCATTCTGCATAAATGCCGCGAACGCCGCGTCGAGAATGCGCGCTCGCGTCTCGACCTCTTCATCGCTCGCACCCCGGCGTTTCGATCTGGTCGTCGCCATCTTCTTCCTGCTTGACACGGGTACTCAAGAGTACCACACTCGCGTCCAAGGGTTGGTACCACATGGTACCAACTTGCTTGCGGATTCATCCCATGCGGCCTGACGGAGGCGATCATGATCAATCCACGAATTCTCGTGACGGGCGCGACAGGGAAGACGGGCAGCGTCGTCGTCACCGAGCTTCTGCAGGCCGGCTATCGCGTGCGTGCGTTGGTACATCGAGAAGATGGCCGCAGCGAGCGGCTGAAGAGGCAGGGGGCCGAGATCGCTGTCGCCGAGATGTGTGATATCGAACGGGTGGCCGATGCGCTTAAGGACGTGCAGCGTGCCTACTATTGTCCCCCTTTCGAGCCGTACATGATCCAAGGGGCGGTCTCCTTCGCAGTTGCCGCCCAAGACGCACGCCTCGAACACATCGTCGGCCTGACTCAGTGGCTTGCAAGCCCCTCGCATCCCTCGCTCATGACACGCCAACACTGGCTGGTCGATCGGTTGTTCACGATGATGCCGCGAGTCGCGCATACGATCGTCAACCCGGGCTTTTTCGCTGACGCATACCTCGCGGCGATGGGATCGGCCGTGCACTTCGGAGTCTTTCCATGGCCTTATGGAGACGGCCGGAACGCGCCCCCGTCGAACGAAGATATCGCACGCGTCGCCGTTGCGGCCTTAAAGGATCCTGCGCGGCACGACGGGAAGAGCTACCGGCCCACAGGACCAACACTTCTGGGCGCAGAGGATATGGCCCACGCGATCGGCCGTGCTGTCGGACGGACGGTCCGGGTCGTGCCAACACCGGGTTGGTTGTTCATGAAAGCCGCCCGGTTGGGCGGCCACCCTATTGATGTGTTCAGCGGGGTTCGCTACTACATCGAGGATCACCGGCGCGGCGCCTTCGAGTTCGGCGCCCCTACCAACGACGTGCTCGAAGTAACCGGCCGCCCCGCAGAGGATTTTGAAACAATCGCGCGTCGCTATGCGGCTCTGCCGCACAACCGGCGGACGCTCGGAAACCGACTTCGCGAGCTCGGGCTGTTGATATTAGCCCCGGTCAGTCCCGGCTTCAACTTCAAGCGTTACGACCGCGAATTGCGCGGCCCGGTTCCGTCGGAGCCACAATTCGCGCCCGATTCCGCAGCGTGGATTCGTGAACACGCCCTCGCGGGTTTCATCAAATCAACGGGCTCCGGAGTGGAAAGCCGCTCGGCTCTGACCGCAAGAGGCCCAGAAAGAGCGTAGCCACGATGTCCCTCGGGCTGGAGGAAATGAGGATGCAAAGATGACTGTAGCGCGACTTCTGAGAATTGACGCCGTGATCTTTCTGGTGTTTGCAGCAGGCCACTGGTTCTTCTCACCTTGGGCAATCGGAGTCGACGGCCACGCACTGGAAACGTTGTCGGCAGCAGCGAAGATCAGCTATCCGGTGTTTGGCTTCATGCGCAGCTATTGGGACTTCCACGTTGGTTTCGGACACATGTCCGGAGTTACCTTCGTGATGGAAGCGGCGTTGCTTTGGTTCCTTGCGGATATTGCGGACGGCGCATCCTCCATCAAAAGGTTGCTGGGCGTGCTCGTGATCGCGAATATCGCGACAGCCGCTCTCCAAATCGTCTATTTCTTCTGGCCGCCCATCGTACTTTCGGTGCTCGCGACGGCGATCCTGACGATGGCCTGGCTGCGCGTATCAACACGCGCAAGTCACATCCCATAACAGCGTTCGGGCGCGTGCTGTGCTTATTCCGCGGCGTACGCCGCGAGCTCATTGGGCGTTCCCTTGAAGGACGGAAGCCCATCCCCTCGAGCACCGCATTACGCAGAAAGGGGTCGAAGCAACGAGCTGTCGAGCTTCCCGGAGGTCAGCTCGTCCGCCGGGCGAGGCCTGAGAAAGTCGAACAGCATGTTGCAACTGTCTCCGGCCGGGGTGGTGTCGCCTTAGTTCGAGCCGGTTGGTCGTTTCCAGGTGGTTCCGTACCCTGTTGCTCGATGACCTCAGCGATTATCGCAAGATTGGGCCTGGGGATCAGCGGAGGCGAGCGCGTTGACAAACAGCGGTCGGAAATACGACCAGTTACAGCGGATCCAGCCATCGGGTGGAATAAGTTAACTACAACCGTCGGTCGTCAGGCAGCCAGGCGCAACGGAAAACGATAATGTGTGCTCATGGAATCCGTGCTGGACCGGTCCGGATCCTTCATGTGCCGAGCAGTCAGCTCGAGGGTGTGAGCAGAGGGAGACGGTAGCTTCATGAGGACTACGCATCGGATCTTGGTGAACGATGAGTACATTGGTACGGCACAGCGTCGTCTATCGGTCACTCAGAACAAGACCTTTGACTGATTTATCAGACATGGTGGGTAAGGTGGCTGGCGCGTGTTGTCCTGTTCGCGTGCGCCGTGGCCTTTCTCTTTGTCGAGGTCCTTCGACCCGCCGCGGCACTCTGCGGTGCATTGCTGGTTCTCTCCTTTGGTGGTGAGGCCTTTAAGCGCTGGAGTCTGGCGAAGGCACGCGAGAGGGTCAGGACAAAAGGATCAACAATCACGGTAACAATGGACGATCAGGGTATTGAAACCTCCAGCGCCTTCGGTACAGCCCAACTCAACTGGAAGATCATGCTGGAGCCCGTCATTTACTCAGATGGTGTGCTGATCAAGTTGTCGCGAGTCAATATGATCTGGCTGCCCGACACGGCGTTGGCGGAAGGATCACCGGCTGACGTCCGTCAGTTGCTCGCCGTGAACGTGAAGGGATGACCCCGGAAAACAATGCGGCTGAATTCCGATCCGCTGAGGTGCGGTTGGAAGCATGGATTCCGATCACTGCCGCGCGCGGCGAAAGCCAAATCCCTATCCGCTGCCGCTCGTTCAACAACCGCCACGGCTCTGACAACCGATGAGTGGACGAACATGATTCCGCGCGCACCGAAGATTCCACTCTTTGATGTGGGCAATAGTCAACCAAAGTACGGCCGCCATAGGCCGGCGCGAGGTTGCTGCCCGGAACCGGCGGCCCAAACAGCGCCACAAGCTTTGCGCCGGCCGAACGCCGCTGACAGGTCCCCGTTTCAGCCCTCCCTGATTCGACCAACCTCTCGCCACGGACTGTGTCTCGCAGCACCTCCAGCAGCAATGATGAGAACAGCAACAGTCAGCCAGGCGAAAAGATCGCCGACATGTCCGTAAGGCGTATCGATTCGGGTCCGTACGATATCGACCGACAGCGGCACATCCGGTGCGCTGTAGTAATCCGTCGCGCCGACAATGCGCCCCAAGGGATCTGCCGCCAATGACCTGCCCTTGACCGTGCTTCTGACCACCGTTGCACCGGTCTCAACGGCACGAAACGCAGCCATCCTCGCATGCCACGGATCGATTTCCCGCCAGTCGCTGGCAGGAACCAGGATCATGTCCGCCCCGTGTACGCTCGCTTGCCGGATAAGTTGTGGGAAATCCATATCAAAACAGATGTAAGTCGCCAGACGTCCATAAGGCGTAGCGTAAACAGGGACCCCCTGCGGGCGAGTTTGCAGGAACTTCTCTTCGAGTCCAGGCACTGGGCGAGCCTTCAGAAATTCGCCGACCTTCCGGCCATCCGGAGCGACCAGGACAATCTTGTTTTGCAACGGCTTGCCTGGATGCGCGTCATATCTGAGATAGGCCGCGGCAATATAGATATGGTGCTCGCGAGCGACTTCGCCCAAGTTGGCAAGAAAAGCAGGCTCGTCCTCCTGGAGCACTTGACCGGCGGCTTCGCTCCAGAACACGATCCTGGACCCGGTCCGAGTCGCCGCAACCGTCAGTGTTATCAAGCGGTCATCCACGCGAGTCGTCATTACGTGCGCCTTGGCTCGATCGTCTGCCGACAAGGCCCGCCCGCCCCATAGCGCGTCATTGATACTGCGATCGCTCATGGCTGACAGACTGTCTTGCGCAATGCCCGTGACCTGTACAGTCCCGTTGGTGTTTGAAATCATCTGCAGACGCCAGATACCCCATGCCGCCACGCCCAACACCATGATCGAATAGCCCACCACGATCGGGCGCCACCCTTTTCCGCCCGCCTGCACGGCATTTATGACGCTGGCCAGGGCGCAAATCAGGAATGAGAGCCCGTAAATCCCGGTGACACTGACGATCTGCATCATGGGCAAATTGCCGAACTGTGAATAGGCGATGCTGCCCCAACTTCCATAAGGGCTTATGTTGGTATAGGTGAACTCGACAGCCGACATCGCGGCGGGATAGATCAAAACCCCAGCCCACGCCGGCAGGCGCCGGAACAAGACCGCATCGATTGCCAACGGAACGACCTGCAACACGGTGTAAGCGGCAGCGACCGCCAGGAAGCCAGGCAAGGGCAACGGCACCATCCCGCGGAACTGGAAACACCAGGCGCCAAACAACACGACGAAAAGGACGGGCCAGCGCCATCGCCGCTGTCCGTAACGCCCGAGGGCCACCAGCCCAACCGGCGCCACCCAGGCCGCCAAAGGCCAGCTGTCGGCACCATTGGCGAATGGGAGACAGATCACCGATACACTGAACCACGCCCAGATCCAAAGTCCCCGGCCGCGCCTATCCGATCTCGGTTCCCGCATTGGACTTTTTCCCTGTATGAATAGTGCTCAATCGGTCCAACCCGCTCAGGGTTGTTTCCATCACGCTGTTGATCAGTACTTCCCGCGCAGTCCATGGGAAGTCAGGTCGCAGGACCAGCAGGGACGTCAGGCCGTGCGCCGCAACCCAAATGGTCTGCGCAGCCAGGTCCGTCGCTAGGTGTTGGAAAAGTCCAGTTGCACGACACGTCCCCACGAGATGCACCAGGTGCTCATATGCCTGGTGCGGCCGGCGCAATGGGCGATCGGGCGGACGTGGCAAACAGAATGCACATCGGTACAGGTTTTGGTTCTCGAGGCCGTATCGAACATAGGAATGAAACGCCACGCGCAACTGTTCGCGGGGTTGCATCGTTGCATCTACGGCCTGCAATGATGTCAGGAGGCCGGCAAAGCCAGCATCGACGATCGCGTCGACGAGAGCGTCCTTGTCCTTGAAATAAAGATAAATCGTGCCAATTGCGCAGCCGAGACGTCGTGCGATGTGACGCAACGACAACTCCTCCGGCCCCTTCTCTGCCAGTTCCTCGCTGGCCACGGCCATGACCTTATCCAGAATTCGCAACCGATTCAGACTACGAATTTCGCTGAGTTCGCCGGTCATATGAGCGCAGCTCATCAAAATGAACACTGCTCATAATACGCAAATGCCGGATTAAATCAATCGCTGCCCGTTGGGCGGCTGGGCGGCTGATGAACTTGCCCTTCCGGTCCCTACGCCTTTCGGCATTTCCTTCTGCGCTGAAGCCTCGAGCAAATCGCCGAGCGCAACGGATGGCGGTTCCACACCGACGGCATCCACCTCAGCAGTCGAGGTGGAAAATCTTGGTGGATCTTGTGCAGCTATTCTTGGCCGCGCAGTGACGGCACTCCTGGCGAACACAGATACAGTGACTTCCGTGCGTCGTCTCTCTGCTACATCCATTCACGTCCTTAGCCCGTCGGCCGGGGGCAGAGACGCCTCTACCGTGTAGCCATACAACAGAGAGCCGAAATTGCTTCAAGATGCTGATCTATAACGCACGGTCTGGTCGCATTGCCTCAGGTGAAATCCTGTAATGATCCACGAGGCGGGCGGTTGCGCTCCACGATTTATAACGACGCTGCGAAGCAGGCACTGATCTGCTGTGGGAAGCATCCGATCGCGTCTGCGGAAAACGGCTAAAGTCGCTGCTTGCGCATGCTGGTGCCAGCACTTGACCGGCTCGGCCATTTGAAGCTTGGTGAGGTAATCCGGGCAAGGTGCTCGCAATGAGCGCTGCAAGAACCGACCGACTGCTGCGCGCGGCGCGCAATGCGACACGCACGAGAAAGCCTCGTCGCGTGACGACGTCTTCCCAATCGATCCGGGCTGTGCGAATTCGATCAGCCATTTCCATGGAGTGTTGTCTCGCGACGCATGGACGGGGGAAGCAGGTGGTGATCGGGAAGGGCTGCACCTCCCATTGATGGAAGTCCTGCACCTGATCGAACACATCTCCTGCCAGCGCCTGGGCCGCGTAACTCGATGATCTGCGGTAAGTGGCTAACAACACCCAATCTCGACGACCACCGCACGGAGCCGAAGGTCACTTGCCGCTGCGACATCAACGGTCGGCTGCTCCTCTGGCTTGACCGATTGCTCTCGCTTCAGCACCGATTCGATCCTGCGTGTCAATATGTGTAGATCTACGTTGTTGTTCATCGCAATCTCCTTCGCCGCGAGTCAGCAGACGAAACGGCCATGGCCGTCACAAACAATTCACACCGCGGCACTTGCGCACGCAATCGATTGCGAATATGGTTCACGCAATCGATTGCGCTCAAAAATGCACGCGCGACGGCAACGAAGGGGGGGGACAAGAAGATGGCCAGAAATTCGACGTTTAGACTCAATCTATTGTTGGCGGGCGGCGCCATTCCAACGCTCCTGGGGTCACCTGCCGTACAGGCGGAAAGCGCGGCCGCAGTGGCAAATGCACCGGGCACGGTTCAAACGACCTCCGAGCCGGATTCCGGCGGACTATTGCTGCAGGAGGTTGTCGTGACCGCCACGCCGGCTCCGCAGCGCAAGTTCGACGCCGCGTACGCCATTTCTACGATGGACAGCGACATGATCCGACAAAGAGCCCCGCGGAGCATGGTGGATCTGTTGAGGTCCACGCCGGGCGTCACGGTGGAAAATTCAGGCGGCGAAGGCGGCGGCGAGAACGTTGTGATCCGCGGACTACCCTTTGCGGGATTCCGACTTTTGGACGTTCTGGAAGACGGGCTGCCACTGTTCGAGTCGAATTTCGAGCGCGAGCTGAACATCGACGAGGTATATCGCGTCGACTTGAATACCACTGGCGTTGAGTTGGTGCGCGGCGGCACCGCACCGATCTATAGCAACAACGCGTCTGGCGGCGTAGTCAACTTCATCACCAACCATGGCACGTCCACGCCCGAACGCGAGGTCAAAGTCACGGCAGGGCCAAATGGGCTCGCCCGCTTGGACAGCGTGGTCTCCGGGCCGATGACCGATAATGTCCTGTACAGCGTCGGCGGATTCTTTCGTCGGGACAACGGGTTACGTAATCCCGGGTTCGATGGTGCGAACCTCGGCGGACAGTTCAAGGCGGGGGTCACCTATCTATTGGACCACGGAAAGTTGTTCGCCGACGTCAAGTACCTCAACGACCGCAGCATCTTCTATTCCGATATCCCACTGTTGGATCCGCGCACCGGCGCCACGTTGAGCGGCTTGATCAATCCGAATACCGGGACCCTGGACTCGAACAGCTTTCGGCGCGCGCAAATCCTCACGTTGAATGGCTCCGGCGGCGGGCAGGCTTTGTCCCGCGATCTACGGGATGGCATTCATCCCGACATCAAGACGGTAACGATAGGGGGCGACTACGACCTGGGCGCCGGGTGGACTGTTAGCGACAAAGCCCGCTACACAGACGGTTCGGTGGGGTTTGATGGTCTGTTCAACGGGGCACCGGCGGATGCCGCCGTCAACCTAAGCAGCTATCTGTCCAAGGCTCAGACGGCGTTCGCGGGAACCACCTCTCTGCGGTATGTCTACGCGGGAACGAATAACGTCTTCAATCCAGCATCTACGGCCGGACTGACTATGACCAATACCTGGATGAGCAACCGCACGACGTACACTGATGCGCTAAATGATTTACGGGTCAATAAGTCCGTGGACAGCTCCACGTTCGGTAAGCACGACCTGACGCTCGGATTCAGCCTCAGCAGGTTTACCATGACCCAACAGCAATTGGGCAACACCATCCTGACGAACGTCAAGAACAATCCGGACGCACTGGATATCCAAGCGCTCGATGCTGGAGGTAACGTCCTCGGGCTCCTGACCCAAAATGGCTTCACCACCTACGGAAGCGGCGACCTCATCGGCAACGTCCACGGTTTGGCCACGGCAGTCTATGCGGCCGAGAACTGGCATATCACCGATGACTGGCAGGTCGATGCAGGCGTCCGTCACCAATCACGCACAGAGCACGGCGAGCGAGGCGCACTGGGCGCCCAGACCCTGAATACCACCGGCCCCTTGGCAGCTCGCTCCGTCACCGGGCTTGTCAGCTACATCCCCTACTCCAAGGGCTATCACGAAACGTCCTGGACCGTAGGCTCCCTGTATCAATTTTCCAAGTCCATGAATGCCTTCGTCCGTTACTCGGACACGTTCAGTCTGCCGCGATTCAGCGACCAGTGGGCCAACATCAACAACGGCGTTGCAGGTACCCTGCCTAACGGGCGACAAGTGCCGGTGACACCCATCAAGCAGGCGGAAACGGGCCTGAAGCTGTCCGTTCCCCACCTGCAGGTATTCGCGATCGGGTTCTGGAGCCATTTCGACGCCCTCAATACCTCCACTTACGTTGCCGACGCTAACGGCGTCCTCTCTAATCAGGCGCTGCTCATCAACACCGTGACGAAGGGCGTTGAGCTCGAAGCCGCTTGGCGTCCGGTCAGATTCTTTGAGCTCGATGGATCGTTTACCTGGCAGGATCCCGTAATAGACAGCGCGACCACATTCAATACGATTTCGGCCGCGAGTCTCTCGAACAAACTGATTCCGCGCGTGCCGAGGCAATCGCTGACGCTGGAGCCCGCCTATCTATTCGATATTGGCGCAAGGCATGGGCGGCTCTTCGGCACGCTCTACACCGTCAGCAAGCGATACCAGGATTTCGTCAACACGAGCGTTTTGCCCGCCTACACGACGTTCGATGCAGGCATTTCGCTGCAGGCCACTCACTCCATGAGCTTCGAAATCCTGGGCACCAATCTCACCAACTCAACCGGCTTGACCGAGGGGAATGCGCGCGCTCCGATATCGAATGTGCTCACGGTCGGCAATGCAACCGTGGGACGGCCGATTTTCGGCCGTACGTGGACGGCATCAGTCACCGCCAGCTTCTAATTCGGGTCACACTCATGTTGAGAAATGTAGCGGCCGGGCCGATCGCGTTTTCGCTCAGCATGCTGCTGCTCGCCGGCGCGATTGCGTCGGCGGGCCCATCCCGTACGCTGGCGGGTTCCACCGTTGCCTCGCAGACAATCACGCAGCTCCGCGAACGGCTCGTTCATCCCCGGCCTAACGACACGATCGTCATTGCCCACCGGGCATGCTGGAAGCAGACCTCCGAGAATTCCCTGGCGGCGGTGCGCGCCTGCATAGCAATGCATGTCGACGGGGTGGAGTTCGATGTGAGGCATACCAAAGACGGCACCGCCGTCATCATGCACGATGAGACCGTTGACAGAACCACAGACGGTCATGGCCTCGTTGCGTCAATGACCTTGGCCGAGATCAAGGCTCTGCACCTTCGCCGTGGCGCCGGTGGTCCGCGGGCCGCAGTCACGACCGAGCCGATTCCAACCCTCGTCGAGTACCTGGAAGCTGCGAAAGGTTCGCTGCTCCTGGTGTTCGACGTTAAGGACGACACGCAGGAAGAGTCATTTGCTGCGGCACAATCCCTGCACGTTGACCGACAGGCCATTTTTTTCTACGAATGTCGGAACGATCATCTCCTCAATCATATCCGCCCGTTCTGGGACAACGTATTTGTGTTCCCCATCATCTTCGACACCGACGGCCCGCTGTCGAAATCCATCCAATCGTGCAAATCGAATCCGCAAGACATGATCCACATAAAATTCACGCGGGATGATTTCCTCGAAGAAGCCTCTGGGCCAATCACCGCTCGGCATGAAAGGGTATGGATTGCCACAATGTATCCGGACGATGTCGCCGGTCGCGCCGACGCGCAAGCGATCCGGGACCCACAGGGAACCTGGGGGCGACTGATGGATGCGGGAGCCAATATGATCATGACCAATGAGCCCGCGGCGCTGCTAGAATATAGGAGGACGCGACACGACCAGCGCATCCAAACCGACCCACCCTAGAATGGAGTCAACTCATGCGCCGCGGCGCTCCGGGCAAGATCAGAATGGGGGAAATCGCGCGGCTTGCCCGTGTCTCGGAATCAACCGTTTCCAGAGCTTTGGCGGGGAATTCTCAAATCCCGGAGGCCACTCGCCAGCGCGTCGCGGCCATAGCGGCGAAACACGGATACCGGCTCAATTCGGTTGCCCGTAGTCTGAGGACCGGCGAGACAAGAGTCATCGGTGTCACCGTTCCGTTGAGCCATTCGGACACTCAACACCTGACCGACCCGTTTTTCATGAGCATCCTGTCGCACGTTGCCGATCAGCTCGCGGTTCTCGGCTACGACACCCTTCTGCGCAGAACGTCCGCGTCAGACCCGTTCTCGATCAAAGACGCATTGGAGCCCTATCGGACGGACGGGTTGATCGTCATTGGACAGAGTTTCAATCACAAGACCTTGAACGCCGCGGCCGAAGCCGGAGCTCGCTTGGTCGTTTGGGGCGCTCAACTTCGCGGTCAGAAGTACATTTCGGTCGGCACCAACAATCGCCAGGGCGGGAGCCTCGCCACGGAGCATCTCCTCGCCAGGGGGCGCAAAGACATCGTTTTTATGGGCGACAGCGCGCTGCCGGAGGTGAAACATCGGCATGAGGGCTATCTGCGCGCCCTGACTGAGGCAGGACGCCCTGCCCCTGATGAGTTGTGCATCCCTGTGGGGTTCACTGCCGACGAGGCCTGTGCCGCCACCCGGGTGCTACTTGAAAGGGGTGTCAAATTTGATGCAATCGTAGCGGCATCGGACGTAATCGCTCTGGGCGCCATCCGTGTGCTGCAAAGTTCCGGGAAATCAGTACCCAAAGACGTCGCGGTCGTCGGTTACGACGACATCATGATCTCCAGTCTGGCATCACCGCCGCTGACCACCATTCGGCAGGACATCAGGCTGGCTGCACAATTGCTTGTTGAACGGCTGTTGTCGATCATCAAAGGCACACCGCTTGGCTCCATCGAGATTCCAGCGATCCTGGTCGAGCGCGCGTCCAGCTAGGGCATCAGCCACCCGCGCTACCGTAGTCAGCCTGGTCCAGTTGCTGCAGACGACGTCTCGCGGGATTCGCGATCCAGTTGAATACGAGTCCAAGCATCAACAGGCTCGCAAAACCACTGGCCAACACGAACCCGTACTTGGCATCACCGTAAGCATCGCTGACCGCCGCCATGGCCAATGGGCCGAGTGCAGCCGCCAGTGCCGTAAAGAAGAGGATCACGCCGGCCACGGCCCCATGCTCCGATCTCGTGAAGCAGCTGATGCCCTTGGAATTCAATGTCGGATATATGGTTGACATGAAGAGTCCTGAGAGCGGCAGCAGGAAAACGCCGAGACCCGTTCCGCCAATCAGGGAGCCCACAAAACAGGTGAAGATCGCGACACCAGACAGCGCAAGCAGCATCGTCCAGGAATAGCGCTTCAACATCCAGGCACTCAGGAACCGCCCCACTGCGCGGAGCACGAAGAAGACCGTAAGCGCATAGGCCGGTAACCACGCGGGCGAGCCTCGATATTCCTTCAGATACGTCGGCATCCAGACATAGACGGCAACCTCCACCGCAACGTACAACATGACGAGCAAAGAAAACCCAAGAGCGTACGGATTGCGGATCATCCGCAGCGTGCGTCGAAGACCCACTGGTTCCGCGCTGGTCCGTCCGCCTTTTGGATAACGAACACAGCTGGCGATCACGATCAACGAGGCGCAGACCGCCGCTGCGATGACATAAAGCCATTTCCACGAGAACCCCATCGTGACCAACACGGCGACGATCGTCGGACCGATGATGGCCCCGACGCCAAAGAAACCCTCGATCAGGTTCATCAGGGATGTGTGCTGGGTTGTCGACCTGGCTATGTCCCCGACCAAGGCCAGTGCCCCAGTCTTGAAGATGCTGACACCCACACCAGACATCGCCAGGAGACCCACGAAGAACGCAAACCGGGTCCCGAATGCGAACAGCAAGGAGCTGGCCCCATAGGCCGCAAGGCCCAGCAGGATAGTGCCTTTGCGCCCCAGGCTATCGGCCAGGAATCCGAACAGAATCGCGCCGGTTGCAATCGCTGCCATCGGCACGTAGTGAAAAGCACCGGCTGCCTTCATGCTCAGCTTGAATTCATCGATGACCCTGGGGATCACGCTGCCGACCGCATCGCTCGTCATGGCGAACATCAGGAACATCAAACACGTCAGCCATGTCAACAGGCTGCCATCGGGCTCATCGGGCGCGACCGATTGCTGCGGCTCGGAATTCACTCGTGCCTTTCGAAGTGGCTGTACTTGCTTACGGAATCGATTGCATAATAGACACGATGAGGAACGAGGTCCAGTTGATCACGTACGCAAACCGCTTCGGCGGCCGTACGCTAGGGGAGTTGCACGACCTGCTGAAGGGTCCCTTGAAAGGTGTGTTCGGGGGTGTGCACCTGTTGCCGTTCTATTTGCGCGTCGACGGCGCCGATGCCGGGTTTGATCCGATCGACCACAGTCAGGTCGATCCGAACGTGGGCCAATGGGACGATGTTATGGCGATCACCCGCGACTTCGATGTCATGGCGGACGTGATCGTCAATCACATGTCGACGGAATCACCACAGTTTCGCGACTTTATGCGCCATGGCGCGACTTCACCGCATGCCAGTCTGTTCCTGACGCGGGATACCATATTCCCACAGGGCGCGAGTGAACAGGACCTTGCAGCGATCTATCGGCCTCGCCCGGGATTGCCGTTCAACAGTGTCACTCTGCAAACCGGCGAGCAATGCAGTCTGTGGACGACATTCACGCCGCAGCAAGTGGATATCGACGTGCGGCATGCGCAAGGCCGGGCCTACCTGGAGGCCATTTTGCGCAAGCTCAGCGATAGCGGTATTCGAATGATCCGTCTCGACGCCGTCGGCTACGCGATCAAGCGAGCGGGCAGCAGCTGCTTCATGATACCGGAGACTTTCGAGTTCATCGCCGATCTGGCCGCCGCGGCGCGGGCGCTCGGAATCGAGGTGTTGGTCGAGGTTCATTCGTACTACCGTCGGCAGATCGAGATTGCGGCGCACGTGGACTGGGTATACGACTTCGCCCTGCCTCCGCTGATACTGCATGCATTCGCTTTCAAGACGGCGCTGCATCTGAAGGAATGGATTCAAGTCCGGCCAGCCAACGCGCTGACGGTTCTCGATACGCACGATGGCATAGGTATCATCGACATCGGACCCGACCCCGATGATCGGATTCACCACCCGGGCCTCGTGCCACCGGAGGAGTTGGATCGCCTCGTAGAAATCATTCACGAGCGTTCCGGCGGGCAAAGCCGTCAGGCGACCGGCGCCGCCGCTTCAAACCTCGACTTGTATCAAGTCAACTCCACGTTCTTTGATGCCATGGGGCGCGACGAACGTCAGTATCTGCTCGCACGTGCAATCCAATTCTTCCTACCCGGCGTTCCGCAGGTGTACTACGTCGGTCTGCTTGCCGGCGGTAATGACATGGATCTGCTGGCCCGTACTGGCGTGGGCCGGGACATCAACCGCCACTACTACAGCAGGGATGAGATCGAGCGGGAGCTGAGACGGCCCGTGGTGCAGGATCTGCTGAGTCTCATCCGGTTACGCAACACGCATCCCGCGTTCGCGGGACGCTTTGAGCTCGAGGCGACGACCGGGAATACATTGAGCCTGAAGTGGTCGAACGGGGAGCAGTTTGTCCGCCTTTGCGTGGATTTTGTGGACTCGAGCTACGATCTGCGATCCTCGCAGGAGTCCGAATGCCGACTCGAGGCGATCGATCGGCGTCATTCGATCTAGGCGTGTTCGGCGAAGCCCCTGGCATACCGAATTTGGCGGGCAAGCAAGTTGCTTGCTCGCCGCATTGGTCGCTGCGAAACAGAGGTCTGATGATGAACGGACGAGTCAAGACGTTTCCTTCACACTCCGTGGACAGCCAATGAGGAGCGGAGCGTCATAGGGCCCGTCACCACTCTTCGAAGTGAGGATACCGGCGGAACGAGCTATATTTCCATGGCTCCCCAGGCCAATGGATCTGCTGACTATTCGCGTCTTCATCACATGCTCTCCTGACTTCAGCGTTTTCAATGCTCTCTGTTAGGTCTTCACCATTGCCAACCGCGGCAGCGTACCGCGTCAGTTATTCAGCAATAATTGGTCTAAGATGGGCAGAGCAATCTGTGCTGGTGTCAGTTGGTGCGCCAGGCCGGGCCGCAGCGGTAACGCAACCTCTGCGCGCCAAATAGCAGCAATCGGCGCCGAGCTTGGATCGAGCATGCCCCTGTACAGGGGACCGGTACTTCCCTGGAAAACTCCCGACAGGTATCCCATGACGATCCAGACGGGACATCCATCGTAGACTCCGGTGACTCCTCGACTTCCGAGAGGAAGGTTACAGGTCTGATTCATGTTGTTCGCGTAGTCGAGGTAATCCTGAAGATAAGGCGCCTGATTCGTTGGGGCAGAAAATGTGCCGGGAATCAGCGCCAACTGCTGATCGGGCTTTGGACGGTACCTGGCGACGACTGAGTAGAAGGGCTCGATGCTGGAGAAGTCAACATCGTACCAGTCAGCCGACACGACATCTATATAGGCTCTATTAAATGCCTGGGTGCCGCAAAGTGCCATCCAGTGAGCCTCATCCCCAGTGAAGTTGACCCAAAAGCGCGCTTGGGGAGCGAGAGCCTTGAGTTCCATCGCCCTTTGCTGCAACAACGTGTCGATACTCGCGATGGCCGCGACGGCCGCGGGCGGGGCGGGGCAGACAGGTGAACCGTCAGGATACTTTATAAGGTGATCAATTATGGCGTTATTAACTAAACTCTTATACTGCGGAGCATAAGGCTCATCGACCTCGACAGCGATGATCCGCGACCAGTCGTAGCCCCGGGTGGACAGCGGGGTGGTGAAGTCAATCGAATACAGTATAGAGCGAACGGGCGCGGACGGTTGCGTCGCCCCGTCCCCGAACGACCTGATGTCGGTGTCCGCACTCGAAACTTCACCGTTGCCCAATTCAAACAATGACATTTGAATGGATCTTGTCGTGGACTGGGCATGTGCCCTCCCG